>JAIESW010000028.1 GCA_019745565.1 Burkholderiales bacterium
ATGTCGGCCTCGGCCTGGGCGAGTTCGGTCTGGCGGCGCTGCAGTTCCGCGAGGCCGATCACGTCGGCGTCGAACAGCTGCTGGGCGCGCTCCGCCGCGCGCTGCGCGAGCAGCTTCGCGGAATAGGCCTTCAGGAAGGAGAGCTGGGCGGTCGAAAGCTCGGTGGAGTTGAGGGTTGCGAGCACCTGGCCGCGCGTCACGTTCTGCCCGACGATGGCCCTCAGGTCCGTGATGCGCCCGGTGACCGACGCGCCGATGCGGGCGACGCGCGTTTCATCGACGCTGGCGGAGGCCGGCACGCGGATCGTCTCGCGGTATTCCACGGTCTGCACCGGCGCCACCTTCAGCCATTTTGCCACTTCGGCATCGGCGACGATGCTCATGGGATCGTTCGCGGGTGCCGGTGCGGCCTGTCCCGTCTTGGGGGGCGCGGTCTTGGCGTTGTCTTCCTTGCCGCCGCAGGCAGCAAGCGCCGCGCAGCAGATCAGGGCAAGGGCGAGGGTGTTCGTGGGGCGGGTCACTTCGTGTCTCCTGGCAGGTCCTTGGCAGTGAGGCGATCGATCTCGATGGCCGCCGCTTGTTTCTCGAATCGCGCGTTGAGGAAGTCGGCGCGGATGGTCCGCAGCACGCGCTGCGCATCCAGCACCTCGATAAAGCCGCGTTCGCCGAACCGGAAGGCGGCCTCGGCCACGCGCAGCGCATTCTCGGCCTGGCGCAGCAGGCCGCCTTCGAAAGCTGCGATCTGCTGGGTCGCGACGTTGAAGCGGTTGTAGTTCACCTCCAGGTCGCCCAGCAGTTCGATGCGGACACGCTCGGACTGTGCGGCCGCCTGCTGGAACTGCGCCACCGACTCGCCGATCGGACCCTGGCGCTGGTCCCACAACGGAATCGGGATCGCCAGGCCGAAGATGTTGCGCTGCTGGTCGGGGTCGCGGTCGACACCGGCGAACAGCGTGGGACGCGGGACGCGCAGCGCACGCTCGGACTCGAGGCGCGCCTCGGCGCGGCGGATGTCGGCCTGCGCCTGCTGGACTGCCGGGTAGCGCTTCAGCACCTGCTGGCGCAACGGCTCGAGGTCGTCGGCCAGCGTGACCGGCTGCACCTCGCCCACCACATCGATGTCCGTGGGCAGGGGCGCCCCGATCAGGATGCGCAGTTGCGCCAGCGCCTGGGTCACACGCAGCTTCGCGCTGTTGGCCTGGTTGACCGCGCTCGACAGTTCCGCCTCGGAACGTACCAGTTCGAAGCGCGCGCCTTCGCCGACCTTCACGCGCAGTTCGATCCGGTTCTTGATCTGTTCCAGCAGCTTCTGGTTGTCGAGCGCCAGTTCGTATTCGGCCCGGCGGCGCAGCACTATGTAGAAGGCCTGCTTCACATCGGCGCGCAGCAGCAATCGTGCTTCCTGCATCGCGTAGCGGCTGCCTTCGAGGCCGGCCTCGGCGGCGCGGATGCGCGGCGCACGGTGGTTGGGGAGGTCGATCGGCTGGCCGACGGCGATGCTCGTCCCCTGGCCGGAGCTCGTGCCCGGCACGCGGGCACGCACGCCGCCGGTCAGGAACTCGAGTTCAGGGTTCGGGAAGGCGCGGGCGGTCGTGATGCCGGCGCGGGCGCGCTCCACTTCAGCCAGGGCGATCTGCAGCCGTGGACTGTGGCGCTCGGCAAGCTCGAGCGACCGCTCGAGCGTCAGCGTTTCCGCTGCGGGGACCGCGAGGGGCACCGCGAGCAGAACGGCTGCGAACAGCCGGGTCGAAAAGGGTGTGGAACTCATGCGATGAACGAATCCTGGGACAACGGGAAAAGCCGGCGCCGTATGCGAGATACGGTCCGGCGGTGAGGGGCGATGCGGCACGGGTACGTGCGCGACCGGCCGAATGGGGTCGGCCCGGTACCACGGCGTCCTGCGCGGCGCGGCCGTCCCTCGGGCCGCCAGCGGTCAGGCGCGGGAGGGCGGGCGGTCGGGCGGCGTCGGGACGCGACTGACGATCCTGACCGGAGGCGCACTCTTGTGGCGATCCGATTCGTGTCTGGTGGCTTCGGCCGGCAGGAGCTCGCGCAGGCCGAGGGATTCGTGGTCCATGTCGCTCGACTGGGCGTCCACCACGGTGGCCGAGCCGATCAGCTGGGCTTCATCACCGCCATCCACGGACCCCAGGAACCCGATGCACACGAACAGCGCCACCAGCGCTGCGACGAGCAGCTTGAAGGAGGGCGACGTTCGCGGATATGGGGATGTGGGTGAGGCCAAGAGGGTCGGGCGGTCGGATGCGGAAGGGGCCGGTTCGCGCTGCACTGCCGCAGGATCGGCCGGCTTCATTGGTCCAGGATGCCCGGCAGAAGTTCCTGAGTTGCTGAGGATACTTGCTTCCGACTCGATGAGAAATAGGCGGGCGGATGCCGGAAGGGCGCATTGCGCTGCGCAAAGCTCGATGGGCGCTTCAGACAGCGGTCAGCTTGTCGTGGGCCCAGTCCAGGACGCGGCGCACCCGCGGCACGAGCAGCTTGCGGGCTGCGCCCTCCGAGAGCCAGCGGAACTCGTCGTGTTCGGGTCGGCCCAGCACCGGTGAAGGATGCAGGGTGACCTCGCCGGCCGGGCTTTCCGCCAGGTAATAACGGGCGATCTTGCCGCGGCTGTAGGGCTCGGTCTCGATGTAGGCCTCGCCCCAGTGGAACGTGAGCTCGGAAAGACCGGCCTCCTCATGGGTTTCACGCACCGCGGCAGCGAGCGGTGCCTCGCCGGGTTCCACACCGCCCTTGGGAAAGTCCCAGTATTGAAACGACCGCAGCAGCAGGAAGCGCCAGGCGCGGTCGAAGCGCCGCACCACCACGACACCCGCGGAGAATGGCCGGCCGGACCTCGGCGCGCCGGCCTTGGCGGATATGGGCGGGTGTACTCCGGTCCGAGGCACCGCGCCGAGCCCGTCAGCCCTCGCCGGGCCGCCCCAAGAGGGCTGGCCCCCTTGGGGGGAGGGGCCGTAGGCCCGTCGGGGGGGTGAACACCTCAGGCCGCTGCGCGGTAGATTGGCACCACGTACGGGCCCTCGGGGATCACGGCCACGTCCGGATCGCCGGTGCTGCGCACGGCTGCCTCGATGGCGGCCTCCACCGACGGCACGTTGTTGACGCCGGTGAGCGCGCGGTCCTCGGGCGTGAGGCCGCCGGCATAGAGATGCACGGCGCCCACCTGCATCGGCTTCACCTGCATCTGGGTCTGCCACTCGTCGACGTCGGCGTAACGCTTGGCGCTGATGTTCTTCAGGAATCCTTCTGCCCCCAGCGCGATCAGCCGACGCTGGGCTTCGACGAACTCCTCCGAGCCCATGCCTTCGGAGCATTCGGAGGCGATCACCAGGTTGCCTCCGGGTTCGAGGATGTCCATCGGCGCCACCATGCCCTTGACCGTCTGGTAGTAGGTCTTGTCCAACGGATAGCCCGCCGCGCTGGTCACCACTGTCTTGAAGCGCCGCGGCACCGCGACCTGGGCATAGCCCCGGATGAACTCGACGGCAGCGAGATGGCTTTCGACCACGTCGCCGTAGTTCACGAACGAGAGGCGGCGATGCTCGTCGATCACGGTGTTCACCGCCAAGACCGGCCCCAGCATGCGCACGATCGCCAGTTGTTCCCGATGCAGCGGATTGCCTTCCAGGATGCAGTTCTCGGCCTTCGGGTCGGCCATGAAGCGGTGGCTGTGGAACGTGGTGATGGTCTCCTGGTGCGCGATGCCGGGTGCGATCACCTTGCGTCCACCGGAATAGCCGGCCATGAAATGCGGCTCCACCAGGCCGGTGACGATCTTCACGTCGGCTTCCACGAACCGACGATCGAGCTTCACCGCCGTGCCATGGGGCGTGCGACCCAGATCCACGTGATCGGCGTCGTTGCGGGCGTAGTGGTTTTCGACCCGCACGGTGGACAGGACCCAGGGATCGCCCACCAGTTCTTCGAGCTCGGCGCCGAGGTTGGGGCGATGCAGACCGGTCGCGACGAGGACGGTGATGTTCGACCGGTCGATGCCGGCGACCAGCAACTGGCGGACGATGGGGCCGAGGAGGAGGCCGTTGGGGACCGGGCGCGTGATGTCGCAGATCAGGATGCAGGCGCTGCGCCTGCCCCGCGCCTCGTCCTGGAGTGCCCTGGCCTGCACCGGTGTCGACAGCGCCTCGTCGATCGCCTCGGCGGGGGAGGGGAGGACCGGCATCTCCGGCTTGCGGATGACGCTCGCCCGGACGCCGGCCGGCAGTCCGACACTCAACGTGCCGCGACCATAATTCAGTTCTATTTTCATGGGGTTGCCTGCTCAGCTACGGCTCGGTGGCTGGACTATAGCACCGCTCTCGCGGCCTGGAACGCCGATCGGACCACGACGTCCATCGCGTGCTTGCAAGAGATTTCACTTAAAGTACTTGCAATAAGCCAAGGAATCCATTGCAATCCCGCCCGTGCATCCTATCTGTGCCGCAAAACAAGAACGTTGAAGCCGCTCCTGTTGCACGGCGGTTCGCCTGAGGCGGACCAGGGGTTCCTGTCCCCCGGGAAAGTCGCAGGCGCTGTGCCGGAAGGCATGGACACGGTCCCGGACTTCCGGGGGGAAACCTATTCGGAAGCGACGCCACTGCGGCGCCGCAGCCTGCCGGCCGATCTGCCCGACCGCCTGGTTACCCTAGACCGCGTGGGTGAGGCGCTGACCACGGCGCATCGGGCCCGGCACGACCTGGTGCTGCTGCTGATCGGGATCGACGATCATGCGAGCGGTGCCGGACGGCTGCGGCGCAGCGACGCCGATGCACTCGGTCTCCAACTCGAGGATCGGCTGCTGGGTGCGGCGATCGGCGCGGGCAGCGTCGCCCGTGTCTCGACCAATTCCTACGCGGTGATGGTGTCGGGTGCCGCTGCGTCGAGTGCAGCGCGGCGCTGCGCCAATCGCATGCTCAACGTGCTCTCGCGGCCGTTCTATATCGGCAACGCTGCGGTGCGCGTAAATGCCGCCATCGGGGCGAGCACGTTTCCGCGCGATGCGACGCGACCGGACGAACTGCTGCGGCGTGCCGAGCAGGCGCTGACCGCGGCGCGCCGCGCCGGGCCGAATGCGTTCCGGTCGGTGCAGACCCGCTCCCGCAACGGGACCGACGCTCAGACCCTGTTGCGTGCCGGATTGCGTAGCGCTGTCTCCCGCAACGAACTGGAACTGCACTATCAGGCCAAGTTCGACCTCGCCGATGGCCGCGTCACCGGCGCCGAAGCGCTGCTGCGCTGGCGGCATCCGGACCTGGGACTGGTGGAACCGGCCCGGTTCATCCCGCTCGCCGAAGCCGACGGGCACATCGTGCCGATCGGCGAATGGGTGCTGCGCGCGGCCTGCGAACAGGTGCGCCGCTGGCGCGATCGCGGGATCGAGATGCAGGTGGGCGTGAACGTGTCCGCCCGCCAGTTCCGCGAGGCCAACCTGGCGCAGCGTATCCTCGACATCCTGCAGGCCCATCGCGTGGACCCGTCGTGGATCGAACTCGAACTCACCGAAAGCGCGGTGATGGACGATGCCGACGGCGTGGTCGCCGCGCTCGAGCGATTGAAGGCGAGCGGCGTCCGGCTTGCCATCGACGATTTCGGTACCGGCTATGCGAGCTTGAGCTACCTCACGCGCCTGCCGGTCCACGTGGTGAAGATCGACCAGTCGTTCGTGCGCGGCCTCGCGAACCGCTCCGACAATGGGGCGATCGTGCTCGCCATCGTGCGTCTCGCGCGCAACCTCGGCATGGACGTCATCGCCGAAGGGGTCGAGACCGGCCGCGATCTCGCGGCGCTGCGCGCCTGGGGCTGCGACCGGGCGCAGGGCTATTTCTTCGGCAAGCCGCTGCGCGCCGACGAGTTCACGGCGCGGTTCGGGATCTAGGCTCCTTGCGCGTGGGGCCGCCAGGCGCACCAAAGCGGCGCAGCAGCGCATCGCGGCGCACGACGGCGAGGCGTGCCCTGCCGGACCCGGTTCCCGCTCGGGCATCGTGAACCGAGCAATGGCGCGGCTTTGCGGGCCGCTGCCGGCGCTGGGCACGTCGCTTGCGCTCTCGCGGGCGAACCAGCCGCCTCGAGGTCGACAGCCCGGTGCCACGATGCCTCGCCCGCCTCCCGGGGCGCGCTTGAACCCGCCTTCCGCAGTCTTCCAGGAGCCGCCATCATGATGCACACCGTCGCCGCGCGCCCGTTCGCCTATCGCTTCGATCCCGCCGTCACCGCGCTGGTGGTGATCGACATGCAACGCGACTTCATCGAGCCCGGCGGTTTCGGCGACGCGCTCGGCAACGACGTGAGTCTGCTCGAGGGCATCGTGCCGACCGTGCGCCGGCTGCTCGACGTCTGTCGCGCTTCGGGTATGCTCATCGTTCACACCCGCGAAGCCCATCGTGCCGACCTGTCCGACTGTCCTCCCTCCAAGCGCAACCGCGGCGACGCGAAGCTGCGCATCGGCGACCACGGCCCCATGGGGCGCATTCTCGTCGCCGGTGAGCCGGGCAACGACATCCTGCCCGAGGTGGCACCGCTCGAAGGGGAGATCGTGATCGACAAGCCCGGCAAGGGTGCGTTCTACGCCACCGCGCTCGGCGACATCCTGCGGCTGAAGGGCATTACCCATCTGCTGTTCGCGGGCGTGACCACCGAGGTCTGCGTGCAGACCACCATGCGCGAGGCGAACGACCGCGGTTACGAATGCCTGGTGGTGGAGGACGCCACCGAGAGCTACTTTCCGGAATTCAAGCGCGCGGCCCTGGAGATGATCCGTGCGCAGGGCGCCATCGTCGGCTGGAGTGCCACCTGCGACGAACTGGCGACGGCGTTGAACGGCGTGCACCGATGACGCCGGAGGAGACGACCGCCTACGTCCAGGTTGCCGCCGGTGCCCAGGGCTTCGAGCTGAGCACCGAACAAGTCGCCCGAGTCGCTGCGGTGCTGGCACGCACCGTGGAGATGGCCGACCTTCTGATGGAGTTTGATCTGCCCGAGTCCGCCGAGCCGGCCCCCCAGTTCCGGCCATGAGGGCCCTGGAGATCGTTGCGGCGATCCGCTCCGGCGGCGCGACGGCGACGTCGGTCGTCGAAGCGGCACTCGCGCGTATCGAGGCGCACAACGGAACGATCAACGCGTTCACGGCCGTGACGGTGGAGCGCGCGCGACGAGAGGCCGCGGCCATAGACGCGTTGAAAGCCCAAGGCAAGCCGCTGCCGCCATTGGCCGGCGTGCCCTACGCGGTGAAGAATCTGTTCGATGTCGAGGGTCTCGCGACACTCGCGGGCTCGCGTCTGCACGAGTCGCGGAGGCCGGCAACGCAAGACGCGATGCTCGTCCGGCGCCTGCGCGAAGCCGGCGCGATCCTGGTGGGCGCGCTCAACATGGACGCCTACGCCTATGGCTTCACCACCGAGAACACGGCATACGGTCCGACGCGCAACCCGCGCGATCCCGCGCGCAGCGCCGGCGGATCGTCGGGCGGATCGGGCGCGGCAGTGGCGGCGGGCATGGTGCCGCTCGCGCTCGCGTCCGACACCAACGGATCGATCCGCGTGCCGGCATCGCTGTGCGGCGTGTTCGGATTGAAGCCCACCTACGGCCGCCTGTCCCGTACCGGCAGCTTTCCGTTCGTGTACAGCCTCGATCACCTGGGGGCGATGGGCGCGACGACCGACGACGTCGCCGCCTGCTACGACGCGATGCAGGGACCCGATGCGACCGATCCGGCCTCCGCGCAGCGGCCGGTGGAACCGGTGCTGCAGGAATTGGTGCGGGGTGTCGACGGTCTCCGTGTGGCGCGACTCGGCGGCTATTTCGACATCAACGCCGGTGAGGAAGCGCGCGCGGCCACCCGGCGGGTGGCCAATGCCTTCGAGGGGGCAAGGGAAGTGGAATTG
Source organism: Burkholderiales bacterium (assembly GCA_019745565.1). GTDB lineage: Bacteria > Pseudomonadota > Gammaproteobacteria > Burkholderiales. The sequence continues at coordinate 7,896 of JAIESW010000028.1, forward strand.
CCCGAAGTGGAACGCGCCCGCGCAGCGGCGTTCGTCATCACGGCCGCCGAGGGCGGAACGCTGCACCGGAAGACCCTGCAGCAGCACTACGACGGTTTCGAGCCGCACAACCGCGACCGTTTCCTCGCGGGTGCGTTGACGCCCGGCACCTGGTACGTGAAGGCCCAGAAGGTCCGGGCCTGGTTCGCCCATCGGTGCAGCGAGATCTTCGAACGGTTCGACGTGCTGATCGCGCCGGCCACACCGGTGGTGGCGCAACCGCTCGGTGCCGAGTGGCTGGAACTGAACGGCCGGAGCCTGCCGCTGCGTCCCAGCCTCGGCATGCTCACGCAGCCGATCTCCTGCATCGGCCTGCCGGTGATGACCGTTCCGGTCGCCGGCGTGAGTGCGCTGCCGATCGGCGTGCAACTGATCGCCGCACCCTGGCGGGAAGATCTCTGCCTGCGTGCGGCGGCACACCTCGAACGCGTGGGCGTGGCATCGTGTCCGGCATGAGCACACCCGAAGTCAACCGTCCCGACGTCCTGGCCGAGGTCCGGGCGGCCTTCGAGCGCTACGAACAGGCATTGGTGAGCAACGACGTCACCACGCTCGACGAGTTGTTCTGGGCGAGCCCGCATACCGTACGTTACGGAGCCACGGAGAACCTGTACGGACGCGATGCGATCATCGCATTCCGCAAGGCGCGCTCGCCGCTCAATCTCGCGCGCACGCTGCGCAATACCGTCATCACCACGTTCGGCGCCGATTTCGCGACGGCCTCCACCGAGTTCCTGCGACCGCCCGGGACGAAGGTCGGGCGTCAGATGCAGACCTGGGTGCGTACCGGCGAGGGTTGGCGCGTCGTGGCGGCGCACGTGAGCCTGCTGGCGGAACCGTGACCGCGGGCTGCGGACGCTATCATCCGTCCGTCCTGTCGATCACCACCGCCCGATGACCCCTCGACTTGTCGCCTTCGCCGGCAGCCTGCGCTCGGCCTCCTTCAACCGCAAGCTGCTCGCCATCGCCGTGGCTGGCGCGCGGGCTGCCGGAGCCGAAGTGACGCTGCTCGATCTGCGCGACTTCGCGATGCCGCTCTATGACGGGGACCTGGAGGCTGCGCAAGGCATCCCGCCCGCGGCGCGTGAACTGAAACGGCTGTTCAAGGAGCACCACGGTTTCCTGATCGCGTGTCCGGAATACAACACGTCGATCACGGCAGTGCTGAAGAACACCATCGACTGGGTGTCGCGGCAGGACGGTGCCGAGTCGGGGCGCGCGCCCTACGAGGGCAAGGTGGCCGGCCTGTTCTCCGCATCGCCCGGGCCGCTCGGGGCCGTGCGCTCGCTCGAAGCGGTCCGAGGTATCCTGATGTCGCTGGGTTGCCTGGTGCTGCCCCAGCGCGGTTCGATCGTGCGTGCGGGCGAGGCTTTCGCCGCCGACGGGACGCTCAAGGATGCGAAGCAGACGGACATGGTCCACGGCGTAGCTGCCGAGACCGTGCGACTGATCGGCAAGTTGCAGTGACACGGGCCTGCGTCGCAACGGTGCGTGGTGCGGAAGCCATGCCCGACGGTGGTGCGGCGGCGCATTGCATTTGTTGGGGCAATGCGATGGAATCGACGCAAACGCATGATTGGGATGGAAAACGACCGCTGTCGCCGGCGTGGCACAGCGGTTGCACCAGGACGGGGCAAACGACCATGAGAAGTCACCGCTGAGAGCGGACATGTCCTTCGATTCCTACTACAACGAAATGTACCTGGCGGATGGGGCGGTGCGCTCGCACTATCAGGCGCTCGCGGACTGGATCGCCACGACGCCGCACGATCGCATCAAGCAGATGCGCGACGCCGCGAACATGCTGTTCCACCGGGTCGGCATCACATTCGCGGTCTACGGCGAGGACGCCGGCGCCGAGCGGCTGATCCCGTTCGACATGCTGCCGCACATCATCCCCGCGACCGAGTGGCGGCTGCTGGAACGCGGCCTCAAGCAGCGCGTGCGGGCGCTCAACATGTTTCTTCACGATGTCTATCACGGCCAGGAGATCCTGCGCGCCGGCAGGATCCCGGCCGAGCGCGTGAACGGCAACAAGCTGTTCAAGCAGGAGATGGTCGGGGTCGACGTGCCGGGCGGCATCTATGCGCACGTCGCCGGCATCGATCTGGTGCGCGCCGGCGCGGGCGAGTATTACGTGCTGGAGGACAACCTCCGCACGCCCTCGGGCGTGTCGTACATGCTCGAGAATCGCAAGATGATGATGCGGCTGGTGCCGGAACTGTTCGCCCGCCAGTCGATCGCGCCGGTGGAGCACTATCCCGACCTGCTGCTCGATACGCTGCGCGCCGTCGCACCGGCCAACGTCGAGAACGCGGTCGTGGTCGTGCTGACGCCGGGCCAGTTCAACAGCGCCTATTTCGAGCACGCGTTCCTGGCGCAGCAGATGGGCGTCGAACTGGTGGAAGGCGCCGACCTCTTCGTCGCGGACGACACCGTGTACATGCGCACCACCACCGGTCCGCAGCGCGTGGACGTGATCTACCGGCGCATCGACGACGAGTTCCTCGACCCGCAGGTGTTCCGCCCGGATTCCATGCTCGGCGTCCCGGGGCTGGTGAGCGCCTATCGTCGCGGCCGCGTCACGCTCTGCAACGCCGTGGGCACCGGCGTGGGCGACGACAAATCCATCTATCCCTTCGTGCCGGACATGATCCGGTTCTACCTCGGCGAGGAACCGCTGCTCAACAACGTGCCCACGTGGCAGCTGCGCAATCGCGAGGATCTGGAGTACACCCTGGCGCACCTGGATGAACTGGTGGTGAAGGAGGTGCACGGTTCCGGCGGCTACGGCATGCTGATCGGGCCCACCAGCACCGAGCGCGAGCGCGAGGCCTATCGCCAGCGCATTCTCGACGGCCCCGAAAACTTCATCAGCCAGCCGACCCTGTCGCTGTCCACCTGTCCCATCTTCGTCGACCAGGGCGTGGCGCCGCGGCACATCGACCTGCGGCCGTTCGTGCTGTCCGGCAAGGATGTCGTGATGTGTCCCGGAGGGCTTACGCGCGTGGCCTTGCGCGAAGGCTCGCTGGTGGTCAATTCGTCCCAGGGCGGCGGGACCAAGGACACGTGGATCCTGAACGGATAGGGGCTCGCCGACCATGATGCTGAGCCGCACCGCCTCCAACCTGTACTGGATGGCCCGTTACGTCGAGCGCATGGAGAACACCGCGCGCATCCTCGACGTGACGTATCGCATGTCGCTGGTGCCGAAGGATTCCCGCCTGGCGGACCAGGAGTGGTACGCGCCACTCTATATCACGGGCACGCTCTATCCCTTCACCGGACGTTTCAACGAGGTCAACGCCCGCGGCGTGCTGCATTTCATGACGATCGATCCGGACAGTCCGTCCAGCATCGTGGCGTGCGCGCGGGCCGCCCGCGAGAACGCCCGGGCGGTGCGCGGGCGCATCACCTCCGAGATGTGGGAGATACTCAATGCCACCTGGCTCGAGATCCAGAAGATCACCGACGCGGAGCTGACCTCGGACCGGCTCCTCGCGTTGTTCGAATGGGTCAAGGAGCGCTCCCATCTCTTCCGCGGCGTGACCGTGGGCACCATGCTCCAGGACGAGGCGTTCCAGTTCAACCGCCTCGGCACGTTCATGGAGCGCGCCGACAATACCGCCCGCATTCTCGACGTGAAGTACCACGTGCTGCTGCCGAGCCTCCAGGACGTGGGCGGGGCGGTGGACTACTATCAGTGGGCCGCGGTGCTGCGCTCGGTGTCGTCGTTCGAGTCCTATCGCAAGGTCTACCGCGACGTCATCACGCCGCTTCGGGTGGCGGAGCTCCTGATCCTGCGCGCCGACATGCCGCGCAGCCTGCACCACTGCATGCGCGAGGCCTACGAGATCCTCCGCGCCATTTCGCGCGGCCAGTCGAACGAGGCCACCCGGCTGGCGGGCGAGATGCACGCGGGGCTCCAGTTCGGGCGCGTCGACACGATCTTTGCCGCCGGATTGCATGAATACCTGACCGAGTTCCTGCGTCGGACCGGCGTGCTGAGCGACGAGGTGGCTCGCACGTTCTTCGGCGGCGGGCAGAGCCAGCAACAGGTTCAGGCGGCCTGAGGTGATTGGCGCAGCTCGAGGCGGTTGGCTATAGTGCCGTTCCAGACGAAGCACACGAAGGCGGGAAACAGACGTGACGTATTGCGTAGCCATATCGCTCGATTCCGGGATGCTGTTCGCATCCGACTCGCGGACCAACGCGGGGGTCGACCATGTCGCCACGTTCAGCAAGATGAAGGTGTTCGAACGCAAGGACGAGCGCGTGATGGTGCTGCTGTCCTCCGGCAACCTGGCCATCACCCAGGGTGTCATCAATCTTCTGGAGCGCCAGGCCCAGGCGGAGCCCGGGGGCGACACCATCTGGAACGCCCGCAGCCTGTACGACGTGGCCTCCATGGTGGGCGACGCCCTGCGCGAGATGCAGCGGCGCGACGGCCCCTACCTCATGCAGGGCAACATCGACTTCAACGCAACGCTGCTGCTGGGCGGGCAGATCGCGGGCGAGCAGCCGCGCCTGTTCAACATCTACTCCCAGGGCAACTTCATCGAGGCCACGCCGGATTCGATCTACTTCCAGGTGGGCGAGAGCAAGTACGGCAAGCCGGTGCTCGACCGGGTGATTTCTTCCGGCACCTCGGTAGCCGAGGCGGCCAAGTGCGTCCTGATCTCCTTCGATTCCACTATTCGCTCGAACATCTCGGTGGGGTTGCCGATCGAGATGCTGTGGTTGCCGAGGGACGCCATGCGGGTGGGCATCCACAAGCGCATCGCCGAGGGCGACCCGTACTTCACCATGCTGCGCCAGGGCTGGGGCGGCGGCTTGCGGAGGGTGTTCGGCGAGTTGCCGAATCCGGACTGGCTGTCCTGATCTTCCGCGAGGCGTCCCCGGGCGGCGCCTCCCGTATTTCGCCACTTGCCTCGCCGCTGCCATGACCATCCGCGTCGCCCTCTATCACGAGACCCACTACCGGTTCGACCGGCCGGTGAACCTGTCGCCGCACGAGATCCGTCTGCGGCCCGCGGCCCACTGCCGCACGCCGATCGAGAGTTATTCGCTCAAGATCCTGCCGGCCAAGCACTTCATCAACTGGCAGCAGGATCCGTACGGCAACTTCGTCGCGCGGCTCGTGTTTCCCGAGAAGGCGCGCGAGCTGAAGGTGGTGGTGGACCTGGTGGCCGACATGACGGTCATCAATCCGTTCGATTTCTTCCTCGAGCGCAATGCCGAGCGTTTCCCGTTCGAGTATCCCGACATCACGCGGCGCGAGCTGGCCCCCTTCCTCGAAACCGATCCGCTGACGCCGAAGCTCGCGGCGTGGGTGGAAGCTTTCCGGCGCGAGCATCTCGCCGAGCCGATGCCCACCGTCGACATGCTGGTGGCGCTCAACCAGAAAGCGCAGGGTGCGGTCCGCTACATCGTGCGGATGGAACCCGGCGTGCAGACGCCGGAGGAAACCCTCGACCAGGCGTCCGGGTCGTGCCGCGATTCCGCGTGGCTGCTGGTGCAGGCCCTGCGCCATCTGGGCCTCGCCGCGCGTTTCGTCTCGGGCTACCTGGTCCAGCTCACGCCGGACGTGAAGGCGCTGGACGGCCCTGCGGGACCGGAGCAGGACTTCACCGACTTGCATGCCTGGGCCGAGGTGTACCTGCCCGGCGCGGGCTGGGTCGGTCTCGATGCGACCTCGGGGCTGATGGCGGGAGAGGGGCACATTCCGCTGGCAGCGACCGCGCAGCCATCCAGCGCGGCGCCGGTCACCGGTTTCACCGATCCGTGCGAGGTGCAGTTCAGCTTCGAGATGAAGGTGACACGGGTGCACGAAGACCCGCGGGTCACCAAGCCGTACACCGAGGAGCAATGGCAGCGTATCGACCGGCTCGGCGAACAGGTGGACACGCAGCTCCGCGCATGGGACGTGCGCCTTACCATGGGTGGTGAGCCCACGTTCGTGTCCGCCGACGACATGGACGGCGTGGAGTGGAACTACGCGGCCCTCGGCGATCGCAAGCGCGAACTGGCCGGCGAACTGCTGCTGCGTCTGAAGGACCGATTCGCGCCGGACGGCATGCTGTATCACGGCCAGGGCAAATGGTATCCGGGTGAGCCGCTGCCGCGCTGGGCGCTGGGCGTGCTGTGGCGCCAGGACGGCAAACCGCTCTGGAAGGACCCGCAATGGCTCGCCGGGGACGCGCAGGGCACCGCCGGGCATGCGGATGCGCTGCGTTTCGTCGAGACACTGACCGGCCTGCTCGGCCTGCATCGCGACTACGTCATTCCGGCTTACGAAGACGTCTGGAACGTCGCGCAGCAGGAGCGGCAACAGCCGCTTAATGTTGATCCGCTCGAGCGCGATCTGAAGAACCCGGTCGACCGCAGCAAGCTCGCACGCCTGCTGGACGGCAAGCTCGGCGACCCGGTGGGCTACGTCCTGCCGCTGAAGGCCGTACCGGCTGCCGGTGGCAAGCACGCCTGGCAGAGTTCGCCCTGGCCGCTGCCACGGGAGCATTGCTACCTGGTCGGCGGCGATTCGCCGATGGGGTATCGGTTGCCGCTCGCGTCGTTGCCCGTGGCGGCACCCGAGGACGTGGAACCGTTGCACGAACCCGATCCGTTCGATCCGAAGGATGCGTTGCCCGCCGGCGTACAGCAGCTTGGCGAGGATCCCGAGAAGCCGAAGCCGGTCAAAGTGCAGAAGGGCAAGTCGGCGCCCGAAGTGGTCCGCACGGCGCTCTGCGTCGAGCCGCGCGAAGGACGCCTCCATGTGTTCCTGCCGCCGGTGAGCTCCGCCGACGAGTACACGGACCTGGTTGCCCGCATCGAGAACGCCGCCGCCCGCTGCCGCACGCCGGTGCGCATCGAAGGCTACCTCGCGCCCTTCGATGTCCGGCTGAAGCGGTTGTTCGTCACGCCGGACCCGGGCGTGATCGAGGTCAACATCCATCCGGCCACGTCGTGGAGCGAACTCACGACGAACACCCGGACGCTCTACGAAGACGCGCGCCTCACGCGGCTCTCCACCGAGAAGTTCATGCTGGATGGCCGCCACACCGGCACCGGCGGCGGCAACCACGTGACCATCGGGGGTGCCACGCCGGTGGACAGCCCGCTGCTGCGGCGTCCCGATCTGCTGCGCAGCCTGATCACCTACTGGCAGAACCATCCGGCGCTGTCGTACCTGTTTTCCGGCATGTTCATCGGGCCCACGAGCCAGGCGCCGCGCGTGGACGAAGCGCGCGACGACAGCCTGTACGAGCTGGAGATCGCGTTCCAGGAAATGGCGCGCGCCACCAAGCCGGGCGAGGAAACGCCGGCCCCCTGGCTGGTGGACCGCCTGCTGCGCAACCTGCTGATCGACGTGACCGGCAACACCCATCGGGCCGAGTTCTCCGTCGACAAGCTGTATTCGCCCGACGGTCCCACCGGCCGGCTTGGCCTGCTCGAATTCCGTGCCTTCGAGATGCCACCCCATTGGCAGATGAGTTGCGTGCAGCTCCTGCTGCTGCGGGCGCTGATCGCGCGCTTCTGGAAGATGCCGTACGAGAACCGCCTCATCGAGTGGGGCACCGGCCTGCACGATCGCTTCCTGCTGCCGCACTTCGTGGCCCAGGACATGGAAGAGGTGATCGAGGACCTGAACCGTGCCGGCTACGCGTTCGACGTGCACTGGTTCGCGCCGTTCTTCGAGTTCCGTTTCCCGCGGTTCGGGACCGTGGTCCACCAGGGCGTCGAACTGGAGCTCCGGCAGGCCCTCGAACCCTGGCACGTGCTGGGCGAGGAGGTGGCCGGCAGCGGCACGACCCGCTACGTGGATTCGTCGGTGGAACGCATGCAGGTCAAGGTACGGCATCTGAGCGGCCACCGTTTCGTGGTGCTGTGCAACGGACGGCCGCTGCCGCTGACGGCGACCGGCACGCGCGGCGAGTACGTAGCCGGCGTGCGCTATCGCGCGTGGCAGCCGCCCTCCGCACTGCACCCGACGATCAAGGTTCACACACCGCTCGTATTCGATCTCTACGACACCGGCAGTGGTCGAGCACTCGGCGGATGCACTTACCACGTCATGCATCCGGGCGGGCGCAGCTACGAGCGCTTTCCGGTCAACGCCAACGAAGCGGAAGCGCGCCGCGTGGCACGGTTCCAGGCCATCGGCCATACGCCGGGACCGATGCCGTTCCGGCCCGAGCAGCCGAACCGGTGGTTCCCCATGACGCTGGATCTGCGGCGCGCGCCGGACCACGGCGTGGCCGGCGCATCCATCGCCGGCCAGGTGACCCAGGCGCAGCAGTAGCCATCGGTGCCACGGCGCGAATCCGTCAGGGATTCGTCAACCGGTCGTGCTTACGCTCTCGCCGGACTCGCCCCGAGTCCTTCCACGGAGTGTGCGCATGAATACAGTCAGAAAGTCACTACTGGCGATGGTGCTCGCCATGGCCGCTGCAGGTGCAGACGCGCAATCGATCCCCAAGAGCGGCTCGCTCACGCTGCACACCGCATACAAGGGTTCCGGCGATGTCCACCAGGTCACCGATTCGCGGGTCTACTGGGTCGGAACCTGGCTCGGCATCAGCTACAACGGTGCCGGCAGCGGGTTGTTCCACGCCAATCCGGTGACGTGTGCCGGTTTCCTCGATCTCGTCAACGGCGCCGGACCCAGCAAGGGTGTCTGCACCTTCGCCGACGGGACCGACAAGGTGCATGGCGAATGGACCGGCAACACCGTGACCAACGCGCCCTACGAGGGCTCGGGCAGGTTCATCGCGGGCACCGGCAAGTTCGCGGGGATCACGGGCGGCTGGTCGTTCAAGTGCGTGCCGGTGAACTTCAATGCGGGGCAATGGACCTGCGATCAGAAGGTCGACTACCGGCTGCCCTGACGCTGCGCCTCAAGCGCCTTCGAGTATTCGCTTGCGAAGGCGCTCCGATTCCGCGGAGGGTTGGATTCCTAGGAGGACCGACAGGGTCTGGCGCAGCCGCCGGTAGACCGCTGCCACGTCGGCCGCACGACCGCGCGCGGCGTGGCAGCGCATGAGTCCGCGATAGCAGGCCTCCGCGAGCGGTTCGGCTTCGATGCCGCGGAGATACAGCCGTTCGGCCGCATCGGTATCGGTGCGCTCGAGCGGCGCGGCGACCCGTTCCACCAGCCGCGCGAACGTGTCGCGCAGCCGCAGCCGTGCCGCAGTGGTCCAGGCGTCGCCTTCGTCGTGCGGCAGCAGCGGTCCGCGATACACGGCGATCGCCCGCAGCCTGTCGGGCTCACGCCCGCTGGCGGCAAGGCGCTCGAACGCGGTGAGATCCACCCATGCGCAGGTCGGATCGAGGACGAGGCGACCTTCGGCCGAACGGATCGCGTCGGGGAGGTCGAGCATCCGCCGCAGCCGATAGAGGGCCGTGGACTGGGACATCACCGCGGCGTCGCCGTCCAGGTCGGGCCACAGCAGGTGACGCGCGTTCTCCACGGAAATGCCGTGCTCGCCGTGGAGGGCGATGAGCTTCAGCAACGCCAGCACCTTTCTCGGAGGCTTGCGTCCGAACTCGATGGGATTGCCGAATCGGTGCACGGTGAACGGACCCAGCATGCGGATCTCGAGCGGATGCGGCCAGTCGGGCTCGTCCGGCGTGGGAGGGCGGATGCCCCATTCGGCGACGAGGCGTGCGACGTGGGCGCGCTCTATCCCCATCTTCCATGCGAACGAGAACAGGCGTGGCAGGAACGGGCGGGCCCACGACAGGACCGCGATGCGCTTGTGGTTCGCGGCGAGTGCCAGGCATGTCGACAGGAGTTCCGCCGCTTCCGAGGCTGCGCCTCGCGCGAGTGCCGCGTGGGCACGGAGCGCCGCATACAGCGCGTCGGGATAGTTGCACACGGTGCCCGCAAGGCCGGCCTCGGCATCGGCCACCAGTTCCAGCGCCGCTTCGGTGTCGCCGGCCGCCATGCGGTAGACGGCCTGCATGGACTGGGCCCACGCAAGCCCAGCCATGATGAAACCGTTCTCGCGCCACGCTTCCAGCCCGCGCTCGCCGACACGGATGGCGGTGGCCGTATCACCGGCGACGAAGTGAGCCAGCGCGGTCGAGCACGCCGCGTAAGCGGCGGGGGAACTGTAGGTCGGGTCGGCGGCCGCGGCCTGCAGCCGGGTCGCTTCGAGGAGCGCCGCTTCGCTGCGTCCCAGATGGGCGAGGCACTGGACGCCGTACCATGACCACGCCCGGGCGATCGTCTTGAAGCCGTGCCTTTGCGCGACGGCGGTGGACTGGACGGCCCATTCCAGCGCCTCTTCGTAGCGGGCGTCGAAGAAGGTGTAGACCAGGATCCAGCCGGTCGCCAGTGCCCTCGACATCACCGCGAGCTGTTCGCCTGCCAGCCAGCGACGCAGGACCGGTATGACGCGCGCGGCGAGTGCCTCGTCGCATCGGAAGTGGGCATAGGCGAGCAGTCCGGTGCCCGCCTGGATCGCCTGCGTGGGGCCCAGGCGGCCGTGCGACAGTTCCCGATCCAGTATCGCGGCGGCGGTGGGGATCAGGGGATGGTTCGGCCGGCGATAAAGGGAGGTGTAGAGCAACGTGTGCCACGCGCGGACCATCGCGTCCGGTGACTCGGGCGGGTTCGAAGCGAGCAGCCGCGCGAGCACGTCGATCCAGCGGTCCCACCCTTTGTAGGTCGCGCTGCTCATCATCATGGTTTCCATCAGCGCGAAGGCGGCATTCGACTGGCCCGCCTCGTCGCCGAGTTCGACGAAGCGTTCGTAGGCCGCCTCGAAGATCTTCGTGGCTTCCGCCGGGTCGCTCGTCGCGGTGGCATGGCCGTCGAAAAGCAGCAGCCAGGGATCGGCGGCAATCAGCTCCGCAGGGACGCAGTCCAACCAGCCGCGCAACGTCTGGAGCTGCCCCTGGTCCGTCAGCCGCTGCGCGCCCTGCCGGATGAGTCGTGCGACCCGCTCCCAGTTGCCGAGCGCGCGGTGCTGTTCGATGGCGTCGGCGAGCAGTCCGTCCTCTTCGAGGAGGCCGGCCACCTTGTCGCGCAACGCCCGCAGTTCGTCCGGCGCGAGCTCGTGCTCGAGACGATCCAGCAGGAACGCGCGGAACAGATCGTGATAGCAGTAGCTTGCCGGCTGGTCCACGGCTTCGGGTTCACGGCGCGCAGTGAAGAAATGCCGGCGGTACAGACCTTCGAGCAGTTCGCCGGCGTGGTCGTCGGCGGTCAACGCGTGCGCCTGCGCTGCGGTGACGGTCGGCAGCAGCGCCGTGCGCAACAGCAATGCGCGCAGCGGTGCATCGAGCGTCCGGAACAGTTCGTCCGCGAAGTACGCGAAGACCGCGTCCCGGGACGCACGGTCCATCCGCGGCGCCGCGCGGTCCGCCGCTCTGTTGGCCGAGCGGGACAGCATGAGGACGATACCGGCAGCCCAACCGTCGGTGAGTGCGTGCAGCGCCTCGCAGTCGACGTGGGCCGGTGCGCCCAGGGAGTCCACGACGGCCCTGGTCTCGGCGAGATCGAGGCGCAGATCGTCGGCACCGATGAGATCGGCCTGGCGGTTCGCCTGCACGGCGATGAGATCGTCCGGCAACTGGTAGCGGCTCAGCGCGATGAGGCGCACGCCCTCGGGCGCTTCCTCGATGGCGCAACGGAGCACGGCGTGAAACGATGCGCCGGCTGCGCGATGACAGTTGTCGAACACCAGCGTGCCGGCAGGCGGCACGACCTGGTAGAAGCGCCGGAAGAACTGACGGCAGAAGGCGCCGGTGTCCGCCTGGTGCTCGGGCGTGAGGTAAGGCAGCGGCGGTGCGGCGGGGTCGATGCCGGCGGCGACGGTGACGAGGTACGCGATCATCGCCGAGGCGTCCCGGTCGCCCTCGTCAACGTGGAACCACAGCGACGGCTCGTCGCTCGCGCGGAGGTAGTCCGACACGAGGGTCGTCTTGCCGCTGCCCGCCGGTCCGCAGACCCACGTGCAGGGCAGGTGCCGGAGCGCTTCCAATCGGGCGAACAGGCGTTCGCGCGGCGCCGCGGCGGGCAAGCGGGGCCGGGACAGTTTCGCCAGCGGGACCGCGGTGTCGAGCAGACGTTTCGCCATGGATGTCGGGGGTTGCCCGACGGCCGGGTGCCGCAAACACCCGTGCCGCAGGGCGCGATGCCGATGAAGGGAACGTGCAGGATCAGTCCAACCGCCGCCGGGCGACCGGCGGGTTCGCGCTCGCGCCGCGAACCCGCGCAGGCTAGCCTCGCGTCGTCTTCCTATCAAGCCGGGCCCGCTTGTGGCCGTAGAATGCGGCACCCTCACGCCGCATCGCGTTCATGGCCGACAGCTATCCCGCGCCGCGCCCGGTTTCAGCCAGCGTCATCCTGCTTCGCAGTCACGAATTCGCGCGCAAAGCCGTCGCCGAGCAGGCGCGCGTCAAGGCGCAGCTCGAGGCGCTGGTGGCTTTCGCCACCATGCCGCTGGCCGCCGGCCGCTGGCTGGTGCTGGAGGCGCCTGAAGGACTCGCGATAGTCGTGCTGTCCGGTGCGGAGGCTGCCTTCGACACCGCGCGGCGGGCGCTGACCGCTGCAGCCGATCTGCCGCTGGCGGTGGGCGTCAATCTCGGTCCGGTGCTGGCCGAGGTCAACGAGCGCGGCGATGCCGTGCTGGCCGGCGATGGCATCGAAACCGCAATGGTGATCGCCGGCTTCGCCGCACCGGGCCATCTGCTGGTTTCGCGCAGCGTGCGTGACGCCGTGCTGGAGCAGGCGCCCGAGCGCGGCGAGGATCTGCGCTCGATGGGAACGTTCACGGACACGCGCGTGCGCACACACGAGCTGTTCGCCCCGGACGAGCACGCTGCCCGGAGGCGCAGGCGCCGCCTGTTCGCGCTCGGTGCCGCCAGCTTCTGCGGCATTCTCGCGATCGGCTTCGCCGCGCGTCAGTCGCGCGAGCGGCGCATGGTTGCCGGTGCGCGTGCGTCGGTGGAATTCGCCATCACGCCGCGCGGTGATGTGTACATCGACGGTGCGCCCAAGGGCCGCAGCCCGCCGCTCGAGCGCATCGCGATCTCTCCGGGTGCGCACACCATCGAGGTGCGCAACGGCCAGAACGCGCCGCTGCAGCTCAGGGTGAACCTGCAGCCGGGCGAAACCATGGCCATCCGCCACAGCTTCAACGCGCCGGCGCCGGCGCCCGCGAGTCCCGGGTTGATGCAGGACCTCAAGCGCAAGCTGGGCATGTGATGATCGACGAGACTCCCGACCGCTTCGGGCGGTATCTGATCGATTCCGAACTGGGCCGCGGCGCCATGGGTGTGGTCTATCGCGCCCTCGACCCGGTGCTGGACCGCACCGTCGCGGTGAAGACGATTGCGCTGTCGGCCGATCCCGAGGAGCGCGAACGTTCGGAGGCGCGCTTCTACCAGGAAGCCAAGGCCGCCGGCGGTCTCAACCATCCGGCCATCATCACGATCCACGACGTGGGCCGTGAGGGCGGCATGGTCTGGATGGCGATGGAACTGCTGGAAGGTACCGAGCTGCGCCATCTGCTGGCGAACGAACGCATGGGCGTGGAACGTGCGCTCGACATCGTCGGTCAGGTGGCCGATGCGCTCGGCTATGCCCACGAGCGCGGGGTGGTTCATCGGGACATCAAGCCCGCGAACATCATGATCCTGCGCGGCGGCCAGGTGAAGATCATGGACTTCGGCATCGCGCGTCTCTGGATCTCCGACGTGAAGACCCAGACCGGCATGCTGCTCGGGTCGCCCAAGTACATGTCGCCGGAACAGGCGATGGGCAGCGGTGTCGACCAGCGGTCCGACATCTTCTCGCTCGGCGTGGTGCTGTACGAGATGCTTACCGGCAATCCGCCGTTCGCCGGCAAGGACGTGACGCAGCTTCTGTACAACGTCTCCACGGTGATGCCGCCGCCGCCGAGCACCATCAACCGGGCGGTGCCCGAGATGGTGGATCTGGTGATCGCCAAGGCGCTCGCCAAGAACCCGGCCGATCGCTACCAGAGCGCCGCCGAGATGCAGGCCGACCTGCTCGCCTGCCGCTACGAGGTCGCGCAGCAGGCCGCGTCGGACGACGCCACGGTCCGCCTCGATGCCGCGACGCCCGGCGCCGACGGCAGCCGGACCCTGTCGGGCGGCAGTACGCTCGTGGGCACCGATGCCGCGGTGCGCCTGCCGGTGTCGCGGCGGTTCGATGCCGGCGTGGCGCTCGCGTACCTGGAGCACCTCGCGGAGCGCAGCGGCGTCGACGACGGCAGCGCGACCCTCGCGGCACGGGCAGCGACGCTGGCGCGCACCACGCGCAAGCGCATCGACCGGGTGCAGCGCAAGACCGACGCGCTGATGCTGACCGGCGTCGTCGCGGTGGCGTGTGTCATTGCGTTCCTCATCGTGTATCTGTGAGCGCGGTATCGCGCGTGATCCGGCTCGGGTATCTTCGCGACCGGGATGCGGCGGAGGTCGGCGGATTTCCGAGGGAGGACGGACCGTGAAGCGGATGGCGATCGCAATCGTGGTGTCGATGATGGCGGCCGGGCCGTGTGCGGCCGAGAGCTGGGTCCGCGTCGGCGGCGACGGCGAGGCCGATCACTTCGTGGACGAAGCGACGCTCGCGCGCAACGGCGAGATCGTGCGGGCGGCCAAGCGTGCCGTGTACCGCAATCCGCAACCGATCGGCGGCACCGCCGGCATGCCGCTCATCCTCGAATCGGTGGGCGTGGTCGAGGACGATTGCGACCGGATCCAGCACCGCGTGATCTCCATCACGCTGATCGGTGAAGGGCAGAAGGTCATCTGGAGCTCCGGCGACATGAAGCGCATCTGGGAGAGCATCGATCCCGGCTCCCCGGGGTTCGCCACGCTCGAGTTCGTCTGCGCACATACCGCCCAACGCGAGCCGCCATGAAGGTCATTCGCGTCCTGGCCGCAGCCGTCGCGCTGTTTGCATTCCTCGCTGCAGCGGCGGGGTACGCGGCCGATACCGCGAGCGTGGAACTGTTCGCCCCCCAGGGCGAAGTGAAGGATGTGCGGCAGGTCGCCGCGCGCTTCGCGACGCCGATGGTGCCGTTCGGCGACCCGCGGCTGGTGGAGCCCTTCGATATCGACTGCGCCGAGAAGGGCACCGGCCGGTGGGTCGACGCCCGCAACTGGGTGTTCGACTTCGAGCGCGATCTGCCGGCCGGCGTGCGCTGCCGCTTCACGCTGAAGGCCGATGCGAAGGACTTCGCAGGCAACGCGGTCGCGTCGGCGGCATTCTCGTTCACCACCGGCGGTCCGGCGGTCCGCGAGACCATGCCCTGGGAAGGCTACGAGGCCGTCGACGAGAACCAGGTGTTTATCCTCGGGCTCGACGCGCCGGCAACCGAGGAGAGCGTGCTGCGCAACGCCTATTGCGACGTGTCCGGCAAGGCGGAGCGCGTGCCGGTACGCATCGTCACCGGCGTCGAGCGCAAGGCGATCCTCGAGCGGCGCCAGGATTTCCTGAATCGCTGGAGCCGCCTGTTCGCGCGCGGATCGAAGTACGCGAAGTTCCTCAACGAGAAGGACTACGACCGGCTGCCGCTCGTCCTCCTCGCGTGCCGCAGCCGGTTGCCGGCCGAGGGCGAGATGCATCTGGTGTGGGGCAAGGGGATCACCACGCCGTCCGGCGTCGCCACGAGCGAAGCGCAGACGCTCGCTTTCAAGGTGCGCGCCGAGTTCACGGCCAAGTTCACGTGCGAGCGCACCAACGCGAACGCCCAATGCATCCCCGTCCTGCCCATGAACCTGTCGTTCACTGCGCCCATCGATGTGGCCGCGGCGGAACGGATCCAGTTGAAGGGCGAGGGCGGTGCTCTCTGGAAACCAAAGATCGCCGACGACGCGCGCCGTTCCGGGTTCGTCGACTCCGTGTCGTTCCCGGGGCCGTTGCCCGAGCGCGCGACCTTCCAACTCGTGCTGCCCGAGGGGCTGAGAGACGACGCCGGTCGGCCGCTCGCCAACGCCCGCCGGTTCCCGCTGACCGTCAAGACCGATGCCGCGCCGCCGCTCGCGAAGTTCGCGGCGCGCTTCGGCATCGTCGAACTGAACGCCGAGCCGGCGCTGCCGATCACGCTGCGCAACGTCGAGAAGTCGCTCGACGGCAAGCAGGTGAGCGTCAATGGTGAGGCCGGTAAGCCGGGTGTGCCGGGCCGGATGCTGCGCGTGCAGTCACCGGTGGAAATCCTCACGTGGCTGCGCAAGCTGGAGAACGGCGAGGCCCGCTGGGATGAGGACGGGTACGTCTCGCGCAGCGTGTTCGATGCAGCCGATCGGACGAAGGCGTTCACGTTGCCGAAGCCCGGGGGCGAGCGCGAGCTCGAGGTGGTCGGCATTCCGCTGGCCGGTCCCGGGTTGCACGTGGTCGAGGTGGTGAGTCCGAAGCTCGGCAAGGCGCTGCTGAAGGACGGTGCGCCGTACTACGTCGCCGCCGGTGCGCTGGTCACCAATCTGGCGGTGCACTTCAAGTGGGGTCGCGAGTCGTCGCTCGTCTGGGTGACGACGCTCGACCACGGCGAGCCGGCGGCCAATGCCGACGTGCTGGTGCAGGACTGCAACGGCCGCGTGCTGCACCAGAGCCGCACCGACGCCTCGGGCATCGCGCGCGTCAGGAAGGCGCTGCCCTCGAGGGAACAGCTCCCTGCCTGCCGCCAGTCGTGGGACCGGGAACTGTTCGTCGTTGCCCGGCTCGGCAACGACGTGAGCTTCGCGTTCTCCGACTGGAACGAGGGCATCGCGCCCTGGCGGTTCAATCTCAGGACCTATGGCGCCGCGGGGCCCCAGATCATGACCACCGTGATGGACCGCACGCTGGTGCGGGCGGGCGACGCGGTGGGCATGAAGCATTTCGCGCGCTTGCACACGGGCAGCGGGTTCGCGCTGCTGGGCGCGCCGGAGCTGCCGGCGCGGGCCGTGATCATGCATCAGGGCAGCGACCAGCGCTGGGATCTGCCGCTCAAGTGGGACGCCGCCGCCGGCATCGCCGAATCGTCCTTCGCCGTGCCGAAGGATGCGAAGACGGGGACGTACACCATCACGTTGGCCGGTCCCAGGCGCGGTGACGAGGAGAACTACGTGCGCGGCGTGACCTCGGGATCGTTCCGGGTCGAGGAGTTCCGCGTGCCCGTGCTGCGTGCGACGGTGCAGGCGCCGGCGCAGCCGCTGGTCAACGCGCGCGAAGCCACGGTGGGTCTGCAGCTCGCGTATCTGTCGGGTGGCGGTGCCGGTTATCAGCGGGTCAAGCTGCGGTCGGTGCTGCAGCCTAAGAGCGTGAGTTTTCCGGATCACGACGGTGTCGTGTTCGCCAACGGCGACGTCAAGGAAGGGCGCGTGGAGGATGTGCCGCGCTGGAACTTCGGCGGCTACGAGGAAGGCGAGGAGGACGAGGAGACGCCGGCTGCGCCCGAACCCAACGTGCGACCGCTCAAGACCCAGGTGCTGGCGCTCGATGGCGGCGGTGCAGCGTCGGCACGGATCGATGGTCTGCCGAAGTCCGACGTGCCCCAGGACCTCATCGCGGAGATGGAGTACGCCGACCCGAACGGTGAGGTCCTGACGCGCGCGACGCGACTGCCGCTGTGGCCTGCCGGTGTCTTGCTGGGCGTCAAGCCGGACGGCTGGGCGCTGTCGAAGGACAAGGTGAAGATCAAGGTGGTCGCCGTGGATCCCGCCGGGCGGCCGCTGACGGGCGTCGACGTGGCAGTCGATCTGTTCGAGCGCCAGCAGTTCTCGCATCGCAAGCGCCTGATCGGCGGGTTCTACGCGTACGAGTACGGTGCCGAAGTGAAGCGCATCGGCGACTTCTGCCAGGGGCGCACCGACGACAAGGGCCTGCTGTTCTGCGAGGCGCCGGTGGCGCGTTCGGGCAACATGATCCTGCGGGCGCGTGCGCAGGACGCGGCGGGCAACGCCGCCGTGGCGAAGGCCGAGGCCTGGGTCGCCGGCGACGGCGAGTGGTGGTTCGAGGTCGCCAACGACGACCGCATGGACGTGATCCCGGAGAAGAAGCGCTACGAGCCTGGCGACACTGCGGTGTTCCAGGTGCGCGCGCCGTTCCGTGCGGCGCAGGCGCTCGTTACCGTGGAGCGCGAGGGCATCATCGATGGATTCGTGAAACCGCTCACGGGCAGGGAGCCCGTGGTGGAGGTGCCGCTCAAGGGCCAGTACGCACCGAACGTGTTCGTCTCGGTGCTGGCGGTGCGCGGACGCGTCGCCGACGTGCAGCCCACGGCGCTGGTCGATCTCGGCAAACCCGCGTACCGGATGGGCGTGGCGGAGATCAGTGTCGGGTGGCGTGCGCACGAGCTGCGCGTGAAGGTCGCACCGGAGCGCGATGCGTTCCGCGTCCGCGACAAGGCGAGGGTCGCGATCGAAGTGGTACGCGCCGATGGCGGTGCGCCGGTGAAAGGTGGTGAGGTGGCCGTCGCCGCCGTCGACGAAGCGCTCCTGGAACTGCTGCCGAACGATTCCTGGCGTCTGCTCGACACCATGATGCAGGCACGTCCCATCGAAGTGACCACGGCCACCGGCGCGATGCAGGTGGTGGGCCGGCGCCACTACGGACGCAAGGCGCTGGTCAGCGGCGGTGGCGGTGGCCGCCAGACTTCGCGCGAGCTGTTCGACACGCTGCTCCTGTGGAAGTCGCGCGTGAAGCTGGACGATCGCGGCCGCGCCGAAGTGGAGGTGCCGCTCAACGATTCGCTCACCGCCTTCCGCATCGTCGCCGTGGCGAGCCGCGGCAGCAGCTGGTTCGGCACCGGCCAGGCCACGATCCGCACGAGCCAGGACGTGATCCTGCTGTCGGGTCTGCCGCCGCTGGTGCGCGAGCAGGACAGGTACGGCGCCACGTTCACGGTGCGCAATGCCTCGACCGGTCCGCTCGATCTCAAGCTGGAGGGCTCGGTGGCGGCCGTGGGAACGAAGGGCGAGCCGCAGGTGCTGCCTGCGAAAAGCATGCAGCTCGCGGCCGGCGAGGCCCTGCCCGTGACGTGGGAGACGACGACGCCGAGCAACGCCGAATCCCTGCAGTGGTCGATCGCCGCGCGCGATGCCTCGGGCAGCGGCGACAGTCTGAAGGTCACGCAGAAGGTGGTGGCTGCCGTGCCGGTGCGCACGTTCCAGGCGACGCTGGTGCAACTCGACGGCAAGCTCGCCATGCCGGTCGCTCGTCCGGAGGATGCGATCCCGGGCCGCGGCGGCGTCGCGGTGCAGTTGCGCAGCCGGCTCGCCGATGAACTGGCCGGTGTGCGCGAGTACATGACGGCCTATCCGTACACCTGCCTCGAGCAGCGTACGTCCATCGCGATCGCACTGCGCGACGAGAGCCGCTGGCGGGCCCTGATGGCGGCGCTGCCGGCATACCTCGATCGCGACGGGCTGGCGAAGTATTTCCCGATCATGGACCAGGGCAGCGACACGCTCACCGCCTACCTGCTGTCGATCGCCCACGAAGCCGGCTGGGAGATTCCCGCGGCCCCGCGCGCCCGCATGCTGGCCGGCCTCACCGGATTCGTCGGCGGTTCGGTGGTGCGCCATTCCGCGCTGCCCACCGCGGATCTGGCGCTGCGGAAGGTGGCGGCACTGGACGCGATCACGCGCTACAACCCGGAAGCGGAAGCGACGCTGGCGAGCACGTTCAGCATCGAACCCAATCTGTGGCCCACGTCCGGCGTGATCGACTGGCTCTCGGTGGCCAGGCGCTGGCTCGCGTTGCCGGCGCGCGAGGAACAGGCCGCACGTGCAGCGCAGATCCTGCGCTCGCGGCTCACACTCCAGGGCACCACCATGGGGTTCTCCACCGAGCGCTCGGATTTTCTCTGGTGGCTGATGGTCTCGAGCGACGTGAATGCGAACCGCGCGCTGCTCGTCCTGATGGACGATCCCGGGTGGCGCGAAGACCTGCCGCGCATGGTGCGCGGCAGCCTGGGACGGCAGCAGCGCGGACACTGGAACACGACCGTGGCGAATGCATGGGGCACGCTCGCCATGGAGAAATTCTCCGCGGCGTTCGAGGCCGAGCCGGTGAGCGGTACCACGCGCGCGACGCTGGCCGGCACGGCCAGGGCGTACGACTGGAAACCGTCCGAGAAGGGCGGCGGCTTCGCCTTCGAATGGCCGCGGCAGCCTGCCGAACTTGCGCTGGCGCAGGACGGCACCGGCAAGCCCTGGGTCACGGTCCAGAGCCGGGCCGCGATCCCGTTGAAGATCCCGTTCTCAAGCGGCTATCGGATCGTGAAGTCGGTCACGCCTACGGAAGCCTCGGGCAGCGACTGGCGCCGCGGCGACGTGTTGCGCGTCCGACTGGAACTGGAGGCCCAGAGCGACATGACGTGGGTGGTGGTGAACGATCCGATTCCGGCCGGCGCCACCATCCTCGGCAGCGGGCTCGCCGGCGATTCGCCGACGCTCACGGCCGGCGAGCAGCGGCAGGGTTGGGTTTGGCCGGCCTTCGAGGAGCGCACGTTCGAGGCGTTCCGCGCCTACTATCGCCTGGTACCGAAGGGCAAATGGACCGTCGAATACACGCTGCGGCTCAACAATCCCGGCACGTTCTCGCTGCCGCCCACGCGGGTGGAGGCCTTGTACGCGCCGGAGATGTTCGCGGAGCTGCCCAACGCGATCGTGACCGTGGCGCCGTGATCCGGCGCGGCGCGCTCGCGGCGGCGGTCCTCGTCGCATCGGCGCGGGTCACGGCGGCAGTTCCGGCATTCGAGGACGTGCAGCGCGCGTATCTGCCGAGCGAGGCGGTGCTGCTCGATCGGCACGGCGAGGTGATCCACGAACTGCGCGTGGACGCGAAGGTGCGCCGCCTGCCCTGGGTGTCGCTCGCGCGCGTGTCGCCGGCTCTGGTGGATGCGGTGCTGCGCGCCGAAGACAAGCGGTTCTTCGAGCATTCGGGGGTGGACTGGCGGGCGCTCGGCGACGCAGCGGTGGACACCGTCGTGCGCGGCGCGCCGCGCGGCGCGAGCACTTTGTCCATGCAGGTGGCGGCGATGCTCGAACCGCAGTTGAAGGCGGCCGGCCAGCGCCGCACGATGGCGCAGAAGTGGGACCAGATCCGTGCCGCAGGCGAACTGGAGAAAGCGTGGACCAAGCGCCGCATTCTCGAGGCCTACCTCAACCTTTCCACCTTTCGCGGTGAACTGGTGGGCGTCGGCGCCGCCGCGCGCGGCCTGTTCGGGAAGGATCCTTCGGGCATCGATGAACGCGAGGCCGCGATTCTCGCGGCGCTGCTGCGCGGTCCGAACGCGAAGCCGCCGGTGGTGGCGAAACGCGCTTGTCAACTCGCCGGGACGCCGTCCTGTGCGGCGTACGAGTCGCTGGCGCGCGCGTATCTCGCCGAGCCGCCGCGCTTCGAAGGACGGCCGGCGCTGGCCCCGCAGCTTGCGCGCGAACTGCTGACGAAGGATGCTCGGCGGGTCCAGACCACCCTCGACGCGCACCTGCAGGCGGTGATGCTGGAAACGCTGCAGCGCCAGCTCGTCCAGCTCGCGAGCCGCGGCGTGCGCGATGCCGCGGCGCTGATTCTGGACAACGCGTCGGGCGAGGTGCTGGCTTACGTCGGAAACACCGGCGCCGGTTCGAGCGCGCCCTTCGTCGACGGCGTCCGGGCGCCACGCCAGGCCGGCTCCACGCTGAAACCTTTCCTGTACGCGCTCGCCATCGAGGACCGTCTGTTGACGGCGGCTTCGCTGCTCGACGATGCGCCGGCGAACCTGGTGACGCCAGCCGGCCTGTACGTGCCGCAGAACTACGATCGAGAGTTCCGCGGCGTCGCGAGCGTCCGCACCAGCCTCGCGGGATCGCTCAACGTGCCGGCGGTGCGCACCCTGATGCTGGTGGGCACGGAGCGCTTCGCCGACCGGTTGCGGGAAACCGGATTCGAGAGCGTGGTGGAATCGGGGGACTACTACGGCTTCTCCCTCGCCCTCGGCGCCGCCGACGTCACGCTGTGGCAGCTCGCGAACGCCTATCGGGCGCTCGCGAACGGCGGCCAATGGAGTCGGCCGCGCGTACTGCCTGCGCCGCCCGGCCGGAGTGTCGCCGTCATGGATCCCGGCGCGGCCTACATCGTGAGCGACATCCTTTCGGACCGGAATGCCCGCAGCATCACCTTCGGACTCGACAATCCGCTCGCCACCCGCTTCTGGACCGCGGTCAAGACCGGCACCAGCAAGGACATGCGCGACAACTGGTGCATCGGCTTCTCGCGCCGGTACACCGTGGGTGTGTGGGTCGGCAATTTCGACGGTTCCCCGATGCGCGACGTATCCGGCGTGTCGGGGGCGGCGCCGGCGTGGCTCGATCTCATGAACGCGCTGCACCGGTCCGACGCCAGGACGCCCGCACCGGCCCGGCCCGCCGACGTGGTGATCCAGCACGTGCGCTTCGTCCCCGAGATCGAAGCCGAGCGCGACGAACTGTTCCTCGCCGGCACCGAAGTGGCGGAGGTGCACGTGAAGCCGCCGCTGCCCGTGGCCGCCCGCATCGTGTATCCGGGCGAGGGGACCATCATCGCGCTCGATCCGGACATTCCTGCTGCCGCGCAGCGTGTGCGCTTCGAGGCCTCGGTACCGGACGCAAGCCTGCAATGGCGCATCGTGGGCGAGGCCCCGGAAGCGGTGGCCGATGCGCTGTGGCAGCCGCATGCGGGTCGCTTCGAACTCGCCCTGGTCGACGCCGAAGGACGCGAACTCGACCGCGTTCGGTTCGAGGTCCGGGGCAGCGCTGGGCGCTAGGAATGTGCTCCCCCCGCCGGGCCCGCGGGTCTTCCCTCTCGGGCCCAGCCCGTGCCGGGCTCGCCGCGATCAGACGGTGCCGGCTTCGACTTCGCCCACGGCCTTGGCCGGCGGGGCGAGCAACTCGGGCATGCCGCGCGACTGGCACAGCGCGATCGCGTGCGGCTTCTGCAGGCGGCCGCGCAGCAGCGTGAAGGCGTTCTCGGGCAGTTCGAGGCGGATCCTGGCGGTGGACGCGAAGGCGCGCGCCGCGGCTTCGTCGAGGAAGAAGCTGAAGCCGGCCGCGGGATTGCCGGTGGGAACGGCGCGCCACACGTTGAGCAGGTCGGGCAGCTTGTCCAGGGCGGCGGCTTCGCCCGAAGTCATGAAACGGCGCCGGGCGGGCCGATCCGCGCCGAGGGCCTTCATCCACTGGCCGGTCTCGTCGTCGAACCACGGCAGTTCACGCCGGAATACGGAGGCCACCAGCTCCCACCAGGTCCCGTGGTCGATCCTGCCGCCCTTGTCGGTCAGCACCCGGAGCTGGTACGCCCGGGCATGCATCTCGAGCCAGCGGTCGTAGGCCTGACTTTCCAGCAAAGTTTCGGCACGCTGGGACAGGGAGTCGTACAGGCCGTTCACGTAGCTCGCGAGCGGCGGGATATAGGGCGCCTGGACGATCAGCGGGTGCTCGAGCGAGGGCAGGCGACCCGGGCGCCGCACCAGACAGGCTGCCAGATCCGGATGCAGCGGCTCCGGTTCGGGCAGGCCGGCCAAGCGGCGGGTGGCGGTGGTGGCGTCGTTCATCATGCTCGTGGACTCTGGCCAGTGAGGCGGGTAAACCGGTGCCAAGCGAGTTGCGTTCCCGGCTTGCCCTCGAGGGCGCCGATGATGACAGATCAAGGCGTCGGGTGTGCGGTCGGGAGCGGGGCGCGCGGGCCAAACCTCACGGGATGGCAAGTATCGCGGGCTTCGATCAGGCGTAGCCAAGCCCTGGGACGGTCCCTACAATGCGGGCACCCGCGCGGTGGGGCCCCCGAGCCCGTCCCGACGAGGCACAAACAATCACAGGGGAGAGGCAGCAGTGGCCACGCAAACCGTTTCGCGGGAGTTCGAGGAGGCGACATTCAGCAAAGTCGCCTGGCGGCTGATCCCGTTCCTGTTCATCTGCTACATCGTCGCGTTCCTCGACCGGGTGAACGTAGGCTTCGCGAAGCTGCAGATGTCGGGCGATCTCAAGTTCGACGACGCCATCTACAGCCTGGGCGCTGGCATCTTCTTTATCGGCTACTTCATCTTCGAGGTACCGAGCAACGTGATCCTGGAGAAGGTCGGGGCGAAGATCTGGATCGCCCGCATCATGATCACCTGGGGGATCATCTCGGCGGCGTTCATGTTCGTCTCGACGCCGTTCTGGTTCTACACCCTGCGCTTCCTGCTGGGCGTGGCGGAAGCGGGCTTCTTCCCCGGCATCATTCTGTACCTGACCTACTGGTTTCCCGGCGATCGGCGTGCGAAGGTGGTGGCGCTGTTCATGACCGCGATCGCGATGGCCAACGTCATCGGTTCCCCGGTGTCGGGCGCCATCATGCAGTACATGGACGGGTACAACGGTTGGCGCGGTTGGCAGTGGCTGTTCCTGCTGGAGGGGCTGCCGTCGGTTGTGGTCGGTATCCTGGTGCTCGTGCTGCTCGACGACGGCCCGAAGAGGGCGAAATGGCTGACGCAGCCGGAGCGCGAACTGATCGCCGAACGCATCGCTGCCGACAATGCGGCCAAGGGCAGTCATCACGGCAAGCACGACCTCATGGGGGCCTTCAAGGATCTGCGCGTCTGGGCCTTCGCGGTGGTCTACCTGGCCGGCGTCACCGGTTTCTATGCCGTCAACTTCTGGATGCCGACGATCATCCAGGAGCTCGGGATGAAGAACGACGAATACCTCAAGGTAGGTCTGCTCAGCATGATCCCCTGGGGCGTGGCGGCGGTCGCGATGGTGCTGAACGGCATGCACTCCGACCGCACCGGCGAACGCCGGTGGCATGCGGCGGGCGGACTCCTGGTGGCAATCCTCGGGATGCTGATCCTGGCTTTCGTCCCCAAGCATGAAGTGGTGCTGTCGCTGGCAGGTCTCACCTTGATCACCTCCGGCATCCTGTCCTGGGTGGCCACGTTCTGGTCGCTGCCGACCGCGTTCCTGACCGGCACTGCGGCCGCAGCGGGCATCGCCTGGATCAATTCGGTCGGCAACCTCGGCGGCTACTTCGGGCCCATGCTCATCGGGCAGCTGCGTGCCGCCGCGAAGGCGGCGGGGAGCGGCGACGGCGCGACCCACGCCTTCCTCGCCCTGGCTGCGTTGGCATTGATCGGGGTCCTCATTACCGTGCTCATGCGGCCGGCAAAGGCCGGTACCGCTGCGGTGCCGGAAGCGGCGCGATAGCGCTCCCGGGCGTGTCGGGCGAGGCAGGCAGCCTCGCCTCGCCCGATACTCCCGGCGACCGTCAGGCGCTCCGGGCATGCCAATCGCTTGCCCGGGCTGACCGGAGGCGGCAGCTACCAGTACAATAGCGCGCCTGTCCGCTCCCCCTCGCTGGTACATCCGACCCCGCTCCATGAAGCTGTTGCGCCGCGCGCTTCTGATCCTGCTGGCGATCCTCCTGGCGGCCTTGCTCGGCTTCCTCTACTACAAGACCCAGGGCGTCGACTTCGGCCGGCAGGTCCGTGTCAACGAGCATCTGCGCAACCTGAAGGTGATCGACGCCAAGTGGAACGAGGCGATCCTGCGTTCCCGCAGCGAACTGCTGGGCGAGGATGACCTCGTGCCGCTCTCGCGCGATGCCATGGGGCGCGAGCTCCAGGGGCTGGCCGTGGAGGCGAGGGCCCTGGACGATCCGGTGCTGGTGGCGAGTGCGGCTTCGCTCGCGACCCAGTACGACGC
The DNA here is from genome assembly GCA_019745565.1 of Burkholderiales bacterium. Taxonomy (GTDB): domain Bacteria; phylum Pseudomonadota; class Gammaproteobacteria; order Burkholderiales. The sequence continues at coordinate 33,591 of JAIESW010000028.1, forward strand.
GAAGCTCAAGCTGATGGGCGAGTACCGGGACCAGTCGGCCAGCTTCAAAAAGGCGCTGCGCGACGTTCTCGATTCGGTGCCGATGGTGCAGGCGCTGGTGCGCGATCCGCGGGCGGCGGCGAGCGCCAACCGGGCGAAGCTGGAGGAGGTGCGGGTGGTGCTGGACCGCCTGCCGGCCACTGCGCTCGAATTCAGTTCCCTCACAGGGCCCGACACCGCACGCGAACTGGAGGCAGCCCATGCCGCGCTGGAATCCGCCGTGCCCGCATTGCCGCCGGGACTGGGCGAAGCCGTCGCCCAGACTGCCGAACGCGTCGCGACCCTGATGAAGGCGCGGGCGCCGCGCGACGAGCTGTTCGACCGCTTGTACTACTACCCGACGGCGCCGCGCACCGACAGCGTGGGTTCCGCGTTCGCGCAATCGTTCCAGTCGCAACTGGAGGAGCGCGAACTCTACCGCGTGTACCTGATCGCGTATTCGGCGGCGCTGCTGATCTTCGTGGGCTACGTGAGCGTTCAGCTGTTCCGCAGCTACCGCGTGATCAACGACGTGAACGCGCAGTTGAAGAGCGCCAACGAGACCCTCGAGCACAAGGTGCACGAGCGCACACGCGAACTCTCGAATGCGCTGACGCATCTCAAGGAATCCGAGGCCATGCTGGTGCAGTCGGAGAAGATGTCCTCGCTCGGCCAGATGGTGGCCGGCGTCGCCCATGAGATCAATACGCCGCTCGCATACGTGAAGTCGAGCCTGGAGTCGGTGACCGCGCAGATGCCCGAGTTGACGACGCTGCTCGCGGACACTGAGACGCTGCTCACCATGCTGCAGACGGGCGATGCGACCGAGTCGCAGGTGGGAGCCCAGTTCGGCCGCGTCACCAACCTCGCGCAGGAGATGCGGCAGAACGAGGCCCTCGACACCTTGAACCGGCTCGTCAACGACGGTCTGTACGGCATCAACCAGATCTCGGAGCTGGTGTCGAACCTCAAGAACTTCAGCCGCCTCGACCGCAACAAGGTGGCGCGGTTCGATCTGCACGAAGGCCTCGAGAGCACGCTGCAGATCGCGCGCAACCTGGTCAAGTTCAAGGACGTGCGCAAGAACTTCGGCGACATCCCGAAGGTCGCGTGTTCGCCGTCGCAGATCAATCAGGTCTTTCTCAACCTCGTGACCAACGCCGCGCAGGCGACGCCGGACACCGGCGGCATCATCGCGATCACGACCAGGCGCCTGGGGGACGACCAGGTGTCGGTGGAGGTGCAGGACAACGGCCACGGCATTCCGCCCGAGGTGCTGCCGAAGATCTTCGACCCGTTCTTCACCACCAAGGACGTGGGCAAGGGCACCGGGCTGGGGCTCTCCATCGTCTACAAGATCGTCCAGCAGCACGGCGGCAAGATCACCGTCGCCTCCGAAGTGGGCAAGGGCACGCGTTTCACCCTGGTGTTGCCAGTGGAATCGGTCCTGCAGCCGGAGCCGGCCGCCGCCTGATCGCATGCCGACCCTACCGGCCCGCATCGGCAAGTACGATATCCGCGCACAGCTGGGCGCGGGGGCCATGGCGGTCGTGTACCAGGCCTACGATCCGGTGATCGAGCGCACGCTCGCGATCAAGGTGGTGGACAAGGCGCGTCTGGACGAGAGCGAGTCCGACACCATCCTGGAGCGCTTCCGCGTCGAGGCGCGCGCGGCCGGGCGGCTGCAGCACCAGAACATCGTGGCGGTGTACGACTTCGGCGAGGAGGGCAACCTCGTCTACCTCGTGATGGAATGCGTGTTCGGCCGGCCGCTGACGGCCTACCTGCAAGCGGAGGATTTCCGCGGCGAACCGGACAAGGTCTGCGAAATCCTCCTGCAGATCCTGTCGGCGCTGCAGTATTCGCACGCGCAGGGCGTGGTCCATCGCGACATCAAGCCCGCCAACATCATGGTGACGCGCGAAGGGTCGATCAAGATCGCCGACTTCGGCGTCGCGCGCATCGAATCGTCCCAGCTCACCCAGACCGGTGACCTGATCGGGACGCCTTCCTACATGTCGCCCGAGCAGTTCGCTGGCGAAACCGCAGACGCGCGCACCGACCTGTACGCGACTTCCGTGGTGTTCTACGAGCTGCTCACGCGCAAGCGGCCGTTCGAAGGCAGCAACAACGCCGTGATCATGCACCGCGTGTTCACCGAGACGCCCACCGCGCCGTCGATCGTCAATCCGCTGCTGTCGGACGCGCTCGATGCCGTCGTGCTGCGCGGCATGGCCAAGGACGCGCAGGATCGCTACCGCAGTGCCCATGACTTCGCCCTCGCGATCCGCGAAGCCATGGGCATCGGCCTGCTGAAGACGGCGGCGCCCGTGGTGGACAACAGGCCGAAGATCGCCCCGAACCTGCTGAAGGCGGTGCGCAGTGCGCCGGCAGCGCCGGCGACGAACGGCGAGGCCGCCCGCGCCACGCCCGGCACGGCCAACCAGCGGGCGACGGCGCTGGCCCCGCTCAAGGCCACGCCGACGGCCGCGCCCGACAAGCCCGTGATCCTCTTCGTCGACGACGAGGCGCGCATCCTCACGGCGCTGCACGCGTTGTTCCGCCAGAAGTACACGGTGTTCACCTCCGACGATCCGCGCCAGGCGGTGGAGATGGTGAAGCGACTGCAGGTGCACGTGCTGGTGTCCGATCAGCGCATGCCCAACATGCTCGGCGTGGAACTCCTGCGCGAGGTGAAGGAGATCTCGCCCAAGACCGTGCGCATCCTGCTGACCGGCTATTCGGATCTCGCATCCATCGTCGGGTCCATCAACGAGGGCGAGGTCTGGCGCTTCATCAACAAGCCCTGGGACACCCAGGACGTGCAGCGCATCGTGGCCGAGGCGGTCGCGATCGCCACCGAGATGCCGGAAGTCCCGGCCTGGCAGATGCCGGCCAAGCCGCGCTTCGAGGAATCGATCCTGTCGCTCGATCCGGGCAACATCGTGACCCCCGGACTGCTGGGCCAGTACGGCGAGCGCCACTGGGTCGCGCAGGCGCGCGATCTCGACGAGGCCATCACCCTCCTGCAGGAGCGCGAGGTGGCGGTGCTGGTGGCCGACATGGACAGCGATCCCCAGGAAGTGAAGTCGCTCCTGCACCTGCTGAAGCGCGACTATCCGCAGATCCTCACCATCGCGGTCACCCAGACCATCGATGCCGAGATGCTGATCGAGCTCATCAACGAAGCTCAGGTGCACCGCTTCATCAGCAAGCCGGTGAATGCAGCGCTGCTCCAGCAGCACGTCGACGCGGCCATGAACCGTTATCACACCTACAAGGCCACGCCGGCGCTCGCGATGGCGCAGAAGGTCGAGGAGCAGAAGGCGGCGCCGGTGCTGAAAAGCGGCCTGATGGACCGCCTGCGCGCCATCGCTCGCTTCGGCGCCCGCTGAAGACCGCTCCGGCGCCCCTTGATCTGCATCAAGGGGCTCGGAAGGACTAGACTCTAGCATCGTCGTATCGCCGGCAGCGGCGCCGTGCGCGGCCGTCGTCCGGAATCCACGAGAGCGAGCATGACGTCTGCGGCGGTGCTGCGCGCATCGGTCCCGGCAGCGGAGCGGAGCGTGTGTTTTCACTGTGGGCTTCCGGTGGCGGAAGCCGGGCGCTACACCGTGGTCGTGGACGGCGCGGTGCGCGAGATGTGCTGCACGGGCTGCAGGGCGGTGGCCGAGACCATCGCCGGTGCCGGACTCGCGTCCTACTACCGCAGCCGCGAGAGCCTGCCGCCGCGCGAGTCCGGGGTCGAGCCGCGGCCCCCGACGGCGCGTGCCGTGCTGGAGGTCTACGACCGCCCGGAGTTGCAGCGCGGGTTCGTCACCGAGCACGCCGACGGCACGCGCGAAGCGGTCCTGATCCTCGAAGACATCCATTGCGCCGCGTGCGTGTGGCTGAACGAGCAGCACCTCGCGCGCCAGCCAGGCGTGACGAGCGTCGACATCAACTACGTGAGCCGGCGCGCGCGCGTGCGCTGGGACCCCGCGCAGATACGTCTGTCGCAGCTGCTCTGCGCCGTCGAGGCCATCGGCTATCACGCCTGGCCGGACGACGATGCGAACCGGGCGCGCGTCGAACGCCGCGAGCGGCGCCAGGCGCTGTGGCGGCTTGCCGTCGCGGGCCTCGGAATGATGCAGGTGATGATGTACGCGTATCCGGCCTATGTTTCCGGCGCGGGCGAACTGCCGCTCGATCTCGAGCGGCTGATGCGCTACGCGAGCCTGGTGCTCACGCTGCCCGTCGTGCTGTTTTCCGCCGCGCCCTTCTTCCGGGGTGCGGTGCGCGATCTCGGCATGAAGCGTCTCGGCATGGACGTGCCGGTGGCCCTCGGCGTCGGCGCGGGATTCCTCGGGAGTTGCTGGAGCACGTTCACCGATGGCCCGGCGGTCTACTTCGACTCGGTCACGATGTTCGTCTTCCTGCTGCTGCTCGGCCGCTTTCTCGAACGCGCCGCGCGCGACCGCGCCTACGAATCGGTGCGCCGGCTGGCGCGCGCCATTCCGGCCGTGGCGACGCGCATCGCGGACGATGGTGCGACCCATGAGATCGTCCCTGCCGTCACGCTGCTGCCGGGGCAGACGGTCCTGGTACCGCCCGGCGAAGCGTTTTCCGCCGACGGGCTGATGCTGACCGGGGCCACGCAGGTGGACGAGACCCTGCTTACCGGCGAGAGCCGCCCGATCGCGAAGGCTGTCGGCGATGAAGTGACGGGCGGTGCCCTCAACCTGACGGCTCCGGTGACCGTACGCGTGACCCGGGTCGGCAACGACACCCGTCTCGCGGCGATCGTCCGGCTGATGGAGCAGGCCCAGGCACGGCGCCCGGCGCTCGCGGCAACGGCCGATCGCCTGGCGTTCTGGTTCGTGCTCGTCATTCTCGCGATCGCTGCCGTGACGGCCGGCGTGTGGTGGTGGATCGATGCAGCGCGCGCGCTGCCGATCGCGGTGGCGGTGCTGGTGGTCACGTGTCCGTGCGCGTTGTCGCTCGCCACGCCAGCCGCGCTGACGGTGGCGATCGGCACGCTGGCCCGGCGCGGCGTGGTGGTGGCGCGCAGCGGTGCGATCGAGGCGCTCGCGCGGGTGACCTACGTGGTCATCGACAAGACCGGCACACTGACGGAGGGCCGACCCACGCTGGTCGAGACCTGCGTGCTCGGCACGCTCGACGCCGCGGAATGCCGCCGGCTTGCAAGCGCGCTGGAACGCGGATCGAATCATCCGATCGCGCTCGCGCTGCGCGATGGTATCGAGGCGGCGGACGAGGCGACCGATACCGTGCATACGCCGGGCGGCGGCATCGAAGCGACGGTGGGCGGACGGCGGCTGCGCATCGGGAACCGGCGATTCGTGGAGGCCTGGCTGGATGGCGGTGCGTTGCCGCAGGAAGCGGACCGGCGAACCACTGAAGTCTGGCTGGTAGCGGCGGAAGGCGCGCTGGCCGTCTTCAGGCTGGGCGATGCCCTGCGTCCGGATGCCGCGGAACTGGTTTCGAAGCTGCGCGCTGCCGGTTGCGAGATCGTCCTGGCGAGCGGCGACGACAGCGGCCCGGTCATGGACATCGCCCAGCGCCTGCGCATCGGGATCCGCCATGCGGAACTGTCCCCGGAGGACAAGCGTGCGCTGGTGGAACGATTGCAGCGCGGCGGCGCCCGGGTTGCGATGATCGGCGACGGCATCAACGATGCGCCGGTCCTCGCGCAATCGGATTGCGCCATCGCCATGGGTAGCGGCGCGGCGCTCGCGCACAGCGCCGCCGATGTCGTGATCACGGCCAGGCGGCTGGTGGCCATCGCCGATGCCCTGCAGTTTGCGCGCCGAACCCTCGCCGTGGTCCGCGGCAATCTCGCCTGGGCCTTCGTCTACAATGTGATTGCCATACCGCTTACGGTGCTGGGCTGGGTTCCACCGTGGGCGGCGGCCCTCGGCATGTCCGCCAGTTCGCTGCTGGTGGTCGCCAACGCGCTGCGGCTGCGCAACGTGCGGCGCACATCGGATGAAACCTCACGGATCGATCGGATGGCAGTCGCGAGTCCCCGTTGAAGGCATGGACATCCTCTATCTGCTGATTCCGCTCAGCGTCGTCCTGGTGATCGCCATCGGGGCGGCGTTCTGGTGGTCGGTCCGCAGCGGTCAGTTCGATGATCTCGAAGGGCCGGCGTATCGCATCCTGCAGGACGACGACCGGGCCGGCGCGAAGGACTGAGCCGGCGCCGTCCCCGCGTTTGATCTGTGTCAACCGGTCACGGATCGACGATTGCTACGATGCAGCATCGGACAAGGGAGCCTCGGGATGCAAGGAGAATCGACGTACAACTACGGCGTCATCCGGCAGTTCGCCATCATGACCGTGGTCTGGGGCATCGTCGGCATGCTGGTCGGGGTGGTGCTGGCCGCCCAGCTGCTGTGGCCTGACCTCACGCTCAACATCCCGTGGCTGTCCTACGGACGGTTGCGGCCGCTGCACACCAACGCGGTGATCTTCGCGTTCGGGGGATGCGCGCTGTTCGCGACCTCGTACTTCGTGGTGCAGCGCACCTGTCACGCACGCCTCTTCTGCGGCAAGCTCGCCGCGTTCACCTTCTGGGGCTGGCAGGCGGTCATCGTCGCGGCGGCGATCACGCTGCCGCTCGGGTACACCACCGGCAAGGAATACGCCGAGCTCGAATGGCCCATCGACGTGCTCATCACGCTGGTCTGGGTGTCCTACGCGATCGTGTTCTTCGGGACCATCGCCAAGCGCAAGGTGGCGCACATCTACGTCGCCAACTGGTTCTTCGGCGGCTTCATCCTCACCGTGGCGCTGCTGCACCTGGTGAACAGCGCCGAGATCCCGGTGACGCTGTGGAAATCGTACTCGGCCTACTCCGGCGTGCAGGATGCAATGGTGCAGTGGTGGTACGGCCACAACGCGGTGGGCTTCTTCCTCACCGCGGGCTTCCTCGGGATGATGTACTACTTCGTGCCGAAGCAGGCGGGGCGGCCGGTGTATTCCTACCGGCTGTCGGTGGTGCACTTCTGGGCGCTCATCTTCACCTACATGTGGGCCGGCCCCCACCATCTGCACTACACGGCGCTGCCGGATTGGGCGCAATCGCTCGGCATGGTGTTCTCGCTGATCCTGCTGGCGCCGTCGTGGGGCGGGATGATCAACGGCATCATGACCCTGTCGGGGGCGTGGCACAAACTGCGGACCGATCCGATCCTCAAGTTCCTGATCACCTCGCTGTCCTTCTACGGGATGTCCACGTTCGAGGGGCCGATGATGTCGATCAAGACGGTCAACTCGCTGTCGCACTACACCGACTGGACCATCGGCCACGTGCATTCCGGTGCTCTCGGATGGGTGGCGATGATCTCCATCGGCAGCCTGTACTACCTGATCCCGCGGCTTTTCGGGCGCGAGGAGATGTACAGCGTCAAGGCGATCACGGTGCACTTCTGGGTGTCCACCATCGGTGTCGTGCTGTACATCGCCGCCATGTGGATCGCCGGCGTCATGCAGGGGCTCATGTGGCGCGCTGTCAACGCCGACGGCACGCTGACCTACACATTCGTGGAGAGCGTCAAGGCGACGGCCCCGTTCTACGCGATCCGGCTGGTGGGCGGGCTGCTGTTCCTGAGCGGCATGTTCATCATGGCGTGGAACACGTGGAAGACGGTGGTCGGCGCCAGGGCGGTCGATGCCCCCATCCTGCAACCGGCGGCTGCGCACTGAACGGGATCCGACGACCATGGCCTTCAATCACGAGTTCATCGAAAAGAACATTCCCTGGATGATCGTGCTGGTGGTGCTCACCGTCAGCGTGGGCGGGCTGGTGGAGATTGTCCCGCTCTTCTTCCAGAAGTCCACGACCGAGCCGGTGGCCGGCGTGAAGCCGTATTCGCCGTTGCGTCTCGCCGGGCGCGACGTCTACATCCGCGAGGGCTGCTACAACTGCCACTCCCAGATGGTGCGTCCGTTCCGCGCCGAGACCGAGCGCTACGGCCACTACTCGGTCGCCGGCGAGTTCGTGTACGACCACCCGTTCCAGTGGGGCAGCAAACGCACCGGACCGGACCTCCACCGAGTCGGGGGGCGCTACAGCGACGAGTGGCACCGGCTGCACTTTCGCAATCCGCGCGACGTGGTGCCGGAATCGAACATGCCGGCCTACCCGTGGCTGGCCGAGACCCCTGCCGACGCTGCGACCATCCAGGCGAAGATGCGCGCGTTGCGGGTCGTGGGCGTGCCCTACACCGACGAGGAGATCGCGGGCGCGAAGGAGGAACTCGCGAACCGCACCGAGCAGGATGCGCTCATTGCATATCTCCAGGGCCTCGGCACCGCTCTCAAGAACGTGAGGTGAACCCCATGGACTTCGCCATCAACGACCTGCGCGCGGCCATCACCGCCGTTTCCTTCGTGCTGTTCCTGGGCATCGTCGCCTGGGCCTGGAGCGGGCATCGCAAGCGCGCCTTCGAGGAGGCCGCGCGGCTGGTCTTCGACGATGAAGACGGCGGTGCGAACGGCCGCAACGAACCCCATTCACGGACCGGAACATGAGCGATTTCACCAACGACTTCTGGAGCGTCTACGTCGCGGTCATCACCGTCGCGAGCATCGTCGCGTGCGGCATCCTCCTCAAGGCGCTCTCCACCAAGCGGGTGCCGGGCAGTTCGGTCGAGACCATGGGCCACGTGTGGGACGGCGACCTGGAGGAGTACAACAACCCGCTGCCGAAATGGTGGATGTGGCTTTTCTACATCACCATCGTCTTCGGCATCGCCTACGTAGTGCTGTACCCGGGCCTCGGCAGCTATGCCGGCGTCTACAAGTGGTCGTCCCAGGGTCAGTGGGAGAAGGAGCAGAAGCAGGCGGCCGAGCGCTTCGGGCCGATCTTCGACAAGTACGCGGCCATGGACTTGAAGCAGGTGGCGGCGGACCCGGCGGCGCGCGAGATCGGCCAGCGCCTGTACCTCAACTACTGTTCGCAATGCCACGCGTCCGACGCGCAGGGCAGCCGCGGCTTCCCCAACCTGACCGACGGTGACTGGCTGTACGGCGGCGATCCGCAGACCATCAAGACCACGATCCTCGAAGGCCGCAACGGCATGATGCCGCCGCTCGGCGCTGCGCTGGGCGAGGAGGGCACGAAGAACGTCGCCCACTACGTCCTGTCGCTCTCCGGCATGACCCACGATTCTCTGAGAGCCGACAAGGGCAGGGAACTGTTCGGGCAGAACTGCGCCGTGTGCCATGGCGCCGAAGGCAAGGGCAATCCCGCCATGGGCGCGCCCAACCTCACCGACCGCATCTGGCTGTACGGCGGCGGCGAGACTATCGTCATGGAGACCATCAGCAAGGGCCGCACCGGTCACATGCCCGCGTGGCAGGACTTCCTGGGCGAAGCGAAGGTGCACGTGCTGGCGGGCTACGTGTGGGGACTCTCCAACAACCCGGGCTCGCAGTAGGGCAGCGAGTCGGCGGAACGCGGGCCTCGAGCGAACATGGACGCACGCGTAGCGGGAGTGGCGGAGGCAGCCGACACCGTGGAGCAGACGCTCTACGAGATCCGCCGCAAGATCTATCCGCGTGCCGTCAGCGGACGCTTCGCCGCGATCCGCTGGTCCCTCGTGTTCCTCACGCAGGCCGTGTTCTATGGCCTCGCGTGGCTGCAATGGAACGGCCGCCAGGCGGTGCTCTTCGACATCGCCGCGCGCAAGTTCTACATCTTCGGGCTGGTGCTGTGGCCGCAGGACATCGTGTACCTCACGGTGCTGCTGATCCTGTCCGCGTACTCCTTGTTCCTGTTCACGGCGGTGGCGGGGCGGCTGTGGTGCGGCTACGCCTGTCCCCAGACCGTGTACACCGAGATCTTCCTGTGGATCGAGCGCAAGGTCGAGGGCGACCGCATGGCGCGCATGAAGCTGGACCGTGGCGCCACCGATGCGCGCAAGCTGCGGCTCAAGGCCACCAAGCACGGTCTCTGGATCGCGCTGTCGCTGTGGACCGGTTTCACCTTCGTGGGCTACTTCACGCCGATCCGCGAACTGTTCGTCAATGTCGCAGCATTGTCGGTGGGGCCGTGGGAAGCGTTCTGGATGTTGTTCTACGGCTTCGCCACCTATGGCAATGCAGGGTGGATGCGGGAACAGGTGTGCAAGTACATGTGCCCCTACGCGCGGTTCCAGGGGGTGATGTTCGATCCGGACACACTGGTCATCACCTACGATCGAGACCGCGGCGAACCGCGCGGCGGTCGCTCGAAGAGCGTCGACCCGAAGGCCCGCGGGCTGGGCGACTGCGTGGATTGCGGCATCTGCGTGCAGGTGTGCCCCACCGGCATCGACATCCGCAACGGCCTGCAATACGAGTGCATCGGCTGTGCGGCTTGCATCGACGGCTGCAACCAGGTGATGGACAAGATGGGCTATGCGCGCGGGTTGATCCGCTACTCCACCGAGAATGCGGTCAAGCGGCACGAGGACCAGGCCGCGATCCTGCGCCGCGTGTTCCGTCCGCGCGTCCTGGTCTACACCGGCATTCTCTGGCTGGTGCTGGTCGCGGCGGCGGCCATGCTGTGGCAGCGCGCCCCGTTCAAGGTGGACGTCATCCGCGACCGCGTCGCCATGCAAGCCGACGCCGGCGACGGCGTGGTGCAGAACGTGTACCGTCTTCAGATCATGAACACCGACGAGACGCCGCGCAGTTTCGCCATCTCTGCGAGCGGTATGCCCGGCCTCGAACTGTCCTTGCGCGAGAACCCGGTGGAACTCGGCGGAGCCACGTCGCGCATGGTGCCGGTGCGGGTCAAGGCGAAGCCGGATGCCGGCACGCACGGGTCGGTAGAGATCGAGTTCCGCATCGAAGGACGCAGCCGTGGCGAGAACGATCTCACGCCGGCGGTCATCGTCGAGAAGACGCGGTTCATCGTGCCGTGAGCATGAATGCGCAATGCGAAGGAGCCGCACCATGACGAAGTCTCCCGCAAGCCCGATGCCCTGGTACCGTGAACCGTGGCCATGGCTGCTGATGGCGGGTCCCGCCGCAGCCATCGTAGGAGGCATCGCCACGGCTTGGATCGCCGTAGTGCATCAGGACGGTCTCGTGGCCGACGACTACTATAAGGAAGGGCTCGGGATCAATCGCACCATTGCGCGGTACGAGGCGGCCGCGCGGCTCGGTATGGCTGCCCGGGTGCAGTTCTCGGATGACGGACAGGCGGTGCGCGTGTTCCTGTCCGGCAGGGCGGAAACGCCGCAGCGTCTCCGGCTGAAGCTCGCCCACGTGACGCGAGCCGATCTCGATCGATCACTCGTGCTCGACCGGACCAAGGGCGGCTGGTACGAAGGCCGGATCGGTGTGCTGGAGGCCGGTCGCCGTACGCTGCTGCTCGAGGACGAGGATCGCGGCTGGCGCCTCACCGGAACCTGGCAGCCGGAAACCGATCGCGCGCTGTCGCTCGACGCGATGTCGAACTAGGTCGACGGCCATGAATCCGCGGCTGCTCATTCACTTGCTGTGGCCCGCCTTCATCGTGGCCGGGGTGGCGAACGCGGTGTTCTTCACCATCGTCGATCCGATCGATCTCTCGCTGTTCGGGTGGCCGATCGGCAACAACCGGTTGGCTGCCTACACCCTGGGCTTCTTCGGGTTCTGGGCCGTGGCAGCCGGGTCCAGCGCGCTGACCTGCTTCTTCCAGCGCTCGGCGGCCGAGATCAATCAATGCCCGCTGGAACCGGAAGGACGCCCGCCGGGCTGTCCCAAACGCGAGGACCCGCAGGCGAACTGCGGCTGACGCGCTAGCAGGGCCGCTGGCCGATCAGCTCGCGCAGACGCGGGATATCGATGATGCGCACGTGCTTCTGCTGCACGCTGATCATGCCTTCGCCCTGGAACTTGGAGAACACCCGGCTCACGGTCTCGAGCTTCAAGCCGAGGTAGCTGCCGATCTCCTCGCGCGTCATGCGCAGGTAGAACTCCGAGGGTGAATAGCCGCGCGCGGTGAAGCGTTGCGAGAGATTGACGAGGAATGCCGCGAGGCGTTCCTCGGCGCGCATGCTGCCGAGCAGCATCATGACGCCGTGATCGCGCACGATCTCGCGGCTCATCACCTTGTGGAAGTGGTGTTGCAGGCTGTGCAGTTCGCGCGACAGCTCCTCGAGGTGCCCGTAGGGGATCACGCAGACTTCGCTGTCCTCCAGCGCGACCGCGTCGCAGGTGTGCTTGTCGGTGCCGATGCCGTCCATGCCGAGCAGCTCGCCCGCCATGGAGAAGCCGGTGACCTGGTCGCGCCCGTCGACCGCCGTCACCATGGTCTTGAAGAACCCGTAGCGCACCGCGTACAGGGCATCGAACCGATCGCCTGCGCGGTAGACGTTGGTGCCCTTGCGGAACGTGCGCCGCAGGGTGACCAGCTGATCGAGCTTGCCCAGCTCCTCGTCCGACAGACCGATTGGCAGGCACAGTTCCTTCAGGCCGCAGGTCGAACAGGCGACGCGCAGCTTGTCGATGGGGACCGGATGAAGAGCGATCGTTGCCGACATGCGGGAGCTCCTGATCCTTACATGACGATGATCCGGCGGTTGATCCAGGTCAACGAGGAACGGTCTGCCCGGAACTAGTCTTGGAGCCGGTTCGGAAGCTTCTGGATTGCCGTAGGCATGATACCGCAGAGTTCCCTGGTGATCGACGCAGGACTGCTCAGGCGCTACGACCAGAGCGGGCCGCGCTACACCTCCTACCCGACCGCGGATCGCTTCGTGGAAGCATTCGACGCGGCGACCTATCGGCGGCAGCTGGAGCATCGCGATCTTGGCGGCATCGCGCGCGGGCTATCGCTGTACGTGCACATCCCGTTCTGCAGCAACATCTGCTTCTACTGCGGCTGCAACAAGATCATCACGCGCGACCATGGCAGGTCGGCCAAGTACCTGCGCTACCTCGCCAAGGAAGCCGCGATGGTGGCCGCCGCGGTGGCGGGGAACCGGCAGCTGTGTCAGTTCCACATCGGCGGCGGCACGCCCACCTTCCTGGCCCCGGAGGAGCTGCGACGGCTGATGGACATCCTCACGTCGCACTTCGCCTTCGCCTCCGACGGCGAGTACTCCATCGAGATCGACCCGCGCAGCGTCGCGCCGGGGACCATCGGCATGCTGGCGCAGCTGGGCTTCAACCGCATGAGCGTCGGCGTTCAGGACTTCGATCCGGTGGTGCAGAAGGCCGTGAACCGCATTCAGGACGAAGCGCTGACTCGCGCCGCCGTGGCCGAGGGGCGCGCGGCCGGGTTCAAGTCGATCAACCTCGACCTGATCTACGGCCTGCCGAAGCAGAACGTCATCGCGTTCAGCCACACCATCGACCGCGTGATCGAGATCGATCCGGACCGGATCGCCCTGTACGGCTACGCGCACCTGCCGCAAGTGTTCAAGCCGCAGCGGCGCATTGCGGAAGCCGACCTGCCGGATGCCGAGACGCGCATCGACATGATGATGCTCGCAATCCGGCGCTTGAGCGCCGCGGGCTACCTGTACATCGGCATGGACCACTTTGCGAAACCCGGCGACGAACTGGCGGTCGCGCAGCGTCAGGGACGGCTGCACCGCAACTTCCAGGGGTACTCGACCCACGCGGAGTGCGATCTCGTCGCCCTGGGTGTCACCGCCATCGGCGCCGTGGGCCCCACGTATGTCCAGAACCGCCGCACGCTCGACGAGTACTATGATCACCTCGACGCGGGACTGCTGCCGGTGCTGCGCGGGATCGAGCTGTCGGCCGACGATCTGTTGCGGCGGGCGCTCATCCAGTCGCTGATGTGCCATGGGGCGGTCTCCATCGAGTCGCTGGAGATCGCGCACCTGATCGAGTTCGAACGGTACTTCGCCGAGGAGCTGATGGACCTGCAGACCTTCATCGACGACGGGCTGGTGGAGCGTGACGACGAATGGCTCACGGTCACGCCGCGGGGGCGGCTGCTGGTCCGGGCGATCTGCATGGTGTTCGACCGGTACCTTCGCACCCAGCGCCGGGCGGCGACCTATTCGAAGGTGATCTGAGACCGTGTCGGGCAGCGCAGAGCTGATCGTCACCCTGGCGGGCGCCGCTTTCCTCGTGGGCCTGCTCGGCGGCGTGCACTGCGTTGCCATGTGCGGCGGCATCACGGCGTCGCTGTCCGGTGCGACCGGGCCGAACCTACCGGCGTGGCAGGTGCAGTCGGGCTACAACCTGGGGCGTATCGGGAGCTACGGTGTCGCGGGTGCCATCGCCGGGACGATCGGCGGGGGCGGGCTACTGCTGCGGGAACTGCTGCCGGTGCAGCTCGCCTTTTTCATCGTCGCCAACGTCCTGCTCGTGGCGCTGGGTCTGTACCTGGGCGGCTGGTCGCGCTGGATCGTCCGCCTCGAGGAGCCCGGGCGACAGTTGTGGCGCTTCGTGCAGCCGCACGTCCAGCGGCTGCTGCCGGTGGACAGCTGGCCGAAGGCGCTGGCGGCGGGGGCCCTGTGGGGCTGGCTGCCCTGCGGACTGGTGTACAGCCTGCTGGCGTCCGCCGTGCTGGCGGGGAGCCCGGCGGGAGGCGCCGCCGTCATGCTGGCGTTCGGTCTGGGAACGGCCCCCAACCTGCTCGGCGCCGGGTTCGCCCTCGAGAAGACGCGCTCGCTCCTCGGACCCCGGACACTCCGCCGCTGGGCCGGAGCATTGGTCGCCGGGTTCGGGGTGGTGGGGCTGGCGCGCGCGGCCGACCTCGGGGAACACATCCGCCGCGGGCTGCTCTGCCTACTGTAGAGGCGGCAAAGGCCCCGGGCCCCCGAAAAAGGCCTGTTCCGGCTTGAGCGGTCGGGGCGAAATAGTCTAATATTCAAAGTTATCCCGGCTCCGGAGGTCGCATGACCATCCGGGTTCGGGAAATTCGCACATCCGCACCCCCAAGATCTGCAGTGGTGCCCGGTCCGACCGGGTCTGCAGATGCCCGGTTCACGCGAACCGGGTTCCAGCGGATGGAGGCTCAACCCGTAGTCGTCAGGAGTGAAGCAAATGTCCGTGACCATGCGTCAGATGCTGGAGGCCGGCGTCCATTTCGGCCACCAGACGCGGTACTGGAACCCGAAGATGGCGCCGTACATCTTCGGCCACCGCAACAAGATCCACATCATCCATCTCGAGAAGACCCTCGCGATGTACCAGGACGCGATGAAGTACGTGCGTCAACTGGCTGCCAACAAGGGCACCATCATGTTCGTGGGCACCAAGCGCCAGGCTCGCGACATCGTGCGCGAAGAAGCGGTCCGCGCCGGCTGCCCGTACGTCGATCACCGCTGGCTGGGCGGCATGCTCACCAACTTCAAGACCGTCAAGGGATCGATCAAGCGCCTGCGCGAGATGGAATCGATGGTGCAGGACGGCTCGATGGAAAAGCTGGTGAAGAAGGAAGGCCTCATGTTCCAGCGCGAACTCGAGAAGCTCGAGCGCAGCCTGGGCGGCATCAAGGACATGAACGGTCTGCCCGACGCGCTGTTCGTGATCGACGTCGGCTACCACAAGATCGCCGTGACCGAAGCTGCCAAGCTCGGAATTCCGGTGGTCGGGGTGGTCGATTCGAACCACTCGCCCGACGGCGTCAACTACGTCATCCCGGGCAACGACGATTCGAGCCGCGCGATCCGCCTGTATGCGCGCGGCGCCGCGGATGCGGTGCTGGAAGGCCGCAGCCAGATCGTCCGCGAAATCGTGGGCGGCGACGAATTCGTCGAAGTCGAGACGACCGAAGAACAAGCAGCATCGTGATGCACGGCCCCGGCGACCCGCCGGGGTTTTTCATTTCCCGCGGTGGACGACCCGGTTGACGGGTGCGGTCGCGCGGAAGAATCAGGAGCGAACATGGCGGAAATCACCGCTTCCATGGTGAAGGAACTGCGCGAGAAGACCGACGCGCCGATGATGGAATGCAAGAAGGCGCTGTCCGAAGCGGGCGGCGACATGGCGAAAGCCGAGGAGATCCTGCGGGTCAAGCTGGGCAACAAGGCTGCCAAGGCATCCGCGCGTGTGGCGGCGGAAGGCATCGTGGGCACCTGGCTCGCCGGTGACGGCAAGCTCGCCGCCATCGTCGAAGTGAACTGCGAAACCGACTTCGTCGCGAAGAACCCGGACTTCCTGGGGTTTGCGGCAAAGCTGGCTGAGCTGGTGGCGTCGAAGAATCCCGCCGACGTGGCGGCGCTGTCCGCGCTCACGATCGACGGCAAGACGGTGGAAGCCACGCGCGCCGAGCTGGTGGGTCGCATCGGCGAGAACATGTCGATCCGCCGTTTCGTGCGCATTCAGGCGAAGGGCAAGGTCGCCCAGTACGTTCACGGCGGTGCCAAGATCGGCGTCCTGGTGGACGTGGTTGGCGGCGACGAGACGCTCGCCAAGGATCTGGCCATGCACATCGCTGCGGCCAAGCCCGTGGCGTTGTCGAAGGAACAGGTGCCGGCCGAGCTGATCGAGAAGGAACGCAACATCGCTGCCGCCAAGGCGGCCGAGTCCGGTAAACCGGCGGACATCGCAGCCAAGATGGTGGAAGGCAGCGTCCAGAAGTACCTGAAGGAGGTCACGCTGTTCGGTCAGCCGTTCGTGAAGGACGACAAGCAGACGATCGAGCAGCTGCTCAAGGCCAAGGGCGCTTCGGTGCCGGCGTTCACGCTGTATATCGTGGGCGAAGGCATCGAGAAGAAGACGACGGACTTTGCTGCCGAAGTCGCGGCCCAGGCCGCCGCCGCAGCAGCACGCTAGAGCCGACGCGATCGCCCGATGCCGCAGGCCGCCTTCAAGCGCATCCTCCTCAAGCTATCGGGCGAAGCCCTCATGGGCGACGACAGCTACGGCATCAACCGCGGCGTGATCGAGCGCATCTGCGGCGAGATCGCGGACGTGGTCAATCTCGGTGTCGAGGTGGGTGTGGTGATCGGCGGCGGCAACATCTTCCGCGGCGTCGCGCCCGGTGCCGCGGGGATGGATCGGGCGACCGCCGACTACATGGGCATGCTCGCCACCGTGATGAACGCGCTGGCGCTGCAGGATGCCATGCGCCGCGTTGGCCTCTCCGGTCGCGTGCAGTCGGCGCTCAACATCGAGCAGGTGGCCGAGCCGTACATCCGCGGCAAGGCCATCCGCTACCTGGAAGAAGGCAAGGTCGTCATCTTCGCGGCCGGCACCGGCAACCCGTTCTTCACCACCGACACCGCGGCGGCATTGCGCGGCATGGAGATGAACGTCGACATCGTGCTTAAGGCCACCAAGGTGGACGGGGTCTACACCGACGATCCGAAGACCAATCCGGACGCCATGCGCTACCAGCAACTCACCTTCGACGAGGCCATCGTCAAGAACCTGAAGGTGATGGACGCCACCGCACTCACCCTGTGCCGGGACCAGAAGCTGCCGATATGCGTGTTCAGCATCTTCAAGGCGGGGGCGCTGCGGCGGGTGGTGCTGGGCGAGGACGAGGGCACGCGCGTACACGCGTGAGGCAGGCAACTTAAGGGGCAAGGGGACGACGCATGATCGCTGACGTCAAGAAGACCACCGAGCAGAAGATGCAGAAGTCGCTCGAAACCTTGAAGGCCGATCTCGGCAAGGTCCGCACCGGTCGCGCGCACACCGGGATCCTCGACCACGTCAAGGTCGACTACTACGGCAATCCGACGCCCATCAACCAGGTGGCGAACGTCACGCTGATCGACGCCCGCACCATCGGCGTCGCGCCGTTCGAGAAGAAGCTGACCCAGGCCATCGAGAAGGCGATCCGCGAGTCGGATCTCGGACTCAACCCGGCGTCGGTGGGCGACATGGTGCGCGTGCCGATGCCTGCGCTCACCGAAGAGCGCCGGCGCGACCTCATCAAGGTGGTGAGAGGGGAGGCGGAGAACGCCCGCGTCGCGATCCGCAACGTGCGCCGCGAAGGCAACGACCAGTTGAAGAAACTGCTCAAGGACAAGAAGGTGGCGGAGGACGAGGAGCGTCGCGGGCAGGACGACATCCAGAAGCTCACGGACCGCTACATCGCCGAGGTCGAGAAGGCCCTGTCGGCGAAGGAAGCGGAACTCCTCGCGGTTTAGGGCCTGACCTTGGCCAAGCACGAAAGCTCGACGCTCGATGTCCCGGCCACAGGCGCGGTGCCGCGGCACGTCGCCGTCATCATGGACGGCAACGGGCGCTGGGCGAAGAAGCGGTTCCTGCCGCGCGTCGCCGGCCACAAGCGTGGCGTGGAAGCGGTGCGCGACGCCGTGCGCGCGTGTGCGGGCGCCGGCGTCGAATATCTCACGCTGTTCGCGTTCTCGAGCGAGAACTGGCGCCGGCCGGCCGACGAGGTCTCGTTTCTCATGCAGCTCTTCGTGCGCGCGCTCGAACAGGAAGTGGCGCGGCTGCACGAGAACGGCATCCGACTGAAGATCGTGGGCGACCTGTCGGCGTTCGAGCCGCGGTTGACGCGTCTCATCACCGATGCGGAGAAGCTGACCGCCGACAACGACGGCCTCACCCTCACCATCGCCGCGAACTACGGCGGCCGCTGGGACATCCTGCAGGCGGTGAACCGGCTGTGCGCAGCCGATCCTTCGAAGGCCGGCCGCTACACCGAGGAGGACCTCGCGCCGTGGCTCGCCATGAGCTACGCGCCCGAGCCGGACCTGTTCATCCGCACCGGCGGCGAGCAGCGCGTGAGCAACTTCCTGCTGTGGCACCTGGCCTACACCGAACTCTATTTCACCGATACGCTGTGGCCGGATTTCGGCGACGCGGAGCTGCGTCGGGCCTTCGAGTTCTACTGCACGCGCGAGCGCCGCTTCGGACGCACGAGCGAGCAGGTGGCCGGGCGCGACGACGCCGAGCCGACGCCGCGCCGGATCGCCTCGGACGCCGCGGGCCGTTGACGCCGTCCCGCCCGAACTATGCTGCGGCAGCGGATCCTGACGGCAGCGGTGGTGTTGCTGGTGGCGCTGGCCGCGCTGTTCTGGTTTCCCAACGCCGCATGGTCGCTGTTCGTCGCGCTCGTGACGACACTCGGCGCCTGGGAGTGGGGGCGGCTGTCGGGCTGGCGCCCGCTCGCGCGCGTGGCCTATGCGGCGGTGATCGGGGCGAGCTGCATCGCGATCTTCATCGCGCTGTCACACGGTGCCACGGTCGTGCAGCAGGAGCGGTTCGACCTCGCGATCTTCGGCATCGCGCTGGCCTTCTGGGTATGTATCGCGCTGCCGTGGATCGCGTGGCGCTGGCGCCTGCGCAGTCCGCCGGCACTGGCACTGGTCGGATGGTGGGTGCTGGTGCCTGCGTGGCTGGCGGCAACCCGCATGCAACTGCACCCGGCGCTGCTGCTGGCACTGCTCGTGGTCATCTGGATCGCCGACACGGCGGCGTACTTCGCCGGCCGGCGCTTCGGCCGCAACAAGCTGGCACCGCTGGTGAGTCCGGGCAAGACCTGGGAAGGCGTGGCCGGCGCGTTTCTCGGCGTGGTGGTCTACTTCATGGTGCTCGGCGCGTTGCGCATTCCCGCCTTGCCCGAGCTGCTGCGCTGGCCGGTGGTGGCGGTGTTCTTCGCGATGACGGCGCTCGGCATCGTGGGTGATCTCTTCGAGTCGTGGATGAAGCGCGAGGCCGGTGTGAAGGACAGCGGGACCTTGCTGCCCGGCCACGGCGGCGTACTCGACCGCATCGATGCGCTGACCGCGAGCCTGCCGCTCGCGGGGCTCGCCGCGCTGACGATCCTCGCCCCCTGATGGAACGCACGGCATGCACGGCGTAGCGATCCTCGGTTCCACCGGCAGCGTCGGGCGCAATACGCTCGACGTGATCGCCCGACATCCGGACCGCTTCCGCGCGGTGGCGCTGTCGGCTCACCGGCAGATCGATGTCCTGTTCGAACAGTGCCTGGCGCATCGGCCGGACCTGGCAGCCGTTGTCGACGCCGACGCGGCGCAACGCCTGCGTGATCGCCTGGTGGAGGCCGGTGTGCCGACGCAGGTGATGAGCGGTCCGGACGGCCTCGAGGCCGTGGCGACCCACGATCGGGCGCAGTCGGTGATGGCCGCCATCGTGGGCGCCGCGGGTCTGCGACCGACATTGGCGGCCGCCGAGGCGGGCAAGCGCATCCTGCTCGCCAACAAGGAAGCGCTGGTGATGGCGGGCGCGGTCTTCATGGATGCCGTCCGGCGCGGCGGTGCGACGCTGCTGCCGATCGACAGCGAGCACAACGCCGTGTTCCAGTCGTTGCCGCGCGGCTACGGCGGCGATCTCGCCGGATCGGGCGTGCGCCGCATCGTGCTCACCGCGTCCGGCGGGCCGTTCCGCACGCTGCCCCTGGAGCGCTTCGCGGCCGTAACGCCGGAGCAGGCCTGCGCCCATCCGAACTGGGTCATGGGCCGCAAGATCTCGGTGGATTCGGCGACCATGATGAACAAGGGCCTCGAGGTCATCGAGGCCCACTGGTTGTTCAATGCGCCGCCCTCGGCCATCGAGGTGGTGATCCACCCCCAGAGCGTGGTGCATTCCATGGTGGAGTACGTGGACGGATCGGTGATCGCCCAGCTCGGCAACCCCGACATGCGGACACCGATCGCGCACGCGCTCGCGTATCCGGAGCGGGTCGAATCCGGAGCCGCGCCCTTGCAGCTCGCGGCGGTGGCCGCGCTCAGCTTCGAAGCACCGGATCCCGCGCGCTTTCCCTGCGTCGGTCTCGCCTTCCGCGCACTGGAGCAGGGCGGGGCGGCCCCGGTCGCCCTCAACGCCGCCAACGAGGTGGCCGTGGCGCGGTTCCTCGAAGGGGCACTCACGTTCGATCGGATTCCGGCACTGGTCGAGGCGGTCGTCGCACGAACGCCCACGACCGCTGTCCATGACCTCGATGCCGTATTCGAGGTGGATGCCGGTGCCCGCCGCGCCGCTGCGGCCTGGCTCGAAAAGAACAACGCCGTGCGCGGCGCCGCTGCGCGCGCCGGCGCTTGAAGGGGAGCTAAACCCATGAACATTCTGTCCACCATCCTCGCCTTCGTCGTCGCACTGGGTTTGCTGATCGTGTTCCACGAGCTGGGACACTACCTGGTGGCGCGGCTGTGCGGCGTGAAGGTGCTCCGCTTCTCGGTGGGCTTCGGTGCGCCGATCTGGCACCGCAGGCTCGGCCGCGACGGCACCGAGTGGGCGATCGGCGGTTTTCCGCTGGGCGGCTACGTGAAGATGCTGGACGAGCGCGAAGGGCCGGTGGCACCGTCGGAGCTGCACCGTGCCTTCAACCGGCAGAACGTCTGGCGCCGCAGCGCCATCGTGGCTGCCGGACCCATCGCGAATTTCCTGCTGGCGATCGCGCTCTACTGGCTGCTGTTCGTGCACGGCATGCCGGGTCTGCGCCCGGTGGTGGACGCACCGCCGGCCGGCACCGCGGCTGCCGTGGCGAGCTTCGAGACCGGCGACATCATCACACGCGTGGGCAGCGCGCGCGTGGACACCTGGCAGGACGTGCGCTGGCAGCTGCTCAAGCACGCCATCAAGCGCGAGACGGTCACGGTGGAGGTCGAGGATGATCGCGGCGCGCACCGGCAGCGCACGCTCGACCTCGGTGCGATCGAGTCGAAGGACCTCGATGCCGACTTCCTGCGCGTGATCGGTCTTTCGCGCTACCAACCCGCGATCGTCGGCATGGTGGAAGCGGGCAGCGTCGCGGAGCGGGCCGGGCTGCGGCCGGGCGACCAGATCGTCGGCATCGACGACGTGAACGTTGCCCGCTGGAGCGACTTCGTGTCGGTCATCCGCGAGAAGCCCGAGGTCGCGGTGATGCTGCAGGTGGTGCGCGGCGCGGAGGACCTCGATGTCACCGTGACGCCGGCGCCGAAGGACGAGAACGGGAAGACCATCGGCCGCATCGGCGTCGGTCCGATCGACGGTCCGTCGGGCCTGCAGCGCTACACCGTGCGCGGCGGCATGGCGCCGCTCGAGGCAGTCGCCGCCGCCGCGCGCGAGACCGTCGACAAGTCGGTCTTCACGTTGCAGATGCTGTGGGAGATGATCTTCGGCCGCGTATCGCCCAAGAACCTGAGCGGTCCGCTCACCATCGCGGACTACGCCGGTCAGTCGGCGCAGCTCGGCTGGATCTACTACATCCAGTTCCTCGCGGTGATTTCCATCAGTCTCGGCGTGCTCAATTTACTGCCGGTACCGTTATTGGACGGTGGGCACTTGATGTACTATTTCGCGGAGATCCTCAAGGGCAGTCCGGTGTCGGAGCGAACGCTCGAAATGGGGCAGCGGGTGGGGATGATCATGCTGTTCGGCCTCATGGCGTTCGCCATCTATAACGACATCAACCGCCTGGTCGGCGGCTCCTAGCGGATGAAGCGTTCTCTTATCGCGGTACTGATCGCCCTCGCTTACGCACCGACCGCCCAAGGCTTCGAACCCTTCCAGATCCGCGACATCCGCGTCGAAGGCATTCAGCGCACCGACGCGGGCACGGTATTCAGCTATCTCCCCGTCAAGGTCGGCGACCAGATGACGGACGAGAAGGCGACGCAGTCGATCCGCCTGCTGTTCCAGACCGGTTTCTTCAAGGACGTGCAGATCGAGGGCGAGGACGGCGTGCTCGTCATCTCGGTGCAGGAACGTCCGGCCATCGCCGCCATCGACGCGCGCGGCTCGAAGGAATTCGACAAGAAGAAGCTGCTCGAGATCATGCGCCAGGCGGGGCTGCAGGAAGGGCGCATCTTCGATCGCTCGATCCTCGAACGCGCGAAGCAGGATCTCAAGAACCAGTACATCGCGCGCGGCAAGTACGGGGTGGACGTGCAGACCACGGTCAACCCGCTCGAGCGCAACCGCGTGTCGATCAACTTCAACATCTCCGAAGGCGAGGTGGCGAAGATCCGCGGCGTCAACATCGTGGGCAACAAGGTCTTCAAGGACAAGGAACTCCTCGATCTGATCGTGCTGCGCACGCCGGGGGTGATGACCTGGTACACGAAGAACGACCAGTATTCGAAGCAGAAACTTTCGGCCGACCTGGAGACGCTGCGCTCGTTCTACCTGAACCAGGGCTACCTCGAGTTCACCATCGATTCGACCCAGGTGGCGATCAGCCCCGACAAGCGCGACGTCTACATCACCATCAACGTCACCGAGGGCGACAAGTACAAGGTCACCGACGTGCGGCTCGCCGGCGAGTTGCTGCTGCCGGAGACGGAGCTGCGGCGCCTGGTGAAGGTGCGGGCGGGCGACACCTTCTCGCGCGAGCGTCTCACCGAATCCACCAAGCTCATCACCGACCGCCTGGGCAACGACGGCTACGCCTTCGCCCAGGTGAACGCCGTGCCCGAGGTCAACCGGGAGAAGCGCGAGGTCGCCTTCACGCTGTACGTGGACCCGGGCCGGCGCGTGTACGTGCGCCGCATCAACATCGGCGGCAACCAGAACACCAAGGACGAGGTGATCCGTCGCGAGTTCCGGCAGATGGAAGGTGCCTGGTTCTCGCAGGAGAAGATCAACCGCTCCAAGGTGCGCGTCGATCGTCTCGGCTATTTCGCCGAGGTCAACATCGACAATCCGGCAGTGCCCGGCACCAACGACCAGGTCGACGTCAACATGAACGTCAAGGAGCGGCCCACCGGCAGCGTGACGTTCGGCGCCGGCGTGTCGAGCGCGGAGCGGATCATCCTCTCGGGTTCGATCTCGCAGCAGAACGCGTTCGGCACCGGCAACGCGCTGTCGCTGTCGCTGCAGACCGGCCGCATCAACCGCATCCTGGCGTTGTCCTACACCAATCCCTACTGGACCGACGACGGCGTGAGCCGCGGCTTCGATCTGTATTCGCGGCGGTTCAATCCCACGGTGCTGCGGTCCTCCAGCTACATCACGAACACCGATGGTGCCGGTGTGCGCTTCGGTGTCCCGGTCTCCGAACTCGACACGATCAACTACGGTCTCGCGCTCGAGAACACCGAGATCCAGACCTTCAGCAACAGCGCGCAGCGCATCAAGGACTTCGTCAACACCTTCGGTTCCACCAACCTCGGCATCATCGGCACCGTCGGTTTCGCGCGCGATGGTCGCGACAGCACCATCGCGCCGACGCGCGGCACATTGCAGCGCGTGACCCTCGAGTCCGGACTGCCGGGCGGCGACCTGCGCTACTACAAGCTGGGCTACAAGGCCCAGCACTACATTCCGGTGTCGCGCTACACCACGATCCAGGTCGGGGGCGAGATCGGCTACGCCGACGGGATCGGCGATCTGCCGCTGCCGTTCTACAAGAACTACTACGCGGGCGGCGTCAACAGCGTGCGCGGCTATGCCACGTATTCGCTGGGTCCGCGCGACGAGTTCGGGTTCTCCACCGGCGGTCCGCGGCTGCTGCTGGGCAACGTGGAGTACTACTTCCCGTTCCCCGGGGCGGGCAAGGACAACAGCCTGCGGCTGTCGGGTTTCTTCGACGCCGGTATGGTGGATAATACGTACAGCAGCGAATTCCTGCGCTATTCGGTCGGTCTGTCGCTTAACTGGTTCTCGCCGGTGGGCCCGCTCAAACTGAGCTTCGGCTTTCCGCTCAACGCCAAGGATGGCGACCGGCTGCAGCGCATCCAGTTCACCCTCGGCACCATTTTCTGACGACTCGGCCGTGGCGTCGGTTTGCTGACGCACCACGGCACGAGCATGACGGAGACCACACCAGTGAAATTGACCGCCCCGCTGTTTGGCGCACTCGCGCTGCTGCCGGCGCTGGCGCTCGCCCAGGCCGACATGAAGGACCTCAAGATCGGCTTCGTGTCGATCGAGCGCATCCTCAAGGACTCGCCGCCCGCGGTGAAGGCCAACAAGAAGCTCGAGAAGGAGTTCCAGGCGCGCGGCCAGGAGATCGAGAAGCTCGCCAAGCAGGCGCGCGAACTGCAGGCGGTGCTCGAGAAGGAAAGCGTCACCATGTCGGAGAGCGACCGGCGCACCAAGGAAGGCGAACTCGGGCGTTTGAACCGCGACCTGCAGCGGCTGCAGCGCGAATTCCGCGAAGAGCTCAACCTGCGACGCAACGAGGAATTCCAGCAGATCATCGAGCGGGCGAACAAGGTCGTGCAGCAGATCGCCGAAGCCGAGAAGTTCGATCTGATCCTGCAGGAGGCCGTGTTTCGCAGCCCGCGCATCGACATTACCGAAAAGGTCCTGAAGGCGCTCACCGACAAGTGATCGGTGCTTGAAGGGGCGGCCGCCGGTACCCACATGAACGCTGCGCATCCGCCCTATACCCTCGAACAGATTGTCGCCCGCCTCGGCGGGGAACTCATCGGTCCGCCGCACATCTCGGTCCGGCAGGTGGCCCCCCTGGACCAGGCGGGTCCGGAGGATCTGTCCTTCCTGACCGGCGGTAAGTACCGCCGACTGCTGGAGGGGACGCGGGCGGCCGCGGTCATTCTCGGCACGGCCGACCGCGACAGCACCGAGCGGCCGCGTATAGTCAGCACCAACCCGTACGCCTATCTCGCGCGCGCCTCGGCTTTGCTCAATCCGGCGGCGCCGGTCGAGCCGGGCATTCACGCTACGGCCGTGGTCGATCCCCGGGCGAGCGTGGCGGCGAGCGCGTCGATCGGTCCTTGCGTGACGGTGGGCGCCGGCGCCACGATCGGCGAGCGCGCCGTGATCGGTGCCGGGTGCGCCATCGGGACTGACGCATCCATCGGCGCGGATACGCGGCTCCATGCCAACGTCGTCGTCTATCCGGGTTGCCGCGTCGGTGCGCGAGGCATCCTGCATTCCGGTGTCGTGATCGGCGGTGACGGCTTCGGCATCGCCGAGGAGGATGGCCGCTGGATCAAGGTGCCGCAGGTGGGGCGGGCGATCCTCGGGGACGACGTCGAGATCGGTGCCAACACCACGGTGGATCGCGGAGCGCTGGGCGACACCGTGATCGAGGACGGCGTCAAGATGGACAACCTGATCCAGATCGCGCACAACGTCGTCGTCGGTGCGCATACCGCCATCGCCGCCTGCGCCGGCATCGCGGGCTCGGCCCGCATTGGCCGGCAGTGCCGCATTGGCGGAGCCGCCATGATCCACGGCCATATCGAAATCTGCGACCACGCGATCGTCGGAGCCGGTACGATGGTGCGCAAGAGCATCACCGAACCGGGTATCTACGATGGTTTCTTTCCCAGTCTGCCGCACCGCGAATGGATGAAGAACCTCGCACAGTTCAACCGCCTGCACGAACTCGGCCGCACCGTGCAGGAACTCAAGGCAAGGCTCGAGGCGCTCGAAGGGAAAGCCAAGTGAACGCGATGGAAATCCATCAGATCCTGCAGTATCTGCCGCACCGGTATCCCTTCCTGCTGGTCGATCGGGTGCTGTCCTGCGAACCGGGCAAGGAGATCACGGCGCTCAAGAACGTGACCATCAACGAGCCGTTCTTCGCCGGCCACTTCCCGCACTACAAGGTGATGCCCGGGGTTCTCATCATCGAGGCCATGGCCCAGGCCGCCGCGATCCTGTCGTTCAAGACCGTCGACACCAAGGCGGACGAGAACTCGGTCTACTATTTCGTCGGCATCGACAACGCGCGTTTCAAGAAGCCGGTGACGGCGGGCGACCAGCTCATCATCACGGCCCGGCTCGAGCGTCAGCTGCGCGGCATCTGGAAGTACGCGGCCGAGGCCAAGGTCGACGGCGCGCTCGTGGCCGAGGCGGGCCTCATGTGCACCATGAGGGACGTTTCCGCGATCGTCGGCTCATGATCCATCCGACCGCCATCGTGCACCCTGCCGCACGGCTCGGCGCCGGCGTGACGGTGGGCCCCTACGCCGTGATCGGCGAGCACGTGAGCATCGGGGACGGCACCTCGATCGGGCCGCACGCGGTGGTGACCGGCCACACGACGATCGGCCGCGACAACCGCATCTTCCAGTTCACGTCCGTCGGCGACGAACCGCAGGACAAGAAGTACGCCGGCGAACCCACCCGGGTGGAGATCGGCGATCGCAATACGATCCGCGAGTTCTGCACCATCAACTGCGGCACGGTGCAGGACATCGGCGTCACCCGCTTGGGGCACGACAACTGGATCATGGCCTACGTGCACGTCGCCCACGACTGCGTGGTGGGCAGCAACGTGATCATGGCGAACTGCACGCAGCTCGCCGGCCACGTGCACGTGGGCGACTGGGTGATCCTCGGGGGTTTCACCGGTGCGCACCAGTTCTGCCATATCGGGGCGCATGCCATGACGGCCATCGCGACCGTGCTGGTGCACGATCTGCCGCCCTACGTCATGGCGAAGGGCGACACGGCCAATGCCCACGGCATCAACGCCGAAGGACTCAAGCGCCGCGGCTTCACCGCCGAGGCGATCGCCGGCATCCGCCGAGCCTACAAGACGCTGTATCGATCGGGTCTCACGCTCGACGAGGCGCGCGCCGCGCTCGCCGAGCAGGTTGCCGAGTGTCCGGAAGTCGGGGTGATGGTGGAGTTCCTCGGGCGGACGACACGCGGCATCGTCCGGTAGGGCGCCGTGGAGCGACAGGTGCGCATCGCGATGGTGGCGGGCGAAGCTTCGGGCGATCTCATCGCCGCGCCGCTGATCGCGGCACTGAAGGCCCGTCTTCCGGGTGCACGCTTCTTCGGCATCGGCGGGCCGAAGATGCAGTCGGCCGGTTTCGAGACCTGGTTCGACATGGAAACGCTCGCGGTGCGCGGCTACGTGGAGGCGGCGCGCAGCATCCCGCGCATCCTCTCGATCCGCGGACAGGTGAAGTCGCGGCTGCTCGACGATCCGCCCGATCTCTTCGTGGGCATCGATGCGCCCGACTTCAACCTGGGGCTCGAGGAGCGGCTGCGCAGCGCCCGCATCCCCACGGCCCACTACGTCGGGCCGTCCATCTGGGCCTGGCGCGGCGAGCGCATCCACAAGATCAAGCGTGCAGCGGATCGGGTGCTGGCACTGTTCCCCTTCGAGCCCGCGATCTACGAAAAGGCCGAGATACCGGTCACGTTCGTGGGGCATCCCCTGGCAGACGAAGTGCCCGCAGTGCCGGACCGCGACATCGCCCGCGAGCAGTTCCGGTTGCCGCTCAATGCACCGGTGTTCGCGCTGTTGCCGGGCAGCCGGCGCGGCGAACTCGAGCAGCATGCCGGCCTGTTCCTCGACACCGCCAAGCTGATCGTGCAGCAGGTGCCCGATGCCCGCTTCCTGGTGCCGCTTACCAGCCGGGCGACGCGGATGCAGTTCGAAGTGGCCCAGTACGAGCACAAGGCGGCGGATCTGCCGCTCACCATCCTGTTCGGCCATGCCCAGATGGCGATGACCGCCGCCGACGTCGTGCTGGTGGCTTCGGGCACCGCGACGCTGGAGGCGGCGCTGTTGCGCCGACCCATGGTCATCACCTACCGCGTGCCGAAGCTCACGTGGCATCTGATGTGGCCGCGCCGCCTGTTGCCTTACGTGGGTTTGCCGAACGTGCTGGCAGGGCGGTTCGTGGTTCCGGAGATCCTGCAGGACGAGGCCACGCCGGCGAACCTCGCACAGGCGTTGCTAAACCAGTTGCGCGACAAGGTGGTGCGCGAGCGCCAGCAGCTCTGCTTCGAGGCGATCTACCACTCGTTGCGGCAGGGTGCCGCCGAGCGCGCTGCGGAAGCTCTGATGCCCATGCTGGAAGGGCGCCGAACCGGTCCGGCGCAGGTGTCCCTGTCGATCCCGGAGGGTTCGCGTCCGTGACCCGCCTCACCCTCGTGGCCGGCGTCGACGAAGCCGGGCGCGGGCCGCTCGCGGGGCCGGTGGTAGCAGCCTGCGTAGTGCTCGATCCGAAGCGGCCCATCGCCGGGCTCGCCGACTCGAAGAAGCTTTCGCCGCAACGGCGCACGCTGCTCGCGGTGCAGATCCGCGACCGCGCGCTCGCCTGGGCGGTGGCGTCCGCCAGCCCGAGCGAAATCGACGAGCACAACATCCTGCGCGCCACGCTGCTTGCCATGGCGCGGGCGGTCGAGGGGCTGGGCCTCCTGCCGGACGAGATCCTGGTGGACGGCCTGCACTGTCCGCCCGTGTCGTGCCGCGCACGTGCGGTGGTGAAGGGCGATGCGACCGTGCCGTCAATCAGTGCGGCGTCGATCCTCGCCAAGACCGATCGCGACGCGATGATGGACGCGCTGCACGAGCGGTTTCCCGGCTACGGGTTCGACCGGCATCGCGGCTATCCGACACCGGAGCACGTCGCAGCGCTGCGCCGCCTGGGTCCGACCGAAGTGCACCGCCGCAGCTTTGCGCCGGTGCGCGCGGCCTTCGAGCTGCACGCCTGACACCATGGACATCGCGCGCTGGTTGCATCTGCTGGGTGTGGCGGTCTGGGTCGGCGGCATGTTCTTCGCATACATGGCGCTGCGGCCGGCTGCGGTCGCCGTGCTGGAACCGCCCCTGCGCCTGTCGCTGTGGCACCAGACCCTGAGCCGTTTCTTCCGCTGGGTGTGGGTGGCCGTGGCGCTGATTCTGGCCTCGGGCCTGCACATGATCGCGGTGCTGGGCGGTCACGGTGCTCCCGTTTACGCCTGGGTCATGCTGGCGATCGGCATCGTGATGATGCTGATCTTCGCGCACGTGTTCTTCGCACCCTACCGCCGGCTGGGCCGCGCGGTCGCCGCGGGCGACTGGAAAGCGGGCGGGGCGGCTCTGGGTCAGATCCGGAAACTGGTGGGTCTCAACCTGATCCTGGGGTTGATCACCATCACGGTGGCGACCGTGGGCAGGATGCTCTGAATCGTTGAAGGGGGAGAACTGCCACCTCTTTCGCGTCGAATGCTGTGGCAGTCTCGCGTCGACAGAGGTTCTCTACGCTCAAAAGCTCTGCCGGTGCAGCTGCCCCTGGTGCACGATGGTCGCTGCCAGTTCCTCGATCGAACGGTTGGTCGCGTCGAGGAAGGGAATCCCTTCCTCCCGCATCAGCATCTCCGCCCGGTCGATCTCGTACTGGCAGTTGTCGAGCTGCGCGTAGCGGCTGTTGGGTCGCCGCTCGTTCCGGATGTGTGCGAGGCGCGGTGCCTGAATGGTGAGGCCGAAGAGCTTGCGCCGGTACTTGTTGAGGCGGGCCGGCAGCTTCATGTCCTGGAAGTCCTCGGGGATCAGCGGATAGTTCGCCGCGCGGATGCCGTACTGCAGTCCCAGGTAGAGGCACGTCGGCGTCTTGCCGGAGCGCGACACGCCCACCAGGATCACGTCGGCCTCGTGCAGTTCCTTGGTGGACACGCCGTCGTCATGAGCGAGGCAGAAGTTCACCGCTTCGATGCGCGAGTGGTATTCGTTGGTGTTGCGCACCCGGTGCGACCGGCCGATCTCGTGGCTGTGGCTGACTCCCAGCTCCTGCTCCATCGGCGAGATGAACACCTGGAAGCAGTCGAGATAGAGCCCGTTCGACTTGGCGATGACCGCGCTCACCTCCGTGTCGACCAGCGTACTGAACACGAGGGGTCTCAGGCCATCCCGGGCGACCTCGTTGATCTGTCGGACCGCCTCGTTGGCGCGCTCGACCGAGTCGACGAAGGGCAGGGTGGTCTCCTTGAACTGCACGCCCTCGAACTGGGCGAGCAGGCTGTGCCCGAGCATCTCGGCCGTGATGCCGGTGCGGTCGGACACGAAGAAGGCATGGCGTAGTCCCGGTGTCTCCATCGTGCTGCGCTGCAATACGTTGTTCGGTAACATAGCAGCTTTTGTCGCACCCGACCAAGCACGGTCGCCGGAGGAGAACAGAATGAGCAGCAACGCGCCATACGTCCTGGCCTTCGAACAATTGCGCATGAGCGACGTCGACAAGGTCGGCGGCAAGAATGCGTCGCTTGGCGAGATGATCGGCGAGCTGGCCCAGGCCGGCGTGCGGGTGCCCGGTGGCTTTGCCACCACGGCCACCGCCTTCCAGGACTTCCTGGCGGCGGATGGCCTCGGTGCCAGGATCGAGCGGGAGATGGAAGGCCTCGACGTCGACGACGTCGTGAAGCTGGCGGCCACCGGCAAGCGCATCCGCGAATGGATCGCCGCGGCGCCGCTGCCGCAACGCCTGCGGGACGAGATCGGCCAGGCGTACGAAAAGCTCTCCAGCGGCGAGCCGGCCGCGGTCGCCGTGCGATCGTCCGCCACGGCAGAGGATCTGCCCGACGCTTCCTTCGCCGGCCAGCAGGAAACCTTCCTGAACATCCGCGGCATCGAGCACGTGATCGATGCCGTCCGCCACACCTTCGCGTCGCTCTACAACGATCGCGCCATCGCCTACCGCGTCCACAAGGGCTTCGTGCACGCGAACGTGTCGCTCTCCTGCGGGATCCAGCGCATGGTGCGCTCCGACCTCGGGTCGAGCGGCGTGTTGTTCACCATCGACACCGAGTCGGGCTTCGACCGGGTCGTCTTCATCACCGCGGCCTACGGACTGGGCGAGACCGTGGTGCAGGGTGCGGTGAACCCGGACGAGTTCTATGTCTGGAAGACCGGCCTTGAGACCGGCCGGCCGGCGATCCTGCGCCGCAGCCTCGGCGCCAAGGCCATCAAGATGGTGTTCACGGACCGCGAGCAGGCAGGTCATTCCGTGGCCACGGTGCCGGTGCCGGAAGCCGACCGGCGGCGCTTCGCGATCAGCGACGCCGAGGTGGAGGAACTGGGGCGCTATGCGCTCATCATCGAGAAGCACTACGGTCGTCCCATGGACGTCGAATGGGGCCGTGACGGCGGCGACGGCAAGATCTACATCCTGCAGGCCCGTCCCGAGACGGTGAAATCGAACGCCGGCGTCGAGACGCAGCAGAGCTTCCGGCTGAAGAGCCGCTCCGAAATCCTGTCCACCGGCCGCGCCATCGGCAACCGGGTCGGCGTCGGTGTGGTCCGGATGATCCGCGATCCGGGCGAGATGGATCGCGTGCGGCCCGGCGACGTCCTGGTCACGGACATGACCGATCCCGATTGGGAGCCGGTGATGAAGCGTGCCGCGGCCATCGTCACCAACCGCGGCGGGCGTACCTGCCACGCCGCCATCATCGCGCGCGAACTCGGCATACCGGCCGTCGTGGGCTGCGGCGACGCGACCCAGGTCCTGCGCGACGGCATGGAAGTCACGGTCTCCTGCACCGAAGGTGACACCGGTTTCGTGTACCGCGGCAAGCTCGAAGTGGAAGTGACCGATCTGTCGGTGTCCGCCATGCCGGAGCCGCCGGTCAAGATCTACATGAACGTCGGCAACCCGGAGCTCGCGTTCGAGTTCAGCCGCCTGCCCAACGGCGGCGTCGGCCTGGCGCGCCTTGAATTCATCATTGCCCGGATGATCGGCGTGCACCCGAAGGCGGTGCTGGCCTACCCGGATGTCCCCATGGACGTGAAGGCCGTCATCGAGTCGCACGCGGCCGCCTACGGCGACCCGGTCAAGTTCTACGTCGAGAAGCTCACCGAAGGCATCGCCACGCTGGCGGCGGCCTTCTTCCCGAAGCCGGTGATCGTGCGGCTGTCGGACTTCAAGTCGAACGAGTATTCGAGCCTGGTGGGCGGGAAGAAGTACGAGCCCGTCGAGGAGAATCCGATGCTCGGGTTCCGCGGCGCTTCGCGCTACATCGCGTCGAGCTTCCGCGAATGCTTCGAACTGGAGTGCCGGGCGTTGCGCAAGGTGCGCGACGACATGGGCCTCACCAACGTGGAAGTCATGGTGCCGTTCGTGCGCAACGTGGACGAAGCGAAGCGCGTGGTGTCGCTACTTGCCGACAATGGTCTCAAGCGTGGCGTCAACGGGCTGAAGCTCATCATGATGTGCGAAATCCCTTCCAACGCTTTGCTCGCGGAGGAGTTTCTCGAGCACTTCGACGGTTATTCCATCGGTTCGAACGACCTCACGCAACTGACGCTCGGCCTCGATCGCGATTCGGGCATCGTGGCTGATGCCTTCGACGAACGTGATCCTGCAGTGAAAAAGCTGCTGGGCCTCGCGATCCAGGCCTGCCGCACGCGCGGCAAGTACGTGGGCATCTGCGGCCAGGGGCCGTCCGATCATCCCGACCTCGCGCAGTGGCTGGTGGAACAGGGCATCGACACCATCTCGCTCAACCCGGACACCGTGGTGGACACCTGGCTGTACCTCGCGAAGACCGTGGGTGCACCGAAGCCGAGGCACGCCTGATGATGGTCGCGACGCCCGCGCGCCCGAGGTTTTCGAGTATCATGCCGGCAATCGTGATGGCGATACGCGCATGACCAAATACGTGTTTGTCACAGGCGGTGTGGTCTCCTCCCTGGGCAAAGGCATCGCCGCCGCGTCGCTCGCCGCCATCCTCGAATCCCGCGGGATCAAGCTCACCATGCTGAAGCTCGATCCCTATATCAACGTCGATCCCGGCACCATGAGCCCGTTCCAGCACGGCGAGGTGTTCGTGACCGACGACGGTGCGGAAACCGACCTCGATCTGGGGCACTACGAGCGCTTCGTCAGCGCGCGGATGTCGAAGCGCAACAACTTCACCTCCGGCCAGATCTACGAGAGCGTGATCAAGAAGGAGCGCCGCGGCGACTATCTCGGCGGCACTGTCCAGGTGATCCCGCACATCACCGACGAGATCAAGAGCTTCATCCGTGCCGGCGCCGGCGATGCCGACGTCGCCATCGTCGAGATCGGCGGCACCGTGGGCGACATCGAATCGCTGCCGTTCCTGGAGGCGATCCGGCAGATGAGCCTGCAGCTCGGACGCAACAACACCTGCTTCATCCATCTGACGCTGGTGCCGTACATCCCGTCGGCGGGCGAGATCAAGACCAAGCCCACCCAGCACTCGGTGAAGGAACTGCGCGAGATCGGTATCCAGCCCGACGTGGTGCTGTGCCGGGCCGACCGCTGGCTGCCCGACGACGAGCGCCGCAAGATCGCGCTCTTCACCAACGTCGAGGAGCGGGCGGTGATCTCCGCCATCGACGTGGACTGCATCTACAAGATTCCGAGCAACCTGCACGCGCAGGGGCTGGACGACATCGTGTTGAAGAAACTCGAGATCGACGCGCGGCCCGCCAACCTGTCCGAGTGGGAGCGCTTGGTCTTCCAGCTCGAGCATCCGAAGCGCAGCGTGAACGTGGCGTTGGTGGGCAAGTACGTCGACCTGACCGAGTCGTACAAGTCGCTGTCCGAAGCGCTGACCCACGCAGGCATCCACACCGGCTCGAAGATCAACATCCATTACATCGACTCCGAGAAGATCGTCGACGACGGCGGTTCGCTGCTCGCGGGCATGGATGCGATCCTGGTGCCCGGCGGTTTCGGCAAGCGTGGCGTGGAAGGCAAGATCCGCGCGATCCGCTACGCGCGCGAGCATCGCGTGCCCTACCTGGGCATCTGCCTCGGCATGCAGCTCGCCGTCATCGAGTACTCGCGCAACGTGGCGAGCATGCCCGGCGCGCACAGCACCGAGTTCGATCCTGCCACCCCGTTCCCGGTGGTCGCGCTGATCCACGAATGGGTCAACCGCGACGGCCGCGTCGAGCAGCGCGACGAGAACTCCAACCTCGGCGGCACGATGCGCCTCGGCGGTCAGGATGCAGAACTGCTGCCCGGCACGCTGGCACGCCAGATCTACGGTGATGCGCGCATCTTCGAGCGCCACCGTCATCGCTACGAGGTCAACAATCATTACGTGCCGCGGCTGCAGCAGGCGGGCCTGCGCTTCAGCGGGCTGTCCATGGACAAGGAGCGGTTGACCGAGATGATCGAGCTGCCCGGCCATCCGTGGTTCGTGGCCTGCCAGTTCCACCCCGAATTCACGTCGACCCCGCGCGGCGGGCATCCGCTGTTCAAGTCCTTCATCGAGGCGGCAGCGCGCTACGCGGCCGGCGAGACGGAAGCACCGGCGGCGGCCGCACCGGCCGAGAAGGTCGCGCCGTGAAGTTGTGCGGGTTCGAGGCCGGACTCGAGCATCCGCTGTTCGTCATCTCCGGTCCGTGCGTGGTGGAATCGCGCGAACTCGTGATGGACGTCGCCGGGCAGTTGAAGGAGATCTGCCGGGAGTTCGAGATCCCGTTCATCTTCAAGGCGTCCTACGACAAGGCGAATCGCAGTTCGGGCGGCTCGTTCCGGGGCCTGGGCGTGGACAAGGGACTCGAGATCCTCGCCGACGTGCGCAAGACGATCGGTGTCCCGGTGCTGACCGACGTGCACGAAGTGGACGAGCTCGCGGCCGCTGCCGCTGCGGTGGATGTCCTGCAGACGCCCGCGTTCCTGTGCCGCCAGACCGATTTCATCCGCGCGGCTGCGTCCGCAGGGCGACCGGTGAACATCAAGAAGGGCCAGTTCCTCTCGCCGTGGGAGATGAAGAACGTGGTCGCGAAGGCGCGCGACGCGAGCGGGACCGACAACATCCTGGTGTGCGAGCGCGGCTTCTCCTTCGGCTACAACAATCTCGTCTCGGACATGCGCGGCCTGATGGTCATGCGCGAGACCGGCTGCCCGGTGGTGTTCGACGCCACCCACTCGGTGCAGTTGCCCGGCGGGCAGGGGAGTGCCAGCGGCGGGCAGCGCGAGTTCGTGCCGGTGTTGGCGCGCGCCGCAGTGGCGTCGGGGGTGGCCGGCGTCTTCATGGAAACCCATCCCAATCCGGCGAAGGCATTGTCGGATGGTCCGAACGCCTGGCCGCTGCCGCACATGCGGGCACTCCTCGGTACGCTGAAGGAGATCGACGTGCTAGTGAAGCGTCGCGGTTTCGCTGAGGACCTGATCACGAATCCAGCTGGCTCGAAGCCCGCCACCGCCCCCGTCACCTGACCAGGAAACAACAACGATGAGTTCGATCGTCGACGTCGTCGCGCGTGAAATCCTCGATTCGCGCGGCAATCCGACCGTGGAAGCCGACGTGCTCCTCGAATCGGGCGTGAGCGGCCGCGCCGCCGTGCCCTCCGGTGCTTCCACCGGAACGCGTGAAGCGATCGAATTGCGCGACGGCGACAAGGGCCGCTACGGCGGCAAGGGTGTGCTGAAGGCGGTGGAGAACGTCAACACCGAGATCTGCGAAGCGATCATCGGTCTCGATGCGTCCGAGCAGGCGTTCATCGACGAAACGCTGATCGGACTGGACGGTACCGACAACAAGTCGCGGCTCGGCGCCAACGCGATGCTGGCGGTGTCGCTCGCCGTGGCGAAGGCCGCCGCCGAGGAGTCGGGGCTGCCGCTGTATCGCTATCTCGGCGGGTCCGGGCGGATGCAGCTGCCGGTGCCGATGATGAACGTCATCAACGGCGGAGCGCACGCGAACAACAGCCTCGATCTGCAGGAGTTCATGATCATTCCGGTGGGCCTCGGCAGCTTCCGCGACGCGCTGCGTTGCGGTGCCGAGATCTTCCAGACCCTGAAGAAGCTGATCGACGGCCGCGGCATGCCGACCACCGTCGGCGACGAAGGCGGCTTCGCGCCCAGCCTGAAGCGCAACGAGGAGGCGCTGCAGCTCATCATGGAAGCGATCGACGCCGCCGGCTACAAGGCCGGCGACCAGGTCGTGATCGGGCTCGACTGCGCGGCCTCCGAGTTCCACAAGAACGGCCGCTACCAGATCGAAGCCGAAGGCCTGCAGCTCACCTCCGCCGAGTTCGTCGACTATCTCGCGGCATGGACCAAGAAGTACCCGATCCTCAGCATCGAGGACGGCATGGCCGAGGACGACTGGGACGGCTGGAAGCTCCTCACCGAACGCCTGGGCAAGGGCATCCAGCTGGTGGGCGACGACGTCTTCGTCACCAACACCCGCATCCTGCGCGAGGGCATCCGCCGCGGCATCGCCAACTCCATCCTGATCAAGATCAACCAGATCGGGACGCTCACCGAGACCTTCGCCGCCATCGAAATGGCGAAGCGCGCGAGCTACACGTCGGTGGTGTCGCACCGGTCCGGCGAGACCGAGGACACCGTGATCGCCGACATCGCGGTGGCCACCAACGCACTGCAGATCAAGACCGGCTCGCTGTCGCGCTCCGACCGGCTGGCCAAGTACAACCAGCTGCTGCGCATCGAAGAGGATCTGGGCGATTCGGCCAGTTACGCTGGCCGCGACGCCTTCTATCACCTGGCCTAGCGCGCCGCCGATGCCATGCGCTTCCTGACGATCGGCCTGGTGATTGCGATCGTCCTGCTGCAGAACCCGTTGTGGTTCGGCAAGGGCGGGTGGTTGAAGGTGCACGACCTGAGCGGGCAGGTGGCCGCGCAGCGCACGAAGAACGAGGAGTTGCGCACGCGCAACGGAGCGCTGGACGCCGAAGTGCGCGATCTCAAGCAGGGCTACGACGCGATCGAGGAACGGGCGCGGGCCGAACTCGGCATGATCCGGCAGGACGAACTGTTCTTCCAGGTGCTGAGCGCCGCGCCCGCTGCGAAGCGCTGAGACCCCGGATCAGGCACCGCGCTCGGCGCGGGCGAGGTCTTCGGGGGTGTTGATGTTCGCGAAGGCGTCGGCCGCGCTGCCGAAATCGACGTGCACTGCGCCAAGTTGCGTGTGCCAATCGTCCACCTTCCGCCCGCCTGCGGCCAGGAATGCGTCGAGCGCCGGCAGGCAGTCGCGGCGATAGAGGGCAAAGACCGGCTGGGTCCGGCCGCCGCTCGAGGCAACGGCTGCCATCGCTCCCTGTTCCCGCAGAGCGGTGGCAAGGCGCGCAACGAGGTCTCCCGGAAGCGCCGGAGCGTCGCAGGGCACGGTGGCGACGAGCGCGTGGGCGGCGCGCGTCAGCCCGCAACGAACGCCCGCCAGGGGACCGGGGAAGCCTGCGATATCGTCCTCGATGACGCTGCGGCCGAAGCCGCGATAGGTGTCGAGGTTGCGGTTGGCGTTGACGAGCACCTCGTCCACCTGGGGTCCGAAGCGCTCCAGGACGTGTGCGATCAGCGGCCGGCCACGCAGGACCACGAGTCCCTTGTCGGTCCCGTCCATGCGGCGCGCCCGTCCGCCGCAAAGCACGACCCCGGTGACGGGCGGCTGCGTCGGGAGGTTCATGGGCATGCACGCGACATTGCGGCGGCCTGTTCCCTTGCCGCCATCCCCGGTATGATCGCCGGCGGTCTATGCCCTTGGGCCATTTGCAAAATTTTTCCTATGATGCGACTCCGGACCATCCGACCGAGGCATTGCCCGGGCGCTGATGGGATCGGTAAGACTCGCAGCAGACTACAACAGACGACCGGAGGAGCCTGAAGCGCATGGCCGGATTTCTCGACAAGGAGCGCACCATCGCTCGCCCCGGTTTCAACCGGTGGCTCGTGCCCCCCGCGGCACTCTGCATCCATCTGTGCATCGGCATGGCGTACGGATTCTCGGTGTTCTGGATCCCGCTCACCAAGGCCATAGGCATCACCAAGCCGGTCCTGTGTCCGGAAGACATGCACTGGTTCGAGAAGCTGTACACGACCGCGTGCGACTGGGACAAGCCGATGCTCGGCTGGATGTACACGCTGTTCTTCGTCTTCCTCGGCTCCAGCGCCGCGCTGTGGGGCGGCTGGCTCGAGCGGGCCGGTCCGCGGCGTGCCGGCATGGTCTCCGCGCTGTGCTGGTGCGGCGGCCTGGTGCTGTCCGCCGTGGGCGTGATGAATCACCAGCTCTGGGCCATGTGGCTCGGCTCCGGTGTCATCGGCGGCATCGGACTGGGGCTCGGCTACATCTCGCCGGTGTCGACCCTGATCAAGTGGTTCCCGGACCGCCGCGGCATGGCGACCGGCATGGCGATCATGGGCTTCGGCGGCGGGGCGATGATCGGTTCGCCGCTCGCCGACATGCTGATGCGCTTCTATGCGACCCCCACGTCCGTGGGCGTGTGGCAGACCTTCCTCACGATGGCGGCGATCTACTTCGTCTTCATGGTGATCGGCGCGCTGTCCTACCGCGTGCCCCCGAGCGGCTGGAAGCCCGAGGGCTGGACGCCGCCGCAGTCGCAGATGGACAACGCGATGATCACCAAGCGCCACGTCCACTTGAACAAGGCCTGGCGCACGCCGCAGTTCTGGCTGCTGTGGGGCATCCTGTGCCTCAACGTTTCCGCGGGTATCGGCGTGATCGGCATGGCCTCGCCGATGCTGCAGGAGATCTTCGCGGGCAAGCTGATCGGCCTCGATCTCAAGTTCGACCAGCTCGACAAGGATCAGTTGCTGCAGGTCGCGGCCATCGCCGCGGGCTTCACCGGACTCCTCAGCCTGTTCAACATCGGCGGACGGATCGTGTGGGCCTCGCTCTCCGACTACATCGGGCGCAAGGCGACCTATTTCGTCTTCTTCGTGCTGGGGTTCCTGCTCTATGCCTATGCGCCGTCGGCCGGGCAGGCGGGCAGCGTCGCGCTGTTCGTGGGCATCTTCTGCATCATCCTGACCATGTACGGCGGCGGCTTCGCGACCATCCCGGCCTATCTCGCCGACATGTTCGGCACCCAGATGGTCGGTGCGATCCATGGCCGGCTGCTTACCGCGTGGTCGGCGGCAGGCATTCTCGGCCCGGTCCTGGTCAACTACATCAACGACGCGCAAATCAAGTCCGGCGTGCCCAAGGCGCAGGCTTACGACACCACGATGTACGTCCTGGCGGGCCTGCTGGTGGGCGGTTTCCTCTGCAACCTGCTGGTGCGGCCTGTGGCAGCGAAATGGTTCATGACCGACGAGGAGCTCGCGGCCGAGCGCAAGCTGGCACACGAGCGGGCGGCGGCAGCCGATGCGGCCACCGCTGCCAGCGCCGGCGGCGGCGCAGGCGGGCCTAGCAGTCCGGCGCTGGTATTCGGCTTCTGGCTGCTCGTGGGCATTCCGCTCGCATGGGGCATCTTCAAGACTTTGCAGAAGGCCGTCGTGCTGTTCCACTGAGGTCCCGGTGCGGGAAGAGGTCGACGCACGATGCCGACCCTTTCCGCGGCGCGCTTTCCGGAGCCGCAAGCGCGCGCAGCGGCCGCAGCTTTCGAGCTGCACCGCCTGCCGGACGGTTTCTGCGACAACCCGTACCCGTGGTATCACGCGCTGCGCGAGCATGAGCCGGTCAAGCGCCTCGCAGACGGCTCGCTGTTCCTGACCCGCTTCGAGGACCTGATCGCGGTCTACAAGGAGCCGAAACTCTTCAGCTCCGACAAGCAGCAGGAGTTCGGACCCAAGTACGGCGCAACGCCGCTCTACGAGCACCACACCACCAGCCTGGTGTTCAACGACCCGCCGTACCACACGCGCGTGCGCAGGCTGATCGCCGGTGCGCTCACGCCGCGCCATGTGGCGGCCATGGAGCCCGGGCTGAACGCGCTGGTGGATCGCCTGCTCGACGAACTGGAGGCGCGCGGTGAAGCCGATCTGATCGAGGCGTTCGCGGGGGCGATCCCGGTGGAGATCATCGGCAACCTGCTCGATGTGCCGCGCACCGAGCGCGGGCCGCTGCGCGCCTGGTCCCTCGCCATTCTGGGCGCGCTCGAGCCGGTACTGACGCCGCCGGTGGCAGCGGCGGGCAATGCGGCCGTCACCGAGATGCTCGAGTACCTGCGGGGACTGGTGGCCGACCGGCGGCGCCGGCCCGGTGATCCCGACGTCGACGTGCTGACCCGGCTGATTGAGGGAGAACAGGACGGCGAAAAACTCGACGAGCGCGAACTGCTGCACAACTGCATCTTCCTCCTCAACGCCGGCCACGAGACGACGACCAACCTGATCGGCAACGCGCTCGCGGCGCTGCTGGAGTGGCCGGACCAGCGGGCGCTCCTCATCGCGGAGCCCGAGCGCATCCGCACCGCCGTGGAAGAGTTCCTGCGTTTCGAGAGCTCCAACCAGCTCGGCAACCGCATCAGCAGCGCGCCGGCTCGGGTCGCGGACCTCGAGATTCCGGCCGGCACCCGCATCACGCTCTGCATCGGCGCGGCGAACCGCGATCCGGCCCAGTTCGCCGATCCCGACCGCCTCGACATCACCCGGTCGCCCAACCGGCATCTCGCCTTCGGTTCCGGGCCGCACCAGTGCGTCGGCATGCAGGTGGCGCGGCTGGAGGGCAGGGTGGCCATCTCGCGATTCCTGGCCCGTTTTCCCCGCTATGAACCGGGCGGCCCGCCGGAGCGCGGCGGCCGGGTCCGCTTCCGCGGTCTCTCGAGGCTGCCGGTCCGGCTACAATCCGGCCCATAAGAAAGAAAGCGGGAGGATTTGCCGATGCGCCCTCTTTGGCGCTGTCTCGTCCACGTTGCGCTCGTCCTGGCCGGTGTCGCGCTCGCTACGCCGGCCATGGCCCAGCAGCCGATCCGCATCGGCTCGTTCCTCTCGACCACCGGGCCCGCCTCCTTCCTCGGCGATCCCGAGGTGAAGACGCTCAAGCTCTACGTGGACAAGATCAACGCGCAGGGCGGTGTCCTCGGGCGCAAGCTGGAACTGGTCGTCTACGACGACGGCGGCGACGCGGCCAAGGCCAATGGTTTCGTGAAGCGGTTGATCGAGTCCGACAAGGTGGATTTCATCATCGGCGGCACGACCACCGGGACCACCATGGCGGTGGTGCCGTTCGTGGAGGCGGCACGTCTGCCGTTCATCTCGCTGGCGGGCGGCATCGTCGTGGTGGAACCGCCGCGGCACTGGGTGTTCAAGACGCCCGGCACCGACCGGCAGTCGATCGAGCGCATCTTCGGCGAGATGAAGGCGCGCGGCATCGCGAAGGTGGGCCTGCTGTCGGAGACGTCGGGTCTGGGCCAGTCGAGCCGGCAGGAGGCGTTCAAGCTCGCACCGAGGTACGGCATCGCGCTCGCCGCGGACGAAACCTATGCGCAGAAGGACACCGACGTCACGCCGCAGCTCACGCGCATCCGCAACGCGCCCGGCGTGCAAGCCGTATTGGTGGTGGGGCTCGGGCAGGGGCCGGCGCTCGCCACGCGCAACTACGATCAGCTCGGCGTGAAGCTGCCGCTGTACCACACGCACGGCGTGGCGGCGCGCGATTTCATCGAACTTGCGGGCAGGGCGGCCGAGGGTGTGCGCATCGCCTCCCCGGCGCTGATCGTGACCGACGACCTGCCCGCCGACGATCCGCAGAAGCCGGTGCTCGCGGCCTATCGCAAGGACTTCCGCGATGCCTACGGCGAGGAGCCGGCGACCTTCGGAGGCTACGCATACGACGCGCTGATGATCGCGGTGGATGCGTTCAAGCGTGCGGGCGGCACCGATCGCGAGAAGGTGCGCGCCGCGGTCGAATCGACCCGCAACCACGTCGGCACCGCCGGCGTCTTCAACCTGTCCGCAACCGACCATATGGGGCTCGACCTGTCGAGCTTCCGCATGATCGAGGTGCGCGGCGGCGAGTTCCGCCTGTCGAAGTGACGCCGGACCGACGTAGGAGGGAAAAGCAGATGATGACCGAACGTCAACGCCGCTTCCGCGAGGAATACCAGGCGCAGATCAGCCCCTGGTACAACGGGCTCGTACACATCGGCGTGATGTACGGCGTGGGGCTCACCGCCATCGCATGGTGCGTGAGCCGCATGCAGGACGCCACGTGGGAATGGCTGCTGGTGATCCCGGTGTTCGCGTTCTCCAACTGGTTCGAGTGGTGGATCCACAAGTATGTGATGCACCGGCTGGTGGACGTGTTCGCGCTGCGCGCCATCTACGACCGCCATACGCGCCAGCATCACCAGTACTTCACCAACAACGAGATGACGGTGGATTCGACGCGCGAGTTCCGCATCATCTTCTTCCCATGGCGCGCGCTCACGACCTTCATGGCGTTCGGCGTGCCGTTCGCGCTGGCGCTGGGATGGGCGATCAATCCGAACGCGGGCTACATCCTGATGGTCACCATCGTCGGCCAGTACCTGATCTACGAGACGTTCCACTACTGCTGTCACGTCCACGAGAACTGGTTCGTGCGCAACATGCCGTTCGTGAACACCATCCGCCGCCATCACACCGCGCACCACAACCAGGGCCTGATGATGGAGCGCAACATGAACCTGACGTTCCCCATCGCGGACTGGTTCATGAGGACGAGCGACCTCGACCGCGGGCTGCTGGGTCACATCTTCAACGGCTACAGCGAGGAGCACCTCAAGCCGGAGGTGCGGGCGAGCGTCGAGCGGTTCCGGGAGCGTGAGCCGCACCAGGTGGCCTGAAGCCCGGACGCAATTTGTCGCGCAGTCCCCATCCCAACCTTCCCCCACCTTCGGTGGAGGAAGGCGCGTACTGCTCCTTCCCCCAGCTTGGCTGGGGGAAGGTCGGGATGGGGGCCGCGTTCTTCTAAAGCACGCCCTCGAAAGCCTGAACGTCGACCAGCGCGCCGGCGTCGAGGTTGCCGGTACTGTCCGGCAGCACGACGAAGCAGTTCGCCTGGCTCATGGAGGACAGGATGCCCGAACCCTGGTCACCGGTGACCCGCACGGTCCAGCGGCCATCGGAACCCATGCTGAGGATGCCGCGCTGGAACTCGGTACGGCCGGGCGCCTTCTTGAGCGGCGCGGACAGTACCGCCTGGAAGGTCGGCACGGTCGCCATGACCGTCTGACCCATCAGGATCTGCAGCGCTTCGCGCACGAACTGGTAGAAGGTCACCATCACGGCGACCGGATTGCCGGGCAGGCCGAAGAAGTGCGCCTTGCCGATCTTGCCGAACGCGAGCGGCCGGCCGGGTTTCATGGCGATCTTCCAGAACAGCACTTCGCCGAGGCGATCGAGCATCTGCTTCACGTAGTCGGCGTCACCAACTGACACGCCGCCGCTGGTCATGACCACGTCCGCAGCGGCGGCGGCCTCGACGAAGGCGGCCTCGACTGCTTCCGGGGTGTCACGGATCACACCCATGTCGATCACTTCGCAGCCGAGGTCGGTCAGCATGCCGTAGAGCGTGTAACGGTTCGAATCGAAGATCTGCCCCGGGCCGAGGGTGCCGCCGATGCCCACGAGTTCGTCGCCGGTGGAGAAGAACGCCACGCGCAGCCGGCGATACACCGCGGCCTCGCCGATGCCCAGTGATGCCATCAGACCGAGCTCCGCCGGTCGCACGGGC
The DNA here is from genome assembly GCA_019745565.1 of Burkholderiales bacterium. Lineage (GTDB taxonomy): Bacteria > Pseudomonadota > Gammaproteobacteria > Burkholderiales. Next base: position 77,529 of record JAIESW010000028.1, read on the forward strand.
TGGCCGCGCTTCAGGGCGACCTGACCGACCTTGAGATCCTCGCCCGCATAGCGCGCGTTCTGCCCCTTGCGCACACCGGTGCCGAGCGTCACCTTGCCGTCGGCCGCCTTGGCGCGCTCCTGCGGGATCACCGTGTCGCAGTCGGGCGGAATGACGGCACCCGTCATGATGCGCACAGCCGCGCCGCTGCGTACGGCACCCAGGTACGGCTTGCCGGCGAAGGAGGTGCCGATCACGTCGAGCGATACGTCGGCATCCGCTTTCAGGTCGGCGTGGCGTACCGCATAGCCGTCCATCGCCGAGTTGTCGTGGCCGGGGACGTTGATGGGGGAGACGATGTCTTCCGCGAGGATGCGACCGAGTGCGCTGCGGACCGCGACGCGCTCGACCGTGGTGATGGGCGTGAGGAAGGCGCGGATGTGTTCGCGCGCCTTGGCGACCGGCATCGAGTTCGGGTCGTAGTCGTCGGCGGCGGCGAGGTCGCTCAGAGTCTTGGGTGCGCTGGACATGTCGTCGGAATGGCCGTGAAAAGTCTTTCAACACGAAGGACGCGAAGGACTCGAAGGAAGACGAAGGAAAACTTCAAGCCATCCCCCGAAGGACGAGGCTCGTTCGTCGCCTTCGTGCTCTTCGTGTCCTTCGTGTTTCCCGCTTTGCAGTTCCCATACCGGACGGAGTGACGCTACCCGCCGATGTAAGACATCTCCACTTTGCGCAGCTTCGCGGTCTCCTCGGTGCGGATCTCGGAGTACCGGTCGCCGCGCACGCGCCACACCCGCGAGATGGCCTCGGAGATCTCCTCGTCCGAACCGTCGCTGCGGATCAGCGCGCGCAGATCCGTGCCCTGGGTCGCAAACAGACAGGTGAAAAGCTGGCCTTCCGCCGACAGGCGGGCACGCGTGCAGTCCTTGCAGAAGGCCTGTGTCACGGAGGAGATGAAACCCACCTCGCCGGAACCGTCGCGGTAGCGCCAGCGCTCGGCCACTTCGCCCACGTAGTTCGGGTCCACCGGTTCGATCGGGAATTCGCGATCGATCATCGTGACCAGTTCACGCGACGGCACGACGTGGCGCATCTGCCAGCCGTTGGTATGGCCCACGTCCATGAACTCGATGAAACGCAGGATGTGACCGCTGCCCTTGAAGTGGCGCGCCATGGCGACCACCGAGTGGTCGTTGACGCCGCGCTTCACCACCATGTTGATCTTGATGGGGGCGAGACCCACGCGGTGGGCCTCGTCGATGCCTTCCAGCACCTTCTCCACCGGGAAGTCCACGTCGTTCATCGCCATGAACGTGGCGTTGTCGAGCGCGTCGAGGCTCACCGTCACGCGCTGCAGCCCCGCGTTCTTGAGGTCCTGGGCCTTCTGCTTGAGCAGCGAGCCGTTGGTGGTGAGGGTCAGGTCGAGGTCGCCGTGGTAGGCGAGCATCTCGATCAGGCGCTCCAGCTTGCGGCGTACCAGCGGCTCGCCGCCGGTGATGCGGACCTTCTCGATGCCGTGGTCGCGGAAGATGCGCACCAGCCGATTGATCTCGCCGAAGGACAGGAGCTGCTCGCGTTCCAGGAACTGGAAGTCGCGTCCGTAGATCTCCTTCGGCATGCAGTAGGTGCAACGGAAGTTGCACCGGTCGGTCACCGAGATCCGCAGGTCGCGCAGGGGCCGCCGGCGCGTGTCGAGGAGCGCGGGACGGGTTTCGGAGGAGGCGGTGGTGGACATGGGCGCGTGGTTTCTCCCCCGGTGCTGCCGGGCGAGCGGTCAGTCATTATAGCCGCGTGGATACGGCGTAGGTCAGACGTAGGCGATCATGCGGCCGCACACCAGCACGCCGACCCACAGCAGGATCGATGCAGCTGCGTGAAGCCGCGGGCGCAGGGGCACGGTAGTCCCGGGCAGCAACGCCTTCAGAGCTCCGGACGCGTGCAGCGCAGCGGCGTTGGCCGCCGCCAGCACCAGGAGCAACAGCTTCAGCCGGAACGCGGGGTTCGTCAGCAGCGCCGCCGAATCCGAACCGAACAGGATCAGCCCGGCCGGCAGTGCGATGCCGAAACCGACCAGCGACCACGGCAGGGTGGTCCTGGCGAGGTCCCGGATGTCGCCGGCGCGGGTCACGCCCAGCAGCCGCAGGTCGAACGCGATCAGCGGTCCGGCCACGAGCACGAAGCCGAGCACATGGACGACGTTGGCGGCCGGGTACAGCCACGACGAGCCGTTGATCGCGTGGGCGAGGGCCTCGGCCGGAGTGGCTGCGTTCATCGCAGTTCGGTCGTGGTCCCGTTCAGCGTGATGCGCTCGGCGCGCAGTTCGTCCGCCACGGTCTTGTGCGGATAGCCGACCACCGTGGCCGGCACGCCCGGCTTCAGGGCTTCGCGGGCGAGGCCCCGGTTCGCCATGCGCGAGGGCGGCGCCAACACGACCGTCCAGGTCTTGTCGTCGGTCTGCAGCCGGACGGTGCCGTGGGGGAACTCGTAGCTCGCCTCCGTGATGGTTCCGGTCAGGGTGAGCGGGCGATCGTCGGCGTACTGGCTCCAGCCATGGTGGGCCAGGGCGGGGAAAGCCAGAACGGCGGCCAGGCTGGCGATGGCGGGTCGTCGATGCATGGAGGGTCTCCTGTGTCCGTGTCGATCTTTACGACTTCCTGATGCGCCCTGGTCCGATCTCTACACCGGTTTGACGGGGCGCTGCCCACAATGACCGCACGATTTTCACAGCGTTCCCCTTTCGACATGGACATGCTCTTCCTGCTGGCCCTGGCCGCGATGACCGCCGCGATCGCGGGCCTGATCGAATTGTGCGGCCGTCTGGAAGCGAAACGATGACCTGGCTCCATCTGGTGGGCGGCCTCGTGGCTGCCGCACTGCTGATCTACCTCCTCATCGCACTCTTCAACGCGGAGGACTTCTGATGACCTCCCAGGCGTGGATTCTGTTGGCCGCCTTCCTGGGTGTCCTGTTCCTGCTCGCCTGGCCCCTGGGGCGCTGGCTTGCCGCGGTGGGCGAGGGGCGGCTGCCCCGCTGGCTCGCACCGCTGGTCCGCCTCGAGCAAGGCTTCTACCGGCTGGCGGGCGTCGATGCCGGAACCGGCATGGGCTGGAAGCAATACGCGCTGGCGCTGATCGCCTTCAATGTCCTCGGCGTGGTCGTCGTATATGCGCTGCAGCGCTGGCAGGCGTGGCTGCCGCTCAACCCGCAGGGCTTCGCTGCCGTGAGCCCGGACTCGGCGTTCAACACGGCGGTGAGCTTCGTCACCAACACCAACTGGCAGGGCTACGTGGGCGAGGCCACCATGAGCTACCTCACCCAGATGGCGGCGCTCGCCGTGCAGAACTTCCTGTCGGCGGCCACCGGGATCGCCGTGGCCTATGCGCTGATCCGTGGCATCGCGGCACGCTCCAGTACCGCCATCGGCAACTTCTGGGTGGACGTGACGCGCATCACCGCGTACGTGCTCCTGCCGCTTTCGATCGTCTTCGCGCTGTTCCTGGTGAGCCAGGGCGCGATCCAGAACTTCGATGCCTATCAGGATGCCGCCACGGTCGAGCCGCTCACCTACCAGCAGGCGAAGGTGGGTGCCGACGGGCAGGCGGCGCAGGACGCGCAAGGCAATGCGGTACTGGAGGATGTCACCCGCAAGGCGCAGACGATTCCCATGGGCCCGGTAGCCTCGCAGGAGGCGATCAAGATGCTGGGGACCAACGGCGGCGGCTACTTCAATGCGAATTCGGCATTCCCCTACGAGAACCCGACGCCGCTCGCCGATTTCGTCCAGATGCTGTCGATCTTCCTGATCCCGGCGGGGCTGGTGTTTGCCTTCGGCCGCATGGTGGGCGATCCGCGGCAGGGCTTCGCGGTACTCGCGGCCATGACGATCCTGTTCGTGGCGGCCGTGCTGATCGTCACGCCGCTGGAGCAGGCCGGCAATCCGCAACTGGCCGCGCTGGGAGTGGACCAGGCCGTGAGCGCCACGCAGTCCGGCGGCAACATGGAGGGCAAGGAAACGCGCTTCGGCATCGCGGCCAGCACGCTCTTCGCCACCATCACCACGGCGGCGTCCTGCGGCGCCGTGAACGGCATGCACGATTCGTTCACGCCGCTCGGCGGTGCGGTCCCGCTGGTGATGATCCAGTTGGGCGAGGTGGTGTTCGGCGGCGTCGGTGCCGGTCTCTACGGCATGCTGATCTTCGCCATCCTCGCCGTGTTCATCGCCGGCCTGATGATCGGCCGCACGCCGGAGTACCTCGGCAAGAAGATCGAGGCCTACGAGATGAAGATGACGTCGGTGGCGATCCTCGTCACGCCGATCCTCGTGCTCGCCGGCACCGCGATCGCCGTGCTGGCCGACGCCGGCCGGGCGGGCATCGCCAATCCCGGCGCCCACGGCTTCTCCGAGATCCTCTACGCATTCAGTTCCGCGGCGAACAACAACGGCAGCGCCTTCGCGGGGCTGTCCGCCAATACGCCGTTCTACAACACGCTGCTGGCGATCGTCATGTGGTTCGGCCGTTTCGCGGTCATCGTCCCGGTGCTGGCCATCGCCGGCAGCCTCGCCGCGAAGAAACGACTCACGCCCGGTGCCGGGACCTTGCCGACCCACGGTCCGCTGTTCGTCGTGCTGCTGATCGGTGTGGTGGTCCTCGTGGGCCTGCTCAACTACGTGCCGGCGCTGGCGCTGGGCCCGATCGTGGAACACCTGACGCTGGCTGCGGGCCGCTGAGCCGCTGGAGCAACCGGACATGAGTCAAAGACCGACATTTTCGCTGTATGACCCGGCCCTGCTGCGCCCGGCGTTCGCGGGCGCATTCCGCAAACTGAATCCGCGCGACCAGTGGCGCAGTCCGGTGATGTTCGTGGTCTACGTGGGCGCGATCCTGACCACCGCGCTCTGGATCCAGGCGCTGGGCGGTGCCGGCGAAGCGCCGGCCGGTTTCATCCTCGGCATCGCGCTGTGGCTGTGGTTCACGGTGTTGTTCGCGAACTTCGCGGAAGCGCTGGCCGAAGGCCGCAGCCGTGCTCAGGCAGCGTCGCTGCGTGGTCTGCGAAAGGCCTCGTGGGCGAAACGGCTGCAGCAGCCACAGCACGATGCGACCTGGTTCCCGACCGATGCGGCGGAACTCAAGCGCGGCGACGTGGTGCTGGTGGAGCCGGGCGACCTGATTCCGCTCGACGGCGAGGTCATCGAGGGTGTGGCCTCGGTGGACGAGAGTGCCATCACCGGCGAATCCGCACCGGTGATCCGCGAATCCGGCGGCGACTTCGCCGCGGTCACGGGCGGCACGCGGGTGCTCTCGGACTGGCTGGTGATCCGCATCACCGTGAACCCGGGCGAGTCGTTCCTCGACCGGATGATCGCCATGGTGGAAGGTGCCAGCCGCCACAAGACGCCGAACGAGATCGCGCTCAACATCCTGCTGGTGGCGCTGACCATCGTGTTCCTGGTGGTCACCGTCACGCTGCTGCCCATGTCCCTCTTCAGCGTGGCGATGGCGAAGACGGGTTCCGCAGTCACCATCACGGCGCTCATCGCGTTGCTCGTCTGCCTGATTCCCACCACGATCGGGGCGCTGCTGTCGGCCATCGGCGTGGCCGGCATGAGCCGGATGATGCAGGCCAACGTGATCGCCACATCCGGCCGCGCCGTGGAGGCGGCCGGTGACGTGGACGTGCTGCTGCTCGACAAGACCGGCACCATCACCCTCGGCAACCGGCAGGCCTCCGCCTTTCTGCCGGCGGGCGGCGTCACGGAGCGGCAACTGGCGGACGCCGCTCAGCTCGCGTCGCTCGCCGACGAGACGCCGGAAGGCCGCAGCATCGTGGTGCTGGCGAAGCAGAAGTTCAACCTGCGCGAGCGCGAACTCGCAGCGCTCGACGCGGCGTTCGTCCCGTTCACCGCCCAGACCCGGATGAGCGGCGTGGACATCGGCACCCAGCGGAGCATCCGCAAGGGCGCAGGCGACGCGATCCGCCGGTACGTGGAGGCGCTGGGCGGCGTGTTCCCGTCCGAGGTCACCCGGGTGATCGAGGAGGTCGCCCGGCGCGGCAGCACGCCGCTGGTGGTGGCCGAGGGCAGCCGTGTGCTCGGCGCGATCGAATTGAAGGACATCGTGAAGGGGGGCATCAAGGAGCGCTTCGCGGAATTGCGGCGCATGGGTATCCGTACCGTGATGATCACCGGCGACAACAAGCTCACCGCTGCGGCCATCGCGGCCGAGGCCGGCGTCGACGATTTTCTGGCGGAAGCCACACCCGAGGCGAAGCTCGCGCTGATTCGCGAGTTCCAGGCGGAGGGTCGCCTGGTGGCCATGACCGGCGACGGGACCAACGACGCGCCCGCGCTCGCCCAGGCCGACGTGGCGGTGGCCATGAACACCGGCACCCAGGCGGCCAAGGAAGCCGGCAACATGGTGGACCTCGACTCGAATCCCACGAAGCTGCTGGAGATCGTGGAGACGGGCAAGCAGCTCCTGATGACCCGCGGCTCGCTCACCACGTTCTCCATCGCGAACGACGTGGCGAAGTACTTCGCGATCATTCCGGCGGCGTTCGCGACCACCTACCCGCAGTTGCATGCTCTCGACGTCATGGCGCTCACGAGCCCGTCCTCGGCGATCCTGTCGGCCGTGATCTTCAACGCGCTCATCATCATCTTCCTGATCCCGCTGGCCTTGAAGGGCGTGCGGTATCGCCCCATCGGTGCCGCTGCCCTTCTGCGGCGCAACGTCCTGATCTACGGCTTCGGCGGTCTGGTTGTCCCGTTCATCGGCATCAAGCTGATCGACGTGCTGCTGGCCGCCACCGGACTCGCGTGAGGTCCCCGTCATGAAAGCGATCATGCGTCCCCTGCTGGTCTCGTTCCTCGTCCTGTTGCTGCTGACGGGCATCGTCTATCCACTGACCGTCTGGGGTCTCGCGCGCACCGTGTTTCCCTGGCAGGCGTCGGGCAGCCTGCTCACTCGCGACGGTCGCGTCATCGGCTCCGCAGTGATCGGCCAACATTTCAGCGACCCGCGGCACTTCTGGAGCCGCCCGTCGGCGACCGGTCCGTTCCCGTACAACGCGGCGGCCTCGGGCGGATCCAACCAAGGGCCGCTCAATCCGGCACTGATCGACGCAGTCAAGGCGCGCATCGACGCGCTCCGGGCGGCCGACCCGGGCAATGCGGCGCCGATACCGGTGGATCTCGTGACGGCCTCGGGCAGCGGCGTCGACCCCCACATCAGCGTCGCGGCCGCGCGTTACCAGGCCCGCCGCGTGGCGCGGTCGCGCGGACTGACACCCGATCGCGTGTACCGGCTGATCGACGAGGCGACCGAAGAGCAGATGTTCGGCTTCCTCGGGGAACCGCGGGTGAACGTGCTCAGGCTCAATCTCGGGCTCGAGGCGTTGCGCCCGTAAGGGACGCCGGGCAGCCGGTAGAATTGCCGCATGGTCCTGTCCCGCTGCCGGGTATCGGTGCAAGGCCGCGATTGCCGTCCCTCCGACTGCGCCGTCCGGAGCGGCACGTGCTGATCCGTTGCAGCACGACCGGGCCCACGCGATGGCTGTAACGCCGTCCGACGGCAGGCCCGATCCCGACGCGCTGCTGGCACAGTTGCGCGGCGAGGAAGTCCGGGCCTTGCGCGGACGGTTGCGCATCTATTTCGGTTCCTCGGCCGGGGTCGGCAAGACCTACGCGATGCTGCTCGCCGCGCGCAAGCGGAAGTCCGAAGGTGTCGACGTGGTGGCCGGTGTGGTCGAGACCCATGGCCGCAGCGAAACCGCGGTGCTGCTGGAAACGCTCGAGGTCCTCCCGCTTTCGCAGATCGAGTATCGCGGGCGCACGCTCGGGGAGTTCGACCTGGACGGGGCACTCGCCCGGCGCCCGACGCTGATCCTGGTGGACGAGCTTGCGCATTCGAACGTGCCCGGCTCGCGTCATCCGAAACGCTGGCAGGACGTGGAGGAGCTCCTCGCTGCCGGCATCGACGTATACACGACGCTCAACGTCCAGCACCTGGAGAGTCTGAACGACGTCGTCGGCGGCATCACCGGCATCCGCGTGAACGAGACTTTGCCGGACACTTTCTTCGATGCAGCGGACGAAGTGGTGCTGGTGGATACGCCGGCGGAGGAACTGCTCGCGCGCCTCGAGGCCGGCAAGATCTATCTGCCGGCGCAGGCGGAGCGCGCCGCGCGCAACTTCTTCCGCAAGGGCAACCTCATGGCCCTGCGCGAGTTGGCGTTGCGCCGCACGGCCGATCGCGTCGAGGACGACGTGCAGGCCTATCGGAGCGACCGCGCCATCGCGCCGGTCTGGAAGACCGAAGCCGCGCTGCTGTGCTGCGTCGGACCTCGCGAAGGCGCGGAGCACGTGGTGCGAAGCGCGGCCAGGCTGGCGCAGCAACTGGCCGTGGCCTGGCATGCGGTGTATGTGGAGACGCCGGCCCTGCAGCGACTCGACAGCACCGCACGCGAACGCATCCTCGAGACGGTGAAGCTGGCGGAGGAACTGGGCGCGACGACCGCGGTGCTCCCGGCGCAGGACGCGGCCACGGCGCTGATCGAGCATGCCCGGGCTCACAACCTGTCGAAGGTCGTCCTCGGGCGCAACGCTGCGGGGTGGTGGCGCCGCGGCGGCTCGCTGCGCCGGCGCATCGCCGAACGCGCTGCCGATGTGGACGTGATCGAGCTCGGCGATGGGCACCGGCCTCAGGCCGAAGTGAAGGGTGACCGGACCGCCGAGCGTCGCGCCGCCGAACCGGGCCACGAATCGTGGCGCCGCTATGCGTGGGCGGTGGCGGTCTGCGTGGTGACCACGCTGCTGGCAGTGCCGCTGGTGGGCGTGCTCGAACTCGCCAACATCGTGATGCTGTTCCTGCTCTCCGTGGTGGGGGTCGCCGTGGCGCTGGGGCGGGGTCCGGCTGTCCTGGCGGCGTTCGTCAACGTGGCTGCCTTCGACTTCTTCTGCGTGCCGCCGCGCCTGTCGTTCGCCGTCTCCGACGTCGAGTATCTGCTGACGTTCTTCGTGATGCTGGTGGTGGGGCTGGTGACCGGACAACTCACCGCCGGTCTGCGCTACCAGGCGCGCGTGGCGACGCATCGCGAAGCGCGCTCGCGCGCCCTGTACGAACTCGCGCGCGATCTTTCCAACGTGCTGCTCGCCGACCGAGTGGTGGAACTGGCGCAGCAGGCCATCGCCCGGGAATTTCGCGCGCGGGTCGCGATCAGCGTCTTGACGCAGGACGACCGCCTGCAGCCGCCAGTGCCGCCCATCGACGACTTCGACGTCGGCACCGCGCGCTGGGCGCTCGACCACAATCGCGAGGCCGGTCTCGGGTCCGACACGCTGCCGGGCAGCGCCTGGCTCTACGTGCCGCTGAAAGGGCCGATGCGCACGCGCGGTGTGCTGGGCCTCAAGCCGGACGCGGCACGGTTCCTGATGGTGCCGGAGCAGCGCCGGCAGCTCGAGACCTTCGCCGCGTTGACCGCCATGGCGCTGGAGCGCGTGCACTACGTGGAGGTGGCGCAGAAAGCCACCGTGCAGATCGAGTCGGAGCGCCTGCGCAATTCGCTGCTGGCCGCGCTGTCCCACGACCTGCGTACACCGCTCGCGGCGCTGGTGGGATTGTCCGATGCGCTGGCGCTGTCGCATCCCAGGCTCGGCGACGTGCAGGCGGGTCTTGCCGACGCCATTCGCGAAGAGGCGACGCGCATGAGCAACCTGGTGAACAACCTGCTCGACATGGCGCGCATCCAGAGCGGCGAGATCCGGCTGCGCCGCGAATGGCAGTCGATGGAAGAGTTGATCGGCGCGGCGATTCACGCCACGCGCCGGGTGCTGGGCGAGCGCCACGTCACGGTCAGGTTGGCGCCAGGCCTGCCTTTGGTAGAGTGCGACGCGATTCTCATCGAGCGCGTACTGGCAAATCTGCTGGAGAACGCCGCCAAGTTCTCGCCGGCGGACACGCCGGTGGAGGTGGCGGCACGGGTGGAGGGAGACAGCATGCGCGTCAGCGTGGCGGACCGCGGGCCCGGCGTTCCCAAGGGGCAAGAGGAAGCGATCTTCGAAAAGTTCACACGCGGCAACGCCGAATCGGCCACGCCGGGCGTGGGCCTCGGGCTCGCGATCTGTCGCGCCATCGTCGAGGCCCATCGCGGGCGCATCCGGGTCGAAGCGGCCGCACCGACGGGCGCCGTCTTCGTTTTCGCATTGCCGCTGGGTACACCGCCGCTCGTGGACCCTGCGGACGAGGTCGACCCGGAGCCGGTGCGCTGATGGCCGAGCCGCATCCGGTGGCGCTGATCGTGGAGGACGAGCGGCAGATCCGCCACTTCGTCCGCACGGCGCTGGAGGCGGAGGGCTGGCAGGTGCACGAAGCGGAGACGGTGAAGCAGGGCCTGGTGGAAGCGGGTACGCGCCGGCCGGATCTCGTGATCGCCGATCTCGGTCTGCCCGATGGGGACGGCGTGGACATGATCCGCGAACTGCGGAACTGGTCGTCGGTGACGGTGATCGTGCTGTCGGCCCGCTCCGACGAAACCGAGAAGGTGCGGGCGCTGGACGCGGGCGCCGATGATTTCATCACCAAGCCCTTCGGCGTGGCGGAGTTGCTCGCAAGGGTGCGTGCGAACCGCCGCCGCCAGCAGGCGGCGCGCACCGACGCATCGGAGATCTTCCGCTTCGGAGCGGTCGAGATCGACTTCGCGTCGCGTGTCGTGCGCAAGTCCGGGCAGGAAGTGCACCTCACGCCCATCGAGTACCGGCTGCTCGGCGTACTGGCGGCCAACGCCGGACGCGTGCTGACCCATCGATACCTGCTGCGCGAGGTGTGGGGGCCCAGCCATGCGGAGAGCACGCACTACCTGCGCGTGTACATGGGACAGCTGCGGCAGAAGCTGGAGGACGATCCGGCCCAGCCGGTGCACATCCTCACCGAGACCGCGGTCGGCTATCGGCTGGTCGCGTAGCGTCCGACCGGCAGCGCCGACGGGCCGATGATAGACTCCCATCTCGTACAGCCATGAAACCGGTGCGCCTGGATTGCCGCGCACCGATCGAAACGACGATGCTCAACGTGCTCTATTTCGCGCGCCTGCGGGAGTCGCTGGGGCGCGATACCGAAAAGATCGATCTGCCGCCGGGTGTGGCCGACGTCGCCGGGCTCACGGCCTGGCTGCGTACGCGCGGCGAAGCCTGGGAACGCGAACTCGCGCCGGGGCGCAGCTGGCGGGTGGCGGTCAACCAGGACATGGCACGCGGCGATTCGCCGGTTCGTGACGGTGACGAGGTGGCGTTCTTTCCGCCGGTGACCGGAGGCTGACGCGTGAACGACCTCGCCCGTCCCGGCCTGCGCAGCGAAGGTGCGACCGTGATCCGCGTCCAGACGGAGGATTTCGACGTCGGCGCCGAGATCGCACGCCTGCGCGCCGGCAATCCGCGCGTCGGTGCCGTCGCGAGCTTCGTCGGCGTCTGCCGCGATCTGAACGACGGCGCTGCGGTGGCGGAGATGACCCTCGAGCACTATCCCGGCATGACCGAGAAGGCGCTGGACGGGATCGCCCGCGAGGCACGCGAGCGGTGGGACATCATCGACATCGCGATGGTGCACCGGATCGGCCCCATGCGGCCGACCGACCAGATCGTGCTGGTCATCGTGACCAGCGCGCATCGGGGCGAGGCCTTCGCTGCCTGCGAGTTCCTGATGGACTACCTAAAGACGCGCGCACCGTTCTGGAAGAAGGAGCGCACGCCGGAGGGTGAACGCTGGGTCGACGCGCGTGCCAGCGACGACGCGGCAGCGGAGCGGTGGTCTTGAGCGAAACCGCACTGCGCCCGCGCAAACGCGCGGCGGCGGCCAAGGCGCCGAAGCCGCAGATCCGCATCCTGTTCCGCAAGGCCATCGCCATGGGGCCGGGAAAAGCGGCGCTGCTCGAGGCGATCGACCGGACCGGTTCCATCTCGGCCGCCGCACGCGATCTGGAGATGTCCTATCGCCGCGCCTGGCTGCTGGTGGACACGATGAACCAGTGCTTCAAGCAGCCGCTCGTCTCCACCGAGACGGGGGGGCAGCGAGGCGGCGGCGCGCACATCACCGAGTTCGGTCACGATGTACTGCGCCGGTACCTCGAGATGGAAGCCAAGGCAGCAGCTTCGGTGGAAGGGGAGATGGCGCAGTTCGTGAAGCTGATGTCGAAGACCGCCGTCGCGTGACGCGTCCAAGGCGTGGCCCCGGACGGCCGCGAGGCGCCGCCGGTTTCCCTTTGGTGTCGAGGCGCTTGGTAGCGCCAGGTCGGCTGGCCTCTTTCCGAATGCCATCGGCTTCGCTATATTGAAAAGTATATAGCGTAGCCATGGTCGTATCCGTTACGTGAAGATCGCAGCAAACCGCCGGCCAAGATGGCGTCGGCGAAAAGTATCCCAGCTGCAATCCGCTGCGATCCTCCGCGGCGGCAGCGGCGTTCGGCGTCTGCGGGTGATGCAACCATGAGACGGCGGAGCTCCGCTCGACCCGTGCTCGAAGGGCTGGAGCCGAACGGCGCGGACACCGTGGAGATCCAGGTGAGCTTCCGGCACGCGCTGGGCTTCGGCCCTGGCAAGGCAAGGCTGCTGCTCGCCATCGCCGAAACCGGTTCCATCAGCGCCGCGGCCGTGCGGATGGACATGTCCTACCGTCGTGCCTGGGAACTGGTGGAAGAATTGAATGCAGGATTCGCCCAGCCGATCGTGCTGACCCAGAGCGGCGGCAACGCCGGCGGCGGTGCGGCTGTCACGGCGCTCGGCTTTGAACTCCTGCGGCGATACCGAGAAATGGATCTCAAGGTGCAGGCCAACCTGGAAGTCGACCTGGCCGACTTCTCCGAACTGTTGGCGGTTCGGATGCCTCGCGCAGAACGCGGCAGCTGAACCGGTAGCCGCGGCCGCGTCCTCACGAAACTGGAACGGGGACTAGGCACGTGTCGCCATATCCAGCACTATACGACGCTCCCCGATGCGATCGCCACCTTTCGTGCAATTCTCCGCCGACGTCCTGGTTCCGCTGCTCCTCACATTGAAGGTTGCCGGGTTTGCAACCGTCCTGGTCTTCATCGTCGGTGTGGCTCTGGCATGGTTCGTCGCCCGTCATTCCTTCGCGGGGCGCGAGGTCCTGGACGCCGCCATGACCCTGCCGATGGTCATGCCGCCCACGGTGCTGGGCTACTACCTGATCGTGCTGCTCGGTCGCCGCGGCTGGATCGGCGGCTGGCTGCACGACACCTTCGGCATCACGCTGATGTTTACCTGGCAGGGCGCTGTGATCGCCGCCGCCGTCGTGGCATTTCCGCTGGTTTACAAGGCGGCTCGAGCTGCCTTCGAGGACGTCGATCCGCGCTACGAGAATGCCGCCCGCATCCTCGGCTCCACCGAGTTCGCTGTGTTCGTGCGCGTCACCATGCCGCTGGCGTGGCGCGGCATCCTTGCCGGCACCATGCTCGCGTTCGCGCGGGCCATGGGCGAATTCGGCGCGACCCTGATGGTGGCGGGCAGCATACCGGGCAAGACTCAGACGCTGTCGATCGCCGTGTACGAGGCAGTGCAGGCGGGCAAGGACGACATGGCCAACTTCCTGGTGCTGGTCACCTCGATCGTCTGCATCCTGGTCCTGGTCGGTTCGGGACGATTGCTGCGCACGCGCTACGCATGAAGCTCGTCGTCGACATCGGCATGCGGCTCGTCTCGCGGGAGCGCGAGTTCCAGCTCGAGGCCAGCTTCGCCTGTGCGCACGACGTGACCGTGATCTTCGGCGCGTCCGGGTCCGGCAAGAGCGTGACCCTGCAGGCGATCGCGGGATTGCTGCATCCGGACCGCGGAAGCATCCGACTCAACGATCGGGCTCTGCTGGACAAGGCCGCCGATGTCGATGTTCCGGCGCGCGAGCGACGGGTCGCTTACGTGTTCCAGGACTATGCGTTGTTCCCGCACCTCGACATCGAAGCGAACGTGGGCTACCCGCTCACTCCGTGGTGGCGGCCGCGTCCCGACGGTGATGTGCGCGAGCGGGTCTCGAAGATGCTCGCTGCGTTCGAGATCGATCACCTGCGGGCGAGCTACCCGAGCCAGCTTTCGGGCGGTCAGAAGCAGCGTGTGGCGCTCGCGCGGGCACTGATCCGCGAGCCGGACCTGCTGCTTCTGGACGAACCCTTCAGTGCGCTCGATCCGCTGCTGCGTGAGCGCATGCGGCATCAGATGCTCGAGTGGCGGGCGCAGTTCGGTATTCCCATCGTCGTCATCACCCACGATCCGGACGACGTGGCTACCCTGGCCGATGAAGTGATCGTGTTCAGGGACGGCAAGGTCGTGCGCAGCGGCGAACGCTCGGAAGTGTTCGACGAGGTCGAATCCGGACCCCAGGTGCGGCGTGCGGTGCGGCGGTTCCTCGCCGACGCTGCCGGCTGAGCGAAGTTCGAACCGTTATGTGGTGTTGAACATAGCGAGGATATAGGGTAGCCTGCGTCGTATACCGCGTGATACGACGCTTGCCGGATCACAGGCGGGCGAGCCAAGGGTTCGCGGATGAACCGAGGGAGCAGGGATGGGACAGGAGAGAGATCGACTCGGTCGAGCGCCGTGGCGGCGCGCCGCCTTGTTCGCAGCGCTGTTGACTGCCGGGGTGGTTGAGGCCCAGGAGACCGACCTCGAGAAGCGGCTGCACGATCTCGAGACGATGATGCAGCAGATGTCCAGGGAGGTGGATTCGCTGCGTTCACAGGTGGAGGCCGAGAAGGCGGCACGCCAGGCTGCCGAGGCGGAAGCCGCGAAGGCCAGGGAGGCTGCGTCGTCCGCTCCTCCGGCCGCAGCGGTCCCTGCAGCCGGGGCGCCGCCTGACGCTCCGACGCGGCAGGAATTGAACGAGGCGCTCGCCACCGCCCAGGAAGCGAAGGAGCAGGCGGCGACCATGCAGCAGCGCTTCGAGCAGCAGGGGGTGCAGGCCAACTTCACCGACGGCGTGACGTTGCAGGATCCACGCGGCCGATGGGGCGTGCGCGTGATGGGACGAGCGCAATTGGACTATCGGCAGTTTCTGGGCGCCGACGAGGCCAATGCGGATACGTTCAGCGTCCGTCGCGCGCGCCTCGGCGCACAGGCTACGCTGTTCAAGGACTACCTGGTCCAGGTGGAGGGCGAGTTCGCCGGTACGTCTGCAACGATGACCAACGGCTTCCTCGAGCTGCAGTGGTTCAATGCTGCCCGCATCCGCATGGGGCAGTTCAAGCCGCAGTTCGGATTGGAGCAGACGTTGCTCGATCTGCAGAGCGACTTCCAGGAACGGGCACTGACCCAGAACATCCTCGACGGCAACGGCCTCAACTACGATCGGGGCATCATGGTGCACGGTTCGCCATGGGCGCCCATGTACTACGCTGTCACCTTGTCCAACGGCACCGGCGTCAATACGGATGAACAAGCGCGCTCTGCGACGGAAGCGCGTACCGATTCCAAGGACATCACCTTGCGCGGTGTCATCGACTTCGCGAGGGTGTTCGACTGGCGCGACAGCGTTGTACACGCAGGACTCTCCTACAAGAACGGCAAGGAGGCAAACCGTCAGAGTGCCCAGGCCGACGCCTTCGCGGCGCCTTCGTTCCGTACCGAAGCGCGCGGCCTCACGTTCTTCACGCCGCAGTCTTTCTTCGGCGCGGGCGGCACGACGGGGGAGGTCGAGCGCACCATCGAAGCGGCGGAATTCTCCTCATCGTGGAAGTCGCTGCGCTTCACCGGCGAATGGTGGCGCGCCAAGTACGCGGGACTGCGCACCCCCACCGCCGGCTCGCCGTTCGAGTTCTCCCGCGACATCACGGCGAGCTACGTGAGCCTGCTGTGGCTCATGTCGGGAGAAACGTGGTCCGACTTCTACGCCAACGGCTACTGGCAGAAGATCCGCCCCAACAACCGCTTCTCGCTCGACTCGGGCGGCGGGTGGGGTGCGTGGGAACTGGGGTTGCGCTACAGCACCATGGATGCGACCGACTTCCGTGCATCCAACCCGCCGGGCACCGGTCAGCTGTCCACGGCGACGCTGGTTCCCACGAACAAGGCGGATGCCTGGACGGTGCAGCTCAAGTGGATCCACAACTTGTATTCACGCTGGCTGGTGAGCTACGTCAGGACCAACTTCGACACGCCGGTCAATGTGAACGGCATCAACGTGGGTCACGAGGACGCCGTCCTGTTCCGTGCCCAGGTGGACTTCTAGCATGAACACTCACGCTCGAAAGGGGACGGCCGTGGTCCGATCCCTCGTCGCCATGTGGTTGCTTTGGTCCTGCGGGATGCCCGCATGGGCGGCCGACATCACGGTGTCGGCAGCAGCCAGTCTGACCAATGCATTCCAGGACATCGGCCGCGAGTTCGAATCCGCCAACCCGGGCTCGAAGGTGCTGTTCAACTTCGGCTCGTCGGGTCAGCTCGTCCAGCAGATCACGCGCGGGGCGCCGGTGGATGCGTTCGCGGCCGCGGACCAGGAGAGCATGGATCGCGCGGAGAAGGGTGGTGCGATCGAGCGCGGCTCGCGCTTCAATTTCGTTCGTAACGAGATGGTGGTGGTGGTCCCGACCGGCGCTACGACAACTGTCTCGAACCTCGCCGATCTCGGAGCGCTGGCATTCACGCGCATCGCGATCGGCAATCCGGAGTCGGTGCCGGCCGGGCGCTACGCCAAGCTCGCTCTCGACAAGGCGGGGCTTTGGGACGCGCTCAAGGAGCGTATGGTGAACACCCAGAACGTGCGTCAGGCGTTGGACTACGTGGCTCGAGGGGAGGTGGATGCCGGTTTCGTCTACGCGTCGGATGCGCGGCTGCTGCCGGCAAGGGTCAAGGCTGCCGTCAAGGTCGACGTGCCGGCGGACATTCTTTATCCGGTCGCCGCGACGCGCGGCGGCGGCAACCAGCGCGGCGGTCTCGCCTTCGTCGAGTTCCTGAAGACCGAGACGGCGCAGAGGATCCTCGCGCGCTATGGGTTCCTGAAGCCGTGACCGTGTTCACGCCATCCTCGCTCCGCCGGCGCCTGGTCGCCGTTTTGCTCGTCGGCCCACTGGCGCTCGGTGGCGCCGCGCACGCGGCCGAGATCATCGTCAGTGCCGCCGCAAGCCTTACCGACGCGTTCAAGGAGATCGCTGCCGCCTTCGAGCAGTCGCAGCCGCGAACGAAGCTCACGCTCAACTTCGGCGCCTCGGGCCAGCTGCTGCAGCAGATCGTCGCCGGGGCACCGGTGGACGTATTCGCGCCGGCTGATCTCGAGACCATGGACCGTGCGGCGAAGCAGGCTGTCATCATGGACGAATCGCGTGTCGTGTTCGCCCGCAACGAGCTGGTCGTCGCCGTGCCGGCCACCAGTCTTCTGGTACTGAACCGCCTCGCCGACGTCATGGGACCGGAAGTGAAGCGCATCGCGATCGGCAATCCGGATTCGGTGCCGGCGGGGAAGTACGCGCGCGACGTGCTGACGACGGCACGGCTGTGGCCCGACGTGCAGGAGCGGCTGGTCTTCACGCAGAACGTGCGTCAGGCCCTGGACTACGTGGCCCGCGGGGAGGTCGATGCGGCGTTCGTGTACCGCACCGACGCCATCGCTGCCGTCAACCGCGCGAAGATCGCCTTCGTGACGAAGACCGAGACGCCGGTGCTCTATCCGGCGGCGGTCGTCAAAGGCAGCCGTAACGCCGCTGGCGCCACCGCGTTCGTCAAGTTCCTCCGCACGGAAGGTGCGCAACGCATCCTGGAGCGGTACGGCTTCGGGCGGCCCTGAAGACCCGACGGGCGATGGACGTTCGCGCAGAGTGTCACTGCCGATCACGATGTCTACCGCCGGAGCCCCCCGTCGGCTTAGACTCCCGCGCTCGAACGGAGGAGGTGCGACGTGACGGGTACGGGAGCGATTGCGGTCGGCATCGGCGCAGCGCTGGGCGCATGGCTGCGCTGGGCGCTCGGCCATTTCCTCAACGTCGTGTTTCCGCTGCTGCCGCTCGGCACCCTGGCGGCGAACCTGATCGGCGGCTTCCTGATCGGGGTGGCCGTGGAGGTCTTCGCGACACGCGCCGAACTGGCGCCGGAGATGCGGCTCTTCATCATCACCGGCTTCCTGGGTGGGCTCACGACCTTCTCCACGTTCTCGGCCGAAGCCGTCAGCCTGATCCAGCGCGGTCAGACGGGTTGGGCGGTCGCGCACATCGCGACCCATCTCGTGGGGTCCATCGTACTCACCATCCTCGGCATCGCTGCCGTGCGCATGCTGGCGAACTGATCTCGCGGGCTGCTCAATCAGTCGAGTAGATCATCTCGTTCAGGATTGCGCGCGCCGCGTCGGTGACCTCCGAGGCCGTGATCCCGACGGGGCCGCCGATCGCTTCGCGCGACCGGTCACCGGCGAGCCCGTGCAGGTGAACCCCGGCCAGCAGGGCGGTGACCGGCGGGCATCCTTGCGCGACCAACGCCGCGACGATGCCGGCCAGCACATCGCCCATGCCGGCGCTGGCGAGCCCCGGATTGCCGGATGGGTTGATGAACCATTGCCCGTCGGGCAGCGCGCAAACGCTGCCGGCACCTTTCAGCACGACGGCAGCGTGATAGCGCTCGGCCATCAGCAGCGCGTTCGCGATGCGATCGCGCTGCACTTCAGCCGTGGTGCAGCCGAGCAGGCGAGCCGCTTCCGCCGGATGCGGCGTGAGGAGCGTGTCACCGGAGCGTCGCGCGACTGCTTCGGCCAGCCGGGGATCGGCCGCGACCAGATTCAGTGCGTCGGCATCGAGCAGCAACGGCACATCGCGACCGATCGCCGAGGCCAACAGAGTCCGGGCGGCATCGGACGCCCCCAGTCCCGGCCCGACGGCCAGCACCGACAATCCGTCGAGCGCCACGAGGTCCGCAGCCGGTCTCAGCATCAGCTCCGGTTGGGCTGGATCCACCGACGCGCCGCTCAGGCAGCCGACGAAGGTGCGCCCCGCCCCGAGCTTGAGCGCGGCACGTCCCGCGAGCAGTGCCGCACCCACCATGCCGTCGGCACCGCCGATGATGCCGGCATTGCCGAAGCTGCCCTTGTGGGTGTTGCTCCTTCGTGGCGGCAGGGCGGTCTGCAGGATCGCAAGGTCGAGCAGATGCCCGGGCAGGCTTCCGGGCCGGTCGAGACCGAGATCAAAAACGTGCAGTTCACCCGCGTGGTCCGGCCCATCGAGCGTCAGCAACCCAGGCTTGAGAGCGATGAACGTCGCGGTGTGGTCCGCTTCGACGGCGATACCCAGGACGCGTCCGGTGTCGGCATGCAGGCCGCTCGGTACATCGAGCGCGAGCACCGGCACGCCGCTGCCGTTCATGCGCATGACCAGTTCAGCCATGGCGCCCTCGAGCGGGCGCTCGAGGCCGATGCCGAACAGCGCATCCACGATCAGATCCGGTTGCATGCCCTGCGGCCACCGATCGGTGGTCGTGCCGCCTACGGAGCGCCAGGCCGCGAGGGCTGCCGCCGCATCGGGGGCCAGCTTCTGCTCGGATCCGGTGAAGAGCACGGTCACGGCGTACCACCAGGACTTGAGGTGCCGCGCAACGACGAAGCCGTCACCGCCGTTGTTGCCCGGGCCTGCAACCACCAGCACGCGCTGCCCGTCGGCCAGGATCGATCGGGCCAGTTCCGCGGCCGCCAGGCCTGCGCGTTCCATGAGCGGCGGCTCGGGTTGCCGGGCTGCCGCCTCGGCTTCGAGCGCGCGGATCTCCGCGGTGCGGCACACCGGCAGCGATGCAGACTCAGTCATGGGATCGGATGCACAATGAGACTCGGCGAGTTTACGCGCCCGCCTGCGCGAAGCGGTTGGGTATAATTCGCGTTCGAAGACTCAAGCCTGCCCATGGCGCTCTTTCTGAAGCTGCAAGGGCGCGACGCCCTCTCCGCGTTCCGCGTCCGGAAACTCCTCGCCAGCCTGCGTTCGCTCGACCCGACCGTCGCAGGCGTCTCCGCCGAATACTGGCACTTCGTCAAGCTGCATCGGCCGCTTAGCGCGGACGAGACGGTGCGCCTCGACCGTATCCTGGAGTACGGACCGCGCGAACGGGCGAAGCCGGTGGACGGCCAACTCTTCGTCGTGGTGCCGCGGCTGGGCACGATCTCGCCCTGGTCATCCAAGGCGACCGACATCGCCCGCCATTGCGGGCTCGAAGCCGTCGAGCGTATCGAGCGCGGGGTCGCGTACCACGTGAGCGGCGGTGCTGCGCGCGAGAAGCTGGCTGCGCCGCTGCACGATCGCATGACGGAGACGGTGCTCGATTCGGTCGACGCCGCCCAGCGCCTGTTCCGCGAGATCGACCCGGTGCCGCTCGAGAGCGTCGACGTGGTCGGTGGCGGGAAAGCTGCCCTCGAAGCCGCCAATCGTGACATGGGTCTCGCGCTGTCGGCCGACGAGATCGACTACCTGTTCGACGCGTTCTCGGCCGCAGGGCGCAATCCCACCGACGTCGAGCTCATGATGTTCGCCCAGGCGAACTCGGAGCACTGCCGCCACAAGATCTTCAACGCCGACTGGATCGTGGACGGGCAGCGGCAGGACAAGTCGCTCTTCGCGATGATCCGCAATACCCACGCGTGCCATCCCGAACACACCGTGGTGGCGTACTCCGACAATGCCGCGGTCATGGAGGGCGCCGTCGTGCCGCGCTTCCGTCCCGACGTGCTCGGGACGTACGGACGGGTCGAGGAGTCGACGCACATCCTCATGAAGGTGGAGACCCATAACCATCCGACCGCGATCGCACCGTTTCCAGGTGCGGCCACCGGCTCCGGCGGGGAGATCCGCGACGAAGGTGCCACCGGCCGGGGTGCCAAGCCGAAGGCCGGGCTCACCGGCTTCACCACGTCGCATCTGCGCATTCCGGACGCGGTACAGCCGTGGGAGATCGATGATTACGGTCGCCCCGGCCGTATCGCCTCGCCGCTGACGATCATGATCGAAGGGCCCATCGGCGGAGCGTCCTTCAACAACGAGTTCGGCCGCCCCAATCTGGCGGGCTACTTCCGCACGTTCGAGCAGGTGGTCGACGGGCGCGCGCGCGGCTATCACAAGCCCATCATGATCGCGGGTGGCGTCGGGAACATCGCGGCCGACCAATCCCACAAGCTCCCGTTGCCGGAAGGCGCGGTGCTGGTGCAACTCGGTGGTCCGGGCATGCCGATCGGTCTGGGCGGAGGTGCTGCGTCGAGCATGGACACCGGAGCCAACACCGAGGATCTCGACTTCGACTCGGTCCAGCGCGGCAACGCGGAGATGCAGCGGCGCTGCCAGGAGGTCATCGACCGCTGCGCGGCCATGGGTGAGGGCAATCCGATCCTGTCGATCCATGACGTGGGGGCCGGCGGCCTGTCGAACGCACTGCCCGAACTGGTGCACGGCGGCGGACGCGGTGCACGGTTCGATCTGCGCGCGATCCCGTCGGAGGCACCAGGCATGTCGCCGCTGCAGATCTGGTGCAACGAATCCCAGGAGCGCTACGTCCTCGCGCTCGACCCCGCAAGGCTGACCGTGTTCGAGAGGTTGTGCGAACGGGAGCGTTGTCCGTTCGCCGTGGTCGGCAAGGCAACCGCACAGGAACGCCTGCTGGTCGACGATCCGCGCTTCGACAACCACCCGGTGGACATGGATCTCCAGGTGCTGCTCGGCAAGCCGCCGAAGATGCTGCGCGACGTCAAACGGATATCGACGAAGCTGCGCGCCTTCGATGCGAAGCCGGTGAAACTGGCGGAAGCCCTGCAGCGCGTGCTGCGGTTTCCCGCCGTCGCGGGCAAGAACTTCCTCATCACCATCGGTGACCGTACCGTGGGGGGGCTCACGGCGCGCGACCAGATGGTGGGGCCGTGGCAGGTGCCGGTGGCCGACGTCGCAGTGACCAGTTTCGGCTTCGACACCAACGTCGGCGAAGCCATGGCCATGGGCGAGCGCACGCCGATCGCCGTGATCGACGGTCCGGCGTCGGGGCGGATGGCGGTGGGCGAGGCGCTGACCAACATCGCCGCAGCCCGCATCGGCCCGATCGAGCGCGTCAAGCTGTCCGCGAACTGGATGGCTGCGGCAGGGCAACCGGGCGAGGATGCTGCCCTGTTCGATACCGTCGCAGCGGTCGGCATGGAATTCTGTCCTGCGCTCGGCGTGAGCATTCCCGTGGGCAAGGACAGCCTGTCCATGCGCACTTCCTGGCAGGATAGCGGCCGCTCGAAGGAAGTCACGGCGCCGCTGTCGTTGATCGTGTCGGCGTTCGCCATGGTCGAGGACGTGCGCGACACGGTGACGCCGGAGCTGCGACTCGACGCGGGTGACACGCGCTTGCTGCTCATCGATCTGGGGCAGGGCCGCAACCGCCTGGGCGGATCCGCGCTGGCCCAGGTCTACGGCCAGACCGGCGACACGGCACCGGACATCGAGGATCCGCAGCGGCTGCGCGCCTTCTTCGGTGCGATCCAGTCGCTGATCGCCGAAGGCCAGCTGCTCGCCTATCACGACCGCTCCGACGGCGGCCTCATCGTCACGCTGGCCGAGATGATGTTCGCGTCGCATGTGGGATTGCACATCGCGGTCGACGGTCTGGGCGATCCGTTGGCAGCCTTGTTCAACGAGGAACTCGGCGCGGTCATCCAGGTGCGCGCGGGGTTTGTGCCGCTGGTGCAGGGCGCGTTCGCCGACGCCGGTCTGGGCGACGCCGTGCACGACATCGGCACCATCGCCCGCGACGGTTTTCTGCGCATCGCGGCGGCGGGGCGCGAAGTACTCTCGGCCTCGGGTGTGGATCTGCTGCGCGCCTGGTCTTCCACCAGCCACGGGATCGCGCGCCTGCGCGACAACCCGACCTGCGCGGACCAGGAATTCGCCGCGGTCGACGATGCGGCCGATCCCGGTCTGCACGCGAAGCTCACGTTCGATCCGCAGGAGATCCCGGCGATCTCGAAACAGTTGCGACCGCGCATCGCCATCCTGCGCGAGCAGGGCGTGAACGGCCAGATCGAAATGGCCGCGGCCTTCGACCGCGCCGGCTTCGAGGCGGTCGACGTGCACATGAGCGACATCATCGCCGGACGCGTGAGCCTGGATGGCTTCCGCGGCTTCGCCGCCTGCGGCGGTTTTTCCTACGGTGACGTGCTCGGCGCCGGCGAAGGGTGGGCCAAGTCGATCCTGTTCAACGCCCGCGCGCGCGAGCAGTTCGAGGCGTTCTTCCACCGGTCCGACACCTTCGCGCTCGGCGTGTGCAACGGCTGCCAGATGATGAGCAACCTGCGCGAACTGGTTCCGGGTGCGACGCATTGGCCGCATTTCGTGCGCAACGCGTCCGAGCAGTTCGAGGCACGTTTGGTCATGGTGGAGGTCACGCCGAGCCCGTCCATCTTCTTCGACGGCATGGTGGGCAGTCGCATCCCCATCGTCGTGTCGCACGGCGAGGGCAGGGCGGAGTTCGCCTCGGCCGCCTCGCGCGAGAAGGCGCAGCGCTACACCGCGCTGCGGTTCGTCGATAACCGGGGCGGGACCACGGAACGGTACCCGGCCAACCCGAACGGTTCGCCCGATGGCCTCACCGGACTCACCAACACCGACGGTCGCTTCACCATCGTGATGCCGCACCCGGAACGCGTGTTCCGCACCACGCAGATGTCATGGCATCCGCGCGAATGGGGCGAGGATTCGCCGTGGATGCGGATGTTCCGGAACGCGCGCCGCTCCGTCACGTAGCGGCCCGGCCGGGATCCGCGTCCCGCCCGAGCGGGCGGAGCCGCGGCGATTACTTGATCTTCGCGCTCTTGCGGAGGTTGTCGATCAGCTGATCGCGCTGTTTGCCGATCAGCTGTTTCGCCACTTCGTCCTTGACCTGGTCGAAGGCCGGAAACTGCGGCTCGCGAATGTCCTCGACCCGGATGATGTGGTAGCCGTAGCGGGTCTGCACCAGCTTCGACGTCTCGCCCTTGCCGAGCGTCTTCATCGCATCGGCGAACGGCTTGACCAGATTGCCGCCGTCCGTCCATTCGAGTTCGCCGCCCTTGGCCTTGGATCCGGCGTCGTCGGAGTTCTCCTTCGCCAGGTCTTCGAAGCTCGCACCCTGGGCGAGCTGCGCGAGGAGAGATTCGGCCTTCTGCTTCGCGGCGGCGGCCGCGTCGGCATTGTCCTCCGGCACCCGGACGAGGATGTGGCGGACCTTGTACTCCTTCGCGCTCGCCTGTTCCTTCTTGACCGCCTCGTACTCGGCCTGAAGCTCCGCATCGGTCGGCTGATGCTTCTTCAGATAGTCCTCCACGTAGGCGTTCACGAGGACCTGCTGCTTCGCGAGGTCCATCTGCGTCTTGTAGTCGGTGGTCTTGTCGAAGCCCTTCTTGATCGCTTCCTGCGTCACGATCTCGCGCGTGATGAGCGCGTCGCGGAGCTGTTTGCGCATCTCGTCCGTGACCTTCTGCCCCTGCGCCTGCTGCGTCTTCAACACGAAGTCGAGGCGCGCCTGCGGGATGGCCACACCGTTCACGACGGCCAGCGGCTTGGCCGCTTCGGCGGCGTGGCAGACGGGCAGGGCGATCGCACCGGCCAGCCCGAGGGCGACCATCGAGGTCAGCTTGAGAAATGCCATGACGATTTCCTTCCGGGAGTTGGCGGCCACCGCGCGAGCGGTGCGCCCGAGACGCGCCGTTACTCGACTTTTGCCGACTTGCGCAGTTCTTCGATCAACTGGTCGCGCTGCTTGCCGATGAGCTGCTCGGCGACCTTGTCCTTGACCTGTTCGAACGTCGGAAACTCCACCGGCCGGACGTCGTCGAGACGGATGATGTGGAAGCCGAACTGGGTCTTCACCAGAGTCTTCGACGTCTCGCCCTTGTTGAGGGCCTTCATGCCTGCGACGAAGGGCGCCACCAGATCGGTCCCGTCGGTCCAGTCGAGCTCGCCGCCTCTCCCCTTGGAGCCGGGATCGTCCGAATACTTCTTGGCGAGATCCTCGAACTTCGCTCCCTTCTTCAGCTGGGCGAGCAGGCCTTCGGCCTTCTGCTTCGCTGCGGCCACCGCCTTCGGATCGTCCTTCGCAGGCTTGATGAGGATGTGGCGCGCCTTGTACTCCTTGGCGTTCGGGTCGTACTGCTCCTTCTTGACGGCCTCGTACTCGGCCTGCAGTTCGGCGTCGGTCGGGTTGTGCGTCTTGAGGTAATCCGTGAGGAAGGCGTTCACCAGGAACTGTTCCCGGGTCATGTCGAGCTGGGTCCGCAGTTCCTCGCTCTGGTCGAGCCCCTTCTTGACTGCCTCCTGCGCCAGGATCTCGCGCGTGATGAGCGCTTCGCGCAGTTGGGTACGCATTTCCTCCGAATCCTTCTGACCCTTGCCCTGCTGCATCTTCAGGATGAGGTCCATGCGTGCCTGCGGGATGGGAACGCCGTTCACCACGGCCACGTTCTTGGCGGGCTCCTCGGCATTGCAGGCCGACAGGACGGCTAGGCCGACCACGCTGAGCGCGGCGACCGCCGCGGACTTGAAAGACAACATGACGCATTCCTTCCGAATGTTTCGGGGTGGACAACAGAACGGCGGCGGCCCGTTGCGGGTCGCTCCGGGGTCCGCGTGGACGCGAACCCTCATCGAGACGCGAGTTCTTCCGGCGCGTGGGCGACGATCGCCAGAGCGTGGATCGACCCCGGCATCAAATCGCGGAGCGCATCATACACCAGGCGATGTCGCGCGATCCGGCTCTGGCCGGTGAACGCCGAGGAGACGATCACCACCTGGAAATGACCGCCGCCGCCGCTCTCGATCACGCCGGCGTGGCCGGCGTGATCGGCGCTGTCGTCGAAGATTTCCAGGCTCTCGGGGGCGAGGTGCTGGAGCCGTGTGCGGATGGTGTCGGACAGATTCAACGCGATCGTCGCCTTCTAGAGGGCCGGCAGCACCTGCTTGAACGGGCGCACCGTGACCTTGCCGAACACACCCTGGGTCACGTAGGCGTCCTCATCGATCCAGGCTTGCGCCGCCGCCAGCGAGTCGAACTCGGCCACGATCAGGCTGCCGGTCATCCCGGCCGGGCCCGGGTCGGGGCTGTCGATGGCCGGGAAGGGACCCGCCAGGATCACCCGGCCCGCATCCACCAGTTCCTGGATGTGTTCGAGGTGGGCGGGGCGGGCAGCCGCCCGCTTGGCCTGGCCGTTCGGAACGTCTTCGCCGACTATCGCGTAGAGCATTCAGCCCTCGCAGGGCCGCCCCAAGAGGGCTGGGCCCCTTGGGGGGAAGGGCCGCAGGCCCATCGGGGGGAAAGTCATCTCAGTCCTCGTCGCCGGTTTCCACGTAGCGCGACAGCATCAGCCCCTGGCCGAGCGCGAAGAGCAGCATGAGCCCCATGCCGCCGAACAGCTTGAAGTTGACCCAGACGTCGGTGGAGAAGTTGAAGGCCACGAGCAGGTTGAGGCACCCCATCAGCAGGAAGAAGCCGGCCCAGCTCAGGTTCAACTTGTCCCAGACCGGTTCGGGCAGGGTGAGTTGCTTGCCCACCATGCTACGGATCAGGTTCTTGCCGAGGGCGTAGCGCGCGCCGATCAGCACGACGCCGAAGGCCCAGTAGAGCACCGTGGGCTTCCACTTGATGAAGGTCTCGTCGTGCAGCAGCAGCGTGGCACCGCCGAAGACGACGATGATGGCGAGGCTCACCCAGAGCATGTTCTCCACCTTGCGGTGGCGAAACCACACCCAGGCGATCTGCGCGAACGTGGCGGCGATGGCGACCCCGGTGGCCACGTAGATGTCCGCGGCCTTGAAGGCGACGAAGAACACGATGACCGGGAACAGATCGAACAATAACTTCATGGACTTGGAGCCGCTCGAGACGAAACGGTCATTATCGCCTCGCCCGCGGCGGACTGTCCACGCGCGGTGCTACACTCGACCGAGGCACCCGACACGAGGAAAGGAAGTCCCCGATGGCGATGGTGAAGCTGGTCGAATACGCCGATGCGAGCCCGGAAGTGCGCGCGGTGTACGACGACATCATGGCGACCCGCAAGGTCGACTGGATCAACAACATCTGGAAGGCGCTCGCCACCCATCCGCCGACGCTCGCGCGCATCTGGTCGCAGGTGAAGCAGGTGATGGGGCCGGGCTCGCGCCTCGACCCGCTCACCAAGGAACTCATCTACATCGCGGTCAGCATGACCAACAACTGCGAGTACTGCATCCATTCGCACGGGGCCTCGGCCATAAAGCAGGGGATGGACGACGAGATGTTCGGCGAACTCGCGGCCATCGTCGCGCTCGCGAACCAGACCAACCGCCTCGCGATCGCCTACCAGATCGAGGTGGACGACAAGTTCAAGCCGAAGTTCACGTGATGGAGGCGACGACGCTGCCGGCGCTCCGGCGACTGCTCGACTCGCGCTACAGCTGTCGGGCGTTCGAACCCACGCCCCTGGACCGCGCGACCATCCAGGGCATTCTCGCTGCGGCGCAGCGTACGCCGTCGTGGTGCAACACCCAGCCATGGCAGGTCACGATCGTTTCGGGTGCCGCGCTCTCGAAGCTGGGCGCAGCCTTGTACGAAAAGGCAGCGGAAGGCGCGCCGCCCACGCCGGACTTCCCGTTTCCGGAAGCGTATCTCGGCGTCTATCGCGAACGCCGCAAGGTGTGCGGCGTGCAGCTCTACCGGTCGCTCGGCATCGGCCGTGACGACCGGGCCCGCGCCCGCGAGCAGTCACTCGAGAATTTCCGCTTCTTCGGTGCACCGCACGCCGCGTTCATCACCACGGACGCGTCGCTCGGCTTCTACGGCGGCCTCGACTGCGGGCTGTACGTGATGAGCTTTCTGCTGGCGGCTGAGGCATCCGGAGTCGCAACCATCCCGCAGGCGGCGCTCGCCACTTACGCCGACGTCGTGCGCGAGCACCTGGATTTCGGCGACGACCGCCAGTTGGTGTGCGGCATCGCCTTCGGTCGGGGCGTGCATGACGCCGCCGTGAACGGCTACCGCACCGAGCGCGCCGGCATCGACGAAGCGGCGCGCTGGATCGGCTAGACGGAACGCCCCGGGGCCCTGTAGTACAGGGCTACTACCCCGGGTCGGAGTGCGATGCTACCGTGCCCGAGTTATCGGTCCCAAGTCGATGTTGCATCGCGATATGCGCCCTCGGCCCAGCGGATCGGTGATTCGAACGATCCACTACAAGATCAGGGAGGAACTATGAAGGATCACGATCCGAGCGACGAGGCCATGCGGCCCGACCGTCGCGAGTTCATGAAGAAGTCCGGCGTGGCGGTGGCCGGCGCCGGCGTCATGTCCACCACGGCGCTGCTCGCGACGCCGACCGACGCCTGGGCCCAGGCGCTCACCGCGCTCGATGCCGGCGAGGTGAAGACGCTGCTGCGCATGACGCGCGACGTGTATCCGCACGACGGGCTGTCCGACGGCATCTACATGAAGGTCGTGGAGATGCTCGACGCTGCCGCCGCCAAGGATCCGGCCACCGACAAGCTGCTCTCCGACGGTGTGAAGGAGCTGAACGCCGCCGCGCGCAACCGGTTCAAGAAGGACTACACCGCGGTCGCGAAGGAGTCCGACCGGGTCGCCATTCTCCAGTCCATGGAATCGACCGCGTTCTTCCAGAAGATCCGCGGCGACATGATCGCGGGCATCTACAACAACCCCGATGTCTGGAAGGTGCTGGGCTACGAGGGTCCGTCGGCGCATCTCGGCGGGTACCTGAAGCGCGGCTTCGACGACATCGCCTGGCTGTAGCCGGCACACGACATCGGAGGAGAATGAAATGGCGGCAAAATACAATCTGACCGACGACAAGGTGGTCGTCGTGATCGGTTCCGGCGCCGGCGGCGGTACGCTCGCGTCCGAACTCGCGATCAAGGGCATCGACACCGTCCTGCTCGAAGCGGGCAACCGCTGGGAGATCCCGGACTTCGAGAACGACGAGTGGTCCAACTTCGTGAAGATCTCCTGGCTCGATCCGCGCAGCACGTCGGGCAACTGGCGGGTCGCGAAGGACTTCTCGGGGCTGCCCGCGTGGATCGTGCGCGCGGTGGGCGGTTCCACCATCCACTGGGCCGGTGCTTCGCTGCGCATCGAGGACCACGAGTTCAAGGCGAAGACCACGTACGGCGACATCGCGGGCGCCAGCCTGCTCGACTGGCCGATCACCCGCGCCGAGCTGGATCCGTACTACGACCGTGCCGAGAAGAAGATGGGCACGACCGGCACCAACGGCATCCCGCGCCTGCCCGGCAACAACAACTACAAGGTGCTCGCGGCCGGCGCGGCCAAGATGGGTTACAAGAATTTCCACACCGGCAACATGTCGATCAACTCGCAGCCGCGCGACGGCCGCGGCTCCTGTCAGCAGATCGGTTTCTGTTTCCAGGGCTGCAAGTCCGGTGCCAAGTGGTCGACCCTGTACGAAGCGATTCCCAAGGGCGAGGCAAGCGGCAAGCTGGAGGTGCGTCCCAACTCCATGGCGGTGCGCATCGTGCACGACGCCAAGGGCAAGGTGACCGGCGTGGAGTACGCCGACAAGAGCGGCAAGATCCAACTGCAGAAGGCGCGCGTGGTGTGCGTGGCCGGCAACTCGATCGAGTCGCCGCGCCTCCTGCTCAACTCCGCGTCGAACATGTTCAAGGACGGTCTCGCCAACTCCTCGGGTCAGGTGGGCAGGAACTACATGCGCCACATGACCGGCTCGGTCTACGCGGTGTTCGATCGCGAAGTGCACATGTATCGCGGTACCACCATGGCCGGCATCGTCACCGACGAGTCGCGCCACGATCCGTCGCGCGGTTTCGCCGGCGGCTACGAGATGGAGACGCTGTCGCTCGGCCTGCCGTTCATCTCAGCATTCCTGGAACCCGGCATGTGGGGCCGCGACTTCACCTGGGCCATGGACCGCTACGAGAACATGGCGGGCATGTGGCTGGTGGGTGAGGACATGCCGCAGGCGTCGAACCGCGTCACGCTGAATCCGAACCTCAAGGACGCGTACGGCTTGCCGGTGGCCAACGTCCACTTCGACGATCACCCGAACGACATCGCCATGCGCGAGCACGCCTACCAACAGGGCTGTGCGCTGTATGAGTCGGTAGGGGCGGTGAAGACCTACAAGACGCCGCCGTATCCGTCGACCCACAACCTGGGCACCAACCGCATGAGCGAAAACCCGCGCGACGGCGTGGTGAACAAATGGGGCCAGACGCACGACGTGAAGAACCTGTTCGTGTCCGACGGCAGCCAGTTCACCACCGGTGCTGCCGAGAACCCGACGCTCACCATCGTGGCGTTGGCCCTGCGGCAAGCGGACTACATCGCCAAGCAGATGGCGGCGAAGGAGCTCTGAGCCGTAGTACACGGCACTCCCCTCGAAGACTCAGGGCCCGGGCAACCGGGCCCTTCTTTTTGGCGGAGCTATCCCTGGTGCGTTGACGGGCCGCAGGTTGCCGGTAAACTCTCCGGCACAACCACCGCCGTCAGATGCGGTTTCGCGGCCGTGAGTGCCGCGAGTGGAAGTCGTGGGAGGAGCAGTACATGTGCAATCTCTATTCCGGTCAGGACAAGAGGCTCTACGCGCGCGAGAAGCGGTCGGTGCGCCTCTCCGGCTTCGTCACCAGCATCTGTCTGGAGCGCCTGTTCTGGCGCGTCCTGGATGAGGCGGCTGCCAGCGAAGGCCTGAGCACGCCGCGGTTCATCGGCAAGCTCTATGAGGAGATGCAGGCACGCGAGGACGCCATCTCGAGCTTCGCCTCGCTGCTGCGGGTGACCTGTGCGATCTATATCAACCGCAATCCGGACAAGCCGCTGGTGAGTTACCTCGAGCGGGAGGCGCCGGCTGCCCCCGCAGTTGCCTCGGCGCCCACGCGGGCCCCGATAGGGGTCTTGGCTCCCACCGCCCCCTGAATGCAAAGACCCGGCTCGAGGCCGGGTCTTGAGTCTTGCGACGATGCCTCAGGCCGCCGCGATCAGCTCCCGCAGCACGAACGGCAGGATGCCGCCGTGGCGGTAGTAGTCCACCTCGATGGGGGTGTCGATCCGCAGCTTGAGCTTGGCTCTGGTCTCGGTGCCGTCCTTGCGGCGGATGACCAGCGTGGCGTCCTGCTGCGGCTTCAAGTCGCTGCCCACGAGGATGTCGAACTGCTCGTCGCCCTTGAT
This sequence comes from Burkholderiales bacterium, assembly GCA_019745565.1. Taxonomy (GTDB): domain Bacteria; phylum Pseudomonadota; class Gammaproteobacteria; order Burkholderiales. Next base: position 108,655 of record JAIESW010000028.1, read on the forward strand.
GCCCAGGGATTCGACGGAGTCGCTCCCCGTGAACTGCAGCGGCAGCACGCCCATACCCACCAGGTTGGAGCGGTGGATGCGCTCGAAACTGCGGGCGACCACGGCCTTCACGCCCAGCAACTGGGTGCCCTTGGCGGCCCAGTCGCGCGACGAACCGGTGCCGTACTCCTCGCCGCCGAACACCACCGTCGGCACGCCGTCGGCGATGTACTTCATGGCGGCGTCGTAGATCGACATCTCGGCACCGTCGGGCTGGTGCAGGGTGATGCCGCCCTCGACCCGGGAGCCGTCCGGCTTCACCGGGATCATCAGATTCTTGATGCGCACGTTGGCAAAGGTGCCGCGCATCATGACTTCGTGGTTGCCTCGGCGCGAGCCGTAGCTGTTGAAGTCGGCCTTGGTCACGCCGTTTGCCAGCAGCCACTTGCCGGCGGGTGAGGTGTCCTTGATGGAACCGGCGGGCGAGATGTGGTCGGTGGTGATGGAATCGCCGAATACCCCGAGCGCACGTGCGCCCTTGACGCCTGCGTCACCGGCGGAGGGCGGTTGCAGCCCGAAGCCGTCGAAGAAAGGCGGCTCGGCGATGTACGTTGACTTGGGCCAGTTGTAGACCTGGCCGGTCACGCCTTCGATCTTCTGCCACAGTTCTCCCGGGTTGCTCTTCACCTGCCCGTAGTTGGCGGCGAACGCCTTCGGGTTCATGGCGTGACGCATCAGTGCATGGACCTCTTCGCTGGAGGGCCAGATGTCGCCGAGGTAAACGTCGCGGCCAGACTTGCCCTTGCCGACCGGCTCGGTCATCAGATCCTTCAGCGTGGTGCCGGCCAGCGCGTAGGCCACCACCAGCGGCGGCGAGGCGAGGAAATTCGCCTTGAGGTTCGGATGGATGCGCGCCTCGAAGTTGCGGTTGCCCGACAGCACGGCCGCACAGATGAGATCGTTCTTGGTGATGAC
>JAIESW010000017.1 GCA_019745565.1 Burkholderiales bacterium
AGCCGTCAGATTTACAGTCTGATCCCTTTGACCGCTCGGGAACCCCTCCGACGAAACCCGCGATTATCTGGACATGAGCCTGCTCTGTCAAACGATTCCGCCCCTTCCCGCCCTCTGAAAAGCGCCTCAGATCGCCGGGTTGGGGTAGCGCAGGTGGATCGCGTCGATCGCGGCCAGGACTTCGGGCGCCAGGGTGACGCCGGCCGAGTCGATGTTCTCCTTCAACTGCTCCAGCGTCGTCGCGCCGATGATGTTGCTCACCAGGAACCAGCGGCTGCGCACAAAAGCGAGCGCTAACATGGCCGGCGTCAGCCCATGCTCCCGGGCCAGCGCTGCATAGGCAGCCGTCGCCGGAGGCACATTGGGCTTGTCGTAGCGCTGCCCGAAGGGCGGGTAGACCGTGAGCCGGGCACCGGCCGGCTTGGCGCCGTCCAGGTACTTACCGCTCAGATGCCCGAAAGCCAACGGGCTGTACGCCAGCAACCCTATGTTTTCATTGCGATGAACCTCCGACAACCCGGATTCGAAGCTGCGGTTGAGGAGGTTATAGGCATTCTGGATGGAGACGGCCCGGGGCAATTTCAAGCGCTCGGCCTCGCGCAGGAATTCCAGGGTGCCCCAGGGAGTTTCGTTCGACAGGCCCAGGTGCCGGATCTTGCCCGCCTTGACCATGGCGCCGAACGCCTCGAGTTGCTCGGCGATGGGGACCGTCGGCCGTTCCTTGGCCGGGTCGTAGAAAATATTGCCGAACAAGGGCGCGTAGCGGTCGGGCCAATGGATCTGATACAGGTCGATGTAGTCGGTCTGCAACCGCTTCAGGCTCAGATCCACCGCCGCCCGGACGTTCTTCGCGTTGATGGCCAGGTCGCCGCCCCGCACCCAGTCGAACCCCCGTCCCGGCCCGGTGATCTTGGTCGCCACGACCACCTTGTCGCGCTGCTGGCGCTTCAGCCAGGTCCCGAGGTAGGTCTCGGTGCGACCCTGGGTCTCGCCCTTGGGCGGGACCGGATACATCTCGGCCGCGTCGATGAAGTTCACGCCGCGCGCGACGGCGTAGTCGAGCTGGGCGTGGGCCTCGGCTTCGGTGTTCTGCTGGCCCCAGGTCATGGTGCCCAGGCAGATCTCCGACACCTTGATGTCGGTCGGCCCGAGGGGCAGGTAACGCATGGTGGATCTCCCGGTTCTTGTTATGCCCGGCCTTGCGCCGGCAGCCCGCGACTATACCGAGGGACCGCCGCCGATTGGAACGGGCCGGCGTTTCACAGGCCGGCAAACCTCAGAGAAAGGCGACCTGGGCCTTCATCTTGAGCAGCCGGAGGGCCTCGTCGCCGGGCAGCGGCCGGCTGTACAGAAAGCCCTGCATCTCCTCGCAGCCCTCGGCCCGCAGGAAGCGCATCTGCTCCTCCTGCTCCACGCCCTCCGCCACCGTGCGCATCCGCAGGCTGCGCGCCATGGCGATGATGGCGCGGACGATGGCGACGTCGTCCAGGTCCGCCGGGACGTCGCGGACGAACGACCGATCGATCTTGAGCGTGTCGATCGGGAAGCGCTTCAAGTACGAGAGACTCGAATAGCCGGTCCCGAAGTCGTCGATGGAGATGGAGATGCCCATCTGCTTGATGCTGGCAAGCACCTCGCTCACCTGGCTGTCGACGTCCATCAGCACGCTTTCGGTGATCTCGAACTCGAGGCACTTCGGATCGAACCCGGTCTCGCCGAGGATGCGCGCGATGTTGGTCACCAGCCGCTTGTGGCGGAACTGGCGCGACGACAGGTTGACCGCGAGGCGCAGCCCGGCCAGCCCCTCGTCGTGCCAGCGCTTCACCTCGGTGCAGGCGGCGCGCAGGGCCCAGTCGCCGATCGGCAGGATGAGCCCGCTTTCCTCGGCGATCGGGATGAACTCGTTCGGCCCGACGGCACCGCGGTCGCGGTCGTTCCAGCGCAGCAATGCCTCGACGCCGGTCACCCGCCCGCTGCGCAGTTCCACCTTCGGCTGGAAGTGCAGGCTGAACTCGTTGCGTTCGAGCGCGCGGCGCAGGCTCGTCTCCATGGCGAGACGGGCGTGGGCACGCTCGGTGAGGTCGGCGGAGTAGAACTGGTAGTTGTTCCGGCCTTGCGCCTTCGCGTGGTACATGGCCGAGTCGGCGTTCTTCAGCAGGCCGTCGAGATCGTCGCTGTCGGACGGATAGAAGGTGATGCCGATGCTCGAAGCGAGGAACACTTCGGCATCGTTCACCAGGAACGGCGGGATGAACGCGTCGAGGATCTTCTGCGCCACCGCGAACGCCTTGCTCGGATCGGGCAGATCCTCCAGCACGATCGCGAACTCGTCGCCGCCGAAGCGCGCGATGGTGTCGGTCTCGCGGGCGCAGGCGTGCAGCCGCTGGGCGACGTCCTTCAGCAGCGCGTCGCCGACATCGTGGCCCATGGTGTCGTTCACGACCTTGAAGTTGTCCACGTCGAGCAGCATCACGCCCACGGCGGTACCGCGGCGACGCGCCTCGCCGACGGCCTTTTCCAGGCGGTCGTTGAACAGCGCCCGGTTCGGAAGCCCGGTGAGCTCGTCGTGGTAGGCGATGTAGTTGAGCTTCTCCTCGGCGAGCTTGTTCGTCGTGACGTCCTGGGCGAGCGCGATGATGGAGATCACGCTCCCATGCTCGTCCACCAGCGGCGTGTAGTACCACTCGCAGGTGATGTCGCGGCCCTCGCGCGTGCGGTTGGCGAGCGTCATGCGGGCGCCCTGCTTCTCCTTGAGCAGCCGCTGCCACATGGCGGCGACGTGCTCGCAGCTGCGCTCGCCCGCGATCAGGCGGGAAGCACGACGACCCAGTGCCTGATCGCGCGTCCATCCGAAGATCCGCTCCGCCGCCGGATTCCACTCGACCACGCGGAAATTGAGATCCCACTCGATGAACGCGAGCGGCGCCTGCAACGCGTGCAGCCGCAGCTTGGTCTCGGACTTGCGCAGGACCTGCTGCGCGGCGCGGCGCTGCGTCACCTCGGTTTCGAGCGCGTCGTTGACCTGACTCAACCGCGCGTTGGTGGATGAGAGATCGTCCAGCAATCCCAGGTTCCTGAACCGCAGCTTGAGCGACTGCTCGATGCTTGCTCCCACCCGGCCGGCCACCACTATCATCATGGAAATGAACAGCAGCGCCATGGTGCCCATGGCGAACGGGATCCATTCGCCGGTGAGCAGCATCGAGATAGCGAAGGGCAACACCGCCGGCAGGATGAACGCGGTGTAGGCCCGGGGATACGAAGAGAGCGTCGAGACGGCGCCGGCACAGATGCCGGCCAGCACGAACCCGACGAATGCCTGGTGGAAGCCCGGCTCCGCCACGAGCAGCGCCGCACCGAGACCCCAGGTGGCTCCGGCGCAGATCGTCAGCACCACGAACCAGCGGCCCCACGCGTCCATGGCGTCGAGCCCGGGCCGCCGTTCCCGGAAAGCCAGCAGCAGCCCGTAGCGGCCGAGGGAGACCACGCCGGTCAGCACCAGCCAGGCGATCAGCGTGGCGTGGGACGCCACGTCCCACAACGCGGCAGCGACCGCGACCGCCACCAGCACGGTGGCGAGCAGGGCCGACGGAATCTGTCGGTAAAGCAGACGCACTTGCTCCGCGACGATCTCGCGGGCGATCTCGGGTGCGGCATCCTGCTCGGTGATGCCGGCCGTGGTCAGTGCCGAGGCGATGTGCTCGTAGCGCGTCAAGTGAGGGTCTGAGAGGTTCCGGGCCAGTCCGAGACCCCGGACGCCAACGTCAAAGTGCCGCGCCGGCCTCCGGTATCAATGCGAGTTTCCTCAATGATACTGAAGGTTAGCGGAAAACCAGCAGAAAAAATCTACCACTTTCCCGGGAGTCGTCGAAACCATCGCACGAAACCGAGAGGCGTGCGGTGCCAAAGCGCCCCTCGGCCCTTGAAAACCGCCAGAACCCCAGCACCTTGAAGGCATGGCTCTTGCAGGACTGCAGGAGCACACCTCAAGGAGGGTTCAGCCATGCACGTGGTCTACAGCAGCGCCAACTACCATGTCGTGGAGTTTCCGGGCCAGGGCTTCGAACTCATCAACAAGATGACGTCAGTAGGGACTTACCTGCACGGCGACGCCGGGATGAAGTTCCGCGATTACCTGGCCGAAGTCATCGCCGACGATGGCTCCGTGGAGTCGGTGGATGACTTCCTGGGCAACTTCGACGTGCTCATGAATCAGCCCACGATCTACCACTAATCCCTGCACGGCGACCGGCACCGGAGCCGGGTCGCCGCCGATCATCCCTTGGCGGCCAGGTAGCGCCGCCAGCTGCCCAGCGCCGTGATGTCCTCGGCGCCGGCCGCGGCGATGGCTTCACAGACGAAGCCCTGAACGCTGGAGCCGTCCTCCAGCTGCACCGTGCCGATCCCCAGGGGCCCCGGGATCCCGGCGACGAAGGAGCCAAACTCCCGCGCGGGCAGTTCCCAGATCTCCATGTCGATGGCGGCACCGCCTTCGACCACCCGTACCATGCCCGGTCGCTTGGGCGGACCGCCCGGCAGGGCGTAGAACTTGTAGTCCGGTGAGCTGCGCACCGCGCCCACCAGCCGTGCGCCGCGTGCAGTGAGCTGGCCGTTGAGCGGCAGTCCCGACAGATGGGCTCCGCAGACGGCAACGCGCACTTGCCCGGTCGGCATGAAAGGCGGTGCGACTGCATCGTCCGCCGGCAGCGGCCACCTGCGGGCGCCCATGGTCCGGACGGACGCGCGCTGCAGTCGCCCACCCAGACGCAGCAGCGGCCCATCCCGATGCGCCGGGGCGAACAGCGTGACACCGAACGGCATGCCGCCCGACGTGAAGCCCGCCGGCACGGCGGTGGCCGCGTAGTCCAGCAGGTTCATGAAGTTGGTGTAGTACCCCAGGTTCGCATTGAGGCGGATCGGATCCGCTTCCACCGCATCGATGCGGTAATGGGTTCCGGCCGTGGGCGTGACGACGCAATCCACGTCGCGCCACACCGCATCGGCGGCGCGCTTCAATAGCTTCAGGCGGTACAGCGCATCGTAAGCGTCAGCGGCCAGCCAGCGACGGCTCTTGCCGACGATCTCGCGCGTCACCGGATGCAGTTCGGCTTCGTGCTCGTCGAAGAACGGGCGGATCGCCGCATAGCGTTCGGCAACCCATGGCCCTTCGTACAACAGGCGTGCCGTCTCGAGGAACGGCGCGAGATCGATGGTCACCCGCGTACCGCCCAGCGCCTGCAACCGCTCCACCGATTGCGCGAACAACTCGCGATAGGCGGCATCGCCGAAGAACTCCAGGTCCTTCGCGTCCGGCACACCGAACCGGAAGGCCGGTGCCGCACCGAAATCGAACCCGGACGGTTCCGCCGCACGCGAGAACGGATCCTCCGCATCGAACGCGGCGGCGACGGTGAGAACGCGTTGTGCGTCCTCCGTGGTCAACGCGAAGATGGAGATCGTATCGAGCGACCGGCACGCGGGGACCATGCCCGATGCCGACAGCAGACCGCACGAGGGCTTGTGGCCGACGAGATTGTTGAAGGCGGCAGGCACCCGGCCCGAACCGGCCGTGTCGGTACCGAGGCTGAAGCTCGCGAGACCGAGCGCCACCGCGACCGCGGAGCCGGAACTCGATCCGCCTGACACGAACGCAGGATCGAAGCTGTTGCGGCAACTGCCATAGGGCGACCGCACGCCCACCAGTCCGGTCGCGAACTGGTCGAGGTTGGTCTTGCCGACGGGAATAGCCCCTGCGTCGATCAACCGCTGCACGACGGTCGCGTTGCGTTTCGGCGCGTACGAATAGGCGGGGCATGCTGCCGTCGTCGGCAGATCCACCAGATCGATGTTGTCCTTGATGGCGAAGGGCACGCCGTACAGCGGCAGCGTCCGCGGATCCTTGCCTTCGAGCGCCGTGGCATAGGCGATCAGGCGCTCGCGCGGGATCCGGCTGATCCAGATGCGATGCGTGTCCTCCGCTTCCAGCGCCGGCAGCAGCGCCTCGATCACGCCTCTGGGTGTCGATGCGCCCGAGGTGTAGCGGTCACGCAGTGCCGCCAGCGACAGATCCATCGTGGATTCTGGCATCACGCCGCCTCGATCACGACCAGGTCCTGCCCGGCTGCCACCTGGCCGCCTTCGCGGCAGAACAGCTGCAGCACCCGTCCACCGCACGGCGCGGCCACGTTGATCTCCATCTTCATCGATTCGACGATCACCAGCGGATCCCCCTCGCGTACCCGATCACCGGGCTTCACCGGAATTTTCCAGACGTTGCCGGCCACGTGGGTTGCGACCGCACGTCCGTTCGGCGGCAGATCAAGCTCGGTATCGGGCCCGGCGTCGGCCACCGACTCGTCGGTGGCGAACTCGGCCTGGCCGGCGGCGCGCCAGCGCTCCCGTTCGGCATCGAAGGCTGTCTGCTGCGCAGTCTTGAAGCGAGCGATCTCGGCGGCGTTGTCGCGCAGGAAGCGGTTGTAGTCGCCCAGCCGGAACGTGCTCTCTTCCACATCGAGTCGATAGCGGCCCAGCGGAAAATCCACCCGCAGCCTGAGCAGTTCGCTCTCGCTTACCGGGAAGAAGCGGATCTGGTCGAAGAAGCGCAGCAGCCAGGGCTTGCCGTCGCGGAAATCCGAGGTCTGGCGATGCCGGTTCCACATCTGGACGGTGCGGCCGACGAACTGATACCCGCCGGGACCTTCCATCCCGTACACGCACAGATAGGCACCGCCGATACCGACCGCATTCTCGGGGGTCCACGTGCGTGCGGGGTTGTACTTGGTGGTGACCAGCCGATGGCGCGGATCGACCGGCGTGGCCACCGGCGCGCCGAGGTACACGTCGCCCAATCCCAGCACCAGGTACGACGCGTCGAACACGATGCGCTTCACGTCCTCGATGGCATCGAGCCCATTGATGCGGCGGATGAACTCGATGTTGCTCGGGCACCACGGCGCGTCCTTGCGCACCGACTGCGTGTACTTCTCGATCGCGAGCCGCGTCGCGGGGTCGTCCCAGGACAGCGGCAGATGCACGATGCGCGTGGGCACTTCCATGTCGTCGACCGACGGCAGCTCCGATTCCGCGTCGATCATGAGACGCAACAGACGATCGAGCGACAGCACGCGCTCGTCGAAGTGCACCTGCAGCGAACGGATGCCCGGCGTGAGGTCGACGACACCGCGGATCCTCTGCGCTTCGAGCCATGTCATCAGCGCATGCACGCGGAAGCGCAGGTTGAGGTCGAGCACGAGCGGGCCGTATTCGATCAGCAGATAGCGATCGCCGGACTGGCGATAGACCACCTCCGGCCGGGATGCAGTCGCCGCGATCCGATGCAGGATCGGCGTCGCGCCCGTGCCCTCGCGCGCGCCAATGCGTGGCGCCGGGGGCACCGCGAGACGTTCGATGGCAGCGTCGGCCGCGCGCGACATCGCGGTAGCCCAACGCTGTTCCACGCGAACGAAGCGAACGCGATCGCCCGGCCGCAGCTGGCCCAGCTTCCACAGTTCGCAGTCGGCGATCACGGCCGGACAAACGAAGCCACCCAGGCTCGGACCGTCGGGACCGAGGATCACGGGCATGTCACCGGTGAAGTCGATGGCGCCGATGGCGTAGGCGTTGTCGTGGATGTTGGAGGGATGCAAGCCCGCCTCGCCGCCGTCGGTGCGGGCCCATGCCGGCTTCGGTCCGATCAGGCGCACCCCGGTGCGCGACGAGTTGTAGTGCACTTCCCACGCCGTATCGAAGAAGGTCCCGATGTCGGCCGCGGTGAAGAAGTCGGGCGCACCGTGGGGCCCGTACAACACCGCGATCTGCCAGTCGTTCGAATAGGCGGGCACCAGTTCCGGCGGCAGGGCGCGCGGTTCCGGCAGCACCTTCGTTGCGGCCAGATGCAGCACGTCGCCGGTGCGCAGGGTTCGTCCGGCGTGCCCGCCGAATTGACCGAGCGTGAAGGTGGAACGGGATCCGAGATACTCGGGCACGTTGAAGCCGCCCGCCACCGCCAGATAGGTGCGCAACCCGGCGCCCTGGACCGGACCGAGCTTCAGCACGCTGCCGGCTTGCACGCGATAGGAACGCCAGAGCCCAAGCGGCACGCCATCCAGCGTCGCCGCCATCGCGGCGCCGCACAGCGCGATGACCGTTTCGCAGTTGAAGCGCAGTTCCGGACCCGAGGCCGTGCACTCCAGGGCTGCCGCACCGGGTTCGTTGTCGAGAATGCGATTGGCAAGGCGCAACGCCAGCGCATCCATGGGGCCCGATGGCGGCACACCCACATCCCAATGACCGACACGGCCGGGCCAGTCCTGCACCGTGGTCTGCACCCCGGGGGCGATCACGTCGACCGTGCGTGGGGCGAACCGGAAGCCGCCGAGCGTACGGGTGGTCTGACGGCCTTCACGGAACGTGGCGTCGGCCACGATCTGCCGCAGATACTCGAGATTGGTTTCGATGCCCGCCACACGGGTGCCGGCGAGCATCTTCCTCATCCGATCGATCGCCTTCCGGCGATCGGAAGCCGACACGATGATCTTGGCGATCATCGGATCGTAGTAGGGTGGGATCTCCACACCGCGTTCCACCCAGGTCTCGATGCGCCCGCCGGCGGGGAAGGCCACCTCGGTCAACGCCCCGCTCGAAGGCTGGAAGTTCTTCGCTGCGTCCTCGGCATACAGGCGCACCTGAATCGAGGCGCCGCGCGGCTTCGATGCGAACCCCGTCAGATCGAGTTCCCCGGCCGCTTCGCGCACCATCCATTCCACCAGATCGACGCCGGTGACCTCCTCGGTCACGCCGTGCTCCACCTGCAAGCGCGTGTTCACCTCGAGGAACCAGAACCCGCCGGTGCTCGCGTCGAACACGAACTCGACGGTGCCCGCGCTGCGATAGCCGACCGCGTTCGCGAGACGTACCGCCGTGTCGAGCAGCGCCTTGCGGGTGGCAGCATCGATGCCGGGCGCGGGCGTCTCCTCCACGACCTTCTGGTTGCGCCGCTGCAGGGAACAGTCGCGCTCGCCCAGCGCGACGATATGACCGCGGCCGTCGCCGAAGATCTGCACTTCGATGTGCCGCGCCTGTTCCACGTACTTCTCGAGATAGATCCCGGAGTCCTTGAAGTTGGCCCGCGCGAGGCGGTCGACCGACGCATGCGCCTCGGCAAGCTCCGACTCGTTCCAGATGAGGCGCATGCCGATGCCGCCGCCGCCACCCGTGCTCTTCAGCATGACGGGGTAGCCGATACGCGCTGCCTCGCGTTTCGCGTGTTCGACGTCGGCCAGCAGACCCGATCCGGGCAACAGCGGCACGCCGTTCGCAGCCGCAAGCTCGCGGGCGGTGTGCTTCAACCCGAACGCGCGCATCTGATCGGGTGTCGGGCCGATGAAGGCGATGCCGGTCTCGGCGCATGCCGCTGCGAAGTCGGCGTTCTCCGACAGGAAGCCGTAGCCGGGATGAATCGCCTGCGCCCCGGTCGCTCGTGCCGCCTCGAGGATGCGATCGGCGCGCAGATAGCTCTCGGCCGCCGGCGCCGGACCGATGCACACCGCTTCGTCGGCCGCGCTCACGTGCAGCGACGCCGCATCCGCTTCGGAATAGACGGCGACCGACTTCACGCCCATCCGGCGCAAGGTGCGGATCACGCGGCAGGCGATGGCGCCGCGGTTGGCGATGAGGATTTTTGTGAACAAGGGGCTGGGGATTAGGGGCTAGGGGATAGGGGATAGGGACTAGGGGTTGGGGAAAGACGGAACCACTGTCATGAGCAAAGACGTTGTCGTAGGTTCAACGGCCCGGAGATCAGGGCCGCCGATATCCATTCGACCCCTAGTCCCTAGCCCCTGACCCCTAGCCCCTTCTTCAATCCCAGATGAGCAACCGCACCGGTGTCGGGTTATAGGCGTTGCAGGGGTTGTTCAACTGCGGACAGTTGGAGATGAGACACACGACGTCCATCTCGGCACGCATTTCCACGTACTTGCCGGGCGCAGAGATGCCGTCCTCGAAGGTGAGCTTGCCCTCCGGTGTCACCGGCACATTCATGAAGAAGTTGATGTTGTGCGTGATGTCGCGCTTCTCGATGTGGTACTCGGGATGGTGCGCTATGGCAGACATGAAGTTGTCGCGGCACGCGTGCATGAAGCGCTTGTCGAGCGCGTAGCGCACGGTGTTGCTTTCCTGCGCGCAGGCGCCGCCGAGCGTGTCGTGACGACCGCAGGTATCCGCCACCACCGTGAGCATCGGCCGGCCCTCCGTCGACCACAGCGTCGTGCCGGTGGTGATGTAGAGATGACGCTGGCGCTGGATCGTGTCGACCGCGCTGTAGCGTTCTTCCGGATCGTCGACGTTGTAGAACAGCGTGTCGACCGCCTGATTGCCCTCGAGATCGTGGATGCGGAAGGTCTGCCCCTTGCGGATGACCCGCATCCACGGTTCGCCGGCGGCGCAGATCTCGTTCACCACGGCGTCCCGCTCCGCGCGCGTGCTCGTCGTCAATGCGTTCATTGGGCGAAGTAGCGTTCGTTGTTGAGGAAGGCGCGGCCGCTTTCCGGACGGAAGTTGCGGCAGTAGTCGTCAGGACCGGCCAGGCCGCAGCGCCAGGCCGTCAGCTTGAGCGGCTTCGGTGCCCACGTCGTGGCCGGGTCGAGCGGATGAGGGCTGGTGGAGAGGACCACCAGCGCATGCATGTCGAAGCGCAAATCCACGTATGCACCCGGCTTCGCGTGGCCCGGCACGAAAGCGAGATCACCGGACGCCGACGCCGCCACCTTGCTGAACCAGTTCACGTTCGCATGCAGATCGCGCCGGTTGAGCCCCAGGCGCCCCAGTTCCTTCAGGAATCCTTCCATGCCGCTGCGGGTCATCGCATTGCGATGTTCCTGATAGCGCCTGCTGCCGAACCGCGACGCCAGCGTCGCGTCGTCCATCACGCCGCAGACAGTGTCGTGCCAGCCGCTGGTGTCCTCGATCACCGAGGCGATCGCGCGACCCATGTCCGTGTACAGCACGTTGCCCTTGGTCAGATAAGCGGTGTGCTGGGCCTTCAACGTGTCCGGCATGTTGTAACGCTCGAACCGCTCCTCGTGGTTGAAGAGCAGCATGGCGCCGTTGGTGCCGCCTTCCACGTCGGTCAGGCGCAACGCGACACCTCGCCGCACCACACCGGACCAGTGACAACCGCCCGGGATGATCTCCTCCCACAGCACCGTACCCGGCGGCGCATCGATCTTCGTCGCTGCGTTCATTGGGTGCTCGCGGTACGCGACAGCTGTTCCAGCAGGTCGCTGTCGGTCTTCATGCCGGAGGTCTCGCGGATGCGCTGCAGGATCTGCTTCTTCAGGTCGAGAAACTCGCGCGAGTGCTTCATGTCCTGATGCCGCTGCGCCGGCAGCGGCACCTTGTAGATGGTGTCGATGCGACCGGGCCGCGGTGCCAGCAGCACCACGCGCTGGCCGAGGTAGATCGCCTCCTCGACGTCGTGGGTCACGAACACGATGGTGGCCTTCTCCAGCTTAAAGACGTGCAGGATGAGGTCGTGCATCACTTCGCGCGTCTGGGCGTCGAGCGCTCCGAACGGTTCGTCCATCAGCAGGATCTCGGGCCGGCCCATCAGGGCACGGGCGATCGCCACCCGCTGCTGCATGCCGCCCGAGAGCTGGTTCGGATAGGCGTGCGCCATGTTCGGCAGGCCCATCAGGTTGAGCAGCGCCTCGGCGCGCCCCGACGCCACCTCCACGTCGGCCGACGTGAGTTCGCCGCGGTTCACCTGGAGCCGCCGCGAGAAGCGGATGTTCTCCATCACGTCGAGCCAGGGATAGAGACTGTAGTGCTGGAACACCATGGCGCGGTCCGCACCCGGACCCGACACCGGCTTGCCGCTCGAGAGGATCTCGCCGCTGGTGTGATATTCGAGTCCGCCGATGATCCTGAGCAGGGTCGACTTGCCGCAACCGGATGCGCCCACCAGGGTCACGAACTCGTTGTCGCAGACTTCGAGATCGATGTCCTTCAGCGCTTCTACCCGGGTCGGTCCGTCACCGAAGATCTTGCCGAGCGCGCGCACGCGGATGCGCGGCGCGAGTGTCACGACTTTGTGTGCATCCACGGGAACGCCTTGCGGTGAAGGAGACGGAACAGTTGATCGATGACGAGGCCGATCACCCCGATCAGGAGGATCCCGGCGAAGATCTTGTCGGTCTGGAGGAAGCGCTGCGCCTTGAGGATCGCGTAGCCGAGACCCGAGTTCGCCGCGACCAGTTCCGCGACGACGAGGTACGTCCACGCCCAACCCATGGTGATGCGTAGTGTGTCCACCAGAGCCGGCTTGGCCGACGGCAGCAACACCAGCTGGATGATCTCGAGCCGCGTCGCGCCCATGGTCTGGGCCGCTTCGATCTGGGCCGTGGGCACGCGACGCACGTCCTCCGCCACCATCAGCACCATCTGGAAGAACGTGCCGATGAAGATGATCGCCACCTTCGAACCTTCGTCGATACCGATCCACAGCATCACCAGCGGAATGAACGCCACCGCCGGCATGTAGCGGATGAAGTCGGTCAGCGGCTCGAGCAGCGCCTGCACCGGCCGGAACGTGCCGATCAGCAGGCCCAGGGGCATCGCGATCACCGCCGACAGCAACCAGCCCGCGGTCACGCGATAGATGCTGATGGCGGCGTCCTGCAGCAGGTTGTCCTCGGTCCACCACAGGACCGCGCGCGCCCACACCGAACCCGGCGTGGGCATGAAGACCTTCTCGACCCACCCGGAGTTGGCGACGATCGACCAGGCGATGATGGGGGCGATGAGTCCGATCGCGGCGAAGATCCAGTAGCGCCGCTGACTCATCGGGCCGCGGATCGACCAGATGCCGGGCCGGGCCAGGGAATTGGATGCCATGTTCGTTCAGTACCGTGGTTGCAGGATCACTTCTTCGCCGCTTCCTTCACCAGCGTAGCGTCCACCGCCCTGGCGAAGTCGGGCTTGCCGTCGATCAGCTTGTTCTCCTCGAGAAACTTGACGATCGCGGGTGCGGTGGCAAGGAGCGAGCGCGGCGTCGAAGCGGGTCCGAGCGCGTCGAGGTTGTCCTTCTCGCCGAAGAAGCGGGTACCGGGCAGAAACACCTTGTATTCCTCGGGCGTGAGCTCCACCACCTTCGACATGATCTTCACGGCCTCGTCCGGCTTCTCGCGGATGAACTTCTCCACGTCGTACCAGGCCTTCACCATGCCGATGAAATCGGCGCGATTCGCCGCGAGCGATTTCTCCTGCGCCACGAGCAGGTCCGGCACGAGGCCCGGCATATCCTTGGACGTGAACAGCGCCTTGCCTTTGCCCGACAGTTCGATCTTGTTGACCCAGGGGTTCCAGACTGTCGCCGCGTCCACTCGACCGCTCAGGAATGCCGCGGCGGCGTCGCCCGCGGACAGGTTCACCACCTTCACGTCCTTCTGCGTCATGCCGTTCTTCGCGAGCGCGGTGGCCAGCACGAAGTGCGAGACGCTGAACTCCTCGAGCGCGATGGTCTTGCCCTTGAGATCCTTCACGCTCTTGTACTTGGAGGCCGCCATCAGCGCGTCGTTGCCGGCGGAGTTGTCGTTGACCAGCACGACCTTCAGGGCGACGCCCTTCGCGAGCGGTGCCATGGTGTCGGACCAGGTCTGGCAGTTGGCGTCCACCTGCCCCGACGACAGGGCGGCGATCGAGTCGGAGTAGTTCGGGAACCAGACCAGCTTGACGTTGGCACCGTGCTTCTTGAAGTAGCCCTGCTGCTCGGCGATGGCCCACGCGACCCATCCCGGCCAGTCGCTGTAGCCGACCTTGATTTCGGCGCGGGCAGCGCCGGCGACGAGCGCGAGGGCGGCGAGCACCACGGCGAAGGTGCGGCGGAAGATGGACGTTGCTGGCATGACGGACTCCTCGGAAGACGTGAGACAAACGGGAGAGGTTTGCACTCCACTACTCGGCCTCCCGGGCTTTTGTCCCTCCGTGGAGCCCCGCCGCGAACCTCGGGCGAGACCGTCGGCTCTCGGACCAGCAGCGCCTGAAACGCCCGGAACCCTAGCCGACAACGACAGGAAGCGAAGTGTGCGTCGCTCTCCTCTCGGGCGAGGCAAATCGCAATCGGCATGCCATCGTCCGCATGAGTGCCGATGCCTGTGTTTTCACGGAGATACGTTCCGTGCCCGGTGAATTGCGCACCACTTCGGCGCGGTGAATCCGGGGCGCGCACCAACTTCTCGCGGCCCGCATCGACTCACAACCGCCGGATCTCCACCCTCGTGTCGGAGAACAACGGTGCCCGACCGAGATCCGCATAGGCATCATCGGTCACGGCATTCACGCCGCGCCCCCCGATCGTGCGGCCGGGCCAGTGGCCCAGCACCGCCACGACCACGCCCGGCGCGACGTCGTGGGAAATCCGGGCGATGGCCTGGAATGCGCCGCGGGCATTGCGCACTTCGACCCGATCGCCCTCCTCCACCGCGCGGGCGGCCGCATCGTCCGGATGCAACGTGACCGCCTGCTCCCCGGCATGCGCGAGCTGGCGTTCCACATTGGCGAAGTTGGAGTTGATGAAGAAGTGCGACTTGGGCGACAGCACCACGAGCGGATGGTCGGGGTCCGCGCGCGGCGGGATGAACTCGGCCACCGCCGGTACGACCGATCCGTCCTGGTGGGTCTCGTGCCCCTGCCGGTAGGCGGACACCACGAAGTTGCCGCCCGCAGCCATGCTCGCGACCAGTTCCACCTTGCCCGACGGCGTCGGAAAGCCGCCCTCGGCGTGCGGCACCCATCGATCGGAATCCGGCACTGCCAGCCGCGCAAAACCGTCGCGCTCGAGACGCGCGAGGTCGATGTCTGCGAGCGCGGGATGCGACCAGTCGAAAGCCTGTTCCAGCAGCTCACGGTCGGTCGCGCGGAAACAAGGATCGTCGAAGCCCATCTCGCGCGCCAGGCGCCGGAATAGCTCGGTGTTGGCCACGGCCTCGCCGGCCGGCGGCACCGCGGGTGCGTTGTAGGTGAGGTAGAGATGACCCCACGGCACCACGATGTCCAGGTGCTCCGGCTGCGTGGTCGCGGGCAACACCAGATCCGCATACCGCGCGGTGTCGGTGACGAAATGCTCGCTCACCACGGTGAACAGATCCTCGCGGGCGAGCCCCTCCAGGATCCAGTCCTGCCGCGGGAGCGTCACCGCCGGATTGCAGTTATAGACGAAGAGCGATCGGATCGGCGGATCGAGCGCAAGACGACCTGTCAATGCAGCACCGAGCTTCCACAGATTGAGCACGCGCAGCGGTCCGGTCAGAAGATCCGCGCGCATCAGGCGGTCCCAATGCACCGGGAACGCTGCGATGGGCATATACAGGAAGCCGCCGCCCACGTGCCGCCACGCGCCGACCAGCGCCGGCAGGCCCGCAATCAACCTTGCCGCGTTGCCGCCGCCGGGATGCCGCTCCAGCGCGACGCCGATGCGGATCACCGACGGCTGAGCGGTCGCGTATTCACGGGCGAGTCGCCGGACGTCCTCTGCATCGAGCCCCGTGATGGCGGCGACGCGTTCCGGCGTGTACTCGGCGGCGCGCGTGGTCAGCGCATCGAAGCCGACGGTGTGGCGCTCGACGTAGTCGCGGTCGATCAGGTCCTCGGCCACCAGCACGTTCACCAGGCCGAGCGCGAGCGCGCCGTCGGTGCCGGGTCGGATCGCCAGATGCCAGTCCGCCTGTCGCGCCGTGCGTCCACGGACCGGATCGATGACCACCACCTTCGCGCCGCGCCGCCGCGCTTCCGCGATGATCGGCCAGTGATGTCCGCCGGTGCTGATGAGATTGCACGCCCACAGGATGATGTAGCGCGAGTGCACGAAGCTCTCCGGCTCCGTCCCCGGCGATCCCCCCAGGGTCATGATCGTGCCGGTCGTGGCGCCGGAGCCGCAGAAACTGCGTTCCGACACCGTGGCGCCCAGGCGGTTGAAGAACGGGTCACCGACGTTCAACCCCTGGAGCAATCCCAGGTTGCCGAGATAGCCGCAGGGCAGGATCGCCTGCGCACCGTGCTCCGCGATGAGGCCCCGCCAGCGGCGGCCGATCTCCGCGAGCGCTTCATCCCAGCCGATGCGCTCGAATTGCCCGGAACCCTTCGGCCCGGTGCGCCGTAGCGGATACAGCACGCGCTCCGGATGGTTCACGCGTTCCTCGAAGTGGTTCACCTTGACGCACAGGCGCCCGTCGGTGAACGGATGATCACGTCGACCGCGCACGCCCACCACCCGGCCGTCGCGCACCTTCACCTGCACCGCACAGGTGTCGGGGCAATCGTGGGGACAGGCTCCATGGAACACACGGGTGCCGTCCTCGAGCGCTTCCTGGTTGGTCGTCAACGCCTTCTCCTGTTCGAAGCGCACCGAATCAACGCGGGACTTCGGTCTCCGGCACTGCATTCGGGCACACGCAAGCGGTCGCAGCGATGCGAGCACGGCGACTCACCGCGTTCACGACGAGTGTCGCACGGCGCACGCCCCTGGATGGAGAGGTCTTAGAGCGGTCCGCGGAGTGGTGAATCCTGGATCGACCTCGGGCAATGCGACACCGGCCATGCGGGACTCCCGGCACAAGGGGAACACGGTTCAGTTTGAAATCCGTCGCCAGCTTCGGCGAATCGTAGTTTTCACGCGATGGACTCAGGAAATCTGAAGCAGTACCGCCCAGACCCACTCCGCTCCGCTGATCTTGGGGCGGTCAGGTGCCGGTTTGAGCGCCGAACTGTCGGAGAAACTGCCAATGATCGTCTCCAATCAGAGACGCTTTTCCAGGTGTGGGTTTGTTTCCTCATTGAAATCAGTACTCCAACGATCTCGATAGAGTGGCTTGGAGCTTGCTAACTTACCAAAATGTTAGGTTTTACCCATGAATTCCTACAGGAGTAGTCCATGAAGTCCATCGGGGGATTCTTTGGCGCGGCTGGTTTGGCCGCGGCCCTCACGTTGTCCGGTCCCGCGGTTTCCGCGCCGATCTACTCGATCGGCGTCGGCAGCTCGGGCACCAGATTCGCTCTTTACTTCGACACAGCGTCACCAGGCCTCAGCGCCTTCGCGAACGTGAGCGTCTACAACGCCACGGCGACACAGTTGGTCCTGAACTTCGCGATCACCAACGACACTGCCGTGTCGGAGGCCGGTCCGCTCACGCAGGCTTCGCTCATGAGCCTGGGGCTAGACTTTGATCTGAATCCGACCGGCGCCAATCTCAGCGTGAGCGGCAGCAGCTTCGACGGGCTCACCACGAGCGTCAGCAACTTCCCGGGCGATTTCACGATCGACGTGTGCGTCTTCGCCGCCAACAACTGTCAGGGCGGTGACATCAAGGATGGCTTGCTGGTGCAGGACCTCGTCGGCACCGACAAGGACATCCTGAGCCCGGCAGGCGACACCTTCCGCCTGATACTGAGCCGTTCTTCGTCAACCAACGCGTGGAGCCTGAACACCGCCGCCGTGAAGTTCCAGACCAACCTGGGCTCTTTCGAGTTCGCAGGCTGCACGACCGAGAACCAGTGCACGACCAGCACCACCCACGTGCCGGAACCCGGTTCCATCGCCCTGGTCGGCGGCGTCGCAATCGCGTTCGCGTTGACCGGCTGGCGCCGTCGTCGCGGTCGCTGATCCGTCGTTCACCAGCAGCAATGAAGAAGGCCCGCTTGCGCGGGCCTTCTTCATTGCCGGGTCACAGCGCGCGAAGCAGCACAGCTCAGTGCAGCGGAATGACGTTATCACCCCGTATCAGTTGCCGGGCCAGTTCCACGGCGATGACCCGGCGGCCGAGCAGTTCGATCGTGCCGGTGTTGCGATCGTTGCCCGTTTCGCTGTACTCGAAGCGATAGATGCGCGCCACGCGCACCTGCCCCTCCGAGTTGCGCCTGAGCCGCACCTTCGACTGCGCCACCGTCCAGTCGAGAAACTGGAGGCTTTCCGACTCGCAGGCGCGTTGGCCGGCGGCCAGCGCGATCTCGCGCGCCTTCAGCGTATCGAGCCAGAACCAAGCGCCCGCCACTGCCAGGATCAGCACGATCCACTCGATCATGATTCGCCCGCGATGCCCACATCGACCAGCGTGGGCTCAAGGATGCCGACCACGGCCTGCGGGGCCACGCCCACCAGGTAGCCACGCTTGCCGCCGTTGATCCAGATCCGCTTCAGATCGAGGATCGACCGCTCCATGTAGACAGGCATCGGCTTGCGGGTCCCGAAGGGCGACGTACCGCCGACCATGTAACCGGAATGTCTCTGGGCAACTTCCGGGTTGCACGGAGCGACGGTCTTCACGCCGATGACCCGCGCCAGCTCCTTGGTCGATACCTGCATGTCCCCGTGCATCAGCACCATCAGCGGCTTCTTGGTCTCGTCTTCCATCACCAGTGTCTTCACGACCGCATGCTCATCCACGCCGAGTTCGCGTGCCGACACGGCGGTACCGCCGCGCTCCTCGTAAGCATAGAGGTGATCGGTGAAGGCTATGCGGTGGTCGCGCAATACGCGAACCGCCGGCGTGACCGGCGTCTTGTCCTTCGAAGACATCAGCCGCCCTGGGCGAGCAGGCGATACAGCGAGTGCAGCATTCCCGCCGTCGCACCCCAGATGTTGCGGCCTTCCCACGGCATCGAATAGAAATGCCGCGTGCAATCGTCCACGGTGCGGGAATTGCGCCGGTGATTGGCCGGGTCGAGCAGGAACTGCAGCGGAACCTCGAAGATCTCGGCCACCTCGAAGGGGTCGGGCGCCAGCGGGAATGGCGGCTCCACCCAACCCACCACCGGCGTCACCCGGAAGCCGGTCATGATGTCGTAGTCGGGCAGGAAGCCCAGGACTTCCACCTTGGTCCGGGGCAACCCGATCTCCTCCTCGGTCTCGCGCAAGGCGGTATCGATGCGGTCGATATCCCCCGCGTCGACACGGCCGCCCGGAAAGCTGATCTGGCCGGCGTGATCGTTGAGGTGGGCCGTGCGCTGCGTGAGCAGCACCTGGACGCCATGCTGGCGATTCACCAGCGGCACCAGGACGGCGGCCGGCACCGGAACACGCTCCGGCGGATGACGGAACAGCGGCAGATCGTCGGCGGCAGGAAGCCGGGCGATGTCGCGTTTCAGGCGGTCTAGGACCCCCTGACGGGAGAAGTACGGAGCGATGAGGTCGGCTTCAGTCATGGCGATCGCGCGCGGTTTGCGCCCTCGAAGCAAGCTTCATTCTACCCTGCCGAAGTTGTCGAACCGGGCGGCGTGGCTATACTCCGCGTCATTCCGGGCTGCGACATTCCGCCGCAGGTGACCGGAACCTGCCGCATTCGAGGAGACCCCCATGAAGATCCGCACCCTGTTCGCCGCAGCCACGCTCGCCCTGGCGAGCGGCACCGTGTTCGCGATGCATTGTCCGGCCGACATGAAGGCCATCGACGACGCCCTCGCGAAAAAACCTCAGCTGGCGGCCGCGGATATGGCCGAAGTCACCAAGCTGCGTGCCGACGGCGAAGCACTGCACAAGGCCGGCAAGCATCAGGAAGCCGTCGACGCCCTCGCAAAGGCGAGAAAGATCCTCGGCATCTGAAGTTGTTCGCTTCGAGCGTGTCGCCGAAGCCCCGCGGACGCAGGTTCGCGGGGCTTTTTCATAGCACTGGGGCAGCGCTCACCCTGCTCGTCGTCGCTGCGGCGCAGGCGGACTGTCGTCTCGAACTCGAGCTGATCGGCAGCGACCTGAAAGGCGTGCGCCTCACCGAGCAGCAGAAGCTGCAGTTGGCGCCTCTCATCGACGATGCGCAGAAGCGTTGTCGGCTCGGGCGCGAGGAGGCAGCGCAGCACTACGTGGCGAAAGCTCGCGCCCTCGCCGGCATCGAACGCAAGGACGACGACCTCGACTCGCCCGCGCGCGGTCGCTGAGGTGAGCCCCCCCTCCGACAGGGTCAGCCCCGTGGAACGGTCCGGCGAAGGCTACCAGGCGATCGGCTTGCGGTCGCGGAAGAATCCGCCGGTCGGTCCGTCCTCCGGCAAAGTGGCCAACCAGGCAGCCGTATCGGCTCCCTGCTCCACGCTGCGCGACGCGTTCGGCCCGCCCATGTCGGTGCGGACCCAGCCAGGACACATGGAATTCACCAGCACGCCCTGGTCGCGCGTTGCCGCCGCGAGCATGCGGGTCAAGGTGTTGAGCGCGGCCTTCGAGGTGCGATAGGACGGCGTACCGTCGCCCATCTCGCCCAGTTGCGCGAGACCGCTCGACAGATTGACGACGCGACCGTAGCGCCGTTTCACCATCCCGGGTACGAGCGCCTGGGCAAGGCGCAGCGGACCGAAGAAGTTCGTCTCGAGCGTCTCGTGGAAGACTTCCGGATCTACCGAGAGCACGCTCGCCGAGCGCCCGTCGATCAGGATGCCCGCGTTGTTCACGAGCACGTCCGCGCCACCCAACTCGCGCTCGACCCATTCCGCCAGTCTGGCGATCTGCGCCGGGTCGGTCACGTCGAGCGTATGGAAACCGATCTCACCGCCGGTCTTCGACAATGCCTTTGCAGCCGCGTGACCCTTCTTCTCGTCGCGCGACGTCAGCACGACGCGCAAACCCTGCGCGGCGAGCTGCCGGCAGATCTCGAGGCCGATGCCCTTGTTGCCGCCGGTGACGACGGCGACACGTGTTCTCATTTCAAGACCGTTGCGACGCCGCGTCGACGGATGCGAGTGCGGTCAGGTTGACGAGCCGCCGCACGGTCGCCGTGGGCGTGACGATGTGGGCCGTCTTCGCAGCCCCGAGCAGGATCGGCCCGACGGTGATGCCGTCACCGCTGGTGATCTTGAGCAGGTTGAACGAGATGTTCGCCGCATCCAGAGTCGGCATGATCAGCAGGTTGGCCTCGCCGCGCAGCCGGGAGTTCGGGAAGAGCCGCATGCGGATCTCCTCCGACAGGGCGGCATCGCCATGCATTTCGCCTTCCACTTCGAGGTTGGGATCGAGCCGTTCCAGAATCTCGCGCGCCCGACTCATCTTGGCCGCCGAAGGCGAATCGACGCTGCCGAAATTGGAGTGCGACAGCAATGCCACCTTCGGCACGAGGCCGAAGCGGCGCACCTCCTCCGCGGCGAGCAGCGTCATCTCGGCCAGTTCCTCGGCCGTCGGATCCCGGTTCACGTAGGTATCGCAGATGAACAGCGTGCGCGTGGGCAGGATCAGCATGTTCATCGCTGCGAACCGTTTCACGCCGGGCCGCAGGCCGATCACATCGGACACGGTCTCGAGGTGCTTGTGGTGCTCGGCATAGGTGCCGCAGATCATCGCGTCCGCATCCCCCAGCCGCACCATCAGGGCGGCGATCAGCGTGGTGCGGCGGATGACGTCGCGCTTCGCGAGCTCGACCGAGACACCCCTGCGCTGCATCAGGTTGTAGTAGGCCTGCCAATAGGTACGGAAGCGCGGATCCGAGTTCGGGTTCACCAGCTCGAAATCGCGGCCGGCCTGGATGCGCAGGCCGAACCGCTCGATCCGCGGCTGGATCACCTCGGGTCGCGCCACCAGGATGGGCTTCGCGAGACCTTCGTCGGCGATGACCTGCACCGCCCGGAGCACACGTTCCTCTTCGCCTTCGGCGAACACGACCCGCTTCGGGTTGCGCTTCGCCGCCGCGAACACCGGCCGCATGATGAGGCCGGAGTGGTAGACGAAGTTCATCAGCTGTTCGCGATACGCCGCGAAGTCCTTGATGGGGCGCGTCGCCACGCCGCTTTCCATCGCGGCCTGAGCGACGGCCGGCGCGATCTGCACGATCAGGCGCGGGTCGAAGGGCTTGGGGATCAGGTACTCGGGGCCGAACCGCAGATCCTCCTGGCTGTACGCGCTCGCGACGATCTCGGACTGTTCCGCCATCGCCAGATCGGCGATGGCACGGACCGCCGCCAGCTTCATCTCTTCGGTGATGGTCGTCGCACCGACGTCCAATGCCCCGCGGAAGATGAACGGGAAGCACAGCACGTTGTTCACCTGATTCGGGAAGTCGGAACGGCCAGTGGCGATCACCGCATCCGGCCGCACCGACTTCGCGATGTCGGGCATGATCTCGGGGGTCGGATTGGCAAGCGCCAGGATGATCGGGTGCGCCGCCATCGACTGCACCATCTCCGGCTTCAACACGCCGCCGGCGGACAGACCGAGGAAGACATCGGCGCCCGGCATGACCTCGGCGAGCGTGCGAGCTTTGGTGTCGATCGCGTAGCGCACCTTGTTGTCGTCCATCTCCTCCTTGCGGCCGGTGTAGACGACGCCCGCGATGTCGGTGACGACGATGTTCCGCTTGTCGACGCCGAGCTGCACCAGCAGGTCGAGACAGGCAAGCGCCGCAGCGCCGGCGCCGGAGACGACCAGCTTCACCTTGGCGATGTCCTTCTCGACCACCTTGAGGCCGTTCAACAACGCGGCGCCCACGATGATGGCCGTGCCGTGCTGGTCGTCGTGGAATACCGGAATCTTCATGCGCCGGCGCAGCTGGCGCTCGATGTAGAAGCATTCCGGCGCCTTGATGTCCTCCAGGTTGATGCCACCGAAGGTCGGCTCGAGCGCAGCGATCATGTCGACCAGCTTGTCCGGATCGCGCTCGTCGATCTCGATGTCGAAGCAGTCGATGCCGGCGAATTTCTTGAAGAGCACCGCCTTGCCCTCCATCACCGGCTTGGCGGCCAGCGGTCCGATGGGCCCGAGGCCCAGGACGGCAGTGCCGTTGGTCACGACACCGATCAGGTTGCCGCGCGAGGTATAGGCGCGCGCGTTGCCGGCATCCGCAACGATCTCGTTGCAGGCAAATGCGACCCCCGGGGAATAGGCGAGCGCGAGATCGCGCTGGGTGATGAGTGCCTTGGTGGGAGTGACGGAGATCTTGCCGGGGGCGGGAACGCGGTGATAGTCGAGCGCGGACTTCTTCAGCGATTCGTCCATGGAGGAGGAGTTCTTGCGCAGCGAACGGAAGGCCGGGATTATACGCGCCGACCTTCGATGGACCGCGTACCCACGCGGTCCCCGGCGCGAGGAGGAATCGCGACTTGATCACCCGACTGTTGTGGATCGCCGTTGCGTGGCTGGCGTCATCCGGCATTGCGCCGGCCCTAGCACAGGGCAGTACGCCGCTGCTCTGGGAGGCGACGTCGAAGACCACCACGGTCTACCTGCTCGGAACGATCCACGTGGGCAACGCCTCGATGTACCCGTTGCCGCCGGCGGTGGAAAGCGCCTACGCCCGCTCCCGGGTGCTCGCGCTCGAGGCCGATCCCGGCGACCCCGCGGCGCTGATCCTGGCCATGAGCACGGTGATGTATCAACCGCCGGAAACGCTGGAACGCAACATCCCGCCGGCGCTGTTCCAGGAACTGCGTGCGACGCTGGACTCCAATGGTCTGCCGATCGAGTTGGCCCAGAGCATGAAGCCTTACATGGTGTCCATGACGCTCACCATGATGGAGGCTGCGCGGCTGGGCTTCGACGCCACGCTCGGGGTCGACTTGCACCTGGTCAACCGTGCGCGCCGCGACGGCAAGCGCGTCGTCGAACTCGAGTCCATGGCGTTCCAGCTCGCGATGCTGGACGGCATGCCGAAGGAAACCCAGCTGGCCATGCTGGAGAGCACCGTGAGGGGGATCCGGTCCGGATCGCTGCAGCGCGATCTCGAATCCATGGTCGACGCGTGGCGGACCGGGAACGCCGAGAAGCTGGACGACGCCGCCACCCGGGAGATGAAGGCGATGCCGGCGCGCGCTTCCCGTGAACTGCAGGATGCGCTGTTCGACCGGCGCAATCGGGCGATGGCCGACAAGGTCGTGCAGATGCTGAGCGGGTCCGAGGTGGTCCTGGTGGGTGTCGGCGCCGGCCACCTGACCGGGAGCACCGGCCTGGTTGCTCTGCTGAAGGCACGCGGCTTCAGCGTGCGCCGTCTCTGACATGACACGGATGAACGACCCTGCCTCCGGCGCCCCGCGCACCGAGCTGTTTCCCGAGATCGAACCGCACGCGTCGGGCCGCATGCCGCTCGATGCGCGCCATGCGATGTACTGGGAGGTGAGCGGAAACCCCGACGGCATCCCGGTGGTGTTCCTGCACGGCGGACCCGGGTCCGGAGCCAGCCCGTCGCACCGCCGGTTCTTCGATCCTGCGCGCTACCGCATCGTGATCTTCGATCAGCGCGGCTCCGGGCGTTCGACGCCGCTTGGCGCGATCGAGGACAACACCACCCCGCTGCTGATCGCCGACATCGAGCGCCTGCGCCGGCATCTCGGCGTCGAGCGCTGGCTGATCTTCGGCGGCTCGTGGGGTTCCACGCTGGCGCTCGCGTACGGCGAAGCACATCCGGAACGGTGTCTGGGATTCGTCCTGCGCGGCATCTTCCTCTGCCGCCCGTCCGAGATCGAATGGTTCCTGTACGGCATGCGTAGCGTGTTTCCGGACGTCTGGCGCAACTTCGCGGAGTACATCCCTGCCGCAGAACGCGACGATCTGCTGGCCGCCTATCGCCGACGCCTGGAAGATCCCGATCCTGCCGTGCATCTTCCGGCCGCGCGCACCTGGAGCCTGTACGAAGGAGCGTGCTCCACCTTGATGCCGAGCGAGGATGCGATGCGGCACTTCGGCGATGACGGCGTCGCGCTCGGTCTCGCACGCATCGAGGCACACTACTTCGCGCACGACATCTTCCTGCCACGCGACAGCCTGCTCGCCAACGTGGGCCGGATCCGCCACCTGCCCTGCGTCATCGTGCAGGGACGCTACGACATGGTGTGCCCGGCCGTGTCGGCCTTCGACCTCAAGGCGGCATGGCCGGAAGCGGAACTGATCGTCGTTCCGGACGCGGGCCATTCCGCGTGGGAACCGGGCATCCGCGCGCACCTGGTGGCCGCGGTCGCGCGCTTCGCAGAGAAGCCCCGCTGATGTCGACCATCGTCGCCGTCCGGAAGGGCACGCAGGCCTGCATCGCCTGCGACACGCTCGCCACCTTCGGTTCGCTCAAGCAGAAGGCGCGCTACGCCGAGTCCCCGGGCAAGCTGTTCCCGTTCCGCGACATGTGGATCGGCACGGTGGGCTACTCGGTGCACAACACCGTGCTCGCGAGCTATTTCGACCGCCATCCGGACGACGTGAAGCTCGACACCCCGGCCGAAATCTTCGAAACCTGGCGGCGGATGCACGCGGTGCTCGAGGAGGAATACCACCTGAACCCGCGCAAGGATTCCGACGATGCCTACAAGACCACCCGGATGACCGCGCTGATCGCGGGCCCGCGCGGCATCTTCCACGTCACACCAGCGCGGGACGTGGAATCGCTGCCGCGTTTCTGGGCGATCGGCTCCGGGGCCGACTACGCGCTCGGTGCGATGTTCGCGCTGTTCGACGGCACGGACGACGTGGAGCGCATCGCCCGTGCCGGCGTCGCGGCCGGTGCGGAATTCGACGACGGCAGCGATCTGCCGGTAATCAGTCAAATCGTGGGGTTGCAGACGTGAAGGAAGTTCCGCCGGTCTTTCTCGAGTACATCGCCGGCCTCAAGGCGCACGACGTGGACCGCATCGGCGCGACCATGGCCGACTCGCTGCAGGTGCATTCATCGGGCAAGGTGCTGACCAAACCCGAGTTCCTGCCGTTCCTGCGGGCGCTGTACACCGGTTTCCCCGATTGGAACTACGACCACGATCCGCCCGAGTGGCACGGCGACCTGCTCGCCGTCAAATGGCGACAGAGCGGCACGCACCTCGGCGTGTTCGTGTTCCCGGGCCTGCCGCCGATCGCGCCGACGGGCCGCAAGGTGCGGATCCCGGAGCAATACTTCCGCTACCGTGTCGTCGATGGGCTACTGACCGAATTGCGGCCGGATCCGATCCCCGGCGGCGCGCCGCGCGGCATTCTCGAGCAGATCGGCGTCGCACTGCCGCCGCTTTGACAGCGGGTGAAAATTAGGGCCGCGCCAAGGGAGACCAGTAGCGTCGGGCGCGGCCCACACGTTCCGCTCATGCACCGCGGAGTGCGGAGCGCATGCTGCATGGCGAAGCTTTCGCCTGCCTTACACGGCGCCCGGACGACTCAGGCCTTGATGCTCACCGATGGTGGCGTGTCGTCGGCCTGACGGCGCGACTGCTTGCGACGGTCCTGCCCGGAGCGGGTGTCGAGCATCACCGCACGTCGCTCCCGACGGCGTTCGACGGTGCGCCGCGCCAGGTCGCGCTGCTCGAGAAACCCGGGTTGCCCGGGTAGCGGCCGGTAGGGTGTGGGTGTCCGGGGAGGAGCAGGCGGTTCGCGATTGCCGGTCTCCTCGTTGTTCACCGGCTGGACGATGCGCGAACCGTCCACGCCGCGCACCGGCACCGTGTCCGGCGCCGGAAAGACCGGCGGCGTCGGCGCGTTAAGCCGCATCGTTGCCGCTGCTCGCCGCCTTCGCCGTTTCGTGGATGGCGTCGAGCGCCGACTTCTGCATCTGCAGGGTCTTGATGGTCATCTGCAGGAACGACAGGTTCATCTTGAGCCAGTTCTCGACCGCCTCGAGTTCGGTGATCTTCTTCTCCACGTCCTCCACGTTCATCGTGGGTTGGAACATGCCGGGGATCGGGAACGACGTCGGGTTCCACATCTTCTGGAAGAAGTCCATCAGGTCCTTGGAACCGAAATCGTCCGCCATTGCATCGCTCCTTCGAGGGCGGGGCGCTGCCGTCGCGCGCCCCGATACGTCCAGCTACATGGTGGGGCCCAGGATCCAGGGCGCGAACTCGTCCTCGCCGTAGCCCCACTGCTCGCTCTTCGACTTCTGGCCCGAAGCCGTCTTCAGGATCAGCTCGAAGAATTGCCGGCCCACTTCCTCGATGGACGCCTTGCCGTCTACGATCACGCCGCAGTTGATGTCCATGTCCTCTTCCTGACGGTTGAAGAGCGCCGAGTTGGTCGCGAGCTTGAGCGAGGGCGACGGCTTGCAGCCGTAGGCGGAGCCGCGGCCGGTGGTGAAACAGATCATGTTCGCCCCGCCCGCCACCTGGCCGGTCGCCGACACCGGGTCATAGCCGGGGGTATCCATGAACACGAAGCCCTTGGCGGTCACGCGCTCGGCGTATTCGTACACGTCGACCATCGCGGTGGTACCGCCCTTGGCGACGGCGCCCAGCGATTTCTCCAGGATGGTGGTGAGGCCGCCGGCCTTGTTGCCGGGCGAGGGATTGTTGTTCATCTCGCCGCCGAGGCGTTCGGTGTACTGCTCCCACCACTTGATGCGCTTCACCAGCTTCTCGCCCACTTCACGCGACACGGCGCGGCGCGTGAGCAGGTGTTCGGCACCATAGACCTCCGGCGTTTCCGAGAGGATCGCCGTGCCGCCGTGGCGTACCAGCAGGTCCACCGCCGCACCGAGCGCCGGGTTGGCGCTGATGCCCGAGTAGCCGTCCGAGCCGCCGCATTGCAGGCCGAGCATCAGGTGGCTCGCAGGCACAGTGCTGCGGCCCACCTTGTTCGCTTCGGGCAGCATTTCCATGATGCGCGCGATGCCCTCCTTCACGGTCTTGCCCGTGCCCCCGGTCTCCTGGATGGTGAAGGCCTTCAGCTGGTCGGTGCGCTTCAAGCCCTGGGCAGCGAGCAGGTCGTTGATCTGGTTCGCCTCACAGCCCAGGCCGATCATGAGCGTCGAGAACATGTTCGGATGGGTCGCGTAACCGCCCAGGACGCGGCGCAGGATCTGCACGGGCTCGCCTTCCGAGGCATGACCGCAGCCGGTCTTGTGGGTGATCGGGACGATGCCGTCGACGTTGGGATAGTCGGCCAGGATCTCGTCGGTGAAGTGCTTCGCGATCATGCGCGAAACGTGCGCGGAACAGTTCACGCTCGACACCACGCCGATGTAGTTGCGGGTGGCGACGCGGCCGTCCTTGCGCACGTAACCCTCGAAGGTGGCCGGGTCGGCGACGAACTGGGTGGGCTTGTAGTCGGCCCCGAACGCGTAATCGCGCTCGAAGTTGCCCATGCTGAGATTGTGGACGTGCACGTGCTCGCCTGCCTTGATGGGCCGCGAGGCGAAACCGATGATCTGGTTGTAGCGGCGCACCGGGCTGCCTTCGCCGATGTCGTGGGTGGCGACCTTGTGGCCCGCGGGAACCCGCACGGTCGTACGGATCTTCTCCTTGATGATCTCGGTACCCTCGGGCAGGTCGACGCGCGCGATGACGACATCGTCCGCGGCGTTCAGGCGTATGGTCAGATCGGCGGCTTGCAGCATGAGGCTCTCCTTCGTGGCTCGGTCCGACGGTCGCGGTCGACGCGCCCTTCGCGTCCGCCGTCGCCTGTCGCCGGAATGGAAGGCGATTATATGCCGGGCGCCCTGGGGGCCGCCTCGGACGTGGGCGCCGGCACTCTCAAGACCCGTCTGGCGACTGCCCACGAGCCGCGGCCCGGTCGAGGTGCGGTGCTGTGGCATACTTCACGGCTCGAAAAAATTCGCACGAGGGGATCGACTTGGGGGGGAGGCTCGCAGGCAAGACCGCGTTCGTCACCGCGGCGGCACAGGGTATCGGGCGCGCCGTGGCACTCGCTTATGCGCGCGAGGGCGCCAGGGTCTGGGCAACGGACATCAACGAAGCGAAGCTCGCGGAGTTGAAGGGCACCGCCGGCATCGAGGTGCGCAAGCTCGACGTGCTGAAGGATGCCGATGTCGCGGCCATCGCGAAAGAGGTCGGCACGCCGGACATCCTCTTCAATTGCGCGGGCTTCGTGCACCACGGCACCATCCAGGAGTGCTCCGACCAGGACTGGGATTTCTCCATGAATCTCAACGTCCGCAGCCACTACGTCGTGATCCGCTCGTTCCTGCCGGGCATGCTCGCCGCGGGTCGCGGTTCCATCATCAACGTGGCGTCGGTGGCCGGCAGCATCAAGGGCATCGCCAACCGGTTCGTGTACGGCACGTCTAAGGCCGCCGTGATCGGCATGACCAAGGCGCTTGCCATCGACTACGTCAAACGCGGCATCCGCGTGAACGCCATCTGCCCCGGCACGGTCGACACGCCATCGCTCGGGGATCGCATCAACGCCTTCGCCGACCCCGAGCAGGCACGCAAGGACTTCATCGCGCGCCAGCCCATGGGGCGTCTTGCCACGCCCGACGAGATGACCGGCCTCGCCGTCTATCTCGCTTCGGACGAATCGATCTTCATGACCGGGCAGGCCGTGATCTGCGACGGCGGCATCACCATCTGATTCTTCATCCACACATTCGACGAAAAGCAGGATCTTTCCTGCATTTGATTGGGGAGACAGCACCATGAAACTGGTTCGATTCGGCGATGCCGGGCAGGAAAAACCGGGCGTACTGGACGCGAGCGGAGCGATCCGCGATCTGTCCGGCGTCATCCGTGACATCGACGGCAGCACGCTGTCCGACGCGTCGCTCGCAAAGCTGCGCGCACTGAACCTCGAGTCGCTGCCCAAGGTGTCCGGTTCGCCGCGCTTCGGCCCGCCCGTGGCCAACGTCGGCAAGTTCATCGCGATCGGTCTCAACTACTCCGACCACGCGAAGGAATCGAACATGCCGATTCCGAAGGAGCCCGTGGTGTTCACCAAGGCCACGTCCTGCATCAGCGGCCCGAACGACACCGTGGTCCTGCCGCGCGGCTCGGTCAAGGGCGACTGGGAAGTGGAACTCGCCTTCGTGATGGGCAAGACCGCGAAGAGCGTGTCGGAAGCCGATGCCCTCGACTACGTCGCCGGATACATGATCTGCAACGATGTGTCCGAGCGCGAATGGCAGCTCGAGCGCGGCCAGACCTGGGACAAGGGCAAGGGCTTCGACACCTTCGGTCCGATCGGCCCGTGGCTGGTCACGCGCGACGAGATCGGCGATCCGCAGAACCTCGCCATGTGGCTGGACGTGAACGGCCAGCGCGCGCAGACCGGTTCCACCAAGACCATGATCTTCACCGTGCGCCAGCTGATCGCGTACGTGAGCTTCCTCTACACGCTGAAGCCCGGCGACATCATCACCACCGGCACCCCGCCCGGTGTGGGCATGGGCATGAAGCCGAATCCTCAGTTCCTGAAGGCAGGCGACGTGATGCGCGTCGGCATCGACGGGCTCGGGGAGCAGAAACAGGAAGTCGTAGGCGGTTGAGGGCACGATGAGTGGGCGCCCCGGCTTCGCCGGGGCGTGCAAACCCCGCCCATCGCGGCGGGTTCAGCAGCAGCCGACGGCGCCGGGAGAGGCGTTACCGGCCACACGGGTTTCGCCCTTCACCACCGGTACGAAACGCTCAACGCCCCGAACCGCGTCTCGCCGTTCTGTTCGTTGAACTCCTGGGTGCGCAGGATGTGCGTGTACGCAACGCGCCAGCGCGACCACGCGACCACGACACCGAGGCTGACGTCCACCACGTAGGGACGCGGATCGACACCCGGCCCGCGCTCGAAGGTGTTGCCTTCGAGGAAGATGTTGCGCGCAACCAGCCGACCCGCGACGCTGCCGAACAGGTACCAGTGCAATCCGGTCTCCGGCTTGAAATAGAAAGCGCCCGGCATGCTCGGCTGTACCCGTGGCAATCCGTAGTCCAGCGGGAGATTGCGCCCGAAGCGTGCCGTGACGCCCCCGGCGGCGTAGGTCGAAACGTTTCCGATCATGCCGCCGAGATAGGGGGAAACGTCGAACTCGTAGCCGTCGGTCCGCGCCTCGAAGGCCCTGCGCCAGGTCCTGAAGTATCCGGCGTTGATGCCCGGCTCGTTCTTGAGCTGGTAGTCCCAGCCCTTGGGCACCTCCCCGCCGAACAGATGGTGCGCGGTTCTCTGCACCGCGTCGGCATGGGCATCGGAACCCACGATGCCGACGGTGAGCTGCAACTGGTCCAGCACCTTTTCCTGCTCGGCCGTGACGCCGAGCGAGTAGTACAGCCAGCCCGCGTAGGGCCGGTCGTTCGGATCCGGCGGTGCGGCCGACAGATCGTGCGGCGTGTAGATCTCCTGACCGAGTGCATGCTCCATGCGCATGTCGGCATCCGCGTCGATCATGGGCATGAGGCTCGCCGTCTTGCGCAGCCAGTGCCACACGTCGTTCTTCGCGGACAGGTAGGTGAGGCGGATCCCGTTCGAGTAGTAGTCGTCGACGTGCGCGAAGAGATCGTTCTCGAACGCGAGACCGATGTAGCGATCGCCTGCGGAGTCCGACGCGTGGATCGAACCTGCGAAACAGCACGACAGGATCGCGCCCATGAAGGCGCAGCGCTGCAACCGCTTCGGCATGCCTGAGGAGAGTCTGATCCTGGGAACCCTGGTCGCGTTGTCCCGACACGCCGTCGGAAACACCGCGGCAACGCTCCGTTCCACGCGATCTCGATCCGACTGCGCCCGCGCGTGCGGCGCGGAGGGATAATGCGCGCAATGCTACCGGGCATGCCTGCGACGGCCAATATGCTGGTGACGCGCATGCATCCGCAACATCAGAGGAGATAGTCCCCGACATGCGCATCGGCATCCCGAAGGAAATCAAGAATCACGAGTATCGCGTCGCCCTGACACCCGCGGGTGCGGCACTGCTGACGGGTCGGGGCCATGAAGTCGTGGTGCAGTCCCAGGCCGGCGCCCACATCGGTTTCGCGGACGAAGCCTACGTCGCCGCCGGCGCCCGAATCGTGGGGACCGCAGCCGAGGCATGGGGCTGCGAATTGGTGGTGAAGGTGAAGGAGCCGCAGTCCGCGGAGCTGGGATTCTTTCGCGAGGGACTCGTGCTGTTCACGTACCTGCACCTCGTCACGTGTCCCGACGTGGCGGCCGGTTTGCTGTCGGCAAACGCGATCGGCATCGCCTATGAAACCGTGACCGACGCACGGGGCGCACTGCCGCTGCTGGTCCCCATGTCCGAGATCGCCGGCCGCCTGTCGATCCAGATGGGTGCATGGGCGCTGATGCTGCCGCAAGGCGGCAGCGGCGTTCTGCTACCCGGTATTCCCGGCGTGCCGCCGGGCAAGGTGGTGATCCTGGGCGGCGGTACCGTCGGCACCCACGCGGCCTGGGCAGCGGTCGGGCTCGGTGCCGATGCGACGCTGTTCGACGTGAGCCTGCCGCGACTGCGCCAACTCGAGGAGATCTTCGGGCCGCGCCTCAAGACCTGCTACGCCGAACCCGAAGCGATCGGCCGCCATGTGGCGGCTGCCGACCTCGTCGTCGGTGCCGTGCTGGTGCCCGGCAAACTCTCGCCCAAACTGGTCACGCGCAAGATGCTGCGAGCGATGCGTCCGGGCTCGGTGTTCGTGGATGTCGGTATCGATCAGGGCGGCTGCGCCGAGACGTCGCGGCCCACGTCCCATGCGGAACCGATCTACGTCGAGGAAGGCGTACTGCACTACTGCGTGCCGAACATGCCGGGTGCTGTCGCCCGCACCGCCACGCTGGCGCTCACCCAGGCCACGCTGCCCTTCGTCACCCAGCTTGCCGATCTCGGATGGCGTCGCGCACTCGCAGAGAATGCCGGATTGCTGAGTGGCCTCCAGGTGGCCGGCCGGAGCATCACGTACCGCGCACTCGCGGACGATCTCCGCGTGCCCTACGTCCCACCCGAGTCCATCCTCGCACGGGCCTGACGCCGCGGGAACATTCGTCGCTCCGTGCGAGCCTGCAGCCGGCGCCGTCCGCACGTGCCAACGGTCACACTCAGACGTCGAAGCCCCTCAGACGTCGAAGCCCTTGTCCTTCATGCACATGAGATAGATGTGCCGGTTGGGCGTCATGCCCCAACCCACGGTGCTCGAAGCCATCATCCTCTGGTGGCAAAGAAGATGTGCCGAGCGGAAGGCCGGATCGGCCATCTGCTCGGCTCGCTTGGCATCGGCAACGCATCCGCCGGCGAAGACGAGCAGCAATGCAGCCGCGATCCTGTCCATGCCATTCTCCTTCTGCGACTCGGCAGTTCGACTACAGCGTGCGGTGGCGGTTCACGGCGCGTGTACCACCACACCGGCGCCGGTCAGGGCCGCCTTCAGCTTGGCGGCCATCGCCGCAGCGCCGGGCGTGTCGCCATGCACGCAGATCGTTTCGGCCCGCAGCGCCACGATCGCCCCGTCGATGCTCCGCACGGTCGAAGTCCTGACCATGTCGAGCGCACGGGCGACCGCGAGTTCCGCCTCTTCGATCAGCGCACCCGGCTGGGTCCGTGACACGAGCGCGCCATCGCGCCGGTAGGCGCGATCGGCGAACACCTCGTTCGCGACCCGCAGACCTGCAGCTTCGCCCGCGGCCACGAGCTCGCTGCCTGCGAGGCCCACCAGCAGCAGGCTGGGATCGAACTCGCGCACCGCAGCCGCAATGGCCCGGGCGAGCTCCGGGTCGCGCGCTGCCATGTTGTAGAGCGCACCGTGCGCCTTCACGTGTTTCAGTGCGGCACCGGCCTTGCCGGCGATTGCAGCCAACGTTTCCACCTGCCGCAACACCAGCGCGCGCACCTCAGCCGGTGCAAGGTGCATGTCGCGGCGGCCAAAGCCCTCGCGATCGTCGAACGACGGATGCGCGCCGACGGCGACGTCGCGCGCCATGCACAGTTCGACAGTCCTGGCCATGGAGTACGCATCGCCGGCATGCAGACCGCACGCGATGTTCGCCGACGTGACGATGTCGAGCAGCGCCGCGTCGTCACCCATGCCTTCGCCGACATCGGCGTTCAGATCCACGTGCGCGTTCATCGCAACCGCACGGCCAGCGCCTGGCGCACCAGTTCCAGCTGCTGCTCGCGCGCGATCGCGGCCGCGTAGCTTTCCTCCTGGGTCGCGAGCTTGAAGCGCAAGGTCTCGCCGGGCGCCAGTTGCGCCACCACCGGCAGATCGACGCCGATCACCACCGCGATCACCGGATAGCCCCCGGTGGTCTGATGATCGGCCATAAGGATGATGGGCTGTCCGCCCGGCGGCACCTGCACCGCGCCGGTCACCATGCCTTCCGACAGCACGTCGTGGCTGCGCCGCGCATCCAGCGCCGGACCCGACAGCCGATAGCCCATGCGATCCGAGTCATTGCCCACCCGGTACTCCGCCGCGACGAGCTGTTCCCGCATCGCCACCGGGAAGTTCTGCCAATGCCGCCCGGGCAGGATGCGCAACGGCTGCGGCGTCACGCGATAGGGCATCTTGTGACGGCTCACCGACCAGTTCGGAAAGGCGAACCGGTTCTGTTTATGGGCGAGCAGACCGACCCAACGGGCGGTGTGCGCTTCCTCGGGTGAGCGCAGCGGCAGGACGTCGCCCTTGCGCAAGGCGCGGCCGTTGAAGCCGCCATAGGCGCCGCGCACGGCCGTCGATCGGCTGCCCATCACGGCGGGCACGTCGAACCCGGCCGCGACCGCCAGATAGGCACGACAACCGATCTGGGGTCGGCCGAACAGCACGCGCACACCCGCGCGCACACGCACCGGTCGCCACATCGGCAGCGGCTCGCCGTCGATCATGGGTGCCATGTTCGCGCCGCACACCGCGATGACGGCGTCCTCCTGGAAATGCAGCCGCGGTCCGCTGAGAGTGATCTCGAGCGTCGCTTCGTCCTCGGCGTTGCCGACGAGCAGATTCGCCATCCGGTGCGAGGTCTCGTCCATCGCGCCGTTGACGGGAACACCGAGGTGCTGCAGTCCGGTACGGCCGAGATCCTGGAGGGTGGTCAGCAGGCCGGGATGTTCGATCTGGATGCCCATCGGATTGCGTGTCCGGATCAGCGGCGCTCAGCGCTTGTCGCGCAACAATTGGAAATCGCGCGCCCCGATGGCGACGAAGCGCACGCGGTCGCCGGGCTCGATGACGGCGTGCGCCTGCTCGTCGAACTGGAACAGCGTGATCGGCGTGCGCCCGATCAGGTTCCAGCCGCCCGGGGTCTCGAACGGGTAGACGCCGGTCTGGTCGCCGCCGATGCCGACACTGCCCGCCGGCACCCGCTTGCGCGGCGACTCCAGCCGTGGCGTCACGAGCCGCCGGTCGAGGCCGCCCAGATAGGCGAACCCCGGCAGGAAGCCGAGGGTGTAGACGTGATAGTCGGGCGCGGCGTGGGCCTCGATCACGGCCTCCTCGGAAAGACCGCTGTGCTGCGCAACGAGGCGCAGGTCTTCGCCGAATTCGCCACCGTAGCAGACCGGGATCTCGATGCTGCGCGACTTGCGCTTCGGCAGGTCCGGCGCCTTGGTGAGCGCATGCTGGAGTGCGGTGCGCATCGCCTCGACCGGGTCGGTGGTGCGATAGTGGGCCGCCACCTGGAGCGGATCGAAATGCACGGTGAGCGCAGCAAAAGCCGGCGCGACATCGGTCATGCCCGGCAGGCGGTGGGCCAGCAGATGCTCCGCCGCGGCGCGCACCCGCGCGTTCACGCCGGCATTGAGGCTGCGGCCGAACTCGGCCACCAACGCGCGATCGCCCATGGCGTACAACTGGGGGGTGTTCGGTGCGGCTTCGGCCATTACGCGAGTTTGCTCACGATCTTGGCGTAATAGTGCGGCTCCACGAGGAGGCCCCGCTGGCGGCCCGGGCGCGCTTCCGCCAGAGCTAGCGAAAGTGCCTGCAGCTTGCGCAGCGCGCGCTCCTTCGCCGTGCCGTCGGCAGCCCGATCCACTTCGGCGGCCGCATCGCGCAGCCGCCGCAACGCTTCCACTTCGGGCGGAACGAAGCCTGCGTTCTTGAGCACGCGCCAAGCCACCCGCAGATCATCGGGCACCAAGGGATCCTCGTCCAGATCCATCGGCCGCCCTGCGCCCGGCAGGCGATCGAACTCGCCGCGCGCTTGCGCTTCCAGGATCCGCTGCTCGATCAGCGATTCGAACATGGTGGGCGAGAGGAGCGTCGGATCGCTTTGCTATTCCGCGTAGCCCGGATCGATCCGGTCGAGCTTGCGCAGCAGACCAGGCCAGACCAGTTGGCCGCCGAGGCCGCGGGTCGCGGTGCGTCGGAACTCGCCGGCGCTGTCGACGATCGACTGCGGCACCGGGATCAGCTCGGCGCCGTTACCCTGTGCGGCGATCTGGATCTCGCAGGCGCGCTGCAGCGTGTACATCGCCAGGAACGCATCGGGAATGGTTGGCCCCACGGTCAGGAGCCCGTGGTTGCGCAGGATGAGATAGGCGCTGTCGCCGAGATCGCGCACCAGCCGCGGCTTCTCGTCGTCTCTGAGCGCCACGCCTTCGTAATCGTGATACGCGATCGAGGACAGCGGAAAGATCGATTGCTGCGAGATCGGCAGCAGTCCCTGCTTCTGCGCCGATACGGCGATGCCGGCCGCGGTGTGCGTGTGCAGGACGCATTGCGCGTCCTCGCGCGCCGCGTGGATCGCGCTGTGGATGACGAAGCCGGCCGGATTAACGGCAAACGGTGTTTCCATCACCGCGTTGCCGGCAAGGTCGATCTTGACCAGGCTCGAGGCAGTGATCTCCTCGAACAACGCGCCATAGGGATTGATGAGGAAATGATGCTCCGGTCCGGGAATGCGCGCGGATATGTGCGTGAACACCAGGTCGTCCCAGCGATTGAGCGCGATCAGCCGGTAGGCCGCAGCCAGATCGACGCGCAGCCGCCATTCTTCCGCGCTCACGCGCGTGCGGATGTCGAGTGCCTTCGCTTCAGCCATCAGGTTCATGCCGCTGTCCTCCAGGGAGTGCGAACGGGATGATACCGCCGGCCTCCCGGTGCGGGGCCTATACTCGACATTCCCGAAGAACGGAGGACATCATGAGGAGAACCACGCTACGCACCGCGGCGCTGTCGGCCGCTTTCGCCCTGGCCCTGCCGGCGTTCGCCGCTCCGCTGCCAAAGGCTACGCCGGAGGAGGTCGGGATGTCGTCCGCCCGCCTCGAGAAGATAACCGCCACAGTGAAGCAGTGGGTGGACAAGAAGGAGATTCCGGGTGCGGTCACGCTGATCGCGCGCAAGGGCAAGCTCGTGTACGCCAACACCCAGGGCATGCGGGACGCCGCCAAGGGCGAAGCGCTCGCCGAGGATTCCATCTTCCGGCTCTACTCCATGACCAAACCCATCGTGAGTATCGCGGCGATGTCGCTGGTGGAAGACGGCGCGCTGGCGCTGAACGACCCCATCTCCAAGTACCTGCCCGAGTTCAAGGACATGAAGGTGGCCACGGAGGTCTACGACCCGGTGTCGGGCGTGCAGATCTACACGACGGCACCGGCCAAGAAGCCGATCACCGTGCAGGACCTTCTGCGGCACACCGGCGGCTTCACCTACGGCCCGCCGCTGTCCACGCGTACGCAGGTGCAGAAGCTCTATCAGGAAGCCGGCATCTGGTCGCAGAAATGGGTACTGGCGGACTTCACCAAGGCGCTCGCCAAGATCCCGCTGGTCGCGGAACCGGGCACGCTGTGGGAGTACGGGCACAACACCGATGTCCTCGGTCGTGTGGTCGAAGTGGCCGCCGGCAAGACCCTCGACGTCGTGCTGAACGAACACATCTTCCAGCCGCTCGGCATGACCGATACGACGTTCTCGCTGCCGGCGGCGAAGGTGGGCCGGCTCGCACAGCCGCAGCCCGATCCGTACACGAACCAGACGCCCGAACTCATCGACTTCACCCAACCGCAGGTCTTCTTCGCCGGCGGTCACGGACTGGTGGGCACGGCTGGTGACTACCTGCAGTTCGCGCAAGCGTTGCTCGACGGCGGCGCGCACGACGGCAAGCGCATCATCGGTGCGCGCACCCTGGCCTATGCGACTTCCGATCATGTGAATCCTGCAATCAACAAGGGCACGTTCCTGCCGGGTCCTGGTTACGGTTTCGGCCTCGGCTTCGCCGTGCGCCTGGATCGCGGGATGTCCACCTGGCCCGGCTCACCCGGTGACTACTATTGGGGCGGATACGCCGGTACCGCATTCTGGATCGATCCGAAGGAGCAGCTCGTGGTGGTGTTCATGACGACCGAGCCGACCCGCCGGCTGCACTACCGCATCACGCTGCGCGACCTCATCTACGGGGCTATCGTCGAGTGATCCGGCTCCTCGCCCTGCTGGTGCTGATCCCGGCGCTCGCGTGGGCGGGCGTCGAGGACAGCGACGAGGCCGTGCTGCTCGTCGCCCACCCGCGCATGGACGATCCGAATTTCTCCGAGACCGTGGTGCTGGTCACGTTTCCGCAGGACAGCGGGCCCATGGGCGTCGTGCTGAACCGCCCCATCGGCGCCACGCTGGGCGAGTTGTTCGATCAGGATCCGGCGGTGCGCGAACGCCAGGACATGGTCCACGCCGGTGGACCGGTCCAGCCGGATGGCCTGCTGTTCATCTTCCGATCGGCCGAGCATCCGGTGAAGGCGTTGCCGGTCGTCGACGACATCTACCTGTCGGCCGACGGCAAGCTGTTCGACGTGCTGGTGAAGAAGACCGAGGAAGCCCCGAGCCAGCGGTTCTACGCAGGCTACGCCGGCTGGGCCGAAGGCCAGCTCGACGCCGAAGTGCAGCGCGGCGACTGGTATGTGCTGCCGATGGACGTGGACGTTCTGTACGGCATGTCGGAAGAATCCATGTGGGAAACCCTGTTCGTGCGTGCGACGTCGAAATTCGCGGCAGCCGCGCGTTCGGGCAACTCCCGGTAGATGGCGATACCGCGACCCGCACGAATCGGACTCCTGTGCGGTGCGGCGTTGGTTGCGAGCGCGCCTGCCTGGAACGTCGGCGCAGGAAGCGATGCAACCGACGACAAGAGGGTGGGCCGTGGCGAAGCGCTGTTCGAACAGCGCTGGTACGTTGCCCCGTCCGGCTTCGGGCCCTGGGGGCGCGGGCCCACGTCGAACGCGGAGGCGTGTGCGGACTGCCATGCCGGTTACGGTCGCGGCGCGCCGCCCGAGGTTGCGGACGAGCCGATGACGGCCATGGTGCTCCGCTTGTCCGCAGGAGAACCCTCCGGTGGCGGAGCGCCGCAACCCCACCCTGCCTACGGCCTGCAACTGCAGACCCAGGGCACGCTCGGCGTCGTCCCGGCCGAGGGCGCCGCGACGATCGACTGGATCGAGACGCCCGTGACGCTGGGCGACGGCACGGTCATCGCCCTACGTCGGCCGCAGATCCGCATGCAGGCCCTGGCCTTCGGCGAGTTGGGCCCGGCTGCGGCCGTATCCGCCCGGATTCCGCCGCCGCTTTCCGGCCTCGGCCGCCTGGAATCGATACCGGATGCGGCGCTGGAGACTCTGGCCGCGCGCGACGCGGGCGACGGCATCCGCGGCAGGGTCAATCGCCTGCCCGACGGCACGGTCGGGCGCTTCGGACACAAGGCGACCGTGGCATCGCTGCGCGAGCAGACCGCGCTCGCATTGCACGAGGATCTCGGCCTCACCTCGACAGCGTTGCCGATGCAGAACTGCCCTTCGCCACAGTCAGCCTGTGCACGACAGCCTCACCCATCCCTGCCCGAAGTGCGCGACGATCAGATCGACGACCTGGTCGCACTGCTGCGAACCCTGGCCGCTCCCCGGCGACAGGCCGCCGACGAAGCGGCGACCCGACGCGGTGAGATGCTCTTCGCCAGTCTGAATTGCGGCGGCTGCCACGTCCCGCGCATCTCGCCGGCATCCCCTGGCGCCTATACCGACCTGTTGCTGCACGACCTCGGCGCCGGACTCGCCGATGGCCGACCGGAGTTCGCGGCCGGCCCTCGCGACTGGCGGACGGCGCCCTTGTGGGGTGCGGGTAATGCTGTGGCATCAGGTGCGCGATTTCTGCATGACGGTCGCGCACGCACGCTCGAAGAAGCGATACTGTGGCACGGCGGCGAAGCCGAAGCAGCGCGGCAGCGGTACGCTCGCTTGCCTCGGTCGGACCGCACAGCCCTGATCCGATTCCTTTCGACGCTCTAGTGCGGTTTCCATCATCGCGGTGCCCCGGCAGCCGGCGCAGCCGGAGCGCGCGGGCCCTCTCTCAATCGAATCTCGTAGGAGCCGGGTCGAAGACTGCGGCGTCGCTTTCCGCCTGCGTGCGTCGCGCGTTCGTCGGCGCGCTGGCCCTGCTGGCGTGCACTGTTGCCAACGCACAGCAGACGCGCGATTTCACGCAGAGGGATTCCGAGCGGGTCATCGACTGGTACTACGCGTCCACGTTCGGCACCGGGATCTACAGCATCGGTGACCGGACCGTGTTCGTGGCGCGCCTGCCCTTCGGCTTCACGCTGCGTCAGAGCGACGAGGATCGCTGGGGGGTGCGGCTCAAGCTCCCGGTTTCGGTCGGCCTGTATCGCATCCCGAACCAGTTCGACGATGTCCTCGAGCGCACCAACTTCGCGGCGGTGTCGGCGCTGCCGGGGGTGGAGTTCGAACGACAGCTCACCTCGCGATGGACGGTCCGGCCGACGGTTTCCTTCGGCTACGGACGCGACCTGGGCAGTTCGGTGAGTTCGCGCATCTGGGAGGTGGGCGTGCGCAGCCTGTACACCGTGCCGCTGCGCGACCTCGACTTCGTCCTGGGGAACGCGCTGCTCTACGCCGGCAGCAACGCGACGACCGGTACGACGCAGAATCTCGGCATCTTCTCCACCGGGCTCAACTTCCTCATTCCCACGGGCAAGGAGTTCATGGGGCACCCCACCGACCTCGGCGTCCACTTCATCTACTACGCGTACTTCAATCGACTCGACTTCTTCCTCGATGCCAACGATCGCCGTGAAATGGATCAGCAATACGAGATAGCCATGACGCTCGGTTCATCGAAGCCCTTCGAGATACTCGGTTTCAGCTTCGACCGCATCGGCGTGGGATTCCGGATCGGCGATGATTTCTTCGCGATTCGGCTGCTCACCGGGTTTATGTACTGATCCTCGTCCGGCGCCACGGCGACCGGCCGCACACCCCATCGCGCGGCGGCAAGAGACGCTTCCAGGCCGGACTTTCAAGGCCGGCTGGCCGGCGATACGGTCTTCGACGGCGGAGTGACTCTCGCGGACGAGTACGACTTCGATCTGGTGGACCCGGGCACGCCCGGCCTGACGGTGAGCGTCCTGTTCGAATTCGAGAATGTGAACGACGCCCAGTCCCCCGTTCCGCTCACGATCAAGCTCTTCGTCCGCGACAGCGGCATCTACAGCCTGCTGGTAGCGGACGATGCCGCCGAGACCGTCGCGTTCACGCGCGTTCTCGCCACCAGCCCGACCGCCGCGCAGCAGTACCTGTTGACCATCGCCGGTACGACGCCGTCCGAACTTACGGCGGGGTATTCCGGCAAGCTGACCGTCACGGCCGTCCCCGAGCCCTCGACGGTCTTCCAGCTCCTGGTCGGCGCCGCCCTCGTGACCACCGCTATTCGGTCGACCAGCCGTTCGCAGAGACTGGCCGTTCGGTCCCGTTGATCTGCCGCAGCGCAACATCCGCGTGGGTTGCCATGCCCTCCG
This sequence comes from Burkholderiales bacterium, assembly GCA_019745565.1. Lineage (GTDB taxonomy): Bacteria > Pseudomonadota > Gammaproteobacteria > Burkholderiales. Next base: position 41,351 of record JAIESW010000017.1, read on the forward strand.
CCCGGACGTAGGATCGAATCACAACAAGAAGTCGTGCAATCGATGAGTGACTCACGCATCCGAGGAGGAGGTCACCATGTGCTTCGAGTTCGAATGGCTGTACTGGGCGCAGCTCGCGCAGGAGCGGGAGCGCGAGGAGAGCGAAAAGGCCAGGCAAGCGGGTGAAACGGTGCCGGAACCGGCCCCCACGCCGCAGCGGCAGGATCGACCGGTCCCCGCCCACGCCTGACTCTCGCCTCGGCCGCCTCGCGAGAAGCCCCGCCGTCGCGGGGCTTTTCGTTGGAGCAGCCGTCGCGCAAACCCGACTTGAGGCACCCGGCTTCGCACAGAAAGGCAGGTCTCATGAAGGCGCGGTCTCGCAACGGCAACAGAATCACTTGGCTGGTCCCGCTCGCCTTGCTGCTCGGCAGTCATGGCGCCGAGGCGCAGCGGTACACGGCTGCGGAAGTCGTATACATCCCGGCACCCATGTACGGCTACGTCTATCCGGGCGCTTCGGCGGCCCCGTGCTATCCCTATTGCGCCGTGGTCGTTCGCAATCGCACCCTCGAGCGACGCCAGCAGCGCTTCGACGCGCTTCGAGCTGACACACCCGCCGCCGCAGGATCCTTCGGCCCCATCGCCGCTGCCAAGCCCAGATCCCAGCAAGGCTCGGACGAGGAACTGCTGCCCGCCTATCGCTCTGCCGGCAAGGTGCGACCCGAGTACGACAGCAGCGGCAAGTACACCAGCGCCTATGCCGAACCTGAGGTCAGCGCAGCGCCCGCTGCAGAGGCCAGCCCGGGCACCGCGAGCGTGACACCTGCGGCCCCGGAGGTAACGCAGCCCAAGCGCCGCGCCCAGCCGATGCTCCCGTGCCCCAGGGCAGCACGGGAGTGTTGAGTGCGGCCAACGGCGCCGCGTTCGCGTGAAGCTGATCACCTGGAACGTCCAATGGTGCCGCGGGACTGACGGCCGGGTCGACCCTGAACGCGTCGCCGCGTCCGCAAGAGGCCTGGGCGATTTCGACGTGCTGTGCCTGCAGGAGGTCGCGATCGGCTTCAGCGGCCTGGGCGGCAGCAGCGGCGAGGATCAGATGGCCGTACTGTCCGCCGCGCTGACGGGCTGGCGCGGCCACTTTGCTCCGGCAACGGATCTCGACGATGGGCGCGGCGGGCGCAGACAATTCGGCAACGCGATCTTCACGCGCCTGCCGGTGCTGCAAGTGTTTCGCCATGCCCTGCCCTGGCCCGCGGATCCGTCCGTGCCCAGCATGGCGCGAGTCGCACTGGAACTGGTGGTGCAGGGATCCTTCGGACCGGTCCGCGTGGTATCGACCCATCTCGAGTACTACTCAGCCACCGTGCGCGCCGCGCAGATCGAAGCGTTGCGGCGCCTGCATCAGGAGGCATGCGCACACGCGCGTGCCCCACGCCCTTCAGGCGATCCCGGCGAACCGTTCGACGCCGTGCCGCGCCCGCGTTCGGCCCTGATCTGCGGCGACTTCAATTGCACACCGGATGGCCCCGAGCACGCACGGATGACCGCGCCCTTCGGCGGCGATCCCACGCCTTTCATCGACGCCTGGGAGGTGCTGCATCCGGACCTGCGCCACCCGCCCACGGTCGGCGTGCACATGGACAACCTGCCGCGCGCTACCTTCGATTTCGTGTTCGCAACCGAGGACCTGGCGCCGCGCCTACAATCGATCGCGATCGACGGCAAGGCACAGGCGTCCGATCACCAGCCGATCGTGCTCGACCTCGAGGACTGAGACTCCCCGCGTCAGGCCGCGAGCAGGATCTCCCGCAGTACGCCGCGCGCTTCCAGCTCCACCTCCACTCCCGTGATCGGCGGTCGACCGAAGTGCCACCGCACGCCGCGCCGCGCCGGTTCCTCGATCGCCGGAACCAGCACCTGCGACAGCACGGTGTCGGTGGCCTCCGCCAAATAGACCTCGACCTGGGAAGCATCGCGAAACGTGAGGCCCAGTTCGCGCAGGCGATTCGCGACGGCGCGGATGACGAAGGTCATCTTCTCGCGCATGCCGGCCACGGAGGTGTCGCCCGCCGCCACCGGACCACCCGGCCCGATCTCCGTGATCCCGGACATCACGAACGTGGTGATCGGTGCGCCGGAACGCATGGTGTAGGAGAACCCGTGCAACGACGGCACCTCCGGCGGCTCCGCCGCCGGTGCCACGTTGGTTCGCGACACCGGGTTGCGTCCTTCGACCAGCAGGCCCCACTCGATCAGACGTTGCACGTAGGGCTGGTTGAACGCGCGGAACTCGTCCATCGACAGCTGCCGCGGCAGCCGCAGCTCCATCCCGCACAGGGCGCGCATGGGTCGACCGAGCACGCCGAGGTGCCGTTCGACCAGTGCATAGCCCTGATCGAGGGGCAGCCAGGGTTTCAGCACGGCATGAACGATCTCGAAGCCCTCGCGGGCCACAGCACCGCCGGCGAACACCTGGGTACCGGGCAGGAACCGGAACCCACCCTCGGGCTGGTCGATCAGCGGTGCGCTGTCCGCCAACGCCCGCGGCACGGCCGTCGCCGCCACGGCAGCCAGCGCAGCCTGCAGCAGCTTGCGTCTGACCTCGTCCTGCAACCGCCGATCATTTGCTCTCATGCATGCCCTCCGCTACCCTCCCCGGCTCTCTTTATTCCCCGCCCGCATCGTAGCGCGCCCTCGAACGCCACGACAGCGCGCGCCGTTCGGACCATGTCCGTCGCCTCCTCCGATTCCCGCTCCTCGCGCGTGCCGGCCGTGCGCGTCGATGCCCAAGGCAAACGCCATGTGGACCTTCAGGCCGTGGCCGGCCTCGCGTTGCCGCTGATGTTGAACAGCGCCGTGCAGCTGATCCTCAACCTCACGGACACGTGGTTCATCGGTCGTATCTCGACCGAGGCCATGGCGGCGATGGGCGCGACCCATTTCCTTGCCATCGTCTTCCTGCTCGCGTTGGGTGGCGTGGGCCTGTGTGTACAGACGCTCGTCGCCCAGGCCTACGGCGCCCGGTCGAGCCTGCGGGCGGCACGCGGGGTCTGGCTCGGGCTCTGGGCCGCCGTGCTGACGACGCCGCTGTTCGTCGTGGTCGCCTGTTCCGGACCCTGGCTGTTCGCGCCGTTCGGCCTGCCGGCGGACGTGCAGGCGAACGCGGTCGACTACTGGATGCCGCGCTTGCTGGGTGGCCCGCTGGCCGTGGCGCTCTGGGCGCTTTCCGGGTTCTTCAACGGCATCGGCCGCACCCGGGTGACCTTCTTCGTCATGCTCGCCGTCGGCGTGCTGAACGCGATCCTGAACGAGGTACTGATCTTCCGGTTCGGGCTCGGCATCGCGGGATCGGGCTGGGCGACGACGCTGTCGGTGGCTGCCGGAACCGGCCTCGCCGCAGTCCTGTTCCTGTCGCGGTCGCTGCAGGAGCCCTACCGGACCCGCCTGACGTGGCGCCCAAGCCGGAAAGGTCTACGGCGGGTGTTCGCGCTCGGCATCCCGACGGGACTTTTTCCCGCCGTGGACCTGGTGGCGATCTCGCTGTTCCAGCTGATGCAGGTCCGCCTCGGCGCGGTCGAGGGCGCAGCGACGCAGATCGTCATGATGCTGACGTCGCTCGCCTACATGCCGGCCATCGGCATCGCCATGGCCGGTACGACGCTGGTCGGCCAGTCCATCGGCGCCGGCGACAAGCCCTGGGCGGCCCGGCTGGGCAACACCTCGATCGCCCTCGTGACCGCCTACATGGGGGCGGTCGGCGTGCTGATCGGTCTCACCGGACGCTGGCTGGTACCGTTCTTCATCGATGCCGGCGATCCCGATGCAACAGCTGTCATCGAACTCGGGCTCAATCTCGTTTGGATCGGCGGCGCTTATCAGCTGTTCGATGGAATCAACCTGGCGAGTGCATTCTGCCTGCGCGGTGCGGGCGACGTGAAGGTGCCCACGCGTTACCTGATGGTGCTCGCGTGGGGTGCCTTCGTGCCGCTAGCCCACATGTTCTCGTTCGCGCGGGGGGAAGGCTGGGTCGGGTTTCTGCCGCAATTCGGATGGGGTGCCACGGGTGGTTGGATCGCCGCGCTGCTGTACATCGTGGCACTCGGCGTGATGATGGGGCTGCGCTGGCGTTCCGGGGCGTGGCAACATATCAAACTGACGTAGTGCGTCACCGGATGGACCATTTGCGCACGTGGCATTTCGCTTGCGTTGATGAGGGCGGAGACTCGAAACACTGAAGGGAGGTCGAAGATGGAAACCCAGGTCGTCCAACAACCGCGTGCCCCGATGCGTTCACGTCTTGCCCGTGCGATCCACAGCGATCGCGATTACCGCGAAGCGAAGGCGCTGCTAGCCCGCACCATGCGTTCGGCGCGCAGCACCGAGGCCGCCCTCCGTGCCGAAGCGCTGCTGCGCGAGATCGTCGACTACGAGATCCGCGTGGATGCCGAGGACGAAGACGGGCTCGATACCGGCAGCGCCGACATCCAGGAATACGGCGGACCCAAGCGTCGCTGGGTCGATTCCGCCAACGACTGAGCCGGTCCGCGGCCGCTCCCCGGTCGCGCACCAGATGGCCGCCAGGAGCGCTCTTACCAGCGCTCCTTTTGTTTTCGGGCCCGCTACGCGGGGAAGCGGCGCTCCAATTCCGCCACCTGCTCAGGCGTGAGCAGCCGCAGCTTCTCGCCCCGCAGCAGCAGGAAGAGCTTCGCGGTCTCCTCCAGCTCTTCGGTCGCGTAGACGGCGGTCTCGAGGTCGGAGCCCGCCACCACCGGCCCGTGGTTCGCCAGGAGCACGGCGTGGTGCTTCCCGGCCACTTCGCGCACGGCGTTGGCGAGCGTCGGGTCACCCGGTGGGAAATACGGCAGCAGCACGAGCTTGCCGACCCGCATGACGTAGTAGGCCGTGATGGGCGGGATGGGCTGCACCGGATCGAGGCCGTCGATCAGCGAGACCGCCACCGAATGCGTGGAATGCAGATGCACCACCGCTCCCGCCTGCGGCCGTTCGGCGTACATGGAGAGGTGCAGGAAGGCCTCCTTGGAGGGCTTGTCGCCCGCCAGGACATTGCCTTGGAGATCGAGCTTGGTGATGCGCGCGGGGTCCAGGCGGCCCAGGCAGGAATTGGTGGGCGTCACGAGGAAGCCGTCGTCGAGCTTCGCGGAGAAGTTGCCCGAGGAACCGGGCGTGAGACCGCGGTCGTAGAGCGAGCGGCCGAGCTCGGCCATCTGGTCGCGGAGTCTGGTTTCGTTCATGGGTGCGGAGAATCTTTCGACACGAAGAACACGAAGAACACGAAGGGAACGAAGGGATTGCGATCAGACCACCCGAGTTCGACGCGGGAGGATGACGGCCGCCTTCGAAGATTCGCTGACCGTGCCTTGCACATCAGTTCCCTCGCGACCTTCGTGTTCTTCGTGTCCTTCGTGTTGAACGCGGTGGACGTTCAGCCGTACTTGCCGAACGCCTTCAGGAAGAAATCGGTCGTCCCGAAATTGCCCGATTTCAGCGCGAGCGCCAGTCGCGGCTCGCCCAGGCTCGCGGTCCACGGAACACCCGGGTCGATCTCGGCACCGATCTGCAGGCCTTCCACACCGAGCGCGCTCACGACCGCGCCGGACGTTTCGCCGCCGGCCACCACCAGGCGCCGCGCGCCGCGCGTCACGAGGCCCTTGGCGACCTGCGACAACGTCGCTTCCACCAGCGCGCCCGCGTGCTCGCGACCCAGTTTCGATTGCACCGCGCTCACGGCCTCCGGCGCAGCGGTGGAGTAGATCAGGATCGGCTCCTCGCCCAGCCTGGGGGTCGCCCAGGCGAGTGCATCGGCCGCTGCGTCGCGCCCCGACGCGACCGCCACGGGGTCGATCTCGAAGGCCGCGTGGGTCTTCTTCATCGCCGCGACCTGCGCCTGCGTCGCCGTCGAGCAGCTGCCGGAGATCACCACGGCGGGACCACCGATCGCCGGCAACCGCGACTGCTGGCCGCGCGCGAGCAGCCCCTGCTTCACGAAGTTCGCCGGCAGGCCCATCGCCATGCCCGAGCCCCCCGTCACGAGCGGCATGTCGGCACAGGCCTCTCCAAGAGCGATCAGATGTTCGTCGGTGATCGCATCGAGAATCGCGTGGCGCGTTCCTTCGCTGCGCAAGCGCTCGAAATGCGCGCGGATCGCGCCGACGCCCTGCACAATGGTCGTGTAAGGCACCAGCCCCACCTTGTGCTTGGTCTGCCGCTGCAGCACACGCACGAGTGACGGATCGGTCATCGGCGTCAGCGGATGATGGCGCATGCCCGATTCCGACAGCAGCACGTCGCCCACGAACAGGTAGCCCTGATACACCGTGCGCTTGTTGGTGGGGAATGCCGGATTCGCCACGGTGAACGAAGTGCCGAGCGCATCGCACAGCGCATCCGCCACCGGACCGATGTTGCCCTTGTCGGTGGAATCGAAGGTGGAGCAGTACTTGAAGTAGATCTGCCGCGCACCCGCGCGACGCAGCCAGTCGAGCGCCGAGAGCGACATGGACACCGCTTCGCCTGCCGGATTGCTGCGCGACTTGAGCGCGACGATCACCGCGTCGGCGTCGGGCACCGCGAGGTCCGCGCGCGGCACACCGAGCAGTTGCACCGCTCGCATGCCGGCTTTCACCAGCGTGTTTGCAAGATCTGTGGCGCCGGTGAAATCGTCGGCGATGCAGCCGAGCAGGACACTCATCGCCCTGCCCCCTGCGCACGAAAACGTTGACCGCTCATCGCTCCCCCTGGTGACCCGCTGTTAGCATTGTGGACCCTATGGTAACCAATCCCGGAGCACGATCCGATGACGTCGTTCGCAGAAATCCTGAAGACTCTCCCGTCCGTCGCTGGCGTGGAACGCATCGAACTCGTCGATGGTGCCGGAGCAGTGGTGGCGACGATCGAGAACAAGCCCGGTCAGGCCGGGTCGCTGGCTGTCTATCACTATCTGCTGCGCGAGCACGGACGCATCGACACGCAGGCCGCCGCTGCCGGGCTGAAGCTCTATGCCGAACACACCGAAGACGCGCGCCGCAACCCCGGCAAGCATCCCAACATCGACCGCCTGCTCACTGTCACGACGAGTGCCGCGGCCCTGCACGGACGCGTGATTGCCAAGCCGTAGGCAGCCCGCCTCGGACTACCCCTCTGACTACTGTCCTCTTACTCCCGTCACCCCTTCCAGTGCGGCGGGATCGTCTTCTCGAGATACGGTAGCGCTTCGACCCGCTTCATCCAGGCGGCGAATTTCGGTCCGATCAGGCCGCGGATGTCCACGTCGGGCTTCTTCTTCTCCATCCGCAGCGCGAGCGCGATGTGCGGGTAGAGCACGAAGTCCGCCGCGGTGGGACCGTCGCCCGACAGCCAGTCGCCGAGGAAGATGTTCTCCCAGCGCGCCACCTCCTTGCCGAAGCGCGCCCTTGCATCGGCGATGGTCGTCTCGTCCCATTTCTCCTTGGGACTGAACAGGATCTGGTCGAGCAGCGGATCCATCGCCGAGCCGAAATACTGATCGCCCTCCTGCACCATGCGGCGGATGACCGCGCGCCGACGCAAGTCCCCGGGGAAGAGGCGCGGCGCATCGGGAAAGCGCTCGTCCAGGTACTCGACGATCGCCTGGGATTCGTAGAGCGCGAAACCGTCGTCCACGATCGCCGGCACCTTGCGCCGCGGGTTGATCGCCATGTACTCCGGCGTGCGCAGATCGCCCGCGGAGAACGACATCATCTTCTGATCGTAGGGCACGCCCTTGGACTCGAGCGCCAGCCAGACGCGCCAGGCGAACGGTGAACCGGAACCGTAGTAGAAGGTGAGGGCCATGATGTTGCTGAACGGGATGATGGGGACAGGCCAGTGTACATGGGAGGGGCTAGGGGCTAGGGAAAAGCAGAGCACGCGATGATCGAGCTGTCATTCCCCAACGCGGGCTGCGTTGAAGACCTCTAAACTTCTCTCGAACCCTAGCCCCGAGTCCCTAGCCCCCAGCCCCTCCGCCTTATGGACGAATCCGTAGTCCGCGCCATCGCCAAGTGGCCCAACGTACCTTCTGTCTACGGCTGGCTGTCCCTCGACCGCCGCGGCCAGTGGCTCATCAAGGGCGAACGCATCGCGAACCCGCTCGTGAGCGCCTTCATCAACCGCAACTACGAATCGGACCTCGAGGGACGCTGGTACTTCCAGAACGGCCCTCAGCGCGTCTACGTGCGTCTGGAGTACACACCCTACGTCCATGTGGTGGATCGGCGCGACGATGAGCTGGCGCTGGCGACGCACACGGGGCTGCAGGCGACTCAGGTGCGCGAAGCCCTGATCGACGAGACCGGAGCCCTGGTGCTGCGCACGGACGTTGGTGTGGGCGTCGTCAGCGACCGGGACCTGGCCGCCATCGCCGAACTGGTGGTCATGGATACCGGTGAGCCGGCCGACGAGGCGAGCCTCGCGGAGCTGGCTTCAGGGACACCGGGACGACGTCTGCACCTCATGTACGGCCCGCGGCGCGTCCTCATCGCAGCGGCAGTGAGCCACGAGCTGCCGGGCCGCTTTGCATACCTTCAGGAACCGCGGCCCGCACCCGGTGAACCGGAGTGCTGAGCGTCAGACGCGCGAATCATCCGCCGGACGAGGCGCTGACCGGGATGAGAAGGATCGAGACGATCGGGGAGAGAAACAGGACTGCTGCCGGCGCCCGTTGCGGGCTCGGAATCGCTGGTTTGCTGCGCCGCCCGGAACTGGAAGGGTCCGGTACGGGGTAACGCTTCGGGGCCAAAGGCCCGCGGATCAGGTGCTGGTATCCGTCGCGGATGCAGGGCTGCCCGCAGGCATCTGGGAAGCGCTTAGTTCGGCCTACCCGCTACCGGAAACGGCCAAGCCGCGGGAGCGGACATGGGCTTCGGAGCAGCCGCTGCCGGCGAGGCCGCCGGGGCCGACGCAGGCTTCGCCGCGGCCTTCTTGGCCGCAGGCTTCTTCGCCGCCTTCTTCTTGGCAGCGGGCTTCTTCGCGGCCTTCTTGGCAGCGGGCTTCTTCGCAGCCTTCTTCTTGGCAGCGGGCTTCTTCGCAGCCTTCTTGGCGGCGGGCTTCTTCGCGGCCTTCTTGGCTGCGGGCTTCTTGGCAGCCTTCTTCGCCGCCGGCTTCTTCTTCGCCGCTACCTTCTTCGCGGCAGGCTTCTTCTTCGCCACTTTCTTGGCAGCGGGCTTCTTCTTCGCTACCTTTTTCGCGGCGGGCTTCTTCTTCGCTACCTTCTTAGCAGCGGGCTTCTTCTTCGCTGCAACCTTCTTGGCGGCGGGCTTCTTGGCTACTTTCTTCGCCGCCGGTTTCTTGGCGGCGGCCTTCTTCTTCGCCGGCGCCTTCTTGGCCGCGGGGGCCTTCTTCTTTGCTACAGCCATTTCAGTACCTCCTTACGTGAGTTGAACTACGCATTCGCGCGCACTTGATCGCTGCTGCTGACCCCGTGCGAACGACTGCAAAAGTGCGACAACGCAAGAAGCATGCTCGTTGCATTGCCACACCCGTGCAGAGGGGAGAACGATCGCGTCGCAGGCCGCGACGGATCGTGCAATCGGGAGAGAAAAGAGCGATCCGGCGTGCGCGCCAGACGCAGCACCGGATCGAGGGGGAGAGAGGCCCGGCACCGGTGTGCGCATCCGCGAACACCGGGCTTGTTGCTTCGAAGCGGGTGCGTCCGGCGTCGCTGATCAACGCGGCTCACCCCCTCGTTTGGGGACCACAAAAGCGGTCAATCCCAACTCAACGCACCTCCGGTCTGATAGTCGATCACCCGTGTCTCGAAGAAGTTCTTTTCCTTCTTGAGATCGATCATTTCGGCCATCCACGGGAAGGGATTCGACGCCCCCGGAAACAGGGGATCGAGGCCGATCTGCTGGCAGCGGCGATTCGCGACGAACCGCAGGTACTCCTTGAACATGGGCGCGTTCAAACCCAGCACGCCGCGCGGCATCGTGTCCTCGGCGTAGCGGTATTCGAGCTCCACACCGGTCTGGATCAGGGCCCGGATTTCCTCGCGGAACTCGGGGGTCCAGAGGTGCGGATTCTCGAGCTTGATGGTGTTCACCAGGTCGATGCCGAAGCTGCAGTGCATCGACTCGTCGCGCAAAATGTACTGGTATTGCTCGGCCGCACCGGTCATTTTGTTCTGCCGTCCAAGCGCCAGAATCTGTACAAAACCGACGTAAAAGAACAGTCCTTCCATGATGCAGGAGAACACGATGAGGCTCTTCAGGAGCTTGCGATCGTTCTCCGGCGTGCCGGTTTCGAACTCCGGATCGGTCAGCGTCTCGATGAACGGGATCAGGAACTGGTCCTTGTCCCGGATGCTCGCCACCTCGTGATAGGCGTTGAAGATCTCGCCTTCGTCCAGGCCGAGACTCTCGACGATGTACTGATAAGCGTGGGTATGGATCGCCTCCTCGAAGGCTTGGCGCAGCAGGTACTGGCGGCACTCGGGGGCGGTGATGTGCCGGTAGGTGCCCAGCACGATGTTGTTGGCGGCGAGGCTGTCGGCGGTCACGAAGAAACCGAGGTTGCGCTTCACCAGCAGACGCTCGTCCTCGGTGAGACCGTTCGGGTCCTTCCACGTGGCGATGTCCCGGCTCATGTTCACTTCCTGGGGCATCCAGTGGTTGGCGCAGCCGGCCAGGTACTTCTCCCAGGCCCACTTGTACTTGAAGGGCACCAGCTGATTGACGTCGGCGGTACCGTTGATGACGCGCTTGTCCTCCACGCGGACGCGACCGTGCGGCTCGACGTGCACGGCAGGCGCCGGCGCGGACACAGGCGCTGGGTGCGGCGCGGGCGCCGCACGGCCCGTATTGGGCACGGCGGGTTGCAGGCCGAGGGTCGGCATCGGGGGGATCAGGGCATCTTCGAATTGCAGCATTTTTTCCCTTGGTTCTGTAACTCAGTCGAGAATCCGGCCATCGCGTAGGCAGCGATGGCCGGCAACACTAGATCACTTAAGCAAGCCGTAAAGACCCAGCCCAAGAACTTCATTGCATTCCGGACGGTAGTTCCGAATGAGCATGCTTTCGACACCGGTACGCTGCGCCTTTGTCGCTTCCGGCCACCGGAAGATCGCGACATAGAGCCCAAACCCGCTACCGGCTTGCCGCACCCAACTGTGGTACTTGTGATGCCCTTCCAGGAACCCACGACCCGCGAAGTCTTCGGTTTCGCCAAAATAGATCGGGCGGAACGGTCTTGGACTGCAACGGCTATCGGGAACCAAGATCGCATAGAGACCACCTATACGGGGGGGCGTCCAGAGCCATGCCAAGACCGGTTCTTCGAAAACAACATCGCTAAACTTGATAGTCATTTCAATCACTCCGTGAGGGTAGGAACCAAGTGGTCGCGCCCTTTCCCCCTCCCGAATGATTCTTTCGCTTGAGGCGGCGCATCTCTCCCCAAGTACGATTCCCAGAAAGTTTGTTCGAAACAGACATACCTACTGACAAGCCTCGCAGGTGGGATCGTCGATGGCGCAGAACTTCGGCTCGACGACCTCCGTCGGGGCGGCAGCGATGCCGCCATGGGCCGGCACCGCATTCAGCTCGCCGCCGCGGCCGGTGGACTTCTCCGCCGAGGTGGCCGACAGCGTGCGCAGGTAATAGGTGGTCTTGAGGCCTCGCGTCCAGGCGAGCTTGTAGGTCTCGTCGAGCTTCTTGCCCGAAGCGCCACCCATGTAGATGTTGAGCGACTGGGCCTGGTCGATCCATTTCTGGCGCCGCGCCCCGGCCTCGACCAACCAGCTCGGTTCCATCTCGAACGCGGTGGCGTAGAGGGCCCGCAGCTCGGGCGGGATCCGGTCGATCTTGGCGGTGCTGCCGTCGAAGTATTTGAGGTCGGCGATCATCACCTCGTCCCACAGGTTCAGTTTCTTGAGATCACGCGCCAGGTACTCGTTGGTGACAGTGAATTCGCCGGACAGGTTCGACTTGACGTACAGGTTCTGGAAATTGGGCTCGATGGAGGCCGACACGCCGATGATGTTGGCGATGGTGGCGGTCGGCGCGATGGCAAGGCAGTTGGAATTGCGCATGCCGTGACGCTTGATCCGGTCGCGCAGGACGCTCCAGTCCATGCTTTCGCCGGTGTCCACGTCCACGTAACCGCCGCGCTCCTCGGCGAGCAGCTTCAGCGTGTCCTGGGGCAGGACGCCCTTGGACCACAGCGAGCCGTCGAAAGTGGAATAGCGGCCGCGTTCCTCGGCGAGTTCGGTCGAGGCCCAGTAGGCGTAGTAGGCCACGGCCTCCATGGACCGGTCGGCGAACTCCACCGCCTCCTTGGAGGCGTAGGGCACCCGCATCTCGTGCAGGCAATCCTGGAACCCCATGAGCCCCAAGCCCACCGGGCGGTGCTTCAAGTTGGAGTTCCGCGCCTTGTTGACCGCGTAGTAGTTGATGTCGATCACGTTGTCGAGCATCCGCATGGCGGTCGACACCGTGAGCTGCAGCTTGTCCAAGTCCAGCCGGCCGTCCTTCATGTGGGCGACCAGGTTGACCGAACCCAGGTTGCAGACGGCGATCTCGCTGTCCGAGGTGTTCAGCGTGATCTCGGTGCACAGGTTGGAGCTGTGGACCACGCCCACGTGCTGCTGCGGCGAACGGATGTTGCAGGGGTCCTTGAAGGTGATCCAGGGATGCCCGGTCTCGAACAGCATGGACAGCATCTTCCGCCACAACTGCACGGCGGGGATCTTCTTGTGGAGCTTCAACGTGCCCTCGGCCACCTTCTGCTCGTAGCGCAGATAGGCTTCCTCGAAGGACTTGCCGTACTTGTCGTGCAGGTCAGGGGTGTCGGAGGGCGAGAACAGGGTCCATTCGCCGTTTTCCATGACCCGCTTCATGAACAGGTCCGGAATCCAGTTGGCCGTGTTCATGTCGTGGGTGCGGCGGCGGTCATCACCGGTGTTCTTGCGCAGCTCCAGGAACTCCTCGATGTCGAGGTGCCAGGTTTCCAGATAGGAGCAGACCGCGCCCTTGCGCTTGCCGCCCTGGTTGACCGCCACGGCGGTGTCGTTGACCACCTTGAGGAACGGCACGACGCCCTGCGACTTGCCGTTGGTGCCCTTGATGTGGCTGCCCAGCGCCCGGACCGGGGTCCAGTCGTTGCCCAGGCCGCCGGCGAACTTCGACAGCAGCGCGTTCTCCTTGATGGCGTCGTAGATGCCCTCGAGATCGTCCGAGACCGTGGTGAGGTAGCAGCTCGACAGCTGGGACCGGCGCGTGCCCGAATTGAACAGGGTCGGGGTCGAGCTCATGAAGTCGAAGCTCGAGAGCACGTTGTAGAACTCGATGGCACGGGCCTCCCGCTCCACCTCGTTCAGGGCGAGACCCATGGCCACCCGCATGAAGAACGCCTGGGGCAGCTCGATGCGCTGGCCGCGCACGTGCAGGAAATAGCGGTCGTACAGGGTCTGCAGGCCCAGGTAGCCGAACTTGAGGTCGCGCGACGCATCCAGGGCACGGCCGAGGGAATCGAGATCGAAGCGGCCGAGGCGCTCGTCCAGCAGCTCGGCCTCGATGCCGCGCTTGATGAACTTGGGGAAGTAGTCGGCGTAGCGCTCGTTCATTTCGCCCTGGGTCACGTCCTGGCCCAGCACCTCGTGGCGGACGCTGTTCAGCAGCAGGCGCGCCGTGACGTAGCTGTACGCCGGGTCCTTCTCGATCAGCGCGCGGGCCGCCAGCACCGAACCCTTGCGCACCTCGTCCATGGGCACGCCTTCGTACAGATCCTTCAGCACGCTCTGCAGGATCAGCGACGGATCGACCGCCGAGCCCAGACCTTCGCAAGCGTCCTTCATGAGACCGGTCAGGCGCGCGATATCGAGGGGCCGCCTGGCGCCGTTTTCCGTCACGTTGACCACGCCCGGCTGCGCCACTGGCGGCACCTGGGCTTCCTTCGCCCGCGCCCGCTCGCGCGCCCGCTCCTCGCGGTAGAGCACGTAGGCTCGCGCCACGTCGTGCTCGCCGGAACGCATCAGCGACAGCTCGACCTGGTCCTGGATATCCTCGATGTGCAGCGTGCCGCCGGTGGGCTGGCGGCGCATCAGCGCACCCACCACTTGGTCGGTCAGGCCGGCGACCAGCTCGCGCACGCGCGCCGACGCCGCCCCCTGCCCGCCGTTCACCGCGATGAACGCCTTGGTCATCGCGACACTGATCTTGCCGGGCTCGAAGCCCACCACCGACCCGTTGCGCCGGATCACCTTGAACTCCGCGAAGCGCGGATCGCGCGCGGCCGCCTGCTCGTGCAGTGCGAAAGCCGAAGGCGCGATGCCTGCCACGGGACCCGTCAACGCTTCATTGCCCTGCGTGGTGGTCACCACTTGCATTCGTTATTCCTTCCCTGTGCCGTTCTGATCGGTGCCGTCGTGGGTTCGTGAATGCGCGATTTCCTCACCGAGCGGGCACCACATGTTGTGCGCATTTCGTCGCATCACCACCAACTGTGGCAGCGCGACACAATATCTTGTGTTCTCTCACGCTACTGAGAACAAATTCTAGTAGCGGATGAGTTGGTGTCAAGAAGTTTATGTTCCAAAACGGAATGTCGTTGCGAAACGACATGCTCGACGCGCACGAAAAGCGCGCGCGAATGCGCATCGATGCGTCAGTCTTGGGCGAGACAATCGCGCGCGGCGCGCACCGTCGCGAGGTGGATGTCGACGGTGACGTCGATGTCGCGACCGTAGCCGCCGGCCATCGCGACGGCGACCGGCACGCCGGCATCGCGCAGCAGTTCGAACACCAGGCGGTCACGCATCAGCAGGCCGCGAGTGGTCAGCGCCAGCCGGCCGAGCCGATCGTCTTCGTGCGGATCTGCTCCGGAAAGGTAGATGGCGAGGTCCGGCTGGCTCGCCGACAGCGCGCGGCAAAGCGCCGGCTCCAACGCCGCCAGGTAGGCTTCGTCACCGGTCCCATCGGGCAGTTCCACGTCGAGATCGCTCGCTTCCTTGCGAAAGGGGAAGTTCCTCGCGCCGTGGAGCGACAGCGTGAACACGGTCGGATCGCCGGCGAGGATCGCCGCCGTGCCGTTGCCCTGGTGCACGTCGCAATCGACCACCAGCACCCGGCGCACCCGCCCCTCGGCCTGCATCGCCAGCGCGGCGATCGCCGCGTCGTTGAACACGCAGTAGCCCTCGCCGTGATCGCGGAACGCGTGATGGGTGCCGCCGGCCAGGTTGACGCCGACACCAAGTTCGAGGGCTGCCCGGCACGCCTCGATGGTGGCGCCGCTGGACCGGCGCGACCGCTCCACCATCTCCGGCGACCAGGGAAAGCCGATGCGGCGGATCTCGGCGGCAGACAGCTCACCTGCCTGCACGCGCCGCAGATACTCGCGGTCATGGGCCCGCAGGATCTCTTCATCCGTCGCCGCGTGCGGCACGGTCAACGGATCGGTGCCATTCAGTCCTTCGGCCAGTACCCGTTCGCGCAGCATGCGGTACTTGGCCATGGGGAAGCGATGGCCGGTCGGCAGCGGCAGGACGTAGTGGTCGGTGTAGAAGATCCTCAAACCGGCGACTCGACCGTCACCGTGCGGCGATGGCCTCGCGATACCGCGCCCAGTCGAAATGCGGCCCCGGGTCGGTCTTGCGGCCCGGGGCGATGTCGGAATGCCCCTGGATATCGGTGATCGGATAGCGCGCCTGCAGCGCCCGCGTCAGCGGGGCCAGCGCCGCGTACTGCGCGTCGGTGAAGGGCAACGTGTCCGTGCCTTCCAGTTCGACGCCGACCGAGAAGTCGTTGCACCGGGTCCGCCCGCGCCAGTTCGATTCGCCCGCATGCCACGCGCGCGCCGCGCAACCCACGAACTGGATCAGTTCGCCGTCGCGCCGGATCAGGAAGTGCGACGAGACGCGCAGCCCGCGGATGCGTTCGTAGTAAGGATGGGCGGAATGGTCGAGCCGGTCCAGGAACAGATCGATGATGCCCGGGCCGCCGAACTCGTCGGGCGGCAGGCTGATGTTGTGGATCACCAGCAGTTCGACCGCCGCACCGTCGGGACGGGCGTCGAAGTGCGGGGATGGGAGGCGGCGGGCGCCGGACATCCACCCTTCTATATTGAAGGCGCCGAAGGATGCCCGTTCGGTCATCGGAACTTCATTGCCCCCATCCCAGCCTTCCCCCACCGCAGGTGGGAGAAGGGGTGGCTGCGCCACCCCTCCCCCGGCTCTGCCGGGGAAGGTTAGGGCGGGGGTGGAGACGCACGACTGCTCCACCGCTCACTCGATACCCAGCCGCTCCATGCGGTAGCGGATCGACCGGAACGTGATCCCCAGCAGCTTGGCGGCCGCGGTCCGGTTGTAGCGCGTCTTCTCCAGCGCCTCCAGGATCGCTTCCTTCTCCACACCGTCCAGGTAGTCCTGCAACGGCCACTTGCCGTTGCTGCCCGCGGGCGGCGCATCGCGCTCCACGATCTCGGGCGGGGTGAGCTGCAGGTCTTCCTCGGTGATCTTGCCGTTGGTGCACAGCGCCAGCGCCCGCTCGAGGATGTTCTCCAGTTCGCGCACGTTGCCGGGAAAGTCGTACTGCTGCAGCGCCTTCATGGCGCCGGGCTCGATCTCGGGGCGGGCGCCGGGCGCGCCGCGGGCGAGCCGGTCGAGGATCGCGTTCGCGAACACCGGGACGTCCTCACGCCGGTCGCGCAGCGCCGGCATGCGCAGCTCGATCACGTTCAACCGGTAATAGAGATCGTGCCGGAACTTGCCGCCCTCCACGCATTCGCTCAGGTTCTGGTGGGTCGCGCTGATGATGCGCACGTCCACCGGCTCCTCCTGGGTAGAGCCGACCTTGCGGACCTTCTTCTCCTGGATCACGCGCAGCAGCTTGACCTGCATGGGCAGCGGCAGGTCCGCCACCTCGTCGAGGAACAGCGTGCCGCCGTGGGCCGCCTGGAAGAAGCCGTCGCGGTCCGACTCGGCGCCGGTGAAGGCCCCCTTCCGGTAGCCGAAGAACTCGCTCTCCATCAGGTTTTCGGGGATGGCGCCGCAGTTGACCGGCATGAACGGTTTGTCGCGCCGGACGCTCTTCTGGTGGATCAGGCGCGCCGCCAGTTCCTTGCCGCTGCCGGACTCGCCGGTCACGTGCACCGGGGCTTCGCTCCGGGCCACCTTATCGATCATGTCGCGGACATGCTGCATGATCGGCGAGCTGCCGATCAGCGTCTGTTCGCTCGAGGTCTTGGGCTGGCCGCCCTGGGGCAGCGACAGCGCCGACTTGACGAGGGTCCGCAGCTGCTCGAGGGACACGGGCTTCGCGAGGTAGTCGAAAGCCCCCGCCTTGAGGGCGGCCACCGCGTTTTCGGTGTTGCCGTGGGCCGTGATCACCGCCACCGGCAGATCGCGGACGTGCTGGGAGGCGTACTCCACGACCTGCAGGCCCTCGCCGTCCGGCAACCGCATGTCGGTGAGGCACAGGTCGAAATGCCCGGTCTTCACCTTCTCGATCGCCTGCGCGACGCTCATGGCGCGCTCCACCTCGAGGCCCATGCGTAAGAGCGTCAATTCGATCAATTCGAGGATGTCCTCCTCGTCGTCGACGATCAGCACATTCCGGGTGACCGTGCCGGTCGGGCCCTGTTCCTTGCGCTTCAAGATCTACCTCCTCACGCGGCGCGCCGCCATGGGCTCACGCGCTCCTGATGATCATCGTGAACTGAGCCCCGGCACTGCGCTCGACATAGGACAACGTGGCGCCGTTGGCCTCGCACACCTCGCGCGCGATGTAGAGTCCGAGCCCCGTACCGGACGAAGCCGTCGTGAAGAACGGTTCGAACAGGTGCGCTCGGAGCGCTTCGGCGATTCCCGGGCCATCGTCGATAACGCTCAATTCTATCGTATTGACCGGCGTTCCCGGGCCTACCGTGATGCGGACGCTGCCCGGCTTGCGCTGGCAGTACCGCAAGGCGTTGCGGCACAGGTTCCACATGATCTGGTTGAGGTGGCTGCGGTCGAACATGACGGCCGGCTCTGTGGCGAATTCCAGGGCGATGATGTCGCCGGACACCTTCTCGATCTGGCAGAACTGGCTGGTGAAGTTGCGCAGGAAGTCGCCCAGGGAGAAGGTCTCGCGCACCGCTCGATCGCGGCGGTTCAGCTTGAGCACGTCCTGCACCATGCGGTCGAGGCGCTGGACGTTGTCGTGGATGATCTCGAGCAGCCGCCCGGACGAATCCGGGATCTCGCCCTCCTCCTGCAGCAGCTCGGTGGCGTGGTTGATCGCCGAGAGCGGATTGCGGATTTCGTGGGCGATGTTGGCGGTCAGGCGCCCGAGCGAGGCCAGTTTCATCTGTTGCGCCTGGGACTGGATGCGCGTCAGATCCTCGATGAAGATGACGACACCGCGCTGGTGCTCCTTGCCCACCGGCACGAAGCGCGCCGCGGTCAGCTTCTGCGACAGGATGGTGCGCATGGGGTCGAACCCCGCATCGGGGTTCTCCTGCCAGCGGGCGAGGCGCGCAGCCACGCCGGGGTTGTAGTCCTTGAGCGCCACCTCCCGCTCCTTGGGCAGGGGCCCCAGCAGTTCCTCGGCTCGGGCGTTCAGCTGCTTCACCGTCCCCTGGCCATCGACCACGATGACGCCGTCCTGCATATCCTGCATCACCAGCTGGCTCACCTGGGCCATGCTCGCCACGTCCACCTCGCGCTGGGCGGCCAGCTGCTCGCTCGCCACGACCCGCTTGGCGAGCGCATGGGCGAGCCACGCGGTGGCGAAATAGCCGATCGAGAGCAGGCCGGCCTGCAGGTACATCGCGTAGCTGCCGTAGAAGAACAGCACCTCGTAGGTGTGTTCCAGCAGGACGGCCACCGCTGCCAGCGAGGCATAGAACAGCGTGAGCCGCCCGCGGCTGATGATGCCGGCGGCGGCCAGGTTCGCGAGCAGCAGCAGGCCCAGCCCGCTCGAGATGCCCCCGCTCGCGTGCAACAGCAACACCACGAACACGATGTCCGCGCAGACCTGCATGGCGATCTGCAGCTGGAACCCGGGCCGATGCGCGCTGATCGTGATGAACGAGGCTGCCGCGAACAGCGCGTAGGCCACGCTCACCGACAGGAACAGCGGCTTGTTCCACGACCCGAACAGCAGGTTCTGCCCGACCACGATGGTGGACGCGAGCAGCAGGCCCGCCACGGCCAGCCGGTAGGTATTGAAGTAGAACAGCGAGCGCCAGTAGGTGCTCGGGTAGTCCATCTCCCGGCCGAGCGGCAGGGACAGGGTCGGGACGGCGGCGGCCTCGCTCATGCGCGCCGGCGCACCGCTCTACTTGTCGCGCCGCGAGACGCCGAGCTTGCGGTGCTCGTCACTGCAGTAGTGGGAACCCTGCGACAGGAAGCTCTCGCTCTTGGGCAGATGCACGCCGCATTGCGCACACTGCACCATGTCCTCGCTGCCCGGCTGAGCAGCCTTTTCGGGACGCGCCGCCTCGTCCTGGCGGGCGATCGCGCGCTTGTAGTTCTTGAGCAGGACGTAGACGATCGCTACGACCGCCACGAGGAGCAGAAGCTTGGCCAAAGTCGGGTGGTGCTCCCAAGTGAGGAGTCGCGAGCCGAGGCGACCCGCAACTCCGATTGGTCGGCCTTGTACCACAGCGCGTCGGCGGGCGCCAATCGCGCGCGCCCACGACTCCGGATTGTGTCCCGCACGACCGTGATCGGCGGGAAGACCAACGAATTGGTCGGGGTGAGAGGATTCGAACCTCCGACTCCTGCGTCCCGAACGCAGTACTCTACCAGGCTGAGCTACACCCCGAAGCGTCGATGGCGACGTGCTGCCATCGTGCGACCCGATCCTACCAGCAGCGATCCGCTAGAAGTCCCGGCTCACCGAGAAAGCCGCCAAGTCTAGCAGACTCTCCCGGTACTGCGAATGCGGCAACGCGTTCAGCGCCGCACGCGCAAGCTGCGCTTCGCGTTCGGCCACCGACCGTGCGTAATCAAGTGCGTGGGTCGCCTCGACGGCACGCACGACCGGGTCGAAATCGGCGATCCCGCCTTGCTCGATCGCGTGCCGCACCACCGCCGCCTGGTCCGGCGTGCCGGCCCGCATGGCGTGGATCAGTGGTAGCGTGGGTTTGCCCTCGGCGAGGTCGTCGCCCAGGTTCTTGCCGGTCGCAGCCCGATCGCCGGAGTAGTCGAGGACATCGTCGATCAACTGGAAGGCGGTTCCGAGGTGCATGCCGTAGCTCGCCATCGCATTCTCGATCTCGGCGCCCACCCCGGCCAGCACGGGGCCGAGCCGCCCCGCTGCCTCGAACAGCTTCGCGGTCTTGTAGCGGATGACGTGAAGGTAGGCCTCTTCCGTGATGTCCGCATCGTGCACGTTCATCAGCTGCAGCACTTCGCCCTCGGCGATCACATTGGTCGCTTCGGACAGCACCTCCATCACGCGCATGTTGCGAACCTCGACCATCATCTGGAACGCTCGCGAGTACAGGAAGTCGCCCACGAGCACCGAGGCCGGGTTGCCGAAAGAGGCATTGGCCGTCGCGCGGCCCCGGCGCATCTCCGAGCCGTCGACCACGTCGTCGTGCAGCAAGGTGGCGGTATGGATGAACTCCACCACGGCGGCGAGTTCGTGCACGTGGGCCCCGCGCAGCCCGCAGGCACCCGCGCCTAGAATCACCAGCACGGGGCGCAGGCGCTTGCCACCGCTGCCGATGATGTACTCGCTCACCTGCCGGACCAGCACCACCTCCGAATGGAGGCGGCGGCGGATGACGGCGTCCACGGCCTGCATGTCGTCCGCCACGAACCGGCGGAGATCGTCTAGGGACAAGGAAGAGGCCCGGGTCAGAAAGACGACCATGGTAGGAACCGGCCAAAACCACTGTCAAGGCGGCCCGGAGAGCGGCGGGGCCCATCCCGGCGGGAGGTTTCCCAGTTTGACTAAGGTCCCCGGTTTTCGTACTATCCCCGGCTTTTCGCGAAGTCGCGCCCTCCAGCAGTCCGGGCACGCATTTACCGGAGTCATTCCATGTACGCGGTCATCAAAACCGGCGGCAAGCAGTACCGGGTCAGCGCCGGGGAGAAGGTTAGGGTCGAGACCCTCGATGCCGAAGTCGGCTCGGAAGTGGTGCTCGATCAGGTGCTGATGGTCGCCGACGGCGACAAGGTCACCCTGGGCAAGCCTCTCCTCGCCGGCGCTGCCGTCAAGGCCACCGTGGTCGCCCACGGGCGCGGCGACAAGGTCCGGATCTTCAAGCATCGCCGTCGCAAGCACTACCAGAAGCACGCAGGCCATCGCCAGAACTACACCGAGATCCAGATCTCGGGCATCTCGGCCGGTTAAGGAGAAGCATCCATGGCACACAAGAAAGCAGGCGGCAGCTCACGCAACGGCCGCGATTCCGAGTCGAAACGCCTCGGGGTGAAGCGCTACGGCGGGCAACTCGTCTCGGCCGGCAGCATCCTGGTCCGGCAACGCGGCACTCAAGTGCACGCGGGCGACAACGTCGGCATCGGCAAGGACCACACGCTGTTCGCCAAGGTCGACGGTCACGTGCAATTCGGCGTCAAGGGCCCGACCAAGCGCAAGACGGTCAACATCATCCCCGCCGCTGCCTGACGCGCGCCGCACCGGCACCACCGGAAAAGCCCTATCGTTCGCGGTAGGGCTTTTTAGTTTCCGGCCGCCGGTCCATCGCAACCGCGTGCATCGCACTGAACCATGAAATTCGTCGACGAAGTCACCATCGAAGTCCACGCCGGCAAGGGCGGGGACGGCGTCGCCTCGTTCCGGCGCGAGAAGTTCGTGCCGCGCGGCGGTCCAGACGGCGGCGACGGCGGGCGCGGCGGCAGCGTGTACGCGATCGCCGACCGCAACATCAATACGCTGATCGAGTATCGCTACACCCGCATCCACCGCGCGCGGAACGGCGAGAAGGGGCGCGGTTCCGACTGCTACGGTGCCGGCGCGGACGACATCGAGCTGCGCGTTCCGGTCGGCACGGTGGTGACGGACCTCGATACCGGGGTACGCCTCGCGGACCTCGCCCACGACGGCGAACGCGCGCTGCTCGCCAAGGGCGGCGAAGGCGGCCTCGGCAATCTGCACTTCAAGTCGAGCACCAACCGCGCGCCGCGGCAATGCACGCCCGGACAACCCGGCGAGAGCCGTCGCCTGCAGCTCGAGCTGAAAGTGCTCGCGGACATCGGTCTTCTCGGTCTGCCGAACGCCGGCAAATCCACGTTCATCCGTGCGGTGTCCGCGGCACGGCCCAAGGTCGCGGACTATCCGTTCACGACCTTGTATCCCAACCTCGGTGTGGTCCGGGTCGCCGAATCGCGCAGCTTCGTGATCGCCGACATCCCGGGGCTCATCGAAGGCGCCGCCGAAGGCGCAGGCCTCGGCCACCAGTTCCTGCGGCATCTGGCACGCACGCGCCTCTTGCTGCACATCGTCGACATCGCACCGGTCGATCCGGACGCCGATCCGGTCCGCGACGCCCGCAGCATCGTCGAGGAACTGCGCAAGTACGACGAGACGCTGTATCGCAAGCCGCGCTGGCTCGTGCTCAACAAGATCGACGCGCTCGATCCGGCGGAGCGGGAAGCGCGCGTCCGAGCCTTCGTGGACGACTATCTCGCGGGCCAGCCGACGCCGGTGTTCGCCATCTCCGCCCTGCAAGGCGAAGGCTGTCGCGAACTCACGTTCAAGGTGATGGACTACCTCGACAGCGTCCGGGAATCGGTTCCGGACCCGGTCGCCGCCGATGATGAATAAGAGCTCCGTCGCGGCCGCCGCCCGGCGCATCGTGGTGAAGGTGGGTTCCAGTCTGGTCACCAACGGTGGCCAGGGCCTGGACCAGCAGGCGCTTGCCATGTGGACCACGCAGATCGCCACCTTGGCGCGCGCGGGCAAGCAGGTGATCCTGGTCTCGAGCGGCGCGGTCGCGGAAGGCATGCAACGCCTGGGGTGGAAGCGCCGACCGAAGGCGCTGCACGAACTGCAGGCCGCTGCCGCGGTGGGGCAGATGGGCCTGGTCCAGGCCTACGAATCGTGCTTCCGCGGCCACGACATGCGCACGGCGCAGGTCCTGCTCACCCACGACGATCTTGCCGACCGCAAGCGCTACCTGAACGCGCGTTCGACGCTGCGCACGCTGCTCGACCTGGGCATCATCCCGGTCATCAACGAGAACGACACGGTCGCCACCGACGAGATCCGCTTCGGTGACAACGACACGTTGGGTGCGCTGGTGACCAACCTGGTCGAAGCGGACGTGCTGATCATCCTCACCGATCAGCCGGGCCTGTTCACGGCTGATCCCCGCAAGGATCCGAAGGCAACGCTGGTGGCCGAGGCCCGCGCCGGCGACCCGGCGCTCGAAGCCATGGCCGGCGGTGCCGGCACCCAGTTCGGCTCGGGCGGCATGCTGACCAAGATCCTCGCCGCCAAACGCGCCGCTCGCAGCGGCGCTCACACCATCATCGCTTCGGGTCGGGAAACCGACGTGCTCGCCCGCCTCGCCGCCGGCGAAGCCATCGGCACCCAACTCGTCGCCGAACCGATGACGCTCGCGGCGCGCAAGCAATGGCTCGCCGATCACCTGCAGGTGCGGGGACGCCTGCACCTCGATGCCGGTGCCACGAAGGCACTGGTCACCGACGGCAAGAGCCTCTTGCCGATCGGCGTGCAGGCGCTGGACGGTGAGTTCGATCGCGGCGAGGTCGTCACATGCCTCGACCCGACCGGCCGTGAAGTCGCGCGGGGCCTGGTGAACTACAACGCCGCGGAAACCCGTCGCATCCTGCGCGCGCCGACGGCGGAGATCGAAGCCCGGCTCGGGTACATCGACGACCCCGAACTGATCCACCGGGATAACCTCGTTCTGCTTTAGCAGAGCGAGATCGCGCCGAGACCCGTCGCTAGGTCGTCTAGTCCGTCCTGCGGTCGCGCAGCGCGCGCTGCTCGCGCATGCGGGTGAAGATCGCCTTCGCATCCTTCAGCGGATCGCCGTTCAACCCGCAGAAGTAGTCCTTGGCCAGCGTGTATCGGATCGCGTTGTAGCCGCGCTCCTCCACCTTCTGCCACTCGGCCTCGCTGGGGCGTGCCCAGCTGCCGTCGGACCGTCCCAGGGCGAGCGTCTTCCATTCCGCCGGATCGCAGCGGATGCCCTCGTAGGACACGTTGCGGGCACCCTGCGGTGACGTGACGACGAGCGTGTAGCGCACGATCGCATCGGGCGTCACCGTCAGCGCCTTGCTGTCGAGCTCGATCTTGTTGTCCGTCAGGTTGCGCAGCGTGATCTGGCGCAGGTCCGCGTCGACCGGGGCCGGCGGAAACTCCAGGTCCTGCTCCGGCAGGCGCTCGCGCGGCGCGAAGATGGACGAGCGCGTGCTCGGCAACGCGGTATCGGGGATGTCGGCACTGCCCCGGCCGCGCGCCGGCTCCGCGGGTTGCGGCGAGACGCCGGAGCAGGCCGCGAGCACAGCCAGCGTCAGCGCTGCAGCGACGAGCCCCTGCTTCAAGGCTTCAGGTCACCCAACAGCGACCGGCGCACGTCCGGATCGACCGGATCGAGAGTCGCGGTGTAGTTCGGGTGGTCCACGCCGACGACCAGTGCGGCACCGTCCGTCAGCGCCTGCTTCATCGCCGCCGTCAGCTCGAAACGCAGGAAATGCACCGAGGACGTCTTCTCCTCGTTCTCGCGTTCGAGATCCTCGTCGGCAATCGCGTACACCTTCGCCTGTCCCCGCACCTGCACGTAGACCCTGTCCTCGATGCCCTTCAGGCGCGCCAACTCCACCTGGCGTTGCGCGACGTCCGGATACTCGATCAGCATCGTCGCCTTCCAGTTGCTGCCATCCGGCACGAGCGGATTGTACGCATTCAACTCGTCCTGGATGCCGGCTTCCTCGAAGATCTTCTCGATGCGCAGCATCTCCTGGATCTGGTAGCGCAGAGTGAGTTCGTCCTCGAAGATCAGCGTCAGATGTTCACCCAGATGCACCTTGCGGTTGCGCTTGTGCGCCAGCACCTTGGCACGGAACTCCTTGCGGTTGCGTGCGTACGCTTCGAGGGTCATCAGGCTTTCGCGGGTGATGGCCGGCATGGCGGTCCTTTCTGCAACGACAGCTTCCATCGGTCTTCCTCGGTTCGGTCGGCCTACAGTCCGTAGGCAACGCGGATCAGGGTGAGCGGGTGTTCCTTGGCCGTGTCGGGATTGCCCATCCCCTGCAGGATGTGGCGACCGGCGATGGCGCAGTCGGAACTCACGTAGTCGGGCTGGTTGTTGCCCATCGCCTTGAACACCGGCCGGCCGATCTTCATCGAGTCCTTGAAGTACTCGGACTTCACGCCCCAGGTGCCGTCGTGACCGGAACAGCGTTCCACGACGTTGACCTTGGTGTCGGGAACGAGTTCGAGCATCTCGCGCGTCTTCTGCCCCATGTTCTGCACGCGCAGATGGCAGGGGATGTGGTACGAGACCTTGCCGAGCGGTTTCTTGAAGTCGGTCTTGAGCATGCCGTCCTTGTACCGCAGCACCAGGTACTCGAACGGATCGAACATCGCGTCCTGCACCGCCTTCACGTCCGCATCGTCGGGGAACATGAGCGGCAGCTCCTGCTTGAACATCAGCGTACAGGACGGCACCGCGGTCAGGATCGCGTAGCCCTCGCGCGCATACTTTGCGAGCACCGGGATGTTGCCCTCCTTCAGCTTCTTCACCGCATCGAGGTCGCCCAGTTCGAGCTTGGGCATGCCGCAGCAGTTCTCCTTCTCGACCACGACGTGGGGGATCTCGTTGTGCTTCAGGATCCGGATGAGGTCGTGGCCGATACCGGGCTCGTTGTAGTTCACGTAGCAGGTCGAGAAGATCGCGACCTTGCCCGGGGTGTTCTTGCCCTCCCGCACGGCGAAGGATGCATCCGGCTTCGCGGTGCTGCGGAACTTCGCGCTGTCGTATTCGGGCAGCTGCCGCTCCGCAGCGATGCCCAGCACGCTGTCCATCATCTTGCGCGTCGCCGGCGTCTTGTTGACCGTGTTCACAACCTGCACGACCACAGGAATCGAGGCGAGCTTGCCGACGATATCCGTCGAAGACAGCAGCTTGTCGCGGAAGTTGGTCTTGCCCTGCTTGTACTTCACCGCCTTGGCCCGCAGCATCAGGTGCGGGAAGTCCACGTTCCATTCGTGCGGCGGCACGTAGGGGCACTTCGTCATGTAGCACAGGTCGCACAGGTAGCACTGGTCGACCACCTTGACGTAGTCCTCCTTCTTCACGCCCTCCACTTCCAGGGTCTCGTTGTTGTCGACGAGATCGAAGAGAGTCGGGAAGGAGTTGCACAGGCTGACGCACCGGCGGCAGCCGTGGCAGATGTCGTAGACGCGCTCGAGCTCTTCATTGAGCTTCTGCTCGTCGTAGTACTCCGGGTTCTGCCAGTCGATCGGATGGCGAGTGGGGGCTTCGAGGCTGCCTTCGCGCATGGTCCTGGGAATTGCAGTGAAACGAGACGGAAAAACCGGCGCGGGGCGGATGCCCGCCCCGCGCCTTACGACCTCATCAGTCAGTCGGCCAAAGCGTCCAGGGCCTTCTGGAAGCGGTTCGCGTGCGACCGCTCGGCCTTGGCGAGCGTCTCGAACCAGTCGGCGATCTCGTCGAAACCCTCTTCGCGAGCCGACTTCGCCATGCCCGGGTACATGTCGGTGTACTCGTGGGTTTCGCCGGCGATGGACGCCTTCAGGTTGTCGCGGGTACCGCCGATCGGCAGGCCGGTCGCGGGGTCACCCACTTGCTCGAGGTACTCGAGGTGGCCGTGCGCGTGACCGGTCTCACCTTCGGCAGTGGAGCGGAACACGGCCGCCACGTCGTTCTGGCCTTCCACATCGGCCTTGTTTGCGAAGTACAAGTAGCGGCGGTTCGCCTGGGATTCGCCGGCAAACGCGTCCTTCAGATTCTTCTCGGTCTTCGAGCCTTTGAGTTGCATATCAGCCTCCACATGTCTTGCGATGAACAGGATCCGGACCGAGGCCCGGCACTGCAGCGCGGTCAGAAATTAGACTAAATCTAAACCGTAAACGAAGTATATGGCGAGCCTCCCGCGGGTGTCAAAAGCCCCCGCCGGAAATTGCCGACCCACGGTTAACTCTCTGAAATTCGCCGCGAATCGCGCCACCGAACGATGCCGGTCAGCGCGCCGGCAGGCGCACTTGCACGATCCCGTCAGCGCTCGGCCGGGCGCGCTCCACGATGCCGAGCACGACCTGGGCGGCGTCGCTCTTCGACGCTGCGACCACGATGTCCTGCACGATGGCCTGGTAGGAGCGATCGCCCTGGAGGACTTCGGCGCGATCGCCACGCCGCAACCCGGCGGCCACGGCAGGGGCGATCCGTGCGACCACTTCGGCGGTGCTGTCGTCCTGGAGTTGCACGACCGGCTGCCCCACCGTGACTGCCTCGCCGGACGCCACGAGCCAGCGGGTCACGCGCCCCGGTCTCGGGCTCACCAGTTCCGTCGCCGCCCGTGACCAGCGGGCATGTCTCAATTCGGTGGCGGCCGTCCCCACACCGATCTCGGCTTCGAGGACCGCGACGCGCATGGGTCCCAGATCGAGCGTCGTGGTGATCGAGGGCGAATAGACGCGCAGCTGCTCCGGATCGATGCTCTCGGTCACCTGGATCCAGCGCGTTTGTGCAGCAGCCATCGCCTGCTGCGCCTGCGCGAGTCGCGCATCGAAGGGCTCGGGATTCAATCGCGCCACCACCTGACCTTGTCCGATGCTCTCCTGCGCACCGACGGACGGTTCGAGCAATACGCCACCCACTTCGAACGCGAGGTTCCAGCGCTCTGCCGCCCGCAGCTCAGCCGGCCAGGTGCGCTCGGCGGATGGCGCTGCCGCGCATGCCGTCAGCGCAACAATCACCAACGCCGACAGCACACGGCTCATCGGCGCGATCCGGCATCCACTGCGGCCGCCACCAGCTTCACGAACTCGCCCAGTTTCGGGATATCGAGCCAGCGCACCACCGCCACGATGTCGCGATCGGGATCGACATAGATCATGTTCCCGCCCGAACCGAGCGCGAAGTAGCTGCGCGGCGGCACGTCGCGGAAGACCGGACTCGAATCCGCCGGCAACCAGAACAGATAGCCGTAGAACGGCGCGATGTCGACCGGCTTCGTCGCCATGTCGACCCAGCGTTCCGACAGGATCCGCTTGCCCGCCCACTCGCCGCGGCGCAGCCACAGATACCCGAAGCGCGCATGGTCACGCGTGCTCGCCCACATGCCGCCGCCCCAATGCGTGCCGCCGCTCACCGACTGCACGCGGCGCCCGTTGAGATCGATGTACGAATTGAAATAGCCGTACCACGCCCAGTCCGACGAGGCGCCGATCGGATCCATCACCAGTTCCTTGAGCACCTCGGGCAACGGCCGCTGCCACACGCGCAGCAGCGACAGCGCCAGCCGGTTCACGCGGACATCGTTGTACTCCCAGAAAGTGCCCGGCTGCTGCAGGGTGCGGTGGTAGCCGCGCCGGCGATCGGCCACGTCGGGCTTGTCCCACAGCACGCCTTCCCACTCGCTGGTGTGCGTGAGCAGCATGTGCCAAGTGATCGGCGCATTGTGGGGCGAGTCGAACCCGCCGTCCTTCACGCGGACACCCACGGGCTCGTTCACGTCGGGCACGAGCCCACGATCGAACGCGAGGCCGGCCATCGTGGACAGGTAGCTCTTCGCCACGCTGAACGTCACGTCCACGCGTTTCGTGTCGCCCCATTCCGCGACGATGTAGCCGTGCCGCAGGATGATGCCGTTCTGCCCCCCGCGCGGCTTCACCGGCCCGATGATTTCCGGATAGGGCTCCTGGGCCGTGTCCTTCTCGATCTGCGCCCGCACGTCGACGGGCCAGTTCACTTCGTTCGCCTGTGCGAACTTCACGGCGGCGGCGAGCTTTTCGGCGTCAAAGCCCAGCGCCTGCGGTGCGCGGGTTGCCCAGCCATCGCCGGCCGGCGGGAAATAGGGGGGCTCGGCACCGGCGGGCAACGCGACAGCGATGAACGACAACGGGATCCATAGCGAGCGGGCGAGACCCATGAGCAATTCATTCAGCCGAGGATGAAGGGGTGATCGATGGTAGTGGCTCGCCACGCGACACTCAACCGAGCGCCGACGCACCCGGGCAGCCGCACCCGCACGCCGCGCCGGAGTTCCGGGTTGACCGATTGGGTACCGATCGGCAACGAGTGACGAGAAGGACGGTCCTGACCCCCGCCTCGCGCTACCGGCCGCCGCAACCGGCCGCTATGCTGTCGTCAAGCCATCGTTGAACGGGCAATCCGGTGATCGAACCAGCGTCGTCACTCGCGAAACTCTCGAGGCCTCGGCTGCACCGCCCGCTGCAGCGGGTGCGCCTGTTCGAACTGCTGGAAGCGCACGGCGACCGGCCCGTCCTCTGGATCTGCGGTCCTCCCGGCGCCGGCAAGACGACCCTCGTCGCCACCTGGCTCGACCAGCTTGCGGTTCCGGCGCTCTGGTATCACGCCGACCCCGGGGACAAGGATCCCGGAGCGTTCTTTGCCTACCTGGCCGAACTCGCCCATGCGACGGCCGGGGCAGCCGGCCGCGGTCTCCCCGTTTTCGGCCCCGAGCATGAGCGCGACACCTCCGCCTTTGCTCGCCTGTTCTTCAGGCGACTCTTCGCCGTCCTGCCGACGGATGCCGTGCTGGTGATCGACAACCATCACGACGCCGCCGGCAGCGCATTCGATGCCTTGCTGCGCGATGCCACGGTCGAGGTGCCGCCCGGTCGGCGACTCGTCGTCGTTAGCCGTGCCGAGGTGCCGCCCGCGCTGTCGCGCGCCCTCGCGAACCAGTCGATCGGCCGCATCGGCTGGGACGAGCTGCGCCTCACCCCCGGTGAATCGGAACAGCTTCTCTCGGACCGGACGTCGATGCATCCGGCCCAGGCGGCGGAACTGCATCGGGTCTGCGGCGGGTGGGCAGCGGGTCTCATCCTCATGGCAAGTTCCACCCGGACGTTCCCGGCGCTCAGCGCCGAGTCCGAGGGTGCCGCGCTCTTCGAATACTTCGCGACCGAAGTGTTCGAGGCAATTCCGGAGGCGGATCGCTCGGTCCTGCTCGCCACGGCAGCCTTTCCGCAGTTCACGGTGGAGATGGCCGTGGCCATCTCCGGCCAAGCTGCCGCCGGCACGTTGCTCGATCGCCTCGCGGAGCGGCAGTACTTCACCGAGCGGCGGGTCGCGCAGGAGGCGGCGTTTCGCTATCACGATCTGTTTCGCGACTACCTGCAGGCGCAGGCCGTCCGGACCTTCGGCCCCACGGCGTGGCAGGGGACGCTCGAACGCGCGGCCGCCATCCTGTTCGGTCGGGGCGACGCCGACGCCGCCATCGAGTGCCTCAGAGCAGCGGAGAACTGGCCGGCCGTCGGTGATGCCGTGGCCCTGCATGCACGCCCGCTGCTGGCGAAAGGGCGTTGGCGCACGGTGCTTGGCTGGCTGGATCAAATCCCCGCCGCGACGCTCGAATCCAATCCCTGGCTGCTCTACTGGCGCGGGTCCGCTCGCGCGGGCTCCGATCCTCCCGGCGGCCGATCGATCCTGGAGAAGGCGTTCGCCGCGTTCGGTGCGGCAGGCGACGCGACCGGACAGCTCACCACCTGCGCCGCGATCCTGCATTCGTTCTTCTCCGAGTGGAACAACGGCGCGTCGATGGAGCCCTGGATCGAAGCGACCGAGCGATTGCTGTCCGCCGACGCCGCGATGCCGCCCGGCGTGCGCGAAACCGCATTGCCGGCGCTGGTCCATGCGATGCTCGTCCGGATGCCGACGAATGCGCGCCTGCCGGAATATGCGCGGGAGGTCGAACGCAACGTTCAGCTGGCCGTCGACCCGAACGAACGTCTGTCGATGGCGATGACGCTGATGTACTACTTCGACGAGATGGGCGAATTCGACCGCTCCGGCGCCGCCTTCGAACGCATCGAACCGGATCTGGCACGCGACGATGCGTTGCCGATCAATCGTTGCTTCGGGTGGTATCGCCTGAGCTATCACGCCTACTTCTGCAGCGATTTTGCCGCAGCCCGGGAAGCGCAACGCAACGGCATCGGCATCGCGCGCGAATTCGGGCTCGGCGAACTCGAATACGTCACCCGCGTCTCCCAGGCGATGACGGTGCTGGCCAACGGAGACGTCGACGCGATGCAACAGCTGCGAGGCGAACTGCTCCGCGTCCTGATCCCGCAGGTGCATCAGCATGCCATTGCGTTTCAATGGCTCGACCTGTGGTCGGCCCTGGTCGCGGAGGATCTCGGTGAAGCGCGCCGCATCTGGGACGGATTCTCTCGGCTCCCGCCGGCAGGCGTTCCGATCTACACGAAGTACAACCACGCCGTCGTCTGGTTGATGTGCATCGAAGGCAAGGCCGCCGCGGCGCTCGAGCGCGTCACGGCCTGGCGCGGGCCCCTCGTCCAGCTCGACAACGACTGGACCGAGTTCAACTTCCTGGCCATGGAAGCGTGTGCCTGCCTGCATCTGCCCGACGAGCAGCGAGCCGACGCGGCGCTGCACGCGATGATGACCCTCGGTCGGCGCCACCGCTACTCTAACCTTGCGACCTGGGTTCCGCGCATGGCTTCCGAGCTCTGCGCCGCCGCATGGGCACGGGGCATCGAAACCGAGTACGTCCGTTGGCTCGTGAGCTCGCGCGGCCTCGATCCGCCGGAACCCGATACGCCCGACTGGCCGCGCGCGATCGAGGTGCGTACGCTCGGCACGTTCGCGATCACCCTCGATGGACGTGCCGTGGATTTCGGACAGAAGACGCCGCGGCGACCGCTGGCGCTGCTCAAAGCGGTCATCAGTGCCGGGCCGGCAGGCCTCTCGACGGAGCGTGCCCGCGCGCTGCTTTGGACCGAACTGGACGGCGATGCCGCCGCCGAGGCACTGGCGGCGGCGTTGCACAGACTGCGCAAGGTGCTCGGCGACCCGAACGCATTGCGGCTGAACGACGGGCGCATCACCATCGACCACCGGATGGTGTGGGTCGATGCCTTCGCCTTCGACCGCCTTGCGGAACACGCCCATGAGCATGCCCAGCATCAGGCACTCGAACTCTATCGCGGCCCGTATCTGCCTCTAGACGAGACCGAGAATTGGTCGATCTCCATGCGCGACCGCCTGCGCGCGCGCTTCGCGACGCTCGTGACCCGCCGGGCGCTGGCGCTGGAGCGGACCTCCCGGTTCGAAGAGGCCATCGCGTGCTACCACGCCGGCATCGGCGCGGAGCCTCTCGCTGAAACGCTGTACCAGGGCCTGATGCGCTGCCATCTCACCCTCGGCCGTCGTGCCGAAGGCGCCAGCGTCTACCGGCAGTTGCGCCGGACGCTTTCGGTCATTCTCGGCATCTCCCCCTCGGCACAATCGGAATCCCTCGGGAAAGCCCTGCTCGCCCCGGACTAAGGGCGGCTCCTCGATCGGTACCCGATCGGTCAGCTCACAGCGAGCACGATCCGACGGCGCGCATCCGATCGGGAGATCGAAGATGAAGCTCTACCAGTTCGCCGCTACACCGAGCTGCCGGAAGGTCCGGATGTTCCTGGAGGAAAAGGGGATCGTCGTGCCGACGATCGACGCGAACGACGGCATGGCACTCGCCGACTGGTACTGCGAGCTCTATCCGCATCGCATGACCCCGATGCTCGAACTGGACGACGGCACACAGCTGGGCGAATCGGTCGCCATCTGCCGCTACTTCGAGACCCTGCACCCCGATCCGCCCCTCATGGGCACCGACGCGAAGGATCGCGCGCTGGTGGAGATGTGGGAACGGCGTGCGTACCTCGAAGGCGCCGCAGCCATCGAGGAGATCTTCCGGAACTCGCATCCGATATGCGTGGGCCGCGGCCTCCAGGGGACGGCCGAGCGGGTCGACCAGATTCCGGTGCTGGTGGACCGGGGTCGGGCACGCCTGCGCCGCTTCTACGACAAGCTAGAACGTCAACTCGACGGCAACCGCCACGTGGTCGGCGAGCGGTTCAGCATCGCCGACATCACCACGCTCGTGTCGATCGACTTCGGGCGTTGGTGCCAGCTCGACATTCCCGCAGCGTGCATCAACGTGCAGCGCTGGTACTCGGACGTCGCTGCGCGGCCGAGCGCCGCCGCCTGAGGTGCGGAGCGAACGCGTGCGGCAATCGGTACCTTATCGGTCATGGGCACCGTGAAATGCTGACTGCCGGCATCCCTGAAACCCGGTGCCGCAGGTGCGGCGGACTGTTCCGCCGCGCGTCCGATCGTCCTCCAGGAGATACGAAATGAAGACTCGAGCTCTTGCAGTGTGTATCGCCACCCTCGCCGCCGGTAGCGCGTTCGCCGGCGTCGAAGTCGCCAACAAGGGCAGCTACGAAGGCATGCTGTGCGTATCCGGGCCGTTGCCCGCCGTGGTCCAATCCGACACCGAGATGGGTGGTTCATTCGACCTGATCGGCCCGATGGTCACGAAGCCCGGGATGCTCTACCACGCCGCGAACATCCATTGCCTCGGCGCCTGGAGCGTGGTCGGCGGCAACTACAACGAGAACGGACACTGCCAGGTGGTCGACGCGGATGGCGACAAGATCTTCGGCAAGTTCTCGCGCGTGAATGCCGATGGTCGTTGGGAGGTCATCTCAGGCACGGGCAAGTACGCCGGCATGACCAGCAGCGGGCCCTATACACCTGTCGCCCAGTTCCCCCAGCCGGTTCCCGGGACGCTGCAGCACTGCAACCGCATCACCGGGACCTGGAAGCTGCGCTGAGCGCGCGGCAGACCGGATCTGTAACCGATTCGTAAGCGCGTCACCAGTAACGTGCCGCGGTGCCCGGCAATCGTCCGGGCCGCGCTTACGTCCGATACCTATCTGCCAAGGAGGCTCCATGAAGATCGTCGCCATGCTGTCCCGGATCGCATTCGCATTGAGTACGCTGCTGCTGGCTGCGTCCTTTCCGGCGGCACACGCTCAGACCACGCAGCCGAAGTTCGAGTATCTGATGACCTACAAGGCACTGCTCGAGCCGGGCTACATGGCCGACAGCTCGCTCATCATCGTCAACGTCCTGAACGGCGGCTGGGCGAAGGGGCCGAACATCAGCGGCAGCTTCATCCAGCCGGGCGGCGATTGGTTGCGGGTACTGCCTTCCGGCGCGCTGCGCCTGGACGTGCGGGCGACGCTGAAGACCGACGAGGGCGATCTCCTCTACATCAGCTACAACGGCATCATCCAGCACACGGAAGGCAGCCTGGCCAAGCTGAACGCCGGCGAGAAGTTCACCAATAAGGACATCGGCTACTTCGTGACCGCCCCGACGGTCCAGACGGCCTCGAAGAAGTACGACTACCTGAATCGGGTACAGCTCATCAACAAGTTCGTCGAGGCGCGGCTCGGCAAGGATGGGGAGAGTTACGTCATGTACGACGTCTTCATCATCCGATAATTGCGGCACGTGGCCGATACGGGCCACAACATCCGTAAGACTCCTGTAGGAGTGGCCCGCGCATACTGGCGCGAGGGCGGTGGGACGCGCACTCACCCACCGCCGCCCCAACCCAGACCCGAACGGAGAAAGGCATGAGCATCCGCATCGTTTCGGCACTTGCACTTCTCGTCGTCGGCATGGCAGCCGGCGCTTCGCACGCTCTCGCGCAGACCGGCTTCTATGTCGGCGGCAACATCGGCGTGTCGCGCGCCGATATCGACGCGAGCGAAGCCAACCAGGATCTGCTGAGCCTGGGCGCCACCAGCGCGTCGACCACCGTCGACCAGAGCGGCACCGGCTTCAAGGGTTACGGGGGCTATTCGTTCACGCCCAATCTCGCGGTCGAATTCGGTTACTTCGATCTCGGCAAGTTCACCGTCGACTCGACCGTGTCGCCCCCGGGCACGGCCCATGCCGATCTCAAGTTCAAGGGCTTCAACGTGGACGTAGTGGGTTCCCTACCGGTCGGCACCGGCTTCAGCCTGTTCGGGCGCGTCGGTGTGATCCACACCAAACAGGATGTGACGGTCTCGAGCACCGGATCGCTCGTGACACTCACTCCCAGCGACTCGTTCAGCAAGACCAGTTGGAAGGCCGGCATCGGCGTCGAATACATGTTCTCCGGTGGTCTCGGTATCCGCGCCGAAGGCGAGATCTACAACGTGCCGGATGGCTCCGAGGACAAGGCGAACGTGGGCCTGCTATCCGTGGGACTGCTCTATCGCTTCTGAAGCAGGGCTGCGCGTCAGGCGGCTGCCTTCACTGCATGCAGCCGCCACCGGAACCACAACGCCAACAGCAACAGCAGCACCCCTGCCGCTCCCAGCGGCAGCGAGTAGCCGGCGCGTTCGATGAGCCAGCCGAAGCAGCTCACGCCCGCCGCCTGTCCCAGAAACATGGAAAAGGCGAAGAACGAAACACCCGCACCGCGGGCCTCCGGGGCCATCTCCGTCGCGCGCGTCTGCAGCGTGTTGTGCAGCATGTAGAAGCCGAAGCCCAGCGCGATGATGAACGGCGCGGCGATCGGCCACGCCGGTGCCCAGGCAATACCGGCGAAGCAGGCGAGCAGCACGAGCCCGCCCCAGCCCACCAGACCGGTCTCACCCAGGCGCCGCACCAGCCTGCGCACCAGAAAGCTGTAGACCACGCCGCCCACGCCGAATCCTGCTACCAGCAACCCGGTCAGCGAGAAGCTCAATGCGAACGTCTCGTGCAGGTACGCGCCCACGAAACCGAAGGCGCCGAAGAAGAGAAAGCCTTCGATGCCCACCGTGAGCAACACGGGCTGGGCGCGGCGCGAGCGCAGGATCTGCAGATACTGCCGCCACGGCGAAGGCCGATCCATCTTCGGCGGTTTTCCCGATGCCCGGGCCTCGGGCACCAGCAAAGCGCAGATCGCGAGAAAGGCCAGCGCCATTGCGACGAACGTGGCCCGCCAACCAAACAGGTCGCTCAGCACGCCGCCCAGCAGCGGCCCGAAGCTCTGTCCGAGCAGCGTCCCCGCGATGAAGCGACCGAGCACCGCCTGCCGGTTCTCGTAAGGCACGCGGTCGCCGATCCAGGCGAGCGACAGCGGAATCACGGCCCCGGAGAACATGCCGGTGATGAAGCGCGCCGCGGCCAACAGGTCGAGCGAGCCCGCGAACGCGCAGACGAACGACGCGATCGCCGCGAACCCGAGCGCGACCGTGACCAGACGAAGCTTCCCGACCCGGTCGCCGAGCGGGCCGTGGATGATCTGGAACGCTCCGTACGCGAACGTGAACGCCGCGAGCACGATGGACGCGTGCCGCACCGTGCCGCCGAAGTCATGAGCGAGAACCGGCAGCAGCGGTTCCGCGATCCGCATGGACGCACCGGACACGAAGCCCGCGCCGGCCAGCAACAGCAGCGGGCGCAGCGGCGCCGATGTCGTGGTCACGGTTCGCGTGCGCGGTCGGGGACGATGCGCACAGATCGACGTCGACGAATCATGCGGTGAAGCTTACCGGATACGCGAAACGCATTTCCCGGGGGCTCCCCGGGACTTCAGCGAGCACGCGTGCGGCCTGGTCGGAAATAGGCCGTGTCCTCGTAGAAATCGGCGTCGTCACCCCGTTGCCACCATCCCGGCAACCCGAGCACCGGAAGCGGCATCAGGTCTCGGGGCGAGGCGAAGCTGCCATCGGAGCGCAACCGCTCCGCCAGCCGAGCATCGAGATGACGCCGTTGCGCTGTGAGATCGAGGTGTGCGAATCCCGGCTCGACCGGAACGCAAACGGCCTTGCCGGTGATCCCGACGAACGGCGCCAGCAGCTTCTCGGCAAGGGCATGGCCGAACACGAATGCGGTGAACGATGCCGGCAAGGTCGATCGTCGATGCCAGAACAGCTCCTTCCACCGGAACTCGCGGACCAGTCCCTCGAGCTGCTGTTCGGCCACTGCGATCACCACGCCGTCCTCGTCGAAGCCCGTGAGCGCATCGCGGGCGGCCGAGCGGTTGCCGCCGGTCTCGCGCGCGAGCTCCGCGACGTGTCGTGCATTGAGTGCCGCCTTGGTCCGGGGCCACGCAGCCCAGGCCAGGACGTTGAAGAGATCGTGCCAACTCGGATGGCGTACGCCCAGGGCGCCGTTGAACGCCGTGCGACGCTCGTAGTCCGCCGCGGACGATGAACCTTCGAGCAGTTCGAGATGCAAAGGCCGGCCGTTCACGTTGGCCGCCGGTGGGTCGGCACCCTCGAGCAATGCCTGCAACACGGGCAAATCCGGCCATCGTGGCCATTCGGGCCACCCATCATCCGGCCGCAGGGTATCGATGCCCGGATGCCGACTGCCGAACCGGGGATCCCAGGCGAGCGTGCCGCGTTCGTGCACCGCTCGCATCACCGACGGCCTTCCGTGCGGCGAGATTCCGGAAACCCGCGTAATACAATCGCGGTTCTCCGGAGCGCGGATGTCGGATCCGGCGACGGCACGTCGCCGGGAATGCCGTACGCCATCGCCCGCCTCGTCCCGATCAGAAACCAAGAATTCGTCATGCCACGAACGATGTTATCGCCATTCCCCCGGGTTGCCGGAAGAGAGTCCGGACGCGAGCGCGAAATCCACGCAGGCCCGCAATGACCGATCGCATCGACTGCGTCGTCATCGGCGCTGGTGTGGTCGGGCTCGCCGTCGCCCGCGAACTCGCGATGGCCGGCCGCGAGGTCATCGTGCTGGAGGCCGAAGCCGCCATCGGCGAACACACCAGTTCGCGTAATTCCGAAGTCATCCACGCCGGACTCTACTACCCGAAGGGCTCGCTCAAGGCACGGTTCTGCGTCCAGGGCAAGCAATTCCTCTACGACTACTGCACCGAACGCGGCATCGCGCACCAGCGCATCGGCAAGATCATCGTCGCCACCAGCAACGACGAGATCCCTGCCGTCCGCTCGTACGTGGAGAAGGCCAACGCCAACGGCGTCACCGATCTGCGCTGGCTCGACATCGCGGAACTGCGTGAGCTCGAACCCGAAGTGCATTGTGTTGCCGGCTTTCTCTCGCCTTCGACCGGCATCATCGACAGCCATGCGCTGATGCTGGCGTTCCAGGGCGACGCCGAGAACCACGGGGCCAGCGTCGTGTTCCACAGTCCCGTGGAGCGCGGCGCGATCACTGACGAGGGGATCGAACTTACCGTGGGCGGCACCGAACCGATGAACCTTCTCTGCACGACGGTCATCAATTCCGCCGGCCTCTTCGCTCCCGAAGTGGCGCGCAAGCTTGCAGGCTTTCCGGCGGCCCACGTGCCGCCGCAGTATTTCGCGAAGGCCCACTACTACTCGCTGACCGGCCGCTCGCCGTTCCGGCGGCTGGTGTATCCGGTGGCTACGCACGCCCACCTAGGCGTTCACGTGACGCTCGATCTCGCGGGGCAGGCGCGCTTCGGCCCCGACGTCGAATGGATCGACAGCGTCGACTACGCATTCGACTATTCGCGCGAACCGCTGTTCTACGAAGCGATCCGGCGCTACTACCCCAGCTTGAAGGACGGCGCGCTGAGTCCCGGTTACACCGGGATCCGTCCGAAGATCTCGGGCCCGAAGGAACCGGCGGCCGATTTCCGTATCGACGGGCCGCGGCAGCATGGCGTTCCCGGGCTCGTGAACCTCTTCGGCATCGAGTCGCCCGGGCTCACGGCGAGTCTCGCCATCGGGCACTACGTGAGGGAACTCCTCGCGTAGCACGCCGCTTGGTCGCCAGGCCGAGCAGCGTTCGCCCCCACCCCTCCCCCGCAAAGCGGGGGAGGGAGCCGTACACCCCTTCCCCCGCCTTCGGCGGGGGAAGGTTGGGATG
Organism: Burkholderiales bacterium; assembly: GCA_019745565.1. Lineage (GTDB taxonomy): Bacteria > Pseudomonadota > Gammaproteobacteria > Burkholderiales. The sequence continues at coordinate 80,156 of JAIESW010000017.1, forward strand.
GGGGCGGCGACGCACCTCACGACGACAAGCTTTCAACTTTGAAGACGATGCGCCTCCCTCATGCACGACATGGGAGAAGCACTACGTCGCCTTCGCCTACCCCAACTACGCCGCCTTCGCCTCCTTCAGTGCCCGCCACACCCGCTCCGACGTCGCGGGCATCTCGAGGTGCTTCACCCCGAGCGGCCGCAGCGCGTCGAGCAGCGCGTTGATCACGGTCGGCGTTCCCCCCACCGTACCGAGTTCGCCCACACCTTTGGCACCGAGGGGATTGATCTTGCACGGCGTGCTCTCGTCCGTGAACGTCGCGATGCTCGGCAGATCGTCGGCGCGCGGCACGCAGTAGTCCAGCAGCGAGCCGGTCAGCAGCTGTCCGCTGTCTGCGTCGTAGCGGGTATCCTCCATCAACGCCTGCCCCACCGCCTGCGCGATGCCGCCGTGCACCTGGCCCGCCACGATTAGCGGATTGATCACGCGGCCCACGTCGTCGACCGTGGTGTACTTCACGATCTTGGTCACACCCGTCTCGGGATCCACTTCCACCTCGCACACGTGCCCGCTGTTGGGCCATGACGGCCCTTCGACCTTCTGCAGCGTCTTGATGGTAATGCGCCGCTCGGGCTGCTTGCCGGCCAGATCGAAGAGACCGATGGCGAGATCGGTGCCGGCCACGACGAACTTGCCGTCGCGGTACTCGATGTCGCCGCCGGAAGCTTCCAGCGCGTCGGCCGCCAGATCGCGGCCCTTGTCGATGGTCTGCTTCGACGCCGTCAGCATGGCGGACCCACCGATGTAGAGCGAGCGGCTGCCCATGCTGCCGATGCCCTGAGCCACATCGCTGTCGCCCTGCACGATCTCGATGTGCGCCGGATCGATGCCCAGGGTGTCGGCGACGATCTGCACGTAGCTCGTCTCGATGCCCTGCCCCATGGCTTGCATGGCGGTGAAGATGCGGACCTTGCCGTCGGCCTCCACGTGCAGGTCGATGGTCTCTTCGTGCACCACGCCGGTCCATTCGAGGAACGTCGACAGCGCCCGGCCACGCAGCTTGCCGCGCGCCTTCGATTCGGCGCGCCGCTTCTCGAACCCGCCCCAGTCGGATGCCTGCAGAATGCGATCGAGCATGTGCGGGAAATTGCCGCTGTCGAACTTCTCGCCCATCGGCGTCGTGTAGGGCATCTGCGTCGGCAGGATGAGGTTGCGCCGGCGCAGTTCGGCCGGATCGATCTTCATTTCGACCGCCGCCTGGTCCATCAGACGCTCGATGAGATAGATCGCCTCGGGGCGACCGGCACCGCGATACGCCGACACGACGTTCGTGTTGGTGAGCAGCGCCTTCGATTTCAGATGCAGCGTCGGGATGTGATAGACGCCGGTGATGACCTTCGGTCCGATCGCGACGTGAATGATCGCGCCGGGCGTGCTCGCGTACGCGCCGACGTTGCCCACGATCTCGACCCGGTAGCCGAGAATCTTGCCGTTCGCGTCGAACGCCAGTTCGGCAGCGTTGGTCTGATCGCGCCCGTGCGACGAGGTCAGGAATTCCTCGCTGCGGCTCGCGCGCCACTGCACCGGTCGGCCGAGCTTGCGCGCGGCGTACGCGCACACCGCATCTTCGGCGTACAGCAGCGTCTTCATGCCGAAGCCGCCGCCGACGTCGCCAACCTTCACCCGTACCTTGTCCTTCGGGATCTTGAAGATCGCATCGGCCAGCGTGCCCTGCAGGCCCGCAGGGTTCTGACAGCTCGTGTGCACCGTGAGGCGGCCGGACGCCGTGTCGAACTCGGCGACGGTGCCGCGCGGCTCCATGCTGACCGGCACCAGACGCTGGTTGTAGAACGCCAGCTTCGAGACGTGATGCGCCTTCGCGAAGGCCGCGTCGCAGGCGGCCTTGTCGCCGAACTCGGTCTGGGCCGCGACGTTGCCCGGCGCATTGCCCCAGAGCTGCGGGGCATCCTTCGCCTGCGCACCCTCGATCGAAGCGACCACGGGCAGCTCCTGATACTCCACGGCGACGAGTTCCACCGCGTCTTCGGCCTGCAGCCTCGTTTCCGCGACAACGGCCGCGACGGTCTGTCCGACGAAGCGCGCGGCATCCGTCGCCAGCGGGAACAAGGGCGGCGCATCCATGGGATTGCCCGCGGCGTTCTTGAGCCCCGCCCCGATCGGGAAGGATCCGATGCCGTCCTTCAGCAGGTCGGCTCCCGTGTAGACGGCCAGCACACCGGGTGCGGACTTTGCCGCGGTCGCATCCACCGACACGATCTTCGCGTGGGCATGGGGCGAACGGACGAACGCCATGTACACGCGGCGCGGAAACGCCTGGTCGTCCACGTAGCGACCGGTCCCGGTCAAAAAGCGCTGATCTTCGCGGCGCGTGACGGCCTGGCCGATGCCGAATCGGGTCATGAGCGGATTCCTCCAGTGAAGATGGACTCCCCTCACCCTCGGGAGAGGGGCTTGGGGCGAGGGCTGCTTGGATAGGCAAGCTACCCATCGAAGCCCTTACGATCCGCCGAGTCTATGCCACCGCCCGCCGCCGCAAAAGACCCGCGATTCCGATTGCCTCGCCAGTGGCCGCTACTCTAGGATTCAGGTGTTGCGCCGCACGAGCTGCAGGCGCCCCGCATTCCTAGGGAGACCTTCGACATGGCTGTCTCGCTGTCCCTCACCGTCAACGGCAAACCGGTGACCGCGTCCATCGAGGCGCGCACCCTGCTGGTGGACTTCCTGCGCGAACACCTGAACCTCACCGGCACTCACGTCGGCTGCGACACCGCCCAGTGCGGCGCCTGTACCGTCCACCTCGACGGCAAGGCCGTGAAGGCCTGCAACCTGCTCGCGCTGCAGGCGCAGGGCGGCAAAGTAACCACCATCGAAGGCGTCACACCCGCCGACGGGCTGCACCCGATGCAAGCGGCATTCCGCGAGCACCACGGTCTGCAATGCGGCTTCTGCACGCCGGGCATGGTGATGAGCGCGATCGACTTCGTGGGCCAGAATCCGGCGCCCAACGAGACCCAGGTGCGTGACGCCCTCGACGGCAACCTCTGCCGCTGTACCGGCTACCACAACATCGTCCAATCGGTCATCGCCGGCGCCAAGGCGATGCGCGGCAACACCTGATCCGGAGCGGCCCGTCATGTACGCGTTCAACTATCACAAGCCCGCCAGTCTGGCCGACGCCGTCGCCAAACTCGCCGCCGCGCCCGACGCAAAGTTGTTGGCGGGCGGTCAGACCCTCGTTGCCGCGATGAAGCTGCGCCTCGCCGCGCCCAGCGATCTGGTAGACCTCGGTGCCGTGAACGAACTGCGCGGCGTCAAGGTCGACGGCAATAGTCTGGTGGTCGGTGCAATGACCACACACGCGGCCGTTGCCGCATCGACCGATGTCCGCGGCAAGATCCCGGCGCTCGCTCATCTGGCGGAAGGTATCGGCGACCGCATGGTGCGCAACGCCGGCACCCTCGGCGGTTCCGTCGCGAACAACGATCCGGCCGCCGACTACCCCGCGGGACTGGTGGGTCTGGGCGCGACGGTAATCACGCAGAAGCGGCGCATCGCCGCCGACGACTTCTTCCGCGGCATGTACGAGACCGCGCTGGAACCGGGCGAGATCATCACGGGCGTTTCGTTTCCGATCCCGAAGCGCGCCGGCTACGTGAAGTTTCCGAATCCCGCGTCGCGCTATGCGATCGTCGGCGTGTTCGTGGCCGAGACCGGCAGCGGTGTCCGCGTGGCCGTCACCGGTGCAGGCCCCGTCGTCTTCCGTGTACCCGCCATGGAGAAAGCGCTGTCCGCGAGTTTCTCCGCCGATGCGTTGAAGGGTATCGCGGTAGACGTCTCCAGCCTCAACGGCGACATGCATGCGTCCGCCGAGTACCGCGCGCACCTCGTGCCGGTGATCGCGAAGCGTGCCGTGGAGCAGGCGCTGGGCCGCTGACGGTTTCTCCTTTCCCTCCGATCCAGCGGAGGTCCTGATCCATGACCGCCTCGGCCCTGCCTGAGACCATCGACGCCACCGCGGCCCTGCTCGCGAGCGGCGACTACATTGCCGAGCGCGGACTCGCGACAGCGGTCTTCCTGGCACTACGCATGGGACGCCCCCTGTTCCTCGAAGGTGAAGCGGGCGTCGGCAAAACCGAGATCGCGAAGGTGCTCGCCGCCACGCTCGATCGCCCACTCATCCGGCTGCAGTGCTACGAAGGCCTCGACATCGCATCCGCAGTCTACGAGTGGAACTACTCGCGCCAGATGATCGAGATCCGCCTGGCGGAAGCCTCGGGCTCCGCGTCGCGCGACGCGCTCGCAAAGAACATCTACTCCGAGCCGTTCCTGATCCGGCGCGCGCTGCTGCAGGCGTTGCAGGGCGAACCCGGCAAGGCGCCGGTGCTGCTGATCGACGAGCTCGATCGCACCGACGAGCCGTTCGAAGCCTATCTGCTCGAAGTCCTGTCCGACTTCCAGATCACCATCCCCGAACTGGGCACCATCAAGGCACCCGAACCGCCGATCGTCATCATGACGTCGAACCGCACGCGTGAGATCCACGACGCCGTGAAGCGCCGCTGCCTGTACCACTGGGTCGACTACCCGACGGCCGCGCGCGAACGCGAGATCCTCGCGCGCAAGGTGCCCCATGCGGCCGCCCGGCTGTCCGACGAAGTCGTGGCGTTCGTCCATGCACTGCGCGCGATGGATCTCTTCAAGGCGCCCGGCGTCGCCGAGACCATCGACTGGTCCAACGCACTGACCGAACTCGACCAGACCTCGCTCGACCCCGAGGTCATCGACAACACGCTGGGCGTCCTGCTCAAGTACCAGGACGACATCGCGCGGGTGAAAGGCAGCGAAGCAGCGCGATTGCTGGAGGAAGTACGCGCGGGCGTCGGCGCGGCCGGATAGCGTCCGTCGCGATTTGCCCGGGAGCGATCAGGTATCGATCGCGTCGACCCGGTGCGGATAGAACGCCAGATACCCTTTGATCGCCCCGACGTCGGGATACGGCGCCTCATAGGTCCACACCGCATTGACCGAGCGTTCGCCGCCGATCGGAATGCTGAAATAGGCGCAATCGCCCTTGTACTGGCAGTAGGTCGCGTGGTCGGAGCGCACCAGCAGGGTCAGGTCCACGTCCTCGCGCGGGATGTACTGGACCGGCGGCAACGAGGCTTCGCGCAGGGTCAGCGCCCGGCGCGTGTCGGCGACCACGCGGCCGGCCACGGTGACCACCACGCGGTTCGGATTGGCCACGATGGAGATCGGGTGGTCGGGGCCGGGTCTACGGATAGGTCTGGCTGACATCCCGCCATGCTGCCCAAAACGCCCGGCCGCCGCCACCCTCGAGAGCCGGTATGGTGCGGTGCGATATCTCTGACCAAGAAGGGTTTTCTAAAGTCGGGGGGGACGGGGGCCGTAAACCGCTTCACGGGCATCCACGCGCCCAGTCAATTGCGTGCGACATACCCGCGAGGTCTCGCGTGGCTCAGTCATCCTCCTCTCCGGTTGGCCGCTCAATGGCCAATCCCGCCCGGTTCGTCTACGGACCGCTCGCAGCGCTGGTCGCGCTGCAGTGGGTCGCGGTCTTCGCCATCGGCCCCGGCATGCTCCCGGTCTCCGTGGCTGTGGTCGCCACCATCGTCGGGGTTGCTGCCGCCCTCTGGCTGCGCGTCCAGTTGCTTGATCCGCTGCGCGACGCGACCGCGTACCTGGGCCGCATTTCGCAAGTGCGAGCCGATCTGACGGAACGCTGCTCCGTGGCCGACCGATCGCTGCTGGGCGAACCGATGCGCCACCTGACCACCTTCGTGGGACGCATCCAGGACATGGTGACCGACACGCGGCAGATGAGTGTCGGCATCGCGATCGGTGCGACGCGCATGACCAAGCTCATGAACGGCACCGCCGTCAGCGCCCGCCAGCAGGGTGAACTGACCGACGTCATCTTCAATGCGAGCAACGAGGTGAGCGGCGCCATGGGCACGATCACCCAGCACACCGAATCGCTCGCGAAGTCCACCGACCACAACCTCGCCACCGCGCGCGATTCCTACGACGAGTTGCTCCAGGTGGTCGAACGCATCCACGGCATCAGCGGCCGCCTGTCGGCCTTCACCACAACCGTGCAGGAGCTCTCCAGCACGTCGCGGTCGATCCGCGAGATCGGCATGCTGATCAACGACATCTCCGACCAGACCAACCTGCTCGCCCTCAATGCCGCCATCGAGGCGGCCCGTGCCGGCGACGTGGGTCGGGGCTTCGCCGTCGTCGCCGACGAGGTGCGCAAGCTCGCGGAGAAGGTCAAATCCGCCACCGGCGTGATCTCGGAATCCACGTCGAACATGATCAACCTCGTGGAGAACACGCTCGGCGAAACCGAACGCATCAACGAGGATGCCCAGCACACGCGCGAAGTCGTGGAACGCTCCTCGACCAAGTTCCAGACCATGGTGAGCGACTTCGGCGTCATGACCAGTCAGCTCGCGGAGATCACCGAGGCGATGCAGGGGCTGGCACGCACCAACACCGACATCAACGGCAAGGTCACCGAGATCCACGATCTGTCCCAGGATGCCGGGCGCAAGATGACCGAGTCGCTCGAGCAGTCCCGGGAACTGCGTGACTCGACCGAGCGGGTCCAGAGCCTCGTGGCGCGATTCCGCCTGGGTGCGAGCGCCTTCGATCGCGTGTTCGCCATCGCCGAGGACTATCGCAACCGGATCGAAGCATGGTTCGAGGAGCAGGCGGCGCAGGGCGTGGATCTGTTCGACGTCAACTACCAGAGCGTCCCCGGTTCCGACCCGCCCAGGTTCCGCACCAGCTACGACACGCGCATCGAGGATGGTCTGCGCAAATTCCTCGACGCGGCCCTGGGTGAAATGGAAGGGCTGCGCTACAGCTTCTGCGTGGACCGGAACGGCTACACGCCCTCGCACAACACCAAGTATTCGCAGCCGGTCACCGGCGACCGCGCGAAGGACCTGCTGCACAGCCGCGTCAAACGCAAGTTCGATGACGACACCGGCCTGCGCGCCGCGCGCAGCACGACCGAGTCGCTGCTGCAGTCCTACATGCGCGATACCGGCGAACTGCTCGACGACCTGTCGCTGCCGATTCATGTCGGCGGGCGGCATTGGGGAGCGCTACGGGTCGGCTTCGAGCCTTCGTTGTTGCTGATGAACTGAGCCGGAGCGAACGGCGGAACGACCTTCCGTACAGGCACGGCATCAATCGCAGTATCCCCTCCCCCATCACGGATGGGGGAGGGTCAGGGTGGGGGCATGCGGTCAGTAACGCGCCCCCATCCCAAGCTTCCCCCACCTGAAGGTGGGGGAAGGGGCGTACATCGGTACGTCCCCTCCCCCGGCTTCGCCGGGGGAGGGCGGAGGGTGGGGGCAGCGCAGCGCCGGCTTCGCCACGGGAACGCGAATAGCGGCGGTAGCGACGAATACCACCGCGACGAACACTCACCCTTCTCGACATCGCAAGCGATATCGCTCCCTGCGCCTCGTCGGATCCTGAACATCACCACCGGGCGCTATCATCCCGGCAGCGACCATGACTCCCGGCTACCTCTCCGACAACGTGATGCACTTTGCCCGCGTGCTGCGCGCCGCCGGCATTCCGGTCGGACCTGACCGGGTCATCGACGCGCTGCGCGCGCTCGAGGTGGCCGGGCTGCGCAGCCGCGACGATTTCTACTGGACGCTCGCGTCGCTCTTCCTCGATCGCCGCGAACAGTTCGAACTGTTCGATCAGGCGTTCCACGTCTTCTGGCGCAATCCGCGCCTGCTGGAACGCGCGCTCTCGCTGCTGACCCCGCACATCGAGGGGCAAGGGGCCGAAGACAAGAAACAGAAGCAGCTCGCGAGTCGCCTGCAGGACCAACTCTCCCCGCGCCAGCGCCCGGGTTTCGACAACCAGGATCAGGCCCCGCCCGAGGTGGAGCTCGACGCCACCCTCACCCACTCCGATCGCGAGCGGCTGCAGAAGGCAGACTTCGAGACCATGACCAACACCGAACTCGCTCAGGCGAAGCAACTCATCGCGCGACTGCGGCTGCCGATCCCCGAGATCCGCACGCGCCGCCTGCGGCCGAACCCGCGCGGCGCACGGATCGATCTGCGCGACTCGCTGCGCGCCGCCGTGCGGCAGGGCTCGGACTCGATCCCGCTCAAGCGCCGCTCGCCGCAGTTCCGCCATCCGCCCATGGTGATCCTGTGCGACATCTCCGGCTCCATGAGCCGGTACTCGCGGATGTTCCTACACTTTCTGCACGCGATCACCAACGATCGCGACCGCGTCTACACTTTCCTGTTCGGTACGCGCCTCACCAACATCACGCGGCACCTGCGCCATCGCGACGTGGACATGGCGTTGGACGCCGTGACGCGCGCGGTCGAAGACTGGTCCGGCGGTACCCGCATCGGCGCCAGCCTGGCCGAGTTCAACCTGCGCTGGTCGCGCCGCGTGCTCGGGCAGAACGCGGTGGTCCTGCTGATCAGCGACGGCCTGGATCGCGATGCCGGCCGCGACCTGACCGACGCCATGGAGCGCCTGCGCAAGTCGTGCCGTCAGCTCCTCTGGCTGAATCCGCTGCTGCGCTTCGACGCCTTCAAACCGGTGGCGCTGGGGGTGCAACTCATGCTGCCGCACGTGGACGCCTTCCTGCCGGCACACAACATCGAGAGCCTCGGGGATCTCGCGCGGGCACTCTCCGACCCGCGTGCACCAAGACGCACCGTGCGGGTGCCGTCGCGCACCGCCGCGGTTCGCCACGCCGCCTAGCCGTAACGGTTCGCGGAACAAATTCCGCGGCAAAACAACGACGGACGCCGCACCGGCGCAAGGTGCGCGATTCTTGCATCGCAGGGGTTCCCATCCGCTCGCGGTCGGTAATCCATGACCTTCTTCAGCGTCGACATGCGCGTGTTGCGGTCGTTCGTCTCGGTGGTGGAGACCGGCAGCATTACCGAAACCGCCCGCCGCCTGGGCCGCACCCAGCCCGCCATCACGCTCCAGATGAAGCGCCTGGAAGAGCTGACCGGCCGCGTGCTGTTCAAGGAGGACAGCCGCAAGCCGGTCCTCACCAGCGAGGGCGACATGGTGCTGACCTACGCCAAGTCGATCCTCAAGATGCACGACGAACTGCTGGCGCGCCTTTCATCGCCCGACATCGAAGGCCATGTGATCCTGGGCACCCCCGACCTGTACGCGGCGTATCTGTTGCCGTCCATCCTGGCCCTATTCCGCCAGGCGTTCCCGCGCATCCAGGTGGAGCTGCGCTGTTCGCTGTCGACGCCGTTGCTGGGGCTGGTACAGAAGGGCGAGGTGGACATCGCGCTGGTCACGCGCATGCCGGGCTTCTCGGGCGGCGAAGTGGTCCGCCAGGAACAATTGATCTGGGTCGAGGGCGAAGGCCACGACGTCCATCGCCACGAGCCGGTGCCGCTCGCCCTGCTGCCCCCGGGCAACATCTATCGCGACTACGCGATCGAAGGTCTGGAGCGCGCCGGCCGCAAGTGGCGCGTGGCCTGTGTGAGCGAAAGCGTCGGCGGCCTGCAGGCAGCCGTGTTTGCGGGCATGGCGGTCACGGTACTGTGCAAGAGCGCCCTGGTGCACGGTATGCGGCAGATCGGCATCCACGAGTACTTCCCGCCGCTGCCCAAGGTGGACCTGCTGCTGTATCGCGCGTCCGGCCCTGCCACGTCGGCGGCCATGGCACTGCACGACTACCTGTCGCGCTACTTGAGCGGCGCGGAGGAGATTCCGCTGCCGGAAACCAGAGGCACGACCGGCGCGACGCCGCTCAAGCTCGCGCCGCCACCCGACCCCTCAACCGGGCCCGGCAAGATCCGGCCAGCGGCCTGACAGGCCGAACGCGGTTTCGAGCGCCGCCGCCACGCGGAAGATCCGGCCTTCCTCCAGCCACGGCGCGACGATCTGCAGTCCGATCGGCATGCCGTCGCGATCGAACCCGCAAGGCAGGGTGGCCGCGGGCGCGCCGGCGAGATTGATAGGCCACGTGAACGGCGACCATCCGAGATGACGGTCGACGGAACGCCCGTCGATGCGATCGGTGCCGAGGGTGCCGGCAGCGAAAGCAGTCACCGCCACCGTCGGCGTCACCAGCACATCTGCGCGCTGGAAGAGCTTCACGAACTGGTTGCGCAACTGCGTGCGGCGATGCATCGCGTCGATGTACTCCGCGCCGCTGTAGCCTCGACCCCGTGCGATCACTTCCTGGTACTCCGGGTCGGAGAGCGACATCTGCGCGGCGTCGCGCGTCACGACCGCACCTGCCTGTTCGGTGTACGCAATGGTCCGTGCGGTGCGCTCCAGCACGTCGGCATCGATGCCGACGTCGTCGTGCAGGGTCTCCGCGCCCAAGTGCTTCAGCACATCCACCGCGCCATGGAAGGCCTTGCGTACGTCGGGCGCAACGGCCGCATAGCCGAAGTCCGTTGAGAACGCGATCTTGAGGCCCTTCAGCGAACCCGACCTGGTGTCGAAGCGCCGCGGTGCTACGGGCAGGCTGGCGGCGTCCCGGATGTCGTGCCCGGCGATGACTTCCAGCAGCAGCGCCGCATCGGCCACGGTCCGTGCGATCGGTCCGGTGTGGGCCAGCGACGCCCAGGACGGCGGAAAGAAGCCCGGTGCACGCGGCACGAGTCCGAACGTGGGTTTGATGCCGAATACTCCGCAAAAGGACGACGGCACGCGGATCGAGCCGACACCGTCGGTGCCGACGGCCAGGGGGCCGCAGCCGGCGGCCACCGCCGCTGCGGCGCCGCCACTCGATCCACCGCTGGTGCGTTCCGGATTCCAGGGATTGCGGGTGATGCCGGACACCGGACTGTCCGCCGTCAGCTTGTAGCCGGCCTCGCACGTGGTGGTCTTGCACGTGATGACCGCGCCGGCATTGCGCAGGGACGTCACCACCGCGGAATCCACTTCCGGCACGAAGGACTGGAGCACCGGAGCGCCACCACGCGCCGGCACACCGGCGACGAAGATCAGGTCCTTCACCGTGACCGGAACACCGGTAAGCGCACCGGCGACGTGACCGCTGCGCCAGGCACGGGTTGCCTGCTCCGCTTCCGACCGGGCCGCATCGAACATCGATGCCACCATCACGTTGCAGCGCGCATCGGCCGTCTGCAATGCGGTGATGACCTCCTCGATCACTTCGGTTGGCGTGAAGCGGCCGGCCCTATATCCGTCCAGCAGCTCGATCGCGGTGAGACGGGCAAGCGATCCGAGCTTCGACGCGTTCGCGCACGGCGCAGGCAGACTCGACATCAGATGAGCTTCGCGATGGCACGCTTGACGAGGACGCCGACCAGCTGGGCGCGATACTGGGCATCGCCGTGCAGGTCCGAATTGAGCCCGTCCGCCGGAAAACGCAGGCTCGCCAGCGTCTCCGCGGAGAATTTTTCGTTCAGGATCGCCTCGATGGCGCTCGCGCGGAAGACGCACGGCGCGGCACCGGTCACTGCCACCCGCACACCGCTCGTCGTCTTCGCGACGAACACACCCACCAGCGCATACCGTGACGCCGGACTACGGAATTTCTCATAGGCTGCTGCGGACGGCACGGGGAATGCGACTGCCGTCACGATCTCACCCGGCGCCAGCGCGGTCTCGAACATGCCGGTGAAGAAGCTGTCCGCCGCGATCCTGCGGCGGTTGGTGACGACTGTCGCGCCGAGACCCAGCACTGCTGCCGGGTAGCAGGCCGAAGGATCGTTGTTGGCGATGGATCCGCCCAGCGTGCCCCGGTTGCGCACCTGGGCGTCGCCGATACCGCCGGCCAGCGCAGCGAGCGCAGGGATCAGTTTCCGCACGTCCGCAGAGGCCGCGACATCGGCGTGCTTCGTCATGGCGCCGATGGTGACGGTCTTGCCGTCGCTCTTGATGCCGGCAAGTTCGGGCAGCCCGGAGAGGTCGACCAGCGCCGTGGGGGCTGCGAGCCGCAGTTTCATCGCGGGTATCAAGGTCATGCCGCCGGCGAGCGGACGCGCTTCGCCCATCTTGCCCAGCATCCCCCCCACTTCGGTCAACGTGGTCGGACGGAGATATTCGAAACTCTGCATGAGGATGGCTCCCGTCGTTATTGCGCCGGGCGGGCGGCGCCGCCGGCTTCGTTGATGACGCGCCACACGCGGTGCGGCGATGCGGGCATGTCGATGTGGCTCACGCCGAGGTGCGACAGCGCGTCCACGACGGCGTTGATCACCGTGGCCGGTGAACCGATGGTGCCCAACTCGCCGCAGCCCTTCACGCCGAGCGGGTTGTGGGTGCACTTGGTGATATGCGTCTCCACGCTGACCGGCGGTACGTGATCGGCGCGCGGCATGCAGTAGTCCATGAACGAGCCCGACAGCAGCTGGCCGGACTCGGGGTCGTACACGCAGTCCTCGTACAGCGCCTGGCCCACACCCTGCACCACACCGCCGGTGATCTGACCGTCGACGATCATGGGATTGATGACTGTCCCGATGTCATCCACGCAGACGTAGCTCAGCAGTTCGACGACGCCGGTGTCGGGATCGATCTCCACCTCGGCGATGTGCGCACCGCACGGGAACGTGAAGTTCACCGGATCGTAGAAGGCCTGCTCCTCGAGGCCGGGCTCGAGGATCTCGAGCGGATAGTCCACCGGGAAATGAGCGGACAACGCCACTTCCGCGAAGGACTTGTTGCGGTCGGTGCCGGCGACCGAGAACACGCCGTCGGCGAACTCGATGTCGGTGTCGGCCGCCTCCAGCATGTGCGCCGCGATCTTCTTGCCCTTCGCGATGACCTTGTCGGTGGCCTTGACCAGCGCCGAGCCGCCCACGGCGAGCGAACGGGAACCGTAGGTACCGAGGCCGAACTGCACCTTGTCGGTGTCGCCGAACACGATCTCGATGTTCTCGGCCGGGATGCTCAGCTTCTCGGACACGATCTGTGCGAACGTGGTCTCGTGGCCCTGTCCGTGGTTGTGCGATCCCATGAGCACGGTCACCTGGCCGGTCGGATGCACGCGCACCGCGGCGCTCTCGAACAGTCCGCCGCGCACGCCGAGGCGGATCGCGATGCGCGAGGGTGCCAAGCCGCATGCCTCGATGTAGGTGCACAAGCCGATGCCGCGCAGCTTGCCTTTGGCCGCGGACGCCGCCTTGCGTTTCGCGAAGCCCTTCCAGTCGGCCTTCGCGAGCGCCTTCTCGAGGCAACCGCCGGGATCGCCGCTGTCGTACTCCATCAGCACCGGCGTCTGATAGGGATAGGCGTTCGGCGGGATCATGTTGCGGCGGCGGATCTCGTCCTTGGCAATGCCCATCTCGCTCGCCGCCACGTCCACCAACCGCTCCAGCACGAAGGTGGCTTCAGGCCGGCCTGCGCCGCGATATGCGTCCACCGGGACGGTGTTGGTGAAGACCGCTTTCACTTCGCAGTAGATGGCGGGCGTGGTGTAGACGCCGGCCAGCAAGGGGCCGTAGAGATTGGTCGGGATGTTCGGTCCGAACGTGGACAGATAGCCGCCCATGTTGGCGATCGTGCTCACCTTGAGCGCGAGGAACCTGCCGTTCTCGTCCAGCGCCATTTCGGCCTCGGTCACATGGTCACGGCCGTGCGCATCGGAGATGAAGCCCTCGCTGCGATCGCACACCCACTTCACGGGTCGCCCCAGCCGCTTCGCCGCCCAGGTCACCACGGCCTCCTCGGCGTAGTGGAACTGCTTTACCCCGAAGCCCCCACCGACGTCCGGCGAGACCACGCGCAGCTTGTGCTGCGGGATGTTGAGCACGAAGTTGCCCATCAGCAGTTTCACGATGTGCGGAAACTGGCTGGTGGTGTACAGCGTGTGCTGGCCGCGGGCGCGATCGAAGGCACCGATGGCCGCGCGCGGTTCCATGGGATTGCCCACGAGCCGGTTGTTGACCAGGCTGATGCGGGCAATGTGTGCGGCCTTCTTGAACGCAGCCTCGGTCGCGTGCTTGTCGCCGAGTTCCCAGTCCACGCAGACGTTGTCGGGGATGTCGTCGAACACGGCCGCTGCGCCCGGCTTGATCGCATCGAGCACACCGACCACCGCCGGCAATACGTCGTACTCCACCGCCACCGCTTCTGCTGCGTTGCGGGCCTGATGCAAGGATTCCGCGATCACGAACGCCACCGCATCGCCAACGTAGCGCACCTTGCCCTGCGCAATCGCTGGATGAGGCGGTTCCTTGGTGGGTGCGCCCCCCTTGCCGACCACGGGCCACGCGCACGGCAGTGAACCGACACCGTCGGCCTTCATGTCTTCGCCGGTCAGCACGTCGATCACGCCGGGCATGGCGAGCGCCGCGGACTTGTCGATCGACACGATGCGCGCATGGGCGTGCGGCGAGCGGACGAACGCACCGTAAGTCATCTCCGGCAGCTTGATGTCGGCCACGTAGTTGCCGCGGCCCATGAGGAAGCGCATGTCCTCCTTGCGGCGCATGGAGGCGCCGATCCCGGTGGGATTGGCGACTGCGCCTTCGATCTCGGCGGGGTGGTTCATGGATGGATGCTCCGTCTTGGATTCTGATTGGGTGCTGCGACTGGCCCCCATCCCAACCTTCCCCCACCTTCGGTGGGGGAAGGGGTGTACTTCCCTCTCCCTCCGGGAGAGGGACCAAGGGTGAGGGCCGTATCTCTCCCCAAGGGGGATGGCGTAGCTATCCCCTCCCCCGGCTTTGCCGGGGGAGGGTTAGGGTGGGGGCAAGCGATGTTCACTTCGCCGCCCGCATCGCCGCAGCCCCGGCGATGACCGACTTCACGATGTTCTGGTAGCCCGTGCACCGGCAGAAATTCCCTTCGATGCCCGCGGCGGCTTCCGCCGCAGTCGGGTTCGGATTGCGCGTCGCGAAATCCACCGCGCTCATCACCATCCCCGGCGTACAGAACCCGCATTGCAGCCCGTGCTGCTCGTGGAACGCCTGCTGCATCGGATGCAGTTGTCCGCTCGGCGACGCGAGCCCTTCGATGGTCGTGACGTTCGCGCCCTCCAGCGTCACCGCCAGGGTGCTGCAGCTCTTCACCGAGCGACCGTCGATATGCACGACGCACGCCCCGCACTGGCTGGTGTCACAGCCGACATGGGTGCCGGTCAGGCCGAGCTTCTCGCGCACCACGTCGGCGAGCAGATCATGGGGCGCCACGTCCACGGCGACGGGCTTGGCATTGAGAGTGAAATGGATCAGCACGGTGAGAACCTCCTTGTTGTTCCCGCGTCAGGCGAGCAACAGCGAACGCTCCGCCGACCAGGTGGCGACGACCACGTCGCCGATGGTGAGCGGATCGCCGAAAAATTCGCGTTCGGGGATGTACGCGATGAAATCCTGGTCCCCCAGAGCGTCCAGCATGACCTTCACGAAGTAGCCTTGATACTCGACGCCACGGACCCGCGAGCTGATGCCGGTGGTACCGGGCCCGACGCCGCCCTTTTCCGGACGATGCAACCGCAGGTCGTCGCGCCGCACGGCGATGTCGACCTCGTCGCCCTCGGCGATCCGGCGCTTGTCCGCCAGGGGAATCTCGATGCCCTTCACGTTGGGCGCCGCGAGCGTGGCGCTGGCGCCGTTGACCCGTTCCACCCTGCACTTGATGACGTTCTGGCCGCCGACAAACTCGGCGACGTAGCGGTCCTTTGGGACGGCATAGATCTCGCGCGCCGGACCGGCCTGCTTGATGCGCCCCTGCTCCATCACCACCACGAGGTCGGCGAGCGCGATGGCCTCGAGCTGGGTGTGGGTCACGTGGATGAAGGTGATGCCGAGCTCCTGCTGCATACGCCGCAACTCCTGCCGCATCTGGATGCGCAGCTGCTCGTCCAGCGCCGACAGCGGCTCGTCGAGCAGCAGGACGCGCGGTTCGGTGATGGCCGCCCGGGCCAGCGCGACGCGCTGCTGCTGGCCGCCGGAGAGCTGCCCCGGCAGGCGGTTCGCCAGTTCGGTGATGCGCGTCTTCTCCATCATCGTGTCGGTGCGCTTGGCGATCTCTTCCTTCGAGGCCTTGCGCACCCGCAGCGGAAAGGCGATGTTGTCCCGCACGGAAAGATGCGGAAACAGCGCGTAGGACTGAAACATCATGGCCGTGCGGCGCTGAGTGGGTGCCAGTCCCACCACGTTCTCGCCGCCGATCAGGATCTCGCCCTCGGACGGGTCCTCGTGGCCCGCGATCATGCGCAGGATCGTGGTCTTGCCGCAGCCGGACGGTCCCAGGAAGCAGCAGTACGCGCCGTCCGGGATCCTGAGGTTGATGCCCTCGACCGCAGTGAACGTGCCGTAGCTCTTGCACACGCCCGCCAGTTCGATGTTGCCTGCCTTGCCTGCCATGAATGTTTCCTTGGTCGAATGCCGAGCCCGCGCTAGTGGGTCGCCTTGCGCATCGCGCGGCGCTTCTGCATCTGGGCGATCGACCCGAGACAGACGCCGATGATGATGAACGAGACGATGGTGGTCACCGTCCCGAGTGCGTAGAGCGAGGGCGAGGTCACGTTGAGCGTCATGGTCCAGATCTCCACCGGCAGCGTGTTGAGCGATCCCGACGTTTGCAGCGTGCGCGCGAACTCGTCGTAGGAAAGCGTGAACCCGAACAGGGCTACGGCAACCAGGCCCGGCAGCAGGATCGGGATCACCACCATACGGGTGATCTGCCACGGCGACGCACCCAGGTCGCGGGCCGCTTCCTCCCAGCGACGGTCGAAGCGCGAAATGACCGCGAACATCACGAGCACTCCGAACGGCAGCGTGAGCGAAAGCTGGGCACCCAGCGCCGAGGTGAACCAACTCGGTTCCAGGTGGAAGAACTGGAACAGCAGCCCTATGCCGATGCCGAGCACCAACCCTGGCGCCACCAGGCTACCGATCATCAGGTAGAAGACCGCCGTGTCGCCACGGAAGCGACGCCGGAACGCCATGCCGGCGAGGAACGACACGACGACAGTGATGAGGGTCACCAGCACCGCCAGCTTGATGGACCGGTCGAAGCTGCCCTTGACGTCGCCGGTGCGCACCTGGGTGAAGAGGTCCACGAACCAGTGCACCGACAACCCCTTCATCGGGAACACCAGGCCGCCGCGGAGATCCTGGAACGACAACAGATAGATGCACAGCATCGGCCCGTACAACGCGAGCACGTAGCTCACGAAGAGGGCCGTCAGGACGTAGAACGTCCAGGGCCGGCGATCCAGGGGCGGGCGGATCACCGGAGCCTTCATTGCGCGATCTCCTTGCGGATGTCGACCGTACGCAGGATCGCTCCGATCATCAGCACCACGACGATCATCAGCACAACGGCATGGGCCGCGGCCGGCGGATACTGGAGCACCGAGATGTTCTCGAACAGCGCCGCCACGACCGAAGCCGAGTTGCCCCCGCTCATGACCTTCACCACGAAGAAGTCGCCCATCACGATCGATATCACGAAGATCGACCCGAGCGCGATGCCGCTGCGCGACAACGGCAGGATGATTCGCCGCATGATGTCCCAGCGGCTGGCGCCGGCGTCCAGCGCGGCCTCGACGATGCGCTTGTCGACGCGCGCGAGCGAGTTGAAGACCGGCACGATCATGAAGATGGTCAGTTGGTGGACGTACGCCACCACCACCGAGAAGTCCGAGAACAGGAGCACCTTGAGCGGCTCCTTGACCACGCCGGAGCCCACCAGCGCCATGTTGACGAGCCCGTTCTGCCCGAGCAGCGGGATCCAAGAGATCATCCGGATGATGTTCGAGGTCCAGAAAGGGACCGTGCACAGCAGGAACAGGCCCATCGCGAGCAGTTCGCTGCGGATGTGGAACACCAGGTAGTACGCGATCCAGAAGCCGATGATCAGCGTGAAGAACCAGGTGAGGATCGTGAACTTCACCGTGGACAGGTACAGGTTCCAGGTGAGCTTCTCGCTGAAGACGCCCTGGTAGTTCTCCCAGGTGAACGTCGGCACGATCCCGCCGAAGCCGTCACCCTGCATGAAGCTCGCTGCGATCACCACGATGATCGGCATCACGAAGAACGGAATCAGCACCAGCAGCAGCGGCGAGACGTAGAACCAGCTCGTGAGGGACTTGGGCAGCCGCATCGATTCGTTTCGGAGCAGTGAGGGAAATGCGTGGGGTGCGATCACCGCCCGGTAGCCGTCGCTTGCCTCCGGGCGGGATCGCGGGGGGTCACCGTGATCAGGCGACCTTGAAGTCGTTCCAGCGCTTGTTCATGTACTGCGCTTCGTCCATCAGCGTGTTCCAGCAGGAGATGTTGGTCACGCGCTCGAGGAAGGAGCCGCCGTCGCGCAGGGCACCGGCCTTCTCCATCACCACGCCGTACGGATCGAGGATGGTTTCCTTGGCGGGCTTGCCTTCGTACCAGTAGGCCCATTCGTTGGCGGAGAGGAACTTCTTCGCCGTCGAGGGCACCGGGCTGTAGTAACCGTAGCGGGCGACGAAGCCGCCCTGCCAGCCCGACAGATACCAGTTGAGATACTCGTAGGCGGCCTCGAGTTTCTTGCCCGACAGGTGACGCATCAGCGCCATGCCGTTGCACCAGCCGCGGTAGCCCTCCTTGTCGCCCTTCTTGTTGACCGGTGCGTAGATGCACGGCATGCCCTTGACACGCACGGCAGCCACGGCCGGCGACCACATCGACTGCACGATGACCTCGCCGGCCGCCATGAGCTGCACGGACTGGTCGAAGGTGGTCCAGGTGGCGCGGAAGTGGCCGGCCTTCTTGAGCTCGATCAGGCGATTGATGGTGAAGTCGATCTCCGACTTCGTCATGTTGCCCTTGTTGCCGTACTTGATCTCGCCCGCGCTCTCGAAGCACAGCGCCGCATCCATGATGCCGATGGCAGGAACGTCGAGGATCGCGGCCTTGCCCTTGTATTCGGGATTGATCAGTTCCTTCCATTCGGTGATCGGCTTCTTGATGAGGTCGGGCCGATAGCCGATGGAGTCGGCGTTGTAGACCTGCGGCAGGAAGGTCATCCAGTCGGTGACGCCTTCATGAAGGTCGGTGGCGTCCTTCGAGCTGATGTACATCGCCTCATAGGGGGAGATGCCCTGGCGCGACACCACCTTCCCGTCGATCTCGCCCTTGGTGAAGATCGGCAGGATGTTGTCGAACTCCTTGATCCGCTTGCGCTCGATGCCCTGCAGCACGGCGCGCTTGGTGGCGAGCTTGGCCTGCCAGCCCTCGACGTCGGCGATGTCCACCGAATTAGGCTGCGTGACGAAGCGGTTGATGGCGGCGGAGGTATCAAGGTTCTGCATCGTCACCTTGAAACCCAGGTCCTTGGAGGCCTGGTCACCGATCGCCTTCACCACCGAGTACGACACGCCGACGTGGCGCAGCTCGATGTCCTTGATCTCCTGCGCCCAGATGAGCGGGAAACCGGTGACGGCCTGGGTACCGGCAACGCCGGCCGCCGCGGCGGCGCTCTTCAGCAATGAACGGCGGCCCTCGTTCACGCTCGCATCCGAAGGCGTCGCGGTCGCGTCGACCGTCGTTGCCGCCTTCGTCTTGTCGCTGCTTTCACTCATGGTGGAATTCTCCGGATGATCAGTCGATCGGATCGCCGCTAGCCCGAGCCGCATCGCGGTGTCGTCGGTTAAGCGAGTGCAAAAAAGCGTAGCGATGCGAATCGTTCTTGAGAAATGAGAAGTTGTTATCGGCGACCATTAGTGGTGTTTATGTCGCGTCGGTCCGCAGGCCCCCACCCTAACCCTCCCCCGGCAGAGCCGGGGGAGGGGATGTACTTCCCTCTCCCTCTGGGAGAGGGATCGAGGGCGAGGGCCGATCAGCCCCCGAAGGGGTGGCGCAGCCACCCCTTCCCCCACCAAAGGTTGGGGAAGGTTGGGATGGGGGCACAGACACACAAAATCCCCAGGTGCACTTCCCGCCAACGCTGTGCATACTCCGGAGAATTTCCACGCGACCGCGCCGCACGCGACGTGCTCGCGAAACTTCAGGAGTGAAACACCATGGACATGAACGGCGAACAACTCATCCCGCTGCCGCGGCAGCGCGTGTGGGAGGCGCTCAACGACCCCGAGACTCTCAAGGCCTGCATCCCCGGCTGCGAAAGCATCGAGCGCATGTCCGATGCCGAGTACAAGATCGCGATGACCGCCGCGATTGGCCCGGTGAAGGCGAAGTTCTCGGGCAAGCTGCTGCTGTCCGATCTCAATCCGCCGGAGTCGTACACCATCGCGTTCGAAGGCTCCGGCGGTGCCGCAGGTTTCGGCAAGGGTGGCGCGAAAGTGGTGCTCGCACCGGAGGGCGACAGCACGCGGCTCGTCTACACCGCGCACGCCACCGTAGGTGGCAAGCTGGCGCAGATCGGTTCGCGCCTCATCGACGGCGTAGCAAAGAAGATGACCGAGGATTTTTTCGCGAAGTTCAATCAGGTCGTCGCGCCGGCTCCGGCGGAAGCGACACGTGCCGCTAGGGAAGCAGCGACCGCGCCAAGAAAGACCTTGCCCGCCTGGGCCTGGGTCATCGTCGCCATCGTCATCGCGATGGCGGTGCTCATCATCCGGCGCTGATCGCTACAGCGTCGGTACGACCACGTCGATCCGCCCACAAATGCGGTCGACCGACGCGGAGTCGCCTGCGGCTTCGGCGAGTCTTGCCTGCGCCGTGAGCCACGCGAGCAGCGGTCGGCGCCATCCGCGTTCGGACGCGGTGTCGACCGCGAGCGCCACGCTTTCCGGCCAAGATCACCTGAACGAAACAATGCACTCGCGCCGATCAGGCGCGACAGTGGGTCCTCGATCTTCTTCAATACGTCGTTACGGGCGGCGCCCCCGATCACTGCCTTCACGGCCCCACGATAGCCGGCCGACGGCCGCCGGTACCCCCGGTGCATTAGAATTCCGGGTTCGTCCGCACGGCGCCCATCGCGCCGGCATCCACAGTCCAAGGGGGGAGATTCAGCATGAACAAGCTCGACATGGCCGGCCGTGGCGCCATCGTGACCGGAGGCGCGTCCGGCATCGGCCTGGCGATCGCACAACGCCTCGCAGCCTCGGGCGCCAATGTCGCCATCTGGGACATGGCCGCCGACCTCGACGCCAAGGCGAAATCGCTGGGCGCCGGCAAGCACGTCGGGATCAAGGTCGACGTCACCAAGATCGCCGAAGTGGAGGCCGCCATGAAGGCGAGCATCGCGGCACTCGGCAAGGTCGACGCAATGGTCAACTCCGCCGGCGTCGCCGGCAAGAACTCGACGGTCGCCGAGTATCCGATCGAGGAGTGGCTGCGCGTGTGCGACATCAACCTGAACGGCGTCTTCTATTGCTGCCGCACGGTCGCCCCGCACATGGTCGCGAACAACTACGGCCGCATCGTGAACATCGCCTCCATCGCCGGCAAGGAAGGCAACCCGAACGCCTCCGCCTACAGCGCATCGAAGGCCGGCGTGATCGGCCTCACCAAGTCGCTCGGCAAGGAGCTCGCGAAGAACAACATCACGGTGAACTGCGTGACGCCGGCGGCGGTGCGTACACCGATCTTCGACCAGGTGGAGCAATACCACATCGATTACATGCTCTCGAAAATCCCGATGGGGCGGTTCGGCGAAGTGGCCGAGATCGCGGCGATGGTGGCGTGGATGTGCACGGAAGACTGCTCGTTCACCACCAGTGGCGTGTTCGACCTGTCGGGCGGGCGCGCGACCTACTGAGTTTTTTCAAGGACCGATCAACGCGGCGGACGCGGCGGAGAAGCAAGACCCGTAGTGCTTTGGCCTCACACCGCGTCCGCCGCGTTGTGAGCTTTGTCGTTCTTCACTGCTGAGACACAGACATGAAAATTCGCGCCGCCGTCCTCCGCCAGAGCGGACTTCCCCAGCCCTACGCCCAGAGCCGTCCGCTCTCCATCGAGGAGGTGGAACTCGATCCGCCCGGTCCGCGCGAGTTGCTCGTGCAGGTCAAGGCCGCGGGGCTGTGCCATTCGGACCTCTCCACCATCAACGGCGACCGCCCGCGGCAGACGCCCATGGTGCTCGGTCACGAGGCGGCGGGGATCGTCAAGGAACTGGGCTCCGGCATCACCGACCTCGCGGTCGGTGATCACGTGGTCATGGTCTTCGCCCCCAGTTGCGGTCAATGCACGCCCTGCCAGGAAGGTTTCCCGGCACGCTGCGAGAACGGCCAGCAGGCCAACGGCGCAGGCACCCTGATGGGCGGTCACATCCGCCTGCACAAGGACGGCAAGCCGGTCTACCACCACACCGGCGTGTCGGCGTTCGCCGAGTACTGTGTCGTCAACCGCGGATCCGTCGTCAAGGTCGACAACACCCTGCCCTTCGACGAAGCTGCGGTGTTCGGCTGCGCAGTGCTCACGGGCGTCGGTTCCGCGCTCAATACCGCGAAGGTCACGGCGGGTGCGCGTGTCGCGGTCGTGGGTCTGGGCGGCGTCGGCTTGAACGCGTTGCTCGGCGCGCAAGTGGCCGGCGCCAATCGCATCGTCGCGATCGACATCCACGATGACAAGCTCGAGCTCGCGAAGACGCTCGGCGCCACGGACGTCGTCAACGCCAAGGACCCGGACGCCATCGCCAAGGTGAAGGCACTCACCGACGGCGGTGCCGATTTTGCGTTCGAGATGGCCGGGTCGGTTCAGGCCATGGAACTCGCCTACCGCGTCACGCGCCGCGGCGGCACGACGGTCACCGCGGGGCTGCCCCATCCCGATGCACGCTGGGCGCTGCAGCACGTCAACCTCACCGCCGAGGAGCGTACGGTCAAGGGCAGCTACATGGGTTCGTGCATTCCGCCGCGCGACCTGCCGCGCTACGTGGAACTGTATCGCCGCGGCAAGCTGCCGGTGAACAAGCTGATGAGCGATCACCTCACCCTCGATCGCATCAACGAAGGTTTCGATGCGCTCGCATCGGGACACACGGTGCGGCAACTGGTGATGTTCTGACGGGGCCTTGCCCCGCTTCGACTGGAATTCGGAGGTCCGTGATGAGCGGTGACAAACCCCGCGTAGGCTGCATCGGTGCAGGTGTGCTCGGCGGCGCGATCATGCGTCGTCTCGCAGCTTGCGGCTTTCAACCGCTGGTGTGGAACCGCGATCGTGCCAAACTCGCCCCCATCGTCCAGTCCGGCGCCGTCGAAGCGGCCAGCGCCGAAGAACTCACGCGGTCGAGCGCTTTCGTCATCACGTGCCTGAGCGATGGCAATGCCATCGAGAACGTCGTGTTCGGCGAACGCGGTGTGGCCGCGGGCGGTGCGGCCGACAAGATTCTCATCGACATGTCGACCTGCGCGTCGGCTCACACCCAGGCCATGGCGCAACGTCTCGTCGCCGCTTGCGGCATGCGCTGGCTCGATGCTCCCATCTCCGGCGGCGCGCCGGCCGCGCTCGAAGGACGCATGGCCGTCATGATCGGCGGCGAGCAGGACGCGTTCGAGAAAGCGAAACCGGTGTGGGATGCCCTCGCCGGCCGCGCGACGCTGATGGGACCTTCGGGTGCCGGCCAGGCCACGAAGATGATCAACCAGGTCCTGGTGGCCACGGGCGTGGCCGTGCTCGCGGAAGCATGCGCACTGGCCGAGCGCGCCGGCATCGACGCCGCGAAGATTCCGCAGGCGCTGGCCGGCGGTCGCGCCGACTCGAAGCAGCTGCAGGAGATGTTTCCCAAGATGGTCGCCTCGGAGTTCTCGATCACCGGCCGTGCCGCGCTGATGCTGAAGGACCTCGAGCTGATCCACGACCTTGCCCGCAACGTGAACGCGTCGCTGCCGGTCACCGCCGGCGTGACCGAACTGTTCCGCAAGCAGGTGGCGGATGGCCTCGGCGACCGCGACAACACCGAGCTGGTGAACCACTTCCGGTCGAAACCGCATCGCTGATCAGCGCGCGACCTTGGTCGGCGCCGACGGCATCGTGTGCCACCCATCGCTCGCCACGACCCTCACGAGCACGGTCTTGCTTTTGCCGAGATTGCGGAGCGTGATCGGATACTCGTTCTCCCGGATGCCGAGAGCAATCACTTCCCAGGTGCGACCTTCGTCGCGGGAAAGCTCTACGCGGTAAGTGAGAGGGTTCCCGTCGGCGTCCTTTGCGTCCCAGCGCAGCACCGTGAGGGGTTGCTCCTCCGCCGCTGCCACGCCGCGTGTGAGGATTTCGGACGACGGCTTCGCCAGTCTTGGTTTGCTCACGGTCGGCGCTTGTTTGCTGGCGGAGATGCGCCCTAGAACATTCCCGTCCACCAGGAGCTCAACCCCGCTCGCGCCTGGGACCAGCGGCACCACGGCGTCTACGATCGCCGTCCGGTCCTCGTCTGCCGGCGTGTCGGTATTCTCGCGGAGCCAGACCCGGTGCTCGGCCAGCACGGCGCCGGCCGTGTCGAGAACACGGACCGTCGCTCGATTGTCCTGTTCCTCGGACGACACGATTGCCCGGTTCACCTGTTGCACGGAGACGATCTGGCCCGTGCCCTTGGTAAGGTTGACGGTCGCGACCAAACTCAAGAACTTGCCCTTCCTGAGGCTGACTGCGCGGTTCCACGTTGTGCGCTCGTCCGGCTCCGCGGTGGCTCGAGCGGCCTGACTGACGTTCCGCTCCGCGGGAGCATCCATTGCCGGCTCTGGCATTGGGGGTGCCCCCTTCGTCCCGGGCTCCTGCTCTTCAGCGTCAGGCAGCGGTGGGGCGGCCGCGAATTCTGTCGCCGGCTTCGGCTTTTGCTTGGCGCCCTGTACCACCGGCAGTTTCTTCCCGACGACCGTCTTGGGCTTCCCCGGCAGGGCCGGGAGCGGTGGAGCATCGCTCGAATCTGCCGCCACAGTGTTAGGGCTGGCTCCTTCCGCCGCTGCGAAAAGGGCGCGCGGCAATGCCAGCGGACGCGGGCTGTCCAACCCCGCTTCGGGCGCCGGTGCGCCGCGATTGCCGGGAGCCAGCGGATTGGTCGTGAACGCGGCGTTCTCACGGTTGAGGCGTGCCCGGATGCCTTGGTACGTATACGCGCTCGGCCATTGCGGTTGCGCGCAATAGGTCATTACGTCGAAGCTCGTGGTGCCGGGCAGAACGGTCCTCGCGATGGTGTTCGCGGGGTCGCCTGCGTCGAAGCCGTCGAAATTGCCGTCGTTGTGACTGAGTTGTCCCGCGGGAAACGGGTAGCCCGTAAGGTCATCCTGAGTCTCACCGCAAAAGCCAGGGTGAAATCGCCCGAATGTATGGCCGACCTCGTGGCCGCCGTACCAATCCGCGTACGAACCGTCGGTGTCGCCCGTCCAGTTCGCACCGGCTGGGCCCGATGCGACCACAGTGGGGTCTGGAGCATTCGGGATGCCCGCAGCGCAGCCGCGCATGAAGCCGCCCGCGTCGGAGACGAGCCCGTAGTAGTGGGTTCGCCCGTCCTGGCCGTTCCCGACTTCAGTCGCACGCAGAGTGGCGAGTTGCGTGTTGGCGGCGCCGCAGCCAAAAGGCCACGCGGCATTGGCGTTCACTGTGGTCTGGCTCGAGATGATCTGTGCGGCAGGCATGGCCCGCCGGAACCAGGACTCCGTGAGGGCGAAGTCCCGCGCGGTGGGTGTCCTCGTGACCGGGTTCACAGGCGCTCCCGTCGTGTACGAGAGTCCGACAAGGCGCAGCCGCAAATGGGACGAAGTGGCGAGTCTCAACGTCCGGACGACCCGACCACAATTGGAGCACCCAACCGTCGCGCCCGTGCTCGCCGACCTGACCGATGCGAGCGAGGCAACGCGGATTCCCCGAGTGGCAAAGCCAGCGGGGAGCCGGAAATTGAGGCTGAACCCCAGATTCTCGCGCTTCGCCCGCACGTTGCCGTTGCGCGCCGGATCGAGTTGTGCGGCAGCCATCGCTGCGACCGTCGTGACCGCTCCCGTCTCGGCGTTGGTTACCCGGAGCGTCCCGCGCACCGAAGTGGGTGCGGATCCTGATGCGATCGACAGGTAGACACGGACGAACGTGGCCTTGTCGGCAATCAGGGTCACCGAATGGGACGGGTCCTGCGTCGATTGGACGGACTCGATACCCTCGACTGCAACCTGGCCGGCCCCCATGGCTGGCGCGGGAGGCGTGCTCCTCCAGGTATGGACGTAGTCGGTGTTCTGAACGGCATGAACGATATCGGACTTGCCATCGTCGTCGAAGTCCGTCACAAGCCAGATGCCATTCGGGATTGCGTAGCCGGCCCACGGGCTGAACGTGCCGACCGTGAAGGTGCCGTTGGCATTCGAGATCCACGTGTGCACGTAGCTCCTGTTGTTGACGGCGTGGACGATGTCGGTGCGCCCGTCACCGTTGAAGTCACCGGTCATCCACAGACCATTGGGAATGGCGTAACCGGGCCACGGACGGAATGTGGAGACTTGGAACGTCCCGTTGCCCTTCGAAAGCCAGACATGGGCATAGTCCGTGTTCTGGACAGCGTGCAGGATATCCATCCGCCCGTCGCCGTTGAAGTCACCGGTGAGCCAGATGCCGTTCGGGATTGCGTAGCCCGGCCAAGGCCGAAACGTCCCTACCCGGAAGGTACCGTCGCCGTTCGAGATCCAGGTATGGACGTAGTCAGTACCCTGCACTGCGTGGACGACATCCGTGAGTCCGTCACCGTTGATGTCCGCAGCAAGCCAGATGCCGTTCGGAATCGCATATCCGTGCCAGGGAGAAAAGGTCCCCACCTTGAACGTGCCGTCGCCACGGGACATCCAGGTGTGGGCATAGTCAGTGCCCTGGACAGCATGAAATACGTCGGTTCGACCATCGCCGTTGAAGTCACCGGTGAGCCACACGCCGTTCGGGATCGCATACCCGGCCCACGGCCGAAACGTGCCGACGTTGAACTGCGAGCCTCCGGACGACAGCCAAGCGTGAACGTAGTCGGTGTTGCGAACTGCGTGGAGGATATCGGTCCGACCGTCGCCGTCAAAGTCTCCGGTAAGCCACAACCCATTCGGGATCGCGTAGCCGCCCCAGGGAGAAAACGTCGCCACGGCGAAGGTACCGTCTGCATTGGATCGCCACACGTGGACGTAGTCGGTGTTCTGGACGGCGTGCACGATGTCCTTGCGGCCATCGCCCTCGAAATCGCCCGTCATCCACAGGCCGTTCGGGATCGCATAACCGGCCCACGGGCGAAACGTGCCTACATCGAAGCTCTGCCCGGCCGCAAGGCTCGGAGTGAAGGCGGCGACGAGAGACACCGCGAGCGCAACCAGACACAATAGCGCCGATCGAATCTTCCCTGTGGCCTCTCCGCGTCGGACGCATGCAAGGCGCTGCTCCCCATGCATGTCGCGCCGCCAGACCAACAAGGACTCGAGTACCAATTGGGGAAAGCATTCCAGCACGCCCATGGTTGTCTCCTTTGGGAAGACCAAGACCCTACTGTTCAGCAATGATGGGAAGGGATGTCCGCCACAATTGCGGGGGTGAATGCGCTCCAAAGCTTATTCGGTATGGTATTACCGATCGCATACCGATTGACGGCGGACCACCGTGGATGCCGCGCCGGGCAGCGCCCGGCGACGTGAGCGATGACCTGGGAGCCGTGCGTTGCATCCTCGTCGATCGGTTCAGATGAACTCAAGGAGATGTCTCCGAGGTCAGCTCCTTCAACACTCCTGCTCGTCACCTGCCGCTCGCAACGGCTGTTGCTGATCAATCAACCCTTCAGAATCTGCCCTCCCGGAATTGTCAATGTCTTACAACGCCACCCGCCTCACCGCCTTCGCCACGCAACTGCTCGACGCCGCCGGCATGGATCCGGTCAAATCGCCGACCATCGCACAGGTGCTGGTCGAAGCCGACCTCATGGGCCACGACACCCACGGCCTCGGCCTCCTCGGCCCCTACCTCGCGGACATCGGCAAGGGCGAGCTGAAGACGCAGGGTGAGCCGGGTGTCATCGCAGACTTTCCTGCGGCGGTCACCTGGGATGGTCGGCGTTTGCCGGGCACGTGGCTCACGGTGAAGGCGATCGATCTCGCCTGCGCACGGGCGCGCACCCAGGGTGCCTGCTCGGTTTCCATCCGCCGCAGCCATCACATCGCGTGTCTCGCGGCATACCTCACGCGCGCTACGGATCAGGGCTTCGTCATCCAGATCATGACCTCGGCGCCCGAGAACCAGTCGGTCGCTCCATTCGGCGGACGTGCCGGTGCACTCACGCCGAATCCGATCGCGGCGGGCTGGCCCACGGCGGGCGATCCCGTGCTGATCGATGTCTCCATGTCCATCACCACCAACGGCATGGTGGGCCGGCTCAACAAGCACGGCGGACAGTTGCCCGGCAAATGGCTGGTGGATGCCGACGGCAATCCCACCGCCGATCCGTCGGTGATGACCCGTGAACCAAAGGGCGCGCTGCTGCCCATCGGCGGCGTCGAGTACGGCCACAAGGGCTACGCGCTGGGCCTGCTTGTGGAAGCCATGACGCAGGGTCTGTCGGGGCACGGGCGGGCCGATCCCATCGAAGGCTGGACCGGCGAGGTGTTCGTGCAGGTGTACGACCCGCGCGCATTCTCCGGCCTCGACGCGTTCACGCGTCAGACCGAATGGATCGCTGACTACTGCCGCAAGGTCGCGCCGATGAAAGGTGTGGAACGAGTGCGCCTGCCGGGCGAGAACGGTCTCGCGCGCCGCAAGCGCCAGCTCGTCGAAGGCGTGACCCTGCACCCGGGCATCATGCCCATGCTGGAGCCCTGGGCCGCGAAACTCGGCGTCGCGTTGCCGTGACCGCCGGCACGCACCATCGCCGCGGGCTGCTGCTCATGCTCGGGGCGACGCTATGCTGGGCCACCGCCGGAGTGCTGGTGCGCAGCCAGTCGGTGCGCGACGGCTGGGAAGTGACGTTCTGGCGATCGTTCTTCATGATCGTGTTCATGGCCGGCGTGCTGCTCGTGCAGTACCGCGGCGACACGCTTCGCCGCATCCGCGCCATCGGCCTCGCAGGGCTGATCTCCGGCGGTCTGTGGGCGATCATGTTCATCGCCTTCATCCTGGCACTGTCGCGCACGACCGTTGCCAACACACTGGTCCTGTGCAGCATCTCGCCGTTCATGTCGGCCATCGCCGGCTGGCTCATGCTGTCGGAGCACGTCCCGCTGCGCACCTGGATCGCGATGGCCGCGGCCTTCGGGGGCATCGCGCTGATGTTCGTCGACTCCCTCGGTGGCGGCGGCACGTCGGGCAATCTGATCGCGCTGGCGATTCCCGTCTGCTTCGCGCTCAACGTCACCGTCCTGCGGCGCATGCACGCCGAGGCCGACATGGTGCCCACGGTGCTGGTGGCGGGGCTCATCTCCTGCGCGATCACGCTGCCGTTCGCATTGCCGTTCGAGGTGCAGGTCGCCGACCTCCCGAACCTGATCGCGCTCGGCTTCGTCCAGCTCGGGCTGGGCTGCCTTCTGATGGTGGTGGCAGCGCGCTATCTGAAGGCGGCCGAAGTAGGATTGCTGGCGGAACTCGAAACCATCTTCGGCGTGGTCTCGACCTGGGTGCTGGTCGGCGAAGTACCGAGCCGCCTCGCCCTGATCGGCGGCGGCATCGTCATCGGCGCGTTGGCCCTGAACGAAGCCTGGCGCATGATCCGCGGCGACGGCAACACCGATCCCCTGAAGGAGATACCGCAACCATGATCCCCGAACCCGACAATCTCGCCGAGCGTCTCGAGGCCTGCTATGCAGCGGCGGTGCACGACGTGCTGCGTGCCATGGGGCATGGCAACTGCGTGCTGCCGTCATCGATCACGCCGCTCGATCCCGGCACCAAGCTCGCGGGCGAGATCTACACGGTGAGTGGTCACGTGGACGTGACGCGCGATCCGCACGACACGCTGCTGCAATGGACCGGTTTGCTGTCGAAGGCACCCGCGGGCAAGGTGCTCGTGTGCCAGCCGAACACTCACGCCATCGCGCTGATGGGCGAGCTGTCGGCGGAAACGCTGCACTTCCGTGGCGTGCGCGGCTACGTGGTGGACGGTGGCTGTCGCGACACGCAGTTCATCCTGGAGCTGGGTTTCCCGGTGTTCTGCAGCTTCAACACGCCGAAGGACATCGTCGGCCGCTGGGTGCCCGATCGTTTCGGTGAGCCGATCACCATCGGCGACGTCACCATCTCGAGCGGTGACTGGCTGCTCGCCGACCGCGACGGCATCGTGATCATCCCCGGTGCGATCGCGGCAGACGTGGTCACCAGAACCGAGGAAGTGCTGCAGACGGAGAACAAGGTGCGCACCGCCATTCTGTCGGGCATGGACCCGCAGGAGGCATACATCAAGTTCGGGAAATTCTGAGACGACAAAGCAGCCCCGTTGGCTGTCTTCTTCCGACGACAATCGCTGCCTTCGATCCAGATCACCTGCTTCGCTTGTCGGCACGATTGTCCTGGCCGAAGTGAAAACCCGGTGCGCAATTTGACGGGTCACTATGAATTTGGGATAACGAAGGCGGCGCGCAGGCGCCACCCTCCCACCTCCCGAGGTATTCATCATGATCATGCGCAAAACAGTGGTCGCCGTGTCGCTCACTATCGTGTCCGGTCTGGCCCTTGCGGCCGGCGAAAACAACGTGGGCAGCTGCGGTTGGGGCTCCAAGCTGTTCGATGGGCAATCCGGCATCTTCCCGCAGGCGCTCGCCGGCATCACCAACGGTACGTTCGGCAACCAGACGTTCGCGGTGA
Organism: Burkholderiales bacterium; assembly: GCA_019745565.1. Classification (GTDB taxonomy): domain Bacteria; phylum Pseudomonadota; class Gammaproteobacteria; order Burkholderiales. The sequence goes on from JAIESW010000017.1 coordinate 110,818, forward strand.
GCACCGGCTCGTCCGGCTGCACCCAGGACGGCACGGTCAAGTCCGGCTGGCAGACGGCCGCGTTCATCGACGGCAACAAGGAAAAGCTCGCCCGCGACATGTCGCGCGGCAGCGGCGAAAGCCTCGATTCGCTGGCAGCCGTGCTGGGCGTGGAAGAAAAGGATCGCGCGCGGTTCGTGCAGGTTACCCGCGACAACCTCGCCATCATCTTCCCCTCCTCGACGGCCACGACCGACGAGATCCGCACCGGGCTGCGCGCCGTGCTGAATACCGATCGCGATCTCGCCGCCTACAGCGCACGCGTCTGAGCATCTGCCTCCGCAACGACACCCAGTGTGTGAACACTGGGTGTTTTTTCGTCGGCGCGCCGTGAAGGCGATCGTCCTCCTCGTCGCGGGACTGCTTGCGCTGGCGAGTCTTCCGGTGGCGGCACAGGACTACGCCGACGAACTGGCCGCTCGCGCGGTCGCGCTGGAGCTGCACAAGCGCCGCGAATGGCAGGTGCTGCTGCACTACCAGAAGCAGATTCTCGGCGGCGTGCGCAGCGCCGCGGATGATCCGGCGTTTTTCAATGCGCCCAACGGCGCCAAGAATCCCGCGGTGGAACTGGACGCGACCTTGCACGCGTTCTTTTCGCCGATCGTGGAGACGGACACCGTCCAGAATCCGCAGTGCCGGTTCATCGCCCGCTACCGGTGGCTGAAATCGGTCCTCGACTTCGATCCGGCACGGTTGCCGGAGCAGCCGTGCGTGCGCTACGAGCAATGGCGAGCGCAGCTCGCACCGTCACGCGTGGCCATGGTCTTCCCGACGGCGTATATCAACAGCCCGGCGTCCATGTACGGGCACACGTTGTTGCGCATCGACGGTGCCGCCCAGAACGATCGCACCCGCCTGCTCGCCTACGCCATCAACTTCTCCGCCCAGACCGACAATGCGAACGGCTTCGTGTTCGCCTGGCGCGGCGTGACCGGCGGCTATGCCGGGCGCTTCAGCATGATGCCGTACTACGTGAAGGTTACCGAGTACAGCGACCTGGAAAGCCGCGACATCTGGGAGTACGAACTCGACCTGAAGCCCGCCGAAATCGACCGGCTGCTCGAGCACGTCTGGGAACTGGGGCCGATCCGCTTCGACTACTACTTCCTCGACGAGAACTGCTCGTATCAGCTGCTCTCGCTGCTCGATGCTGCACGGCCCGACCTGCACCTCACCGACCGCTTTCCCGCCTGGACCATTCCGACCGACACGGTGCGCGCGGTCGCGGATACACCCGGCCTGCTGCGGCGTGTCGTCTTCCGTCCCGCGCGCAGCACCGAGCTCAAGCATCGGATCAAGCTCACCGCGCCATCGGATGTCAGACTCGCGGCCAAGGTGGCGAAGGGTTCGGTCGCCCCCGAAGCGCTCGCGCTACTGGAGCTGCCCGAGGCCCGGCGGGCCGGTGTGCTGGAACTCGCTTACGACGAACTCGACTTCCGCCGACTCGCCCGCAAGGAACGAGGAGCGGACGTCCCCGATCGATTGCGCGGGTTGCTGCTGGCCCGCAGCCGTCTGCCGCCGACCCCTGCCCTGCCTCCACCGCCCGAACCAAGCGTCAGACCGGAGCAGGGCCATCGATCGGCGCGATTGTCGTTGGGTGGCGGCACGAGCGCGGGCGACGGCTTCCAGGAACTGCAGTTCCGTGGCGCCTATCACGACCTGCTCGATCCGCAACCGGGCTTCCAGTCCGGCTCCCAGATCGAGTTCGGCAACCTCGCCGTGCGCCATGAGAACGATGACGGCCTGAAGCTCGAGCGCGCCAGCATCATCGACGTCACGTCGATTGCACCGCGCAACATGCTGGTGAGCCCGGTGTCGTGGCGTGCGTCCTTCGGTTTCGAGCGAACGCGCGCAGCCGACTCATCGCGGCCGATGATCTTTCAGGCCTCCGGCGGTTTCGGTTACGCCGGATCGTTCGCCGACACCGGACTCGTCTGGGCCATGTTGGAAGGTGGGCTGGTCGCGTCGGGACGTTTCGACCCCGGCGTCGGCCTGGGACTGGGCCTTGGCACGGGATTGAGCGTGGACCTTACCCCGCGCTGGCGGTTGCTCGCATACGCCCGGTCGCTGCGCTACGCCGTGGAAGGACCGAACGAACGCACCGTGGTGGCGTTGGGGCAACGCGTCACGCTCACGCACGACCTCGCGCTGCGGATCGAGGCCGACGTGCGTCGCGAGTTCGGCGTTCGGTGGTCCACCGTGGGCGCGTACCTGCAATGGTACTTCTAGGCCGGATCGCCATCGTTCTCGCGGTGACTCTGCTGCTCGCCGGCTGCACGCGAGTCTTCTTCCAACCCATGAAACCGCTGGTGCGCACCCCCGCGGCGGTCGATCTGGAATGGGAGGACGTCTCGCTGCACGCGGCGGACGGCGTCGCGTTGTCCGCCTGGTTCCTGCCCGTGAAGACCGGCACCGCGCGGGGCACGATCCTGTTCCTGCACGGCAATGCGGAAAACATCAGCACGCATCTGGGTTCGGTCTGGTGGATGCCGGCCCGCGGCTATCAAGTCCTGCTGCTCGACTATCGCGGCTACGGAAAGTCGGCCGGCAAACCGTCCATCGCCGGAGCGCAACTCGATATCGACGCTGCGTTGTCGACCCTGCTGTCGCGAGCCGATGTGGATCCGAAACGCATCGTCCTGCTGGGGCAAAGCCTCGGCGGTGCCTTGGCGTTGCACTACGCCGCCACGGGACCGCAGCGGGATCGGCTGCGCGCCGTGGTGACCGACAGCGCCTTCGCCTCCTATCGCGGAATTGCGCGCGAGAAGCTCGCCACCGGCTGGCTCACGGGATTGCTGCAGTGGCCGCTGGCACTTACCATCGATGACGACTACAGCCCGATCCGTTCGATCCAACGGATCGCCCCCGTGCCGCTGCTGCTGATCCACGGCACGCGCGACACCATCGTGCCGGCAGAGCACGCCCGGCTCCTGTTCGATGCGGCCGGCGAACCGCGCACGCTATGGCTCGTGCCGGAAGCGGACCACATCGGATCGCTGCATCGGCCGGAGATCCGCGACCGGCTGATCGACTACATGAACGAAGTGCTCGGCATTTGACCGTTGGGCAGGTCCAGACGTACCGCGCTGGCATCGGGACGGTCCATCCGCGGAACGACACCGAGCAACGGAGCCTTCAACCTCTGCTTCAGCGTTTCGAGATTCTCGTCGAAGACACTCATCGCCGGGTCGATGCGATTCGCCACCCAGCCGACCAGCGGGAGGCCGCGCGCAAGGATCGCTTCCTGGGTGAGCAGCGCATGGTTGATGCAGCCCAGGCGCATGCCGACAGTCAGCACCACCGGCAGCGCCAGGGCTCGCGCGAGATCGCCGAAGTCTTCGCGCTCGTTGAGGGGCACCAGGAATCCGCCGGCGCCTTCGACGATCACCGCGTCGGCGCGTCGGGACAGCAAGTCGAAGCGTTCACGAATGACCGGGAGATCGATGGCGACCTTCGTGCGTGACGCCGCGATGTGCGGCGCGATTGCGTCCACGAACCGGTAGGGATTGATCTCGTCGAGCGGCGCATCGACATCGGCCGCCGCGCGCAGCGCTTCCACATCCTCGTTCTTCCAGCCGTCCTGCGTCTGGTAGCAGCCGGCCGCCACCGGCTTCATGGCGACGACGCGCATGCCCGCGCGACGGCAGGCGTGGATCAGCGCGCAAGCGACGAGGGTCTTGCCGACTTCGGTGTCGGTGCCGGTGATGAAGAGGCCGTGGGGCATGGTCTAGCGGTTGCAGCAGGCCGCGCTGCCCCCATCCCAACCTTCCCCCACCTGCGGTGGGGGAAGGGGTGTACGCCCCCTCCCCCGGCTTTGCCGGGGGAGGGTTGGGGTGGGGGCACGCGCAGCGTCAGCTTCGCCAAGGAAAAGTGAAGGGCGAGCGCAAACGATCCTCAATTCCTCCCCACCGCCACATCCAGTGCCTGCCGCGCCGCCCGCACCAGCATCGCCCATTCGTCGAAGTCCATCACGTAGGGCGGCATGAAGTACACGGTGTTGCCGATCGGCCGCAGCAGAACGCCTTCGCGCAGCGCGGCCTCCATGTAGGTCCGCGCGAACCCGGGCTGTGCATCGATCACGTCGAACGCCCAGATCATGCCGCTGCGGCGGAAATGCGCGACACGCTCGTCCTCGCGCAACCGACCGGCCAGGGTGTCGAACCCTTCGGCCTTCTGGTAGTTCGCCTCGATCACGTCGTCCTGCCGGAAGATGTCGAGCACGGCCAGCGCGGCGCTGCAGGCGAGCGCGTTGCCGGTGTACGAATGGGAATGCAGGAAACCGCGAGCAGCGTCGTCGTCGTAGAACGCCTCGTAGATCTTGTCGGTGGTCATCACCACGGACAGCGGCAGGTAACCCCCGGTGATGCCCTTCGACAGGCAGAGGAAATCCGGACGCACCAGAGCCTGCTCGTGCGCGAAGAAGCTGCCGGTTCGCCCGAAGCCCACGGCGATCTCGTCGGCGATGAAGTGCACCTGGTAGCGATTGCACAGCGCCCGCACGCGGCGCACGTACTCGGAGTGATGCATCGCCATGCCGCCGGCACACTGGATCAGCGGTTCGACGATGATCGCCGCCGTTTCGTCCCCATGCGCCTGCAGATGGGCTTCGAGCGCGTCCGCCGCACGGCGCGCGCAATCGAACGAATCCTCGCCGGGCTCCGCGCGGCGCGCGTCGGGACTCGGCATCGTGGTGCCTGCGCGCAGCAGGGGCTCGTAGGCGTTGCGGAAGATCTCGACATCGGTCACGCCCAGCGCACCGAGCGTCTCGCCGTGATAACCGCCTTCCACCGCGATGAAGCGGTTCTTGCCCGGGCGACCGGCGTTGCGCCAATAGTGCGCGCTCATCTTGAGCGCGATCTCGGTCGCCGACGCACCGTCCGACGCGTAGAAGCAATGACCCAGCGCATGCTCGGTCAGTGCCGAAAGCCGCTCGGACAGCTGCACCACGGGTTCATGGGTGAAGCCCGCGAGGATCACGTGCTCGAGCCGATCGAGCTGCGCCCGGATCGCCGCGTTGATGCGCGGTTCGCGATGGCCGAACAGGTTGACCCACCACGAGCTTACCGCGTCGAGATAGCGGCGCCCGCCGGCATCGGTGAGCCATGCGCCCTCGCCGGCCACCATCGGGATCAGCGGCAGGCTCTCGTGCACTTTCATCTGCGTGCACGGATGCCATACGGCGTGCAGGCTGCGCGCTGCCAGATCGTCGGCCCCTGTGCCGGAGTGATCCATCTTCACGCCGCCACAGCCTCCGTCCGAGCGATGGCGAGCAATGTATCCGCGAGGGCCGCGACCTGCTCCGTCGTATGCCCCGCCGTGAGAGAGATGCGCAGGCGCGCCGAGCCTTCGGGAACCGTGGGCGGACGGATACCCGGCACCCAGAAGCCGCGCTCCCACAGGCTCTGCATCAGCTGCATCACGCGTGCGTTGTCGCCGACGACGACCGGCTGGACGGCGGTGTTCGATTCCAGCAGCGCCCACGGCAGCTCGCGCAGACGCCGGCGCAGCAGCGCGATGTGGTCCCGCAGACGCTGGCGGCGCCACGGTTCGTCCCGGAAGACCTCGAGGCTGGCGCGCACCGCCGCGGCCAGCATCGGCGGCGTCGCGGTGGTGAAGACGTAGGTGCGCGCACGCTGGACCAGCCAGTCGATCATCGCCGCGTCGCCCGCCACGAATGCACCGCTCACCCCCGCCGCCTTGCCCAGCGTGCCCATGTAGACGATGCGCTCGGAGCGCACGCCGAGATGGGCCGCCGTGCCCTCGCCGTTCGGACCGAGCACGCCGAAGCCATGGGCATCGTCGAGATACAGCCACGCGTCGTATCGTTCGCACAGGTCGACCAGTTCGCGCACCGGTGCGATGTCGCCGTCCATGCTGAACACCGCGTCGGAAACGATCAGCTTGTTCGGCGCGGAAGAACGGACCAGTGCCTGCTCCAGCGCATCGAGATCGGCGTGCGGGTAGACGTGCACGTCGGCGCGCGACAGTCGCGCGCCGTCGATCAGACAGGCATGGTTCAGCTCGTCGGAGAACACGGCATCGCCACGTCCCACCAGTGCGGGAATCACGCCGGTGTTCGCCATGTAGCCCGTCGAGAACGTCAGCGCCTTCGGCATGCCGACGAAGCGCGCGAGTTCCGCATCCACGCGCTCATGCTCTTCGTGGTGCCCCGAGATCAGGTGCGACGCACCGGACCCGACGCCGAACCGCTGCACCGCCTCCACCACGGCATCGATCAGTCGCGGATGGGAGGCGAGGCCCAGATAGTCGTTCGAGGCAAACGCGACCAGCCGGCGCCCCTCGACCTCGAGTTCCGCGCCCTGCTCACCCGCCACGGGATGGCGCGTGCGCAGCAGCGATGCCGCCTCCAACCCGGCCAGCGCCGCCCCGAAATCGCGCATGTCAGTACCGCCGGGCCGCCCCAAGGTAATGACGCGCCCCCTCGGGGGGCAGCGACCAGCGGGAGCGTGGGGGCTGTTTCATTAGAGCGGCTGCATGCCGATGCGATCGAGCAGCGCGCGATCGCGATCGGCTTCCGGATTGCCGGTGGTGAGCAGCTTGTCGCCGTAGAAAATGGAGTTCGCACCTGCGAGGAAGCACAGGGCCTGCCCCTCGTCGGTCATCTGGGTGCGTCCCGCCGACAGACGCACGAACGCCTTCGGCATGGTGATGCGCGCCGCGGCGATCATGCGCACGAAGTCGAGGATGTCGACCTTCTCCTGACCGTGCAGCGGCGTGCCTTCCACCTGCACCAGAGAGTTGATCGGCACGGACTCCGGATACGGTTCCATGTTCGCGAGTTGCGCGAGCAGACCGGCGCGGTCGTGAGTGTCCTCACCCATGCCTACGATGCCGCCGCAACACACGTGCAGCCCGGCATCGCGCACGCGGCCGAGAGTGTCGAAGCGGTCCTGGTATTCGCGCGTGTGGATGATGTCGCCGTAGAACTCGGGCGACGTGTCGAGGTTGTGGTTGTAGTAGTCGAGGCCGGCATCGGCGAGCTGCTCGGCCTGACCGTCCTTCAACAGGCCGAGCGTCGCACAGGTCTCGAGACCGAGGGATTTCACCGCCTTGACCATGTCGAGCACCGGCTCGAGTTCGCGCTGTTTCGGACCGCGCCAGGCGGCCCCCATGCAGAAGCGCGATGCACCGGCGGCCTTCGCGGCCTTCGCCGCCTCGACCACCTGGTCGAGCGCCATCAGCGGCTGGTCTTCCACGCCGGTGGTGAAGCGGCGCGACTGCGGACAGTAGGCGCAGTCCTCGGGACAGCCGCCGGTCTTGATCGACAGCAGCGTCGAGAGCTGCACCTTGGTCGGGTCGTGGTGCTCGCGGTGTACCGTCTGGGCGCGGAACAGCAGTTCCGGCAGCGGTAACGCCAGCAGTTCCTCGATCTGCTCGACGGTCCACCGCAAGGTCGCGGCGGCTGGTGCTGTGGCGAGGGCCTGGCTATCGAGGGGGGCGTTCATCGGTGGGTCTCCGGTGGCAGAGCGCCGTGCGACGCCCCTTTGTCAAATTGGCCGGATCATACCGTTTGACAGAGGAGGGGCGCCAGCGGGGCCTGTTCATCGCGAAAGCGGTGCGGTGCTTGCCCCCACCCTAACCCTTGTATGTCCGAGAATGTGAGTGTCGCGGCAGATCGATTGACCCAGGACCCGTTGCT
>JAIESW010000021.1 GCA_019745565.1 Burkholderiales bacterium
GCGTATCAGGAAATCATGAACATGCAAGTCTGACCTGACGGGCAGACGCGCTGATGGCACAGGCTTCCGCTAGCAGTTTTCCCGCGCTGGCCCGCGGCTTCCTGCAGCTCAGCAACGCCCGCAAGATCGGCCTCGGGATCGGCGTCGCCGCCGTCGCCGCGATCCTCTGGGTTCTGTACCTCTACAGCAGTGCGCCCGAGTACCGCGTGCTGTTCGCGAACGTCTCCGACAAGGACGGCGGCTCGGTGATCGCGGCCCTGTCGCAGATGAACGTGCCGTACCGCATGGCCGACGGCGGCGGTGCGATCCTGGTGCCTGCGGGCATGGTCTACGAGACCCGTCTCAAACTCGCTTCCCAGGGCCTGCCGCGCGGCGGCGGCGTGGGGTTCGAACTGCTCGAGACCCAGAAATTCGGCGTGAGCCAGTTCATCGAGCAGGTGAACTACCAGCGCGCGGTCGAGGGCGAACTGGCGCGCACCATCCAGTCCATCGCGGTGGTGCAGTCGGCGCGCGTGCACCTCGCGATCCCGAAGCCCACCGTGTTCGTGCGCGAGAACCAGAAGCCGAGCGCATCGGTGCTGGTCACGCTGTATCCCGGCCGCACGCTCGATGCCGCGCAGGTGAGCGGCATGGTGAACCTCATCTCGAGCAGCGTGCCGGAACTGTCGCCGCGCAACGTGACGGTGGTGGATCAGGCCGGTAACCTGCTCTCCGGTCCGGCCGGTGACTCCACCGGCCGCACGACGCTCGATGCCGCGCAGCTCAAGTATCTGCATCAGGTGGAGGCGGCCATTGCGGCACGGATCGAGGGCATCCTGAGACCCATCGTCGGCTCGGAGAACGTGCGTGCCCAGGTGGCGGCGAACCTCGATTTCTCCGAGACCGAGCAGACCTCGGAGAGCTTCAAGCCCAACTCGAATCCGCGCGATCAGGCGATCCGCAGCCAGCAGTCGAACGAGTCGAACTCGACCTCGCCGCAGGCGGCGCAGGGCGTGCCGGGGGCGCTGTCGAACCAGCCGCCGGGCGCTGCGTCCGCGCCGCTGGTCACGCCGCAGCCCGGCGCTCAGCAGCAGGGTAACCAGCCGCCGCCCCCGGCGACCAGTTCGCAGAAGGAGCAGACGGTCAACTTCGAGGTGGACAAGACCATCCGCCACACCAAGGGCGAGGTCGGATCGATCCGTCGGTTGTCGGTGGCCGTGGTAGTCAACTATCGTCGAGTGGGCGATGGCGCGAAGGCGAAGCTCGAGCCGCTGGCGGAGCAGGAGATCGCGCAGATCAACGACCTCGCGCGCGAAGCCATGGGCTTCTCGAAGGATCGCGGCGACACGTTGAACGTGGTCAACGCGCCGTTCCGTGTCACCGAGGCGGAGGCTGCCGCCGCCGCATTGCCGTTCTACAAGGATGCCGGCCTGATCGCGCTCGCGATCAGCATCGCCAAATGGATCGGGTTCATCGTGGTCGCGTTCGTCGCGCTGATGATGACGCGTACCGCCATCCGCGACCTGATCCGCCTGGGCGCGATGCCGCAACCGGCGGCGGTCGGCGCCGGTGGGCCGGGGATGATGATGCCGGGTGCCGGCTACGAGGCCCAGATGCCGTCAGGCGGCGAGACATCCGCGGCACAGACCGGCTACGAAGGCGACCTGCGTGCGGTACGCGATATGGCGAAACAGGATCCTGCCATCGTCGCGCAGGTGGTGAAGGGCTGGGTCGGGCGCGATGAGTGAGGACGGGGTCAACCGCAGCGCGATCCTCCTGATGTCCATCGGCGAAGAGGAGGCGGTGGAGGTCTTCAAGTATCTCGGGCCGAAGGAGGTGCAGAAGCTCGGCCTCGCGATGGCGAAGCTCTCCAACGTGACCCGCGAGGAAGTGGCGGGCGTGCTGAAGAAATTCCGCGAGGAGGCGAAGCAGCAGACCGCCATCGGCACCGACTCCGATGCCTACATCCGTTCGGTGCTCACCAAGGCGCTCGGCAACGACAAGGCGGGCGTGCTGATCGACCGCATCCTGCAGGGCGCCGACAACACCGGCATCGAGAGTCTCAAGTGGATGGATTCCTCGGCGGTGGCCGAGCTCATCAAGAACGAGCATCCGCAGATCATCGCGACCATCCTGGTGCACCTCGATCCGGATCAGGCGAGCGAAGTGCTGGCCACGTTCGTCGAGCGCCTGCGCAACGACGTGCTGCTGCGTATCGCCACGCTCGAGGGCGTCCAGCCGGCGGCGCTGCGCGATCTGAACGACGTGCTGACGCAGCTGCTGACCGGCAGCGACAAGCTCAAGAAGAGCGCCATGGGCGGGGTCACCGCGGCGGCCGAGATCCTCAACTTCATGGGCGGTCAGTACGAAGCCTCGGTCACCTCGTATATCCGCGAAGTGGATCCGGATCTCGCTCAGAAGATCCAGGACAAGATGTTCGTGTTCGAGAACCTGCTCGACCTGGACGATCGCGGGATCCAGCTGCTGCTGCGCGAAGTCCAGTCGGAAACGCTGATCGTCGCTCTGAAGGGCACGTCCGACCCCCTGCGCGAGAAGATCTTCAAGAACATGTCCACCCGCGCGGCCGAGATGCTGCGCGAGGATCTGGAGGCGAAGGGGCCGGTGCGGCTGTCCGAGGTGGAGGCCGAGCAGAAGGAAATCCTGAAGATCGTCCGCCGTCTCGCGGACGAAGGCCAGATCGTGCTGGGCGGCAAGGGCGAGGAAGGCCTTGTCGAATAGCAAGATCATCCGCAGCACCGAGGCGGGCGCGGTCAAGGCCTGGAAGCCGGGCGACGTCGCACGCTCCGGGGCCGCCAAGGTCGCGGAGCCGACACCGCAGCAGAAGCTCGAGGCGGAACTCGCGCGCCTGCGCGAGCAGGCCCGTGCCGAGGGGCGGCGCGAAGGGCTGGAGCAGGGCTTCGCGGCCGGCCAGGCCCAGGTGGAGGAGTTGCGTCTGCTGCTCGCGAATCTGCGCGAACTGATGCTCGACTTCGAGCAGGGCGTGGCCGCCGACGTGCTGTCGCTCTCGCTGGAAGTCGCGAAGCAGATGGTGCGGCAGTCGATCCGGGTCAAACCGGAACTCGTGTTCGCCATCATCAAGGAGGCGGCCATGAGCTTCCCGGAGATTGCGGACGATCCGCGCCTCATCCTGCATCCGCTCGACGCCGAGCTGGTGCGCAAGGCGATCGCACCGACCCTCACTGCGGACGAGCTGCCGTGGAAGCTCACTGAAGACCCGCAGATGGAACGTGGCGGCTGCCGCTTCCAGACCGGGTCGTCGGAGATCGACGCCACGCTCGAGAACCGGTGGCGCCGCATCGTCGCCGCGCTGGGCCGCGACGATGCGTGGCTCGATCTCAACATCTGATCCGCCGGAATGAAGCAGGCCTCGCGCTCCCATTGGTTGCTGCCCACGGAGCAGAGACGCTTAACGCGGCGGACGCGGAGGAGACCTGGAAGCAGGAAGTGCTGGGGGCGGTTTTCCCCCGCGTCCGCCGCGTCGAGAATCTTGCGGTTGTCGGTTCTTCGCTGACATGAGCCGCCTGCGCCGCTGGCAGAAGTACTTCGAGGATTGCCACAGCGCGGTCGGCATGGTGCCGCCGTGGAGCGTGAGTGGGCGTCTTACGCGGGTGGCGGGCCTCGTGATGGAGGCGGTGGGGCTCAAGCTGCCGGTCGGCAACAGCTGCTACGTCATCGCGCCTTCGGGGCAGCGCGTGGATGCGGAGGTGGTCGGCTTCTCCGGGGAGAACGTGTATCTGATGCCTGCGACCGACGTGTATGGCCTCGAACCCGGCGCGATCGTGGTCCCCGTGGAATCGCACGTGGTGCGCAGTCCGAAGCTGGGCGTCGATTTCATTCCGCGGCGTCGCGCCGAAGATCGCGCGCGACAGGTATCGGTCGGCTGGGGTCTGCTCGGGCGGGTGCTCGACGCGACCGGTAGGCCGCTCGACAACCGCGGCGCCATGGTCACCGAGCGGCAGGTACCCCTCTACAGCCGTCCGATCAATCCGCTCGAGCGCACGCCGATCCATCAGGTGCTGGACGTGGGCGTGCGCGCCATCAACGGTTTGCTCACCGTGGGCCGTGGTCAGCGCCTCGGCTTGTTCGCGGGCAGCGGTGTGGGCAAGAGCGTGCTGCTCGGCATGATGGCGCGCTACACCGAGGCCGACGTGGTCGTGGTGGGATTGATCGGCGAACGCGGCCGCGAAGTGAAGGAGTTCATCGAGAACATCCTCGGGACGGAGGGACTGGCGCGCTCGGTGGTGGTGGCGGCACCGGCGGACAGCCCGCCTTTGCTGCGACTGCACGGCGCCGCATACGCGACGGCGATCGCGGAGTTCTTCCGCGACCAGGGCAAGCACGTGCTGCTCATCATGGATTCGCTCACGCGCTTCGCCATGGCGCAGCGCGAAATCGCGCTCGCCATCGGCGAGCCGCCGGCGACCAAGGGCTACACGCCGTCGGTATTCGCGAAGCTGCCGCAACTGGTGGAACGCGCCGGCAACGGGGACGAAGGTCAGGGCTCGATCACCGCGTTCTACACGGTGCTGGCGGAAGGCGATGATCAACAGGATCCGATCGCCGACAGCGCGCGCGCCATCCTCGACGGTCACATCGTGCTCACGCGAGACCTCGCCGATCAGGGGCACTATCCGGCCATCGATATCGAGGCCTCCATCAGCCGGGCGATGACCGAGATCGTGCCGCTCGCGGACATGGTGCAGGTGCGCCGCTTCAAGCAGCTCTATTCCGCCTACCGGCGCAGCCGCGATCTGATCAACGTCGGCGCGTACGTGAACGGTGCCGATCCCGTGGTGGACGAAGCGCTGCGGCTGCGCGAGCCCTTCCTGCAATACCTGCGGCAGGACATCGACGAACGCGACGGCTACGCGAGCAGCCGAGCGCGGCTGAACGCGTTGCTCGCGGCGGCTGCAACCTAGGATGAAGGGGTTCTCGCGTTCGCTGATTGCTGCAAGGCAGCGCTCAACACGGGGGACGCGGAGGAAAGGCAAGACCCAAGGACGAGGGATTCGGTTTTCCCCCGCGTCCTCCACGTTGAGCGTCTTGGACTTCTCAGCGCCCTGACATGGCCCGTCGCTTCCCGCTCGAAACCGTACGCCAACTGGCACAGCGACGCACCGAGGATGCGGCGGTGGAATTGCAGGGGCACTCGACACGCTTGCGCGCGGCCGAGGACAAGCTGAAGCAGTTGCAGGGTTATCGCGACGAGTATCGGACGGCCAAGGCCCAGGCCATGGTGCAGGGCATGGCCATGGGGCGCCTGCGCGAGTTCGAGACTTTCCTCGCCCGCATCGAGGAGGCGATCGCCGCGCAGTCCCTCGAAGTCGAGCGCGTGCGGGCAGCGTGGGAGGCGGCGCGCCTCCACTGGGTCGAACAGCACAAGCGCGAGAAGGCCATGGACGCGCTGGCCGAGCGCCACGCGGCTCAGGAACTGCAGCGCGAGATGCGCCAGGACCGGAAATCCCAGGACGAATTCGCGGCCCGGGTGAAGCCCGGCCCCATGAAGATCCGCCTGAAATAGGTGGCACGGCGATTGCCATTCATGGCGTCGTCCTAGTTGATTCAGGGGTTTGGCCATGTCTCAAGGGTCAGTTTTGCCGCCCGCGCCGGCTCGGGCGGCGGATGTTGCCGTCGCTGCCGGTCGCGACGGTCCCGCCGCTGCCGATCCGGCCGGTGCGAGTTTCGGCGCTGTGCTGCAGGCGCAGATCGACAAGGGGTTGCCTGCGGCGGACCTGAAGTCGGGCCTGCTGCCGGGTGTCGATACGACGGCGCCGACGGATCCGGCTGCGGCCGTGACCGGACAGACGCCGATCGACGCCGCGCTGCTGGCCGCTGCGGTCGCAGTGCCCGTTGCGGCTCCTGCGAGCCCGGTCCCGGTAAGTCAACCGGCTGAAACCGATACGGTAGATCGGGCCATGAAGCAACCCGCGCTCGCGGTGGACGCGCTGCCGGTGGCCTCGGAGGCGATGCCGAAACGCTCGGATCGGCCTGCGACGGAGGACAAACTCGCCAGGCCGACGCTGGTACCCGCTGCGAAGTCGGAGCCGCGATCGGACGCTCAGCCGGCCGATCCGGAAGTCCAGGTCGGGGCCGCGCCCGTGCCCGTGCCGGTGGCTGCCGTGGATGGCCGCATGCGCGAGCCGGCAACCGACATCAAGGCTACGGCTGCACCGGCGCCGACTGTGGTGGAGTCGCCGAACCCGCTGCATCCTGCCGCTGAAATCCGGCGCGAATCCGGCATGGCAGCGCCCGTAAAGGTGGAGGTGACCCAGCCGCTGAGCGCACCGGCGTGGCGCGATGCGTTCGCCGACAGGGTCACGTGGGTGGCGAACGCCCGGCAGCCGGTCGCGGAACTGCAGATCAATCCGCCCCAACTGGGTCCGGTCGAGATCCGCGTCAGCATGAATGCCGATCAGGCCAGCCTCTCGTTCTTCTCGCCCCACGCGGCCGTGCGCGAAGCGATCCAGGCTTCGCTGCCGCGGCTCACCGATGCCTTCGCCGCCTCCGGGCTGACGTTGGGCAACGTGTTGGTGGGCGCCGAATCACAATCGGGCCAGCAACCCGGCGAACGGGAAACCGGGAGCCGATTCACCGGCGCATCGAGAGAGGATTTTTCCGCACCCGAAACGGCGACTGCCGTGACCTGGGTGCGGCCGGGAGGCGGCCTCGGGCGGGTCGATCTGTTCGCCTGAATGAGGTGACGGCCCTGATGGGCCGCAGGGCCCTCCACTCTGGGGGCCAGCGGCCCGGCGGCGGCTGAACTCCGCTCTGTTCCGGAACATGGCCGAGAGCCCGGCAGCGCAAGCTGCCGGGCTCTTGTTTTTGGTGCTGCAGCCTAAAAGAGGCCAACTCACGGTTTATCTTGCAAAATCCCGGACCGTGGGTTACAAAGCACCGCAACTTCTACGTCGAGCCTGTTGTTTTTTAACCGAAATAATAGGTCAACCCGGAATTGACTGGAGTAAGAGTCTCGATGATTCAGCGAGTTGCGGTCCTTCCCCCGGCGCTCAGCCGATCGGGATCCGCCGGAATCTGAGCAGGTAGCCATGGCCAAACAACCAGAACCCAGTGCCGCGCCGGCCGCAGAGGGCGCACCCGCCAAGAAGAAGAAGCCGATCCTGATCATCGCCATCGTGGTGCTGGTGCTCCTGGTGGGCGGTGGCGCCGCGGCGTGGTTCCTCCTGGGCGGCAAGCACGGCAAGGAGGACGAACACGCGGAGGAGGTCGAGGCCTCCAAGCCGCCGGTCTACGTGACGCTTGAGCCGTTCACCGTGAACCTGACCAGCGAGGCATCGGATCGCTACCTGCAGGTGGGTATCGATCTCAAGGTGTCAGCGCCCGATATCGAAGGCAAGGTAAAGCTGCACCTGCCGGAAATCCGCAACGGCATCCTGCTGCTGCTCACCAGCAAGAAGGTGGATGACCTCGCGTCGATCGAAGGCAAGAACACGCTGCGCACAGAGATCCGCGACATCGTCAACAAGGCCATCGGCTACTACAAGGCGCCGGCTGCGCCCAAGCCCACCATCGAGAAGACCGACGAGCACGGGGGCGACAAGCCGCCCGAGGAAAAACCGGCGGATAAGCCGGCTGAAGAAGCGGGTGGTGAGAAGGCCGCGTCGAAGCCTCCCAAGAACGGTGTGATCGACGTGCTGCTCACGTCGTTCGTGATCCAGTAGGGCATGGCAGAGGACATCCTTTCCCAGGAGGAAGTCGACGCGCTGCTGCGCGGCGTCACCGGGGAATCGGACGAACCGGTACAGACCGACGACCAGGGGGCGGTCCGGCCCTACGACATCGGGCGCCAGGAGCGCATCGTGCGCGGGCGCATGCCCACGCTCGAGCTCATCAACGAGCGCTTCGCGCGCCTGCTGCGCATCGGGCTCTTCAACTTCATGCGCAAGAACGCCGAGATCTCCATCGGTCCGGTGCGCGTGCTGAAGTACAGCGATTTCATCCGCAACCTGGTGGTGCCCACCAATCTCAACCTGGTGCACGTGAAACCGCTGCGCGGCACGGCCCTGGTGATCATGGAGCCCACGCTGGTGTTCCAGGTGGTCGACCACCTGTTCGGCGGCAGCGGGCAGATCCACACGCGGGTGGAGGGGCGCGATTTCACGCCGACCGAGCAGCGCGTGATCCATCGCATGCTGAGCGTGGTCTTCGACGAGTACCAGAAGGCCTGGGCGCCGGTGTACCAACTCGCCTTCGAGTACGTGCGCTCGGAAATGAACACGCAGTTCGCGAACATCGCGACACCCACGGAGGTGGTGGTCGCGACCAGCTTCAATATCGATCTGGGCGCGGGCGGCGGCGAGCTTCACGTGTGCATGCCCTATGCTATGCTCGAACCGATCCGCGACGTGATCTACAGCAGCTTCCAGGCCGATCGCACCGAAGCGGATACCCGCTGGGTCAAGATGCTCACCGAACAGATTCAGGGCGCGGAGGTGGATGTGATCGCGACGCTCGCCCGCACCGACGTGACGCTGCGGCAGATCATGGATCTGCAAGTGGGCGACGTGATATCGCTCGATCTGCCCGACACGATCGTGGCCGATGTCGACGGGGTGCCTCTGATCGAGTGCACCTATGGCACCGTGCGCGGGCAGTACGCACTCAAGGTGCGGCGCGTGCTGGCGCGCAATAGCGCAGCTGCCGGGAGCGACAATGGCCGATAGCAGCACCGACGGCGTTTCCGCCGACGATTGGGCCGCGGCCCTGGCGGAGCAGGCGCCGCCCGCCGGAGGCGGCGCGGTTCAGCCGGCCAACGTCTTCCAGGAACTGAAGGCCGATGCGCTCGGGGGTGGTGCGCCGGGCCGGCTCGACATGATCCTCGACATCCCGGTCCACCTGGCGGTGGAACTGGGTCGCACCAAGATCGCGATCCGCGATCTGCTGCAGCTCGCCCAGGGGTCGGTGGTGGAACTCGATGCGCTGGCCGGCGAACCGATGGACATCCTGATCAACGGCTGCCTCATCGCGCAGGGCGAGGTGGTGGTGGTGAACGAGAAGTTCGGCATTCGCGTCACCGACATCATCACGCCCGAGGAGCGGCTGCGCGGCATCAACAAATGAGCGGCACGCCGACCGGCGCGCGCGCCGGGGCCGCGTGCTCGTTCACGATTGCCTCGGCAGTGTTCGCAGCGGACGCGCAGAGCCAGGTGCTGCCGGCATCGTCGACTTTCGGCACGCTGGCCCAGGTGGTGTTCGGCCTGGCGGTGGTGATGGGTGCCATTGCGTTGACGGCATGGCTGGCACGTCGGTACATGCCGGCGGTGCGCGGCGTCGGCGGGCTGGTGAAGGTCGTCGGCGGCGTCATGGTGGGCCCGAAGGAGCGGGTGGTGGTGGTGGAAGTCGGCGACACCTGGCTCGTCCTCGGGGTGACGGCGCAGCAGGTCAACACCCTGCATTCGCTGCCGCGGCCGGCGGGCACTGCCGCGGATGCGTCGGCCCGCTCGTCGGAGTCCGAGTTCTCGTCGTGGCTGGGCCGCGCCCTCAACAAGCAGCGCCCATGAGGGCGCTCTTCAGCATCGTGATGTTCCTGCTGATGGTTGCGGCGTCCGGGTCGGCGCTCGCACAGGCGGGATTGCCGGCGTTCACGGCGTCGCCCGGTCCGGGCGGCACGCAGAACTATTCGCTGTCGCTGCAGGCGCTGATTTTCCTCACGGCGCTGACATTCCTGCCGGCGGCGCTGCTGATGATGACGAGCTTCACGCGCATCGTCATCGTGCTCTCGCTGCTGCGACAGGCGATGGGTACGATCCAGACGCCGCCCAACCAGGTGATAGTGGGCCTGTCGCTGTTTCTCACTTTCTTCGTGATGGCGCCGGTCTTCGATCGGATCTACACCGACGCCTACAAGCCGCTGTCGGAGGAACGCATCAAGTTCGACGAGGCGCTCAACCGGGCCGCCGTGCCGCTCAAGGCGTTCATGCTGAAGCAGACCCGCGAATCGGACCTTGCCCTGTTCGTGAAGCTCTCCGAGTCACCGCCGCCGAAGGGGCCGGAAGAGGTGACCATGAAGGTGCTGGTGCCGGCCTACGTGATCTCGGAACTGAAGACGGCATTCCAGATCGGTTTCGTCGTGTTCATCCCGTTTCTGATCATCGACATGGTGGTGGCGAGTGTCCTCATGTCCATGGGCATGATGATGCTCTCGCCGGTCATCATCTCGCTGCCGTTCAAGCTCATGCTGTTCGTGCTGGTGGACGGGTGGAACCTGCTGATCGGTTCGCTCGTGCGCAGTTTCTACGTCTGAGAAAGAGGAGGGCGCCCATGTCTCCCGAGGCCGTCATCAGCCTGATCCAGCAGGCCCTCGAAACGCTGGTGCTGATATCGGCGCCGCCGCTGCTCACCGCGCTGGTGGTCGGGCTGCTGGTGAGCGTGTTCCAGGCCGCCACCCAGATCAACGAGATGACCCTGTCGTTCATCCCGAAGCTGCTGGCGGTATTCGTGGCGCTGGTGCTGGCCGGCTCCTGGATGCTCTCGACCATGGTCGATTTCACCCAGCGGCTCTACGGCGCCATTCCGCAGCTGGCGAGCTAGTGGTGGCGGCCGTTGCGCGGGGCCGCGCGCGTGCCTCGAGGACGCCGGCACGGTCCGGACCACGCGCCCGATGGTGATCACCGTCACCGTCGCGCAATTGCAGGGCCTGCTGGCCACCTATGGCTGGCCGTTCGTGCGCATCATCGCGTTCATCGCGACCGAGCCGGTGCTGGGCAACCGCGCGATCCCGCTGCAGGTGAAGATCGCGCTCGCGTTGCTGGTCACGGTGGTGGTCGCGCCGGTGCTGCCGCCGCCGCCCGATGTGCCGCCGGCGTCGGCGGCGGGATTGCTGGTGCTGGCGCAGCAGGTGCTGATCGGCGCGGCGATGGGCTTCGCGTCGCGCATCGTGATCGCGGCGGCCGAGATGGCGGGTCAACTCGCCGGGCTGCAGATGGGTCTCGGCTACGCGCTGTTCTTCGACCCGGAAAGCGCGGGTCAGGCGCCGCTGGTGGCCGAGTTCTACGGATTGATCGCGATCCTCACGCTGCTTGCGACCAACGGGCACTACATCCTGCTGACCGCTCTGGTGGAGAGCTTCCGCGTGCTGCCGCCGGCGCTCGAGCCCATGTCGGCGCGCGGCTTCTTCACGCTGGTTTCCTGGGGCGGCCAGATCTTCGAGATCGGCATGATGATGTCGCTGCCGGTGATCGGTGCGCTCCTGGTGGCGAACATCGGCATCGGCATCCTGGTGCGGGCGGCACCGCAGCTCAACATCTTCGCAATCGGGTTCCCGATCACGCTGGCGGTCGGATTCCTGATGTTGTACCTGTCGCTGCCGCTGCTGGTGCCCATGGTGGATGCGCTCGCCCAGAGCGGTGTGGCGCTCATGATGCGCATGCTCGAGCAGTTCCGGCCGGTGCCGTGACCGGCGCGCACGGGGGCGGCACACCCTCGCCCTGGGTGGTGCGCTGGGCCGCGGAGATTCCGGCGGGCGGTGCGGTGCTCGATCTCGCCTGCGGCGCAGGCCGCCACGCGACGTTCCTGGGCGGGCGGGGACATGCGGTCACTGCCGTGGACCGTGATGCAGCGTTGCTGGCGGCGCTCGAGGCGATACCGGGCGTCGCGACGGTGCAGGCCGATCTCGAAGGCGCGCCGTGGCCCTTTCCGGGTCGCCGATTCGCCGGCGTCGTCGTCACGAATTATCTTCATCGACCGCTTTTCCCGGCGTTGCTCGAAGCGCTGTTGCCGGGCGGGGTGCTCATCTACGAGACATTCGCGGCAGGCAACGAACGCTACGGCCGGCCGTCCAACCCCGATTTCCTGCTGCGTCCCGGGGAACTGCTGGAAGTCGCGCGCGGTCGCATGCGCGTGCTCGGCTACGAGGACGTTTTCGTCCCGGCGCCGCAGCCGGCGATGGTCCAACGCATCTGTGCGCTCTCCGAATAAGGAGTCTCCCCACGCTCGCTTCGCTCGCTGCCCCCGAGGGGCGCGCCAGTGTCTTGGGGCGGTCCGGCGACACCCACCTCGAGGCTGATTGCACGAGGGCCTGCGCAACCCGGCCGCGCCGGCCGCTGGCCTGTCGCCATAGCGGAGATCGCACTGACATTCGAGGACCATCGGGTACAATGCCGGCTTTTCGGAGGAGCTCAACATGCTGACCGGCAGTCTCGTCGCCATCGCGACTCCCATGCATGCGGACGGCGGCTTGGACCTCGACCGGTTCCGGCGCCTGATCGATTGGCACATTCACAACGGCACCAACGGCATCGTCGCCGTCGGGACCACCGGCGAATCGCCCACGGTCGATTTCGACGAGCACTGCCTGCTGATCCGTACCGCTGTGGAACACGGTCGCGGACGCGTGCCGATCATCGCCGGCACGGGGGCGAACGCCACCCGCGAGGCCATCGAACTCCAGCGCTTCGCCAAGTCGGCCGGTGCCGACATGGCGCTGTCGGTCGTGCCCTACTACAACAAGCCGAGCCAGGAAGGCCTGTACCGCCACTTCAAGGCGATCGCCGAGTCGACCGATCTGCCGACCATCCTGTACAACGTGCCCGGCCGCACCGTCGCCGACCTCCAGAACGACACCGTGCTGCGGCTTGCCGCGGTGAAGAACATCGTCGGCATCAAGGATGCCACCGGCAACCTGGAGCGCGGTGCGGATCTCCTGAAGCGCCTGCCGCGCGATTTCGCCGTCTACAGCGGCGACGACGGGACCGGGCTTGCGCTCATGCTGATGGGCGGGCACGGCGTGATCTCGGTCACGGCGAACGTGGCGCCGAAGGCAATGCGTGAGATGTGCGACGCCGCGTTGTCCGGCAATTTCGCCCAGGCCCGCGCAGTCAACAATGCACTGATCGGGTTGCACAAGCACCTGTTCGTGGAAGCCAATCCGATTCCGGTCAAGTGGGTGCTCGAGCAGATGGGCCTGGTCGGGCCGGGCATGCGCCTGCCGCTCACGCCCCTGGCGGAACAGCACCATGCGCTGCTGCGCACGGCGATGCACCAGGCCGGAATCGAACGCGAAGCGCAGGCAGCGTGAGGACGGAACGGGGCGCAACGGCAGCGGGCCGGACAAAGTCGACGATGCAGAGCTGGGTGCGGTGCGCGGGTGGCGCGCTGGTGGCGGTCGGTCTCATGGGCCTCGGCGCGTGCAGCGGCATGCTCGAAGGCAAGAAGATCGACTACAAGTCGTCGGGCAAGACCAAGCCGCTCGAGATTCCGCCGGATCTCACGACGCCGACAGCCAACTCGCGTTTCCAGGTACCCGATTCGGGCGGTGCTGCCTCGGCCACATACTCCGATTACGAGCAGCAGCGTTCCGGCAAGCAGCCGGCTCCGTCGAACACGTCGGCGGTGCTGCCGACCTTCGAAAAGGCGCACTTCGAGCGCGCGGGATCGCAGCGCTGGCTGACCGTCCCGATGAGCCCCGAGCAACTGTGGCCGACGGTGAAGGAGTTCTGGCAGGAGAACGGATTCCTCATCACGATCGAGCGGCCGGCCGTGGGTGTGATGGAGACTGACTGGGCCGAGAACCGGGCGAAGATTCCCACCGGCGGCTTGACCGGGCTCATCAACAAGGCGCTGGACTTCGCCACATCCAGCCCCGAGCGCGACAAGTTCCGCACACGTTTCGAACGCAGCGCCGACGGCGTGTCCACCGAGATCTACGTGAGCCACAAGGGCGTCACCCAAGTGATCCAGTCCGACCGCGCTCAGTCGAGCACGCCGATCTGGACCCAGCGGCCGACCGATCCCGAGCTCGAGGCCGAGTTCCTGAGCCGGCTCGCGGTGCGGCTGGGCGTCGGTGACAAGAAGCAGGCGACGCAGATGGTGAAGGCGCTCGACAAGGAGCCCCCGAAAGCGAACGTGGTGCGGGCCGGCAACGCGACGTCGCTGTCCCTCAACGACGGTTTCGACCGGGCGTGGCGGCGTGTCGGTCTGGCACTGGATCGGATCGGGTTCATGGTCGAGGACCGTAACCGGGCCGACGGCATCTACTTCGTCCGCTACCAGGATCCGGACGCCGAGGCGGGCAAGAAGAGCGCGCTGTCCAAGCTCGCCTTCTGGCGCAGCGACGACAACAAGAAGGGACCCGAGCAGTACCGCGTGACCGTGGCGAGCGCGGCCACGACCGGGCCGACCGAGGTCAAGGTGCTCAACAAGGACGGTGCTCCGGACAGCGGCGATACGGCCAAGCGGATCCTCAATCTGCTGGCCGAGCAGCTGCAGTAGTCTCGGGTGCGTTTCGCCTACCTCGGCAGCGGCAGCGACGGCAACGGGCTGGTGGTCGAGGCAGGCGGGAGCCGCCTGCTGCTCGACTGCGGGTTCACGCTCGGTGAGACGGTCAAGCGTCTGGCGCGTGCCGGACTGGAGCCTGGGCAGCTCGACGCCATCGTGGTCACCCACGAGCACGACGACCACATCGGCGGTGTTGCGCGCTTCGCGCGCAAGTACCAGCTGCCCGTGTGGCTGACCTACGGCACCCTGCGCGGACTGGAAACCCGGTTCGAGTCGGTGACCGTGCGGCTCATCGAGGGCTATCAGTCCTTCGCTGTCGGCGACATCGAGGCCATGCCCTATCCGGTTCCCCACGATGCGGGCGAGCCGGCGCAGTTCGTGTTTTCCGACGGTGCCCGTCGCCTGGGTGTGCTCACCGATGTCGGATGTTCCACGCGCCATATCGAAACCGTGCTGTCCGGATGCGACGCCCTGGCGCTCGAGTGCAATCACGATCTCGATCTGCTGCGCAACAGCAGCTATCCGCCGTCGCTCAAGCAGCGTATCGCCGGACGGTTGGGGCATCTCGACAACGGTTCCGCCGGACGCCTGCTGGCCGAGCTCGACCGTTCGCGGCTGCAGCACCTGGTGGCGGTGCACCTGTCGCAGCAGAACAACAGTCCTGACCTGGCGCGCACGGCGCTGGCCGAGGCGACGGGTTGCGATGCTGGCTGGATCGCGGTGGCCGACCAGTCCGAGGGCCTCGACTGGCGCGACGTGCGCTAGCCGGGCCTCGATGTCGCGGCGGTCCGCCCCTGGATCGCGGCCGCCACAAAAGAAAAGAGCCGGCGCGGGCCGGCTCTTTCTGCGCAGCGCGAGGCTGCGACGAATTACTTCTTCTCTTCGGGCTTCTTCTCTTCCGCGGCAGGGGCGGCGGGAGCGGCTTCGGCGGGCTTGGCCGCGTCGGTCGGAGCCGGCGTGGCAGGTGCGGGCTCGGCCGGCTTGGTTTCGGCGGCGGGAGCGGGGGCGGGAGCAGGCGCGGGTTCTTCCTTCTTGCCGCAGGCGGTCATGGCGAGGGCGAGGAGGGCGGCAACGAGAAGCGAACGGTTCATGGTGTTCCTTGTGGATGTCGGTTGATCGGGATCCGGCGATCGATGCATGCCCCACGAACAGTCGTGAAGGCCCTCTGCAACGACCGACTCCGGCAATTGTAACGGAATCCTACAAATCGAATCCAGAGGTGAAACTCTTTTTTTTCAACGCGCTGGATCCCGGCCGCTCCTCCCGTCGCGGGTCCGGCCGCCTAGAGCCCCAGGGTGGTGGCCGGCACGG
The DNA here is from genome assembly GCA_019745565.1 of Burkholderiales bacterium. GTDB lineage: Bacteria > Pseudomonadota > Gammaproteobacteria > Burkholderiales. The sequence continues at coordinate 15,544 of JAIESW010000021.1, forward strand.
CCGGATCCGAGGCACCCCACAGTTCCTCGAAGCGGTCGTGCAGGGTGCGGGCACCCAGCGGGTCGTCGATCGCCAGGATTCCCTGCGCGCCGTCGTAGTGGAAGCGATGGGCATAGTGCCGGTCGTCGACCAGCACGAAGGGGTCGTAGACGTTCTTCGCCTGATCCTGGGTTTCGTGGATCGAGACGATGTGACTGAACTGGCGCAGCAGGTTGAGGAGCCGCGGGCAGGCGCTATACAGGGGATGGGTATCGTGCAGCACGATCCGCATCTGGTTGCGCCGGCTCTCCAGGCAGAAGTGCCGCACCAGCTTGACCCGCTCCTCGGTGTTCCATTCTTTGCCCAGGGTCTTGCCGAAGACCACCACCTGGCGTCGGGCGAGCGGCAGCACGCGGTCGATCGCGGCGTCCAGCGAGGTGCGATCCTCCAGCTTCTCGAACTGCGGTTCCGGGGTGGGATCGGTGTCGGTGTTCATGGTCGTCCTCCGGGTCAATCGGCGGCGATGCGCACGAAGCCAGTCGCATGCCATTCGCGCAGGATGCCGGCCACGGGGGGCGGCAACCGCGTGGGCGGCAAGGCACGGCGATCGGCGAGGCTGCGCAGGGCGTCCGGCACACCGCGCGGAAAGCGGATGCATTCGCCGTTCAGGTATACGGCACCTTTGCCGTACAGCATGAGGCTCTTCAGATCGAGCTCGACGCCGGAACGGGCGATGGCGGCCGCGAACGAACGGGTGGAAGGCGTGGCGGCGGGCGGATCGAAGACGACGTGGGCCTTGGGCTCGGTCAGATAGCGCCCGAGGAAATCCTCCACGTCCGAGCGGCGGAAGCGCAGGCGCGCGAGGTTGGCTTCCGTGGCATCGATCAGGTCGTTGCCGATGCGTCCGGGGGCGGCCGTCGGGCGGAGATGGGGATCGGCGTACAGGCCATCGACCTCGAGCCGATCGGCGAAGTCCTCGAGGAAACGCCCGGCGAGTTCGCGCAGCGCCGGTGCCCGGAAGCCGATCGAATAGGTCGTGCATTCGTCCACGGCGACGCCATGATGGGCGTACCGGGGCGGCAGGTAGAGCATGTCGCCGCCCTCGAGCACCCATTCTTCCTCGGCACGAAAGCGCCTCAGGATCTTGAGCGGCGCCGCCGGTTCGAGATCGAGATCGCGCTGGCGGCTCACCTGCCAGCGGCGGCGTCCGCAGCCCTGCAGCAAGAACACGTCGTAGGAATCGAAGTGCGGCCCGACGCCGCCGCCGGGCACGGCGTAGCTCACCATCAGGTCGTCCAGCCGCGCGTGCGGGATGAAGTCGAAGCAGCCGAGCAGCGCTGCCCCTGCGGGCACGTGCAGGTTCACGCCTTGTACGAGCAGGGTCCAGTTCCGGGCGGGCAGCGACTGGAAGTCACGACGGTGAAACGGGCCCTGACGCATGCTCCAGCGCCGTCCGTCGCGCAGCACCAAGCGCGACTCCACGTCGTCACGGCAGGCGAGGCGGATCAGGTCGGCCCGGTCGAGGAAACCGCGGAAGCCGGGCACCGCCGCACGTGCGAGCAGTGCATGTTTCTGCCAGTGGCGGGACAGAAATGCGCGCGGCGTGAGGCCCGCGAGTAGACTCGATCGCATCGCGGGATTATATCGGTGGGCAAGGCGGAATGACCGGGTCGACGCGCGACTTGCGTGCAAACGAATTCAGTTATCATCCGCCGCAGCTTCGATCGGGAGTGGTGGATGCTGAACGTGGGTGACGAAGCGCCGGGTTTCGATCTGCCCGATGCAGAGATGGAGATGGTGAGTCTCGCGTCGTTTCGCGGAAGGCACCATGTCATCGTCTATTTCTACCCCAAGGACGACACGCCCGGCTGCACGCTGGAAGCGATCGAGTTCAGCGAACTCGACGACGAATTCAAGCGCAGCGGCGCGGTGGTGGTCGGCATCAGCATGGACGACTGCCTGTCGCACGGCTCGTTCCGGGACAAGCATGGGCTTGCGGTCCAGTTGCTGGCCGACACGGAGGCCGAGGCCTGCGAGCGCTACGGCGTGCTCTACGAAAAACAGCTCGACGATGGCCGCAGGAAGCGCTGCATCCAGCGCTCCACGTTCATCGTCGACAAGAAGGGGCGGCTCGCTCGCGTGATGTACGGTGTCAACGCGCGCGGTCATGCCGCCGAAGTCCTGCATCTCGTCAAGGAACTCGAATGACCCAGGAAGTGGCCAAGAACACGGTGGTATCCCTCAACTACGAACTGCTCGACACAGACGGCAAGGTGATCGAGAAGACCGATCGCCCCATCAGCTACCTGCACGGCGGCTACGACGGCATCTTTCCCCGTGTGGAAGAGGCCCTGCACGGGCGCAAGACGGGGGAGAGCTGCTCCGTGAAGCTCGCGCCGGACGATGCCTTCGGTGAGTACGACAAGGAGCTGATCCGCACCGAGCCGCGCAACCTGTTTCCCAAGAACGTGCAGGTGGGCATGCAGTTCGAAGGGGCGGCCGAGGGTTCGAAGCAGGTGATGATCTACACCGTCACCAGCATCGCCGACGACAAGATCGTGGTGGACGCGAATCATCCCCTGGCCGGCAAGACCGTGCAGTTCTCCTGCACCATCACGGATGTGCGCCTGGCCACCCAGGAGGAGCTGCACCACGGCCACGTGCACGGGCCGGGCGGCCATCATCACTGACCGCGGAAACCCCGCGGCGGATGCGACGGGCTGACTGCGGTCAGCCCGCTTGAGCGTCAGCCGGTTTTCTTTCCGGTGAGCACCCGGATCACGGAATCGAACGCGGTCTCGCCGGAGAAGCGCACGCAGGCGATGGTCACCGCCACGATGGTGAAGCCGGCGAGCACGGCGGCATCGAGCGCCACGGAGAAATCCGGCGCGAAGCGTCCTTCGACGCCCGTCAGCAGGGCGTGCTTCAGCAGGTCCACGCCATAGGTGTACGGGTTCGCCATGGCCACCACCCGCAGCCATGGCGGGAGCTGGGTGATGGGGTAGAGCGATCCGCTCAGGAAGAACACCGGGAAGATCACGAAGTTCATCAGCGCGGCGAAATTGTCGAGCGTCTTCGTGAAGGCCGCCGCGAGCATGCCGATGCCGGCGCACGCGAACGGGACCAGCAGCAGTCCCAGCAACAGCACCGGGACGTCGATCGCGGTGAAGCGCAGGTAGCCCAGCAACGCGAGCAGTACCATCAGCAACAGCGCCTGCAGCAGCGCCGCGACCACGGCGCTCAAGGTCTTCACGATCACGATCCAGTAGTGCGCGAACGGAGCGATCACCAGCATGCGCATCACGCCGGATTCCTTGTCGTACACCATGGTGAGGGCGGAGAGCATCGCCCCGAACAGCATGGTCATGCCGAGCACGCCCGGTGCGAGGAACTGCTGGTAGGAAAGGCCTCCGGCACTCCCGAGCACGGCACCGAAGCCCGAGCCGATCACCAGCAGCCAGATCAAGGGTCGCACCATGGAGGCCAGCAGGCGCGTGCGTTGGCGACCGAGCTTCAGCACCTCGCGCTGGAGTACCGCGAGAATGGGCCGAGCCATGCTCACGGTCGGCCTCCGGGGAGATCGGCGCCGGCGTGCACCCACAGGAACACGTCGTTCAGGTTGGGGCGGCGCACGCGCATGGCAGTGACCAGATCGCCCAGTTCGTCCTGCAGGCGCGCGAGCGGTGCGGTGTCCTCGTGGCCGTGCAGGAACAGGGCGGTGTTGCCCTCCTTGAGACCCTTGCCGAGCGTGGGTCGCGCCCGTTCCAGCAACGCGTCGATGTCGCGGCTCTCGAACTCGACGGTATGGCGTCCGAGATTCTCCACGAGTGAGCGAGGGGCGCCCTGGGTGACGAGCCGCCCCTTGCGGATGAAGGCGACGCGTTCGCAGGCGTCGGCTTCCTCGAGGTAATGCGTGGTCAGCAGCACCGTCATGCGATTGCGCTGGCGCAGTCCTTCGATGAACCGCCAGATGCGCCGCCGGACCGGAATGTCGAGGCCGATGGTGGGCTCGTCCAGGAACAGCACTCGCGGCTCGTGGATCACGCCGCGGATGATGTCCAGCGCCCGACGTTGTCCGCCGGACAGCGCCGCGGTCGGAGCATGGAACTTGTCCGCGATGCCGAACAGGTCGAGCAGCGCCTTGGCGCGGCGCTCGATCTCCGCTTTCGGCAGACCGTACAACATCCCGGCGAACCGCAGGTTCTCCGCGACCGACAGCGTGCGATCGAGCGCGGATTCCTGAAACACGAGGCCGATCTGACCGCGGGCCTTGACCGGGTCGGTGCCGACATCGAAACCCGCCACGCGCGCCGATCCCGCCGTGGGTCGCACTAGCGTGGCCAGCATGTGGATGGTGGTGGTCTTGCCGGAGCCGTTGGGGCCGAGCAGGCCGAAGAATTCGCCTTCGCCGATCTCGAGGTCGAGACCGTCCACCGCCACGACCTCACCGTAGCGGCGCGCCAGGCCCTGCGCCTGGATGGCGCAGGACGTCATGTCACCGGCGTGGTGTCGGTCTTTTTCGCGGACAGCAGGCGCGAATTGCGATCGTCGCGGAACACGATCGGCTTCACGTTCGGCGGCAGTGTGGGCCGATCCGCCTTTTCGACGGCCTCGGTGATCAGGTGGTGGTGCGGCGAGAGATCGCAGACCGGGTCGGCGTTGCGGGCATCGCCGGTCAGCATGTACGCCTGACAGCGGCAGCCGCCGAAGTCCTTCTCCTTGTCCGGACAAGTGCGACAGGGCTCCTGCATCCACGCATCACCCCGGTAGGCGTTGAAGCCGGGCGAGTCGTACCAGATCCACTTGAGGTCGTGATCGCGCGCGCTCGGGAACGTGAGCCCCGGCAGCATGCGTGCCTCGTGGCACGGCAGCACCACACCATCGGAGGTCACGGTGATGAAGAGCGAACCCCAGCCGTTCATGCAGGCCTTGGGCCGCGTGGAGTGATAGTCGGGGACCACGAAGTAGACCTTGATCTTGTCACCGACGCGTTCACGGAACTTGTTCGTGACTTCTTCGGCGCGCCTCAACTGATCGTGGCTCGGCAGCAACTGGTCGCGGTTCTCGAAGGCCCACGCGTAGTACTGGGTGTTGGCGAGTTCGACGTATTCCGCACCGAGCTGCTCGGCCATCTCGAGGATCTGCTGCGTGTGGTCGATGTTGTGACGGTGCAGCACGCAGTTGAACACCATCGGGTAGTCGTACTTCTGGATCAGCTCGGCGACGCGCTTCTTCAGCTCGAAGGTCTTGGTGCTGGAGAGCCAGTCGTTCATCTCCCGCGTCGAATCCTGGAACGAGAGCTGGATGTGATCCAGGCCGCCTTCCTTGAACGCGGCGATGCGCTTTTCCGTGAGACCCACGCCCGACGTGATCAGGTTCGTGTAGTAGCCCAGCTTGCGCGCCTCGGCGATCATGATCTCGAGGTCGTCGCGCATCAGCGGCTCGCCGCCGGAGAAACCGAGCTGGGTCGCGCCCAGCTCACGGCCCTCGCGCAGGACCTTCAGCCATTCCTCGGTCGTGAGCTCGGGGCCGTAGGTCGCGTAGTCCGTCGGGTTGTAGCAGAAGACGCAGTGCAGAGGGCACTTGTAGGTGACCTCGGCCAGCAGCCATAGGGGATTACCCGGCCGCTTTGGGTTTGATCCAGCCGTTTCCATGCGCTACCTCCAGGAAGTCGACGACATCGGCGCGCAGCTCGATGCCGGGGAACTGCTGCTCCAGCTCGGCCACGATGCCGTTCAGGCTGCGCGTCCCATCGACGCGTTTCATGATCTCTCCCGAACTGCCCGGCAGCTTCACCATGCCTTCCGGGTAGAGGATCACGTGACAGTTTTGTGCCGGTTCCCACTGGAACCGGTAGTACTTCGCGATGTCGATCACCGCGTCGTGATCGAACGCGATTCTTTGCGGTTGTGCCATCAGAGCAGCTTCCGGTCGCCGATGCCGTAGTTGATGGCCATCGCGTCGCACATGGTCCACAGCACGTCGAGCTTGAACTGCAGGATGTCGAGCGCGCGCTCCTGCTGCTCGCGCGTCTTGAAGTACTGCAGCGTCACCCGCAGGCCGTGCTCCACGTCGCGCCGGGCTTCGGACAGGCGTTTGCGGAAGTACGCGTAGCCCGCCTGATCGATCCAGGGATAGTGCTGCGGCCAGTTGGCGAGACGCTCCTTGTGGATCTCCGGCGCGAACAGCTCGGTGAGCGAGGAACACACCGCTTCCTGCCAGGGGCGCGTGCGGCCGAAGTTGATGTACGCGTCGATCGCGAAGCGCACGCCTGGCAGCACGTGCTTGAGCGACGTGACCTCTGCGCGGTCCAGTCCGACGGCATCGGCGAGCGTCAACCACGCTTCGATGCCGCCCTCGTCGCCCGTGGTGCCGTCGTGGTCGATGATGCGCTGGATCCACAGCCGGCGATGCTCCCGATCCGGCATGTTCGACATGATCCCGGCGTCCTTGATCGGGATCGCGATCTGGTAGTAGAAGCGGTTGCACACCCAGCCCTGGATCTGCTCCTTCGTGAGCTTCCCGCTGTTCATCGCCACGTGGTACGGGTGGTAGATGTGATAGCGGCTGCCTTTCGCGCGCAAATGCGCTTCGAATTCTTCCTTGGTCCACGGCAGATTCTCGGCGGCGCCCATGGTTCTCCCCCTACAAGGTGATGTCCATTCCGTCGAACGCAACCTCGATGCGATGGCGCGCGAGTTCCGCGCGCTCGGTCGAGTCCTCGTTCAGGATCGGGTTGGTGTTGTTGATGTGGATGAGGATCTTGCGGCTCGCGCGCAGCGGATCGAGCACGTCGATCATGCCGCCCGGGCCCGACTGCGGCAGATGGCCGATGTCGCGGGCGTGCTTCTTCGAGATACCGAGCCGCACCATCTCGTCGTCGGTCCAGAACGTGCCGTCGACCATCACGCAATCGGCCTGTTCCAGGAACGGTTTCAGATGCGGTTCGATTTCGCCCAGGCCGGGTGCGTAGAACACGTTCTTCCCGGTGCGCGTATCGGTGATACGCATGCCGATGTTGTCGCCCTCGTGCGGATTCTCGCGGTGCGGCGAGTAGGGCGGCGCCTTGCTCTTGAGCGGCACGGCGGTGAACGAGAGGTGCTCGCCACCCGGAACCTCGAACTTGCTGCCGGCGGCGGTGGGCAGCGGGTGCCAGTTCACGCCGCAGTAGTGGCCGAGGATGTTGAACAGCGGATTGCCCGTGGTCATGTCCTCGTGGACCATGTCGGTGCAGAAAAGCTCCAGCGGCTTGCCTTCGCGCAGCATGAGGAGGCCGGTGGTGTGGTCGATCTGTCCGTCCATCAGGATCACCGAACGGATGCCTGTGTCACGCAGGCTGCGCGCCGGTTGCAGGGCGGGGAAGCCGCGGATCTGCTGCAGGATGTCGGGCGACGCGTTGAACAGCACCCAATCCACCTCGTTGCCGCTCACCGCGATGGACGACTGGGTGCGCGCCTGTGCCCGGACGGTGCCCTTGCGCAGTCCGTCGCAATTGGGACAGTTGCAATTCCACTGCGGGAAGCCGCCCCCCGCGGCTGCTCCGAGAACTCTGATTCTCATGCTGGTATCTCACGTGCGGTGCTGGGCCCCGGATGGTGGACCCGGGCACTCAAAAACGAAAGCCCCGTTGACCGGGGCTTTCGTCGGCCTGCCGCGTGACTTAGCGGTTGGCGATGTACATCGTGACTTCGAAGCCGAAACGCATTTCGGTGTACTCAGGCTTGTTCCACATGGTGACCTCCAGATGTTAGAGTTTCGAGTCTTGCGGCGCGAACGCCGCCCGGGTGAGCGATACCGGGATCCGCGCGGAGGACCAGCGGGCGAAGATGGCTTGGCAATCGATCGCTCGATTGCCGCGCTGCACCGTCACCATCCGGCCACACTCCCGTTATCTCGGGAATCAAGTGTCCGGGAAGGGACCGCGCGCATCACACACAAAAATCAGCAATGTGGCCTCATGATTATCATGAGTTTGGACGGTAGGGCTTTGACGGGATGAATGCGCCTCCCTACGCTCGGCCCATGGATCGACCGATTTCCACCGCCGCCCGACCGTGGCGTCCTGAAGCTGCACCGGAGTGGTACGCCGACCGCCTGTTCCTGGCCGCGCTCGCGATCTCCGTCGTGTTCCACATGGTCAACGTGGTCGTGCTGCCGAAGCTTCTGAAGTCGCCGAAGTTCGTCGAGAAGCCGCCGCTCGTGGTGGAACTGATCCAGCCGAAGAAGCCGGAGCCGCCGCCCGAACCACCGAAGAAGGTGGAACCCCCGCCCAAGCCGAAGCCCAAACCCGTGGCTGCGGTGAAGGTCCCGCAGCCGGTTGCGAAGGTGGAACCGAAGTTGGAAGCGCGGCCCGAGTTGAAGCCGATGCCGGTGCCGGAAACGAAACCGCAGGTGCAGCCGCCACCGCGCGCGGAAGTCCGGCCGCAGGTGCCGCAACAGGTGCGTCCCGAGCTTCGTCCCGAACCTCGCATCGAGGCGCGCACGGCGATCACGCCGGAACCGATTCCGGCAGTGAAGCCGCAGGTGCAGCCGGAAGTACGCCCTGAAGTAAAGCCGGAAGTGCGCCCGGAGCTGAAGCCCACTGCGCGCCCCGAAGCGCGAGTCGAGCCGCGGCTGGAGGCGCGTACACCCGTAGCGCCGACGCCGGTCCCCGAGGTGAAGCCGACGCCGCGTCCCGAACCGAGGCACGAGGTGCGGCCGGAGGTACGGCCCGATGTGCGGCCGGATCCGCACCCGTCCTTGCAGACCGCGCCGGTATTGACGGCGCGTACCGAATCGCCCGTGGAAGTGCAGGTGCCGACAGCACCGCCGCCACGGCCCGAAGCGCCCACGGCGCGTGTGGAGCCGCGTCCCGAAGTGTCGGCGAGCAAGCCGGCGCCGGTCGTTGCCGCCCCCGCCGCGCCTACGGCATCCGTGGCACCACCGTTGCCGACGACGGCGCCGACGGTGACCCCGCAGGCAACCGCGCCGACCGCACGGGTGGAACCACGCCCCGAGGTGCAGACCAGCAAGCCCGCGCCGGTGGTTGCGGCGCCGGCTGTGACGGCCGCTGCGGTCGCGCCGCCGCCACCGACCGCTGCGCCCGCGGTGACCGCGCAGCCGACCGCACCGACAGCCCCAGCCCCCACGGCCGCCCGTCCCGGTCCTGCGAGGCCGGCTCCGACGGGTGCGCCGGCAACGGCACCGATCGATCGCGGCATGCTCGAACGATATGGCCTGCTGCTGTCGCGGGAGATCGGCAAGGATCAAAAATATCCGCGCCGGGCTCAGCAGCTGGGGTGGCAGGGCACGACCGAAGTGCTTCTGCGCATGGGTGCGGATGCGAAGGTGAAGGATGTCAGCATCGCGAAATCGAGCGGTTACGACGTGCTTGACGAGGAAGCGCTGGAGAAGGTGCGGCGCGCGAAGCATCTGCCGCCGCCGCCGGAAGGATTCAAGGACCGCGAGTTCACGGTCCTGGTGCCGATCGTCTTCAAGCTCGAATGAGCGTGCGTTCGCGCGGCGGCGTCGAGGCAGCGTGAGCACGCTCTATCCGCCGATCGAGCCGCACCGCTCGGGTCATCTCGACGTCGCCGGCGGGCATCGCATCTGGTTCGAGGTGAGCGGCAATCCTGCTGGCCGGCCGGTGCTGTTCCTGCACGGGGGCCCCGGCAGTTCGACCAAGCCCGACCATCGCCGCTATTTCGATCCGGCGCACTACCGCATCGTGCTGTTCGACCAGCGCGGTTGCGGCCTGAGCCAACCGGCGGGCGGCATCGAGAACAACACCACGGCCCACCTCGTCGATGACATCGAGCGGCTACGCGTCGAGTTGGGTGTCGAACGCTGGCTGTTGTTCGGCGGTTCATGGGGCAGCACGCTCGCGCTCGCCTACGCGCAGACGCATCCGGGTCGGGTGGACCGCTTCATCCTGCGCGGCATCTTCCTCGCGTCTCATGCGGAACTCGACTGGTACTTCCTGGGTCTGCGGCAGTTCATTCCCGAGGCCTGGAGCGAGCTGTGGAGCGTCGCGCCCGGTCGCCCGTGGCCGGAACTGGTGCGCTGGTACTACGCGAATCTCTACGGACCGTGGGCCGATCAGGTGGCCGCGCGCTGGAGTGCGTTCGAGACAGCGGTCATGTCGATCGGCGAGGCCCAGCCGCTGGCGCCGCCGGCGGCCGCGGGTCCGGCACTGCTCGCCCGTGCCCGTGTGCAGGTGCACTATCTCGCGCACGACTGTTTCCTGCGCCCCGGGCAGCTGCTGGACGACATGCCTCGCATCGCGCATCTCCCGGCCACGCTGCTGCACGGGCGGCAGGACTTCGTGTGCCCGCCGTCGACCGCCTACGATCTCGCACAGCGCTGGCCGCAGGCGCGGCTGACCTACGTGGAGCAGGCGAAGCATGCATCGTCCCATCCGGCGCTGGAGCGGGAGCTCGTCGCAGCCGCCGATGCTGCGCGCGCAGCTGAACGCGTTCCGGTCTGAGCGGCCGTGAGCCTGCGATTCCGCATCAACCTGCTGATCACCGTTCTCACGGCGCTGTTCACGGCCGTGCTGATCCACGTGATGGTCCAGGACGCGCGGCGCTCGATCCGCGAGGAGATGGAGGGTGCGAACCGCGCCACCATGCAGCTGCTGTCCACGGTGATCCGCGATGCGCAGCTCACCGCCAAGGCGGGGCACGGGAACGCATCGCTGCTGCTGTTCCTGAGGGATCTCGGGCGGGTACGTGCGCACGACATCCGGCTGTACGACTACGACGACAACCTGCTCTACACGTCGCCGCCGTCGGTCTACAAGGCCGGCCGCGCGGCACCCGGGTGGTTCGTGAAGCTGGTGCAGCCCGACATGCCGCTCATCAACCTCCCGGTCGCGGGTGGCAACGTGACGGTCACGGTGGACGCCTCGCGCTCCATCGTCGATGCCTGGGACGATCTGAAGAATCTGATGCTGCTGATCCTGGGCTTCGTGGTGGCGGTGAACGTGCTCGTGTTCTTCTTCACGGGGCGTGCGCTGAAACCGGTCAGCACGGTGCTGGAAGGGTTGAAGCGCATGGAGCGCGGCGAGTTCGATGCGCGCCTGCCGCGCTTCACGCTGCCGGAGTTCGATGCCGTGAGTCACACGTTCAACGGGATGGCCGATGCGCTCGCCGAGTCGCACGCCGAGAACCGTCGTCTCGCCCTCATTGCGGAGCAGTCGGGCGATGCAATCTCGATCCAGGACATGGAAGGTTGCATCACGTACTGGAATCCGGCGGCCGAGCGCATGTTCGGGTGGCCGACGGACGAGATCGTCGGGCGGTCGGGGATGCTGATCGTGCCGCCCGAGCGTCGCGACGAGGTCCGGGCGCACACGGAGATCCTGCGCGGCCGCGGCATCGTCGATCACGTCGAGACCCAGCGTCTGGCGCGGGACGGCCGGTACATCGAAGTGGCGCTCACCAAGTCGCCTCTGGTGGACCCGGCGAGCGGTGTCGTGATCGGCGAGATCTGCTCGTTCCGCGACATCACCGAGGTGAAGCGAGCGCGCGAAGCGGAAGCGGAGCTCGCCCAGAACCGCCGGCTCACGCAGGTGATCCAGAGCCGCCTGGAAGAGGAACGTCACGGCATTGCGCGCGAGCTGCACGACGAACTCGGACAGTGCCTCACGGCGATCAAGACCATCGGTGCCGTCATCGCGAACCGCACCGAAGGCACGCAACCGGAGATCCACCAGAACGCCGAGACCATCGTGTCGGTCACCGAGCGCATGTACGATTCGGTTCACGGCATCATCCGGCAGTTGCGGCCGAGCGCATTGGATCACCTCGGCCTGCGCGAGACGCTGGAGGAGGCGGTCGCGAACTGGCGCAAGCTGAACCCTGCGATCCAGTGCAGTCTCGATTTCGACGGCGCACTCGACGCGCTCGGCGAGCGCATCAACATCACCGTCTACCGCATCGTGCAGGAGTGCCTGACCAACATTGCGAAGCATGCCGCCGCGACCCAGGCCTCGGTCAGGGTGAGCCGCAGCGGCACCGGGCGTGACGAGCGGCTCGAGATCGTGACGCGCGACAACGGCAAGGGACTCGGCATGCGCGATCCGCGCGATACCGTGCGCTTCGGATTGATGGGCATGCGCGAACGTACCGAGGCCCTCGGCGGGTCGTTCAACGTGGAGAGCGAGGCGGGTCGGGGCGTGACCGTGCGTGTGTCGATTCCGCTGGTCGGCGATGCTTCCCGCAACGGGCTCGACGCCGGAGCGGCGCAGGCGGCGCCGCAATCGCTCTCGTGACCGCCATGATCAAGGTCATGCTGGCAGACGACCATGCGGTGGTGCGCATGGGCTTCCGGCTGTTGCTGGAGGGTTCGCCCGACATCCGGGTCGTGGCCGAGGCGGAGAGCGGCGAGGATGCGGTCCGGCGCTTTGCGGAGGTGAAGCCCGACGTGGTCGTGCTCGATCTGTCGATGCCCGGCATCGGCGGCCTGGAGGCGCTCTCGCGCATCCTGGCGCGTGAGCCGGCGGCCAAGGTGCTGGTGCTGACCGCCCACGAAGACGCGATGCACGCCAAGCGCGTGCTGAAGGCCGGCGCGCTGGGCTACTTGTCCAAGCGCAGCGCCGCCGAGGAACTGATCCAGGCGATCCGGCAGGTCTGGGCCGGCCGGACCTTCCTCGAGCCTGCCATTGCGCAGCAGCTCGCCGTGCAACAGCTCACCGGGGAACGCAACCCGGTCGACATGCTGTCCGAGAAGGAATTCAAGGTCTTCCTGGCCCTGGCGCGCGGTCAGAGCGTCGCCGACATCGCCGAGGTGATGTCGCTCAGCCCGCGGACCATCGGGACACATCTTTACAATATCAAACAGAAGCTTGGCGCTTCGAACTCGGCCGAACTGGCGATTGTTGCGATGCGGCACGGGCTGCTGGAGCCCTGAACCGCCGCGGGGATCTCATGAAAATCATGAGGGGCTTTTACGGGTTTTGCGATGGTTCCGGGGGCTGGCGTGTGGAGAATACGCATCAAGCCATGAGCACGGCTTGAGTGCACCACCCGAAGAGAACTGTCCCCCGACGAACCGACCCCTGAGGAGCTAAGCCATGTGGAACAAGCCTGAGTACACCGAAATGCGTTTCGGCTTCGAAGTCACGATGTACATTGCCAACCGCTAATCGCGGTCGGTAGTACCTGAAAAGGCTGCCTCGGCAGCCTTTTTTGTTGTCCGGATTGAACAAGCAACTGGTTGCCTGCGGACCCGGCCTCAAGTCCGGCGCCGCTCGAGAACAAATCGCTGTAGAGGGAGACCCGCATGAACCACCGTACCCGACGCAAAGCCGCCCATGCGGTTGCGTCGCCGATCGCCGCCTCGCTGATCGCCTGGGGCCTGCCCGGGGCCGCATCGGCCCAGGATGAACCCGCCGACGCCGGACGCGCGTCTCCCGTGGTCGTCACCGGCACACGCAGCGAGCAGAAGGCCTTCGACCTGCCCATGTCCATCGATCTGATCGGCAAGGAACGGATCTCCGACGGGCAACTGGGCGTCAACGCCTCGGAAGCCCTGATGACGGTGCCGGGCGTGGTGGCGAACAACCGCCAGAACTATGCTCAGGATCTGCAGATCTCCATCCGCGGATTCGGGTCGCGGTCCACGTTCGGCGTGCGCGGCATCCGCCTGTACGCCGATGGCATTCCGCTCACCATGCCCGACGGCCAGGGGCAGGCCGCGAACATCGACCTCACCACCGCCAAGAGCATCGAGGTCTTGCGCGGCCCGTTCTCGGCGCTGTACGGCAACTCCTCGGGCGGCGTCATCAGCGCATTCACCGAGGACGGTCCGGCCGACTTCACCGTGAGTCCGTACGGCATGTACGGTTCGTTCGACACTTGGAAGGCCGGCACCAAGGTCGGCGGTACCTCCGGCAACGTGAACTACGTGTTCAACGTCTCCCGGTTCGATACTAACGGCTATCGCGACTGGAGCGCGGCGCAGCGCGACATGATGAACGGCAAGCTCACGGTCACGCCGGACGACATCCAGAAGTTCACTCTGGTGGTGAACTACCTGAATCAGCCTGACACCCAGGATCCGCTCGGGCTGACCGCGGCGCAGGTGGCACAGAACCCTAGGCAGGCGGGCACCGTGACGGGCAATCTGACGGCGGCTGACTACAAAGTGCGCAAATCCATCGACAACGCGCAGGTGGGTGGAGTGTACGAGCGCAAGCTCACCGACAGCGACGACATCCGCGGCATGGTCTATCTCGGGGATCGCCAGGTGACGCAGTTTCTCGGGGTGACGCCGGCGACGCAGAATCCGGCGACCGCACCGCGCAGCGGCGGCGGGGTGGTCGACCTCGATCGCACCTTCTGGGGTGTGGACCTGCGCTGGACGCATCGCACGAGTCTCGCTGCGAAACCGCTGTCGTTCACGGTCGGCACCAACTACGATCGCCAGAACGAACGCCGCACGGGCTATAACAACTACCTGGGCGCCCCCGGCAACCCGAGCGCGATCGGCGTCCAGGGGGACCTGCGCCGGAACGAGGACAACACCGTCTTCAACTTCGATCAGTACGCCCAGGCCGAATGGCTGGTATCGGACCGCTGGGTGCTGTCGGGCGGCGTGCGCTACAGCAACGTCAAGTTTCGCAGCACCGACTACTTCATCACGGGCACCAATCCCGACGATAGCGGCAGCCGCGACTTCGATCAGCTGAGTCCGGTGGCGGCGGCGCTCTACAAGATCTCGCCGACCGTGCACGCTTACGCGAGCTTCGGGCGCGGCTTCGAGACGCCCACGTTCGCGGAGCTGGCGTACCAGACCACATCGGCGGTGGGCGCCGGACTCAACACCACGATCCAGGCGAATCGCACGCGCAACTACGAGGTGGGCCTGAAGGCGCTGGTGGGGCGGGACACGCGCCTCAATGCGGCCATCTTCCGCGTCAATGCCGACAACGAGATCACCGTGCAGCAGAACCAGGGTGGCCGGTCGGTGTTCCAGAATGCCGGACCCACGACGCGCACCGGCTTCGAGCTGGCAGCGGACGCACGCTTTAAAGGTGGGTTCTTCGCGTACGGCGCCGCAACCTACATCGACGCGACGTTCGACTCGGCGTTCACCACCTGCGGCCCGACGCCGCCGTGCAACCTTTCGACGAACCAGATTCCCGTCGCGGCCGGCAATGCGATTCCCGGCATCCCGGCCTACACCTTGTACGGCGAGGCCGGCTGGCGCGCCATGTGGATGGAAACCGCGATCGAGGCGCGCCGCTCCGACCGCGTGTTCGTGAACGACAACAACAGCGAGTATGCACAGGCCTACAACGTGTACAACTGGCGCATCAGCTTCCGTCAGGACGTCGGCAAGGTGCGGTTCACCGAGTTCTTCCGGATCGACAATCTGCTCGACACGGCCTACGTGGGTTCGGTGATCGTGAACGGTGCCAACGGCCGCTACTACGAGCCGTCACCGGGCCGGGCCTATTACGTGGGGGTGAGCGCGGCGATCGCGTTCTAGGCGGCACCGCCGGCCCGGGCCGGAAATGCGATGACGTGAGCGGCGTCGAGACGGATACCGATCGGCGCCCCGATCGCATGGTCGTGGTGGCTCGGCACGAGCGCCGTGACCGTGGCGCCGCTTAGCAAGCGCAGCGAGTAGAGGATCTCCGCGCCGCGAAAGGCCTTGGTCGTCACCACGGCCCTGCAAGGCGCCGCGTCGTCGTGGACCACGTCGTCGGGACGCAGCAGGACATCGAGATCGACGTCGGCCGGCGTCGATGGCGGTGTGCGGATCTCCCCGGTCAGCAGTCCCAGTTCGGTCTCGATGCCGTTCGCCGTCCGTCGACCCTTCACGAACGTACCTTCGCCGATGAAATCGGCGACGAAGCGGGTGGCGGGGCGGTGGTACAGATCGTAGGCCGAGGCCCATTGCTCGATGCGCCCGTCGTGCATGACCCCGATCTCGTCGGCGAAGGCGAAGGCTTCGTGCTGATCGTGAGTGACCAGGATCGCCGCGGTGCCTTCCTGCAGCAGGATCTGGCGCACCTCGGTCGCCAGGCGTTCCCTCAGGCCTACGTCGAGGCTCGAGAACGGTTCGTCGAGCAGTACGAGCCTCGGCCGCGGCGCCAGCGCGCGCGCCAATGCGACGCGTTGCTGCTGCCCCCCGGAGAGTTGGTGCGGGAAGCGTTCTCCCAGGCCTGCGAGGCCGGTGAGCTCGAGCAGTTCGGCGATGCGTTCGGTGCGCATCGTCTTTGCGAGGCCGAAGCCGATGTTGCCTGCCACCGTGAGGTGGGGAAACAGGGCGAAGTCCTGGAACACCATGCCCATGTGCCGGCGCTCGGGTGCGAGCACGGCATCCGTCGACGAGATGACTGCGTCGTCGAGGGTGATGCTGCCCGCGACCGGGCGCTCGAAACCGGCGATGAGCCGCAGCAGCGTCGTCTTGCCGCAGCCCGAGGGTCCGAGCAGGCAGGCGATACGGCCGGTGGCCAGAGCGAAACTCGCGTCACGTACGACGGTCCGGTCGCCGTATCGGTGCGAAAGGTCGGTGAGCTGCAGGAGAAATCGGGGCACGGCCCGGGATTATAGGTGGGTGCGTAGAATCGCGACCCATGTCTGCGATCACCGTGAGTGTGCCGATGCCGACGACGACCTCGCGAACGGTCGTCGTCGCGGCGATGGTGCTGGGTCTGCTCGTCGCGTTGCCGTTGCTCGGATTGTCGGCGAGCCTCTTCGCTCCCGGTGCCGGCGCATCGTGGTCGCATCTGGGCGAGACCGGTTTACCGGCGTACGCGCGGACCAGCGTCGTGCTGGTGCTGCTGGTCGCGATGGGTACCGCCGTCGTCGGTGCCGGCACGGCCTGGCTCACCGCGGCATACAGGTTTCCGGGTTCGCGCACGTTGTCGTGGGCGCTGGTATTGCCGCTGGCCGTGCCGTCCTACGTGATCGCATACGCATACACCGATCTGCTGCAGTTCTCGGGGCCGGTGCAGAGCTGGATCCGGGAGACCTGGGGCCTGCGTGCACGCGAGTACTGGTTCCCCGACATCCGATCCCTGGGTGGGGCGGCGGCGGTATTCACGTGGGTGCTGGCGCCCTACGTCTACCTGCCGGTGCGGGCAGCGTTCGCGGAGATGCCCGCCAACCTCGGCGAGGCCGCACGGCTGGCCGGCGTGCGGCCGCTGCGGGCGTTTCTGAAGGTGGAGTTGCCGCTCGCGTGGCCGGCGCTCGCAGCCGGTCTCACGCTGGTGATCATGGAGACGCTGGCTGACTTCGGCGCGGTTTCCTACTTTGCCGTCGATACGCTGACCGCGGGCATCTACAAGGCGTGGCTCGGCCTCGGGGACCGTGCCGCAGCCGCGCAGCTGGCGCTGGTGCTGCTCGGCGTCGTCGCCCTGCTGGTCGTCGTCGAGCGGACCGTGCGCGGGGCGAGACGCTTTTCCGCACGGGGAACGACGGCACCGAGGCGCATCCGAGCGTTGCATGGCTGGCAGGCCTGGGCTGCCACGACCGTTTGTGCGCTGCCGGTCGTGCTTGGCTTCCTGCTGCCCGTAGCCGTGCTCGCGCGTCTCGCATGGAGTGACGCCGAAGTGCACGCGTGGTCGCGCTTCGCCGCGATGGTCGCGGCGAGCCTGCAGGTGTCGGCCACAGCGGCCGCCATCACCGTCGCAATCGCGCTCGGCTTGGTCTACGCCGTGCGCGTGACGCGCAGTCCCTGGGTGAGCGGCGTGGGGCGGTTCGCGTCCTTCGGTTACGCCGTGCCGGGGGCTGTCCTGGCCATCGGCATCCTCATCCCGCTGGCTCGCTTCGACAACGCGTTCGCCACCTGGGCCCAATCGCAGTTCGGCATGAACCCGGGCCTGCTGCTGACCGGGACGGTGGCTGCGCTCGTCTACGCCTACGTGGTGCGATTTCTCGCAGTCGGCCTCAACAACGTGGAAAGCGGCTTCGCGCGCATCACGCCTCACATGGACGAGGCCGCGCGCAGCCTCGGCTGCGGTCCGTGGTCCTTGCTGTGCCGCGTGCACGTGCCATTGCTCGCGCGCAGCCTGGCGGTCGCGGCACTGCTCGTGTTCGTCGACGCACTGAAGGAACTGCCGGCCACGCTTGCGCTGCGGCCATTCAACTTCGACACGCTCGCGACCCAGGCCTACAACTTCGCCAAGGACGAACGCCTCGGCGAAGCGGCATTGCCCAGCCTCGTGATCGTGGCCGTGGCCTTGTTGCCCGTCCTGCTCACGACGCGGGCACTGGCGTCGGGCAGAAGGGATTGATCAGCGCCAGCCGGCGCGGTCGACCAGCTTCTGTGCGGCCGGCGTGCGGGTCGCGATCTCCGCGATGGCCAGAGCATCAGCCTTGAACTTGCCGAGCGATTCCAGTTCCGGATTCTTCGCGACCGCGGTCTTCACCACCGGCCATTCGTTGTTGCCGTTGGCGAAATAGGCCTGTGCTTCGTCGCTCGCCAGGTATTCGAGGAACTTGAGCGCCGCGTCCTTGTTCGGGGCGTTCCTGAGTACACCGCCGCCGGAGACGTTCATGTGCGTGCCCCAGCTCGACTGGTTCGGCCATACCAGCGTGACCTTCTCGGCGATGGCGCGATCCTCCGGCTTCTTCGAGCGCATGAGGCGGACGTAGTAGTACGAGTTGGTGAGCGCGATCCCGCACTCGCCCGAGGCCACGCCCTTGATCTGGTCGGTGTCGCCGCCGCGCGGCGGACGGGCCATGTTGGCGACCACGGCCTTGGCCCATTCCTCGGCCTTCTGTTCGCCGTCGTGGGCGATCACGGACGCCACCAGCGATAGCATGTAGGGATGGCTGCCGGGCCGCGTGCAAACCTTGCCCTTGTTCGCCGGCGCGGCAAGATCCTCATAGCGTTGCACGTCGGCTGCGTTCACCGCTGACTTGTCGTACACAATGACGCGAGCACGGCTGGAGAAAGCGAACCACGTACCGTTGGCGCTGCGCAGGTCCTTCGGGATGCGGCTCTCGAGCACCGCCGACTTCACCGGTGCGAAGAGTCCCGCCTGGTCTGCCGCGTAGAGGCGCGAGGCATCCACGATCAGCAGCACGTCCGCGGGACTGTTCGCTCCTTCGTTGCGGACGCGTTCCAGCAGTGCCTCGTCGCCGGCTTCGATGCGGTTCACCTTGATGCCGGTGGCCTTGGTGAAGTTCGCGTACAGCGCTTCGTCCGTGTCGTAGTGGCGCGCGGTGTACAGATTGAGGATCTTGTCCTCCTGGGCGTGGACGGTGCAGGCGACGAGGGAGAGCGGGAGCAGAAGGGAGCGGAGCATCATGATCCTTGCGGGAGGAGTGGGGTCACGCAGTCCTGGCGGCTGCGCGCGAGGTATGCACATAGGCGCCGACGATCAGCACGAGCAGGAGGAGCTGCAGCACCAATCCCTGGAGATTCGGGTAGATGCCGAGCAGCGGCACGCTGGGGAAGCTCACCGGGCTGCTCGGCAGTTTGCCGGCGGCCTGCAGGGCCGCCACGCCCTGACCGGCGAACACGACGGCCATCAATGCCAGGAGCACCGAACTCACGGCGAAGAACACGCCGATCGGCAGCTTCGCGCTGAAGCGCACGATCAGAAGCGCCAGAACGACCAGCACCGCGCAGCCCGCGGCAAAACCGGACACGACCGCGGTCGCACCGCCCTGGGCGATCAGCGCTTCGTAGAACAGGACAGTCTCGAACACTTCGCGATACACGGCGAGGAACGAGATCACGGCGAGCCCCCACAGCGTGCCGCGGCCCAGCGCGCCGGACACCTGCGACTTGATGAATGCGCTCCAGCGCTGGCCGGCACTCTTCGAGTGCAGCCAGAAACCGACGTACAGGAGCGTGACCGAGGCGAGAAGGGCAGTGATGCCTTCGGTCACCTCGCGCTGCGCACCGCTCACTTCGATCAGCACGGTCGCGATCCACCACGTGAGGGCGCCGAGTGCCAGCGCTCCGATCCACCCGCCATGCAGCCACTTGAGACCTTCGCTGCGCCCGGTGCGTCGGAGGAAAGCGGCCATGCCCGCCAGCACGAGGATCGCTTCGAGCCCTTCGCGCACGATGATGATGAACGACGAGACGAACTGCGCCTGCGGTGACACCTCACCGCCGGCCAGCCGGTCCTTGGCCTCGTGCAACTGGCGCTGCAGTTCGGTGTGGAGCGCCTCCACGGTGGCGAGCGGCGCGTTCGCCTTCACCTGGTTGCGGTAGTCGAGCATCGCGGCTTCGATGCGAGGACGCAGCGCGCGGTCGACGCTGTCGAGCTTTGCTTCGGCGAGTTCGAAGCCTTCCAGATAGGCGCTGACGGCAAGATCGTAGGCGCGCTTGGCGTTCCCGTCCTTGTAGGCGGCGAAGCTTTGCGACAGCGTCTGGATGCTGACGTCGAGCGGCGAGTTGCCGGTGGATTGGGAGGCGGCTGGATTCGAGCGCAGATAGGCGAGCACGGCAGCGGCATCGCCGCCCCCACGCGCCGTGGCTTCCTGCGGTGTCGTGAGCACCACGTCGGCGGTGGACTTGAACCAGTCGCGCCCCTTGCCGCTGGTCCACAGGGCGGCGCCGGCGTTTCGCTGCGGATCGTCGGAGACGAAACCGCTCACGAGAAACGCGAGCGCCCAGCGCTGCGCATCGTCGAGATCGGTGAACGCGACCATGCTGGTGCCTTCGACACCCATGCTGATGGTGCCGTACAGGCCGTAGACGCTGCGCCGGGCCTGCCGGGATGCATCACGGAAATTGCTGGGCTTCGGAGCCAGGCCGGCGGCGGCGGGACCGTCGCCGCGACCGGTCTCGCCGTGACAGGTCGCGCAACGCGACTGGTACAGCGTTGCCGCATCGGCAAGCGGCGCGACCTTGCGCGGCGCCACCTGCAACCCATAGACCTCGATCAGTGCGAGCTTGAGCGCGTTGGCGGTGGCGGAGACTTTGGCACCGTCGGCGCGGGCCTTGATCGCATCGGCCAGCGCCTGGGCCTGCTGCACCAGCATCGCCCGGCGCGGATGGTCCGGCAGTTTCGCGATCAGCGCCTGTGCATTGGCCGAAAACTCCACCTGCTCGGCGTACTCGCTCTCGTTCACTACCTTCCCGCCAACGACGAACTGCGGGTACTCGACCGCGACGTAATCGAGGAGATGCAGCACGGCTTGCCCGTCGTCCGCCGCCGGGGCCGGCAGGGCGGCAGTGACCAGAAATGCGGCAGCGACTAGCCGGCGCAGGGCGGAGAGGGGTGACCGCATCGGGCGAAGTCCGGGTGAAAGCGGCGGATTGTAGCCGCACCGTGCTCGAAGACCAATGACGGCGCAGAAAGGTTCACTCGTAATTTCATAGGCCTACGGACGCTCGACGGCGACGTCGCCATGGCTGCAGGAGGCGCTTGACTCATAAATGCGAATCATTATCATTAAAGCATGCAATTTGATGCGTAGCCAGCGCAAGCCAGCCATCGCGACGACCGCAGGTCCTTGAAGGAGATCGAGATGAACGCAATGCTTGTGGGCGCAGACCGCCTCGGAAACATCCCCGAGCGCCTGGCTTCCTTCGGCATCACCATCACGCGCCACGTGTCCGGGCGCAACGCCACGCATCAGCGGCGCCTGCCGGCGCTGCCCAAGGACATCGATCTGCTGATCCTCTTTACCGATTTCCTCGGGCACAACGTGATGAAGAGCTTCCGCAGCCAGGCCCAGGCCGACGGCGTGCAGGTGGTGGCCTGCCGGCGTTCCGCCAGCTGCCTGACGGAGGAACTCGAGCGGTGCCTCGTAGCGGCGCCCGCCTGAGAGCGGGTCCGCAACTTCCAGCGTGAACCCGTCGCCAGCGACCCGGCCTCGCAGCCGGGTCGCTCAGTTCACACGTCCGCTCAGAAGTCGTAGCGGAGGCCGGCCTGGATCAGGCGGGGCATGCCCGGCAGGATCCCGCGGGTGCGATCCACGATGTAGACGTCGTCGGCGATGTTCTTTACCGCCAGAAACACCGTGGTGCTGTACTGCTTGATGCGGTAGTTGATCGCGGCATTGAACACGGTGTAGCTGTCGATGACGCCGTACTGTCCGGACCTCTGCTGATCGGAAGTGAGCAGGCCCGATCCTGCTGCGTTGTCGATGTTGGCGAAGTCGGAGAACTGTTCGCCGACGTAGACCGCTTCGACATTGACGTCGAAACCCGAGGCCGTCATGTAGCCGAGACTGGCGGTCGCCTGGTGCTTGGGCGCGTAGGGCAAACGATTGCCGGTCCGGGACCCGAGGATTGCAGCGCCACCGGCGACCTGGGTGAAGGCCGTTGTCTGCTCGGCGATCGGCAGCCAGGTGAGCGCGATGTTGCTGTAGACGCCGCTCGCCGCGCCGATACGGCCCGCCAGCTCCAGCCCTTGGAAGAGCGCTTCGCCCTGGGAAAGCGGTGTGGTACCACCGGCGATGCTGCCGACCGCGATGAGGCGGTCGAAGTCGTTGCGGAAGGCCGTGGCCTGAACGTTGAGACCCTGGATCGGCGTGGTGCGCACACCCAGTTCATAGTTCCAGCTCTTCTCGGCGCCGACGTTGGTGTAGGTCGCCACCGGCCCGATGCCGGTGCTGATCTGATCTTCCACGCGCGGCGGAGCAAAGCCGCGATGCACGCCGGCGAACAAGGTGGTCTGCTCGAGCAACTGATAGGTACCGCCCAGGCTGGGGATAAGCTGCGAGAGGTCATCGGTGCCGCTGTTGCCGCCCGCCCGGCGATCGGTGCGCTTGTTCTCGATGTACTCGTAGCGGAGTCCGGGAGCGATGGCCAGCGCGCCGAAGATGAACTTGTTCATCACGAAGGCCGAATAGGCCGACGTCTCGCGCATGTTGTCCTCGGCGACCGTGCCGGTCCGTGCCGTCGGGCTGGTCCCGTTGATCTGCAGGCGCTCCTGGTTCTCGAAATGCGCCCGCACACCCACGTCCAGTTCGTTGGCGATGCCGAAGCCGTTCCAGTTGACGTGCAAGCGGGGTTCCATGCCGAAGCTGTAGTAGTCGCGCAGGCGCCCCTGCACGGAATTGCAGGAGTCCACATTTACTGCGACGCCGTTCAACCGGTTCTGCGTGAACGTGCCGCCGCACTGGCTGTCGAGCGTATTGCTCGATTGCCGCCACCAGTCGCGCGAGAAAGTGCTGCCGTAGAAGTTGGTGAGCAGCACGACATCCTTGTTGAACGCGTACTCGTGGGTGGCGGACAGCCCGAAGCGGCGGCTGTCGAAGAAGTCATTCTTGAACGGGTTGTAGCGCGCGCCGAAGTTGCGGTACTCGGCTTCGGTCGCTCCCGAGTACGTGACCTGCGACTCCTCGGTGAAGTAGTTGGCGCGCAGCGTGATCGCCTGCTGCTCGCCGATCTGCATCACCTTCTTGGCGTTGAGGTCGTTGACTTGGGTGTGGACGTTCTCGCGCGCGCCGTCGGACTGCTTGTAGATGTAGTCGAGCATGAACCCGGCACCGCCGATGCGCACCCGGCCGCTCAGGTAGTCGTTGTTGCCTCCGCTCAACCCGATGAGGCCGCCGAATTCCTGGGGCGGCGCGGGCGTGATGTAGTTGATCACGCCGCCGATGGTCTGGGGTCCGTACAGGATCTGTCCGGCGCCCTTCAGCACCTCGATGCTGTCGAATCGTTCGATCGGCGGGTGGTAGTAGCTCGCGTTGTCGCCGTAGGGCGCGTAGGCAAGGGGCAACCCGTCCTCGAGCAGCGTGACCTTGGTCGAGCGGGTCGGGTTCAAGCCGCGGATGCCGATGTTCGGCCGCAGGCCCAGCCCTTCTTCGTCACGGACGTTGACGCCCGGCACCTTACGTAACGCCTCGTTGGTGGTGAATACGCGCGAGGACTCGAGCGTTTCCTTGTCGAGCACGTAGCCGGAGCCGGGAATGCGCTCGAGATTCTCCTTGTTGCCGATGATGTCCACGCGAGGCGACGACAGGAGCGCCTCGTTTTCGGCGAGGGTGGGTGGCGTGACGACGGCGGCAAGTACGGCGGCGAGCGAACGTAGGCGCTGGCGTGTGGCGCTGGACATGCGAATGGTCTCCAGGGATGTTGTTGTCGTTGTTTCGCGCGGAGCAGTCCTCTGCATTCGAGGACCCCCTCGCAAAACCCGATGCCTTCCGCGCAGGGCGGGGCGCTGGTCGCCCGAATGAACGCGACGCCAGCGGGGCGAGCTTATAACACGAATCGTTCGCATTCGTCCTAACGATCGAGCGGGCCAGGGCGATGATCTGCCGGCCCGCCACGCCGCGAGGTCGTTTACACAGAAATATAACTTATTGAAAATTAAACATAGTCCGTCGACAACTTGGACCGAGCAGCGGCGATTGGTCGAGATGGTCCGAGCGAGGCGACACGCGGCCTCTCACGCCATTCCTACCGGACGATTGACAATCATTCTCATTCCGTCTTAGTGTTCGCGTCGAACGGAGGAGTCACGACAACATGTACGTCTGCATGTGCCACGGCATCACCGACCGGCAGATCCGCGAAGCGGTCTGTGAAGGCGTTGCGTCCATGCGCGAATTGCGCGCGGAACTTGGTGTGGCTTCCAGCTGCGGCTGCTGCGCGCAGTACGCGCAGCAGCTGCTCGACGAAACTCTGGTCTCCCAGGCACCTCAGCTAAACGCTGCGTGAGTTGAGATGTTCTCGGGCGGGCGCGGGCAGCACCCTGGCGCGTAGCCTTTCGCCGTATCTCGGGCGTCAGGGGACTCGTTTCCGTTCCCATTCGCGTTTCCCGCCATCGGAAACTCCGTCTGCTTGTGCGGGAGCGGTCGCCTATACTCGTCCTCGTCATTGAATCCGCTCGATCGAGGAACAGTCCATGAAAGGCGATAAGAAGGTCATCCAGCACCTGAACCACGTGCTGATGAACGAGCTCACTGCGATCAACCAGTACTTCCTGCACTCGCGGATGTTCAAGAACTGGGGGTTGGACAAGCTCGGCGACTACGAGTACCACGAGTCCATCGACGAGATGAAGCACGCGGACAGGCTGATCGCGCGCATCCTCTTTCTCGAGGGGCTGCCGAACCTGCAGGAACTCGGCAAGCTGCTGATCGGCGAAAACGTCGAGGAATGCCTGCAGTGCGACCTTAAGCTCGAACTGAAGGGGCACCCGGATCTCAAGGCAGCGATCGCGCATTGCGAGTCGGTCGGCGACTACATCTCGCGCGAACTGTTCGAGGACATCCTCGAGTCGGAGGAGGAACACATCGATTTCCTCGAGACCCAGCTCGAATTGATCAAGAAGGTCGGTATCCAGAACTACCTGCAGAGTCAGATGGGCGAGCACGGGGCGTCTTGAGCCCGCGCCACCCGACGTTGAAAGGAGCCGCCGCGAGCGGCTCTTTTCTTTGAAGCTGGTCGATTACCATGCGGCTTTTCCCAGCGGGACGTCACCAGCGCATGAGCGGAAGTACCGGCAACTCCACGATGCGGGTCGTCTTGGTGATGGTTTTCACGTGGGCCGTGGCGGCCTGCACGACACCGGCACCGAAGTCCGAGGAGCCCGTCACGCCCGCGGCGCCGGAGCAGGTGGTGCAGCCGACGCCGCCGGTGCCGTCGCTACCCCCGGAAATCTTCATTCCGCCGCCCAAGATCGCGCTGGTTCTGGGCGGCGGTGCGGCGCGCGGCTTCGCGCACATCGGCGTCATCAAGATGCTCGAGGCGCAGGGCGTGAAGCCGGATCTGGTGGTGGGCACGAGCGCGGGCAGCGTGGTCGGCGCGCTCTACGCCGCGGGTTACGACGGTTTCGAACTGCAGCGCCTCGCGCTCGAACTGGACGAGAAGTCGGTGAGCGACTGGATCCTGCCGAATCGCGGCTTCCTGCGCGGCGAATCGTTGCAGAACTACATCAACAACGCCGTCAAGAACCGGCCGCTGGAACAGCTCAACAGACCGATCGGCGTGGTTGCCACCGATCTGAAATCGGGCGAGCAGGTGGTCTTCCGACGCGGCAACACCGGCATGGCGGTGCGCGCATCGAGCAGCGTGCCGGGCGTGTTCCAGCCGGTGAGCATCGGCGGCCGCGAGTTCGTGGACGGTGGACTCACCAGTCCGGTCCCGGTGCGCGCCGCGCGCGACATGGGCGCCGACATCGTGATCGCGGTCGACATCTCGAAGGATCCGTCCCTCGCCAACCTGAGCGGGACGCTGGACGTGCTGCTGCAGACGTTCACGATCATGGGCCGTGCCATCGCGGCCCAGGAACTCCTGGGCGCGGACGTGGTGGTCTCACCCGACACGCACGAGATGCGCGCCGCAAGTTTCGATGCGCGTCACGTATCCATCCTCGAGGGCGAGAAGGCTGCGCTGGCGGCCATCCCGAAACTGCGGCAGAAGATCGCCGACCGGGAGGATCGCCTGCGCAAGGCCGCCGTGGCCGCGCAGCCGCCGCGCTGACGCGAGGCTCGCGTCAGCCGCGGGCGGGTGAGGGCGTCAGGCTCTTCTTGCGCTTGTCGAGCCACCAGCCGCTCTGCACCGGCCAGGACGCGTATTCGTTCTCGACGCCGAGTGTTTCCTCCGCGTGCAGCGGCCAGTTCGGGTTGCGCAGTGCCTCGCGGCCGATGGCGATCAGATCGGCTTCGCCCTTGCGCAGGATCTCCTCGGCCTGCTCCGCTTCGAGGATCAGCCCCACGGTCATGGTGGCGAGGCCGGATTCATGGCGGATCGCGGCGGCGTAGGGCACCTGGAAGCCCGGATAGCGCTTGACTCTTGCCGCAGTGGCCGATCCGAGCAAGCCGCCGGAGGAGCAGTCCATGACATCGACACCGAGCGGACGGAGTTCGTTTGCCAGTGCGACGGAGTCCTGCAGCGTCCAGCCGCCATCCACGCCGTCCACCGACGAGACGCGGAAGAAGAGCGGTTTGTCCGCGGGCCAGACCGACCGCACGTCCGAGACGATCTCCAGTGCCAGGCGGATGCGATTCTCGAAGCTGCCGCCGTACCGATCGGTGCGCTTGTTGGAAAGCGGCGACAGGAACTCGTGCAGCAGATAGCCATGAGCGCCGTGCACTTCGAGCACCTCGAAGCCGGCATCGATCGCGCGCCGTGTCGCGTCCTTCCAGCTCTGCCGCAGGCCGGTGATCTCCTCCACGCTCAACGCGTGCGGCGTGAGCCAGCCCGAGTCCATGGGGATCGCGCTGGGCGCAGCGACCGGCCACACGTCTTCGCCGCGCGCGCGATCGGTATCGTCCAGCGGTCCGTTGCCGTGCCATGGCCGCTGCATCGAAGCCTTGCGTCCGGCATGGGCCAGTTGTATCGCCGGGACCGCGTTGTGGGCCTTGAGGAATGCCGTGATGCGCTTCAACGGCTCCACGTGGGCGTCCGACCAGATGCCGAGGTCGCCGTGGGTGATGCGGCCCTCCTGCTGGACGGCGGTCGCCTCCGCGAACACCAGACCGGCGCCGCCGAGGGCGAAGCGGGCGAGGTGCGCGAAATGCCAGTCGTTGGCCATGCCGTCGACCGCCGAGTACTGGCACATGGGTGAGATGACGACGCGGTTCTTGAGGTGGACACCGCGGATTTCGTACGGGCTGAACAGCAGGGGAGCTTGAGGCATCGGACGCTTCAGGTATGGGGATGGGCGTGGACGTGATAGTGGTAGTGACCCGACTCCACCTCCACCGGGACCACGTTCACGCGGCCGTGGCGTACCCCGGGTTGGGCGATCAGCGAGTCGGCGAAGCTGCGGACGTCGTTGATGCGACCGCGCAACATCACGGTCTCGAGGCAGCTCTGGTGATCCAGGTGCACGTGCATCGAGGACAGCACCAGGTCGTGGTGGTCGTGTTGCAGCGCGGTGAGCCGCTCGGCCAGATCGCGCGAGTGATGGTCGTAGACGTACGACAGCGCAGCCACGCACCAATGGCCTTCGGGCTCCGCCAGCCGGTCGGATTCCAGCGCAGCACGGACCAGGTCGCGGACCGCCTCCGACCGGTTTTCGTAGCGCCGGCGCCGCATCCAGGCATCGAAATCGTTGGCAAGCGCGTCGCTAAGGGAGATGGTGATTCGCTGCATGGCGGGGCGGAACGCGGAGTCGGGAGCGCGAATGGTAGCCGAATCATCGATTTCATCCGAAATCGTTGACGCCAGCATAAACGCAAGCCTATCTTACGAAGGTGTAACACTTCATACGTATTGTCCGCACCGGCTGCAGCGCAGCGTGACCGACCCGGTTGGCGGGTCGGTGTCGGCGATACGGCCAATAAGAAAACAGGGAGATTCGCATGTCCAGGCCCAATCCATGGTGGCACGGGGGAGCCTGCGCGCTCGCCGCCGCACTGATCGCACAAACACCGGGGGCGCTGGCACACGACGTCGACATTCCTGCGACGCCGGTCAACATCAAGGGTCACTACGACACCGCCGTCGGGACGACCGATTCCTCGAGCGCCGGCTCCGTGACCTCACGCCGCCTGGAAACGCGGCCGGTCCTGCGTGCCGGCGAACTGCTCGAGTTCGTCCCGGGCGTGATCGTCACCCAGCACAGTGGTGACGGGAAGGCGAACCAGTACTTCCTGCGCGGCTTCAACCTCGACCACGGGACCGACTTCTCCGTGAACGTCGACGGCATGCCGGTCAACATGCCGACCCACGCGCATGGGCAGGGCTATACCGATCTGTCGTTCATGATTCCGGAACTGGTGAACCGCATCGACTACCGGAAGGGTCCGTACTTCGCGCAGAACGGTGACTTTTCCTCGGCTGGTTCGGCTTCGCTGCGGTATGCGGACGAACTGCCGAAGAACACGGCCACGTTGTCCGCCGGAAACTTCAACTACCGGCGTGCCCTGTTGACCGGCGGGCCGGAACTGGCCGGCGGGCGGCTCGTCTACGGCCTGGAGTATCAGGGCACCGACGGCCCTTGGGACGTGCCGGAGAACTATCGCAAGCTGAACGGCGTGCTGCGTTTCGTCGAGGGCAGTCAGGCCGACGGCTACAACGTGACTCTCATGGCCTACGACGGCAAGTGGGACGCGACCGACCAGATTCCCGGGCGCGCGGTCGATCGCGGCGAGATCGGTCGCTTCGGCTCTCTGGACCCGACCACCGGCGGCAAGTCGTCGCGCTACTCGCTCTCCGGTGCGCGTTATGCGGACTTCGCCGGCGGGCGCTGGGAGGTGGATGCCTACGCCGTCAGCTACAAGCTCAACCTGTTCTCGAATTTCACCTACTTCCTCGACAACGATCAGGGTGACCAGTTCGAGCAGGCCGACCGACGCACCACCCTGGGCATCCATCCGCGCGTGACGTTCATCGGCAAGCTCGGCGCGTTCGACACCATGAACCGCATCGGGCTCCAGGGTCGCTTCGACGATATCGAGCAGGTGGCGCTGTTCGACACCGTGGCGCGCGAGCGCGTCGGCACCACGCGCGACGACAAGGTGAAGCAGGGCAGCCTCGGCTTCTACGCCGAGAATTCCACGCAGTGGCTGTCCTGGTTCCGGACCGTGGCGGGCATCCGCGCCGACATGTACAAGTTCAACGTGAACAGCAGCCTGCCGCAGAACTCGGGCAACAACAACGACAGCATCGTTTCCCCGAAGCTGAACCTCATCTTCGGGCCCTGGGCCGAGACCGAGTTCTTCGTGAACTACGGTCAGGGCTTCCACAGCAACGATGCGCGCGGCACGACCATCACCATCGATCCGAAGACGGGTCTGCCGGCCGATCGCGTGACCCCGCTCGTGAAGACGCACGGCTCGGAATTGGGCGTGCGAACCCAGTACATCCACGGTCTGCAGAGTTCGTTGTCGGTGTGGCAACTCGATCTCGATTCCGAGCTGCTGTTCGTGGGGGATGCCGGAACCACGGAGGCGAGCCGCCCCAGCCACCGTGAAGGCGTGGAATGGAGCAACCACTACGTGGCCGCCTCGGGCTGGCTGATCGACCTGCAACTCGCGTGGTCCAAGTCGCGCTTCAAGGACAACGCGCCGGAGGGCAACTACATTCCGGGATCGATCCAGACGGTGGGCGCGCTCGGCGTGACCTACGATCCGGGCGGCAAGTGGTTCGCCTCGCTGCAGACGCGCTACTTCGGTCCACGGCCGTTGATCGAGGACAACTCGGTGAGGTCGTACTCCACGAACCTGACCAATGCCCGGGTCGGCTACCGCATCGACAAGACCTGGCAGGTGCGGCTCGATCTGCTCAACATCTTCGGCCGCAAGCAGAGCGACATCGACTACTACTACGCATCGTGCACGCGCAGCGAACTGGGCGGCGGCGCCTATGCCAGCGCCGCTTGCGCAGGGCCGGCGGGCACGCGCACCGGCATCAACGACATCCACTATCACCCGGTGGAGCCGTTCGCGGCGCGGGTGTCGGTCAGCGCTTCGTTCTGAGCTTCAGGTCTCCAGCGCGCGCTGCATGCGGTCGAGAGCTTCCGCAAGCAGCGCGCGGCGGGTGCCGAAGTTGAGGCGTACCCAACCGGGGGTCCCGAAGTCGGCACCGTCGTAGAGCCCGACGCCGGCGTCCTCGAAGAATTTCGCAGGGTTCCCGACACCCAGACGGCGGCAGTCGATCCAGGCGAGATAAGTGGCTTCCACCGGTGTCATCGACAGCTGCGGCATCGCGTCGACCCTGGCGGCCACCAGATCGCGATTGCCGCGCAGATAGTCGACCAGGGCGCGGCGCCAGGGCTCGCCGTCCCGATAGGCCGCGAGCGTCGCCCACAGACCGATCCCGAGGGGGCGATGGACCAGGCCCGCCATCACCTTGCGCATGCGTGCCCGCAACTCCGGGTTCGGGACGATGGCGAAGGCGCACCCGAGCGCCGGCAGGTTGAACGTCTTCGAGGCCGCCATCAACGTGATGGTGCGATCGGCGATCTCCGGCGCGACCGCCGCCAGCGGCACGTGTTGTTTGTCAGGATCCAGCACCAGACCGCAATGGATCTCGTCGGAACAGACGACGAGGTCTTCCTCGAGAGCGACTTGGGCGAGCCCCTCGAGTTCCGGGCGCGACCATACGCGGCCGACCGGGTTGTGCGGATTGCACAGCAGCAGCAACCGGCTGCGCGCCGTGACGCATTGCCGAAGCGTGGCCGGTTCGAAGCGCCAGTGGTCCCGGTCGTTCAGCAGGGGCACGCGGATGCAGGTTCTTGCGGCATGCACCGGGGCGGACAGGAACGGCGGGTAGATGGGGATGCCCGTCAGCACTTCGTCGCCGACGTCGCCCACCGCACGGCACACGACGTTCAGGCCGGAGACGAGACCGGGCAGCCAGACATACCAGTCGGGCCGCGTCTGCCAGCCGTAGCTCGACGCGATGCGCGCAGCGATCGCTTCGACCAGTTCCGGCCCCGGTTCGACATAGCCGAAGACGCCGTGGTCCACGCGTCCCCGCAGCACGTCCGTGATGGCGGCCGGGCAGCGGAAATCCATGTCCGCCACCCACATGGGGATCACGTCGCGGCCGGCGTACCGGTCCCACTTGAGGCTCCACTGACCGTGTCGGTCCAGCGGTTCGTCGAAATCGAAAGTCACGTGCCCTCCGGCCGGAAAGGCGCAATGTATCGGCCGCCCGGGGGCGTTGACCAGGGGTTCTCCCTAGGCACGTAGCGCCGGCTCGGGCAGAATCCGCGCGATTCGCGGTACACGGGGGAGGACTCGGACGCCATGTCCGACGCGCTGTTCTATCTCTTCACCAGCTTCTGGCTGGGGGCGGTACATGCGGCGACACCGGGCCACGGCAAGACCATCGCCGCCGCCTATATCGTCGGTGTCCGCGGCCGTCCGGTGGACGCGGTGGTCCTCGGCATCTTCGTCACCCTGTCGCACGTGAGCGGTATCGTCATCGTCGGGGTGCTGGCCTCGCTCGGTCTGCCGGGGTTGATGCCGCAGCAGGTGGAGGCCTATCTCGCGGTGGCGACCGGGTTGCTGATCATCGTCATCGGCCTGTGGACTTTGTGGACGCAGCGGGACCTGGTGGCGCAACTGAGGGCACAGCCCGCGTCGCAGGCTCCGGGGGAACTGCGTTACGCGGTGGTAGGCACACCGCAGCCGATGCTGGCGCGCGCGGCGGGGCATCACCATCACGACCACGATCATCCGCACGATCACGGCGACGGCCACCACCATCACCACCACGATCACGAAGGCGGCGGCTATCACAGCCACGGCTGGGGCTTCAAGCACACGCACGACGTCGGGATCGTGACTCGCGCCGGGCGGCCTAGCCTCTGGATGCTCATCGGACTCGGCATCGCCGGCGGTCTGCTGCCCGATCCGGCGGCGCTCGCGATCCTGCTCAACGCGCTGGCGCAGGGCAAGGTCATGCTGGGCCTCGGCACCGTGCTGGTGTTCAGCATCGGTTTCGCGCTGACGTTGGTCGGCGTTGGGGTGGTCGCCGCGATCGTCGGACGCAAGGTGCTGGACTGGCTGGCAGGTCCCTGGGCCATCCGCATCCAGATCGGCACGTCGTTGCTGATCGTGCTGGTGGGCGTCTTTCTCACCGTCAAGGCCTGGAGTACCGTTGCCTCCCTCGGGTGAGGTGAGCAGCTCCGCGATCGCGCCGGTCGGACGCATCGGTGCCGGCCTGCTTCCCGCGTCGCGCTATGCGGATGTCGTGGTGGTGGCGCCCCAGGATCGACTCGACCACGCCAACGGCGATGCTTTCTCGCTGGCCCTCGAACCCTACCTGGCCGATTGCCGGCCGGGCGGCATTCACCTCGTTCTGGATCTCTCGGCGCTGCGTTACGTGTCGAGTGCCGGGTTGCGCTGCTTCATGCTCGCGGCGAAGCAGGCCAAGGCCCAGGGTGGGGAGGTGGTCATCGCGGGCATGCAGGCGGTCGTCCGCGAGATCTTCGAGATCAGCCGGTTCACGCTGCTCTTCAAGGTCTTCGACGACGTGAGCGCGGCACTCGAGGCGCTCTCGCCGCGCGCGGCGCAGGTCCATCGGGGCCGGTAGCGCGTGCGCGTCCGCTTCTGGGGAACCCGCGGCTCGTTGCCGGTGGCGCTCACGTCCACGGGCGTGCGTCGCAAGCTGCGCTCCGCGCTGACGTACGCGCTCGAGGCCGGCGTCACCGACGTCGACGCGCTGCTCGCGAACCTCGATCGCGATGCCGACTTCGCGGTGACGCATACCTACGGCGGACATTCGGCCTGCGTGGAACTCGATACCGGCGCCGGCGAGTTCATCGTCTGCGACCTGGGGTCCGGTGCGCGGCCTCTGGGCAACGATCTGCTGCAGCGTGCAGCAGCGGGCCGCCCGCGTATCGTGAACGTGTTCCTGTCGCATGTGCACTGGGATCACATCATGGGCTTTCCGTTCTTCGCACCGGCCTACGATCCCGACTGGACGATCCGCATCCACGGCGGCCACGCGGAACTCGAACACGCACTGCGTCTGCAGCAGTCCGCTCCCTGTTTCCCGGTGCCGTTCGACCGCCTCGCCGCGCGCATCGAGTTCGTGCGACTCGAACCCGGCGTGCCGCACATGACCAACGGCATCGAGGTCGCGATCAAGAAGCAGCGGCACTCCGGCGATTCCTACGGCTACCGCTTCACGCGCTCGGGCCGCAGGCTGGTCTACACCACCGACTCCGAGCATCGCCCCGAGGACGCGGAGGAAGCGGCCGGGTTCGTCGAATTCTTCCGCGGCGCCGACCTGGTGGTGTTCGACGCCATGTACTCGCTGCTCGATGCGATCTCGGTGAAGGAGGACTGGGGACACTCGAGCAACATCGTGGCGGTGGAACTGTGCCAGCGCGCCGCGGTGAAGCATCTGTGCCTCTTTCACCACGAACCCGCCTACGACGACGAACAGATCGAGCAGGTGCTGCGCGAGACCGTGCGCTTCGAGGAACTGACGCGCGGCGAGGCAGCGCGGCTCATGATTTCCAGTGCGTCCGACGGGCTAGAGATCGATGTCTGAGTCGCGCGGCGCGATCCACGATCCGGACGACATCGCGCTCGCGTGGAGCGAGCGTGCAGGACTGCGCGGATTGTCGATCCGCAGCGGAAGGGTGCTCGCCATCGCCGCCGCCGGCGTCGTGCTGCTGCTGTCGCTGCTGGACTTCTCCCAGGGCCTGCGGCTCGCGACCTTCGATCTCTGGCAGCGCGTATTTCCGCGCGATCGGGCGAGTGCACCTGCGGTCATCGTCGCCATAGACGAGGCGAGCCTCGCGGCGCATGGCCAATGGCCCTGGCCGCGCACGCTGATGGCCGCACTGATCGAGCGTGTCGCAGCGAATCATCCCGCCGCCATCGGGGTGGATGTCCTGTTCTCGGAGCCCGACCGACTGTCGCCCGAGCAACTTGCCCCGATGCTGGCGGCCGACGATACGGCGTTGGCGCAGCGGCTCGCGAGTCTGCCCACCCACGACGCGCAATTGGCGCATGCCATCGGGGCCGCGCCGGTGGTGCTCGCCGTCGCCGGCATGCCGGAATCCGAGGTGCCCACGGCTGCGGGTCGGACCACACCGGTGCTCGTGCGCGGACCGGACCCGGCAGCGATCGCGAGCCACGCAGCGCTGCTGAGAAGCATTCCTGCGATCGATGTGGCGGCAAAGGGGCACGGTCTCATCTCCGCCGAACCCTCCGGACGCGTCGTGCGGCGCGCGCCTCTGGTCGCGCGCGCGGCGGGCACGCTGATGCCGGCGTTTTCCGTCGAACTGCTGCGGGTGGCGGCCGGGCTGCCGGCGGTCGGGCTGGACACCGCGGGGAGCGGCGTGAAGGCGGTGGAACTCGGCGACCTCGGCATTCCCACCGATCGCGACGGAGCGGTCTGGATCCACTTCGCGCCGCGTTCGGCACAGCGCTTCGTGTCGGCCGGCGACGTGCTGGCCGGCAAGGTGGGTGCCGAAGTCTTCGACCGCAAGCTGGTGATCATCGGCCTCACCGCTCTCGGCCTGCTGGATTTCCACGTGATTCCCAC
Source organism: Burkholderiales bacterium (assembly GCA_019745565.1). GTDB lineage: Bacteria > Pseudomonadota > Gammaproteobacteria > Burkholderiales. Next base: position 50,338 of record JAIESW010000021.1, read on the forward strand.
CGGAGAACGCGTACCGGGTGCCGAGATCCACGCGCAGCTTCTCGAAGGGATCTTCGATCAGGACCTGTTGCGGCGACCTGGCTGGCTCGCGTGGATCGAGGCCCTGGCCCTCGTGGGGCTCGCCGCCCTGGCCGTGGTGGGTGCGGCGCGCTGGCGGCCGCGGACCAGCCTAATCGCAGGCGTCGGTGCCGCCGCTGCGCTGGTGCTGATCGCGGCGATACTGATGCGTTCAGGCGGTCTGCTGATGGATGTCACCTGGCCGTTGCTGGGTGGCGTTGCCGCCTTCACGGTGATGCTCATGGCGACCCTCGCCGAAAGCGATCGGCAGCGGCGCGTGCTGCGCCGGGCGCTCAACGAGGAGCGCATCGCCACGGCCCGCAACGCGGGCGAGCAGGAGGCGGCACGGCGGGTCCAGATGGGCATGCTGCCGCCCGTGGACGGGCGCACCGTCGCCGATCCGCGCGTTGCGATCGCGGCCCTCGCCGAGCCGGCGCGCAGCGTGGGTGGCGATCTGTACGACTACTTCCTGCTGGACGAGCGCCGCCTGTTCTTCATGGTGGGCGACGTCGCCGGCAAGGGTTTGCCTGCAGCGTTGTTCATGTCCGTCGCGAAGGCGCTGCTGAAGAGTGCCGCGTTGCGCGGCACGAACCCGCTCGATGCGATCATCGACGAAGCCCACGACGAACTCGCGCGCGACAACCCCGGACAACTGTTCATCACGCTGTTCGTCGGCATCCTCGATCTCGATTCCGGCGCGCTCGAATGGTGCAACGCTGGCCACGAACCGGCGTTGCTGCTGCCGGCAGACGCATCCGCGCCGCACCCGCTGTACGGCGCCAGCGGGCCGCCGCTGTGCGTGATCGAGAACTATCCCTACGAGGTGAACCGCGACACGCTGGTGCCCATGGACCGCCTGTGCATCGTTACCGACGGCGTGACGGAGGCCCACGGCGCGGGCGACGAACTGCTCGGCCGTGAGCGGTTCGCCCGATCCCTGGCGAACATCGGTGCCGGTGCCGCGGGCGTCCGCGACGCAATCCACGCGTTGCTGACCGCACACGGTGGCGAGCGTGAACGCGCCGACGATGCGACCGTGCTGGTCGTGGAGTGGCGCGGGGCCGGGTCCGCGACGGATCGCGGCGGTGGCGCGACTAGCGCGCCGTGATCTCGACGCGGCGGTTGCGGGGTTCGGCCTTGCCGGCCGCGTTCGGATACAGCGGTTCGCGGCTGCCGCTCGCCACCAGCGTGATGATCGCGGGGCGCACGCCGGCGCGGATCAGTTCGTCGCTCACGCGCTTCGCGCGCAGTTGCGAGAGCTGGTTGTTGAAGCGGTCGGTGCCGATTGCATCGGTGTGGCCGGTGACGGTGATGTCGGGTGCGGGGCGTCGCAGGAGTCCGTCGCGCACTTCGACGATCGCGGCTTTCGATTCCGGCGTGAGCTCGTCCTTGCCCTCGACGAAGTACAACACGAAGGTCGCGGGGCGCGGCGGAAGTGCATCCAGAGCCGGGCCGAAAGTCTGGCGCAGCTCCTCGGGCGAGACGGCGGCGGGTTCCGCGGTGAACGGTCCGCGGATGCGCGCGGCGGTCTGCTTGCCGTCGAGCAGCATCGCGTTGTCCTCCTGGTGCACGACCACGGAACCGTATGAACCGTCGGCCTTCGGCACCAGGGCGATCATGTCGTCGCGCGCCATCGTGGGCGGCGGCGGCGGTGAGACGGACGAACGCGTTGCGCAGCCGCCCGTCAATGCGATGACGACGGCGATCGCACCCCAGACCGATCGCCTCATGTCAGCGGACGGCGGCCGGGTCTTCGACCTTGACCACGAACTCCGTGCCGCGCACGCCCATGATGGCCGCCGGAGTGCGGATCTTCATGGACTCCGGTGCCGACTTCACCATCTTGCCGGACACCGCCGCCAGGGTGCCGCGGGCCAGGTTCGCTTCCATCGCGCCCTTGCCGCTGGCTGCATCGAATGCGTACTTGTCGAGGATCAGCACCGAGTTCGGTCCGGCGGAGAGCATCGAGTTGTCGGTGAACGAGATGCCGACCGACCCGTCGGCACCGGTGCTGACCACATCCTTTTCCTGCACCGTCATGCCGACCGCAGCCGGCAGCCGTTGTCCCGCGCGCTCGATGGTGACGGCACCCTTGGAGGTCTTCACGCGTCCGGCGTCCGCGGCGAAAGCGAGCGGGAGCGTGAGCGAAAAGCCGGCGATGACAGCAGTGCGGAGGAAAGCGGAGAACATGAGCTGGTACCGGAGTGGAAATGGCCCTTGAAGAGGCAAGTTCCATTCCGCCCGACCGGGCCCGGCAGCGTGCCGAAGTTACCACGGTAACATACTGATTGGAAAGCGAACGGATGCTCCTGCGCTGCGCTGCCCGGTGGGTCGAGTTCGAGACGGTGCGCCGTCACGTGGACGCATTCGCGGCGCAGTCCGGCATTTCCCGCGAAGATTGTCACCGCCTCCTGGTCGTCACCGAGGAGTTGTTCGTGAACACCGTGCGCCACGGGTACGCGGGCGAATGTGATCGGCCCATCGTCGTGGTCCTGACCGCCGATGCCGACACGTTCGCATTGCGCTTCGAGGACGAAGCCCCGGCGTTCGACCCGCTCGTGCGAGCACCGGTTGATGGGTTGGAGGCCGGCGCGGAGGCGCGACCCTTGGGGGGGTTGGGCATCCACCTCACGCTCGAAATGACCCGGGGCGCACGCTACCGGCGCGAGGCCGAGCGCAACGTGATCGAACTCGTGTTCGCGCGCAGCACCTGACCCGACGCGATCGATCCGCTCAACGGGCCGCTTCGGCCGCCGGGAGCATTCCCACCCATCCGCTGATGTCGGTGTACCACACGTTGCCGGCGCGATCGACGGCGACGGAGAAGGGGCGGGCATCGTCCCGCGGCAGCCGGAACGTCTTGACGTGACCGTCCCTCACGCGACCCAGCGCCGCACCGCGCAGCATGCCGAACCACACCGAACCGTCGGGTGCTGCCGCCAGTCCCGACAGCGCCGCACGTTCGAGCGGCACGTCGATCTCGCCGAACTTGCCGTCGCGGAAGCGACCGATGCGATTCGCGCGGAACTCGAGGAACCACACCGTGCCGCTCGAATCGACCGCCACGTCCGTGGGCGAGGCACCACGGCTCGGCACTTCGAACTCCGTCATCGTGCCGTCGGTGGCGATGCGCACCAGCGAGTTGCCGGCCTGCAGCGTCGCCCATACCGAGCCGTCCGGTGCGGCCGCGACCCCGAAGGGAGCGCCGCGAACCATGCTGATCTCGTGGCGCTTCAGCTCGCCGTCGTTGAGGCGGGTGATGCTGAATGCCGTGCTCTCCGCGAACCACACGGCGCCGTCGGGCGCCACCGTCAGCCGTCCCAGTCGCGCGATGGGCGTGCCCAGCGGGAACGATCGGATCTCGCCGTTCGGCGCCACGCGCTGAATCGCCACGGCCGGCGGATCGGCGAGCCAGGCGTTGCCTGCGGCATCGGCACCGAGACCGATGGGTTCGGCATTGCGCGAACCTTTCGAAAGGCGCTCCACCTTGCCGTTGCGCACCATGCCGATGGCGTCGGAAAAATCGATGGAGAACCACGCCGTGCCGTCGGGTGCGGTTGCGATCGCGGTGGGGATGTCGGTGGCCACGGTCATCGGATATTCGACGAACGCCGGCTTGTGCGGCTGCAGGGTCCACCACGCCGCCGCGCCCGAAGCGACTGCGACGGCGATGATGCTGAGGGCGGTCAGCCAGAGGCGGCGTCGCGGAACGCTGGCGGCTTCGGTGGTCAAGATCGTGATTCTCCGTTACGAGGGGGTGGGCCGTATGCGCGTGCGAGACGGCGGGCGAGCAGGACGCCGCCGATCAGGAGCAGCAGCAGGAAGGCGAGGCCCCCGATGAGACTGATGGGGTCGACCTGGGTCAGCAGATTGTTGCCCTGTTCGGCACGACGATAGATCTCGGCGTAGGGCGTGAGTGCGAAGCCGGCGTACAACGTCGTGGCGTCGTGGGGATCGCGGATCAACGGCGCGGACTCGAGATGAGTGGGCAGGGCACCTTCCACCAGTGCCCAGGTGCGGCCGCCGTCCGGACTGCGCAGCACGCCGCGATGGGTGGTGATGGTGACCACGCTGCCGTCGGCGTTGACCGAAAGACCGCGTACCGACGTGCCCGCGTCGGGCAGCGCGTTGCCGACGGTGCGCCAGGTGCTGCCGCGGTCCTCGCTCAAGTACAGGTGATCCGCGCCGAACGCCCACCAGCGCTCACCACGCACGTCCAGGGCTTCGACACGCCGCTGCGGCAGCCCGCCGCGGCTTTCGCGCCAGATCGCACCGGCGTCGGTGCTCATCCACAGCGCGCCGTCGAGGACGGCGAGCACGATATCTGGGTTGCCGCGTGCCACGGCCAGCGCAGCCGGAGTCGCCTCCGGCAGAGTCTCGCCGAGACGCTGGAAGCGGTGACCGTTGTCGTTGCTGACGTAGAGGCCCCGCGGTCCGGCGAGATAGAAACGGCCGGCGGTACCACCGGCCACGATGCTGCGCGCCGGTGCGGCACCGGTCGGGGCATTCGACTCGCTCCAGGTCTTGCCTTCGGCCGTCACGAAGATGCCCGCGGCATTGGAAGTCACGGCTCCGCGGCCATCGGCGTCGAATGCGACCGTGAGGATCGGCCCGATCAGTTTGTCGGGGGCCTCGTGGGTCCAATCCCGTCCGCCGTTATGCGAACGCAAAAGGCGTGTGTCGGTCGCATACAGCAGATGGTTGGCGTCGACCGGGCTGATGGCGAGCGCCATCGCTCCGCCGATGAAGAGCCCCGCGTCCACCGGCAGCCAGGAAGCGCCGTCGTCGCGCGAGCGGAACATGCCGCCCCAAGCGCTGGGATCGTGAGCGGTGGCGTGCCCCGTCAGCAGCGCTGCCAGGATCGACGCGAGGATGAGCTTCGACCGGAATGTCATCGGTTTCGATGCGTACAAAAAAAGAGGAGCTCCCGATGGGGAGCTCCTCCCTGTGACGCTTGCGGAACGCTTACTTCTTGCGCGACTGCTCGCCGGGCGCCAGCGTGATTTCCGCGAGGCGCGCGCCGTTCATGCCGACCCACGAGTTCTTCGTGAGCGGGTACTTGTCGCTGTAGGAGAGCGGTTCGTGCGCGGCGACGCAGTTCTGGTAGCCGCCCGTGACCTTGTAGCACTTCTCGTAGGCCAGGAACTGCTGGACCGAGTCGGTCTGCTGCACGTTCGCCACTTCCCAGTCGCGGATCGCTTCCCACGAGGAGTAGGCGTCGGAGCCGAACATCAGCTTGCCGATGGCCGTATTGACCTCGAGGAGCTGCGAACCGGCAGTGTGGGCGCGATGCGCTGCGTGGATCTTCACGCCTGGCATGATCTCCAGGTCGCCGTCGACGATCACCGCCTTGCCGCGCAGGATCTTGCCGTAGATCTGGTCCATGGTCTTCGGCGTGTAGCCGCAGGCCGGCGTGCGGCTGCAACCGCCGGGCGAATCGTTGACCGCGCGGATGCGCTCGTGGCCGGGGTAGTTCAGCGCCCATTCGATGCCCCGCAGTTCTTCCTTCTGAACGTAGAGGATCGCGTTCGGGAACTCGTCCAGCGAACCGGCGTGGTCCCAGTGGCCGTGGCCGATGATGACCTTCGAGACGTCCTTCGCGTCGAAGCCGAGCTGCGCAATCTGCTTCGAGAGCGGCGACCAGTGACCGGTGCCAGTCATCTTGTGGTACTCGGTCTGATTCCAGCCGTTGTCGTACAGGATCAGGTCCTTGCCGCACTTGATCACGCCGACGTTGACCGGCAGATCCACCGTGTTGACGTTGTTGCGCGGGTTCGTGCTGCCCTGAACGAACGAGCGATCCGGATGGAACATGCCGAACGGCACACCCATGAACGTGCTGTTCTCGACCAGCCAGACGGAGCACACCGTCTGCGCTTGCGCGGTCGTGGCGCCCAGCCCGGCCAAGAGGCCGAATGCCGCCAGCCCCAATGCGAGTTGCTTCTTCATGCTCTCTCACCTCCCTGTCGTTATTGGAACTGCTTCCGACTGCCTGCGGCGATCTTCGTATGGGACCGCCGGCCATGCGCTACTACGCGAAACTTTAGTTGGGTTTGTGTTCCCCCGGCCACAGCGCGTCCCCCACCTTGAGCAAGGTGGTTGCCGCACGCTCCGATTTGGTCTGTGCCGTGATCAGATGATCGTCGCTCTCGCCCTTGCCGGCGCGCATTTCCAGGGACGCCTGCTCGTAGTCGCGGATCGCCCCGACGTACTCGGCGTGCAGCTGTTCGAGCGACGCCGGCGGCGCGAGCTTCGTCGCATCCGCCAAAGCGCTCTTGAAGTTCTGCGTGATGGGCTCGACGCGGGCCGCAAGCTCCGACTTCTTGATGTCGCCCATCTTGTAGGAGAGACCCGCGAAGCTCATGCGCACCGCGGCGGTCCGTACCTGATCGTGCACCTTCCACAGCGCGTGCGCATAGCGCTCCTCATCGGCGGAGAGGGCGGGGCGCTCGGCGTGGCCCATCTCCATGGGCGCTGCGACGACCGCGGGCGGTACGGCCTTGCGCATCTCGCGCAGGCCGGCATATAGCGCGGTCGCAGTCAACGCTACGGCGACCACTGCGACCCCGATGTTCCTGAGACCCGGCAGGCGTCGTGCCGATGTCGTGTTCTGTGTCAGTGCGTGCACTCCGAGACTCTATGCTCCGCACAGTCTCGTCGTCAACGGAAACCCCTTTGTTTTCCGCGACTTCTCATACTCTTTACAAATCGTTCTTACGCCGAGCGATCAGTGCGGCTCCCAATGGACGTTGCCGGTGAACAGCCCGTCGATGAACCCGATGCGGTAGAAGAGGTACAGACCGAACGCGATGCTGAGCATGCCGCAGGCGAGCCGCAGGACCGAGTTGAACTGCGGCAGCTGCCGTTCGCTGAAGGCGAAGGGCAGAGCGATGGCTGCCGTGACCACCATCATGCCGGCCACCGTGCCGATACCGAACAGCGCCAGGTAGGCAATACCCCAGGCCGGGTCGCGGATTTCGGTCAGGACCAGCAGGGCCACGGCCGCCGAACCAGCCAGCCCGTGCACGATGCCGACGACGAGCGGGCGCAGCCATTGGTAGATTCCCAGGCCGCCGAACGTGTGGTCGAGCCAGGCCTGCGGCGTCGCATCCTCGGCGTGACCGTGACCGTTGGCGCCGTGGCCGTGGCGATGCCGATGGGCGTAGTCACCATGCGCATGCACATGGGCATGAGGATGGGCGTGAGCGTGCAGGCCCAGAACGCCGTGGAGGTGCGCTCCCGCGGCCGGCTGGTAGCGCAACGGCGCGCCGAGGTCCGGTAGAGCCGTGAAGCGCTGAGTGAGGCGGCGGGGCATGCCGGTGAGCGCGAGTACGCCGAGCACGACCAGCATCACTGCAACCGCCAGTTCCATGGCGAGTCCGACCTTCGGTGGAATCGCGATGTCGAGCAGGATGATCGCGCCGCCCACGGTCAGGATCGTCAGGGTGTGGCCGATGCCCCAGGTGGCGCCGACCAGCGCTGCTCCGCGGATGCTGGCCTGGCGACTGACGATAGTGGCGACGGCGATGACGTGGTCCGCATCGGTGGCGTGGCGCATGCCTAGAACGAAGCCGAAGGCGATGATGGGCAGGAAGTCGGTCACAGGTAACGGATGATCGTTATGATTTTTTTGTCGTTCTTGTTATTTTGGTCCGCACGCTACTCCTCGCGGCTGCAAGGCGTCAATGCCGCGGCAGGGGATCCGGAGTACTGGGCCGGTTCGTCAGCGATTCACGGATCGAGGTCCCCGGCCTGCGCCGAAACCTGCGGCTCGCATCGATGGGTCCGGGGCCCCCGCGCCATCGACTGCGCGGTCACCGCGAGCCGCCCGGCAGGTGCGTGATCTCGTGGAAGGCGCAGCGGTGTGACACAATGGGGACGCCTCGCACGGAGCACGTAGTCTCGCCCCATGACCGAAGAACAATTCAAGAGCCTCATCAAGCTCGCGATCCTCGAGTTGATGAACGAGCATCGCGACTTGTTCCGTGAACTGTTGCGCGACGCGCTGCGCGATATCGAGGCCGGGGCGTCCAGCCCGGCACCGCAAGCGGGCGACGCCGCTCAGCGCACCGAGGACGCGGCCAAGCGGGAAGAGATCCTCAACCTGCTCGGCACCACGATCTGATCTTCTCCCCTGTCGGGGTAACGATTCCGCATACGATGTAGTGCGCGGAATCGCAGCCGTGCCTGCGGGAAGCCACTTATTCTTATTTGGTGCCGGAATCGCCTTGCGAGGCGATGATGTCGTGAATCAGCAGAATCAAGCTGGCCGCGGTGCAGCAGTTGAGCGAGCCTGTGCCGCTGACGGATTGTCAGGCGTTTCCGCGGACCAGCGCCCCCCGGATCGCACCGAGCACCGCACGGGTGTCGATCAGCACGTCGCGGTCGGAGAAGCGCAGCACGCGATAGCCCTTCGATTCCAGAAACATGCGGCGGTTGAGCGCGTGCAGTGCCAGCGCCGGGGTCAGATCGCTCTCCACTTCCACCACCAGCTTCGCTTCGGGACAGGCGAAGTCGGCGAGCCAGCTGTCGATCAGGTACTGGCGCCGGAAACGACCGCCTTCGAATCGACCTTCCCGCAAATACGTCCAGAGCAGGCGCTCCGCCGCCATGCGCAACTGGCGGCTCGAGCGCGAGCGCACGGCATTGGGGGTGTGCAGGAACGGTTCGGCGACGATGCTCATGATCGGGTCTCCTTGAGGCTTGGTATCGCGGGGCAGGTCCTCGGCAGACCTGACGTTCAGGCGAGCCTGCCGCTGCGGATCAAACCCACGGCCAGCCCTTCGACTTCGAAGGGATCGTTCTTCAAGTCGACGATGATGGGTTCGAAATCCGGGTTCTCCGGCAGCAACTCCACGGTGGAGCCCTGGCGGCGCAGGCGCTTCACCGTCACCTCGTTTTCGAGGCGTGCGACGATGATCTGGCCGCTGCGGACTTCGGTCGTGCGATGCACCGCGAGCAGGTCACCGTCGAGGATCCCCACGTCGCGCATGCTCAAGCCGCGCACTTTCAACAGGTAGTCCGCCCGGGGGCTGAACAACGCAGGGTCCACCTGGAAGCGTCCCTGCACGTGCTGCTCGGCCAGGATCGGCCGGCCGGCAGCCACACGGCCGATGACGGCGAGACCGGGCGGTTCGGCCAGGCGGATGCCACGCGCCACGCCTTCGGTCAACTCGATGGCGCCCTTGCGTGCCAACGCGCGCAGATGATCCTCGGCAGCGTTGGCCGAGGCGAAACCAAGGGCACGGGCGATCTCGGCGCGAGTCGGCGGGAAGCCGGTGGCGTCGAGGGTGTCGCGGATCAACTGCAGGATCTCTTCCTGTCGTGGGGTGAGGGATTCCATGGGTCCTATCTCAAGCGGCGTAGCGCAACAGGGGTTCGGTGACTTTCGGCGGCTGCTCCGCCCGCACGGGATAGCGCATGCCCGCCGGTGCAGGAATGCGCCCCAGCTTGGCGAGCCGGGTCTCGATGGCGAAGCGGGAGCGCTCGTGGAGCAACGCCAGGGCGGCGACATCGGTCCCTATATCGAAGGCCGCAGCAAGCCGCGCATCCTCTTCGGGCGACCATGCCGTGCCGGCAGCGGCGGGGCGAGGGGGTTTCTTCCGTTCGGCGACGGCGGCTTCCGCCGGGTCGGCCAACGCGATCGTGCCTTCGAACGCGCGCAGTGCCAGGAACAGGGCGCGGATCACATCCGGATGCTGGTAGGCGCTGTCGCGCGGAAACGGCGCGCCGGTCAGAGGATCGATCCCGCTCGACAGGGCGTTCAGGATGGCAAGCGTCTTCAACGTGTCGGGCACCGGGATGTCTGCCATGGCGGCCTCCGCTCGAGTCCGGACGGGACTGTCCGGATGCACAGCTGTAGTTTCATACAGTCATCCGGAAAAATGCAAGCGGAATTTGCCGGGGCCGGGTCGAGGCTTCCGGAAGGCCTTGCAAGACAAGGCTTTGCAGCGCAAAGGAACGCCGGAAAACGAAGCAGAACCGCGGCGGGTTCCTTCGCCTTCCTGCGTACTTCGCGGCTCAAAGAGCCCTAGTTGACCTCTTCGCTCGGCGGCATCGGCAGGCTCAGCACCTCGATGCCCTCCTCGCGCAGCGCCTCGGCTTCCTCGCGCGAGGCCTGGCCGCGGATCGAACGCCGCGGCGACTCGCCGTAGTGGATGCGCCGCGCCTGTTCGGGGAATTCGCGGCCGACATTCTCGGTCTTGTCGATCAGCTGCCGCAGCGCCCGCCAGACCGCCTTGGGCGGGGGGAAGGCCGCCACGTGTTCCGGCTGCTCCGGCGCCGGCAGGGCCGGCTCGTTGCGGCCGTGGCGTGCCACGTTGATGCCGGAGGGCAGCCGGCTCACGGCGCCGCTGCTACACACCGGGCAGGTGAGCAGGGGGGTGTCCTTCTGGCGCTCGAAGTCTTCCGCCGAGCCGAACCAAGCCTCGAAGCGGTGGTCTCCGTCACAGATCAGGTCGTATACGATCATCTTGTTGTTTAAACAGCGCTTTGTGGTGCGGCGGTCGGTGGGTCTAAGGCCCTAGACTGCCGCGCCAGCGAGGCACTTGTCCAGCCCCCGGGTGAGCATGTCGCGCGGCAGCCCCATACCTATGAAGACCAGAACGCTGCCTCGGGGTTCGCCGTTTACCCAGGCCGGACCGGCGGTCAGGGCCTGCTGGCGATGGACGCCTTGCAGGACCCAGCGCACCGGATCGTCCTCGAATTCCAGGATACCCTTGTAGCGCAGCAGGTCCGGGCCGTACCACTCGTTGATCATCCGCAGCATGAAGTCGAACCGCGCGCGGTCGAGCGGGCGATCGCTGCGCCAGACCAGCGATTCGACGCCGGGCGTATGTTCGGCAGGACGGGTGTAGCGCGGGAAACCCGGGTGAAGATCCAGCACCGCCGACGGATCGAAGCCGCCGATGCCGGTGATCCAGTCCACCGGAGCGTCGCCGAACCGGGCCACGCGCAGCGCCGCCCGCGGGTTCATGTCCTTCAATCGGGCTTCGAGCGCGGTGAGCGCCGGCTCGGACACCAGATCGGGCTTGGAGATGACCAGGCGGTCGGCGAAGCCCACCTGTTCCTGGGCTTCGGTGTGTGCGTCGAGCTGCGCATCGCCGTGTTTCGCGTCCACCAGGGTGACCACGCCGTCGATCCGGTAGCGGGCACCGAGTCCGGCATCGATCAGGATCGTCTGCACCACCGGTGCCGGCTGCGCGAGCCCGGTGGTCTCGATCACCACCCGGTCGAACGCGAGCTCGCCCGCCGCCCGCCGATCGCCGAGATCGACCAGTGCACGGTTCAGGTCGCCGCGCACGGTGCAGCAGAGGCAGCCGTTCTCGGTGGCGACGATCTCGGCGGCGGGTTCGCGCACCAGGATCGCGCTGTCGACGTTCACTTCGCCGAACTCGTTCTCGATGATCGCGAGGCGCTGCCCGTGGGCTTCGGCCAGCAGGCGGTTCAACAGGGTGGTCTTGCCGCTGCCGAGAAAACCGGTCAGGACGGTGACGGGTATGCGGTGGTCGGATTGCATCAGGTTGTATCAGGTTGACCGCGATTCTAACCGCCATGGTGCGGGCATCCGCTCGCACGCCACTTGTCGGTGCATCGCGCATCGCAGGAAGCACCGGCGTGGTGCGTTCATTCGATCGTCATGCATCGGCGCGGGGCCGAAAACGCGGCGCGTGACGACATGTTCCAGGCTAACTGCATGTTTGCACGACGATTGCGAACCACTGCAAACGCTGGGCATGGATTCTGCGGAAACACCCCGCGTGGGCGCTCGATGCGCCTGCTTCGTCTGACCTCGTTCACACACACATCACGCAAGGGGACCCTAATGAATCGCAAGCAGTTCCTGAAAACGCTGCTCGGTGCATCGCTCGCCGCAGCATGGTTTGCCGGTTCCGCTTCCGCGGCCGACACCATCAAGGTCGGCATCCTGCACTCGCTGTCGGGCACCATGGCCATCTCGGAGACGTCGCTGAAGGACGTGGCGCTGATGACCATCGACGAGATCAACGCTTCCGGCGGCGTCATGGGCAAGAAGCTCGAAGCCGTCGTCGTCGACCCCGCGTCCAACTGGCCGCTGTTCGCCGAGAAGGCGCGCGGACTGCTCTCGCAGGACAAGGTCGCGGTGGTGTTCGGCTGCTGGACCTCGGTATCGCGCAAGTCGGTACTGCCGGTGTTCAAAGAGTTGAACGGCCTGCTGTTCTATCCGGTGCAGTACGAGGGCGAAGAGCTCGAGAAGAACGTGTTCTACACCGGCGCCGCGCCCAACCAGCAGGCGATCCCGGCGGTGGAATACCTGATGTCGAAGGAAGGCGGCGGCGCCAAGCGCTGGGTGCTGCTCGGTACCGACTACGTGTATCCGCGCACCACCAACAAGATCCTGCGCGCGTTCCTGAAGTCGAAGGGCGTCGACGAGAAGGACATCGACGAGGTCTACACGCCGTTCGGTCACAGCGACTACCAGACCATCGTGGCCAACATCAAGAAGTTCGCGGCCGGCGGCAAGACCGCGGTGGTGTCGACCATCAACGGCGACTCCAACGTGCCGTTCTACAAGGAACTCGGCAACGCCGGCCTGAAGGCGACCGACGTCCCGGTGGTGGCGTTCTCGGTGGGTGAGGAAGAACTGCGCGGCGTCGACACCAAGCCGCTCGTGGGTCACCTCGCCGCCTGGAACTACTTCCAGTCGATCAAGAACCCCGTCAACGCCGAGTTCATCAAGAAGTGGAAGGCCTACGCCAAGGCGAAGGGCCTGCCGAACGCCGACACGGTCGTGACCAACGACCCGATGGAAGCGACCTACATCGGCATCCACATGTGGAAGCAGGCGGTGGAGAAGGCCAAGACCACCGATGTCGACAAGGTCATTGCCGCGGTCGGCGGTCAGACCTTCAAGGCGCCCTCGGGCTTCACCATCAAGATGGACGAGAAGAACCACCATCTGCACAAGCCGGTGTTCATCGGCGAGATCAAGGCCGATGGTCAGTTCAACGTCGTCTGGAAGACCCCGGGTCCGGTCCGCGCTCAGCCGTGGAGCCCGTTCATCGCGGGTAACGACAAGAAGAAGGACGTGCCGGAAGGCATGTAAGGCACGCGGCTGGTCGCCGCACAAGCGGTGACCAGCCTTGTTGTTCCATTGCGGCCGCCCTCGGGGCCGGCCGCACCTCCCACGAATCCGATCCGTACCGGACGATGCGTCGCATCCTGATTTCGCTCGCTTGGGCCCTGGCCGTCGTATGGACCACGGCCCATGCCGCCCTCGATCCCGCCCTGGTGAAACCGCTCGGCGGTGACGATGCCGATGCCCGTGTCGAGGCCGTCATCAAGCTGGGGGCGCTCGGCAGTCCCGAGGCCTTCGCGATCCTCAACGCGCTCAACGAGGAAAAGCTCTACACCACGCCGGAAGGCCGGGTGCTCGTCGTCGAGGACGACAAGGCGACCGACCCGCTCACCGGCGAGAAGCTCGATCTGCCGGAAGGCACCGATGCCATCACCGTCAACAACCGCCTGCGGCGCGAACTGGAAAGCGCGCTCGCGGGCCTGCGCCTGTTCGCCAACGACGTCAAGGTGCGTCTCAAGGCCGCGCAGGAGGTCCAGCAGAACGCCGGCGCCGCGCAGCTGCCGATGCTCGAGAAGGCGCTCGGCGCCGAAAAGGACCAACGCGTCCGCGACGTGCTCGACATGGCGGTCGCCGCCATCAACCTGAAGAGCGACGACGCCACTAAGCGCAAGCAAGCGGTGGAACGTCTGGCCGACACCACCAACGCTTCGATCCGGCCGGTGCTGGCCGCGATGATCGAACCCAAGCCCGACGGCACGTTCGTCGAACCCGACGAAGGCGTGCGAACGGCGGTGGTCGAGACCCTGGCGCGCATCGATCGCCACCTGCTCGTCATCGAGTGGGCCGGCAATCTTTACTACGGCTTGAGCCTCGCGAGCGTGCTCCTGCTCGCGGCCCTCGGGCTCGCCATCACCTTCGGGCTGATGGGCATCATCAACATGGCCCACGGCGAACTGCTCATGGTGGGAGCGTATTCCACCTACGTGGTGCAGCTCGCGTTCCGGCGCTGGTTTCCCGCCGAGATCGACTGGTACGTGGTCGCGGCGGTGCCCACCGCGTTCATCATCACGGCGGCGGTGGGCATGCTGCTGGAACGCACCGTGATCCGCTGGCTTTACGGGCGTCCGCTGGAGACGCTGCTGGCGACCTGGGGCATCAGCCTCGGGCTCATGCAGACGGTGCGCACCATCTTCGGTGCCCAGAACGTGGAGGTCGCCAACCCGTCCTGGATGTCCGGCGGTGTGACGGTTCTGGGCGGACTGGTGCTCACCTACAACCGCATGGTCATCATCGGCTTCGCGGTGTTCGTCGTGATCATCGTGTGGGCGCTGCTCAACAAGACGCGTCTCGGCCTCTTCGTGCGGGCGGTCACGCAGAACCGGCGCATGGCCGACTGCGTCGGCGTGCCCACGGGCCGGGTGGACATGCTGACTTTCGGTCTCGGTTCCGGCATCGCGGGCCTGGGCGGCGTGGCGCTCTCGCAGTTGGGCAACGTCGGTCCCGACCTCGGTCAGAGCTACATCGTCGACTCGTTCATGGTGGTGGTGCTGGGCGGCGTCGGCCAGCTCGCGGGCACCGTGATCGCGGCCATCGGCCTGGGCGAGATGAACAAATTCCTCGAACCCTATGCCGGTGCGGTGCTCGCCAAGATCGCCATCCTCGTGCTGATCGTGCTGTTCATCCAGAAGCGACCCCAGGGGCTGTTCGCCCTCAAGGGCCGGAGCGCCGACTGATGGCCTTCACCGCGCCGCCCCGGCCTTCGCTGTTCCCGCCCGCCGTCTGGACCGGCGTCCTGGTGGGGACGGCGCTGCTGGCCCTGCTGCCCATCCTCAATCTCACCTTCGCCGACGGCAGTGCGCTGCACGTCTCGAGCTTCACCATCGCGCTGCTCGGCAAATTCATGTGCTTCGCCATCGCCGCGCTGGCGCTCGACCTGGTGTGGGGTTACACCGGCATCCTGAGCCTGGGCCACGGCCTGTTCTTCGCGCTCGGCGGCTACGCGCACGGCATGTACCTGATGCGCGCGATCGGTCGGGACGGCGTGTACCAGTCGGACCTGCCGGACTTCATGGTGTTCCTCGACTGGAAGGCCTATCCCTGGTACTGGTCATTCACCGATCAATTCTGGTACTGCATGCTGCTGGTGGTGCTGGTGCCGGGCATCCTCGCCTTCGTGTTCGGCTTCTTCGCCTTCCGCTCGCGCATCAAGGGCGTGTATTTCTCCATCATCACCCAGGCGCTCACGTTCGCGGCGATGCTGCTGTTCTTCCGCAACAACACCGGTTTCGGCGGCAACAACGGCTTCACCGACTTCAAACGCATCCTCGGCTTCACCATCACGGCACCGCAGACCAAGGCCGTGCTGTATCTGGTGACCCTCGCGACCTTGCTCGGTGCACTGCTGCTGGCACGGTCCATCACGCAATCGAAGCTGGGCCGCGTGCTGACCGGCATCCGCGATGCCGAAAGCCGCCTGATGTTCGTCGGCTACGACCCGCTCTGGTTCAAGCTGTTCGTGTGGACGCTCTCGGCCGTGCTGTGCGGCATCGCCGGTGCGCTGTATGTGCCGCAGGTCGGCATCATCAACCCGAGCGAGATGTCGCCGGCCAATTCCATCGAGATGGTGATCTGGGTCGCGACCGGCGGCCGCGGCACGCTGATCGGACCGATCGTGGGCGCCGGCGTGGTGAACGGATTGAAGACGTGGTTCACCTCGGTCCTGCCGCAGTACTGGCTGTTCGCGCTCGGTGCCATCTTCGTGCTGGTGACGCTGTTCTTGCCGCAGGGCATCGCCGGCCTGGTGCGCAAACTGTGGGCGAAGCGCGCCGCGCCGCGCGCGGTCGCCGATCCCGCGACCGGAGGTGCGTCGTGAGTGCCGAGCAACCCGTCATCGACAATCCCGACGAGAACCCGGCCGGCAGCGCCGGCTATGGCCACGTCGCGCCCACCAGCGTCGACCTGTCCCACGGTGCGATCCTGTACCTGGAGGACATCACGGTGTCCTTCGACGGGTTCCGCGCGTTGAACAAGCTCACGCTCGACATCGGCGTGGGCGAACTGCGCTGCGTGATCGGCCCGAACGGCGCCGGCAAGACCACCATGATGGACGTGATCACCGGCAAGACGCGGCCGGACAGCGGCACGGCGTTCTTCGGCCAGACCATGGATCTCACGCGCATGCGCGAACCCGACATCGCCCACGCCGGCATCGGCCGCAAGTTCCAGCGGCCGACCGTGTTCGAGAACCACACCGTGTTCGAGAACCTGGAGCTCGCGATGAAGATGGACAAGGGCGTGCGCGCCACGCTGTTCGCGAAGCTGAAGGGCGAGCAGATCGACGCCATCGGCGCGACTCTGGCGCTGATCCGTCTGGAAGAGGAGGCCTGGCGTCCTGCCGGCCTGCTGTCCCACGGTCAGAAGCAGTGGCTCGAGATCGGCATGCTGCTCATGCAGGAGCCCAAGCTGCTGCTCCTCGACGAGCCCGTGGCCGGCATGACCGACGCCGAGACCGAACGCACCGGTGAGCTGCTGAACGAACTGCGCGGCAAGCATTCGCTGATGGTGGTGGAGCACGACATGGACTTCGTCGCCGGGATTGCCGAAGGCGGCACCGTGACCGTGCTGCACGAAGGTTCGGTGCTTGCCCAGGGCACGATGGACGAGGTCCAGGCCGACGAGCGCGTGATCGAAGTCTATCTAGGTCGCTAGCATGTTGAACGTGACCGAGATCAACCAGTACTACGGCGGCAGCCACACGCTGCGCGGCATCTCCTTCGAGGCGCCCAAGGGCGAGTGCACGGCACTGCTCGGCCGCAACGGTGTGGGCAAGACCACGCTGCTGCGCTGCCTCATGGGCGTGCTGCCGGTGGCGAGCGGCAAGGTGGAGTTCGAAGGTCGCGACATCACACGCATCACGCCGCACCAGCGTGCCGCGCTCGGCATCGCCTATGTGCCGCAGGGGCGCGAGATCTTCGCCCGCCTCACGGTGGAAGAGAACATTCGCATGGGCATGGCGACCAAGTCGGCGGGCGCGGCACGGCGCATCCGCGACGACGTGTTCGAGCTCTTCCCGGTGCTGAAGGAAATGCTCGGCCGACGCGGCGGCGACCTCTCCGGCGGGCAGCAGCAGCAACTCGCCATCGCGCGGGCGCTGGTGGCCGACCCCAAGCTCATCATCCTCGACGAGCCCACCGAAGGCATCCAACCCTCGATCATCAAGGACATCGAGCGCGTCATCCGCCTCTTGCGCGAACGCGGCGACATCGCCATCCTCCTGGTCGAGCAGTACTACGACTTCGCGCGGGCGCTCGCCGACCGTTACGTCGTGCTGAACCGCGGCGTGGTGGTGAAGAGCGGACCGGGCGAGGAGATGGATCGGGAGAACGTGCGCGGATACCTCGCCGTCTAGAGCGCGGTAGGGCAAGCTTCTCCCATCGGGCGGTGAGAAGGTTGGGGTGGTACCGGTCGTGATTGGGCAGCGCCCAGCGCGGCTGGGGCGCACAGCCCCTCGGCGCATCTTGGGTGGTGGGTGAGAGGAGAGGGGACGGCAAGGCGATGGAACTGACGCCGAGGGAAAAGGACAAGCTGTTGATCTTCACCGCCGCGCTGCTGGCGGAAAGACGCAAGGGCAGGGGACTCAAGCTCAACTATCCGGAAGCCACCGCCTACATCACCGCCGCGGTGATGGAAGGCGCACGCGACGGGCGCTCTGTGGCCGAACTGATGAGCTACGGGGCGACGCTGCTCACCCGCGCCGACGTGATGGAAGGCGTGCCGGAGCTGATTCCGGAGATCCAGGTCGAAGCGACCTTTCCGGACGGCACGAAGCTCGTGACCGTCCATCAACCGATACCGTGACGCCATGATCCCGGGAGAGATCAGGACCGCGGCCGGCGACATCGAGCTCAACGCCGGGCGGACGACCCTCAAGCTCACCGTGACCAACACCGGCGACCGGCCGGTGCAGGTCGGTTCCCACTACCACTTCTTCGAAACCAACGACGCGCTGTCGTTCGACCGCGCGAAGAGTCGCGGCTTCCGCCTCAACATTCCGGCGGGAACGGCGGTGCGTTTCGAACCGGGCCAGGCGCGCGAGGTGGAGCTGATCGCCTACGCCGGTGACCGCGCCGTGTACGGCTTCCAGGGCAAGGTGCAGGGGAAACTCGGATGACGCTCAAACTGAACCGCGTGGCCTATGCCGGCATGTACGGGCCCACCACGGGCGACAAGGTGCGGCTGGCCGACACCGATCTGTGGATCGAAGTGGAGCGCGATCACACCATCCCCGGCGAAGAGGTGAAGTTCGGCGGCGGCAAGGTGATCCGCGACGGGCAGGGCCAGGGCCAGCGTCTCGACGCGCAGGTGGCCGACACCGTCATCACCAACGCGCTGATCGTCGACTACACCGGCATCGTGAAGGCCGACATCGCCATCAAGCACGGGCGCATTTCCGGCATCGGCAAGGCCGGCAACCCGGACGTGCAGCCCGGCGTCACCATCGCCATCGGCGGCGGCACCGAGGTGATCGCGGGCGAGGGCATGATCGTCACCGCCGGCGGCATCGACACGCACATCCACTTCATCTGCCCGCAGCAGATCGAAGAGGCGTTGATGTCCGGCGTCACCACCATGATCGGGGGCGGCACCGGGCCCGCGACCGGCACGTTCGCCACCACTTGCACGCCCGGCATCTGGCACATGCACCGCATGCTGCAGGCAGCCGACGCCTTCCCGATGAACCTGGGTTTTCTCGGCAAGGGCAACGTGAGCCTGCCCGGACCGTTGCGCGAGCAGGTGGCGGCCGGGGCCATCGGCCTCAAGCTGCACGAGGACTGGGGCACGACGCCGGCAACCATCGACAGCGCCCTGTCCGTGGCCGACGAGATGGACATCCAGGTCGGGATCCACACCGATACGTTGAACGAATCGGGCTTCGTGGAGAACTCGGTCGCCGCGTTCAAGGGGCGGACCATCCACACGTTCCACACCGAGGGCGCGGGCGGCGGCCACGCGCCCGACATCATCAAGGTGGTGCAGGAACCGAACGTCCTGCCGTCGTCCACCAATCCGACGCGGCCGTTCACCGTCAACACGCTCGAGGAACACCTCGACATGCTGATGGTCTGCCATCACCTGGACGCCTCGATTCCGGAGGACGTCGCGTTCGCGGAATCACGCATCCGTCCGCAGACCATCGCGGCCGAGGACATCCTGCACGATCTGGGCGCCATCAGCATGATGTCCTCCGACTCGCAGGCCATGGGCCGCGTGGGCGAAGTGATCATGCGGACCTGGCAGACCGCTCACAAGATGCGCGCACAGCGCGGCGCGTTGCCGGGCGACGGACCGGGCAACGACAATTTCCGGGTGAAGCGCTACGTCGCCAAGTACACGATCAACCCGGCACTGGCGCAGGGCATCGCGCATGAAGTGGGGTCGATCGAAGTCGGCAAGCTCGCCGATCTGGTGCTGTGGCGCCCCGGGTTCTTCGGGGTCAAGCCGAGCCTGATCCTGAAGGGTGGGGCCATCGCCGCGGCAGCCATGGGCGATCCGAACGCTTCCATCCCCACGCCGCAGCCGGTGCACTACCGCCCGATGTTCGCGTCGTTCGCCGGGTCCCGCACGGCCACGTCGGTGACCTTCGTCTCCCAGGCGGCCGCGGCGGCCGGCATTGGACGGGAACTGGGACTCGCCAAGCGGCTGGTGGCGGTCAAGGGCACCCGCAAGGTGGGGAAGCGCGACATGCCGTTCAACGACGCCACGCCCCGCATGGAAGTGAACGCGCAGACCTACGAGGTGCGGGCCGACGGTCAGTTGCTGACCTGCGAGCCGGCGAAGGTCCTGCCGATGGCACAGCGCTACTTCCTGTTCTAGAGCCTTCGGGTCTAGGGACGGACGCCGCAAAAGAAAGGGCCCGCACCGGAAGGTGCGGGCCCTTTCGCTTCGGGTATTCGTTGCGGGTCGATCAGGACCAGGTGAAGTGGGACTCGCGATGCTTGGATTCCCACTCGCGCGTGCGGCGCTCCACGTCGGCCAGGTTCGCCGATTCGGCGAGATAGCGTTCGAGGTCGGATTCCCGGGTTTGAGAAAGAAGCCCGATCAGGGTTTGGACGAGCTGTGACATTTGTCGATCTCCAGGTCAGGATTGCTGCGTTGCAAGACTTTGCAAGCGCTTGATCGACAGACATTCAGGAATCTGTAGGGTTCCATGCCTGTATTTTTTGCGGCGTGGCAGCATGACATCAGAAAAAACTTTATGTATCGCATTCAATGAATTGAATATACGAACATATAGAACCTCTTCTGACGCTGCGCCCTAGGCTCTCGGCAGTTCGGTGGACACGACCAGCAAGCCGTCGATAGACTCGGTTTTCGCTGTTCCAACTGAGAACCGCGCTCCACCCGCCGCACGCAGCGTGTGAGACGCGGCGCAAGGAGATCTTGAGATGCTGCAGAAGCTGCTGATTGCATTGGTATTGGCGACGGCGGTTGCGCCGGCCGCGCACGCCAGGTCCATGGCCGAGCGCCTCGACCAGGCCGCCGCCGGCGACCACCGCACCGAAGCCAGCCGGGCCCGCGACGTCTACCGCCATCCGAAGGAGACGCTGCTGTTCTTCGGCCTGAAGCCGGACATGACGGTGGTGGAGATCTGGCCGTCCGCCGGCTGGTACACCGACATCCTCGCGCCGGTCCTGCGGGATGGGGGCAAGCTCTACGCGGCGCGCTTCGCAGTGAGCTGGGACAAGGCGCCCGATTGGGCGAAGGACCGCGACAAGGCCTTCCTGGCGCGGATGGCCGGGCGGCCGGACGTGTTCGATCAGGTCGTTCCGACCGAGATCCTGCCGCCGAACTTCGTCGACGCAGCACCCAAGGGCACGGTCGACATGGTCCTCACGTTCCGCAACGTCCACAACTGGGCGAAGGCCGGCACTACCGACGCGATGTTCGCCATCTTTCTGGACCTGCTGAAATCCGGCGGGGTGCTCGGCGTGGAGGAGCACCGCGCGAAGCCGGGTACCTCCTTCGAGGAGCAGGTTCGCACCGGCTACATGACCGAGCAGTACGTCATCGAGACCGCCGAACTCGCCGGCTTCCGCTTCGTCGGCAAGTCCGAGATCAATGCGAACCCGAAGGACACCAAGGACTACCCCGAGGGCGTCTGGACCCTGCCGCCCACCCTGAGGCTCGGCGACAAGGACCGCGACCGTTACCTCGCCATCGGCGAGAGCGATCGCATGACGCTCAAGTTCGTGAAGCCTTAGACCGCCATCGCCACTGGAGGATGAGACCCATGAAATCGTTGCGCAGAATGACCCTCGCCGCCCTGATCGTCGGCGCAGCAGTGGTGCCTGGCAGTTCGCTGTTCGCAGGCACCGAAACGGACGACAAGGGCTTCGTGACCCTGAAGCCGGGTAACGAGGACTGGAAGGACGCGCCCGGCTACAACGGCGTCCAGCTGATGGTGGTGGAGGGCGATCCGACCAAGGCGGGACCGTACGTGATCCGGGTCAAGTTCTCGCCCGGCACCATGAGCATGCCGCACCAGCATCCGGACGATCGCCTGGTCACCGTGATCAAGGGCACGTGGTACACGGGCACCAGCGAGACCTTCGAGCCCGCCAGCACCAAGCCGCTGCCCACCGGGAGCTTCATGAAGCATCCGGCCGGAGCGGCCCACTACGACGGTGCCAAGGACGGCGAAGTGATCGTGCAGATCATGGGCGTGGGGCCGAGCGGCACCGTGTTCTTCAAGCCCGAACTGGGCAAGACCGGCCGTTCCCTTCCGTAAGTGGCGGTCGATCGTTCCCGGTTGGCCGGGGCCCTGAGCGCCGGGATCCTCGAGCGGTCCGGGTTGCGCCTCGACGCGGCCCAGGATTTCGAGTGGCTGGATCGCAACATTCCGTGCCGCACGTCCTGTCCGGCCGGCACGGACATTCCGGGCTATCTGGAAGCGGTCTACGAGGGCCGGTACGCCGACGCTTATCGGATCAACCTGCGCGACAACGTATTTCCGGGCGTGCTCGGGCGCGTCTGTTCGCGTCCCTGCGAGGACGCCTGTCGTCACGGGCGCGCAGGCAACGGCGATCCCGTCGCGATCTGTTTCTCCAAGCGATCGGCCGCCGACCACATGGCCCAGCCGCCAGCGCGTCTCGAGCCGATCTTTCCGCCCAGCGGGCGGCGGGTTGCGGTCGTCGGCGCGGGAGTCGGCGGCCTCGCCGCCGCGCGCGAGCTCGCACTGTGGGGCCATCGGGTGACCGTCTTCGAGAAACATGCGCGGCCAGGCGGCATGCTGAACCAGGGCATCCCGGCGTTCCGCCTGCCGCGCGACCTCATCAGCCGCGAGATCGACCAGATCACCGCGCTCGCGGTGGAGGTGCGCTGCGGCGTCGACGTCGGGAAGGACTTCACCCTCGATCATCTCGCGGCCGGGCACGACGCCGTCGTGCTGGCCGCCGGCACGCTGAAGCCCAATCCGATCGGTATCCCGGGTGCCGACCTCACCGGGGTCGAGCACGGCCTCGGTTTCCTGCTGGCGGTCAACGAGGCGGGACGGCGTGAAGTCGGCCGCAACGTCGCCGTGATCGGCGGCGGTTACACCGCCATGGACTGCGCGCGCACCGCGTTGCGCCTGGGGGCACGGGTGACCGTGTATTACCGCCGCCAGCGGGCCGACATGGTCGTGCTCCCGGGTGAACTGGAGGAATTCCTCGCGGAGGGCGGCACGTTGGTCAACGAAGCTGCCCCCCTGGAACTGGTGGGCGAGCACGGACGAGTGGCCGGCATCCGGTTCGCGCGAACTGCGTCCACTGCCCGGCAGGCGGACGGCCGCGCTGGCTTCGAGATCGCCGCGGGCACCGGCTTCGACGTGGAAGCCGATCAGGTCATCCTTGCCATCGGCCAGCGGCCGGAAACGGGCTGGATCGACGCCGCGCTGGCGTCACGGCTCGTGGGGCGCGACGGCTGGCTCGCCTCAGGCAGCGGTTCGGAAACGGCGCTGCCCAATGTGTTCGTCGCCGGCGATTTCGCCCTCGGTGCGACCACGCTGATCCGCGCCATCGGGCACGCGAAGCAGTGCGCCCGCCGCGTCGACCGTTTCCTGACGGGCCGCGAACGCCTGCGCGATCGCGTCGCGGTCGGCCCCGCGGTGCATTCCAAGAGTCCGGAGGCGGGAACCACCGGACGCACCGCCGCGATGAACACCATTCCGATCCACCCGATGCCGGTGCTTGCGCCCCAGGCGCGCGGTCTGGAGGCGGAAGTGGAGACCGGCTACGCGCCGCCCGAGGCGCGGGCCGAGGCATCGCGCTGCTACCTCTGTCATTACAAGTTCGAGATCATCGACAGCCGCTGCGTCCTGTGCGACGAGTGCATCAAGGTGAAGCCGGTGCCGGACTGCATCGTCGAGATCGCCGGTCTCGTCCGTGACGACGAAAGCCGCATCACGGGTTACCTGCCGGTGGCGGCGGGGCAGACCGATTCGCTCTACTACAACCGGCTGTGGATCGATCAGGACAAGTGCGTGCGCTGCGGCCAATGCGAGGCCGTCTGTCCGGTGAACGCCATCACCATCCAGAAGGTGACGCCGGTCATCGAAGTCGCCGTCTGAGGCGTTTTCAGCCGTGACGAGGCAGCGCCCAGCGAAGCTGAGTTCCAGCCGATCGGTATGTCTTGCGCGGTGGGTGAGGCGTTTCCAGTCGTGGTGGGGCAGCGCCCAGCGAAGCTGGGGCGCACAGCCGATCGGTGTGTCTTGCGCGGTGGGTGAGGCGTTTTCTTCGTCGCGGGATGTCCGTATACTCGGCGCCCGAACGCGTGCCGTCGGGTTGATCAGTGTTTCGTGTTCCGACGGTGTCCCTCGAATGATCGAAGGAAGGAGCGAACCGTCGTGGCGATGATTCTCGCGCTCGACATGGCCGGGCATCCCAGCCGCTGGCTCATGATCGATGAAGCCATCACCTATCAGGCGCGCCGCATGGTGGCGTGGTCGATGGGTGAGGTCGTCGCGACCTACCGCGGCGGAATCTCGCGCATGACCGGCGAGCGGTCGTCCCTGTCGACGGCGAGCATCATCGCGATCAAAGGTGCGGCCGAACTGGTGCGCGATCATCATTCCGAGCCGCACCTCACCAATGCCGCGCTGTTCGCGCGCGATCGCCATCTGTGCGCCTATTGCGGCGGCCACTATCGCGAGCGCGACCTGTCGCGCGACCACGTGGTGCCGGTGTACCACGGCGGCAAGGACCGCTGGATGAACGTCGTCACGGCCTGCCGCTCGTGCAACATCCGCAAGGGCGGACGCACGCCCGAATCGGCGCACATGCCGCTGCTCTACGCGCCGTACGTGCCGAACAAGTACGAGCATCTGATCCTGCAGAACCGCAAGATCCTGCACGACCAGATGGAATACCTGATGGCGAAGGTGCCGCGGCACAGCCGTCTCTACGCCTGACGCCCAAGCATCCGATCCGAGGTTCCGTGCGGAAGTTTCTAGCCGTCCTGTTGTTGCTGGCGCTCGCCGGCTGCGAGACCAATCCGGTCACCGGCCGCAAGCAGTTCATCGTGGTTTCCGAGGACGAAGCCATCGCCGCGTCGTCGCAGGCGTACGTCCAGATGCTGCAGCCCTACCAGCAGAAGGGGCAGCTCGACAACAATCCCGCGATCACCGCGCGCATCGTCGCGATCACCGAGCGCCTGATTCCGCCGGCCATCGCCTATCGTCCGGAAACCAAGGACTGGCAGTGGAGCGTCAAGGTCATCGACGACCCGAAGACCGTGAATGCCTGGTGCATGGCAGGCGGCAAGATGGCCTTCTACACCGGCCTGATCGTGGCGCTGAAACCCACGGACGACGAGATTGCCCAGGTGATGGGTCACGAGATCGCGCACGCGCTGTCCAAGCACCAGGCGGAGAAGATGTCGCGCGCCATGGCCACGCAACTGGGGGTCAACGCCATCGCCATCGTCACCGATGCACGCTACGCCCAGATGGCGCAGCAGGCGGCAGCCGCCGCTGCGACGGTTGCCCTCGACCTGCCCAACAGCCGCGAAGCGGAATCCGAGGCCGATCGCATCGGCATCGAACTGGCCGCCAAGGCGGGCTATGACCCGAAGGCCGCCGTGACCCTGTGGCAGAAGATGGCCCAGGTTTCGGGCGGCGGGGGCAAGAGCGATTTCCTGAGCACGCACCCGGCGCCGGAGAAGCGCATGGAAGCCCTTGCGGCGCTCGGGCCGCAGATGATGCCGTATTACGAGGACAAGGCGCCGCGGCCGGTCTACAAATTGAAGCCCCAACTGCTGACCGCGCCGGCCCAGCCGGCGAAGTAGCCGTCCCGCCGGGCGCCGACTGCATGGGTCGGGCCAATCCCGTGCAGGCGTGCACCGCCTTGGGCATGCGGTTGCCATGCCGCGAACCAGTCGCGTAGCATTCTTAGCCGGCTTCACTCCCGCGGCCACAAATACAAAGGAGAGTCCCCATGGAGACCTACGCTTTTCCCGTTTCCGGGCGCGTTTGTGCCCGCATCCTGACGATCGCGATGGCCGCCGCCTTCGGTGCCGGTCTCGGTGGTGCCCAAGCCCAGGGCCTGCAGACCGTCGGCAAGGGCGAAGGTCAGGTCGACATCGTCGCGTGGCCGGGCTACATCGAGCGCGGTGAAACCGACAAGAGCTACGACTGGGTCACCGAGTTCGAGAAGAAGACCGGTTGCAAGGTCAACGTGAAGACCGCCGGCACCTCCGACGAGATGGTCGCGCTGATGAATGAAGGCGGATTCGATCTCGTCACCGCCTCGGGGGACGCGAGCCTGCGACTCATCGCGGGCAAGCGCGTGCAGGAAGTCAACGTGAACCTGATCCCGAGCTATTCCAAGGTGGATCCGCGCCTGCAGAACGCGCCGTGGCACACCGTGGAAGGCAAGCACTACGGCGTTCCCTACCAGTGGGGCTACAACGTGCTCGCCTACAACACCAAGGTCTTCAAGAAGCCGCCCACAAGCTGGAGCGTGGTGTTCGAGGAGCAGAAGCTGCCCGACGGCAAATCCAACAAGGGCCGGGTGCAGGCTTTCGACGGCCCCATCTACATCGCCGATGCGGCGCTGTACTTGAAGTCGGCCAAGCCGGCCCTGGGCATCAAGGATCCGTACCAGCTGAACGAGGATCAGTACAAGGCCGCGCTCGACCTGCTGCGCAAGCAGCGCAAGCTGGTGTCGCGCTACTGGCACGACGCGATGATCCAGGTGGATGACTTCAAGAACGAAGGCGTGGTCGCATCCTCGTCCTGGGGCTTCCAGGTGAATCTGCTGCAGAGCGAGAAGAGGCCCATCGGCAGCATCGTGCCGAAGGAAGGCGCCACCGGCTGGGCCGACACCACCATGCTGCACGTGAACGCGAAGAATCCGAACTGCGCCTACATGTGGATGGAGCATTCGATCAACGCCAAGACCCAGGGCGACCTGGCGGCGTGGTTCGGTTCGGTACCGTCGGTGCCTGCCGCGTGCAAGGGCAACGCGCTGCTCGGCGACAAGGGTTGCGAGACCAACGGCTACAACGAGTTCGATCGCATCTCGTTCTGGAAGACGCCCACGGCGAAGTGCGCCGACCATCCCGAGAAGGGCTGCGTCCCGTACTACCGCTGGGTGTCCGACTACATCGCCGTGCTGGGTGGTCGATGAGGCAGGCACTCATCGGACGTCGAGCCCCGGCCCATGGCGGGAGCTGAGGCGACACCCGCGGTCAGCTTCATCGAAGTCAGCCGCCGGTTCGGCGATGTGCGCGCCGTCGACAATGTCAGCTTCGACATTGCCGACGGCGAGTTCTTTTCCATGCTCGGACCGTCCGGTTCGGGCAAGACCACCTGCCTGCGGCTGATCGCGGGCTTCGAGCAGCCCTCGAGCGGCCACATCAAGGTCCACGGCGTCAATGTGGAGGGCGTGCCGCCGTACGAGCGCGACGTCAACACCGTGTTCCAGGACTACGCGCTGTTCCCCCACATGAGCGTGGGCGAGAACGTCGAGTACGGCCTGATGATCCGCAAGGTGCCGAAAGCCGAGCGCCGCAGCCGGGCGGCGGACATGCTGAAGCTGGTGAAGCTGGACGGCATGTACGCCCGCAAACCGAGCCAACTCTCCGGCGGCCAGCGCCAGCGCGTGGCGCTTGCCCGTGCGCTCATCAACCGGCCGCGCGTGCTGCTGCTGGACGAACCGCTCGGCGCGCTCGATCTCAAGCTGCGCGAGTCCATGCAGAACGAGCTGAAGGCGATCCAGCGCCAGGTGGGCATCACCTTCATCTACGTCACCCACGACCAGGGCGAGGCGCTCTCCATGAGCGATCGGCTCGCGGTCTTCAATCATGGTCGCATCGAACAGATCGGCACGCCGAGCGAGGTCTACGATCATCCGGCGAGCCAGTTCGTGGCCGGGTTCGTGGGCCAGACCAATCTCGTGGACGGCTATCTCGGCCAGCGGCTCGGCGGCTTTCCCGGCCTGTACGCGATCCGTCCCGAGCGCATCCGCATCCTGCCGCCTGACGGCGAAGTCCCGATGGGCATGGCTACCATCGACGGTCGCGTCGATTCCATCACCTATCTCGGGGCCACCTCGCGCGTCGAGGTGGAAGTGGAAGAGGGGCGGCTTACGGTGATCGAGCAGAATCTCGAGGGCGGTACCGCGGCGGCCGGCCGGGATACTGGTGCCAACGTCCGGCTGATCATCGAGCGCAGGCATATTCAGCCGGTCACGGAGAGCCAGTGACCTCCGCGGCGGCCGCGTTGCCACTGGACCGCTCGCCGCTGCAACGGCTGTCCTCGGCGCTGTACCTGCGGCCGGCGCTGCTCACCTTCCTGCTGCTGACGCCGCCGCTGCTGTGGCTGGGCGTGATCTATCTCGGATCGCTGTTCACGCTGCTCGCCCACAGCTTCTTCGCGCTCGACGAGTTCTCGGGCGTGATGGTGCGCGAGTTCTCGCTCGCCACCTGGAAGGAGTTCTTCGGCAATCCGGCCAACTGGGACGTCGTGATCCGCTCGGCGCTGATGGCGATCGCCGTCACGCTCGCGGCGGCGTTGATCGCGTTTCCGATCGCGTACTACATGGTGCGATATGCAGGGCTGCGGATGAAAGCCGTGCTGTACCTCGGCGTGATGCTGCCGTTGTGGTCGAGCTACCTGGTGCGCGTGTACGCGTGGAAGCTGATCCTCGCCAAGGAAGGGATCGTGAGCTGGTTCGCCAACACGCTGCACCTCGGCTGGCTGCTGGACCTCGTGCTGGACATCCCCGAGATCGGCGGGCCGTCCCTCTCGACGTCCTATCTCGGCACGTTCATCGTCTTCACGTACATCTGGCTGCCCTTCATGATCCTGCCGGTGGTGGCGGCGCTCGAGCGCGTGCCCGGCTCGGTGATCGAAGCCTCGGGCGATCTGGGTGCGAAGCCGGGTCAGACTTTCCGCAAGGTGATACTCCCGCTCGCGTTCCCGGGTGTTGTGGCGGGCTCCATCTTCACTTTCTCGCTCACGTTGGGCGACTACATCATCCCCAGCATCATCGGAAAGTCGGTGCCGTTCCTCGGCGAGACGGTCTACCGCCTGCAGGGCACCGCCGGCAACGTGCCGATGGCCGCGGCGTTCACGGTGGTGCCCATCGTGATCATGGGCATCTATCTCACGCTGGCGAAGCGTCTCGGAGCCTTCGATGCGCTCTAACGTCAAGGCAGGGTGGGGCCTCAAGGGTGCCGCGCTGGCCGGCATGCTGTTCCTGCACATCCCGTTGCTCATCATCCTCCTCTACGCCTTCAGCATCGAGGAGAAGAGTTTCGTCTTCCCGATCCCGGGCTTCACCACGAAGTGGTTCGCCGTGGCTTTCGAACGCGAGGACGTGCGCCGTGCGCTGGGCCTGTCGATCAAGGTGGCGGCCATCGCGACTGCCATGGCACTCGTGCTCGGGACGCTCGCGGCGGCCGCGGTGTGGCGTTCGCGCTTCTTCGGACGCGAGGCGATCTCGCTGCTGCTGATCCTGCCGATCGCGCTGCCCGGCATCATCACCGGCATCGCGCTGCGCTCGGCCATCGGCATCGCCGAGATCCCGTTTTCCACGTGGACCCTGGTGCTGGGCCACGCGACGTTCTGCATCGTGGTGGTCTACAACAACGTGCTGGCGCGCTTCCGGCGCACCAACCGCGCGCTGATCGAGGCCTCCATGGATCTCGGCGCGAACGGGTTCCAGACCTTGCGCTACGTGGTGTTGCCGAACATCGCCACGGCGCTGCTGGCAGGCGGCATGCTCGCCTTCGCGCTCTCGTTCGACGAGGTGATCGTGACCACGTTCACCGCCGGACAGCAGAGTACGCTTCCCATCTGGATGCTGTCGGAGCTGATCCGGCCGCGCCAGCGGCCGGTGACCAACGTGGTGGCGGTGTTCGTGATCGCCGTCACGTTCGTGCCGATCGTGCTCGCTTTCTATCTCACGCGCGACACGCACGACGTGGCCGGCAGCGTGAAATGACGGTTTCTTCGACGAGGAAATGACCATGCAGACCGAAATGCTGATCGGCGGAAAATTCGTGAAGGGCGAAGGCGAGGGCATCGCCGTGCTCAATCCGGCCACGGGTACGACGCTCGCCACCGTTCCGGAGGCCTCGCCCGGTCAGGTGGAAGCGGCGGTGAAAGCAGCGCAGAAGGCCTTCGACGGCTGGTCGCAGACCACACCGGTGGAGCGTTCCAATCTGCTGCTGAAGCTTGCCGCGAAGATCGACGACGAGGCCGCGAGCCTCGCCAAGCTCGAATCGCAGAACGCCGGCAAGCCGGTGGCGCGCGCTACCGCGGACGAGATGCCCGCCATCGCCGACGTGTTCCGGTTCTTCGCCGGTGCCGCGCGTTGCCTGTCGGGCTCCGCCGCGAAGGAGTACCTGCCCGGCCATACCAGCATGATCCGGCGCGATCCCATCGGTGTCGTCGGCCAGATCACCCCGTGGAACTACCCGCTGATGATGGCGGCGTGGAAACTCGGTCCCGCGCTCGCGGCGGGCAACACGCTGGTCATCAAGCCGTCCGAGATGACGCCGCTCACCACGTTGGCGCTCGGGCGGATCTGCGCTGAGATCTTCCCGGAAGGCGTGGTCAACGTGATCCACGGCCGCGGTCCATCGGTCGGTCAACCGCTCATCTCGCATCCGAAAGTGGCCATGGTTTCGGTCACCGGCAGCATCGGCACGGGGCAGGCGGTATTGCGCGCCGCCGTGGACACCATCAAGCGCACGCACCTGGAACTGGGTGGCAAGGCGCCGGTGATCGTGTTCGACGATGCCGATCTGGAAGCGGTGGTGAACGGCATCAAGGTGTTCGGCTACTACAACGCGGGGCAGGACTGCACCGCTGCTTGCCGCATCTACGCCGGCAAGAAGATCTACGACAAGCTCGTGGCGGATCTGGGCAGCGCCGTGGGCTCGCTCAAGATGGGTTCGACCGACGATGAAGCGACCGAACTGGGCCCGGTGATCAGCGCCACCCAGCGCGAGCGAGTGGCCGGTTTCGTCGATCGCGCGAAGGCGTTGAAGCACATTAGCGTCGTTACCGGCGGGAAGAAGGGCACGGGCAACGGCTTCTACTACGAGCCCACCGTGATCGCCGGCGCGACCCAGGACGACGAGATCGTGCGCAAGGAAGTGTTCGGTCCGGTGGTGTCGGTCACGCCGTTCAGCGACGTCGATCAGGCCGTCGCGTGGGCCAACGATTCCGACTACGGTCTGGCTTCGTCGGTCTGGAGCAAGGACGTGTCGCGCGCGATGAAGACCGCGGCGCGGTTGCAGTACGGCGCCACCTGGATCAATACCCATTTCATGCTCGCCACCGAGATGCCCCACGGCGGCATGAAGATGTCCGGTTACGGCAAGGACATGTCCATGTACGGGCTGGAGGACTACACGGTGGTGCGGCATGTGATGGTTAATCTGGGCTGACGGGGGTATCGCTGCCCCCACCCTGACCCTCCCCACAGCTTCGCTGGGGGAAAATTGGGATGGGGGCAACAAGCGGAATCGTTCTTGACCTTCCCATCGTGGCAAGGCTCAGAGTGGCGGGCGTAGACTATGTCCTCGAGGTAACGCCCATGAATGCTCCCGTGCACCCTCCGGTCGCAGCCGACGTACCCGCGACCCGCGAGTTGTCGCTAAGCGTCGAAGGCATGACCTGCGCCTCCTGCGTCGGCCGGGTCGAACGCGCGCTGTCCGCCGTGCCGGGTGTGCGCGAAGTGACGGTGAACCTCGCCACCGAGACCGCGACGGTCCGGGCCGACCCTGAGGTGGACGCTGCCCGTCTGGCTGCCGCCGTAGAGCAGGCCGGCTACGGAGTCGGACACGACACCATCGACCTCGCCATCGAAGGCATGACCTGCGCCTCGTGCGTATCGCGGGTCGAGAAGGCGTTGACGAAAGTCCCCGGTGTGATCGAGGCGTCGGTCAATCTCGCCACCGAATCCGCGGAAGCGACGGTACTGCGCGGTGCGGTGACGCGCGGGCAACTGGAAGCGGCCGTGCGAGCTGCCGGTTACGGTATCCGCGCAATAGCACCGGCGGCGACGTCGAGAGTACCCGCTGCCGCGCCCTGGTGGCCCGTGGCTGTGGCGGCGGCGCTGTCGCTGCCGTTGGTGATCCCCATGGTGGGCGCCATGATCGGCCGGCACTGGATGCTCGACGGCTGGCTGCAACTGGCGCTCGCGACGCCCGTGCAGTTCTGGCTCGGCGCCCGGTTCTATCGCGCGGGCTGGAACGCGCTCAAGGCCCGCACCGGCAACATGGATCTGCTGGTGGCGCTCGGCACTTCCGCGGCGTTCGGTCTCAGCGTGTACGAATTGCTGGCGCATCCGGCCGACGGCATGCCGAAGCTGTATTTCGAAGCCGCCGCCGTCGTGATCACGCTGGTCCTGCTCGGCAAGTGGCTCGAGGCGCGATCCAAGCGCATGGCGACCGATGCGATCCGCGCGCTCAATGCGCTCCGGCCGGACCGTGCACGCGTGCTGGCGGATGGCGTCGAGCGCGAAGTGGCGATCGACGCCGTCGTCGCCGGCAATCTCGTGGTCGTCCGGCCCGGCGAGCGCATCGCCGTGGACGGCGTCGTGGTCGAGGGCACCAGCGAAGCGGACGAATCCCTGATCACCGGTGAAAGCCTGCCGGTGGCGAAGCACGAGGGCGACAAGGTGACTGGCGGATCGGTGAACGCCGACGGGCGGTTATTGGTCCGCGCAACCGCCGTCGGCGTGGAATCCACGCTCGCCCGTATCGTGCGCCTGGTGGAGTCGGCGCAAGCGAAGAAGGCGCCGATCCAGCGACTGGTGGACAAGGTCAGCGCGGTCTTCGTTCCGGTCGTGGTCGCCATGGCCGCGGTCACGCTGCTCGCTTGGGGGTTTGCCACGGGCAACTGGGAGGTGGCGATCCTCAACGCCGTAGCGGTGCTGGTCATCGCTTGCCCCTGCGCATTGGGTCTCGCGACACCCGCTGCCATCATGGTGGGCACCGGTGTCGCCGCCCGTCACGGCATCCTGGTCAAGGACGCCGAAGTGCTCGAAACGGCCCACGCGGTGACGGCGGTGGCCTTCGACAAGACCGGCACGCTGACCGAAGGGCATCCGCGACTGGTGGTGACGGAACCCGTGAACGGTTCACGGGAGGCATTGTTGTCAGCGGCAGCATCGATCCAGGGCGGCAGCGAGCACGCCCTCGCACGTGCGGTCCTGGAAGCGGCTCTGGCCGAAGGTCTGGCCGCAGAGCCTGCGATCGACGTGCGGGCGTTGCCCGGGCGCGGCATGGCTGCGAAGGTGGCCGGCCGCGATCTGCGGCTCGGCAATGCGCGCCTGATGGCGGAGTCCGGTGTCGACACGACCGTCCTCGCTGCGCGTGCCGCGCAGCTGCAGTCGGAGGGACGCACCGTGTCCTGGGTCGCGGAACTGGCAAACCCACCTCGGCTGCTTGGCCTTCTCGCTTTCGGCGATGCGCCGAAAGCGACGGCGCGCGAAGCGATCGCCACGCTGCACGCTCAACACGTCCGGACCATCATGGTCACCGGCGACAATGCCGGAGCCGCGCGCGCGGTTGCCGATGCACTGGGTATCGATGACGTGCGCGCCGAGGTGCTGCCGGGCGACAAGGCCGGCGTGATCTCGGAACTGAAGCGCGACGGTACCCGCGTGGCGATGGTCGGTGACGGCATCAACGACGCTCCGGCGCTCGCTGCCGCCGACGTCGGGATCGCCATGGCGAGCGGCACCGACGCCGCGATGCACGCGGCCGGCGTGACGCTGATGCGCAACGATCCGCGACTCGTGAGCGATGCGATCGCCATCTCGCGCCGGACCACCGCCAAGATCCGCCAGAATCTCTTCTGGGCCTTCATCTACAACGTAGTCGGGATACCGCTGGCGGCGTTGGGCCTGTTGAATCCGGTCATCGCGGGGGCCGCCATGGCCTTCAGCAGCGTCAGCGTGGTGACCAATGCGCTCACGCTGCGCCGATGGCGGCCCACGGCAGGGGGCAAGTCATGAACGACGGTGAGGTGCTGCAAGGTCCCTTCAACATCGGCGAGGCCGCAGCGCTGTCGGGCGTGTCCGCCAAGATGCTGCGCCACTACGAGTCGCTGGGTCTGCTGCCCAAGGTGGCCCGCACCGGTGCCGGGTATCGCCAGTACGGGCACGACGAGGTGCATACGCTGCGCTTCATCCGGCGCGCGCGCGACCTCGGGTTCGGCATCCCCGAGATCAAGCTGCTGCTCGATCTGTGGCAGAACCGGCGGCGTGCGAGCGCCAACGTGAAGCGCATCGCGCTCGAGCACGTCACCGACCTCGACCGCCGCATCGCCGAGATGCGCGCCATGAAACGCACGCTCGAGGCGCTGGCCCATAGCTGTCATGGCGACGAGCGCGCGGATTGTCCGATCCTCGATGATCTTGCCGCGGACGTGGCACCGGCCCCGGCGGTGAAACGCCCCGCGTCCGAACGTCTGCGCCGCTGATCGGTGCACGCAGTGTCGTGTGGTTTCCGGGGTGTGGCGATGGCAGTGGCGGCACTGCTTGCGGGTGCCCCGGCATGGGCCGACGAGGCGGTTGCCGCCTTTTCGAGCGGAACCGTCGGCCAGCTGCCGGCAGCGCCCTGGCGCGCCACGAGGCTGCCGAAGGTGCCCCACGAGACGCGCTATGGCCTGGTCGAGGACGCTGGCGCTGTCGTGTTGCGGGCGGACGCGAATGCCTCCATGTCGGGCCTGGTGCACCCGCTGCGGTTCGATCCGCGGACTCGACCGATCCTCGAATGGCGCTGGAAGGTGAGCGACGTGCCGGCCCGCGCGAACTTCGGGACCAGGCAGGGCGACGACTTCGCAGCCCGCGTTTACGTGCTGTTCGACTACGACGTGACGAAGCTGCCGCTGTTCGCGCGCATCAAGCTCCGGCTGGCGAGGGCTCTGTATGGGGAGGCGGTGCCGGCGGCGGGGCTCTGCTATGTCTGGGACGCGAAAGCGCCGGTCGGGACCACCGGATGGAGTCCGTACACGGATCGGCTGCGGATGATCGTCGTGGATTCGGGCACCGCCGACGCCGGTCGCTGGAAGTCGGTGCGGCGCAATGTAGCCGAGGATTTCCGAACGGCCTTCGGTGAGGAACCACCAGCGCTTTCCGGGCTGGCGGTAGCCACGGATACCGACAACACCGGCTCCAGCCTCACGGCCTGGTACGGCGATCTCAGGTTCGTGGTTGCCCCCTGATCGGGGCCATCAAGCTCGCAATGCGGGTTCGCGCATCGGCGGCGCCGTCGATTCCCGCACCCACCGGACTTCCACCAGGCCGCGCAGCGCGTTGCTCACGAAGATCCGTTCGGCGCGTTGCAGGTCTTCGGCTTCGAGACTCTTCACCCGGACGCGCCCCTCCGCCAGCAGACGGCTGCGCATCACGCCGTCGAGCACGCCGTCTTCGAGCGGTGGGGTCCACAGGACCCCGTCCAGTTGCAGGACGATGTTGGTGCGGGCTCCTTCGGCGAGCTTGCCCGCGGTGTTGAAGAACAGCGCGTCGAAATGGCCAGCCGCCACGACGCGCTGCAGTTCACGATCGTAGAGTGCGCGTGCCGTGGTCTTGTGCCGCGCGCGTGAGTCGTTTGCCGGTACCCGAAGGGGCGACAGGACCACGATGGGCAACGGCGGCAGCGGTGGCAGCGGGGCGGATTCGAGTGCGTGCACGCCGTCGGGGCGCAGCGCAAGGCGCAGGCGATGGGGCGCATCCCCGAGCAGCGCCGCACGCTGACGCACGTCGCGTGCGATCCCTGCGACGTCCACGGGAAAGCCGAACCATCGTGCGGATCCGGCGAGTCGCGCGAGATGGGCGTCGAGCAGCGCCACTGCGCCGTCGCGTGCGAGCATGGTCTCGAACAGATCGAATGTTGCCGGCGGTTGGGCGAAACGCGCCTTGACCAGGCACTCGTCCCATTCGCCCTGCGGCGTGGAATCGTGGGTCACGCCGCTGCCGATGCCCAGGCGCGCGTGCCCTGCACGATCGATCTCGATGGTGCGGATCGCGACGTTCCAGCGGCAGTCGCCGCCGGGTGCGATCCAGCCGAGCGCACCGCAGTACAGGCCGCGATCGGCGAGTTCCAACTCGTCGATGATCTCCATGGCGCGGATCTTCGGCGCGCCGGTGACCGAGCCGCAGGGGAAGAGAGCACGCACGACGTCTGCCAGCGAGCCTTCGACCGGTTCCGCGTCGATGGTGGACGTCATCTGCCAGACCGTGGGGTAGGCCTCCACGTCGAACAGCGAACGGACGGTCACGCCGCCGGGCGGCACGAGACGGCCGAGATCGTTGCGGAGCAGGTCCACGATCATGACGTTCTCCGCGCGTTCCTTGGCGGAGGTGGTGAGCGACTCCGGTGGGGCGGACCGCGGTGCCGTGCCTTTCATCGGTCTGGTCGTGATGCGGCTGCCGATGCGTTCCACGAACAGTTCGGGCGAACGCGAGAGGATCCAGCCGTCGGCGTGATGCACGACGCCGCCATGGCGCGCCGGTTGCGTTTCGCGCAGGCGGGTGTAGAGGGCGAGCGGGTGCCCGTAGACCTCGCCCTCCATCGGGAACGTGAGGTTCACCTGATAGACGTCGCCCGCTTCGATGTAGCGGCGGATGCGTTCGATCTTCGCAGCGTACTGCTCGTAGTCCATGACGGCTTCGAGTCCACCGAGACCCGCGGCGCGGCTGTCGACGGGCAATTCCTCCAGGCGCGTCTGCAGCCACGCGTCGGCGCTGCGGCGATCGAGGCGCGAGCAACGTTCGAAGACCCAGGCCTGCAGCAGCGGTTGGCGTGAATCGTCGAATACGTGCCGCAGCTTCGGTTCGAGGGCGAAACCCAGGCGGTAGGCGAACGCCGTCGCGATCCATGCTCCCTTGCCCGCAAGACGTTCGATGCGCGCGAAGGCGTCCGGCAATTCGGCGGGTGCCGTCGGCGCGATCGTTTCCGCGAGACCTTCGAGCACGACGGCGGTGCCGTCGGCATCGAGGTTGTTCTCGAACAGGGCGAAGGGAAGGTTGGTCAACGCGAACTCTCGATAGAGGCTGCCCCCATCCCAACCTTCCCCCGGCAAAGCCGGGGGAAGGGGTGTACGGCGCCTTCCCCCAACTGCGTTGGGGGAAGGCTGGGATGGGGGCAGACCTTCTCGTCCATCAACCGTGCTTCACTGCCAGACTTCGCTCTCCGCGGCCTCGCGCACGACCATCTCCACATCCTCCGACAGCATCAGCCGCTCGGCCTCCAGCTTGCGTGCTGCCGCTTCCACCTTCTTCACGTAACCCGCGCGATCGCCATACAGCTCCTGCAGTGAAGGCCTCGGGTCACCGGCGGCATCGGCTTCGGACCGCGTCTTCGGCAGCGGGATCATGGAACCCAGCAGATCGCAGAGATCGTCGCCGCCGAACTCCGGCCTGCGCGTGTTCCAGCCGAGCACAGTGGCCACGGGCGCTTCCACGTACGGATGGCGGATGCCGGCGATGTCGTTGCCGATCGCGTCCACCTGCGGCACCAGGACCCGATGGGGATAGACGATGTCCGGGAACAGCTTCTCGACGATGCCGGCGTTGCCGAAGATCTTCTCGCCGAAATCGCGCTCGCCCGAGCCGTTGTGCAGGCCGGAGTACTTCACGTTCGGAATCCTCGGCCACGCCAGAGCCTCCGGCGCGACCAGCGTGCCGTCGCCGACGGTCGGCACCTTGCCGAGCGGCGGTGCCGTGCCCTTGCGCACCCAATCGTCGAGGGCCACGGTCAGCGCGCGCAACAGCGGACCGGGATGCACGGGATTGGTGAGCTGCTCGCACTGGCGATTGCCGATACCGTAGTGCGGCGCATCGCCCTTGAAGCTGCCGTGCTGCAGGCTGGACAGCAGATAGCGGCGCACCCGCGGTGGCTCGGTGAGATCGGTCTTGCCGCCTTCGGTGGTGCCGGTGAGCGAGGCACGGAACTGCCAGTACTCGTTCGACGTGTCGCTGTGGATCACCTTCGGGTCGCTCATGGGGCGCTTGAGGATGCCGTCGGGGATGCGTGTCTTCGGGTTGCCGCGCACGCCGTACTGGTGCGGGAAGTTGGTGTCGGGCACGTACCGTTCGCGGTGTTGCTGGGTGAACGGGTTGGGCTGCGCGAAGCGGTAGTTGAGATACAGCTTCTGCACGCCGGCCACGTGGACGTGCACGCCGTCGCACACGCGCCGGCCGCGCTCGTCCTCGTTGAAGCCCTGATAGAGGAAGTCGCGCATGTACATGCCGGAGGAAGAGATGCCCTGGCACAGCGTGGTGTCGATGCCGGGTACCGGATTCGGATTGCCCGCCGTGTCCGCCGCCTCGTTCTTGAGGAACGAAACGAAGTCGCGCGTGGTGAGATAGCCGAGCCCCATCACCGGCGAGCCGGTTGCGCGATAGAGGAGATGGTAGTTGCGATCGTTGCGGAAGCCGCCCTTCAGGCAGATGTCCGTGGTGCTGGGGTCGCCCGGCCAGCCGTCGGGGCAGCGGGCGAAGGCCCAGTCGGTGTCCGGTACGCGCTCGCCACGCGGCATCTGCGGTGCACTCGGGCGCGGTGAATCGGAACCCACGACCCACAGTTCGGCCTCGGCCTTTGCCTTGTCGGTGTCGATCGCCGGATAGCTCTTGAAGGCCGATCCCCCCGAGAGCGGCAGGGTGGACGGCGTCGCACCATTGAAATTGCGGTCGCCGAACTCGGTCAGGATGCGCTGGGTGACCGGAATGCCGGCGAGGTCCACCGTGATCGGGAAGTTCACCGTGAGCCGGTTGTCGCCCGGCGCGATGTCGGCACCCCAGCCCACCCACGCGACCACGTAGCCGCGCTTCATCAGAAAGCCGTTGCCGAAATCCGCCGGTGTCGTCGGATCGTTCATGTTCGCCTTGGACGAGGTGTCGTGCAGCCGGCCGAAGGCGATCTTGCGCCCGCGGTTGTTGACCTCGAAGAACAGGGTGCGCGAGCCCTTGGCGAGATCCACGGGCTTCAGGATCACCATGTCCGCGGAAAATTCCACCAGGCCGCGGTCGTTGAGCGGGGTGTTGCGGATGTCGAACACCCGGCCGTTGCGCGCGTCGCCCGGGTCGGCCTCGAAATGGGCGGTGCCCGTCAGCTTCTCGTAGGGTCCGGCGGTGCCGAAGCCTTGTCCGTCGGCCACAATCTCCCGCTTGACGATGTCGAGGCGCACCAGTCTGGCCTCCGCTGCCGGGGGCAGCGCCAGGACGATCAGGGCGAGGGCGGCGGCGAGGGGCAGTTTCATGGGCGCTCCGGAGACGGGGATCGCAGTGTATACGGGCGGCGAGCGGGCTTAGAATTGCGT
Source organism: Burkholderiales bacterium (assembly GCA_019745565.1). Lineage (GTDB taxonomy): Bacteria > Pseudomonadota > Gammaproteobacteria > Burkholderiales. The sequence goes on from JAIESW010000021.1 coordinate 89,274, forward strand.
CTCCCCAAGGAATCCGAGGCACCATGGAAACCGCAGCCCGTATCCAGACCCAGCTCGAGACGAAGGTGGTGAAGGCAGCCTGTCCGCACGACTGCCCCGACGCGTGCGGCATGCACGTCACCGTCAACGTGAAGACCGGCCGGGCCATCAAGGTGGAGGGCGACCCGACCCACCCGATCACCAAGGGCTACCTCTGCAACAAGGTCAACAACTACGTCGACCTGGTCTACAACGCCAACCGCGTGCTGTATCCGCAGCGGCGGGTCGGTCCGAAGGGGCCGGGTGCCCGGTTCGAGCGCATCACCTGGGACGAAGCGCTGGACACGGTGGCGGCAGGTCTCAAGCGCGTCATCGCCGAGTACGGCCCCGAGGCGGTCCAGCCGTACTCCTATTCCGGCACGCTGGGCCTGATCGGCTTCTCCGGGATGGGCGAGCGGTTCTTCAACAAGATGGGCGCGGCGCGCCTCGATCGCACGATCTGCTCCACGGTGGGCGGCGTGGCGGGTCAGTACACCACGGGCAACGCCCACGCGGCCAACATCGAGGACATCCCCGACATGGAGGTGGTGATCCTCTGGGCCACCAACCTCGTGAGCACCGGCGTGCATGCCATGCCGTTCGTGACGGAAGCCCGCGCGCGGGGCGCCAAGATCATCGCCATCGATCCGCGCGTCACGCGCACCACCGCGTTCGCCGACTGGCACGTGCAGCCCAAGCCGGGCACCGACGGGGCGCTGGCGCTGGGCATGATGCACGTGCTGGTGCGCGAAGGGTTGCACGATCTCGAGTTCCTCAAGGCCCATACGATCGGCTGGGAAGCCCTGTTGCGGGACCGATTGCCCGAGTACACCCCGGAGCGGGTGGCCGCGATCACCGGTCTCGCCGTCGAGGATATCGAGCGTCTGGGCAAGCTCTACGGCGGCACGAAGAAATCGTTCATCCGCCTGAACTACGGCATCCAGCGCCAGGACAACGGCGGCATGATCGTGCGCGCGGTCATGCTGTTGCCGGCGCTCACCGGCGCGATGCTCGAGAAAGGCGGCGTCTGCCTCGGCACCGGGCGCGAACTGCGCAACGTCGACATGCGCAAACTGCAGCGGCCCGATCTGCTCGCCGGCCGCAACCCGCGCATGGTCAACATGATCCGCATCGGTGAAGCGTTGAACGACACGACGCTGGCGCCCCCGATCAAGGCGCTCTTCGTATGGAATGCAGAACCGGCCAACTGCGCGCCCGACACCGCATCGGTGCGGCGCGGACTGATGCGCGACGATCTGTTCACGGTCGTGCACGACACGTTCTACACCGATACCTGCGACTACGCCGACGTCGTGCTGCCCGCCGACAGCACCCTGGAGCGGATGGATCTGCTCGGCGGCTACGGCCACTTCGTATACGCGCTGTCGCTGCCGGCCATCGACAAGGTGGGCGAGAGCCTCGACAACAGCGAACTCTTCCGCCGGCTGGCCGTGAAGATGGGCTACGACGAACCGTGCTTTGCCCAGAGCGACGAGGACATGATCCGCGAGCTGATCGATCCCAAGCACAACCCGCTGTTCGAGGGTGTCACCTTCGAGAAGCTGCAGGCCCAGGGCTGGATTCGTGCCGCCGTCGATTCGCCCCGCCGGGCGGGCCTCAACAGCGGCCGCTGGCCCACGCCGTCCGGCAAGATCGAGATCTTCAGCGAGAGCCTGGCGCGAGACGGCTTCGATCCGCTGCCGGCGCACGTGCCGCCGGTCGAAGGCATCGCGGATGAGCAGACGACGCGGCGCTACCCGCTCCAGGTCATCAGCTCGGCCACGCACTATTTCATCGGTGCGAGCTTCCAGCACGTGCCGCGACTGCAAGAGATGATGTCGCGCCAGACCTTCGAAGTCTCGGAGGCCGATGCGCAGGCCCGCGGCATCGCGAGCGGCGACCCGTGCCGGTTGTACAACGACCGCGGCGAGGTCTTCGGCCATGCGCTGGTGGTGCCGGGCATGCTGCCCGGCGTGATCGGCGCGCCCAAGCAACTGCAGGGCTCCAAGCAGGTGAACGGTCTCAACGTGAACGCTCTGGTGAGCCAGCGTGAAGCCGACATGGGACACGGCCCGGTGTTCTTCTCGACGCTCGCCGAGATCGAGAAGGTGGATGCATTCCCGGAGCCGACGTCGCGATGACGGCCACGATCATCGATGGCGTCGCCATCGCCAAGGTGACCCGCGCCGCCTGGCGCGATCGCGCGGACATCCTGCGCGCCCGCGGGATGATGCCCGGGCTCGCCGTCATCATCGTAGGCGACAACCCTGCTTCCAAGGTCTACGTCCGCAACAAGGTGAAGGCCTGCCACGAGATGGGTCTCCACTCGGAACTGATCGAGTATCCGGAATCGACCTCGCAGCGGGAAGTGCTGGCGCGCGTCCAGTCGCTCAACAACGACCCGCGCATCCACGGCATCCTGGTGCAGTTGCCGCTGCCGAAGCACTTCGATGCCGAGAAGGTGCTCGAGGCGATCGCGCCGTCCAAGGATGTGGATGGATTCCATGTGGAGAACGCCGGGGCGCTCGCAACCGGGCTGCCCGGGTTCTGGCCGTGCACGCCCCACGGCGTCATGGTGATGCTGGAACACCACAAGGTGCCGCTGCAGGGCGCGGAGGCGGTGGTGGTGGGGCGCAGCAACATCGTCGGCAAGCCGCAGGCGCTGATGCTGCTCGCAAAGGATGCGACCGTGACCATCTGCACGTCGAAGACACGCGACCTCGCGTTCCACACGAAGCGCGCGGACGTGCTGGTGGTCGCCACCGGCAAGCCGAAGATGGTGACCGGGGCGATGATCAAGCCGGGCGCGGTCGTGATCGACGTCGGCATCAACCGCCTGCCGGACGGCAAGCTGTGCGGCGACGTGGACTTCGAGAGCGCGAAGGAAGTGGCCGGCATGATCACGCCAGTGCCCGGTGGCGTCGGGCCCATGACCATCACCATGCTCCTGGCGAACACGGTGCTGTCCGCGGAGCGTCACGCTGACGGCAAGGTCTCCACGTTCCGGCCGGAGGCGGTTCCGGTCGTGTGATGTTCGCCGACCGCGCAGACGCAGCCCGCAAACTGGCGGCTGCGCTTACGCGTTTCCAGGACGAGCATCCGCTGGTGCTTGGAATTCCGCGCGGCGGGGTACCCATGGCCAAGGTGATCGCCGATCAGTTGCATTGCGATATCGATGTGGTCCTCGTGCGCAAGCTGCGCGCGCCCACCAATTCCGAGTACGCCATCGGCGCCGTGGACGAATCGGGTTGGTCCTTTGTCACGTCCGAGGCGGCATGGGTGCGTCCGTCCCCGGAGTACCTCGAGGAGGAGAAGCGGGCACAGCTCGAGGTGATCCTCGAACGGCGCCGGGTCTACACCGCGCTGCGACCGCCGATCGACCCCAAGGGGCGAGTCGTTATCGTCGTGGACGATGGTCTTGCCACCGGGTCGACCATGATGGCCGCCTTGCACTCACTCGCGGCCAAGCATCCTGCGAAGCTGGTCTGCGCAGTGCCGGTAGCGCCGCCGGAGACGGTCATGAAGGTCAAGGCGTATTGCGACGAGGTGGTCTGCCTGGAGACGCCGCGCGACTTTTCCGCGGTCGGTCAGTTCTACCGCAGCTTTCCGCAGACCACCGATGCGGAGGTCGCGATCGCGCTGCAGCTGTGACCGAGTCTCCGGCTAGTGAGTCCCGAGCCGGATCGGGATCCGCTGCCGCCCGAACTGCCCGGTGAACGCATCGAACCGGCCGGCCACCTGGGTCCCGCAACGCGGACAGCATCCTTCCGACGTCAGGCGATAGAACTCGATGCGATGCCAGTCGCGTGCGATCAGTCCGGTGCCGCACTGGTGGCAGCGGGTCGTGCCGCCGGCGAGATCGTGGACGTTGCCGGTGTAGACGTAGTGCAATCCCGCGGCGATCGCGATGTCGCGCGCTCGGGTCAGCGTGGACGGGGGCGTCCGCGGCAGGTTGGTCATCTTGAAGTCGGGATGGAACGCGGTGAAGTGCAGCGGCACGTCCGGTCCGAGCTTCTCTGCGACCCAGGCGCACAATGAGCGCAGCTCGTCGTCGGAATCGTTCTTCGTCGGAATCAGCAGGGTGGTGATCTCGACCCACACGTCGGTCTCGTGCACGAGGTACTCGAGCGTGTCGAGCACCGGCTGCAGATGCGAGCCGGTCAGCTTGACGTAGAACTCCTCCGTGAAGCCCTTAAGGTCGACGTTGGCCGCGTCCATCTTCGCGTAGAACTCGCGCCGTGGCGCTTCATGAATGTAGCCGGCCGTCACCGCCACGGTCTTGATGCCGTGCGCATGACAGGCATCGGCGACGTCCATCGCGTACTCGGCGAAGATTATCGGGTCGTTGTAGGTGAACGCCACGCTCTTGGAACCGGTCTGCAACGCGGCTTCGGCGATGCGCTCGGGGCTCGCCTGATCCATCAGGCGGTCCATGTCGCGCGACTTGGAGATGTCCCAGTTCTGGCAGAACTTGCAGGCGAGATTGCAGCCCGCAGTGCCGAACGAGAACACGGCCGAGCCCGGATAGAAGTGGTTGAGCGGCTTCTTCTCGATCGGATCCACGCAGAAACCTGACGAGCGGCCGTACGTGGTTAGCACCATGGCATCGTTCACGCGTTGCCGCACGAAGCAGGCGCCGCGCTGGCCTTCGTGCAGCCGGCAGTCGCGCGGGCAGAGATCGCACTGCAGCCGGCCGTCGTCGAGCCGGTGCCACCAGCGCGCGGGGTGCGCGCCGCCTCCGGCTAGGCTTCGCTCCATTTTTCCACCGTGTACCGCAAGACCTGCAGGTCGTCCGACCAGAAATCCATGGGCAGGCCGGCCTTGTTCTTCAGATGGGTAAAGAACTCCTGGGGCGTGGGTAGCGATTCCCACACCTGCGGCAGGAAGGTCCCGCGATGGCCTCCGTGCTCCAGGATGAGTCCGTCGACCTTGGGGCGCAGCTGCACGAGCAGGTCGCTTTCGTCGCGGAACGCCATCGGGGTCGCGACCGACAGCAGTGACACTTCGACCCTGATCTCGTCGAACTCGCGCAGCGACACCGGACGGAAGCGTGGGTCCAGGAATGCCGCCGAGCGGGCGTTGTGCTTCACGTCGTCCAGCAGGGCGCGGTGCGCTTCGAGGCTGCCGATGCAGCCGCGCAGTTCGCCGTGGCGCTTCAGCGTGACGAACGACGCCCCCGGCTTCTGCAGAAACGGGGCGTCCTCGCGGGCCGTCAGCCTGAGGCCGAGTTGCCGCGCGATGGTGGCGCGCGCGAGCGGCGGCAGGATCTCGCCCTTGTCGGTCTCGTCGGCGGTGACGGATTTCCCATCGCCGCCGACGGAGAATGCCAGCGATGCATAGCCGACGACGCGATCCCGATCGCCGGTGGTGTCACCCGAGTTGCGCAGGTCGAGCAGCTGCGGTGACAGTCCACGGTTGCGTGCGACCAGCAGCAGTCCGTTGACCGGCGTGGCGCCGCAGGCGTGCTGGTGGTCGATGCGCGGATCGAGCGCGAGCATGTCGCGCACCGTCCCGCTGTCGGTGCGTTGCGCCGTCTGATAGGGCAGGTAGTGGGAGAGATCGGAACTCACCACGATCAGCGTCTCGGCGCCGCCCCACAGGTGGTCCAGGACCTCAGCCACTTCCTGCGGCGACGCATCGCCGACGGCCAGCGGCACCAGGGTGAACTCGCCCAACGCTTCCTGGAGGAAGGGCAGGTGCACTTCGAGCGAATGCTCCTGGGCGTGGGCGGCGGCGCTTTCCACGATCTGGGGCAGCGCGCGCAGCGAATGGACTGCACCTGCGTCCACGGCGATCGGGCCGAGCGGTGTCTCGAACCGTTCTGCACTGGGCAGCGCGAGCCCGCGCACCGCCACGCGATGACAAGGGCCCAAGAGCACCACGCGCGTGATCCTTCCCCGGAGCGATGCCACGCGGGCGTAGGCCGCGGCGGCGATATCGCCCGAATATACATAGCCGGCGTGGGGCGCGATGATGGCTTTCGGCTCAGGTGTAGCGGCCTCCGAGCGACGCGTCGCCGCCGCCAGCCGTTGCCGCACATCGGCGCGCAGCCGACCCTCGTCACCGGGATAGAAGGTCCCCGCGACGGCGGCACGGCGGAGGGTGGTTGCGCCCATGGTGCGAAGGACCGTAGCGCTGAACGACCTGCGCGGCAAGCGTGGCCATTGACGCCACCGGGCTCGGTCGCCTACATTACTGACCGGTCAGTTATTTCTAGGCGTTCATCATGAACATCGGTTCGGCCAGGAAAGGTGGGGCGTCCGCCCGGAACCCACGGGCGGAAGGGCGCTGGACCCGGCGCAAGGACGCCCGGCCCGCGGAACTGCTCGCCGCGGCCCTCGATCTGTTCGTCGAGCGGGGCTATGCCGGGACCCGTCTGGACGACGTGGCGAGCCGGGCCGGGGTCAGCAAAGGCACGCTGTACCTGTACTTCTCCAGCAAGGAAGAGCTCTTCAAGGCGGTGATCCGCGAAGGTCTGGTGCCGGTGTACGAGCACGGCGAGCGCATGGTCGACGCGCATTCCGGCAGCGCGGAGGATCTCATCCGCAATCTCCTGCGCGCGTGGTGGGAAATGATCGGCGCCACCAATCTGGGCGGCATCCCGAAGCTGATGATCGCCGAGTCGGGTAACTTCCCAGAGGTCACGCGATTCTATTTCGACGAAGTGGTGAGCCGCGGGCGCAAGCTGGTGGCGCGTGCCGTGCGGCTCGGCATCGAGTCCGGTGAGTTCCGCGATTTGCCGGTGGACCAGATCGTCCGGTTGATGCTCGCCCCGGTGATGCTGATGGCGGTCTGGCGCTACTCCTTCGCGTTCTGCGACACCACACCGCTCGATCCGGACAGCTACCTCAAGCTCCACGTGGACGTGCTGTTGAACGGGCTGCGTGCCGCCGAGCCGGCGACCGCGTGACCCCGCCGCTCCCTACCCGCGAAAGACGAACATGAAGACTCCTTCGACGTTCCACACCGCAGTGGTCGCCCTGGCGGTCGCGCTGTCGCTTGCCGCCTGCTCCAAGGAGGAGAAGAAGGCCGAGGTGCTCCGTCCGGTCAATGTGGTGAAGGTGGAATCGGTCAGCGGCGAACTCGGTGCTAGCTACACCGGTGAGGTCCGTGCGCGCTTCGAGACTGCGCTCGGATTCCGCGTACCCGGCAAGATCACCGCGCGCCTGGCCGAAGTAGGCGACGCCGTGAAGCAGGGCCAGGTGCTCGCGCGGCTCGATCCTTCGGACCAGCGCCTCGGCATCGAGGCCGCGCGCCAGCAGGTGGCCGCGGCCCAGAACAATTACGATCAGACGGCCTCGGACCTGGTGCGCTTCAAGGAACTCGCGACCCAGGGTTTCATCAGCACGGCGGAACTGGAGCGGCACGTCACCGCGGCACGGGTGGCTTCCGCCCAACTCGATCAGGCCAAGGCGCAACTCGGCACCTACGAGAACCAGGCCGCCTACACTCAACTGCGTTCGGACCAGGACGGCGTGGTCACCGCCATCGGCGCGGAAGTGGGGCAGGTGGTCGCGGCCGGCCAGATGGTCATGCGCGTGGCCCGGCGCGGTGAGGTGGAAGTCGTCATCAATGTGCCCGAGAACCGTCTCACCGACGTGAACAAGGCCGACAAGGTCAAGATCGACTTCTGGGCGCAGCCCGACAAGCTGGTGGACGGCAAGGTGCGCGAGATCGCACCGAGCGCCGATCCGGTCACGCGCACGTACACCACGAAAGTGACGATCCTGAAGCCTGACCCGGACGTGCATCTGGGCATGACCGCCAACGTCTACTTCCGCACCAACGGTCACGCGGCGGTGGTGCGGCTGCCGGCGTCGGCCCTGTACCAGAAGGGCGACCAGATGGCGGTCTGGGTGGTGGATCCGAAGACCTCGCAGGTGAACCTGCGGCCGGTGAAGGTGGACCGCTTCAGTGACGACGACGTGCGGGTGATCGAAGGGCTGAACGGCGGCGAGCTGGTAGTGCGTGCCGGGGTGCACAAGCTCTTCGCGAACGAGAAGGTGCGGGTGCTGGCCGAGGCCAACCCGTGATCTCGACCCGCTTCAACGTCTCCGAGTGGGCGCTCAAGCACCAGACGCTGGTGCTGTACTTCATGCTCGCCCTGTCGGTGGCGGGTGTGATGGCCTATCTCAAGCTCGGCCAGAACGAGGATCCCGCCTTCACCTTCAAGGTGATGGTGGTGCGCACCTTGTGGCCCGGCGCCACCGCGAAGGAGGTGGAGCAGGAGGTCACCGAGCGCCTCGAGAAGAAGCTGCAGGAGACGCCGTGGTTCGACTTCACGCGCAGCTATTCGAAGGCGGGCGAGTCCATGATCTTCGTCACGTTGAAGGACTACACGCCGCCCAAGGACGTGCCGGACGCCTGGTACCAGGTGCGCAAGAAGGTGTCCGACATCCGCAGCCAGCTGCCGGCCGGCGTGCGCGGCCCGTTCTTCAACGACGAGTTCGGCGACACCTTCGGCACCATCTACGCATTCACCGCCGACGGCTACTCCTATGCCGAGCTGCGCGATCACGTGGAGAACGTGCGCCGCGAGCTGCTGCAGGTGCCGGATGTCGGCAAGGTGGACGTGCTGGGCGAGCAGGTCGAGAAGATCTGGATCGAGTTGTCGCACAAGAAGCTCGCCACGCTCGGCATCGAGCCGATCTCGTTGTTCGCCGTCCTTTCCCAGCAGAACGCGATGGCGCCGGCCGGCAGCTTCGAGACCAAGTCCGACAGGGTGTTCGTGCGGGTGTCGGGCGACTTCAAGTCGGTGGAGAGCATCCGCGAGATCGGCATCCAGGCGAACGGCAAGCTGTTCCGGCTGGGGGATATCGCCCGCATCTATCGCGGCTACGTCGATCCGCCGGACGTGCTGTTCCGCTACCGCGGCGAACCCGCCATGGGGCTTGCGGTCTCCATGCGCAAGGGCGGCGACATCATCGCGCTGGGCCATCATCTGCAGGATCGCATGGCCGCGCTGACGGCCGATCTGCCGCTGGGCATCGAGGTGCATCAGGTGGCCGATCAGCCGCAGGTGGTCGCGCGCTCCATCAGCGAGTTCATGCGAACCCTCGCCGAGGCGGTGATCATCGTGCTCGCCGTGAGTTTCCTGAGCCTCGGCCTGCGGACCGGCATCGTGGTGGCGCTGTCCATTCCGCTGGTGCTGGCCATCACGTTCCTGTTCATGCAGATCTTCGGCATCGATCTGCAGCGCATCTCGCTCGGTGCGCTGATCATCGGCCTGGGCCTGCTGGTGGACGACGCGATCATCGCGACCGAGATGATGGCGATCAAGATGGAGCAGGGTTGGGACCGGTTCCGCGCCGGCAGTTTCGCGTACACCTCGACCGCGCCGTCGATGTTGACCGGCACGCTGATCACCGCTGCAGGTTTCCTTCCGGTCGGACTGGCAAAATCCGCGGCGGGCGAGTACACCTTCTCCATCTTCGCCGTCGTCACGATTTCGCTGCTGGTGTCGTGGGTGGTCGCGGTCGTGTTCACGCCGTACCTCGGCTATCACCTGCTGCCGGATTTCTCGAAGACCGGTCACCAGGAGGGATTGCTCGCCAAGGCCGTGCGCAAACTGCTGCGACGTCCGCCGCCGGCGCCCAAGGCGCATGCCGGCGGCGAACACGACGTATACGACAGCCCGATCTACCGGCGCTTCCGGGCCCTGGTGACCTGGTGCGTCACCTTCCGCAAGACGGTCGTCGGGGCCACGGCCGCGATCTTCGTGCTGGCCCTGGTCGGATTCGGATTGGTGCAGCAGCAGTTCTTCCCGTCGGCCAACCGGCCTGAACTGGTGGTCGATCTGTGGCTGCCGAACGGGTCGTCGATCAGCGCGTCGAACGAGCAAGCGCGGCACTTCGAGAAACTGCTCGCGGCCGATCCCGACGTCGAGAGCTTCGTGACCTACGTGGGCAGCGGCAGTCCGCGCTTCTACCTGCCGCTCGACCAGCAGCTCTTCAATGCCAATCTCGCGGAGTTCGTCGTGACCGCGAAGAGCAACAAGGCACGCGATGCCCTGCAACGACGTCTCGAAGACATCATCGAGACCCGGTTCACGCTGGTGCGCGGCCGCGTGTCGGTGCTGCAGAACGGTCCGCCCGTGGCGTATCCGGTGGCGTTCCGGGTCAGCGGTCCGGACTATGAAGAGTTGCGGCGCATCGCCGGCGAAGTGGCCGATGTGATGCGCGCCAACGAGAACATGCGCCTGGTGCATCTGGACTGGAACGAGAAGAGCAAGGTCGTGCATCTGGACATCGACCAGAACAAGGCGCGTCTCATCGGCGTCAACTCGTCCGGCCTGTCGAACATGCTGAACGCGGTCCTTTCGGGCTACTTCGTGACCGAGTTCCGCGAGCGCGACAAACTGATCGAGGTGCTGGCCCGCGCCGAGCCGGCCGAGCGCAAGAGCCTGGAAGACGTATCCGACATCAACATTCCGACCACGAGCGGCCGCTCGATTCCGCTGTCGCAGGTCGCGACGGTGCGCTATGCGCAGGAGGACGGCGTGATCTGGCGGCGCAACCGCGTGCCCACCATCACCGTGCAGGGCGACGTCAACGGCCGTATCCAGGCACCGGTCGTCTCGAAGCAGATCCTGCCGAAGCTCGATGCCGTCAAGGCCAAGCTCCCGCCCGGTTATAGCATCGAGATGGGCGGGGCGATCGAGGAGAGTGCGCGCGGCCAGGGTTCCGTGAACGCCGTCGTGCCCATCATGCTGATCACCGTGGTGACGCTGCTCATGCTCCACCTGCAGAGCTTCTCGAAGACCTTCCTGGTCCTGCTGACGGCACCGCTCGCGATCATCGGCGTCACGCTGTTCCTGCTGGTGGGCAACGTACCGTTCGGGTTCGTCGCCATGCTCGGGTTCATCGCGCTGTTCGGCATGATCATGCGCAACTCGATCATCCTGGTGGACCAGATCGAGCAGGACATCGGCGCCGGACATGCGCCGTGGAACGCGGTGATCGATGCGACCGTGCGTCGCATGCGGCCGATCACCCTGACCGCGGCGGCGGCGATCCTCGCGATGATTCCGCTGTCGCGGTCGAACTTCTGGGGGCCCATGGCGGTCGCCATCATGGGCGGTCTGCTGGTGGCCACCATCCTCACCCTGCTGTTCCTGCCCGCGCTCTACGCCGCGTGGTTCCGGGTGCGCAAGCCGGCCGCAACCTGAGCCCTATCCGCTATCCTGCCGCTGGTCCAATGCTGCGAGGAATGAACGTGCCGGTGTTTCGTGGGTTGTACCGCAGGGCGCTGCAGCCGGTTCTGTGGGTGTTCATCGCGGTCTTCGTCGGTGCGGCGCCGGCGCTGGCAGAGCGCTACGCCGTGGCCAGCGCGCATCCGCTCGCCACCAAGGCCGGCGAGCGGATCCTCGCAAGCGGCGGCAGTGCCTTCGACGCGGCGGTCACCGTGGCGGCGACCCTCGCGGTGGTGGAGCCGTTCGCATCAGGCCTCGGCGGCGGCGGATTCTTTCTCCTGCATCGCGGGTCGGACGGTTTCGAGGTGGTGGTGGACGTGCGCGAAACCGCGCCGCTGGCGGCTTCGCGGGACATGTACCTCAACGATCGCGGCGAACCCGATGCCCGCGCTTCGCTCGATGGCGGCAAGGCGGCGGGCATTCCCGGCACTCCGGCGGGCCTTGCGCACATCGCGCAGCGTTACGGCCGCCTGCCGCTGGCGCGCCTGCTGGCACCGGCGATCGAACTGGCGGAACAGGGCTTCGTCGTCGACGGACGCTACATCGCTGCCGCGTCCTGGCGGGCATCCGTGCTGAAAGCCGATCCGGCCGCGGCGGCCGTGTTCCTCGACCAGGGCGTTGCACCGTCACCGGGGTACGTCGTGAAGCAGCCCGGCCTCGCGCAGACCTTGCGCGCGATCGCCGGCCAGGGCGCGGACGGCTTCTATCGCGGTCCGGTGGCCGAGGAGATGGTGCGCGCCGTGCGAGCGGCCGGCGGCATCTGGAGTCTCGAAGACCTCGCGCGCTATCGGTTGATGGAACGCGATCCGCTCAAGTTCCGCTATCGCGACGCGACCGTCACGACCATCCCGCTGCCGTCGAGCGGCGGTCTGGTGCTCGCCCAGGCGCTGCAGATCCTGGAACGCTTCGAACTCGCCGATCTCCCGGCGGCCGAGCGCGACCACCTGATCGTGGAATCGCTGCGGCGCGGCTTTCACGATCGGGCCCGGTACATGGGCGACGCCGATTTCGTGACGGTGCCGGAGGCGCGCTTGCGCAGTCGCGAATACGCCATGGAACGGGCAGCGAGCATCGATCCGGCCCGGGCGACACCGAGCAGCGAGCTCGGCGCGCAGTCCGCTGCGGCCGGCGGCACCAACACCACCCATTTCTCCGTCGTCGATGCGGACGGCAACCGGGTCGCCGCCACGCTGAGCGTGAACGGTCCCTTCGGCGCCGCGACCGTGGCGGGCGCGAGCGGGGTGCTGCTCAACAACACGATGAACGACTTCGCGCTCTCGCCCGAATCGTCGAACCTCTACGGCCTGTCCGGCAGTCAGGCCAACCTCATCGCACCGGGCAAGCGGCCGCTGTCGTCCATGTCGCCCGCCTTCGTCGAGGACAAGCGCGGCGTGCTGGTGCTCGGCACGCCCGGCGGTTCGCGCATCATCAGCATGGTGCTGCTGGGCATCCTGACCCATCTCAACGGTGGCCCGGCGGATCCGGAGCGCGTCGTCGGCATCCCGCGATTCCACCATCAGTATCTGCCCGACCGGATCGAGATCGAACCCATGCAGTTCGGTCCCGAGTGGCGGCAAGCGCTCGAAGGCAAGGGGCACGTGGTGCAGGAAGGCAAGCGGCGCTGGGGCAACATGCAGGCCGTTTTCGTGGATGGTGCGACCAGGGAAGCGACGGCTGCGAGCGATCCGCGCGGCAAGAGCGGTGTATTGTTCTAGCGTTGCGAGTCGACGAACCAGCGAATCCCGGCCGGAGGCCGACGGCGGGACGCCCCGTCGAGTGCAGTGATTCCAAGGCCGGGCCGGAGACCGTCACTGGAGGTTGCATCCGATGACCATCGATCGCAGACGCTTCCTCGCGACTGCCGCCGGGGTCGCGGTCGCCGGACCGGCGCTCGCGGCACCGGGCCCCGGTCCCGCAGGACTACCCGCAGGCGCGCTGGAATCCGCCGCCTGGGATACGTTGCCCGGCAAGCAGCCGCTCATCAAGCGCAGCTGGAGGCCGCCCAACTTCGAGACGCCGACGCGCTATTTCGGCGAGGCGTTCACGCCCAACGACGCGTTCTTCGTGCGCTATCACCTCTCCAACATTCCGCAGGTGGATGCAGCGGGCTGGGCGGTTGAGGTCGGCGGCGACGCGGTGGAAAAGCCGGTGCGCTTCACGCTCGACGAGTTGAAGACCGGGTTCGAGAACGTCGAGATCGCGGCGCTGTGCCAGTGCTCGGGCAATCGTCGCGGGCTTTCCGATCCGCACGTGGCCGGCGTGCAATGGGGCTACGGTGCCATGGGCAACGCGAAGTGGAAGGGCGCGCGCCTCAAGGACGTGCTGGCGAAGGCGGGCATCAAGGCCGGCGCGCTCGAGGTAGCATTCGACGGCGCCGACGGTGGTGTCAGCGAGAAGACGCCGGATTTCGTGAAGAGCATCCCGGTGTGGAAGGCGCTCGACGAGAACGTGCTGATCGCGTGGGAGATGAACGGCGAACCGCTGCCGCACTGGAACGGCTTCCCCGCCCGCATCGTGGTGCCGGGCTGGACCGCGACCTACTGGATGAAGCATCTCACGTCGATCCAGGTGCTGTCGCAGCCGTTCAAGGGCTTCTGGATGAACCCGGCCTATCGCATTCCGAAGGGGAAGTTTCCGGTGGTGGACCGATTCCTCTCGCAGGAGACCGACGCCAATACGCCGATCACCGAGATGGTGGTGAACTCGCTCGTGACCAATCTGCGCGAGGGCATGACCTACAAGGCCAACTCGCCGCTGTTCGTGCGCGGCATTGCCTGGGACGGCGGTTACGGCATCGCGCGGGTGGAAGTCTCGCGCGACGGCGGCAAGACCTGGGAACTGGCGGAACTGGGGCCCGATCTCGGTCGTTTCTCGTGGCGGCAGTGGAGCTTCGCGTTCGTGCCGAAGCCGGGCGAGTACGTGGTGATGGCCAAGGCCACCAACCGGATCGGTGCGACCCAGACTTTCGATCTCGTCTTCAACCCGGCCGGCTACCACAACAACGTGGTGCAGCGGATTCCGATCGTCTGCGCCTGAGGAACCATCATGCGAACACTGCTGACGGTCGCATTGCTGAGCGCGGGCCTCGTACAGGCGGGCGAGGACGCCGTCGAGCTGAAGGATGCCCCGGGCCGGGCGCTGGTGGAGGCCAACTGCGTGGCCTGCCACAGCCTCGACTACATTCAGATGAACTCCCCGTTCCTGGACCGCAAGGGCTGGGAGGGATCGGTCAACAAGATGATCAAGGTGATGGGAGCCCCGGTGAAGGAGGAGGACGCCCGGGCCATCGTCGAATACCTTAGTTCCGCCTATGGCAAATGACGCGGCTATAATCCCGCCGCCATGAAAACCTCCTTTTTGGATTTCGAGCAGCCCATCGCGGAGCTCGAGCAGAAGATCGAGGAGCTCCGCTTCGTGCAGGACGACTCCGCGCTCGACATCTCGGAGGAGATCTCGCGCCTGCAGAAGAAGAGCAACACGCTCACCAAGGACATCTACGGCAAGCTGTCCGCGTGGCAGATCTCGCAGGTGGCCCGCCATCCGCAGCGCCCCTATACGCTCGACTACATCCAGAACCTGTTCACCGATTTCGAGGAGCTGCACGGCGACCGCACCTTCGCCGAGGATCCTGCGATCGTGGGTGGCCTGGCGCGCTTCGGCGGCCAGTCCTGTGTCGTGATCGGCCACCAGAAGGGGCGCGACACCAAGGACAAGATCTACCGCAACTTCGGCATGCCGAAGCCCGAGGGCTACCGCAAGGCGCTGCGGCTGATGCGGCTGGCGGAGAAGTTCGCGGTGCCGGTGTTCACCTTCATCGACACGCCGGGGGCCTATCCGGGCGTCGGCGCGGAGGAGCGGGGCCAGTCCGAGGCCATCGGCCGCAACCTGTTCGCCATGGCCGAACTGCGCGTGCCGATCATCTGCACCATCATCGGCGAAGGCGGTTCCGGCGGCGCGCTCGCCATCGCCGTGGGCGACACGGTGATGATGCTGCAGTACTCGATCTACTCGGTGATCTCGCCGGAGGGTTGTGCGTCCATCCTCTGGAAGAGCGCCGACAAGGCACCGGAAGCGGCCGAGACGCTGGGCATCACGGCGAGCCGGCTGAAGACGCTGGGGCTCGCCGACAAGGTCATCTCCGAGCCGTTGGGTGGTGCCCATCGCGACCACGGTGCGACCATGCAGGCGATGCGCAAGGCCCTGACCGAAGCACTGAAGGACGTGCAGGCGAAGTCGCTCGACGACCTGCTCGAAACGCGGTTCGAGCGTCTGCTGAGTTACGGGAAGTTCAAGGAAGTCACCCCGCGCACCTAGCGCGAACGCCGCCATGACGACGCCGAGCGCCTTGCCGCTTCGGGTGGCCCGGCGGCTCGAAGAGGTGGAACTGACCGGGCGACGTCTCGTCGTCGGCTTGAGCGGTGGTGTGGACTCCGTGGTGCTGCTCGACCTCCTGCATGAGCGGGCGGCGACGTCCGGATACACGCTGGCGGCGATTCACGTGCACCACGGACTCAGCCCGAACGCCGATGCGTGGGCCGATTTCTGTGCGACCCTGTGCCGTGCCCGCGACATTCCGCTGCACGTCGAGCGGGTGGAAGTGCGACGCGACAGCGGCCGGGGCATCGAGGCGGAAGCGCGCAAGGCTCGCTACACCGCCTATCGGGCGCTCGATGCCGATTGCGTGGCGCTCGCCCATAACCTCGACGATCAGGCCGAGACAGTGCTGCTGCAACTGCTGCGCGGCGCGGGTCCCGACGGCCTCGCCGGCATGCCGTTCGAGCGGCCTCTGGGGCGTGGGCGATTGATCCGACCGCTCATCGACGTGTCGCGCAGCGACATCGAAGGCTGGGCGCGCGAACGCGGTCTCGCCTGGATCGAGGATGAATCCAACGGCGATCCGGCGTACGCACGCAACCATCTGCGCCTCAACGTGCTGCCGCAGCTCGAAGGCCACTATCCCGGCTATCGTGAGGCGCTCGCGCGTGCCGCGCGCAACGCGGCCGACGCGGCAGCGCTGGCCGATACCGTGGCCGTTGCCGATCTTGCCGACCTCGTGTCGGAAGATGGGGTCGACATCGCGGGACTGACCGCACTCGGACCGCTTCGTGCGGCCAACGCGCTCCGGCGCTGGCTGCGCGACGACGGCGTCGCGATGCCGCCGCGGGTACGTCTCGACGAAGCGTTGCGGCAACTGGCCGACGCAGCGCCCGATGCGTCGCCCGAAGTCGTGATCGGGGCGCATGTGCTGCGCCGCTATCGCGACCGCGTGCGCCTCGCACCGATCGCCTCCGACGAGCCGTGGAGCGTCCGTTGGTGCGGCCAGCCGCGCGTCCCGCTGGCGGACGGTCGCGTGGTCGTGGTCCACGGCGGGGTGGGCGAAGGCATCGCGCGCGACCGGCTGATCGGCCACGACGTGCTGTTGCGTACGCGGCAGGGCGGCGAGCGCTTCCGGACGGGTGCCAATCGCCCGCGCCGCGAACTGAAGAAACTCTTCCAGGAACACGGCGTGGCGCCCTGGGAGCGCAATCGCTTGCCGCTGCTGTGCGTGGACGGCCACGTGGTCTGGGTCCCGGGACTCGGCATCGATCCGGGATGGGCGGCGGGCGAGGGCGAGGCCTCGCTGCACTTCGAACTCGCACGAGGCTGAGCGGCCGGGAGTCGCGAAAGACGCGTGCTACACTCGATCGATTCGTTCATCCCCATCGTCATGCGCACGCTCCTTTCATCGATTCTCGTCGGCGCGATGCTGTGGTCGGGCGCTGCTCCGGCGCAGACCATCACGATCAAGTTCAGCCACGTGGTGGCGCCCGATACGCCCAAGGGCAAGGCCGCGGAGAAGTTCAAGCAGCTGGCCGAGGCCGCGACCAAGGGCCGCGTGAAGGTCGAGCTGTATCCCAACAGCCAGCTCTACAAGGACGGCGACGAACTCGAGGCGCTCCAGCGCGGCGCGGTGCAGATGCTGGCGCCCTCGGTATCGAAGTTCGGACCGCTCGGCGTGCGCGAGTTCGAAGTGTTCGACCTGCCGTACATCTTCGACAACACCGAGACCGTGTATCGCGTGACCGACGGCGAGGTGGGCCAGAAGCTGATGGCGAAGCTGGAACCCAAGGGCATCCGCGGCCTCGCGTTCTGGGACAACGGCTTCAAGGAATTCTCGTGCAGCAAGCCGTTGCGCAAGCCTGCGGAT
Source organism: Burkholderiales bacterium (assembly GCA_019745565.1). Classification (GTDB taxonomy): domain Bacteria; phylum Pseudomonadota; class Gammaproteobacteria; order Burkholderiales. Next base: position 106,670 of record JAIESW010000021.1, read on the forward strand.
TTCCGCGGCGTCAAGCTGCGCATCCAGTCCTCCAAGGTGCTGGCGGCGACCGTGCGGCAACTGGGCGGCGTGCCGCAGGTGATGGCGTTCAGCGAGGTCTACACCGCCATGCAGCAGGGTGTCGTGGACGGCGCGGAGAACCCGATCTCGAATCTCTACACCCAGAAGATGCACGAGGTGCAGAAGCACCTCACGATCTCGGACCACAGCTATCTGGTCTACGCGGTCATCGTGAACCGCAAGTTCTGGGACGGCCTGCCGCCGGACGTGCGCACGGCGCTCGAAGGCGCGATGAAGGACGCCACGCGCTACGAGCGCGCCATCGCGGCCAAGGAAAACGCCGATGCGCTGGCACTGGTGAAGCAGGCCGGCACCACGGAGGTGTATGCGCTGGATGCGAAGCAGCGCGAGGAATGGAAGCAGGCGCTGCTGCCGGTGCACAAGGAGTTCGAGTCGGTCATCGGGCGCGACCTGATCCAGTCGATCTACGCGGTGGCCGCGCAGGTGGAGCAGGAACGCCGCAAGAAGTGACGGCGCGTCCGACGTTGCGGCCATGCGGGCGCTGAACCGTCTCATCGATCACCTGGAGGAGTGGCTGATCGCCAGCTTCATGGCGGTCGCGACCGTGATCATCTTCCTCGCCGTGGTGCACCGCGCGAGCGCGAAGATCGACTGGCTGTGGGACTACACCGGCCGCATCGATCTCACCTGGGCCCAGGAGCTCTGCATCTTCCTGTTCATCTGGATGGCGAAGTTCGGTGCCGCGTACGGCGTGCGGACCGGCATCCATATCGGCGTGGACCTCCTGGTGATGCATGCGTCGCCGGCGTGGCGCAAACGGCTGGTGGTGCTGGCGCTCCTGCTGGGCGCGCTGTTCACGTCCATCATCGCGGTGCTGGGCGCACGCTGGGTGATGTTCATGCACGAAACCGGCCAGGTGACGCCCGATCTCGAATGGCCGCGCTGGATCGTCTATCTGTGCATCCCGCTCGGCTCGGGGTTGATGTGCTACCGCTTCCTGCAGGTGCTCACGCGTTTCCTTCGAAGCGGTGAGCTGCCGAGCCATTCGGTGGCACCGGTCGCGGCGACCGATTCGACGTCATGACCGCGGCTATCATCGTCGCGATCCTGCTGGTGCTGCTGGCGACCGGCACGCCCATCTCGATCGCGCTCGGCCTCACGGTGCTGGCGTTCCTGGTCGGCTTCTCCGACTTCTCGATGGAGACCGTGGACATCGTCTCGCAGCGCCTGTTCACGGGCCTCGAGAGCTTCGCGCTGATGGCGATCCCGTTCTTCGTGCTGGCCGGCGCGTTCCTGACCGAAGGCGGAGTCGCGGCGCGCATCATCCGCTTCGCCACCGCGCTGGTGGGGTGGATGCCCGGCGGTCTCGCAATGGCGGCCATTCTCGCGTGCGCCTTCTTCGCGACCATCTCCGGTTCGAGTCCGGCCACCGTGGCGGCGATCGGTTCGATCATGCTGCCGGCCATGATGAAGGCCGGCTATCCGAAGCGGTTCGCGGTTGGTGTGATCACCACGTCCGGCTCGCTCGGCATCCTGATCCCGCCGTCCATCGTGATGATCATCTATGCGGTCAGCACCAGCACGAGCGCGGGCAAGCTGTTCGTCGCCGGCGTGGTGCCGGGCATCCTGCTGGCCCTGGTGCTGATGGCGGTCACTTTCGTCACAGCGAAGCGCAAGGGCTTCCCGACGCTGCCGCGGGCCGGCCTGCGCGAAGTCTGGACCGCGTTCCGCGAAGCCTTCTGGGGCCTGCTGCTGGTGGTCGTCGTGATGGGCGGCATCTACGGCGGCCTGATGACGCCGACCGAGGCGGCTGCCGTGAGCGCGGTCTACGCGTTCATCGCGGCAGTGTTCATCTATCGCGATCTGCGGCTGCGCGACACCGGCAAGGTGCTGCTCTCGGCGGCCAACACCAGTGCGATGCTGCTGTACATCGTGACCAACGCCGTGCTGTTTTCCTATCTGCTCACGTCGGAGCAGATCCCCCAGTCGATCTCGGCGTGGGTGACGGCGCAGGAGCTTTCACCGTGGATGTTCCTCATCGTGGTGAACCTCGTGCTGCTCGCTGCCGGCCAGTTCATGGAACCCAGCTCCATCGTGCTGATCCTGGCGCCGCTGCTGCTGCCGATCGCACTCAGCCTGGGCATCGATCCGATCCATCTCGGGGTCATCATGACGGTGAACATGGAGATCGGCATGCTGCACCCGCCGGTGGGACTTAACCTCTTCGTGGCGAGCCACCTGGCGAAGATGGGCATGACCGAAGTGTCGATCGCTTGTCTGCCGTGGCTCGGCGTGATGCTGGTGTATCTGGTGCTCGTCACCTACGTGCCGCAGGTGTCGCTGTGGCTGCCGCACGTGCTTGGGGTGCGGTAGCGCTAGCGGAAAGCGGGCCCCCACCCTGGCCCTCCCCCGGCAAAGCCGGGGGAGAGGATGTACACCCCTTCCCCCAACCCTTGGTGGGGGAAGGTTGGGATGGGAGCGCCGTGCTGCCCGCCGCCCCGACCTACTTCTGCGGCACCAGCACGCCCTTCACGCCGATCGTCTTCAGCTTCGCCAGCACCGCTTCGGCTTCGGCCTTGTCCTTGAACGGGCCCACCTGCAGGCGGGTCTCGGTGTGAGATTCGATGCCGTTCGCCTTCAGCTTCTCGCGCAGGGCTTCGGCATTTGCCGGGGTGGTGAAGACGCCGAGCTGCACCACGAAACCGCGAGCCGGGGGCTCGGGCGGCTTCTCAACCGGGGCGGGCTTTGCCTCGGCCGTGGCGGCGGGCGGGTGCACGGGCGGGGTGGCCACCGGCGCCGGCGCGACCTTCTTCGGCGCGGGTTCGGGTTTGATCGTTCCGCCCGTGGATTCGCGCACCACCGGCGCCTCGGTCACCGGCTTGGTTTCCGGGGTCAGCTTGGCCGGCGGCGCGGGCGGTTCGTCCGTGGTGACCGTCGGCGGGGGCGGGGGCTCGGCCGGGACCGGAGGTGGGGGGGGCGGCTCGGGTGGCTTGACCGGGAGGGTCCCGGTCTCAGGCACCGGTGGCGCGGGCGGCGGGGTCTCGACCCGCTTCGAGTCCAGCACGCGGTCCAGGATCGCCAGGCCGACCACGGCGATGGCGATCAGGACGAGTGCCGCCACTAACCGGCGTACCGCGCGGCGTTTGATCTCCTGCTGTTCGTCGGGAATCCTCGGTTCGGGCATGGCGGGACACGACTTTTTGGTTGGCGCGGATGCTATGCCATCTTGTGCCTCGGTGGGAAAACGTCTGCACGCGGCGCTCGCCGCCGGCCGGCGCGCTGGAATTTGCTTGGCTCATGCTGGATTGTCATGCTATCCTCCTGAATTACCTGACAAATCCAACCGTAACGGAGAAAGCGATGGCAGTCGAACGTACCCTGTCGATCATCAAGCCCGATGCCGTGGGCAAGAACGTGATCGGACAGATCTATTCGCGATTCGAGCAGGCCGGCCTCAAGATCGTGGCCGCGCGCATGAAGCAATTGTCGCGCGCCGAAGCCGAGGGGTTCTACGCAGTGCACCGCGCACGGCCCTTCTTCAACGACCTGGTGAACTTCATGATCTCCGGACCGGTCATGATCCAGGTGCTGCAGGGCGAGAACGCGATCGCGAAGAACCGCGAGCTGATGGGCGCCACCGACCCGAAGAAGGCCGACAAGGGCACCATCCGCGCCGACTTCGCCGATTCGATCGACGCGAATGCAGTGCATGGGTCCGACGGCCCTGACACGGCCGCGGTCGAGATCGCATACTTCTTCCCGGCGCTCGAAATCCACTCGCGCTAGGGGACAGCAGCACGATGCCGGTCAACCTGCTCGACTTCGACACTGCGGGGCTCGCCGCCTGGCTGGAAAGCCGCGGCGAGAAGCCCTATCGCGCGCGCCAGCTGATGCGCTGGATCCATCGCGCCGGTGTGTCGGAGCTGGACGGCATGACCGATCTGCCGAAGTCGCTGCGCGCGGCGCTCGCGGGCGAAGTCGTGGTGACGGCGCCCACGGTGACGCGCGATTCCGTGGCGGCCGACGGCACGCGCAAGTGGTTGCTGTCGGTGGGCACGGGCAACGGCATCGAGACCGTGTTCATTCCGGAAACGGCGCGCGGCACGCTGTGCGTCTCGAGCCAGGTGGGGTGTGCGCTGGAGTGCGCGTTCTGCTCCACCGGCCGACAAGGGTTCAACCGCAATCTGACCGCGGGCGAGATCATCGGCCAGCTGTGGTGGGCGAATCGCGCCCTCGGTGCCGATCTTGCTGCGGGCAAGCGCCCGGTCACCAATGTGGTGATGATGGGCATGGGCGAGCCCCTCGCCAACTTCGACAACGTCGTGACCGCGATGCGCGTGATGCTGGACGATCACGGTTACGGTCTCTCGCGCCGCCGCGTGACGCTTTCGACGTCGGGCATGGTGCCCTGGATGGATCGCCTGCGCGAAGCCTGTCCGGTGTCGCTCGCGGTCTCGTTGCATGCCCCCAACAACGAACTGCGCGACCGGCTGGTGCCGATCAACCGGAAATGGCCGCTGCGTGAACTGCTCGCCGCCTGCCGTCGTTACATCGACGGCGCTGCGAGCGCTCCCGACCGTGCGGACGACGAGGACGATCCGGTGCCGACCGGCGTGGCTGCCAAATGGCAACGTGCCGGTTCGCCGCGCGACTTCGTCACGTTCGAATATGTCATGCTGCGCGGCGTGAACGACACGCTGTCCCATGCACGCGAACTGGTCGATCTGGTGGGCGACCTGCCTTGCAAGTTCAACCTGATTCCGTTCAATCCGTTCCCCGATTCCGGCTTCGAGCGCTCGCGCGCGGAAACGATCGTCGAGTTCCAGGGCGAACTGCTGTCCGCCGGATTCGTGGCTACGGTGCGCAAGACGCGCGGCGACGATATCGACGGCGCCTGCGGTCAACTGGCCGGTCAGGTGCTCGATCGCACCCGGCGCCGCGAACGGCACGAACCCCTGGAGGATACCCGCGCATGAGGGCGGTGCTGGCACTGGTCGTGATGGCGGTCTTCCTGGCTGCTTGCGGTTCGAAGGAACCGAAGCCGCAGGAGCCCGCGCCGCAACCCCAGCCGCAGGCCGATACCCGGCCGACGCCGGCGAGTGCGCTGGAGCGCGCGCGCATCCACACCGAGCTGGGCGCCAACTACTACGAGATCGGCAAGCTCGGTGTCGCGCTGCAGGAGCTGAACGAGGCCATCGCCATCGATCCCAAGTACGTGCCGGCCTACAACACGCTCGCCCTGGTGCACATGGCGCTCAAGGAAGACGACAAGGCGCGCAAGCGGTTCCAGGAAGCGTTGCGGCTCGATCCGAACGATTCCGACGTCAATAACAACTACGGCCGGTTCCTGTGCGATCGCAAGCAGGAGAAGGAAGCGGTCAAGTACTTCCTCGCCGCGATCCGCAACCCGCTCTACAACCGGGTCGAGGATGCCTACGTCAACGCCGGGATCTGCTCGCGCAGAGCCGGTGACCTGGCTTCCGCCGAGGACTTCTTCCTGCGTGCGCTCAAGCTGAAGCCCGACGATGCGCGCGCACTGATCAACCTGTCGCAACTCTATTACTCCAAGGGCGACATCGCGCAGGCGAAGACGGCCCTCACGCGCTTCATGCAGGTCGTGCCGTCGCCCGATGCCGGTACGCTGCTGTACGGAGCGCGTCTGTCGCGCCTGATGGGTGATCGCAGCGCCATGGCCGCCTACGGCGCGCAGCTGCGCAACCGGTTCCCCGAATCGGCGGAGACGCGCGCCTTCGACGAAGGACGCCTGGAATGAACGAGGCCACCACCGTGACCGAGAACGCGACCCCGGCCGCGGCCGCACCGGAACCGGGCCCCGGCGCTGCGCTCCAGGAGGAGCGGCGGCGCCAGTCGTTGAGCCTGACTGACGTTGCGCGCCAGCTCAAGCTCGCACCGCGCCAGGTGGAAGCCCTCGAGCGCGACGACTTCGCGGCGCTGCCCGGTCCCGTGTTCGTACGCGGATTCCTGCGCAACTATGCGCGACTGCTCGGTCTCGATCCCGAGCCCATGGTGCGCACGGTCGACCGGCTGATGGCACCCCGCACGATGGAGAGCGAAGCCAAGGCATCTGCGTCGCTCGAGCGCGGTGCGGCCGTTCCGATCGTGGAGTCCGCGGCAGGCGAGTCGCGCAGCCGCTGGCCGGTCTACCTGATCGGCGCGGCGGTCATCCTCGTGACCGGTTATCTCGCGACGCGCGACCGCACGCCGCAACCGGCCTCCGTCGACGTGCCGGTCGGCGTCGCCCCGACCGAGACCCCGGCCCAATCGCCGGCGCTCGAGATGCCGCCCGCCGCCACGGCGCCCGCGCCTCAGCCGACTCCCGCACCGGCCCCGCAGACGCCGGTTCCCGAGCCGGCCGCAGTCGCGCCGACTTCGACACTGCCGGCCCCGGCCGCTGCGCCGACACCGCCGCCCGTACCCCATGCAACGCCGGCGCCGCCGGCCGCGACCGCTCCCGCCGCGCCGTCGGTGCGTACCGTCGGCAGCACCGGACCTGCAATCCGCATGACTTTCAGCCGCGAGTCCTGGGTGGAAGTGCGCGATCGCGACGGCAACGTCATCTTCGGCCAGTTGAACCCCGAGGGCAGCATCCGGGTGGTGCGCGGCCAGCCGCCGTTCTCGCTGGTGGTGGGCAATGCCGCGGGCGTGAGCCTCACGTACAACGGCAAGACCGTCGATCTGGCGCCGCACACGCGTACCGACGTGGCGCGCCTCACACTGGAGTAGGCCGGATGTCGTCGCTATCTGGTCGCCGCCGCTCCCGCCAGGTCCGGATCGGTCACGTCCTGGTGGGCGGCGATGCGCCCGTCATGGTGCAGTCCATGACGAACACCGACACGGCCGATGCCGAAGGTACGGCGCGCCAGGTGGCAGCCCTTGCGCGCGCCGGTTCCGAAGTGGTGCGCATCACCGTTAACACCCAGGAAGCCGCGGCCGCGGTTCCCGCGATCCGCACGAAGCTCGATGCGATGGGCTGCAACGTGCCGCTGGTGGGTGACTTTCATTTCAACGGCCATCGGTTGCTGACCCAGGTGCCCGAGTGCGCCGAGGTCCTCGACAAGTACCGCATCAACCCCGGCAACGTCGGCAAGGGTTCGAAGCGCGACGAGCAGTTCGCCACCATGATCGAGATGGCCTGCCGCTACGGCAAACCGGTGCGCATCGGCGTCAACTGGGGCAGCCTCGACCCTGAAGTGCTGGCGCGCCTGATGGACGAGAACGCGCGCCTCACGCAGCCGGAAGAAGCCGTCGACGTGACGCGCAAGGCGCTGGTCACGTCCGCGCTGGAAAGCGCCGCCCAGGCCGAAGCGCTGGGCCTGCCGCGCGATCGCATCGTGCTCTCCGCCAAGGTGAGCGGGGTGCAGGATCTGATCCGCGTCTATCGCGATCTCGCCGCGCGCTGCGACTATCCGCTGCATCTCGGTCTTACCGAGGCCGGCATGGGATCGAAGGGCATCGTCGCATCCACCGCGGCGATGGGTGTGCTGCTGCAGGAAGGCATCGGCGACACCATCCGCGTGTCGCTCACGCCGGAACCCGGCGGCGACCGCACCCAGGAAGTGATCGTGGCGCAGGAGATCCTGCAGACCATGGGCCTGCGCAGCTTCGCGCCGCTCGTGATCGCGTGTCCCGGTTGCGGGCGGACCACGAGCACGGTGTTCCAGGAACTCGCGGCGCGCATCCAGAGCTATCTCCGTCAGCAGATGCCGGCGTGGCGCGGCCGCTATCCGGGGGTCGAGGACATGCACGTGGCCGTCATGGGCTGCGTCGTGAACGGTCCCGGCGAGAGCAAGCACGCGAACGTAGGCATCAGCCTGCCCGGGTCTGGCGAGACGCCGGTGGCCCCGGTGTTCGTCGATGGCCGCAAGACCGTCACGCTGAAGGGCGAGCGCATCGCCGAGGAATTCCAGGCCATCGTCGAGGACTACGTGCGCACCCGCTACGGCGCGGCTGCCGCACATTCAACCGAGGGCGAGGCGCACACCGTCGGCTGATGCGCGGCCGCCGCGCCGCGCCCGAGGTCCCGTTGCCGGATCATCCATGAGCGAACCCATTCAAGCCATCCGCGGCATGAACGACGTGCTGCCGGACGACGCGCCACTGTGGCAGTTCTTCGAAGACACGGTGCAGGCGCTGCTCGAGCGCTACGGCTACCGCCGCCTGCGCACGCCCATCGTCGAGCGCACCGAGCTCTTCGTGCGTTCCATCGGCGAGGTCACCGACATCGTCGAGAAGGAGATGTACACCTTCACCGACCGGTTGAACGGCGACAGCCTCACGTTGCGGCCGGAGTGCACCGCATCGTGCGTGCGTGCGGCCATCCAGCACAACCTGCTCTACGGCGGCGGCCAGAAGATCTGGTACTCCGGTCCGATGTTCCGGCACGAGCGGCCCCAGAAGGGGCGCTACCGGCAGTTCCATCAGGTGGGGGCCGAGGCCCTCGGCTACGGCGGGCCGGACGTGGACGCCGAACTGATCGTGATGGGTGCCAGGCTCTGGAAGGATCTCGGGCTCGACGGCATCGAACTCGAGATCAACACGCTAGGGTCGAGCGAAGCGCGGGCACGCTACCGTGCGCGTCTGGTGCAGTACCTGGAGAAGCATCAGGACGCGCTCGACGAGGATTCGAAGCGGCGCCTGCACACCAATCCGCTGCGCGTGCTCGACAGCAAGAACCCGGCGATGCAGGGGCTGATCGAGGCGGCGCCGCGGCTGATCGACGACCTCGACGAGGAGTCGCTCAAGCATTTCGAGGATCTGCAACGCCTCATCCGCAACGCCGGTCTCGAGTACCGCATCAACCCGCGGCTGGTGCGCGGCCTCGACTATTACAATCGCACCGTGTTCGAATGGGTGACGACGCGGCTGGGCGCGCAGGGTACCGTCTGCGCGGGCGGCCGCTACGACGGCCTGATCGAACAGATCGGCGGCAAGCCGGCGCCCGGCTGCGGTTTCGCGATGGGCGTGGAGCGTCTGATCGCGCTGATCGCGGAAAGCCAGACGGCGAAGCCGCTCGGTGCCCCGGATGCGTATCTGGTATGGAGCGGTGAGCAGGCGGAGCTGCATGCATGGACGGTGGCGGAGCGGTTGCGGGATGCCGGAGTGAACGTCGTCATGCACAGCGGCGGCGGCAGTTTCAAGTCGCAGATGAAACGCGCCGACGCGAGCGGCGCGAAATGGGCGGTGATCGTCGGCGACGACGAGGCGGCGCGGGGTCAAGCGAGCCTGAAGGCGCTGCGTGAACTCAAGGAGCAGGCAACGGTCGGCATCGACGATCTGATCGGCCTGCTCACCAACGGAGGGGATGACTGAACATGGCTGTCTACGATCTCGAAGAGCAGGAACAGATCGATGCGCTGAAATCCTGGTGGAAGCAGTACGGGCGGCTGGTGATCGCGGCGGTGATCGCGTTCATCGTCGGCGTGGCGGGCGTCCAGGGCTGGCTGTACTACAAGACCCAGACCGCGAACAAGGCGTCGGACGTTTTCGCTCAGCTCGAAGAAGCGGTGCGGGTGAGCGACGCGAAGCGCACCGCCGACCTCGTGAAGCAGCTGCGGGCCGACTACGCGCGGACCGCCTATGCGGCGCGCGGAGCGCTGCTCGCGGCGAAGACGGCGGTGGAGGCCGGCGATGCCAAGGGCGCCGAGGAGCAGCTGCGCTGGGCCGCCGACAACGCGCGCGACGAACCGACCCGGGCGCTCGCGAACCTGCGGCTGGCCGCCTTGCTCCTCGACGACAAGAACTATGACGACGCTCTCAAGGTGCTTTCGGCCGCTCATCCCGAGCCGTTCGCCGCGCTCTTCGCCGACGCGCGCGGCGATGTGTACGTCGCGGCGGGCAAGCTGTCCGAGGCGCGCCTCGCCTATCAGGCCGCGCTCGACAAACTGCCCAAGTCCAACACCTACCGGAACGTGGTCGAAGTTAAACGCGACGCGCTGGGTGCCGCCAAGTGAAGATTGGGTTCGTGCAGCGGGGCCTTCTGCTGGTCGCGGCCTGCGTCCTGGTGGCGGCATGCTCGCGGAGTTCCGGGCCGAAACCTGCCGAACTGAAGGATTTCAAGCCGAAGGCCACGGCCAAGGTGGCGTGGAAGTCGTCCGCCGGCGATTCTGGCCGCTACGTCTTCTCGCCGGGCGTATGGGACGGCGACTTCTTCGTGGCGGGCTTTGACGGCAAGATCGCACGCATCGATGCCGCCAAGGGCCGCACGCGCTGGGACATCAAGACCAAGGCCAAGCTTTCCGGCGGGGTCGAGGCATTCGACGGCACCATCGTGGTCGGGACCACCAAGGGCGCGGTCCTGGCGTTCGATTCCAAGGGCAAGGCGAAATGGCAGGCGCAGGTGTCGAGCGAGGTACTGAGCGCGCCGTCCATCAGCGAGGGCATCGTCGTGGTGCGCAGCGGCGACGGTCACATCCACGGTCTCGACGCGGCCGACGGCAGCCGCAAATGGGAGTACATCGCAACCCTTCCGGCACTGCTGATCCGCACCGAGGCCGGGGTCGCGATCGAGAAGGGCGTGGTCTACGCCGGCCTGCCGGGCGGCAAGATGATCGCGCTGAGCCTAGCCAACGGGACGCTGATGTGGGAGGCCTCGGTGTCGCAGCCGCGCGGCGAAACCGAACTGGAGCGCGTGACCGACGTCGTGAGCGTGCCGGTCGTCGAGGATGGCCAGGCGTGCGCCGTGGCGTTCCAGGGTCGCATCGCCTGCTTCGAGACCCAGCGCGGCACCCTGTCGTGGGCCCGCAACGCGTCGGGCACCGGCGGACTGGGCGTCGACGAGCGCTACTTCTACTACGTGGACGAAGCGAGCCACCTCAACGCGATCGACCGCGAGAGCGGGGCCAGCATCTGGAAGCAGGAACTGCTGTCGTACCGCCGCCTGGGTTCGCCCACGGTGGTCGGCAAGTACGTGGTGGTGGGCGACTATGAGGGTTATCTGCATTTCTTCGACCGCGACGATGGGTCGATCGCGGCGCGCATGTCCACCGACGGTGGTCCGATCACCACGGCCCCACTCCCGGTGGGACCCGGCAACCTGCTGGTCCAGACGCGTGAAGGCAGCATCTACGCGATCACCATCCGATAGCAGACCTGGGTCATCCCGATGAAGCCGACGATCGTGCTCGTGGGGCGGCCCAATGTGGGCAAGTCGACGCTGTTCAACCGGCTCACGCGCTCGCGCGATGCCATCGTGCACGACCTGCCCGGGCTCACGCGCGACCGTCACTACGGGCAGGGGCGGATCGGCGGCAAGCCCTATCTGGTGGTGGACACCGGCGGCCTGGAGCCCGTGGCGAAGGACGGCATCCTGTTCGAGATGGCGCGCCAGACCATGCAGGCGGTGGACGAGGCCGATGCCGTCATCATGCTGGTGGATCTGCGCCAGGGACTGACGCCCCAGGACCGCACCGTCGCGGAGCGCCTGCGGCGCAGCGGCCGCAAGCTGTGGCTGGCCGTCAACAAGGCCGAAGGGCACCGGCCCGAGATCGCGGCGGCCGAGTTCCACGAGCTGGGCCTGGGCGACCCGCTGCCCATCTCCGCGGCGCACGGTGACGGCGTACGCGAACTGGTGGACCTGGTGCTGGCCGACGTGCCGTACGTCGATGAGGAAGCGCCGGCGAAGCACCCCAAGATCGCCATCGTCGGCCGGCCGAACGTGGGCAAGTCGACGCTGGTCAACGCGGTGCTCGGCGAGGAACGCATGATCGCGTTCGATGAACCCGGCACCACGCGCGACAGCATCTACGTGGATTTCGAACGCAACGGGCGGCCGTACACGATCATCGACACGGCCGGTTTGCGGCGCCGCGGCAAGGTCGAGGCGGCGGTGGAGAAGTTCTCCGTCATCAAGACGCTGCAGGCCGTCGAGGATGCCAACGTGGTGGTGCTGGTGCTGGATGCGCGCCAGGACATCACCGACCAGGACGCCCACGTGGCCGGGTTCATCACCGAAGCCGGCCGGGCGCTGGTGGTCGCGGTCAACAAGTGGGAAGGGCTCGACCCGGAGAGGCGCGAGCAGGTGAAGCGCGATTACGCCCGCAAGCTGAACTTCCTGGGCTTCGCCCGGGTACACCATATCTCCGCTTTGCGAGGTTCGGGCGTCCCGGCGGTGCTGGATTCCATCGATGCCGCCTATGCAGCCGCCATGGCGAAACTCTCAACACCGCGCCTGACCCGGGTGCTGATCGACGCCGTCGGGCGCCAGCAACCGCCTCGTGCCGGTCTCATCCGACCAAAACTGCGCTATGCGCACCAGGGCGGATCCAATCCGCCGTTGATCGTGATCCACGGCAATGCCCTGGATCACGTGCCGGACAGCTATCGGCGCTACCTGGAGCGCTGCTTCGTGGAGGCGTTCGACCTGGAGGGCACCCCGCTCCGGGTGCAGTTCAAGAAGGGCCGGAATCCCTTTGCTGAAAGAGATCGGTAAGGAGCCCGGCGGTGGGAGGCCGGTTGCGGTGCCGGGTCTGCTATGGTAACCACCCCTGAATTCCAGTACAGTAGCCCCGCACAAAATCAAGAAGGAGTGCGGCGATGAGCGGCAAAGGGCAACTGCTACAAGACCCGTTCCTGAACACACTGCGCAAGGAACATGTACCCGTCTCCATCTACCTCGTGAACGGCATCAAGCTCCAGGGTCAGATCGAGTCTTTCGACCAATACGTCGTACTGCTGAAGAATACCGTCACCCAGATGGTGTACAAGCACGCGATCTCGACCGTCGTACCCGCCCGTCCGGTCAATTTCTCCACTGAGCACGCGTCTGAAAGCTGAGATTTCATTGGCCGTGATTGAGCAGCGCCCGGCGAGGCTGGGGCGCACAGCCGCACGGTGCATCTTGGGTGCGGTGGGTGAGATGATATTTGCTCGGCCGCTGCTGCGGCCGTGACCGGTTGCGGGGATCCGACAACCAGGCTCTAGCGCATGTTTGATCGACATGCCGGCGGCGACCGCGCCGTGCTGGTGAGCCTCATGAACGGTGAGCTCGAAGCGGTGGAAGCCACCACCGAGTTGCGCGAACTCGCACGCAGCGCGGGCGTGACGGCGGTTGCCGAGATCCTCGGCCGCAGCCAGAGACCGGATGCTTCCACCTTCGCCGGCAGCGGCAAGGTGCGCGAGATCGCCGACGCGGTGGCCGGAGCTGAAGCGGACATGGTTCTCTTCAACCACGAGCTGTCCCCCGCGCAGGAACGCAATCTCGAACGCGAGCTGGGCTGCCGCGTGGTGGACCGCACCGCACTCATTCTCGACATCTTCGCGCAGCGCGCCAAGAGCAACGAGGGCAAGCTGCAGGTGGAACTCGCGCAGCTGGAACACCTCGCCACACGTCTGGTGCGCGGCTGGACCCACCTCGAACGACAGAAGGGCGGCATCGGTCTGCGCGGCCCCGGCGAAACCCAGCTCGAGACCGACCGGCGACTGCTGGCGAAGCGCGTCAAGTTCCTGAAGGACCGCCTGGCTCGCCTCGGTCGGCAGCGCCAGACGCAGCGGCGTGCCCGCGAGCGCAACAGCGTCCCCGCGGTATCGCTGGTGGGGTACACCAACGCCGGCAAGTCGACGCTCTTCAATGCGCTGACCCATTCCGGGGCGTACGCCGCCGATCAGCTCTTCGCGACGCTCGACACCACTTCGCGCCGGGTGCACACGCCTCACGGGAACATAGTGCTGTCCGATACGGTCGGATTCATCCGGCATCTGCCGCATACCCTGGTGGAGGCGTTCCGCGCCACGCTGGACGAAACGGCAAGGGCCGATCTGCTGTTGCACGTGGTCGACGCATCGAGTCCCGACCGCGAGGCGCAGATGCGCGAGGTGAATGGCGTCCTCGCGGCCATCGGTGCCGAGGACGTGCGGCAGATTCTCGTCTTCAACAAGATCGATCTGGCGGAACTGGAACCCGGGGTGGAAGTGGATGACTGTGGTAGCATCTCGCGGCTAAGGCTGAGCGCCTTGTCCGGCGCTGGGCTCGAGCACCTCAGAGCTGCCCTCGAGCAGCTCGCCCGACCTGCCGCTGCGCCGCTGCCCGAAGGCCGCCTCGAAGCCGCCTGATCCGGGCTTCTCGAACCCCCGATTCAGCCGCACCCGAGCACAGGAATCTGAACGTATGGCATTGAACGATCCCCAATGGGGAAAGCGCCGCGGCGACGGTCCGCCCGACCTGGACGAGATCTGGGCGCGCTTCAACCAAAAGCTGGCCGGCATGTTCGGCGGCAAAGGACGCGGTACCGATCCGGGTGACGGCGGTGGTCGCGGCGGCATCCGGCAGTTCGGCAACGGGCCGGTCGTGCTGATCGTGCTGGTGGTGGCGGTGTGGATCGCGAGCGGTTTCTACATCGTCGATGCGGCGTCGCGGGGTGTGGTGTTTCGCTTCGGCAAGGTGGTGGAGCAGACCGATCCCGGTCCGCGCTGGCACCTGCCATACCCTATCGAGTCGGCCGAGGTGGTCAACATCTCGGGCGTGCGGACCGTCGAAGTGGGCTATCGCAACGACGTGCGCAGCAAGGTCGCCAAGGAATCGCTGATGCTGACCGACGACGAGAACATCGTCGACGTGCAGTTCGCGGTGCAATACGTGTTGAAGGATCCTGAGGCCTATCTGCTCAAGAACCGCAGCCCGGACGACACGGTACGTCAGGCGGCGGAGTCGGCGATCCGCGAAATTGTTGGCAAGAGCCGCATGGATCGCGTGCTGTACGAGGGACGGGCTGACATCACGGCGCTGGCGCGCAAGCTCATGCAGGAAATCCTCGACCGCTACGAAACCGGCATCAGCATCAACCAGGTGACGATGCAGAATGCGCAGCCGCCGGCCGAAGTGCAGGCGGCATTCGCCGATGCGGTCAAGGCAGGCCAGGACCGCGAGCGCCAGAGAAACGAAGGCGAGGCCTATTTCAACGATGTCGTGCCGAAGGCTGAAGGTACGGCGGCGCGGCTGCGGCAGGAGGCGGAAGCCTACAAGCAGCGCGTGGTCGCCACGTCCGAAGGTGAGGCCTCGCGCTTCAAGCAGGTGCTGGTCGAGTACAGCAAGGCTCCGGGAGTCACGCGCGATCGTCTTTACCTCGATATGATGCAGCAGGTGCTCAGCAACACCAGCAAGGTGATCGTGGACCAGAAGAACGGCAGCAACCTGCTGTTCTTGCCGCTCGACAAGATCCTGCAGATGAGCGGTGCGGTCGCCGCGGGCGGGGCGATCGAGAGCGGGGCGGCCAAGCCACCCGCCATGACCGATCAGCAAGCCGCACCGCAACCCTCGTCGGAACCCGTGGCGCGCTCGCGCGATGCGTTCCGCAGCCGCGATCGGGAGGCCCGGCCATGAGCAAGAACCTCGGCGGCGTCCTGGTCGCCATCATCGCTTTGCTGGTGCTGGCGAGCCTGTCTCTCTACACCGTGGACCAGCGCCAGAATGCGATCGTGTTCCGCCTCGGCGAGATCGTGGCGGTCAAGAAGGAACCCGGCCTCTACGCCAAGCTCCCGCTGGTCGACCGCGTGAAGCTGTTCGACATCCGCATCCTGACGATCGATTCGGAAGAACCGGACCTCTTCATCACCAAGGAGAAGAAGAACGTCCTGGTCGACTCCTTCGTGAAGTGGAAGATCATCGACGTTAAGCAGTACTACATCTCGGTGCGGGACGACGAGGACGGCGCCAAGCGCCGGTTGTCGCAGAAGGTGAACGACAGCCTGCGTGACGAGTTCGGCCAGCGCACCATCCACGAACTCGTGTCGGGTGAACGTGACCGGGTGATGGAAGTGATGCGCAAGCGCGCCGACGATGCCGCGCGCGAAATCGGCGTCCAGGTGCTCGACGTGCGCTTGAAGCGCGTCGATCTGCCCCCGGAAGTGAGCGAATCGGTGTACCGGCGGATGGAAGCCGAACGGCAGCGGGCCGCCAAGGAACAGCGCTCCACCGGTTTTGCCGAATCCGAAAAGATCCGCGCCGAAGCCGACAAGAAGCGCGAAGTCATCATCGCCGAAGCCTATCGCGATGCACAGCGCACCAAGGGTGAGGGCGACGCGAAGGCCTCCGCGATCTACGCGAAGGCGTTCCAGGAGAACCCCGAGTTCTACTCGTTCTATCGCAGCCTCGAGGCCTATCGTCAGAGCTTCCGCAACAAGAGCGACGTGCTGGTGCTGGAGCCCAACTCGGAGTTCTTCAAGTACATGAAGGGAGCCGGCAAGCGCTGAGCGAAGCTGCTCGGACGCGCGCCCCGGGGGAGCCGTGAGCAACGAGATATTGTTGACGGCAGTGGCGCTGATGCTCGTCCTCGAGGGGCTGCTGCCGTTCCTGTTTCCGGGCGTATGGCGCGAAGCGTTCCGCAAGCTGACCGAACTGTCCGACGGCCAGCTCCGCTTCATCGGATTGACCGCCATGCTCGCCGGGCTGCTGCTCCTCGCGCTCGTTCGGGGCGACTAGACCTTGGCAATGAATTCGTTGCACAACTGGCTCCTGCCGGAGCACGTCGAAGACCTGCTGCCCGCCGAGGCCAAGCGGGTGGAGGCGCTGCGGCGCGTGCTGCTCGATCTCTTCCGCGTGCATGGCTACGAGCTGGTGATGCCGCCGATGCTCGAGTACCTCGAGTCGCTGCTCACCGGTACCGGGCACGACCTGGATCTGCGCACGTTCAAGCTGGTGGACCAGCTCTCGGGCCGCATGGTGGGCCTGCGCGCGGACATCACGCCGCAAGTGGCTCGCATCGACGCGCACCTGTTGAACCGCGAGGGCGTGACGCGCCTGTGCTATTGCGCCACCGTGCTGCACGCGCTGCCTGCGGATCTCGGCCGCACGCGCGAACCGCTGCAGATCGGTGCCGAGCTGTACGGCCACGCCGGCGTCGAAAGCGACATCGAGATCCAGCGTCTGATGCTCGATGCGCTCAGCGCCGCCGGCATCCGTGACCTGCACCTGGATCTGGGGCACGTGGGCCTGTTCCGGGCGCTGGTGACGCGCGCGCAGCTCCACGCAGACCTCGAATCGGAACTGTTCCAGGCGCTGCAGCGCAAGGACGTGCCGTGGCTGAAGAGCCTGACGGCAGATCTGCCGGCGGAGGCGCGCAATGCCATCCTGGCGTTGCCGCGGCTCTACGGCGAACCTGCGGTGCTGGACGAAGCGCGTGCGGTGCTGCCGGCCTGGCCGGAGGTGCTGCAGTGCCTCGAACAGCTGCGCACCATCGTGGCCGCGCTGCAATCGCGTGTGGACACGCTGCTGGTCGATCTGGCTGAACTGCGCGGCTACCACTATCACAGCGGCGTGGTGTTCGCGGCCTACGTCGCCGGCAGCGCCAACGCCGTGGGGCGGGGCGGACGCTACGACGAAGTCGGCAAGGCGTTCGGTCGCGCGCGACCGGCCACCGGTTTCAGCATGGACCTGCGCGAACTCGCGGCGCTCGCTCCGGCGCCCGCACCGCGCGGTGCGATACTGGCGCCGTGGTCCGATGCGGCTGCGCTGGCTGCCGAGATCGACCGTTTGCGGGCTGCCGGCGAAGTGGTGATCGTGGACCTGCCCGGTCACGCGCAGGCCCGCGGTGAACTCGGATGTGATCGCGTGCTCGAGGAGCGCGACGGAAAATGGCAGGTGACCGCGCTCCGCAATTAGCGCGAGGCACGGAACCCGCAGTCAACGAAGGACGACGGTAGGACGTATGGCACGCAATGTGGTGGTGATCGGCACTCAGTGGGGTGACGAAGGCAAGGGCAAGGTGGTCGATCTGTTGACGGATCAGACCGAGGGCGTCGTTCGCTTCCAGGGCGGACACAACGCCGGCCACACGCTGGTGATCGGCGGCAAGAAGACGGTGCTGCACCTGATCCCGTCGGGCATCCTGCGCGACAGCGTGCGCTGCTATATCGGCAACGGGGTGGTGGTCTCGCCCCAGGCGCTGCTGGACGAGATCGCCACGTTGGAAGCGGCCGGTGTCGACGTGACTGGGCGCCTCACCATCTCCGAGGCCTGTCCGCTGATCCTGCCGCATCACGCAGCGCTCGATCAGGCGCGCGAGCGCGCGAAGGG
>JAIESW010000015.1 GCA_019745565.1 Burkholderiales bacterium
CCGGCAGGTCCATGAGCGACGGATAGAACGCCTTGCGCGGCGCCTTGCCCATCTCCTTCATCATCTCGCCCATCTCGGCGCCCATCTCGCCACCCGCCATGCCGCCGCTGGCCGGCGCCATCGAAGGCGCCGCGGCGGCGGCTCCGGCGGGGTGGTGCTTCGCATGCTCCTCGGGGCTTTGAGCCCCTACGAGGCCCGACCACAGGCCGGTAACGATAGCGAGGATCGCGAGACCGATTCGAGCGCCTGCGAATAGGTTGTTAGTCGTCATGATCCTCTTCGACGGCGATACGTGTCTTCACATGAAGGTCGTGGATGTCAGGACGTCGGCTTCCTGCCGAGCAGCGCGTCCCGCTGCGAATCGGTCAGCACTTGGGCGGCCTCGCCGACGGCACGGATGAACGCGGCCCGTTGTTCCGCTCGCAGGTCCGCGATGACGCGCAGTTGCTCGTGGATCTTGACGGTATCCGGCAGGTCCGCACCCGTCAGCACGAAGAGCGCCTGTTCCGCTTCCGCGACCTGTCGTTCGTAGGTCGCGTTGGTCAGCAGCGCTTGCTCGCGGACCCGGTTCAGCCGAGCCTGCTGATCCACGCTGAGCGTGATGTGCTGCGAGTGATTCAGGAAGAAGCCTTCGGCGCCGATGTGGTACAGGTGCGAGCGGCCGGGAAATCCCGGCAGGCTCGTAGTGGGACGCGCGGTGCTACCCATCCCACCCATGCCCTTCATCTCTGCCATGCAGCACCCCATGGCTTTCATGCCGCTCCCCGCCATCCGACCGCGCGACATGGGGCTGCCGCCGGAACCCATGCCGCCCATCTCGCTCGAATCCATGGCCATGCCGCTGGAACTCATCCCGCCCGAGGAGCCGGCGTCGGGTGCCGGCATCGTGTCCATGTCGTCGTCCATCGCCATCGGCGCCGAGGGGCTCGAGCCGGACATCCCGTCGTCGCTCATCTTCGAACCGGCGCTCGATGGGTTCGCACCCATCGCGCCCATTTCGTCGGAGTCCATGCCCATGCCGCCGGACGCTCCGGCCTTCTGCCCGCCCACCGGCGGCATCGAGCCCGACATGCTCGGGTCGTCGTCCATCGCCATCGCGGGCGCCGAACCCATCATCGAGGCACTGCTGCTCCCGGACATCGTCCCCACGGTGCTGGCTGCGCGACGCGACTTGGTACGCTTCGGCGCGACCTTGTCGCGTTCCATCGCCGAACGGAGTTCCGTTACTTGCTTGCGCAAGGCGCGCAGCTCGTTCGCCAAGGCATCCTTGTCGGCGCCGGAGCTTTTCTTGGCCATGCCGGTGCTCGGCATGCGCATCATGTCGTCGTCCGCGTGAACCGTGCCGTTCGCACTGAGCGTCCCGAGGCCGATGGCCAGCAGTGCCGTCCAGGCAAGGGATCGAGCGAACGCTGCGTGTCCTGCGGGAAGGTGTCGGCTCTCTGGTTGAACGTATTTCATCTCGATGCTCCTTTGAATGAATGGCGAAAGGCGACCGGTCCCGCGACGCCGCCGTGTGGCGGTATCCATGGGCAATGCATCGGCCCTCGTCGAAGATGACACGGTACGAAACGCTCTCGGCTCGGATGGGCCGGTCTGTTTCGAAGGCCGTGCGTCACCGCAAAGCAGACTGCGATCGCGCCGCCTTCGTGTCGCCCCTGCTTGACTTGCCGCGGTGAAGTCCGTTGCGGGACGCCACCGCGGCACCGGTTTACCCGGTCATTTCACCTCGGTTGCGGCTTCCCGGTGCGCCTTGGCGAGATCTATGTACTCCTCGGCCGCCTTGTCGGACAGCTTTGCGAGATTTTCGCAATGGGACGCCGTTCCGTGCGTACCCTCGCCTCGGCCGACTGGCGAACTATGGTAGAACTTCGCCAGATTGCGATGCTTCTGGGCTTCAGCCTTCGCGGCGGCGGCGGCCTTCTCGTAGTCCGCGGCCACTGCCTCATGGTCGGCCTTGGTCTTGGCGCCGGCCACCGCCTTCTCCGTGGGAGAGGGTGTCTGGGCGGCGACAAGGCCCGCCTGGCCCACGGCCACGACGAAGACGATGGCATAGAACAGGGAACGGATTGCGGTCTTGCTCATTTGATGCTCCTCGAATTGAACGACGTTGACCTTCGATTCGCGCGTCGATCGCGCTTCTGTTTTCTGGACTGACACCCGAAACCGCTCCGGTGATGCAACCGCGACAGCTTCACGCCTCACCCAGCTTTCGTTCGTTCGACGACGAAGATCTGTTCTCGGACCGGGCGGGAAAGGAGATCTGCTCCGAGGATTCCCGCACGAGAGGCAGCGTGAAGCGGAAGCTCGCGCCACGAACTGGCGGTGACCGGGCGCGGATCTCACCGCCATGCAACTCGACGATGCGCTTCGCGATGGCGAGTCCGAGCCCGAGACCGCTTTTCGCGGTTCCTGCGCTTGAAGGACCACGGTAGAATCGTTCGAATACGTGGGTGACTTGGTCGGGAGGGATGCCAGGGCCGGTGTCGGTCACCTGGATCTCGGCCCACGTCCCGGCAAGCCGCGCGTCAACGCGGACCGTACCGCCCGCCGGGGTGTGCTCGATGGCGTTCTGCACGAGATTTCCCAGCAGCCTTTCGACCATGGCAGGATCGGCGTCGAGCGGTGGACATGCTTCGAGGCCTGCGGGAACGAGCAGCGAAACGTTCTTCGCGGCAGCCGCCAACTCGAATCGGCGGTGCACGATCGCTACCGCTTCCGAGAGCGGGAACGGCTCGCGATCGATCTTCATTTCGGGTGACTCGAGGCGCGCGAGATCCATCAAGTCGTCGAGCAGCCGGACCAGGAGTTTGGTCTCGTCGAGAGAAACAGCGCACAGTCGCTTGCGCTCCTCGTCGCCGAGATGGTCCCGCGACGCGACGGTCTCGATGTATCCCGACAGCGAAGAAATCGGAGTGCGCAGGTCGTGCGAGATTGCTGCGAAGAGGACGCGCCGTTCGTCGTCGGCCGCCTTCAGCGCCTGCACTTGATCGGCGATGCGCTTGGCGAGGCCCCCTATGCCGTGCTCGAGCCTTCGGATCTCGCTGGGTGCAGTCGAACTGAGGCCCTCCGTCTTCGGCATCGACGGGTTGGCCGTATCCAACGATTCGACATGCTGCGCGAGCCGCGTGAGCGGGTCGGAGATGCCGCGCAAGGCGAAGTGTGCCGCGAGGGCGGTGAGGCCAATCCAGCACCCGACTAGCCAGGCGAGATCGCTCCAGGCGACGCTCGCCAGAAGCGAGAGATCCTTGTGCACGATGTACAGGTAGCCCGGAACTCCCCCGAGATCGACCGGTTCGATCGCCACCGGTTTGGTCGCCCGCACGAAGCGGGGATCGATACCAGGCTGCAATGTGTCGGCGGTTGCCGAAGCGAGTCGCGTGAGCATGTCGCGGGGAATGGCTTCGAATTCGCGAGCGAGGCGACCCGTGGACGAAGCGAGAACCGTCCCCTCACGGTTGACCCAGTACAGATCGACCGTCGGGTTCAGACCGACCATCTGACGCAGCGTCGCGTCGGCTCGCGCGGGCTCGCCACCGTCGACACCAGTGCCCACTCCTTGAGCGAGCAACCGCGCGGCGAACGTCGGGTCGTAGGCTTCGAAGAGTTCGCGGTGAGCACGTTCGTGCGATCGCTGCATCGACCACAGCACCATCGACAGCATGACGACGCACACCAGCAGAACCACCGCGACCAGTCGGACGCGTATGGTTCGAAGCACAGCGAGGTTCATCCCCGCCGCTCCGGCCCAAAACAGTATCCGACGCCCCAGGCCGTCATGACGTAGATGGGGTGCGACGGATCCGGCTCGATCTTCGAGCGCAGACGATTGATGTGAGACTTCACCGTGTTGTCGAGCCCTGCATAGTCCTGGCTCCAGACGCGATCGAGCAACTGCGAGCGCGTGAAGACACGTCCGGGATGGCTGGCAAGCAGCCAGAGGAGATCGAACTCCTTGGCGGTCAGCGCCACGGGCTTTCCGGCGACAGTGACGCTGCGGCTGTCTTCCTCCAGCAGGATATCGCCGTAGGACACGATCGCGCCCGATTCGGCGTCCGCTTTGCCTGCAGGTGTCCGGTCGCCACGCCGCAACTGCGCGCGTACGCGGGCCAGAAGTTCGGAAACGCCGAAGGGTTTGGATACGTAGTCGTCTGCGCCGGCATCCAATCCAGCCACTCGGTCTGCTTCGGTATGGAGCGCGGAGAGCATCAGGATGCCGGAGGTGATCCCGCGCGCTCGCAATTTGCGGCAGATCGTCAATCCGTCGATGCCGGGGAGAGATACGTCGAGGACGACAAGATCGAACGGTTCAGCGGCGGCCTGCAGGTAGCCGCTGTTGCCGTCGTGCGCGATCACCACATCGAAGCCTTCGCGCTCTAGGTGCATGCGCACGAGGTTGGCGAGGTTGACGTGATCCTCGATCACGAGAATCTTGTGCGCTGGTGACATCGCCGCGTTCGCGATGCCCTGGACTAGTCGCGGCGCAGCCATGATTCGCGGTCGGTTCTCGGTCGTCGCACTGCTGGTGGAAAACATGGGTTTTCCCTGTGGATCGTTCGGAGACCAGTTTCCTCAACAATGGTCACGCTTCGGTAACGTCCATGCGGCGACACTTGATCCATGTCAAGAATCGACCGAATCCTCGTCTTGCGGCGTGAGGGCCGTGCCGGACCTGCGACGATTTCGTCGTGCGACCGCAACGTTTGATCTACATCAAAAGTCGATCGAATCGGCGCTGTATCGGCCCGGTTGGGCGAGATCTGTCGGGTGCACCGACACAGACGCGAGCCTCGTCTCGTCGTGGCGGTTGGTCGTCGCTCAACGGGCATGTTTGGGGTTGCCATCGCCGTGTCCGGACTCGTGCCGATCAGGGACCCCCTCGGGGGCGGTGGAGTGGTCGGCAACGCCGCTTCTCCCGGCATGAGAGTGCCCGTCGCTTGACTCCACGAGTTCGCGGTACTCCGATGCGGACATCTTCGGCAGGCGCTGCACGAACGCCACGAGATCCCAGATCGCGGCATCTTCCATCCCGCCCTTGGACCAGGCCGGCATCCCGGAGGCCTTGATGCCGTGCTTGATGATCCAGAACTTCCTCGCGGCACCGCCGGCTGCGCGCGAGCTGCCGGCCTCGAATTTCGCGAGGTTGGGCGGTTGCGGGTAGAGCCCCGCACGGACTTCGGAATTCTCGACGCCGGGCTCCAGATGACAGCCGCTGCACATCGCAGCATAGTTGCCCGCACCGCGGCGCACTTGCGCCACGTCACCGAGATCGCCGGGCGGTGCGATGTCTTCGATGCGCCGTGCGATGGAGCGCTCGCGCGCGAAGGCGATCAACCGATATGTGACTGCGGTGTGCGGCGTATCGGCGGCGACATCGAACGCGCCGGTATAGATGACCACGCCGGCGGCGGCGATCGCGGCGAGAAGCGCGCAGACGATCCCTACGAGTATCTTCGACATGTCCGGTAGTCCTCAGGGTTGCGTGGAACGGGCCGTCTCCGGGGTGCGGGCCTGCTCGACCTCCTCCACGGTCGTCGCAAGCGCTCCGGTAGGCGCGTCGGGCTTTCCAGCGATGACCCTCCTGCGGTCCCGCGCCAGCTCGGTGAGGGGAACACCGCGGTCCACGAGGGCTTCGAACGTCTGCGGCGACATCAGCGCCAGAGGTCGTGTGTCCCGCCGCCATCGTTGCTCGAACGCGTCGAGGTCGCGGACCCCCCGCCAAGGCTCCATGCGCAGGCCGAGCGCGAGTTCGTCCTCATAGTCCACCAGCGTGAGCGGTTTGCCGAGATAGAACGGCAGCGTGTGATCGAAGATCTGCACCGCGTAGAACGGTTGGCTCCGATCCAGATGCGGTCGAACGGTCTGTGCAAGATCGTACGCGGACCGGCTGCCGCGCAGGGCGTCGTGACCTGCGATCAGCAGTTGCGTGCCTGCGTGAACGCCCACCGCGAGCGCCAGGAGCGCCGGCAGCATCGACCGATCGCCGTTCGAGCGCCGGCGCGCATGGCGCCATGCGAACACGGCGCTGACAGTCCAGGCCATGCCGCCGGCGACGATCCACGGTGCATAGGCACCATAGGGAGCGCGGGTCGCGTCTTGCGCGGCGCCATAGAGCATGGCGACGCCGATCACGGCGATGACGAGCCCGGTGACACCCGCGAAGCCCGCGATTTCGCGGTAGGCGCGTTGGCCGGCGTCCGCGAGCCCGATGCCGGCGAGCATCGCGAGCGGCGGAACCGCGGGCAGGATGTACCCGGGCAGCTTCGATCGCGATGCCGTGAAGAACGCGAGGATGACCACGGTCCAAAGCAGCAGCGCGAGCCGCACGCGTAGCGCGGTCCGCGACGAATGTCCGAGCGCGTTCGTGCGAGCGTGCTGTGCCGTCGGCAGAGCCAGCAGCCAGGGCAGGAAACCGAGCGGCAGCAGGACGACGAAGTACCACCAGGGGCCGAGGCGATCGTTGCCTCCGACGAAGCGGTCGAAGTGTTCGTGGACGAAGAAGAACGGGGCGAACTCCGGATTGCGCAGCGAGACGACGACGAACCAGGGCGCGGCGATGGCGAGGAAGAGCGCACCGCCGGTCGCCGGTCGCAGTTCGCGCAGCAGGAACCACTGGCGGGTCCAGGCGACGTAGGAGCCCAGGACGATTCCAGGCAAGACGACGCCGATGAGTCCTTTCGACAGCACCGCCAGCGCCATCGCGACCCATGCACCGTGGATCCACAGCGTTCGTGCTCGCGGCGTGGCGCCGGTGCGGAAGGCGAGCAGGAAAGCGCTGCAGGCGAGTTGCAGGAAGAACGACA
The DNA here is from genome assembly GCA_019745565.1 of Burkholderiales bacterium. Taxonomy (GTDB): domain Bacteria; phylum Pseudomonadota; class Gammaproteobacteria; order Burkholderiales. The sequence goes on from JAIESW010000015.1 coordinate 6,801, forward strand.
CCCCCATGTCGAGCGAACTCACGCGGCTGCCGACGAGCCACAACGGAGTCGCCGCCAGCACCAGCCCCGACGCGATACCGGCGGTGGGCGAGACGAGTCTTCCAGCGGTATAGCCCGCCAGCAGCACGCCCAGAAAACCGGTGGCTGCGGTCCACAGGCGGGCGGTCCACTCGCTCGGACCGAACGCGCGGTATGCGAGCGCCGTGGCCCAGTATTGGAGCGGCGGCTTCTCGAAGTACTTCAGTTCGTTGTAGCGCGGCGTGACCCAGTCGCCCGAAGCCGCCATCTCGCGGGCGATCTCGGCGTAGCGGCCCTCGTCGGGGGCCGTGAGCTTGCGCGCCCCGAGCGTTCCGAACCAGAGCATGGCAGCCACCAGTATCGCGGTGAGCACCAGTGCCGGTCTCGGCCACGACGAGGCCGTCTCGCTCCACGGCGCGTGCATTCGACCGGATGCGGCCGGCGCGACCATTCAGGACTTGCGTCGCGCTGTGATGCGGATCGGTGCCCGCACCCCGGTCTCGCGGTGCAGGGTCGCCTTGGCCTGAGGCGCGAGCGGTGCGGCCGCAGGCCCGGGCGACGCTCCCCGATCGGGGGCCAGGGAGACGCCCATGGCTTCCCGCACCATCTCGCCGGCGATCCGAGGATAGGCGGCGGGGTTGAACAGCAGGTTGACCGACATGTTGCATTCGTGGGTGCAGAAACACTTGCTCTTGTGCACGAACTCCCGGATCTCGCGGGCCTCCTCCGCGGCCCAGAGCGCCCGGAAGTCGTAGTTGGCTTCGCGCAGGTTGCCGATCTTGCGGTTCAGCAGCTCGCACGGATAGACGTCGCCTTCTTCGGAAATGACCGCCGACAAGGCACCCGCGTAGCACGGCGTCTGGTAGGTTCCGGTCTCGAGGGTCTTCAGCACCGTCCGGGTGGACAGCCGCTCCTTCGCATGGACGAAGCGTGCGAGCGGCATGTTCGAGTAGTAGCGCAACTCGCCGTCGGCGTAGGCCCGCTCGAGCCGCGCCTTGATGTTGCGGTACTTCGCCACGTCCGCCAGTTCGATCGCCGGCACCATGGCCTCGCCCCGGACGAACGACAGGTCCCAGTTGTCGGGCTTCAGTTTGCGCACGACCAGTTCGAACATCTCGTCCATCTCGTCCTGGTTCCATGCGCAGAACGTCGTCGTGATGCCGACCCCGAGATTGGGGACGCGGTCGCGCAGCTTCGCCAGCGCGTGGAACGTCTCGATCGTGCGCTCGAAGTTACGCGGCACGCCGCGGATGCGGTCGTGCGTGGCCTGCAGCCCGTCGAGCGAGCAGAGGATGCCGACGAAGGTCTCCGGGCAGCGCGCCACCAGCCGTTCGGCCGAGTCGACGATCTTGTAGGTCTGGATCCCGTTGGTGTTGATCGACAGCGTCACCGGCCGCAGCCGGTCGTGCAGGATACCCGCGAACTCCGGCAGATCGTTGCGCAGGAACGGCTCGCCGCCGGTGAAGGCTACCCACAGTACCCGGTCGAGGCTCGCGGCGATGCGGTCGACCTCATCGAGGGTCAGTTCCTTCTGTCCCTGATTGAGGCTGTCCCAGTAGAAGCAGTGCTTGCATACCGCGTTGCACCGAGCCGTCACGAAGAACGTCAGGTGCAGCGGCAGGCCGCGTTTCGACCACAAACGCGGCAGGTGCGACGCGGCGTTGAGTGTTCCCATTCTTGAAACCTCCCAGACTGAAGATGAGCCCGCGGAGCGCGCCCACGAACCATGCGGCCTTGACGGCCAGTACGATAGGATAGGCCTTGGCGATGAACTTGGCGTCTGCGCCGAGCGACTGTAGCCCGCGCAGGGTGCCGATGGGCAGCGCCAGGTAGGCGACGACGCAGGCACCGAAAGCCGCCAAGGCGACCGGCGTGTGGATCGACGCGGCCGACGCGGCCAGCATCGCCGCGGCGCCGGTAGCGGGGACCAAGCCCGTCACGACGAGGTCGCGCATCCCGGAGCCCCGGCTGTAGTTGGTCTTGGTGGCGGCCATGGCCGGGCGCCAGAGATAGCTCATCACGATCCGCTCGGCGTAGAACGTCTGCTGACGCAGATAGCCTCGCAGCGTGGTGCGGTACTGGTGCAGCACTGCGCTCCGGCCCACCCATCCGATCACGTTGCGTCCCTGCGCCGCCAGGAACCCGAACTCCTCGTCCTCGTTGCCCCAGACCGCGCGCCGGTCGCCCCAGCGGCGGAAGTAGAGGGGAAATCCCTGTGCCGCATCGAAGAACTCACGCCGGCAGACCAGGTTGGACGAGATCGTCGATGCGATACGGTTGGGCAGGCTGCGTTGCCGCAGCTTCAGCACGAGATCCTGCAGCCGAGGCAGGAACGCCCCCGTAAGTGTGCCGCCGTAGCCGCCCGTGACGGCACCGAGTTGCTCGCGCGTCAGGGTGCCCACCATGTACTCCAGCCAGTCGGGTTGCGCGACACAGTCCGAGTCGATGAAGGCCAGGATGTCCCCCTTTGCAACGGCCGCCCCGGCGTTTCTGGCGAGTCCGGGCCCGTCGTTGCCGAGCATCCGGATGGTCTGGACTCCCTTTGCCGCTGCTGTCCATGAGGTGGTATCCGTGCTCGCATCGTCGACGACGATGACCTCGAAGGGCTGCAAGGTCTGGCGATGCAAGCTGTCCACACACGCGCCGAGAGTTGCCTCTGCATTGAATGCAGGGACGATGACCGACACTCGCGGAACCACGTCGGTGCCGCGCACGACGACCCGCTCGAAAAGTGCCGCCGCGATCATTTTGCCCCGTCCGAGCGCGTGTCCGGGGCGGCGGTCGCAGGCATCTGGATTCGCCCACCTTCGAGACCCATTCCGGGCGCGCCGCCCATCCTGTGCATCTCGTCCATGTTGTGGATCGCCCGGAACTCCCGCTTTCCCGCGCCGGCGTGATCATGGTGCTTCATGGGCTCGTGTTGCTTCGCGGCGGGCGATGACGCTTCGGGTCGAACCGCACTTTCCGGCTCTGCGGCGAACACGGGATACGCGAAGACCAGCAGCGCAGGAATCGAAGCTCGGCCGATACGCGACCAACGCGGTACGCACTTGGACATCATCGATACCTCGCGAAGATCGTGGTTTTGCCTTTCCGGTCGATCAGCAGCACGTCGAACGGATCCTTGCGACCGCCGTAGACGGGCCCGTCCATGCCGGGCGAACCGACCGGCATTCCCGGCACCGCGAGACCCACGGCGTCGGGCTTCTCGCGCAGCAGGCGGCGGATCTCCCGTGCGGGGACGTGCCCTTCGATGCCGTAGCCGCCGATCACGCCCGTGTGGCAAGAACCGAACTCCATCGGGATGCCGAGACGGTGGCGGGCGGACGTGTTGCCGAGGTCGTTGACGCGGGCGGCGATGCCGTCGCGTGCGAGATGGTCGATCCAGTCGCGGCAGCAGCCGCAGGTCGGGCTCTTCCAGACTTCGATCTCCAGCGACGGCGGGTTTGCCCAGGCGCGCGTCGCGGCGAACGCGAGCGTCCCGAGCAGAAACGACCTCCGGGAAACGACGGACGAGTGAGATTGCATGATGGATGCTCCTCCGCGATGGCGACGGGGGACGGTGAAGTCCCGCGTCGCCATCGCTGTCGTTACGGCGCGCTCTTGATCTCGGTGATCGTGAACTGCCCGTTCATCTTCTCCGCCGTGAACAGGATCTTGTCTCCGACCTTGAGGTTGTCCAGCATCGCCGGATCCTTGAGCTTCCAGGCCATGGTCATGGCGCGCATGTCGAGGTTCTTCACTTCGCCGTGGCGCAGAGTGAGTTTGCCGGCCTCCTTTTCGATCTTGCGTACCTCGCCGTCGGTCCACGTCGGCGCCATCGTCTCCATCTTCTTGTCGTGACCTTCCATGGAGTGATGGTCGTCGCCGGCGGATGCGGGCAAGACGGTCGTCATGCCCAGAGCGAGCGTGGCGAGGGATGAAACGAGCAGTTTCTTCATGGTGCATCTCCTTCGAGGATGATTGAGGGGTACGACGCTGTTGGTTCAGTGATGGTCATGACGACCCGGTTTTTTCACCTGCACTTCCACACCGTCGCCAGGTTTCTCGGAACGTCTGACCGGTTCGTCCACCGGTCCGGTCCATTCGAAGGACACCGTGCCCTTCGGGTGGTCATACCAACCCGGGTCGCGGTAGTCGTTCCGAGCCAGGCCTTCGCGCACCTTGACCGTGGTGAACATGCCGCCCATCTCGATGGCGCCGAAGGGGCCCTGTCCGGTCATCATGGGCAGGGTGTTGTCGGGGATGGGCATCTGCATCTCGCCCATGTCGGCCATGCCCCGGTCGCCCATGCTCATGTAGTCGGGCACGAGCTTCAGGATCTTTTCCGCCACGCCGCGGTGGTCGACGCCGATCATCGTCGGTACGTCGTGACCCATGGGCCCCATGGTGTGGTGCGATTTGTGGCAGTGGATCGCCCAATCGCCGGGGTAGATGGCATCGAATTCGTAGGCGCGCATCTGGCCCACCGCCATGTCGATGGTCGTTTCCGGCCACCGCGCGGACTTGGGTACCCAGCCACCGTCGGTGCAGGTGACTTCGAAGTCGTAGCCGTGCATGTGGATCGGGTGGTTGGTCATGGTGAGATTGCCCATGCGGATCCGGACCCGGTCGCCCATGCGCACCACGAATGGATCGATGCCCGGGAACGCGCGGCTGTTCCAGGTCCAGAGATTGAAGTCCAGCATGGTGCTGATCTTCGGCGTGAAGCTGCCGGGATCGATGTCGTAGGCGTTGATGAGGAAGACGAAGTCGCGATCCACCCGATAGAGCGCCGGGTCCTTCGGATGGACCACTATGAAGCCCATCATCCCCATCGCCATTTGCACCATCTCGTCGGCATGCGGGTGATACATGAAGGTGCCGGACTTCTTCATCTCGAACTCGTAGACGAAGGTCTTGCCGGGCTTGATCTGCGGTTGATTGAGCCCGCCGACCCCGTCCATGCCGTTGGGCAGCAGGATGCCGTGCCAATGGATGGTGGTGTGCTCGGGCAAGCGGTTGGTGACGAAGATCCGGATCTTGTCGCCCTCGACGCACTCGATCGTCGGCCCGGGCGACTGGCCGTTGTAGCCCCAGAGCCGCGCGATCATCCCGGGCGCGATCTCGCGCTCGACGGGCTCGGCGATGAGATGAAACTCCTTCCAGCCATCGCGGCTGCGCCACGGCAGGGTCCAGCCGTTCAGGGTTACGACGGGGTTGTAGGGACGACCGTCGGGCGGGGCGAGCGGCGGTTGCGTCGCGGCGCTCGTCTGGATCGGTGCCTCCGGCAGGCTCGCCGCGCCGGCGCGCGAGATTGCGGCTGCACCGAGGACGGTACCGGCCGCTTGCAGGAAACTGCGTCTGGTGGATTGCATGAATGCTCTACTCCTGAAGTTTGGCGATTGCTGAAGCGATGGGAGGCCTGAGTGTCCCGGGATACGCTTGCACGGCGGATCTCCTGGCGGACTCGTCAGTGTCCCGCGAGGACCGACATCGGGACGAAGGCGGGTCGTTCTCTCTGGGCCATGGCGCCCGGTACGGCGCTCGGCGACCCCGTCATCGCGCTCTGCATGTTCGCTTCGGCGAGCCAGAACTCGCCCAGCGCTTCGATGTAGGCGTTGACGCTGGCGACCTGCTCCCTGGCGTCGGCCAGCAGTTCGAAGACGCTGATCAACATGCCGTTGTAGCGGAGCAGGTTCTGCTCGGAAATGCGGGCGCGCAGCGGGACGATTTCATCCCGGTAGTGCTTCGCGGTCTCGAACGTGCTCCGATAGTCGGCGTAGGCCTCGCGCACTTCCGAGCGCGCGTTCACCGCCTGCGCGGCGACGCGTTTCACCGCCTGCATGTACTGCGCTTCGGCCCGCGCGACGCGCGCGCTGCCCCAGTCGAAGATGGGAATCTCCAGCGCGATCTCGAAGCCACGATTCCATGCGCCGCCATCCTCGCGAGTCCCGGCCGGACCCAGATCGAAGACGTTGATCGAGCGTGTCACCTTGGTGAGTCCGAGCGCGTTTGCCACGGCTTCGGTATCCCGCCTGGCGGCCTGGATGTCGAGACGCTGCTCCATGGCCCGAGCCTCGACTTCCGTCATTTCCGGAGGGGCACCGGGCAGATCCGGCAGCCGCTCGGGCAGCTTGAAGCGCAGGTTTTTACCATACAAACCCATCAGGCGCGTCAGCCGTTCCCGCTCGGACAAGGAGGCTTGGCGGGCCCGGGCGAGCTGGGCGATCACTTCGGCGTAGAAGACCTGTTCCCGCATCTGGTCCAGCACGTTGAAGTTGCCCGCCCGCGCCATCCGCCGCGCCAGGTCGGCCGCCGCTTCCGCGGCCACCTTGACCTCCTCCAGGTACTTGACGGTTTGCTCGGCCGTCACGGCGCTGACCCACGCACGCTGCGTCTCGTGGGCCACGCCCAGGGTCTGCAACGAGACCTCCAGCTTGACCTGCTCGAACCGTGCCGCTTCGACCTTGCGGCGCAGCGGCATGGTGACGAGTTCCATGATCGGAAACGTGAGCGCGAATTCGTCCTTGCCCGATCCGGCGCCACGGTTCCGGGTCCGCAGGTAGCCCAAGTGCGGGTTCGGCAGGCGGCCCGCCTGAACGAGGTCGGCCTCCGCGATGCCGAGGTCGTCGTAGACGGCTTGCAGACCGGGGTTGTTCCAGAGTGCGATCTGAACGGCGTCCGCCTCGGCCAGCGGAGCGGCGAGACGCTCCCGCACGGCATCGCGCACGGCGCTCGCGTCGGAGTCGCTCCTGATCCATCGAGCGTCTTTGCCCAGATGCTGCTTCGCGGTCTCCTGCACCTTGGCGAAACCGCCGTCCTTGGAGAACGTGGAGCACCCGGACAAGACCGTCGAACCGAGGGTCACCGCGAGCAGCACGCGTCGCGGCAACGAGGAAAACCAACGGGTTGCTTTCATTCGAGATACCTTTTCAACGGTTCGACGACGGGGTTCCGTGGGCGTCGTGCGGTCCCTTCTCAGTCGGAGGAGCCTCTTCGTTCGCCTCTTTCTTGCGCGCGCCGGCCGCGGAATGTCCGGCGTGCCCGCCGCTGCCTGACGAATCGGACGAGACTTCCCGATGGACTCCCTTCCAGCCGGCGATCCGCTGCTCCCGGTAGGGCTGGTAGTCCGCGTAGGCCGATTGGTAGGGCGGTGGCCCGACGCTTAAAGTCGGGTCAACGGCGTCCGCCGGTCCGGGCACGGGCGGAGCGGAAGTCGCGCAGCCCGCGCCGATGGCGACGGGTAGCGCACCGACCGCCAGGATTCGAAGCGCGAAGCGCTTCGTCGGCGAGGCGACTGCGTCCGCGCGAAGCGCGGATGGGCGGGGTAAACGAGACATGCAAACCTCCGAAGCGTTGCTTCGACGAGCGTACGCAGGCGCAATGTGCGCGCCGCGCTCGACGGGAAGTAACGAGGGTCAGCTCGCGACCGGACGGTCGCGAGTGCTCACCGGAGGCTGCCTCGAGGAGGCTTGCGGAAGAGGTCGGGCTGGTAGGAAGTTACGGTGACGGCAGCCGTCGATTGATAGACGGACTGCAGCACGTCGGACAGAACGGGTGCGCTCGACAGCAGGGCCGATGCACACGCCAGATGGCACAGGCCGCACTGGTTGCAATCCAGCGCCTTCGGGTCGGCTTTGCTCTCACCATGATGACCCATGTCATGACCGGCGTGATCGGCCGGCATTTCATGGTCCATCGGCATCTCGTGATCCATGGTCATGCCGTGACCCATGGCAGCCATATCCATGGACGCCATGTCCCCCGGCTCGCAGTAGGGCATGTTGGCCGCGCCGACCGAACGAATCGGCAGGCAGACGACCAGGATCAGGATGACGAGAAAACGCATGGCCGGGAGTTTAGGTGCGCTTCGCGATCCAGGCAACCCGCGTCGGCTCCACGGGGCGTTTCGGCCGACGCATCGATTGGCCGGCGCGACAGCGCCCGCTCGGGCATCGACGCCCAAGCCAGTCCCAGCCTGCAGTCATGGCGATTCCGCCGTGGTCAGGGCCGATCGGTGGTCCGCGGCTCCATCGTCCAGCGGTGCCGGCCGGCCACCCACCGGAAACGAAACCTCCACCGAGAGTCCGCCCGATTGCGAGTCGCCCAGCTCGACCACGGCCCCGATGCGCTCGGCGATCGTGCGGACGATGGCGAGCCCGAGCCCGCTGCCGGCGACACCGCTGCCCGGAACGCGGTAGAAGCGATCGAACACCCTTTCCCGTTCCGACAGCGGGATGCCCTTGCCCGAATCCTGGATGCGCAGCCGCGTCACCTGGTCGCTTTGGGCGGCGGAAATCTCCACCGTGCCTCCGACCGGCGAGTACTTGATGGCGTTGTCGAGCAGATTCGCCACGAGCGCGGCAAGGTCGCCGGCCTCGGCCACCACTCGCAACCGATCGGGAATGTCGATAGTCACGGCGATCCGCTTCTCGCGCGCCAGATCGGCCAGGTCCGTGACGGCGCGGTACACCGCATGGCCAAGTTCGATGGCGCGGACGTCCCTCTCGCGGGACTCGTGGCGATTGCCTTCGGTGCGGGATAGTTGGAGCAACTGCTCGACGATGCGGTGCATGCGTTCGATGCCGCGTTCGAGCCGATCCAGTTTGGCCGCGAGCGCGGGTTCGATCGGCCGGCCGCCGAGCATCGCCTGAACCTGGAGCTTCAAGGCGGTGAGGGGCGATCGAAGCTCGTGCGCGGCGTCGGCGACGAAGCGCCGCTGCGAGGCGATCAGACCACCTACGCGAGCGATCAATCGATTGATCTCGTCCACCAGCGGTGCAACTTCCGACGGAACGTCCTTCGGATCCAAGGCCGATGGATCGTCCGGCGCCCTTGCCGCCAGCGATCGCCCGATTCGTCGCACCGGCGCGACCCCGCGATGCACGACCCACCACACCCCCGCAAGTACCAACGGCGCCAGCGCGAAGATGGGCCAGGTCGTGCCCGTGGCCATGGCGAGCGCCATCTCCTCGCGAGTCTTCACCCGCTGCGAGACTTCAACGAGGATTCCGCGTGGCGACCGCATGGTGAAGCGGCGCCAGGGTCCGGCGGCGTCGGTCGAACCGACATCGACGAACCCCAGCGCGGTCGTGTCGCCGGAAGTGGACAGCACGGCAGCGGTCTCGACGCCCGATGCTATGGCGGGCCGTACTCGGACCGTGAAGCCCTTCGCGGCGCCCGATGCGATCGGGATCTCGCCGTCGACGGCGCCGAGCGATCGCGTGGCGCCGGCCACGGCCTCCGCCAACAGACGCATATGTTGGTCGTAGAAGATGTCGGCCTCCACGCGCGAGGCGCGATAGCACAGCCAGGTCTGCAATGCGCCGATCGCGAGGACCGACGCCGTCAGCAGGACAAGCAGCCGCCGCGCGATCGACGGTTTCACGTCTTGTCCACCACGTAACCGATGCCGCGCATGTTGCGGATGATGCCAGGCCCCAGTTTGCGGCGCAGGCTGTGGACGTAGACTTCGATGGCGTTGCTGCCTACGTCATCGTGCCAGCCGAAGACTTTCTGCTCGAGTTGCGCGCGGGAGAACACGGTACCGGGCCGCGTGATCAGCGGTTCCAGCACCGCCCATTCGCGAGCCGAGAGTTCCACCGGATTTCCGTCCACCGAAACCTCCCGGCTGGCCGGCGTGATGGCGACGGATCCGATCCGAAGCGTCGTGTCGCCGTGTCCCGCGCTGCGACGGACAAGTGCGAACACGCGTGCGAGCAGTTCGTTGAGGTCGAACGGCTTCGCCAGGTAGTCGTCCGCGCCTGCGTTGAGCCCACGCACCCGATCCTCGACTGCGTCGCGTGCGGTCAGGATCAGGACCGGCACCGCATCGTGCCGCTGCCGCAGTCCCAGCAGCACGTCCATGCCGGAACGCTTGGGCAGACCGAGATCGAGGATCACCAGATCGTAGGAGTGATTCCGGAGCGCATTGCCTGCAGCGATGCCGTCCTTGACCCAGTCCGCGGCGAATGCACGATCCCGCAAGGTCTCCACGAGCGTCTCGCCGATCAGCGTATCGTCTTCCACCAGCAACAGTTTCATGACATCGATGGCCCTTCGCGGAGGGGTCGTGGGATCACCTGGCGCCGCGGGCCAGACCCGTGAGGACTTCACGGGTACGCCCGCCGAAACTCCATGTTACTGCGCACCGCCCCCGGTCGTGCTGGACATGCCGGTGTGCTCGCTCTTGTCAGCCGAGGCGACGTCGGACCGGACATCGTGCAACGCTGACGCGGACTCTCGTGCGCGCCAATTCTGGAAGGAAGCGTCCCGACCGGCGAGAACGGACCGTGGGGTCATCCTCAATTCCGGTTGTACGGTCCGACCGGCGAACTGCTTCTGCTGCCAAGCCGGAAACGGATCCCGGTCCGCGAATGCCGAGTGGGCGAGCGCCGCGCCCAAGCTGGCGAGCAATGTGCCAGCGAGTACTCTAGCGGCGATCCTGCGAGGGGAAGGCGAAGTGGCGCCGAGAGCTGACTTGGTGTTCATGTTGTCCTCCGTTCGTCGGGTCGCGGGGCCGATGCGGCCAGCGATGGAGGACAGTTTTCCCGGCGAAACTTAGAGGACGCTTAAACGCTTGACCCACGGGACAATGCACTAGTCCGATCGAGGCGCTTTTTCGGTGGCAGCGGGCCCAGCCCGGTATGCCAAGCGCAGCCCGTTCACAACGACGATGAGGCTCGCGCCCAGGTCCGCGAAGATCGCCATCCAGAGGGTCGATTTCCCGAGGACCGCCAGGACCAGGAACACGAACTTGATGCCGAGCGCGATCATGATGTTCTGGATCAGGACGGCGTGGGTGCGCCGGCTCAGCAGGATCAGTTCCGGGATCTTCCGCAGGTCGTCGTCCATCAGCGCCACGTCCGCCGTTTCGATGGCGGTGTCGCTACCTGCTGCGCCCATGGCGAAACCGATGCCCGCACGGGCCAGGGCGGGTGCGTCGTTGATGCCGTCGCCCACCATGCCGACGGTACCGTACGCGCGGACGAGTTCCGCCATCGCTTCGAGCTTCTGTTCCGGCAGAAGCCCGCCGCGCACGTCGTCGATGCCCACCAGGGCTCCCACCACGCTGGCGGTGCGCGGGTTGTCCCCCGAGAGCATTACCGTGCGTACGTCGAGGCCGTGCAGCGATACGATCGCTTCACGACTCGTCTCGCGCACCGGATCGGCGACGGCGATCACGGCCACGGCGGCGCCGTCGTGCGCGAGGATCACGGTTGTCTTGCCCTCCGATTCGAGGCGCTCCAGCGCCGCTTCCGTGGCCGGCGAGCACGCGTTGGCTTCCTCGATGAACCGGTGGTTGCCGAGCATCAGCCGTCGCCCATCGAGGAGGGCCTGGATGCCGCGGCCTGGAATCGCCTCCACCGTGTCCACCGCCGGCATCGGCCAGCCGTCCGAGTTGGCCGACCAATATTCGGCGATGGCGCCCGACACGGGGTGATCCGAGCGTGTCGAGAGGGCAGCGGCCATGACGATGGCCGTCTGTGGCGCGACCGAAGCCACCTGCACGAGATCGGTGACGACCGGCCGGCCCTGAGTGAGCGTGCCGGTCTTGTCGACCGCAAGGGCTCTCAATCTCCGCGTCGCTTCCAGATGCGCCCCGCCCTTGACGAGGATGCCGCGGCGCGCGGCGGCGGCGAGACCGCTGACGATCGTCACGGGCGTGGAAACTACGAGCGCACAAGGGCAGGCGATCACCAGCAGGACCAGCGCGCGATAGGACCACATCACGAACGGCTCGCTGAGGACGAGCGGAGGAATCACCGCGGTCGCCAGAGCGATCAACACGATGACGGGAATGTATACGCGCGCGAAGCGATCGACGAACTGCTCGGTTGGTGCCCGGGCGCCTTGCGCGCCTTCGACGGCGCGGATGATCCGCGCGAGCGTCGAGTCGTCCGCTTGGGCCGTCACCTCGATCTCCAGAACGCCCTGTCCGTTGATCGAGCCTGCGAACACGGGGTCGGCGGAACCCTTCTCCACGGGAATGCTCTCTCCCGTGATGGGCGCCTGGTTCACCGCGGAGCGACCGTCCCGCACGCGGCCGTCCAGCGGAATGCGCATGCCGGCCAGCACCCGCACGCGATCGCCGATGCCGATCGCCGCCACCGGTCGTTCCTCCCAGGTTCCATCGGCCGTTGCAACGGATGCCGTCTCCGGCGCGAGGGCGAGCAGTTGCCGGATCGCCCGACGGGCACGATCGAGCGACAGCGCTTCGAGCAGTTCGGCGACCGCGAAAAGCCAGATCACCACCGCGGCCTCCGGCCATTTGCCGATCGCGACGGCGCCGGCGACCGCGATGGTCATCAGGAGGTTGATGTTGAGGCGCAGCCGCACCAGGGCCTTCAGTCCCTTCTCCAGAACTTCCTTGCCCGTGAGCGCGATGCCGAGCAGCGCCAGCGCGATGGTGTACGGTCCGGTCTCCGGCTGGCCCATCCATACGACCGCTTCGGCGCCCAGCGCCGCGCAGCCGCCGATCGCCAGGAGCCAGTAGCGCCAAAGGTTCGGTGCGGCACCGTCGCGCTCGTCGAAGATCCGGCGCGGCCGCATGCCGGACGCCTCGATCGCGCGCAGGATCGCGTTGTCGTCGCGAAGGCCGTGACGCACCGTGAGTTCGCGGCGCACGAGGTCGAAGCGCGCGTCCACCGGTTCGGGCAACGTGGCGAGCGCGGCGCGAACCTGCTGCTCCTCGGACGCGCAGTCCATCTCCGGGATGGCGAGCTTCAGCACCGATCGGGGCTTCGCGTCTTCACGCATGGTTCGTTCCTCCGGTATCACCGTTGCCGGCCGCCTTCGCCGGGGCGGGTGCCGCGCTCCGCCCCTCGATCCACTCGTAGAGCGCCGGCAGCACGAGCAGGGTCAAGGCGGTCGCGGTCAGCAGACCGCCGACCACCACGGTCGCGAGCGGTCGGAGGATCTCGGAGCCGACGCCGGTTGCCAGCAGGAACGGCAACAGACCGAGGATCTCCACAAGGGCGGTCATCAGGACGGGCCGCAATCGCAACAGCGATCCTTCGCGTACGACGTCATGCAGCGCCCGGCCTTCAGCCCGCAGTCCGTTGAAGAACTTGATCAGCACGATGCCGTTCAGCACGGCGACGCCGAACACGGCGATGAAGCCCACGGCCGCGGGCACCGACAGGTACTGACCGCTCACCAGCAACGCGAACACGCCGCCGACGGTGGCGAACGGAATGTTGGCCAGGATGAGGAGGGCGTGTCGGACGGACCCGAAGGCCGTGTACAACAGGAGGAAGATCAGTGCGATCGTGAGGGGCACGATCACCGCGAGCTTCGCCATTGCGCGCCGCTGGTTTTCAAAAGCCCCGCCCCAGTCGAACCAATAGCCCTGCGGCAGCTTCACCTCGGCCGCCAGCTTCGCGGCTGCTTCCTGCACGAAGCCGTCCATGTCCCGGCCTACGACCCCGAGCTGCACGATGGCGAATCGCTGCAACTGCTCGCGTCTCACGAACGAATAGCCCTCCACCGTTTCGACGGAGGCGATCCGATCCAGCGGCACCAGAGCGCCCGCGGCCGAGCGCAGCGGCATCGAACGGATGGTCTCGAGCGATTCGCGCTGCTCGGGACGTGTCCAGATCAGCAGGTCGAAGCGCCGGACGCCGTCGATGACCTGGCTCACGGTCTGCCCGCCGATGCCGGTCTGGACCACTTCGAGCAGTTCGTCCACCGCGATGCCGTATCTCCCGGCTGCCTCGCGGTCCACCCGAATGACGAGCTGGGGCTTGCCTCGGTTGGCTTCGAGTGAGGTCCCGGTGGCCCCGGGCGTCGCTTCCAGAACTTTCTTGGCTTGTTGCGACAGCCGCTCCAGCGTGGCGAGATCGTCGCCGTAGATCTTCAGCGCCAAGGGAGACCGGACCCCCGAAATCAGTTCTTCCACTCGCATCTGGATGGGCTGGGTCTGCGCGACCACCGATGCCGGCAGAGCCTGTTCCAGCGACTCCATCATCCGGCGGCTCAGCTCCGGGTACCTGATCTTTTCGGGCCACGCGTCCTGAGGCTTGAGCTCGACGAGCACCTCCATGTAGTTCACGTCCGCCGTCTCCCCCCGTTCCGCTCGACCGATCATGGCGGTCGCGTGCGATGCCTGCGGGTACCGGCGGACCGTGTCTTCCACGGTCTTGGACAGCCGGATCGATTCGTCCAGCGATGTCGCGGGAATGCTGGTGACGCGGAACATGATCTCCTGCTCGTTCAGCGTCGGCATGAACTCCTTGCCGAGAAAGGGGACGGTGGCGAGCGCGGCCGCCAGCGCCAGGACCGCGGTGCCCAGCACGGTGCGCGGGTGCGCGAGCGAACGCTCCAGCAAGGGCGCGTACAGCCTCTTCAGGTGGCGCATCACCCAGGGTTCCGACTCCGCTTTCGCGCGCATCACCAGGCTGGCGAGCACCGGGATCAGCGCGACCGTGAGGATCATCGACCCGGTCATGGCGAAGACCATGTTGATGGCGAGCGGCTTGAAGAGCTTGCCCTCGAGTCCCTCCAGCGACAGCAGCGGGATGAACACGACCCCGATGATCAGGATGCCGAACGCGATGGGGTTGATCACCTCGCGCGCGGCCTGCAGGACGATGCGAAGCCGGTCGCCGCCCCGGCCGGCCTGGTGGCCGAGCAGGCGCGCGGCGTTCTCCACCAGCACGATGGGGCCGTCGATGGTCATGCCCAGCCCGATCACGAGCCCGCCGAGGGACAGCAGGTTGGCGGACAGGCCGTAGCGTTCCATGAGGACGAAGGCGATCAGCCGTGCCATGGGTATCGAGACCACCACGACGAGCGCCGCGCGCACTTCGCCCATGAACAGGAACAGCACCGCGACCACGAGGACGACGCCTTCGATCATGGCGCGGTCGGCCATCGCGATCGCCTTGCCGATGATCTCGGTGCGGTCGTAGATGATGTCGAGCCGGACCGAAGCCGGCAGCAACCGCTTCACCAGCTCGAGCTTCTGGCGCACACCTACCACGACGCGTTCTGCGCTCTCGCCGATGCGCTGCAGCGCCATGCCCAAGACCACCTCCTCCCCATCCCGGGTGACGGCACCGAAGCGCAGCCCCGGGCCTTCGCGCACCTCGGCGACGTCGCGCACGGTGACCGGCACGCCGTTGCTCTGTGCGAGCACGGTGTTCGCGATGTCGCCGGTGCTGCGCACGAGGCCCAGGCCGCGGACGGCGTATTGCTCCGAACCGAAGACGACGCTCTGCCCGCCGACCTGCCGGTTGGCGCCGCTCAGTGCCGTCAACACTTCGCGCAGCTCGAGGCCGTACTTGACCAGGCGCGCCGGATCGATCAGCACCTGGAACTGCTTCTCGTGGCCGCCCCAGGACAGGACATCGTCGACACCGGGGGCCGTTCGCAGCAGCATGCGCACAGTCCAGTCCTGGAGCGCGCGCACTTCGGTCGACGGGATCGCCGGGTCGGTGCTGCGCAGCGAGTACCAGAGCACCTGACCCAGCCCCGAGCTGTTGGGGCCGAGCACAGGCGTGCCGAACCCTTCCGGGATGCGTTCCTTCGCCTCGATCAACCTTTCGTTGACCACCTGGCGCGCGAAGTACACGTTGACGTCGTCGCGGAAGTACACGGTCACGTAGGACAAGCCGAACAACGAGAACGACCGTACCTGCTGGACGCGGGGTAGCCCCGCGACGGCCGTCTCGATCGGAAACGTGACGAGTCGTTCCACGTCCTCGGCGGCGGCGCCGGGCACTTCGGTGTAGATGGTGACCTGCACCGGGGTGATGTCGGGGAAGGCATCCAGCGGAATGCGCTTCCAGGCGAGCACGCCGAGCGCGGCGATGGTGACGAATGCGACCACCACCAGAAGGCGGAAGCGCATGCAGAGTTCGACGATGCGTTCGAGCATGGCAGGGTCTCCTCAGTGCTCGTCGCTGATCTGCGACTTGAGCAGCTTCGCCTTCAGCTCGAAGACGTCGCCTACCGCGATGCGATCGCCGACCGCGAGGCCGCGCCGGATCACGGTGCGGTCTCCGACGGTTTCGCCGGGCTCGACTGCGCGGGGTGCGTAGTCCTTGCCGTCGAACACGAAGACGGAAGGTTCCCCTTGCACCAGAACCACGGCCGATGCCGGCACCGTGAGTTGCATGGCCGGTTCGCCCGTGACGATGGCCATGCGGGCGAACATCTGCGGCTTGAGCCGCAGGTCGCGATTGGCGACCTCGACGCGGGCGAGCAGGGTGCGCGTCGTCGGGTCGAGCGCCCCCGCCAGATAAGTCACCTTGCCGCGGAAGGTCTCGCCGGGGAAGGCATCCACGGTGACCTCGGCAACCGCGCCTACCTTCACGCGGCCGACCTGGCGATCGGTGAGGTTGCCCTCCACCCAGACGTTGGAAAGATCGGCCACGGTGAACAGCGGCTTGTCCGCCGGCGCCAGTTCACCGGCGACGGCCGTCGTTTCGAGCACCAGTCCCGTCAAGGGCGCGATCAGCGGAAAAGACGACGGCGTGCCGCCGCCGTCCCGCGTTTCCTGCGGATCGACGCCGAGCATGCGCAGACGCTGCCGCGCGGTCTCGGTGGCGGCGTGGGCCTTGCCGCGCTCGGCCTCCGCGCGCACCAATTCCTTCCGCGGGAGCACTTCCTCTTCGACCAGCTTCGCGATGCGCGCGTACTCGGTGTCCGCGAAGTCGCTTTGAACGGTCGCCTGTCGCAGCGCCAGGCGCGCGTCGCCCAACTCGAGACTGTCGAGCACCGCCAGGGTCTGCCCCCTTTCGACCGAGTCACCCAGGCGCGCGATGACGCGAAGCACCCGACCCGGCACGCGCGGCACCACCTGCGCGAGGCGATAGTGATCCTGGTGAACCATTGCCGTGACGGTGACGCGCCCCTCTGTCGGTCGTTCCGCGACGGTCTCGGTCTCGACACTCGGCATCGCTTTCGCGGCGTCTTCGTTGGCGTGTCCGGGCCCCTCCGCCGGGGCCGGTCGTTCGCCGGGGCGCGCGTCGCCGGACTTGCCGTCGCAGGCGGTCAGCGAGAGGACCAGAAGAGTTACCGAAGTGAGGATGATTGCTTTGCACATGGGTGAGGTTCCATTCACGGCAGCAACCCGGCCGCCTGGTTGTAACGGGCGCGGGCCAGTTTCACGCCCACGTCGGCGCGGGCGAGTGCCAGGTCGGACTCCACGGCGCGGGTCAGCGTGAGAAGCACGACGACGAACTGGGTCTCCCCCAACGCGAACCCGCGCCGCGCCAGCCGCAACGCTTCGCGGTCGTTCGCGTCCCGTGCGCGCGCACGCTCGAGTTGCGCCAGCGCGGTTTCCAGGCCGAGGCGGGCGGCTTCGAAGTCGGCGGCCACGAAGGCGCGCTCGCGCTGCTCGAGGACCATCGCCTGCGTCAGCACGGCCTGCGAAGCGGCGATGCGTGGCCGGTTGCGCGCATCGGTGGCAAAGGGGATGCGTACGTTGAGACGCAAGGTGTTGCGGTAGTCGCCGGTGCTGGTATCCCGGTCGGCGCGGTTCTGCAGCGCAAGCGACGGCGGATCACGGCGGAATTCGTTGGCGACCTGCACCTCGGCGCGAGCCGCTGCCACCGAGGCGGCAACCGCGATCAGCCGCGGATGGCGATCCAGGTCGACCGCGGTGACCGCGGTCTCGTCGATGCTATCCGGTAGTGCGTCCAGTCCGGTCAACGCGGTCCAGACGGCCAGTGCGCGCCGGTAACGCAGCTCCGCATCGGCAAGGGTGGTTCGGGCGGACAGCGCCTCGCCCTGCGCCTGCAACAAATCGCCCCGCGCGACTTCACCGCCCTTCAATCGCTTCGCGACATCGGCCTCGATGGCGAGGGCGGTATCCACCCGTCGACGTGCGACGGCGACTTCGGATGACTCCAGCGCCGTCGACCAGACCTGCTCCCTGACGGCGCCGGCCACCGACCACGCAGCAGCTTCGGAGCCCAGGCGAAAGGAGTTCTCCTGCGCCCGGGCGCTGGTGCCCGCGGCGGCCTTCTGGCCTGGAAGCCAGAAGGGCACTTCGATCTCCGCTTCGTACTCGCTGGTGCCGCGCTGCGGATCGACCAGCGTGTTGTCGCGCCGTGTGCCGACGATGGCCGAGGGCGGAGCCGGCGTGAAGCTCCGTGCGGCGAACTCGCGGGCACGTGCCTCCTCGATGCGGGCCCGCAGCCCCTGTGTTTCCGGGCTCCGGGCGGTCGCCCGCTCGACCGCGTCGCGCAACGTGACTTCGGCCTGTGCCGATACTGAAACTGCCGTGACGAGCACGGCCCACCAATGGGAACGCATGCTTTCCTCGCTCGTGAATGATGACAACGGGCGGCGAGCATGCGTACCGGTCCGCACCCTGCAACGGGCGCGGATCGATGGGAAGGCGCGCTCCCGCCGGTCAGGCGAGCGGGAGTCGGGGCGGGCGTTTCAGCCGGTACGGGTCGTGTTCGATGCACGCGGCATCGAGACCGGCGACGAATGCCTGTTTCAGTTCAAAGCGGCTATCGGACGACAGGCCGATGACGAGCGGAGCGCAACCGAGGTGACACAGCGCACAGCTGTCGAAGGAGAGCCCGCCGAAATCCATCCGGTCGTGATCGGCGCTCGCTCCGTCAGTATCTGTGGCGAGTGCGGAGCCGCTGTCACCATACCCTTGTTCCAGGCATAGCGCGGCGTCCAGGGCTGACAGCGCCTGGAAGGGCATGCACAGAAGCATCAGCAAAGCGAGAAAGCGGCGAAAACGCGAGGCCATGGTGCGGCGAGACTACCGCAGTGTAGTCGAGGGCGCAACCTGGCACGGCAGCTCGAGGGGGAGTGGCGCAGGATGTTCCTCGCGCCATGGCCCAGCTACTTGACCAGGATATCGACACCGTGAAATGGCGAGTCCCCCGCGTTCTCGATCACGACCGGTTGGGCGCCATCACGCCACTGGAACCCGGCAGGCGCCAGCGTCACGAGCGCCTCGTTGCCCGGATACACGGCGCGCAGCCTGCCGCCGGACACCGACACCAGCATGCCGCACGGACCATGCAGCGTCGTGCGTGCCCCCGGTGCCAGTTCCACGCGGGTGACCCGCACGCGCTTGTTCTCGGTGATGACCGGGCCGGCGAGTGCATCGTCCGGGATGCTCGTGCTGCCGCAACCCGACAGGATCTCGGTGTCGGTGACGTGGTAGACACCCGTGCCTACGTTGCTCACCTTGTGCGCCTTCGGCTTCACGGTGTAGTTGATGAAGTACGTGTCGCCGGGCTTGCGCGGCGGCCGGATCTGCGGCGGGTTGCCCCAATCCTCGGCTTCGGTATCGCTCGGTTCGATGTTCACGAACACGCCGTCGTACTGGTGGATGTGCATCACGCCGCGATAGCCCTGGGGCAGCGCCACGTCGAAGAAGCGCACGTGCGCGTTCTGGAACTTGAGCTTGTGCTGCGGCTCCTGGTCGATGGGCACGGGGTCTTCGGCGTGGGCGGCGACGCCGAGCAGCAAGCAAGCAAGGCCGATGCTGGTGCGAATCATGATGGGGTCTCCGGGATGGTCGCGGGATTCTACAGAACGCGGTGCTCGGATCGCGTTGGCCCCCATCCCTGCCTTCCCCCACCGTCGGTGGGGGAAGGGGTGTACGTCCCCTCCCCCAGCTTGCTGGGAGAGGGCGGAGGGTGGGGGAGCGAAGTGTCAGCTTCGCCGGGGGAGGGCGAGGGTGGAAGTACTTCCGGACTTGCTACTGCGCCAGCGCCCGATCCACGAAGTCGAGCCGGTCCTGGCCCCAGAACGGTTCGTCGCCGATCAGATAGGTCGGTGCGCCGAAGACCTGGCGATCGATGGCTTCCTGCGTGAGGCGATCGTATTCGGCTTGAGCGGCCGGCTCGCTCGCAGCCTTCACCAGCGCGGCGCCGTCGAGTCCGACACCGTTCGCCAGCGCTTCGAGCGTCGCCGGCTGCGAGATGTCCTTGTCTTCCTGCCAGCACGCCTTGAGGATGGCGCCCGCCAGATCGAGTTGCTTCTCGGCACCTCGAGGCGCCGCGGCGATGATCACCTTTGCGGCGAGATCGGTCGGGATCGGAAAGAACTTCGGTTCGAGCTGGATGGGCACGCCCAGGTAGTCGCGCCAGCGCTTCAGTTCGTGCATGCGGTAGGCCTGCCGCTGGGGCGGGCGCTGCTTGAGCGGTACGCCGCCCGAGGCCGGGAACACGCGACCGTAGTCCACGGGCTTGACAGCCACCGTGGCGCCGTGGCGCTTCGCGATCTCGCGGAAGCGGGCGTGGCCGAGATGGGTCCACGGGGACATGGGCGAAAAGTAATAGTCGACGTGTCGGGGCATGGCGTGAGGGACCGGGTGTGGCGCGAATGAGCCGCGGAGTTTAGCTCAGCAAGACGAAACCGCCGTTGCCGGTCCACCGGACCGGCAGCCGTACGTTGTTGGCGGCAAAGCCGGACGGGCGGGAGGCGGTCGTGTTCGTGATGCTGCTGTGTTGCGTGCTGTTGCTGGCTGTCACCACGCTGACCCATTTCGAAGTGCTCACCGGGCTGACGAGCGCATTGCCTCGGCTCCACATGCCCTCGCGCACCAAGCTCGTGATCGTGATCTTCGCGGTGTTCCTGGCCCACGCGATCGAAATCCTGTTCTACGGCATCGCCCTGTACCTGCTCGTGCATGCGTTCCCCGTCGGCGGTCTCGCGGGCGGCGGCGGCGCGACCTTACCCAACTGCCTCTACTTCTCCGCCGAGACCTTCTCGTCGCTGGGTTTCGGGGACGTGGTCCCGACCGGGCCGGTGCGCATGCTCGCCGGTGCCGAGGCATTGAACGGCTTGCTGCTGATCGGTTGGTCGGTGTCCTACGCCTATATCGCGATGGAGCGGTTCTGGAACGACAGTCCCCGGCGCTGAGCGGCGGCCGAAGGGCGGGGCGGCAGCCCGGCGCACGGGCAATCGGACCGCGCACGTATCGGCCGCACATCGCTGGCGTTATATTCGCGGGAAAGACCTTGAATAGCCTCGTTTCCCCATGTCGGCTGCCTTTCCAGTTCGCCTCTGCATCGCCTTGTTTGCGCTCGCCGCCGGCACCGCCCAGGCCTTCGAGTACGCGGGACTCGACCGTCAGGTCGACCCGGCGCTCCTGCGCCAGACCTTCCCGTACTCCCACCACGAGTTCTGGGTGCGCGGCAGCGGCAGCGTCGTCCTGCCGGACGAGGAGCCCGAGGAGTTCGAGGCATTGCTGGGCGAGGGCAACGGCCGCTACGTCGTGCGCCTGGCGCCGGACGACACCCGGGCCGAGGTCACCTCCGTCAGCCTGACGCTGGACGCCGGCAAGGTGCAGCGGATGACGCTCGGGTTCGAGCGCGAAGGGCAGGGCATCCGGCCGGACGCCATCGAGAAGCGCTTCCCTCCTTGCCGCAACGTGCTGGATGCATTGGTGGCGCGCTACGGCGAACCGTCGGTCTTCTACACGCGGCTCGAGGACAACCTCGAGCACCGTCTGCGCACCTGGATCGCCCCGGAGGGCGTCATGCGCCTCGACTGCGGACGCTTCACCGGGCGCAAGCCGATCTTCGCCATGGACCTCGAGTTCGAGGGCAGCTCCGTGGAAGCGCTGCCGGCACCCAAGCCCAAGCCCAAGCCGGCACCCAGGCCCGAGCGCAAGAAGTGACCGTCGCGACGGACGAACCGATCCCGGCGCCCTCAGGCCACGCACTGCGTCCTGCCGGCGCGCTCGGTGCGTTCGTCGAGTGCCTCTGGTACGGCGCCGCCGCGACTGCGGAGGAGCGACATCACGTCGTGGCGCCCGATGGACGCATGGACGTGGTGCTCGCCTTCGACGATGCGCGCGGCGATGCGATGGTGTTCGGCACCACGACCCGTGCGATTCCCTATGAACTCGTCGCCGGACGCCGCTATCTCGGCATCCGGTTCCGGCCGGGCTGTTCGCGCCGGATGATCGAGCATCGGCCGCTGGCGGTGCGAGATCGTCGCGACCCCGTGGAACGCGTCGCCGGCATCGATGCGTACGCGTTGCTTGACCTCGCGGCTTCGGCACGCGGTCCGCAGCAGGCGCTGCAGGCAGTGGCCGGTTCGCTCGAACCATCGGTACGTCATCTCGATGGCAGGGACGACCTGGTAACCGCGCTGGCCGCCTACGTCGACGGGCGCCACGGCAATCTGAAAGTCAGCGAGCTCGCCCACCAGGCCGGCGTGAGCGAGCGGCAGCTCGAACGATTGTTCGTCGAGGCGGTGGGTTTGCCGCCCAAGCTGTATGCCCGCGTGGTGCGCTATCAGCGTGTTCGCGCGGCCCTCGCACGCGGCGCGAAGCCCGGGGCCGCGCTGGCGCAGCGCTTCGGCTACACCGACCAGTCGCACCTGCTGCGCGACCTGCGCTCGCTCGCCGGCTTCTCCCGCTGATGTCGGGTTTTTACTAGATGGCATCCGGCATCCGCCGGTAGCCTTCCGTCCGTTGCCGTCGTCTCGACGGCGCCATGCCCGGGAGCACCGCCATGACCTTCAACGCCGGCATCATCACCACGAAGTTTGTCCAGACCAAGGCGTTCTATATCGAGAAGCTCGGCTTCGAGCTGGTGTTCGAGAACGAGTTCTATGTGCTCCTGACAGGCTTCGGCGACCGGATCTCGTTTCTGAAGCCTGAGCATCCCACCCAGGCGCCGATCTTCCGGCCGGTCTTTGCCGGTCGCGGGGTCTATCTCACCATCGACGTCGAAGACGTGGACGCCGAGTACGCTCGTCTCAAGGCGCGCGGTGTGCCGATGGAAGTGGATCTGCGCGACGAGCCGTGGGGCGATCGCCATTTCGCCGTGGTGGACCCGAACGGCATCGGCATCGACTTCGTGACGTATACAGAACCGGGCGGCAGCGGATAGCGGCGGTGATGGCCCCCATCCCAACCTTCCCCTACGACTGCGTCGCGGGGGAAGGAGTGCATCCGCGATCCCCCCGGCATAGTCGCAGGCACTCCTTCCCCCGCCGATGGTGGGGGAAGGCTGGGATAGGGGCCTCGCGCGCCGGCAGTGGTTACTGCTTGTACTTCGCGATCAACTGGTCCAGACCCGACTTCGATCCGTTGCGGAAGTCGTAGATGCTGGTGAGATCCTTCAGCAGCGGTTCGTACAGATCCTTCTGGCCGGGGTTGCCGGCCGACAGGGCTACCGCGCGCGCGTAGTAGTCGATGACCTGATCGAGCTTCGCGAAGGCCTTCGCGGTGGCGTCGGTCTTGGCCTGCCCCTGCATGGTCTTCGACTCGGCGTTCAGCTTCTCGTATTCGTTGAAGTGGTTCTGGCCGAGCAGATACCAGGCGTAGGCGTCCTTCGCGTTGAGTTGCGTGACGCGCTCCAGCTTCTTGCGGGCGTCCTCGAGGTTGCCGGTCTTGGTGGCCAGCGCCGAGAGCTGCAGATAGAGCTGCGGCAGCCACTTGGTGCGGTATTCGTTCCACTCCGTGTCGGACACGCGCTCGGGCTTCTTGTTGGCCTCGATCAGCTCGATGGCCTTCTCCCCGTACTTCTTCGCGACCGGTGCGTACTTGGTGGGATTGGCGCGCGCTTCGTTCGACGCGGCGAATCCCAGCACGGTCAGCAGCTGCACGTCGTCCGGGCGCTTCGCAAGCCAGGTGTCGGCCAGTTCGAACGCGCGATCGGGCTGCCCCTTCTTCACGTACTCGTCGATGGCGATGGACGTGTAGCCCTGACCGAGCTCGGCGGACTTCTTGAACAGGGCCAGCGCCTCGGAATCGTTGCGCTCGACGCCCTTGCCGTCGCGCAGCAGCGTCGCGAGGTGATAGATGGCTTCGCCGTTGTTCTTCTCGGCGGCCTTGCGGTACCACTTCACCGCTTCGGCATAGTCGGGCACGGTGCCGGCGCCGGTCTCGTAGTTGTAGCCCAACAGGTACGCCGCATCGACGTTGCCCTGTTCGGCGGCCTTCTTGAACCACTGGTTCGCTTCGGCTTCGTCCTTGTTGGCGCCCTTGCCGTAGGCGAGGCCCAGGCCCAGGGCGTACTGGGCATCCGGCAGGCCCTGTTCGGCCGCCTTGCGATACCACGCGAGGCCCTCGACCTCGTTCTTCGGCGCGCCTTCGCCGGCGCTCAGCATGTAGCCCAGGATGTATTGCGCGCCGGCCTTGTTCTGCTCGGCGGCCTTGCGGAACCACTTCACGGCTTCGGCGTCGTCGCGCTTCACGCCGCCGCCGGCGGCGTACAGGGAGCCGAGCGCGTATTGCGCATCGGCATTGCCCTTCTCGGCGGCCTTCTGGTACCACTTCGCGGCCTCGGCGAGGTCCTGCTTCACGCCGTCGCCGTTCTGGTAGATCCAGCCCAGGATGTATTGCGCCGTCGCCTGCCCCTGTTCGGCAAACGGGCGGAATTCCTTTGCGGCGGTGGCGTAGTCGCCCTTGTTGTAGGCGCCGACCGCTTCCTCCCACCCGGCATGGGCCGGAACGGCGGCGAGGGCGGCAACGAGTGAGAGCAGGACTCGGGTCTTCATGGGTGGTCGCATCCGTGATCAGCTATTTATCGCTGTAGTACTCGTACGGCTTCTTCGGGACCCTGGATTGTTCGAACGCGTCGCGCTGTTCGGCGTTGAACGGCTTGTCCCACCAGGTGGCCCGGGCCTGTTTCTGCTTTTCGACGACGTCGGGGTGTTGCTTGAGGAACTCGCGGATGAATCTGGTCGTGTCGGATTCGTAGGGTTGCGCCATCTGTACGGCCCTGATCGAGCGGGGAAAGTTGCGGGATTCTAGCGCGGGAGCGGTGAGCCCGTCATGGGCTTCGGCTATGCTGCGCAGGTTTCGTTCCCACTGCCCTGCCTTGAAGCCGTTTCGTCCGCTGCTGGCCCTGCTGCTGGTGCTGTCGCCCGCTGCCTACGCCGCCCGGCCATTCGTCGTGGACGATGCCCGTGTCGTCGACCGGGGCGCCTGCCAGCTCGAGGCCTGGAGGCGCAACAACGCCGACGACAGTCACGAATACTGGGCGATTCCGGCCTGCAACGTGAAAGGGCTCGAACTGACGTTCGGCGGCGGGTATCTGTCGCCCGATCCGCCCGGCAGCGACCAGACCGACTACCAGCTCCAGGCCAAGACCCTGTTCAAGGAACTCGAGGTGAACGGCTGGGGCTGGGGCATCGCTGCCGGCGCGCTGCGCCACGCCGACATCAACCTCCAGCAGAACCTGATCGGCAACTACTACTTCTACGTGCCGGTCTCGCGCTCGCTGTTGGATGACCGCATCGTGGTGCTGGGCAACGTCGGCGCCATCGACAACCGGGACGCCGACCGCCGCGGCATGACCTGGGGCCTGGGCGGGGAGTTCTACGTGCACCGGCGCTTCATGCTGGCCGCGGAGGCCTATGGCGCCACCGGCTTCGAGCGCTTCGCCCAGGTGGGGGTGCGCCTGTGGATCGTGCCGGACCACGTGCAGCTCGACGCGAGCTATGGCGGCAGCCTGCAGCGTTTCCACGACGTACACTGGAACTCCATCGGCATCCGCCTCATCTCCAAACCCTTCTTCTGATCCCCTTCATGCCTTCCGGAAAGATTCCCCCGCCACCCGCGGCGCCGCGCAAACCGCAGACCTTCGAGAACCACGGCGACGCACGTGTCGACGACTACTACTGGCTGCGCGAGAAGGAGAGTGCGGAAGTCATCGCGTACCTCGAGGCGGAGAACGCCTACACCAAGGCGATGATGTGGCCGAGCGAGGGCTTCCAGCGCGCGCTCTACAAGGAGATGCTGGCGCGCATCAAGGAAACCGACATGGGCGTGCCGGCGCGCGAGGGCGAGTACTGGTATTACTCGCGCACGCAGAAGGGCAAGCAGTATTCGATCTACTGCCGCAAGCACGGCAGCCTCGAGGCGAAGGAATCCGTGATCCTCGATCTCAACGTGCTGGCGAAGGGCAAGAAGTACCTTGGCCTCGGCGCCCTCGACGTGAGTCCGGATGCCAAGCTGCTCGCGTTTTCCACCGACTACACCGGGTTTCGCGAGTACACGCTGCGGGTGAAGGATCTCGCGAGCGGCAAGGTGCTGCCGATCGAGGTGGAGAAGGCCCGATCGATCGCGTGGTGTGCCGACAGCGCAACTTTGTTCTACGTGACCGAGGACGAGGCGAAGCGCGCCCATCGCGTCTGGCGCCACAAACTCGGCTCGGAAGAGCACACGCTGGTGTTCGAGGAGAACGACGTGCGCTTCAGCGTGGGGGTCGATCTTTCGCGCAGCCGCGGGTACGTGTTCATCACGTCGCACAGTGCGACGACCTCGGAGGTCCGATTCGTGCCGGCGGATCGGCCGCTCGACGTGCCGGAACTGCTGGTGCCCCGGCGGCAGGATCACGAGTACTACGCCGATCATCATGGGGAGCACTTCTTCATCGTCACCAACGATCGCGGACGCAACTTCCGGCTGGTGCGGGCGCCCATTGGCGACGCTCGCGAGGCGCGCTGGGAAGAGCTGGTTCCCCATCGGGACGATGCGATGCTGGAGGGCGTGGACCTCTTCGCCCGCCACTATGTGTTGCACGAACGCCGCGGCGGATTTCCGAAGCTGGTGGTGGTGCGCTTCGCCGACGGCGAGCGCCACGAGATCGAGTTCCCGGAGCCGGTCTACAGCGCATACGGCGGGTCCAATCCGGAGTTCGACACCGACACGCTGCGCTTCGGCTACGAGTCCTTCGTCACGCCCGACTCGGTGTACGACTACGACATGAATGCCCGTAGCCGGAAGCTCATGAAGCAGGTGGAGGTGCTGGGCGGCTACGATGCCGCGCGCTATCGCAGCGCGCTCACGCACGCGAAGGCGGCGGACGGCACCGAGATTCCGGTGTCCATGGTGTGGCGCGAGGACAAGCGCCCCAAGGGACCGGCCCCCATGCTGCTGTCCGGCTACGGGGCCTACGGCTATCCGGAGAGCGTGACCTTCAACTCCTCGCGTCTGTCATTGCTGGATCGCGGCGTCGTCTTCGCGCTCGCGCACGTGCGCGGCGGCGGCGAGATGGGCAAGCGCTGGCACGACGAGGGCCGGATGATGCAGAAGAAGAACTCGTTCACCGATTTCGTCGCGTGCGCCGAGCAGGTGATCGCGGAAAAGATCACAGCCGCGGATCGCCTCGTAATCGAAGGCGGCAGTGCCGGCGGCCTGCTGATGGGCGCCGTGACGAATCTGCGTCCGGACCTGTTCCGCGCGGTCGTCTCCGAAGTGCCGTTCGTCGACGTCATGAACACCATGCTCGACGACACCTTGCCGCTCACTACCGGCGAGTACGAGGAGTGGGGCAATCCGAACGAGCCCGAGGCCTATGCCTACATGAAATCCTATTCGCCCTACGACAACCTGGAGGCGAAGGACTATCCGCTGATGCTCGTCGAGACCTCGCTCAACGACAGCCAGGTGATGTACTGGGAGCCGGCGAAGTACGTCGCGAAACTGCGCACGCTCAAGACCGACTTCAACCCGCTGTTGCTCCGGACCAACATGGACGCCGGGCACGCGGGGGCGTCGGGGCGGTACGACTATCTCAAGGAGATCGCGTTCACCTATGCGTTCATCCTGGGTGCCGTCGGGATCACGCGCTGACGCCGCACTCCCTCCCCCAGCTAGGCTGGGGGAGGGTTGGGGTGGGGGCCGTGGTGGGGTGCGGCGTTGGTCGCGATCCGGTCGTGATCCATCGCGTCACTTGAGCCGAAGGTCATAGAGCCACTTTCTGACTTTCGTGGCCTTCACTGACCGCGCATCGACGTGCCTCGGATTGATCAGAATGTTGACCTCCTCGGGCACGATGACTGACGGCACTTCGGCAAGCAGAGTGTCGGCGCGCTGCAGCCAGTCGGTCCCCCAGTCCAGCGATACCTTTCCGGCCGGCTCGGCGTCCCAGCCGACGTGGGTGTTTGCGTCGAATACCGTTCTTGCCGCCCATGTCGATTCAGGTAGCGAGATCCGCACGAGATATCGATTCAGGGGCAGGGGGTCTGCGCCGTCCAGATGGACCACGGTCTCGAGGCACGCCAATGCCCGTGATATCGACGTGTAAACGACGGGTATCCCCGGGCGATTCCAGCGTCCTCCGGTTACCTCCGCGCCTTTGCCGGACAGGTCATGAGCCTCGTAGTCGGGCGTGTCGGTTCCGATGCGCCAGACCACCAGGTCCATGTCAGTACGACGCTCGATGCCGCGCAGGGCCAGCGGCCGGCGCAGCCCGGTCGCGCAGGCCCTCTTTCAGAAAATCTTGAGGTGAGTGTCGCCGGGCCGCCCCAAGACACTGATGCGCCCCCTCGCGGGGCAGCGACCGCAGGGAGCGTGGGGGCTGTTTCATTCTAGGCGTATGCGCCCGATTGCATCTGGGCGATGAGCCCGGAGACGATTCCGCGTCCTTCCGAGGTATCCATCAATTCGGCAGGTCGCTTTCCGCCAAGCGCCGCCTGTGGGCGGTCCAACCATGCCGACACCCATTTGGCAGAGTCGAAACCCTCCGGATTGCCGGAACTCCGGACGATGGTATCCACCTGGTTGACGAGCTTTGCGATGCCCATCACCCGCTCGCTCTCGTCCGGACTGAGCACGGTCTGCTCGCGGATCTTCCGGTCGACCGTGGCGCGGGCGACGCCGATGGTCGCGTAGAGTTGCTCCTTCGAGATCGACATGTCTTCGGCGAGCACCGTCAGCACTTCCGCGGGCAAACCCTCCTTGACGATGGCCACCCGTTCGATCGGATCGATCGAATAAAGGGTCGCGAACGGAGTCCGGCGCCCCAACACGTCCCGCAGGAGTTTGATCCGCACCTTCTGTGCTGTCCGGTCCTTGACGTCGCTCGCCATGGCATCGCTCCGCGGCTATGTTGAACGAGCAAACATTATTGCTCAATCGAGCAACATCGGCAAGGAACGTGAAAAGCAGGAGCTCATCGCTCCATGAAGTACTGCAGCACCGTCTTCACGATGAACCCCAGCATGCCGAACGCCAGCACGAAGAACAGGATGAATGTCCCGAACCGGCCGGCCTTCGATTCCTTGGCCAGGTTCCAGATGACGAACAGCATGAAGATGATGAAGCCGGCCAGCCCGAAGGTGAGGCCGAACTGGGAGACCTGCTCCTCGCTGAAGTCCATTGCGAGTTAACGCCGGAGGGGCAGGCCGCTGGAATCGACCAGGTCACGGTACGCATGCCACGTTGCGTGGCCGATGACGGGCACGGCGAAGATGAAGCCGAGCATCGCCGTGGCAAGCGACAGCACCGTCGCGAACATGATGAGGATGGCCCAGAGCGCCATGGCGCCGGGGTTGTCGCCGACGGCGCGGACGCTGGTGAGGATGGCCGAGCGCAGATCGGTCTCGCGATCGAGCAGCAGCGGTACCGACACCGCCGTGGCGGCGAACACGAGCGCAGATCCGAGCGCACCCAGCAGCAGCCAGAGGCCGAACAGCAGATCGCCCTGCTGCTGCACGGCGTAACGCACGAAGGCATACAGATTGTCGATGGGCTCTTTCACGAACAGGCCGAAGAGCACCAGCGACACCGTCACCCAGAGCGTGCCGGCGATCATGAGCAGTACGCCCAACCAGATCAGCGGACGCGTGCCCTTGCGCCAGGCGGCGAACACGTGATCGAGCCGTGGCGTCTGCCCGATCGCGAGGCGGCGGCTGATGTCGTAGAGGCCGGTCGCAAGGATGGGGCCGACCAGTACGAAACCCGATACCGCGCCGGGTAGCAGCGCCGTGAACTGGATCGCCAGGGCGAGGATCAGTACGCCGCCAGTGGCGACCACCAGCCCGTGAAAGCCGCTGGGCCAGGCGGCGCGGCGGAAATCCTGCCAGCCGAGTACCAGCCACTGCAGCGGACGTGCGGACGGGATCTGCCGGACGGGAACGATCTGTGGCGTCATGTGCGGTCCTTCGTGCGCGACCGCTCTATCGTAACGCCGGTCAGGCGGCAGGGGCCGGCGCCGGCGCCAGGCGATTTGCGGCGGCGTGCGCCAGGCGGCAGACGAACGGATGCAGCACGATGGAGGCGAGCGCGCCGCCCAGGATGAGCCCCTGCCCTTCGACGTCCAGCAAGCCGAGCGATACGCCCATGGCGCCGAGGATGAACGAGAACTCGCCGATCTGTGCGAGCGATGCCGCGATCTTCATGCCGAGGGCCAGGGGTTGCCGCAGCGCGAGCACGATGACGATGGCCGCGATGGACTTGCCGAGGATGATGATGCCGACGGTCGCCAGCAGGTGGACCGGGTCTTCCACCACGATCTTCGGATCGAAGGCCATGCCGACCGCGACGAAGAACAGTACCGCGAACGCCCCGCGAAAGGCCTCGAGTTCTTCGCCCACCCACTGTCCGTTGTGGGAGCCATGCAGCACCATGCCGGCGAGGAAGGCGCCGAGCGCAAACGAGACGCCGAACAGTGCCGACGCAGCATAGGCGATGCCGAGTGCGATGGTGAGACCCACCAGGATGCAGAGCTCACGCGACTTCTGCTTTTCGAACAGATCGATGACGATCGGTACCACGCGGCTGCCGACCACGAACATCAGCACGGCGAACGCGCCGACTTTCGCCAGCGCGATGGCGAGGTCTGGAATCGCGGTGCTCCAGGTGACGTCGGGATCGCCGCCTCGGATCGCAGCGAACAAAGGCAGCAGCACCAGCACGATGACCATTACCAGGTCTTCCATGATCAGCCAGCCCACGGCGATCTGCCCGTAGCGCGTGCCGAGCGTGCCGGCGTTCTCCAGGGCCCGGAGCAGCACCACGGTGCTGGCGACCGACAGCGCGAGACCGAACACGAGTCCGGCTTCGAACGACCAGCCCCAGAGGTGCGTGACCGCGATGGCGAGCGCGGTGGCTGCGATGATCTGCGCAATCGCTCCCGGGACCGCGATCGTCCACACGCGCGCCAGATCGGCCAGCGAGAAATGCAGCCCCACGCCGAACATGAGGAAGATGACCCCGATCTCGGCCAACTCCGGCGCGATCGAGGTGTCGGCCACGAAGCCCGGCGTGAACGGGCCGACGATGATGCCGGCGAGCAGATACCCGACGATCGACGGCAGGCGCAGGCGGGCTGCGATGTAACCCAGGATCGCCGCAGCGGACAGGCCGACGGCGAGCGTGGCGAGCAGGGGAGTCGAGGGATGCATGGAACGAGGCAGTGCGGCGAACGGTCCGGGTTATACCCGACTTGTGGTGCTGCCGCACCTCTGAAAAACAAACGGCCCGCGGTTGCGGGCCGTTTGCATCACACGAACTGCAGATCAGGTGATCGTGCCGCCCTTGGTTTCGACGTAGACCGCGTACAACGACGTCGAGCCCGTCATGAACAGGCGGTTGCGGTGCGTGCCGCCGAAGCAGACGTTCGAGATGATCTCGGGCATGCGGATCATGCCGATGCGCGTGCCGTCAGGCGAGAAGCAGTGCACGCCGTCGTAGCCGTCACCGACCCAGCCCATGCCGGCCCAGACGTTGCCGTCCTCGTCGCAGCGGATGCCGTCGGCGAAGCCGATCTTGCCGTCCATCTCCATGCTCGCGAAGGTCTTCGGGTTCTTGAGCTTCT
The DNA here is from genome assembly GCA_019745565.1 of Burkholderiales bacterium. Lineage (GTDB taxonomy): Bacteria > Pseudomonadota > Gammaproteobacteria > Burkholderiales. The sequence continues at coordinate 38,291 of JAIESW010000015.1, forward strand.
TGCCGTCCACGTCGTAGACCCAGATGATGCTCTTCGCGTTGGGGTAGTGCGAAAGCCCCGTGTCGGCGATGTAGCACTTCTTGTAGTCGGGCGAGAAGCACAGGCCGTTCGGCTTGAACGGTTCGTCGGCGACCTTCTCCACCTTGCCGGGGCCATCGATGCGATACACGGCTTCCTTCTGGATCGGCTGCGGGCTGCCGGTGTTCAGGCGCACGCCTTCGTAGTTCATCAGGCCGCCGTAGCCGGGGTCGGTGAAGAACATCCAGCCATCGGGGTGGCAGGCACCATCGTTCGGCGCGTTGAAGCCTTTGCCGTCGGAGGTCTTGTCGGCCAGGATGGTGACCGTGCCGTCGTACTCGTAGCGCACCACGCGACGCGTGCCGTGCTCGAATGCGATCTGGCGACCGGTGTGGTCGAACGTGTTGCCGTTGGAGTTGTTCGCCGGGAAGCGGAACCGGCGCGAGACGTGACCGTCTTCCTCGATCCAGCGCAGCTGCTCGTTGTTGGGAATGTCGGACCAGATCAGGTAGCGACCGACACCGTTCCACGCCGGGCCCTCGGCCCACATCGTGCCGCGGTACAGGCGCAGAATCGGCGTGTTGCCCAGCTTGTACTTGAAGCGCTTGTCGAGAACCACCACGTCCGGGTTCGGGTAGCGCGCGAGCGGCCCGTCCTCGTCGTACTTGTCGATGAAGTTGCGCGCGAACGCCTGCGGTGCCATCGCGGTCAGCGCGGCGACACCGGTGGCCTTGGCCAGAAAACTGCGACGGGTTTCAGGATCGGGATGCGACTTGCCTTCGACCGGTTTGGACAGGTCGACGAAGCGGTGTTCCTGGGATCGTTCCATCGGGACTTCTCCTCACATTGTGGTTTTTGGTGGTGCGAGGCCCCGGTCTCTCACCCAGCACCGGACTGCTGGTCTCGCACGACTTGCTCGCGTGTCTCGCGGCACGGCGGTTTTACAGCAGCACAGCAGGAGTAGCAACGGCGAAATTCCCGTGTCGGCTACACTCTTGCTTCGAGGGAGACGGAAATTGCCGGCTTGAACACATCCGCCGCAGCGCAGCACACGCGAGTGAATCCACGCGCCATCGGCATGATGCTGGGTATGGCGATGTGTTTTGCCGTGCTCGAGACCACGGCCAAGTGGCTGTCGCAGCACTACCCGGTGCCGATGGTGGTGTGGTTCCGCTATGCAGTGCACGTGGGCCTGATGGTCGTGCTGTTCGGCCCCACCATGGGCACGAGACTGGTGCGTACCACCCAGCCGGCGAGCCAGCTCGCGCGGGCGACGTTGATGCTCGGCTCGACGCTGTGCAACTTCGGTGCCATTTCGTTCCTGCCGTTGGCCGAAGTGAAGGCGATCAGCTTCGTCTCGCCACTGCTGGTGGCCTTGTTGGCGGTGTGGTTGCTGAAGGAGCACGTGTCGCTGTCGCGCTGGATCGCGATCTTCGTGGGCTTCTGCGCGACGCTCTTCATCGTGCGGCCCGGCAGTGCGATGCTGAATCCCGCCGTTTTCCTCGCACTGGGGGCGGCGGCCTGCTACAGCCTCTACCAGATCCTCACCCGGAAGATCAGCGGCGAGGACGATCAGCGCACCTCGCTGTTCTACACCGCCTTCGTCGGCTTCATGCTGATGACTTTCATGCTGCCGCACGTTTGGGTACGCCCGCATTGGGAACACGCGCCGTTCTTCCTGCTGCTGGGCACGGCTGGGATGACCGGACACTACCTGCTCATCAAGGCGCTGGAGTTGGAGAAGGCTTCCGCGCTGTCACCCTTCGGCTATACCCAGTTGCTCTGGATCGGGTTGGCGGGTTGGCTCGTGTTCGGGGATTTCCCGGACGCGCACTCGTTGATCGGCATGGGGATCATCGTGGGGAGCGGGTTGTATGTGGCCTGGGGGCACAAGGTCATCAAGAAGGATGAGGAGCCGGATAGTGCGATTGAATAAGGCAAGTGCACCTCAACTCCAAACAGGAGTGCTCGCCCTCAGCGTAAGTCGGACATCGACCCCTTGCAGGAGCATCGCGATAGGCGCGTTGGAGAAGCTTGCAGAACGCATTGAGAGACATTCGCCTGAGGAACTGCGGAAGTTTCGCGAATGGTTTGCTGAGTTCGATGCTCAGATGTGGAATGCACAGATCGAGGCGAATGCGAGGGCCGGAAAGCTCGACCGCTTGGTGAGTGATGCGTTGGCCGACTACAAGACGAGCACGACGCGCGAGCTTTGAAGCATTACGCATCCTCGCGATTCTGGACACAGTACAGCGCCGACAGAGGATGTCCGCACGATCGCGGAGAAGAGTTATCGCCTTCTGACGCAGGATCCTCGGCATCCGCCCCTTCACTTCAAGAAGGTCGGCGCATTGTGGTCGGTCCGCGTAGGCGTTCACCACCGATCCCTCGGTAACTCGGTCGCCGACGGAATACCCTGGTTCTCGATCGGCACGCACGCCGAGTACGACAAGATGGTGGGCTGACCGATCTCGATCGGAGAAGTATGTCGCCGACGTTGGTATAGTGCGCGACCTTTTCGCCTTTGCGCCATGCCCCCGACTTCATGCTCGCCCCGATCGACCACCGCATTGCCGCCGAACTCAACGTCCGTCCTGCCCAGGTAGCCGCCGCCGTCGCGCTGCTGGATGAAGGCTCGACCGTCCCCTTCATCGCGCGCTATCGCAAGGAGGCCACGGGCGGACTGGACGACACCCAGTTGCGGACTCTCGAGGAACGTCTGGGTTATCTGCGCGAACTTGAGGAGCGCCGCGCAGCGGTGCTGGCAAGCATTCAGGAGCAGGGCAAGCTCACGCCCGAGCTGGCCGCGGCGGTCGCGGAAGCGGAGACCAAGCAGCGTCTCGAAGACCTCTATCTGCCGTACAAGCCCAAGCGCCGCACCAAGGCGCAGATTGCCCGCGAGGCGGGTCTGGAGCCGCTGGCCGATCTGCTGCTGTCGGATCCGACGCGGCACCCCGAAGCCGAAGCGGCGGCGTACCTGAAGCCGGCCTTCGCCGGTCCCGACGGCGACAATCCGGGTGTCCCCGATGTGAAGGCAGCGCTCGACGGTGCGCGCCAGATCCTGATGGAACGCTTCGCGGAAGATGCCGAGTTGCTCGCGCAGCTGCGCGGCCGCATGGGTGAGCACGGGGTCATGGTGTCCAAGGTGGCGGAGGGCAAGGAAGCCGAAGGCGCCAAGTTTCGCGACTACTTCGACTACTCGGAACGGTTGACGGACATCCCGTCGCACCGTGCGCTGGCCATGTTTCGCGGTCGGCACGAGGAGGTTCTGCGATTGGCGCTCAAGCTGCCCGAAGAGTTGGAGGAGGCCGCTGCGAAGACGCCGGTCGCTCATCCCTGCGAGCACCTGATCGCAGGGCGCGCCGGCATTCGCGACGAGGGCCGCCCTGCCGATGCCTGGCTCGGCGAGACGGCACGCTGGACCTGGCGCGTGAAACTCGCCTGGCAGATCGAAGGTGATCTGCTCAACGAGTTGCGGGTCAAGGCGGAGGAAGAGGCGATCCGTGTCTTCGCGCGCAACCTGCACGATCTGCTGCTCGCCGCCCCCGCCGGCCCGCGTCCTGTTCTCGGCCTCGATCCTGGCCTGCGCACCGGGGTGAAGGTAGCTGTGGTGGACCGCACCGGCAAGTTGCTCGCGACCGACACCATCTACCCGCACGCGCCGCGCAATGACTGGGACGGCGCCATCGCGGCCGTGGCCAGGCTGTGCAAGACGCATGACGTGGAACTGATCGCCATCGGCAACGGAACCGCGTCGCGCGAGACCGATGCCCTGGCGGCTGACCTGATGAAGCGTCACCTCGATCTGCGTCTCACGCGCGTGGTGGTGTCGGAGGCGGGGGCGTCGGTGTACTCGGCTTCGGAACTGGCGGCGCGCGAATTTCCCGATCTCGACGTGAGCCTGCGCGGGGCGGTGTCGATCGCTCGCCGGCTGCAGGACCCGCTGGCGGAACTGGTGAAGATCGACCCCAAGTCGATCGGCGTGGGGCAATACCAGCACGACGTCAGCCAGACCAAGCTCGCGAAGTCGCTCGAAGCGGTGGTGGAGGACTGCGTGAACGCCGTGGGTGTGGACGTCAATACCGCTTCGGCGCCCTTGCTCGCGCGCATCTCCGGCCTCACGGCCTCGCTGGCCGACAACATCGTGCGCCATCGCGACGCCAACGGTCCATTCCGCACTCGTGCGGACCTGCAGCAGGTGTCTCGTCTTGGCCCCAAGACCTTCGAGCAGGCAGCGGGCTTCCTGCGTGTGCCCGGTGGGGACAATCCGCTCGACGCTTCGGCGGTGCACCCGGAAGCCTATCCGGTGGTGGAACGCATCCTCGCCGATCTGCAGCGCGGCGTGCGCGATGTGATGGGCAACGCCCAGGCGCTGCGGGCGATCGATCCGCGTCGCTACACCGACGAGCGCTTCGGTCTGCCCACGGTCCAGGACATCGTGCGCGAACTGGAGAAACCGGGCCGCGATCCGCGTCCGGAATTCCGCACCGCGCGCTTCGCCGAAGGCGTCAATGAGTTGAAGGACCTTCGCCCCGGCATGCTGCTGGAGGGCACGGTCACGAACGTGGCGAACTTCGGCGCCTTCGTGGACATCGGCGTGCACCAGGACGGCCTCGTCCACGTCTCGGCGCTATCCAACCGCTTCGTGAAGGACCCGCGCGAGGTGGTCAAAGCCGGCGATGTGGTCAAGGTGAAAGTGGTCGAGGTGGATCTGGAGCGCAAGCGCATCGCGCTGACCATGCGGTTGGACGACGCGCCGCGCACGGGGGGCGGACGCGAGAGTGCAACGCCTCGAGGCGAGCGGCAGAGCGCGCCGGGTGCGCCGAGACGCGACGATCGTGGTCGTCAGGGCAAGCCTTCCCAGGGCAGCCGTCCGGGGTCGCAACCGGCGCCTGCCGGTGGTGCGATGGCCGAGGCGCTGGCGCGGGCGCTCAAGCGGGGGTGATGCCAACCGCCGCATCGGTTGCGGCGGTTTTCGTTACTTGTTCTTCGACAGCACGACGTGCATCGCCGCTGCTGTGGTTACATGCCTAGTGCACTCGAACCCGAGCGAGAGCAGATCGATGCCATCGAACAGGTTCTCGCCCGACCCGAGGACGACCGGCGAGACCACGAGGTGCATCTCGTCGATCAATCCTGCACGCAGGTACTGACGCACGGTCGCCGCCCCGCCGCCGACCCGGATGTCCTTGCCCTGCCCGGCTTCCTTTGCGCGGGCCAGCGCTTCGTGGATGCCGTCGGTCACGAAGTGGAAAGTGGTGCCGCCCTTCATCGGCAGCGGTGCGCGCGGATGATGGGTGAGGACGAACACGGGTGTGTGGTAAGGCGGTTCATCGCCCCACCAGCCTTTCCAGCTCTCATCCGGCCACGGGCCGCGGATCGGGCCGAACATGTTGCGGCCCAGAATCCACGCACCGACGCCAGCCATGGCCTGGGCGGCGAACTCGTCGTCGACGCCGGTGGTGCCTTCGCCGTTGCCGAACATCCTCTGGAACGTCCGCGTCGGGAAGAACCAGTTGTGCAGGCCCGTGCCGCCGACCCCCAGGGGGGTTTCGAGACTCTGATCGGGCCCTGCGCCGAAGCCGTCGATGGACACCCCGAACGCACTTACGCGAACCTTGGTCATCGCATCTCACCCATCGCGCAAGATACGCAGAGGGGCTGTGCGCCCCAGCTGCGCTGACCGCTGCCCAAAATTGTGGCCGTCAACATTTCAGCCCGGAATGTCAGGTTCGACCAGCGTCGCCAGCTGCTTCAGGGACTCCTGCCAGCCGAGATAGCACATCTCCAGCGGAATGACGTCGGGAATGCCTTCCTGCATGACGTTCAGTTCGGTGCCGCAAGACACCTTCTTGAAGTCCACTGTCACCACGATCTCGCCGGCCAGATTCGGATCGTCGAACTTGTCGGTGTAGCGCAGGCGTTGGCCCGGCACCAATTCCAGGTATGACCCGCCGAAAGAGTGCCCGTTGCCCGTCCTGAAATTGGTGAAGGACATCCTGAACGTGCCGCCGACCTTCGCATCCATCTGATGCACCTTGGCCGTGAAGCCGTAGGGCGGTAGCCATCTCGCCAGCGCGTCCGCATCGAGGAACGCCTTGTAGACCACCTCGGGCGGGGCGCGCAGTACGCGATGCAGTCGAACGGTACCAGGCATGGTTTTTCCTCCTTCTTCGTATGCTCGATCGACCGCCTTTCGCGGCCGATGGTTCGATTCGATCCCTGCCGCCGCTAGCGTCGCCGCTTGACGTAGCCGGGCACCGCAATCGACGCCGGCAACCGCTCGTCCGGTATCGGCTTGCCCGCCTTCAATTCCAGCGGTACGACACCGGCCCACACGGACATCGCATAGTCCTCTTCGTCATCGATCGGCCCACCGGTCCGTATCTTGGCCGAAGCCTCTTCGATCGGCAGTTCCAGCACCGTCGTGCCGTTCAACTCCTTGCGCGTCGGGCCGCGGATCTCGTCCCACCGGCCCTTCAGGATGTTGTCCGAGATGACGGCGAGCGCGTGTTCCTTCCTCTCCGGAGCGACGGGCGTCGCTTTCCCCAGCACGACCACCGACCGGTAGTTCATCGAGGAGTGGAAGCCGGAACGTGCCAGCACGAGGCCGTCCAGGATGGTCACCGTCAGGCACATGGGAATGCCTTCCGCCAGAGACTTCAGCGTGCGGCTCACCGCCGAGCCGTGGATGTAGAGCGTGTCGCCGTCGCGGCCGTAGCCGGTCGGGATGACGAACGGCTGGCCGTTCGCTACGAAGCCCAGATGGCAGATGAAGGCGGAATCGAGGATGGCGTGCACGGTCTCGGCGTCGTAGCGGGCGCGCTTCGGCAGGCGCTTGACGGTGGTGCGCGGGGATTTCAGCGGCATGGCAGCGGAGCGGTGAGGTGGAACATCCCGTCACGATAGCGGCTGTCGCGCTGCACGTCATCCCGTCGCGGGTCGCCACTGGAATTTCGGTGCCGGCCACCACCGGTCGAGCAGCGGCACGAGCGGCGTGCACAAGAACAGCGCCCACACCAGCGCATTCGGCCTGTAGAGGCCGTACTGCCAGAAGATCGCGCAAGCGGCGACGATCGCGGCGTAGAGCAAACGGGCGCGACGGTGGTTCGGGATGGTCATCGGGTCCGAGATCATGAAGAAGGTGAACAGCAGCAGGGCGCCGTTGCCGAGCTGATGGACGAAGACCCACGGGTTCTGGCCGAGGACAAGCATGCGCAGCGCCACCATGCCGAGGAAACACCCGAGGAACATCCAGCTCACGTCCCAGCGACGCGCGCGGCCGGTGACCACACTGCCCAGCATCAGGAACCACCCGGCGGCGACCAGATCGTGGCCCCATTGTCCGGGCGAGACCCAGGCGCCCGGCAACAGGATCAACGCGACCATCACGCCGAGGTTGGCCGGGTTGTAGAGATGCTTGCCGTTCACGCGCAGCACGAACTTGGAGCCTATGGCGATGGCTGCGACGAGAGGGTGCACCCACAGGCTGTCGGCGCGCACCAGGATCGAAAGGCCGAAACAGGTCACCACTGCGCTCAGGTAGCTGCCGTTCGGAAGCCCAAGGCGGTGCAGGGCGAAGACCTGGGTCATGAGGCCGGCGGCGAACGTGAGTGCCATCTGTTCCCAGCGCAGCGTGAAGTCGCGCGTCAGCACGCCCACGGAGAGCAGCGACGCGAGGAACAGGATCTGGAAGACGCGCGCGTCCTGCGGCAACGCGGCGCGCCACCGCTCCAGGCCCAGCCGTGCGGCGATCAGTTCCACAGCCGTTCCCACCATTTCGCTTCCGGGTGGGCAGGCAGGCCCATCTTGGTGCGGACGGTGCCGAGCTCCCAGCCGGTGAGTTGCGCCAGGGTCGCCGCCTCGATCTGCTGGCGCTTGCGCACGGACTCACGGTAGGCGGCGACCTGCGGGCAGTCGTCCTTGCCGGTCCACGGGTGGCGCAGCACGTAGCGGGTCTGGAAATTCTCGCGGTCGGCCGTTTCCTGGAACATCAGGTCCTCCGGAAACGTGGGACGCGTGTAGCGCACGTGCAGGCGCGTGAGCATCACCTTCGAGGCGCCGCCCTGGCCGTCCTCGCCGTTCAGCCAGAACACGCCGGCCTTGCGCAGTTCTTCGGGGGCGAGCGGGTCGGCCGCACATGGGTCGCACCAGCTCATGTCCCAGAAGTACTCGGTGAAGACCACGCGGTACTTCTCGCGCTTGGCCTGCTCGTTGAACAGCGCCTTGTAGAACTGGTTGAACTCGCTGCGCACGAACAGCGGCACGTCCATGTTCGCGGGCAGTTTGACGGTGCGGTAGTTCGTGCTCTCGACGCGGCCGTTCTTCGTCAGGATGAAGGCGATGAGATCCTGCGGGCCGCGCGCGTTGATCATTCCCAGCCGCAGCGGCAGCATGAACTTCTCGCTCTCGAAGGCGAACTGCAGCGGCCGCAGGTAGGTGAGCCCGGTCTTCGCGCGCTCCGCGAGGTTGATCTTCGCCACGAAGAATTTCATGTCGAGGCGGATGTAGGGTTGGAGCGCGCGCGAGGCACCGGGCGGGATGCGGTATCCGTTCTGCAGAAGCCATGTCTCGAGACCGTCGGATTGTTCCGCCGAGAGGATCACGATGTCGTATTCACCGACGGTGTACGTGGCTTCCACGGTGACACCCAGGGCGCGATCCATCGCCTTCGCCTCCATGGCCATCGAGGCGGGCGCCATCCGCCGCAGCTTCATCATGTCGAGTTCGCGACGGGAACACGGATCGTCGTCGTGGTACTCCGCCAGGCGCGGTGCGCTGAAGGCGTCGATGCGGTCGAAGATGCGCCGGTCGCCGACGTTGATCTGGCTGCGCTGCAGCACATGGGGTACGGGCACGACCAGGGCGAATTCGGTAGGCTCGCCCTTGTAGTCGTTCAGCATGCTGATGACGGTGCGGTTGCCGTCCCGCACCATGATCACCTGCGAAGCTTCGTTGAACAGGCCGGCGTCGGCCTTGCCGACATAGAAGCCGCAGAAGGCGTGGGCGGATCCGGCGCAGGCGAGCAGGCCGGCGGCTAGGCAGCGAAGGAAGGGCATGGCAGCTCCAGTGAACGAAGGGTCTGGAGCGTGAAACGGACGCAGGCCGGGAACGGGGTTTGGCGCGCTGAACTCGCTTCCGGGGTGCCAGTCGAATCGGCACGATCGGAGAGACGGGGAGCGGCGATGCGATGGTGGTCGGTGGTCGTGGCGGCAGCGCTGGTGCTGCCCGCAGTGGTATCGGCGCAGTCGAAACCCTGGGGCATCGATCCCGGCCGATCGACGATGAAGGACGTCCGCTCGAAGGTCGGCATGCCGTCCGTGATCAAGTTCAACGCCGAGGGCGATGAAGTGTGGGAGTACAACAACAACCCCACCGGCTTTCACGCCTACCGCATCGTGTTCGGTCCCGACAACGTCGTGAAGAGTGCGCGGCGCATGCGGGTGGATGCCGATCGCCTGCAGATCAAGCCAGGCATGACCACGAAGGAACTCGTGGAGATCATGGGCGAGCCCAGCCTCATCTATTTCATCCGCGACCGGCTGTACTGGGAGTGGCGGCTGCATTACTTCGGCGATCAGCGGCACCGGCTGGTTGCCGAGTTCGATGAAGACTACCAGTTGAAGAGCACGATGCTCCTCGGTGCGCACTACCGTGGGAGTGGAACGACGCACGGCTATGGAGGAATCACGCCGTGAGAGCGGCTGCGTTCGTGTGGGTCTCTCTGGCGATCGTCATGTTGGCCGGTTGCGCAGCGCGTCCGACCGGCGAGGCGGCGATCTACGGCAAGGCGCCCGAAGGCACGACCATGCAGGAGGTGCGCACGCGAACCGGCCTGCCGAATGCCATGCGGTTCCTGGGTTCAGGTGAAGAGGTGTGGGAGTTCAACGATCGCCGGGTCGGTTGGGGTGGGTGGCGGGTCGTCTTCGAGTTGGACGGCAAGGTGCGCGAGATCAAGTCGATCCGCCGGCCGGAAGATATCGCGCGCTTGAAGACCGGCGGCGCGACCGGTCAGGAGGTGCTGGAGCTACTGGGCGAGCCCGGCGGCGTGTCGTTCACCGGACAGGATGCCGTGTGGGAGTACTGCCTGCCGGATCGGAGCCGGTTGAAGGTGCGGTTCGGCGAGGGGAAGCGCGTGGTGGCCATAGAGGGTTGAGGTCGGGGAATTTCGTCCGGCCCCATCCCAACCGTCCCCCGGCCCAGCCGGGGGAGGGCCGGGGTGGGGGCTGCGATGTCCCCCCGAGCCTACGCCGCCAATCGCGCCGGCAAGGGTTTGTTTCGTTCCCGCAACGTGTCCCGGATGAACGCCCGCCAATGGGATGCGGGCGACCACACGCGCAACACGTCTTCGAAGGCGGCATCCGGATCCTCGCCCAGCTCTATGACGCGGTAGAGGAACACGAACGTCGATGCCCGCCAGCCCAGCTGACAATGCGCCAGAACACGCTTGCCGTCGCTTTGGCGAACCACGCGGACGAACTGCTCGAAATCTTCCGCACGGGGCGCCGTGTAACTGACGGGGATGCCGTAGTAGCGCATGCCGCTGCGCTCGACGAGTCCTTGCTCGTCGGGATGGGCGCCCACCGATCCCGCCGGTACCAGGTTCACCACCACTTCGTACCCGGAGTGGGCGATCTCGCTGAACTGATGCTCGGTAGGCATGCCCGAAGACCCGACGCGCCCGGTGTTCTCGACGTAGTTGACTGCGATGCGTCCGGGATCGATGGCAAAGGGCAGCGCAACGCGCAGGTATCCTGACAGCGCCACCAGAACCACGATGGGAAAGACCCATGCTCGAACCCGTTGCCGGCTGCGCCGCGGCTCCTTTGCACGCTGCTTGTCTCGAGTGTTCATGAGCACACGCACCCCTGCTCGGCCGCTTCACACCCGCAGTGGCCGGCGCAACAGCAGCTGGGCGGAAGCGCTGCCGGTGCCGCGAGCGCGCCGCTCGCCTGGCAACCGCATTCACAGCCCTCCTGCGGGCAGTTGGCGCACCGGCATTGATCTTGGAATCGACGGTCCATCACAATCTCCTTTCACACTGGATTTGCGCGCCGACCGGGCTGGCCAAGCGACAGGCGCATTGTGTCGGCGCTGCCCCGGAAGGCATTGAACGAAAGGGCTGACTTGGAGGAGATGGCGTGGCGCTGGTGAAGGAGGGCGCGCAGCCGGGCACGTCGGTCGCGGCGCCGATGCCTCCGCGAACGGCCACGCTGAATGTCGCCGGCATCGGCCGCGTCTGCATCTGGCAAGGGGGCAGCCTCTGGTATGGCCGCAACGCCGGTCATGCCGCGCCCCATGCCCACCATGCCATCCAGATCACGGTTGCACTGGAGGAGCAGGACGCAGGCTTCCTCCTGAGAGAGCGCGGTGCGCCCCACTGGTCCGATTTCCAGGCCGCCATCGTGATGCCCCACCGCAGTCACGAGTTCGACGGCCGCGGCGGCTGGATCGCCCACGTGTTCGTCGAGCCGGAGACGGATCCCGGGAGGGCTCTCATGAGGCGGTTCGGTGCCGCGACGATCACCGCGCTGCCGCCCGACTGCGTTGGCGGTGCGGCGGTCCTGAAAGGGCTTCGACAGGAGCCCCTGGCCGACGATGCCGCCTACGTCGACGCCGGGCGGAATGTGATTGCCGCGCTCGCGGGGCCTTCACCCGACAGAACCCGGGTCAGCGCCCGCGTCAGTGCCGCGATCGACTTCCTCTCGAGCCAGCGCGGATCGGCAGTCACTTTGGCGCAGGTGGCGGAGGCGGTTCACCTCTCCCCCAGCCGTCTGCGACACGTGCTGGTCGAGGAGACGGGCACGACGTTTCGCGGCCTGGTGCTCTGGCTGCGTATCTTCCGGGCGCTGGAAGTCATCACGGAAGGCCGATCCTGGACCGAAGCCGCTCACAAGGCAGGATTCGCCGACTCCGCCCATTTGAGCCGTACGTTTCGCCGCATGTTCGGGGTCAGCCCCGCTACCCTCTTGCGTGAGGACACCGGACGATGACCCGGGCGCCCTTCGTGTGGGGAGTGCTTAGGGGGGATGTACCCCCCGAGGATGCCTGACCGCAGGCCCTTCTTCCCCCAGCTGCGCCGGTGGAAGGTCGGGATGGGGCCACATCCATGCCCCAAGCATATCGAGCAGGGCGCCTAATCTCTTGATTGCATTGGGCGAGACAAAAATCTCTCACTCACCCCTAAAGTTTCCCCGGCAGGCGACGTAGATAGGGGCAGGTCTCCTCCCCCGCCAGGGGGTTTACGCAGGGCAGCCTCTCCAGGCTGCCCTTATTTTTTTCTGCGCCGCAGTCGAGGGCCCCTGCGACCCAACTGCGCCGGCCGCCGGCCCTTCAAGGTGGCGGCCTTGAGTTACTGAAGGGTCCGGTCGGCCACCGTGATCCGGTGCAACAGGCGCCGATGGCCGTCGTAGCCGCCGGTAGCTGCATGGATCAGGCACCGGTTGTCCCACAGGATCAGCATGCCTTCCGACCAATGGTGCCGGTACACGAACTCCGGCTGCGCCTGGTAGGTGTAGACCTCCCGCAGGATTGCATGCCCCTCGTCCTCCGGCACGCCTTCGATGCCGATGGTATAGCCGGGGCTCGCGAACAGGGCCACTCGACCGGTTTCCGGATGCTTGCGGCCGAGGGGATGCAGCTGCGTCTTCATGGCCGAGTCGCCGTACTTGATGTCCATCGAGCGGCCCTTGTCGCGCTCGCCGTACATGCCTTCGCGCGAGTAGCCGCGGCGCGCCGAGTGGACGCCCTTGCGGCCATCCAGCACCGACTTGAGCGATGCCGGCATCGCCTCCCACGCCGCATACTGGTTCGCGAACAGCGTGTCGCCGCCCACGGGCGGGATCACGTTGCCGTAGAGCACCGTGCCGGCGGGCGGGCGCGGCAGGAAGCTCCAGTCCGAATGCCAGCTCTCGGCGAAGAGCGGTGTCTTCTCGTCCGCCTCGCGCTTTACCTGCACGACGTGCGGGTGACCGGGAATCGCGGCGATGAACGGGTCCTCTCCGTAGGGGCCGAGGTAGTGAGCGAAGCGCTCGATGTCCGGGATGGAGAGCTCCTGATCCGGAAACGCGATCACCTGATGCTCGAGCCAGATCGCGCGGAGCTGCGCGACGACGTCGGACTCCAGCGGCTGCGACAGATCCACGCCGCGTACCAGCGCACCGCAGGGCGCGTCCTGCTTCGTCACCTCGATCCCCATGACGAACCTCTGTTGTTGTAGTGACGAGCGGATTATGCGCTCGACGGCGTGCAGCGGTTTCGACGGTACCATAGGCCGTTTACCCACGAGGATGTGCGAATGGCCGGAGCGAGCCTGCTTGCGCTGATCGACGATATCGCCAGCGTGCTGGACGATGTTTCGGTCCTCACCAAGGTGGCGGCGAAGAAGACTGCCGGCGTGCTGGGCGATGACCTCGCGCTCAACGCACAGCAAGTGACGGGGATGCAGCCCGATCGCGAGTTGCCCGTGGTGTGGGCGGTGGCGAAGGGCTCGTTCGTCAACAAGCTGATCCTCGTGCCTTCGGCGCTGGCCATCAGTGCGTTCGCACCGTGGGCGGTGACGCCGCTGCTGATGATCGGCGGCGCGTTCCTGTGCTACGAGGGCTTCGAGAAGCTCGCGCATCGGATGATGCACGACAAGGCCGAAGATGAAGCCCGCCACACCGACCGCGTGATGGCACTGACCGACACGAACGTCGACCTCGTGACTTACGAGAAGACCAAGATCAAGGGCGCGATCCGCACCGACTTCATCCTGTCGGCCGAGATCATCGCGATCACGCTCGGCACCGTCGCCGAGTCGCCTTTCGTGACCCAGGTGGCGGTGCTGTCCGGCATCGCGATCATCATGACCATCGGCGTTTACGGCCTCGTGGGTGGGATCGTGAAGCTCGACGATGCCGGGCTCTATCTGAGCCGGCGGTCGGGCGCAGGGGCGTGGACGTCCTTCCAGCGAGGCGTGGGGCGCGGCATCCTGCGCGCAGCACCGTGGCTGATGAAGTTCCTGTCGGTGGCGGGAACGGCGGCGATGTTCCTGGTGGGCGGCGGCATCCTGGTGCACGGCATCGCCCCGCTGCATCACGTGATCGAAGGTCTCGGCCGGACGAGCGGGCAGATCGCCGCGGCAGGTCCGGTCCTCGCCGTGCTGGTCCCCGTGGTGCTCAACGGGTTGGCCGGTGTGGTGGCCGGCGGCGTCCTGCTCGGTGTCGTCGCCGTGATTCGCAGACTGTGGCCCCGGCGACGCGCCGACGGCTGAGTTTTCGAAGCCCGGTTCAGCCGGCTGGCCGGATACCTCGCAGCAGATCTTCGACCGCGGCCCCGGACGCACGGGCGGCGTCGGTCAGGTCGAAGGCTCTATCGACGTTCGCCTTGTCGCCGGTGGCGAGGCGGGCGTCCATCGCCGCGCATTCGCGCGCGATATCGCGCAGGGGGCGTCGCTCGCTCGTGGCGCGCCGGGAGAGTTGCGCGACGAGCGCCTGCGCTTCGATCTTGCCGAGCGCGGGCGCGAAGACGTCGGTCAGCCGCTCCGCGAAGATCACGCCGTGCAGCGCATCGATGTTGCCGCGGCAGCGTACGGTGTCCACCTGCAACCCAACGAGCAGTTCGGAGAGATAACGCGCGGCGCTGACTGCGCGGATGAAGACCTCGGGCCATTGCGCCAGTTCCGCTTGCCAGGTGCCCAGCGCGCGCTCATGTTCCTGCGGCATGGCGGCCAGCAGATTCGCGATCATGCCCGGAACCGGATGCACGGCCGCGATCACGTGCAGGGTGAGCACGGGATTGCGCTTGTGCGGCATGGCGGTGGAGCCGCCGCGACCCTCGGATTCCGCTTCGGCCACCTCGCCGACTTCGGCCTGGGCCATCAACGCGATGTCGCGCGCGATCTTGCCCATCGATCCGGCGGCGAGTGCGGTGTCCGTGGCGAGCGCGATCCACGATTCGCGTTGCGTGTGCCAGCTTGCCCCGGGATCGCGCAACCCGAGTTCGCGGGCGAGTTCGGCACGCACGGCATTGCCGGCGGTACCATGGGCCGAGAGATTGCCGATCGCACCGCCGAAGGACACGGCGAGCGCCTCGGACGCTGTCGTCTGCACCCTGGCGAGACTGCGTGCCAGGGATCGCGCCCACTGAGCTGCCTTGAAACCGAACGTCGTGACGCCCGCCGGCTGCAGGAAGGAGCGCGCAAGCATCGGTGCGGTTGCGAAACGCGTGGCGAGGGACGATGCGGCGGCGATGGCCTTCGTCTGTGTCTCGACCAGCTGCGCCACGGCTTCTCGCGCGCACAGGGCGAGCGCGGAGTCGAGCACGTCCTGACTCGTGGCGCCGAAGTGCACGTGGCGGGAGGCTTGTGGATCCTGTGAAGCGACGTGCGCGATCAGGGTCTTGACGAACGGGATCGCGAGCGAACCGGCATGGGCGCCGTCGCGCGCCAGGCGATCCGCATCGAACGAGAGCGTGCCGGCATGGCGGCGTATTGCTGCGGCTGCAGGTTCGGGGACGACTCCGCATCGGGCCTGCGCACCGGCGAGCGCGGCTTCGAAGCGCAACATCGCACTGAGGATCGATTCGTTCGAGAAGGCGACTTGCGCCGCAGGATCGACGACGAACCGCTCGAACAGATGGCCGCTCACAGGTCGAAGAACACCGTCTCGTCGGTACCGCGCAGCCGGACGTTCCACTCGAAGGTGTACGGATCGCTGCCGGAGCGTTTCGCGATCAGGGTTGTGCGACGCTCCGAAGGAACATTCGTCGGCACGACCGCGCGCGCCGGATCGCCCTCCGGCCCGATGTGCACCCGGGTGAAGACGTGCCGCTGCAACCCGCGGGTCAGGATCGTCACGTCCGCGGTGACCTGATTCGCTCCGGGTGCCGGCACGCGGAAGGAGAAGCGGCCGTCGTCGTCGGTGGCGGCGCGCTGGAAGCCGGGAATCGCTTCCCCGAGCTGCGCGGCGGGTTGCCAGATCTCGAGCAACGCATCGCCCGCACCGTTGCCGTTGACGTCGGTCAGTCGTCCGACGATGCGAACGGTGCCGGGGGCGAGCGGACGCTCGGGCGCTTCGATCGCCCACTTCAAGCCTTCGATGAAGAACGGGCCGATGGTCTGCGACGGGGTGAGTCCGGACATGGTCGTTGCCCTCAGGGGACTATCGGTGTCGCGTCGCGGCCGCGCAGCACGATGTCGAAGCGGAAGCCCAGCGCGATGCCTTCGATGGTGAGATCGAGATCGAAGGCGGACACCAGCCGCCCACGTGTGCGCTCGGGCACGCTCTGATAGATAGGGTCGAGCGCCAGCAGCGAGTCGCCGGGAAAGTACATCTGCGTGACCAGCCGTTGCGCGTAGGCATTGCCGAACAGCGAGAAATGGATGTGCGCCGGTCGCCAGGCATTCGAGTGGTTGCGCCATGGATAGGCGCCGGGCCGGATCGAGACGAAGCGGTAGTTCCCCTGTGCATCGGTCAGCGTCTTCCCCAATCCATGGAAGTGCGGATCGAGCGGTGCGTCGTGCTGATCCTTCGAATGGTGATAGCGGCCCGCAGCGTTGCATTGCCAGATCTCCACCAGCGAATTGCGCACCGGTTTGCCATCCTCGTCGATCACGCGGCCCGCCACCACGATCTTCTGGCCAAGCGGCTCGGCCGACGATTGCCTCGTGAGGTCCGCATCGTGCGGCAGCAGGATCGACGGCGGGAATGCCGCCACCGCGAGTTCATCCTTGCCCTGGTCGAGCTGCAGCAGCGGCTGCGACGGAGCCCGCTCGCGCGTGCTGCGGTACTCGGGGGACAGATACTCGGGATGGATGCCCGGCGGAGTGCGTTTGAGCGGGTGCATGCTTGACTCCTCAGTTCATCGAACGCACCAGCCACAGGCTCAAGACCGGGAAGAAGATCAGCAGCAATACCCGGACCGCGTCCGACACCAGAAAGGGTACGACACCGCGGAAGGCCGTGCGCATGGGGACGTCCTTTGCGAGGCTGCTGATGATGTAGACGTTCATGCCCACCGGCGGCGTGATGAGCCCGATCTCCACCACCATCAGCGCGAGAATGCCGAACCAGATCGCCTTCTCGGTCTGCTCCAGCCCCCAGAAGTCGAGACCCATGACCATGGGGAAGAAGATCGGGATGGTGAGCAGGATCATCGACAGGCTGTCCATCACGCAGCCCAGGAACACGTAGATCAGGATGATCGCGAACATCACGGAAAGCGGCGGCAGGCCGCTCGCCTGCACCCAGCCGGCCAGTTCCACGGGCATCTGCGAGAGCGCCAGGAAGGAATTGAGCACGTCGGCGCCCAGCAAGATCAGGAAGATCATGCCGGTGGCTCGGGCCGTGGCATCGAAGCATTCGAGCAAGCCCTTCACGCGCATGCCACGGGCGACGGCCAGCACGAACGTCGCGGCAGTCCCGATGGCGGCGCCCTCCGTCGCGCTGAAATAACCGCCGTACATGCCGCCCAGCATCACGATGAAGATGGCGACCACCGGCCAGATCCCCATCAGGGCGCGCCAGCGTTCGCTCCACGGATGCAGCGGCCCGGCGGGGCCCGAACCGGGTTTCAGTCGCACGACGACCGCGATCGCGATCATATAGCCGGCGGTGGCGATCAGCCCGGGGACGAAGGCGGCCGTGAAGAGCTTCGCGATGTTCTGTTCGGTCAGGATGGCGTAAACCGCGAGGACCACCGAAGGCGGAATCAGGATGCCGAGCGTGCCGCCGGCGGCCAGCGCACCGGTGGCGAGGGCAGGGTCGTACTTGTGCTTGCGCAGTTCGGGCAGCGCGACCTGTCCCATGGTGGCGGCAGTGGCGAGCGACGAGCCGCAAATTGCGCCGAAGCCGGCACAGGCACCTACCGAGGCCATCGCAATGCCGCCGCGGAAGTGCCCGATGAACGCGTTCGCCGCGTTGAAGAGCGCTGCCGACAGGCCGCCGCGCGAGGCGAGATTGCCCATCAGCAGGAACATCGGCACGACCGAGAGATCGTAGTTGGAATAGCGCGCGAACGCGGCGGACTTGAGATGGTTGAGCAGCGGCGACCAGCCGGCGATCGCCACGTAGCCGGCGATGCCGGTGAGCAGCATCGCGATGGCGATGGGCACGCGCAGGCCCATCAGCACCAGCATGAGCGCGAGGAACAGCAGGGCGATGCCGACGCCGCTCATCGGCGCCACTCGATCCGGGCGGCGTAGAAACCCGTGGCGGCGAGCAGGGCGAAGGCGGGCACGAGCGGGGCGTAGCCCAGCCATACCGGCGCGCCGAGGATCATGGTGGTTTCCTGGTTCGACCACACGCTGAACGTGCCGAGCGCGAGGCGCCAGGCGAGCAGTGCTGCGCAAAGGCCGAGGAGCACGGCGCCGATCGCATCGAGTCGGATGTTCGCGCGCGGCGAAAGCTTGAGCGTGAAGAAGTCGACGATGACGTGGCCCTTCTCGATCTGGCACCAAGGCAGGAAGGACGCAACGCAGATCGCGCAGCCGAGCTGCACCAACTCGAAATCGCCCTGCACCGGCGAATCGAAGAACTTGCGGCCCACCACGCTCACCACGGACAGGCCGAGCATTCCGATCAGGACGGTGCCGCCGAACCAGGACAACGCTCGTGCGAGCACGACAAGCGTGCGGCCGACGACGTCGCCTTTCCAGGCGTCGATCGCCGGCGCCTCGAGGGAGTCCTGCATCGGTGCTACTTCGCGTACTTGGCGATCAGCCCGCGGGCGGCCGTGAGCAAGGCCTGACCGTCCGCACCTTTCTCGCTCACTTCCTTCACCCAGCCGTCGATGACCGGTTGCGCGGCCTTCTTCCAGTTCTCGATCTCGGCGGCGGGCACGACGTTGATCGGTTGCTTCGCGGTGGCTTTGCCGGCGACATCACCTTCGGCGAAGATCCTGCCGGCCAGCGTCGACAGCGCGACCCCGCTGTTGTTGTCGATCACCTTCTTGAGATCGGCGGGCAGGCTGTCGTACTTTGCCTTGTTCATGGCGAGCACGAACACGGTGGTGTAGATCGCCGGCTGCGACGGATCGGTCTCGCTGTGGAACTTGACCAGTTCCTGCACTTTCACCGCCGGTACCACCTCCCAGGGCATCAGCGCGCCGTCGATCACGCCCTTGGACAGCGACTCGGACACCTGCGGGATCGGCATGCCGACCGGGGTCGCGCCGAAGGCGGCGAGCATCTTGTTGGTGAGCCGCGTGGGCGCGCGCAGCTTGAGCCCCTGGAAATCCGCCATGGTCTTGATGGGCCGCTTGACGATATGGAACACGCCGCCGCCGTGCGGATGGATCGCGAGCGGCCGCACGTCCTTGAACTCGTCCGCCGTGTGCTGCTGCACGAACTCCCACATGGCATGCCCGGTGCCTTCGGGGTTCGTCATCATGAAGGGCAGCTCGAACACCTCGGTCTTGGGGAAGCGCCCGGGCGTGTAGCCGGTGACTGTCCACACCACGTCGGCGACGCCGTCCTTTGCCTGGTCGTAGAGCTGCGGTGCGGTGCCGCCCAACTGCATCGCCGGATAGATCTGGCACTTGAGCTTTCCGCCCGAATCCTTGGCGAGCCGGTCACACCACGGCGTGATGAGCTTCACGTGCGCCGTCGACGTGGGCGGCAGGAAATGATGCACCTTGAGCGTCACTTCCTGTGCCGCGACCGGCAGGCTCGACGCGAGCAATGCGGCGAGCACGACCTTGCGTTGCCACTTCATCTTCTTCTCTCCCCCCACGGTGTGCGTGGACTTGTAAGTCGCGATGTCCGCTCGAAACGGCTACGGAATAGCGTGCGTTGACTTCCCGGTGGATTCTGCCCTGTTGGTGCAGCGGAGGGAATCACCGATGGGGCGCTCGTTCCTCGGGCTGCACCGGATGAAAGCGTCTTGTTCGAAGTCAGAACAAGTGCGAACGTTTGTCGCGACGCGGTCTGTCGCTGCCCCCGCCCGAACCCACCCCCACCCCCACGCGATGCGTGAAGGACGGTACGTACACCCCTTCCCCCAACTTCGTTGGGAGAAGTTTGGGTTGGGGGCCAGCGCCGCTCGAGTTGCGCTGTTGCGTCTCCCCTGCAAATTGCGCAGGGGAGGGAACTAGCCGAACCGTGCCTCGGGCAATCCCGCGACTTCCGTTCGAAACGCGAACACGCTGCCCGCGAGCGGCTGTTTCGCAAGGTCTTCCGGTGTGAGGCGCTGTCGCGCGGTCGTGATGTAGAGCGTCTTGAGATCGGACCCGCCGAAGGCGCAGCAGGTCGTCGTCATGACCGGTACGGTGATCACGAGATCCACCAGTCCGGCGGGCGTATAGCGCAGCACCTGTCCCGATCCGTACTCCGCATTCCAGAGACATCCGGTGCTGTCCACCGCTGAACCGTCCGGTCGTCCCTTGTGCGGACTCAGATCGGCCAGCACGCGCTTGCGGCCCAGCTTGCCGGATGCGAGATCGAACTCGTATGACCAGATGGTGTACCGGTGCGTGTCGGCGTAGTACATCGTGCGGTTGTCCGGACTCCAGGCGATGCTGTTGGGCACGACGACATCGCCGAACTGCTTCACGCACTTGCCCTTCGGATCGATGCGATAGAGGCTGCCGACCGGTTCGCGCGGTCCGTCGCTCATGGTGCCGGTCCAGAAGCGGCCGGCACGATCGCAGCGGCCGTCGTTGAAACGGTTGGTCTCCGGTTCGTTCTTTGGCCGAGCGAACTCGGTCAGTGCACCCGTGGCGGGATCGAAGCGCCGCACCGCGTCTTGCATCGCGAGCAGCAGCGTGCCGTCCTTCGTGAAGCAGAAGCTGCCGACCGGCTGGTCGAACGACCACGACTGCGGTTCGCTCGAACCGGTCCAGCGGTACAGCTTCGGTCCGCGGATATCGACCCACCACAAGGCTTGTCCGTGATCGTCCCAGAGCGGGCATTCGCCGAGCACGTCCTCGCGCTGAAGCACGAGCTCCGCCGCAAGGATCTTCACGACTTCGAGTCCGGTCCGCCGCGGATGCGCCGCCACGCCTGCCAAGCGGCCCACGCACGGATCGACCATCGAGCTGCGCGACCCGGGCGCAGAACCGCGGCAGCGGCGAGGGCACCGGCCACGAGCATCGGCTTCGAGCGAATGAGGCGCAGGGCCCGCAGGCCCCATTCGGCAACGGTGACGGGTGGCATCGCAGCACGCACGAGCCGTGCGACATCATCGCGCTGATGCGCCGCGCGCTCCAGCAGCGAGGCGCGGCGCGCCTGGATCGCGGCCAGGCGTTCGTTCACGACGACTTGCGCAGGCGCTCGCCGTCCTTGGCGAGCTCGCTCAACGTGGTGGTGAACAACCGCGGACGCGACTTCGCATGCCGCACGAGTGTCAGCACGCAGCCGGCGCCGATGCCGAAGAACACGAGGAACAGCACAGCCATCGCGATCAGACGGTGCGTGTCCCAGAACAGCACCACCAGGAACATGACCGCGAGCACTGCGGCGACCGCAAGACTGAAGCCCGCGACGATCGCGAGCAGCAGCCCATGGCGCAGACGGACGCGCTCTTCCTCGATCTCGGTGGCGACGATCTCGATGCGCGTGTGCAGCAGGCCGACGAACGTGGCACCGAGCTGCCGCACCGAATCGAGGATGCCGCCGGTCGACCTGGTTTCGGCTTCAGCCACGCCGGCGCCCGTCCGGCCGCTTCGAAGGAGGGGAGATGGTCACTACTTGCGGCTCACCAGCACGCCGATGACGAGCCCGACCGCGGCGGCGATGCCCACGGCCTGCCACGGCCGCTCGCGCACGAAGCGATCGGCTTCGCGGGCGGCGATCTTCGCCTCGAACAGCACCTTTTCCTCGACGTGATCGATCTGCTCGCGCGCCTGGGCCAGCGCTTGACGGATGCGCGCACGGGTCTCGGTGGCCTTCTCGCTGGCGTCGTCCGCCGTGGAGAGCAGGATCGACTCGGCGTTGGCCACCAGGGCCTGGAATTCGGAGACCAGCTTGTCGACGCCGACTTCGGGGGATGCGCTCATTTTTGACAGGTGTCGCGATAGATGGAGTTCTTCGGGAATTCGAACACGCGCCGCAGCATCGGTTCGAAGAACTCGAGCGCTGCGCATTCCATGGCCGGATCGAACGCCGGGTTGTCGTACAGCTCGCAGAAGCGGGCAGTACGCTCGAAATGCGGATGGCCGCGGAACTGCTCGCGCATGTTGGGGTCGAGCCCGATCTTGTCGAAGAAGAAGTAGCCCTGGAAGATGCCGTGCTTCTCCACCATCCAGTGGTTGGCTTCGGAGACGAACGGCTTCAGGATCGCGGCGCTGACGTCAGGGTGATTCCACGAGCCGAGCATGTCACCGATGTCGTGCAGCAAGGCGCAGACGACGTACTCCTCGTCTTCGCCGCCCTTGTGGGCGAGCGTCGCCGTCAACAGCGAGTGGTGCAGGCGGTCCACCAGGAAGCCGCCGTCGTCGTGGCCGAGCATCTTCAGGTGGCCGAGGATGCGATCCGGCAGTTCACGGGCGAACGGCTGGTAGCGCCCGACGATGATGTCCCAGTCGGCCTTGGTGCTTTCGCGCATGGACTTGAAGCCTGCGCGCTGATCCGCCATGTTGCCCATGTCTTTCCTCTCGGTCTTGCCAAGTGAGGGGAGTATAGCGCCCGGGGTGCACAGGCGGACCGACGGGGGCGACGCACGGTGCGTGACCGCACACTGGGGAATGGTTAGGGTGGGGGCAGCCAGTTGCGCAATTCATGCACTGCCTGCCCCCATCTCAACCGTCCCCCGGCATCGCCGAGGGAAGGAATGCCTGGGGTTGCGGTGCCCCGAGAAGCTGGCGGAAGAGATGCACGTCCCCTCCGCCGGCGAAGCCGGGGGAGGGTGGAGGCGAGCTAGAACTTCCCGTTCGAATTCTTCCAGTGCTCGCGAGCCGGGATCGCCTCGATCACGTCCCAGTGTTCCGCGAGCTTCCCGTTCGCCACGCGGAACAGGTCGTAGAACGCCGAATGCTTCCCGGCGAACTCGCCTTCGCTCACCACCAGCACGAAGTCGCCTTCGCCCAGCACCTGGTGGATGCGCGTGTATTTCAACGTGATGCCCTGCTGCGCCAGCGCCTGCAACGCGGCGCCCAGTCCGGACAGGCCGTCGGCGATCTGCGGGTTGTGCTGCCGGTAGTTCTCGCCGTCGAGATAGCCGGCGAGCTTCTCGCCACGGCCGTTGACCAGCACGTCCTCGACGAACGCCCGTACCAGCGCCTTGTTCGCTTCGGTCTTGCCGAAATCGGTCGCGGCGACCGGACCGTCGATCATCGTGCGGCCGCTCGGGTTCGGCTTCACCGGGGTTTCCTGCAGGTTATCCCAGTGCTCGACGATGCGGCCGTTCTCGAAGCGGAAGATGTCGAAGCCGATCTTCGGACCGAAGAAGTCGTAGTCGGTGTGCGCGAACACGTAGTCGCCATCCTGGAAGACGCGCACCGTCTTCACCTTGATGGCGCCCTTGGGGACGGCCTGCAGCAATGCGCCGATGCCGGCGAGGCCGTCGGCCACGGCGAGGTTGTGCTGGATGTACTTGTCCGGATTGATGGCGGCGACCGCCTTGCCGTCGCGCGTCTCGAGGCTCTTCAGCAGGGCAGTCACCTGTTCCTTCGGGCCGGCGGACTGGGCCTCGGCAGCGAGCGGCAGGACGGCGAGGGTGGCGACGGCGAGCGCCGGAACGAAGCGGGGGATGGGATGCATGAGCGTTCTCCTGTGAAAGCGGCGGAAGGCCTCCGTGGCCTTCCGATCACGATGGTCATTTTGTGCATCTGTAGAAGGTCAAGACAGGTCCGGAGTGCTCATGTTGTGGTAAAAATCGGACATCCTGAGCCCATCCTGATCGGACCATGGCGCGCGCCAGGCACATCGAGACACTTCCCTATCGGCCGCCGCTGCAATACGCGCTCGATCTCGAGGTGATGACCGTGGACGAACTGCGGGGCCGGATGCCGCCGGGACAGCGGCATTTCGTGCACCGGATCGAGTTCCACATGCTGGTCCTGGTCACTCGGGGCCGGTTCACTCACATGGTCGACTTCGAGTACTACCCCTGCGCCAAGGGCACGCTGCTCGCACTGCGGCCGGGGCAGGTGCAGCGTTTCGAGCGCGCACCGGGATGGCAAGGGTGGGTCGCCATGTTCCGTCCCGAGTTCCTGCTGCCTCTGCCGGGGCCGGTGATCGATGTCCAGGCCCGGGAGCGCATCGAGGCCCTGCCCACGTCGCTCGAACTCGGGCCACGGACCCTGGCCGCCGCCGTCGAAGGCCTGCAGCGCATCCGCGACGATGCCGGCGTCCTGCCGCCCACCGCCGAGACCGGGGCGCTGTTGCGGCACCAGCTCTACGCACTGCTGCTGCGGCTGGCCATCGAGGCGGTCGGCCGCCGCGCCCTCCAGGCGGGAACGGCCGGCAGCCTGCAGCGGTTCCGCCGGTTCCAGGCCGCCGTGGAACGCGACTACGTGCGGGAACACGGTCTGGCGGGGTATGCTCGCCGGCTGGGATGTTCGGAACGCAGCCTGACGCGGGCGGCCCTGGAGAGTGCCGGGATCGGCGCCAAGGCCTACCTGGTGAACCGGATCGTCCTGGAGGCCAAGCGGTTGCTGGCGCACACCGTTGCGCCGGTGGCCAATATTGCGGTCGACCTCGGCTTCGACGAGGCCACCAATTTCGTGAAGTTCTTCCGGCGCGAAGCCGGCTGCTCGCCCGGGGAGTTCCGGCGGCAGCAGGTGGAGGCCGGCATGGCAGACAGTCTCGATTGACCGACCACAAGAACTAGAAGCCCATGCTGAAGTCCGTCCCGACCGACGTCCCCGAACCGACCCTCGCGCAACGCCTGCGCGGCCGCCTCGTGCTGCCGGTGATCGGTGCGCCGCTGTTCATCGTCTCCAACCCGGATCTGGTGGTCGCCCAGTGCACGAACGGGGTGGTCGGATCGTTCCCGGCACTCAATGCTCGCCCGGCGGAACGGCTGGAGGAGTGGATCACGCTCATCGCCGCCTCGCTCGCGGCCCACGAGCGGGAGTACCCGGGTGCCAAGGTCGCGCCGTTTGCGGTGAACCAGATCATCCACCAGTCGAACGACCGGCTGGATCACGATCTCGACGTCTGCGTGCGCCACAAGGTGCCGATGATCATCACCAGCCTCAGGGCGCCGAACGACGTCGTGAAGCGCGTCCACGACTACGGCGGCGTGGTGTTCCATGACGTGATCTCGATCCGCCATGCGCAGAAGGCGCTGGAAGCGGGCGTCGACGGGCTGATCCTGGTGTGCGCCGGGGCCGGCGGTCATGCCGGCACGCTGAGCCCTTTCGCCCTGGTGCGCGAAGTGCGTCGCTTCTTCGACGGGCCGATCGCGCTGTCGGGGGCCATCACCGACGGGGCCGGCGTCCTGGCCGCGGAAGCCATGGGCGCCGACTTCGCCTACCTGGGAACGCGCTTCGTCGCCTCGCGCGAAGCCAATGCGACCGCAGCCTACAAGCAGGCCATCGTCGACAGTGCCGCCGCCGACATCGTGTACACGCCGTACTTCACCGGCGTGCACGGCAATTATCTCAAGAGCAGTATCGCCAACGCCGGGCTCGACCCCGCCAACCTGCCCGAGGTGGACAAGGCCGCCATGGACTTCGGCACCGGCCGCGGCAAGGAAGCGGGCAAGAAGCCGTGGAAGGACATCTGGGGCGCGGGGCAGGGTGTGGGCAACATCCACGATGCGCCGGCCGCTGCCGAGATCGTGCAGCGACTGGTTCGCGAGTACGCAGCCGCGCGGGCCCGGCTGCTGACCGCTTGAGCGCGCACGGACCATGAGCCAGTCTCCGCAGGCCGAACCGATCCTCGACGCCACCCACGTCGCGTTCATGACGACGGGCGTGTCGATCAATGTCGCGGCGCGCGACGCACACAACATTCCGACGCTCACGCGTGCACTCGGATGCCGCGTATCACCCGACCGGCGCACCGTCACGCTGTTCGTGGCCGTGCCCGACGCCGCGCGGCTGCTCGACAACCTGCGCATCAACGGCGCCATCGCCGCCGTGTTCAGCCAGCCCAGCACGCATCACACGATCCAGCTGAAGGGCGCGGACGCGCGCGTCGTGGAGCGGCAACCGGACGATCCCGTCGTCTTCGAGAACTTCATCGTGACCTTGGCCGCCGATCTGGCGCACTACGGCTGGGTGGAATCCTATGTTCGCGCGATGCTGGGTCACGACGACGACAACATCGTCGCGGTCGCGTTCACGCCCTATGCCGCATTCAACCAGACGCCCGGCCCCGCCGCCGGAGCGCCGCTCGCGACGCTGAGCAAGCCATGACGCTCACCATCGACTCGATCCGCGACTGCTTCGACGGCGCCATCCCGGGCCTGATCGCCACCTGTTCGGCCGACGGCGTGCCCAACGTCAGCTACGTCTCCGAAGTGCACTACATGGACAGCGAGCACCTGGCGCTCACGTTCCAGTTCTTCAGCAAGACGCGTGAGAACGTGCTTGCCAATCCGTTCGTGACCGTCATGCTGCTGCAGCCGCACACCGCGGCCAAGTTCCGCATCGCGCTGCGCTACCTCAGGACGGAAACCGAAGGCCCGCTCTTCGAGCGCATGAAGGCGAAACTGGCCGGCATCGCATCCCATTCCGGGATGAGCGGCGTGTTCGTGCTCCGCGGCGCCGACGTCTATCGGGTGCTGTCGCTCGAAAGGGTGCCAGGGCGGACTCTGCCGCCGCCGCCATCCCCGATCAACATGCTTTCGGCGCTGCGGCTGTGTACGCAGGGCCTGGCGCATGCCGCCGATCTCGACCAGCTCATCGACGAGACGCTGTCGTCGCTGCAGCGGCATTGCGACATCCGTCACGCGATGCTGCTCATGTACGACGAGCCGGGCAAGCGGCTCTACACGGTGGCGAGTCGCGGTTACGAAGTGTCGGGCGTGGGTTCCGAGATCGCCATGGGCGATGGCGTGATCGGCGTGTGCGCGCGCGAACGGACACCCATCCGGCTCACGCACACGACTTCCGACTACGTGTACGGCCGCGCGATCCGCGAGAGCGCCGCCCAGGCCGGCTTCGCGGACCGGCTCGAGACGGAGATTCCGTTTCCGGGGCTCGCCGCGCCGGGCAGCGAGCTGGCGGTGCCGCTCACCCTGGGCAGCAGGCTGCTCGGCGTGCTGTTCGTCGAGAGTGCCGAGGAGATGCGGTTCGGCTACGACGACGAAGACCTGCTGGTGGCGCTGGCGGGTCAGCTCTCCATGGCGATCCACATCCTGCAGTCGAGCCCGGACGTCCACGAGGAGAAAGCCGCGCCGCCGAAGCGGGTACCGGCGGCCGGCCCGGCGATTCCGATTCGCTACTACCCGGCGGACAGCAGCGTCTTCATCGGCGAGAACTACCTCATCAAGGGCGTCGCCGGCGCCATCTTCTGGAAGCTCGTGCGCGATTACGAACGCGAGGGGCGCACCGAGTTCAGCAATCGTGAACTGCGCCTCGATCCGTCCATCCGGTTGCCCGACATCGCGGACAATCTGGAAGCGCGCCTCATCCTGCTGACCCGCCGTCTGGCGGAGCGCAGCAACGAACTCGGCATCGAGAAGACCGGCCGCGGGCGGTTTCGTCTGCGCGTGGCCGGGGCAGTGAAGCCGGTCGAGATAGCCGGCAGCGTGCGCTAGAGGCCACGCCGCCGGCGGGTCGGTCACAGCCGCAGGGCCGCCGCCAGCTTGCGCCAGTCGTCCGCCGCTACATTCTGGCGGACCATCGCCAGCACGGCCCGAAAGGGTTCCGCCGGCATGCCCTGGCGCATGCCGCCCAGCATGGTCGCGCGTTCGCGCGCATTCATCCATGGCAGCATCCAGCGCAGCGCAGCCATCATGGCCTCGGGGGCGATCGACGCGACCAGCGCGTGTTCGATCTCCACGATCTCGGCGTCGGTGTGCGTCTCCCAGAGCACGAGGTTGTTGTGCGATTCCTCCATGGCCATGTGCTCGAGGTTCTCGGCGACGAACAGTGCGAGCTGGCGGTACAGCCGCTGCAGCCCGGCGGCGCTTTCGCCCGGGGCCGCGAACTGCACCGAGGTCATGATGCCTTCGAGTTCCCGGATCGCGTTCTCGTGAGCGATGTGGTCCGCCGCCGTCAGGTCCGCCGAACCGGGCCGGCGCGACTCCATCGCCCGGTGTACGAAGTCGTTCTCATGCGTGACGTGGCCGCGACAGAACGCGAGCAGGGCGCCCAGCGCATCCAGCGTGGCGGCGATCTCCGCGACATCGTCGGGATCGGTGCGTCCGACGCGGGCGAGCACTTCGCCCATCCAGGCGCGCAGCCCCTTGTGGACGAAGGCGTAGATGTCGTGGCGGTCGGTGGTCTGGGCGACCTTGGCGGTCGCACGCTTGATGGCGTGTTCCATGTTCTCCTGTCTCCTGATGAGGACCCGAGGGTCCGGTGGATGGCACGGGATCCTTGTGCTGCAACGCGCATCGATCCCATGCCTCCACTCTAGGGAACAGGACAACCGGCAGCCGCTAAATCGCCGCTACCGAAACCCTAAGAATTCGCTAAAGGTTGCGTGGCCCTCAAGGGGCCTTGAAGCCGTTGCGGCGGTGGCTGCCGTCGCAATAGGGCTTGTTGGCCGACCCGCCGCAGCGGCACAGCCAGGTTTCGGTGACCCGGGCGATGGTGCGGCCGGTGCCGCTGGTGATCTCGAGGTTGCCCTTCACCTGCAACGGACCATCCGGCTGCGGATCGATGGACAGCGGGCCGTTGCGCACCGTGAGCGGATCGCTCGGCTTCGTGGCCGGTTCGCCGCTCGCCGTGAATCCGGCGGTGGTGTGCGAGCCGTCGCAGAAAGGCTTGTTGGAGGATGCTCCGCAGCGACAGAGCGTGACGCGGTAGCCGGCAGCCGCGCCGCCGATCGTGAGCGGAGCGCGAAACGCGAGCGGGCCGTTCTCGCGTACCGTGGCCACGTTCACTTCCGGCGCGGATTCCTGTGCGCCCCCATCGTGACGTTCGTAGGTGATCGCACCGGACGGACAGGAGTGCGCGACGATGGCGATCGCTTCGGCGCTCGCCTCGTCCGGGAAGATCCACTCGCCGGGCGTGTTGGCCTTGAAGACGCCAGGCTGGCCCAATACGCACTGGCGCGCGTGTACGCAGCGCTTGCCGTCGAAGCGGATCGTGACTGCCTTGCCCTCGGCGACCTCCACGATCAGACCTTCTCCTTCTCCCTCAGGTAGCTGTCGGTACCGGCCAGCCAGTCTTCGCGCGGCGGCGTGAAGATGTCGTAGGCCACGACCTTCTCCACGGCAGTCGCGGTGTGCAGGACGTTGGCCG
The DNA here is from genome assembly GCA_019745565.1 of Burkholderiales bacterium. Classification (GTDB taxonomy): domain Bacteria; phylum Pseudomonadota; class Gammaproteobacteria; order Burkholderiales. Next base: position 67,592 of record JAIESW010000015.1, read on the forward strand.
GGATGAAGATCATCTCGCCCGGAGCGACGTCCACGCTCTTGCCTTCCAGATGGAAGCGCCACTTGCCGCTGAAGACCCAGGTCACCTGCTCGTTCGGGTGCGAGTGCGGCGGCACGACGTAGCCCTTTTCCACTTCGGTCAGGCCGATCATGACCTTGCCGTCCCAGGCGAGCTTGCGCTTGAAGCTCGGGTTCAATTCCTCGTAGGGAATGTCGTTCCAGTTGATGTGTTTCACGGCTGTGGCCTCCCATGGCGTCAGGTGGGAACAGCGTAGCACCGTTCGCCCGCGACTGTCCGGGGGGACCGGTTGGGGCTTACGGGTGGGCCGATTGACCTAGGTCAAGGCCGGCCGGGCGCTCCGGGCTAGATTGACCCCATGGAACTCACCGTGCGGACGCGCCGTGGCGGCATCGCCACCAAGTTGGTCGGCATTGCGCTGGCGTTCCTCGTGGCGGCGTTGGCGGCCATCGGGATGACCCTGCTGCAATCATGGAAGCTTCAGGGCGCGGCGGCGGCGATCAACGACATGGGCAGCGAGCGGATGCGCTCGTATCGCATGGTGTTGCTGATGTCCGAGCGCGTCCGTTCCCCGCAGGATGCCAACGTGGCAGCCGATCTGCGCGACACGGTGCAGCAGTTCGAAAGCACGCTGGCGGCCGTGAAGCACGGCGACCCGGCTCGCCCCATCGCGTTGCCCGCCGATCCGGCGATCGCGGCGGCGGTGGCGGATGTGGAAGTGCGCTGGCTGCGTAACATCCGGCCCGCGGTGGGTGCGGTACTCGCCGACCCGGTCACCGCCGGCGCGCAGGCCGAGGGACTGCGCCGCGGCGTCGAGCCCTTCGTCGCCGCCATCGACGGGGTGGTCACCGCGATCGAGCGCGACAACGCTTCGATCACGTCGTGGTTGCGTTCGTTCCAGATGATCCTGCTCGCCGCGGCCGTCCTGGGCACGGTGGCTCTGGTCTACCTCCTGTACCTTCTGGTGGTGCGTCCCGTCAGCGCGCTGCAGGAAGGCATCGTGCGCCTGGCCGCCGAGGACTTCGGTGCCCGGGTGCACATCGATTCGGACGACGAGTTCGGCGCGCTCGGCCGCGCATTCAACGCCATGGCCGAGAACCTACAGAACGCATATGCGACCCTGGAGGCACGCGTGGACGAGAAGACCCACAGCCTCGAGATCCGAAATCGCGAACTGGCGACACTGTTCGATGCGACCACTGCCTTGAACGAAGCGGCCGACGCCGAGGCTCTGTGCAACGTGTTCCTCAAACTGACGCTCCCCGCGGCCGGCGCGGCGGCGGGTGCCGTGCGGTTGCGCGAGTCCGAATCGCCGGACCTGCATGTGCACGCGGCGGTCGGTTTGCCCGACGCCGTTCTGCAGGGCGAGACCTGCGAGCATGCCCGCGGCTGCGCATGCGGCCTTGCGGCGGAGCGCGATCAGGCGGTGGTGGAGAACCACGTCGGGGCCGGGCTACGCCAATGCACGACATTCGGATTCCATGGGGTCGCCGTCTTTCCGATCCGGCACGAACGCCAGGTGCTCGGCGTGTTCACGTTGTTCTTCCGCGAGCCGCGCATGTTCTCGGCCCGGGAGCAACGTCTGTTCACGGCCCTCGGCCAACAGCTCGGTGCAGCCCTGCAGGCGCTGCGCTTGCGTTCCATGGAACGCGAGGTGGCCGTTTCCGAAGAACGCAACCTGCTCGCCCGTGAGCTGCACGACTCGATCGCGCAGTCGCTCGCGTTCCTCAACCTCCAGGCGCAGATGCTCGAAGCGTCGCTGCGCGGCGGTCACCTCGATGAAGCGCGCGCGGAAGTAGGCCGGATCCGCGAGGGCGTTCAGGAGAGCTACGACGACGTGCGCGAACTGCTGCTGCATTTCCGACTGCGCATGACCGATTTCGATCTGGCAGGGGCATTGCGCCAGGCGATCTCGCGCTTCGAATCGCACACGGCCATCCGGACCACCTTCAGGGAAACCGGCAGCGGGATCGAGCCCGACCCCGACGTGCAGGTGCAGATCCTGCACGTGATCCAGGAAGCGCTCTCCAACGCTCGCAAGCACGCCGGAGCCACGCGGGTCGAGGTTCACCTCGAGCGCGGCCCGGTCTATCGGTTCACCGTGCGTGACGACGGTTGCGGTTTCGATCCGGACCGCGGCGACGCCTCGGGGCGCCACGTGGGGCTCGCGATCATGCGCGAGCGCGCCTATCGCATCCACGCCGCGCTCGAGGTGCGCTCCGTACCCGGGGCGGGCACGGAAGTGGTGCTGTCGTTGCCGGTCGCTCCGCGCGAGCTCCGGGAGGCGGCCGCATGACCGGATCGCCGGCGGTCGCGGCACCGCGCATCCGCGTTCTGGTGGTGGACGATCACGCGCTGTTTCGCAGCGGCGTGATCGCGCTGCTTTCGCGTCAGCCGGACATCCAAGTGGTCGGCGAGGCCGCCGATGGCCTCGAAGGCGTCAAACGGGCGAAGGAACTCGCTCCCGACATCGTGCTGATGGATCTGCACATGCCGGGCACGTCGGGCAAGGAAGCGATCGGCCTGCTGGCCGAAGAGGTGCCGGCGGCGAAGGTGATGATGCTGACCGTATCCGAGGATGCGCAGGACCTGCTCGACTGCCTGCGGGCGGGTGCGACGGGCTATCTTCTCAAGAACACCAACATCGACGCGCTGATCGACTCGTTGCGGCGGGCGTTCGAGGGCGATTCCGTGGTGTCGCCCGGCATGACGAGCAAGCTGGTGCAGGGCGTCCTCGCACCGCGTGTCGACGCGGCTGCGTCGGCACTCGACAGCCTCAGCGGGCGGGAGCGCGAGGTCCTGCAGCAGGTCGCCGCCGGCGCCAGCAACAAGGAGATCGCGCGCCGCCTGGACCTCGCCGAAAGCACCGTCAAGATCCACGTGCAGCACATCCTCAGGAAGCTCCACCTGCAAAGCCGTGTGCAGGCCGCCGTGTTCGCGGTCGAGCACGGCATCGCGATGCAGTAGCGGCGCGCTACATCTCGAACGCCCGCAGCCGGTCGACGTCCAGGATGCGGATGGTGCGACCGTCCACTTCGATGAGGGCGGCCTCGGTGAGCTCGTGCAGGATGCGCGAGAAGTGCTGCGGCGTGAGGTTGAGGCGCGAGGCGATGATGTTCTTGCTGGTCGGCAGGTTCACTTCGAGCGCGGCCGCCCGGCCCGCGTCCGTATGATCGTCGCGCAGAAGATAGCCGATCACGCGCTGCGCACCGGAGCACATGGAGTAGGCCTCCACGTCGGAGACCAGGCTGTGCAGCCGCCGGCTCAGACCGCCGAGCATCCTGCGGGCGAATCGGGTGTCACGGTCCAGTTCGTCCAGCACCGCCTGCTTGGTGACGAACAGCAGCATCGAGTCGGCGATGGTCTGCGCGTACACGACGTGCGGCTTGTCGAGGAACATCACCGCTTCGCCGAAGCTCAAGCCGGGACCGATGATCTCCACCACCTTGTCGGCACCGGTGGGGGAAGTGAATCCGAGTTTCACTTGGCCGTAGACCACGATGTGGAAGCCGTGACAGGGGTCGCCCTTGTGGAACAGGGTCACGCCGCGGTCCGCGTGCATGACCTTGGTGGACTGCGCGATGCGCTCGATCTCCTCGGGCGCCACGTCCTTGAACATGGGCACGTTCGCCAGGAATGCACCGATCTTCAGGTCTGCCTTCAAGGCAAGCTCCTCCCCCTGTGAGTCCGCGTGCGCTGCCGCTGCTCCACGGCGGCGGCCCATCGCGGCGGGTCCTTCCGTACGGTGCAGGCGACAGCGGCGACCAGTGCGACGCCGCCGAGCGCATGATGCATCAACGCCGCGGGCAACGCTGCGATGCCCGCAGCCTGGACGAAACCGAACGCGGCTGCGGCGAGGCAACTCGCGATCAGCACCAGCACCCAGCCGCGTGCGGCGCCGCGACGGTACGACGCGGCAGCCCACGCGCAGGTCCAGAGCACGGCGGCGACACCCACGATCCGGTGGCTGCCGACGATCCACCCGAGTGCCGCGGCCGTCGGCGCGTCGGCGGTGCAGCCGAGCAGTCCGGTGCAGCCGGCTGCGAGCCGGTAGGTGCTCGCGACGCCGCCCAACACGACCGTCGCCGCGAGCGCGACTGCCGTGAACCGGTCCGCCGTCGAAAGCCGACGGCCCGGCTGCGGACTCGTCGCGAGCGAAGCGAAGGCTAGCGTGACCGTGAGCCCGAGCAGCAGGTTCGCCAGAGCGATGGCCGATGGTGCGGTGGGACCGCTGAAGCGCCCCAGCCCGGCCAGCGCCGCCACGCCGCCGACTACCACCAGGGGACGGATCTTCGGCAGCCGTGGCCCACCACGCGCACTGAAGCACAGGACCGCGACGGTCACTGCGCAGAGCGCCACCAGCATCGCGGCGACCCGATGCGCGAGGCGGGTCCACGCGGGCGGTTCCACGACGCGGACGATGCCTGCCCCGTAGCAGGTCGGCCAGGGCTCGCATCCGAGTCCGGCTGCCTGCAGACGCATGGCCGCGGCGAGCACGAGCACACACAGTGTGAGAGCCGCACCGGACCATGCGACCGTGCGGACGAGCCGGCGGGCGCGCATCGCCCGGAGTTCGCGCTCGTCGTTCGATGGGGACACCTGAACCTGGAGCAAGGAAGTCGGCATGGGGATCTCCTAGATTGCCCTCATTCTCCCGTCGGGGCGGAGCGCACCATGGACTCGCAACACATCCGCACTTTCGGTATCGCGATCGCGCTCGTCGGGTCGACGATATTGGTGCTCGCGACCGCTCCGTCCGCGGAGGACGGGCCCTGCGATCTCGTGGTGCAGTCCTGGCCGAGGCTCGTCTGGTGGTCGTCGGTCCCCTTGCTCAAGGGGTTTGCGCTCCTTGCCCATGGTTGCTGACACCGCATCAGCGGCGCAGGCGATGTGCGACCCAAAGGGCGGCGGTGAACACCACCACGGCGCCGGCCTGATGGGCCGCGGCGACCGGAACCGGCACGCGCATGACCAGTGTCGCTATGCCTAGCGCCACCTGCAGGGCGAACGCGACCAGCAGCCAGAATGCGGCACGCTTCGCGTCATTGCCGGCGTCGCTGCGCTGCACGCGCCACCAGAAGAGCGGAATCGCCGCGGCCAGCAGCCACGCCAGCACGCGATGATCGAACTGCACCGTCGTAAGGTCGCGCCATGGGCTCGCGAACCACGGATCGGCCCCGAACACCCCATGCGGGATCCAGCGTCCGTCCATCAGCGGAAAGGTATTGTAGGCGAAGCCCGCCCGCGCGCCGGCGACGAGCCCGCCACTCAGGATCATGAGGAACACCAGGGCGGCGATCGCCAGGGCGGGTGACGCCAGGCGGTGCGGGCGGTGCAGCACCGCGATGCGCGATCCCGGCGCCAGCAGGTCGAGCGCGGTCCAGAACATCGCGGCGTAGATGAAGATCGCGATGCCGAGGTGCGCCGTCAGCCGCAGCGGGCTCACCTTGGGATCGTCGACGAGCCCGCTTTGCACCATCCACCAGCCGACCGCGCCCTGCGCGAGGCCCAGAGCGAAGATGAGAGCGAGACGCTGCGCGAGCGCGCGATCGATCCGGCGCCGCCACAGGAACCAGATCAGCGGTAGTACGAACACGAGGCCGATGGTGCGGCCGAGCAGGCGGTGGCCATACTCCCACCAGAAGATGCGCTTGAATCCGTCGAGCGTCATGTCGCGGTTCACCAGCCGGAACTCCGGAGTGGCGCGATAGCGCGCGAAGGCGTCTTCCCACTGCGCGGCGTCGAGCGGCGGGACGGTGCCCACGAAGGGTTGCCACTCGACAATCGAGAGACCGGAGTGGGTGAGCCGGGTCACCCCCCCCACCACGACCATCGCGACCAGCAGCGCGCAACACGCCAGCATCCAGATGGCGACGGAACGCGCGTGCAGACCTGCCCGCCCCGTCGGCAACGGGGCGGCGTGGAACGGCGTCGCATCCATGGATCTTCTCCCCGGGTGTCGATGGCGTGAGGTTCGCCGAATCGGACTCGCGAATCCTTAACCTCGATGAATTTTTCCGCACCTGCCGGCGCGTAGATTGGGACCGCGTCGGCGCCGCCGAGGCATCTGCGTTCCAGCATGCACGCGCCAGGGAGGAACCCGCGATGAACGACGAAACCAGCGCATCGGAGGAAGGCATTCCGGTGATGCAGCAGATTCTCGACAACCCGTTCCTGCTGCTCTTCCTCGGGATCGCGGTACCCACGGTGTTCTACATCGTGTGGGGCGTCATGGAGATCGTCACCATCCCGGTGGCGAAGTGAGCAAACGAGGGAGATCGAAATGAGCGCGATACTGCCTCCAGCCAAACGCGTGTGGTGGAAGGAGCCGCTCGACCGTGTCGAGCTCACCTGGATCCTGATCGCGTTCGCCTGGGCGATGGTGCTGTTCTTCATGATGCCGTACTGGCACGCGTTCGGCAGGCAGAACCTGTCCAACGAAGCCTACCGCATCAGTGCCGAGGCCTTCTCGGCCAAGGCGCAGGCGATGGTGGACAAGTACACCGTGCGCGAGGAGACGGAGCAGAAGATCCCGGTGGTGCATCCGCCCGAGGGATCGGACGTGTATCTGATCGCGCGCCTGTGGCAGTGGTGGCCGATCCTCGAGCTGGAGAACGGCAAGAGCTATCGCCTGCACCTGTCCGCGATGGACTACCAGCACGGCTTCTCCCTGCAGCCCTCCAACATCAACCTGCAGGTGGTGCCGGGCTACGAGATGGTCATCACCGTCACGCCGAATCAGGCGGGGAACTACTCCATCGTCTGCAACGAGTACTGCGGCCTGGGCCATCACCAGATGGTGAGCCGGCTGTACGTGAAGTGAGGGGGAGGAAACCGAGATGAATGCCGCACAAGCGTTCCGGATCGACACCGCCACCGGGCTGCAGTACCACCGCGACGCCGAGCTGCTGATGAAGGCGAATGCCTTCATGGGCGTGGTCTTCCTGTTGATCGGCGGGGTGCTCGCCCTGCTGATCTCGCTCACACGCTGGCCGGCGGTGCATCTGCTGCCGGCCGACTGGTTCTATCTCACGCTGACCGCCCACGGGCTCGACATGCTCGTGTTCTGGATCATCTTCTTCGAGATGGCGGTGCTGTACTTCTGCGCGTCCACACTGCTGCGCTGCCGTCTCGCCACGCCGCGCATGGCGTGGCTCGGCTTCGCGCTCATGCTCATCGGCTCGGTGACGACCAACGTCGCCATTTTCGAGGGCAGTTCGAGCGTGATGATGACCTCGTACGTGCCGATGCCCGCCAAGCCGGCGTTCTACCTGGGGTTGATCCTGTTTGCGGTCGGTGCGCTGATCGGCTGCTTCGTATTTCTCGGCACCCTGGTGGTCGCGAAGAACGAGAAGACCTACGAGGGCTCCCTGCCGCTCGTGACCTTCGGTGCGCTCACCGCCTGCATCATCGCGATCTTCACGATCGCCTCGGGCGCGATCATCCTGATCCCGACGTTCCTGTGGTCGGTGGGTTACATCCACCAGATCGACCCGCTGATGTACCGCACCATCTGGTGGGGTTTCGGCCACTCGTCGCAGCAGATCAACGTCGCGGCGCACGTCTCGGTGTGGTACGCGATCGCGGCGATCGTCTTCGGGGCGAAGCCCATGTCGGAGAAGGTGAGCCGGACGGCATTCTTCCTCTACATCGTGTTCCTGCAGCTCGCGAGCGCCCACCACCTGCTGTCCGACCCCGGGTTGTCGTCGGAGTGGAAGGTCTTCAACACCAGCTACTTCATGTACTTCGCGGTGCTCGCTTCCATGATCCACGGGCTCACCGTTCCGGGGGCCATCGAGGTGGCGCAGCGCGACAAGGGCTTTACCAAGGGCCTGTACGAATGGATCCGCAAGGCGCCCTGGGGCAATCCGGTGTTCTCGGGGATGTTCATCTCGCTCATCGGTTTCGGCTTCCTGGGCGGAATCTCCGGCGTGATGATGGGCACCGAGCAGTTGAACATGATCATCCACAACACGCTCTACGTGCCGGGGCACTTCCACGCGACGGTGGTCATCGGCACCACGCTCGCCTTCATGTCGCTCACGTACTTCCTGATACCGTCGCTGTTCGGGCGGCAGCTCTGGATGCCGGGGGTGGCGAAGTGGCAGCCCTATCTCTTCGGGTTCGGCATGTACATGTTCTGCCTTGTGATGATGGGGGCCGGGACGCTCGGCGTACCGCGCCGTCACTGGGACATGTCGTTCGCGGGGACACTGCTGCCGCATGAGTTTCCCGGGTCCGCGTATCTGATGATGGGGCTGGTGGGGATCAGCGCCGTGGCGGCGGTGATCGGCGGCGGCATGTACGTCCTCGTGACCGTGGGCTCGCTGCTGTTCGGTCGCAGGGTCGAGGGCAGCACCTTCGCCACGCGCCCGACACCGTTGCCGAGGGCGCCCGTCGCTGCGGCCATCGGCGGCCACGGCGGTGGTGCGGGAGCGTTCGCCGCACCGGGAACCTTCACGCTGGCGATGGTGTTCCTGGTCGCGTTCGTTCTCTACTACTTCATCAACTGGAAGTACCTGTCGACGGTTTGGGGTCTGTCCTGAACCTCGCATGACGCTCGATCGCCGGCGCCCGGGTGCCGGCGGTCGGAAACGGAGGAGTCATGACGACGGCAACGATGTGGAAGGCAACGGGAGCAGCGCCGGTTCGCGCGGTGCTCGGGTTGTTCAAGCTGCGCATCGGGGTGGTGATCGCGTTCACGGCGTGGGCGGGAATGCTGGTCGCGCCCGGCGCCGGGCCGGGCTTCGTGCGTGCGGCGGCGGTGGTGCTGGCGGTGCTGCTGGCCTCGGCGGCCGCGGGCGCCTACAACCAGTATGCGGAGGTGGATGTCGACCGGCGAATGGGTCGCACCCGCAGACGTCCGTTCGTGACCGGCGCGCTGCGCCACGGTCCGCTCTGGCTGTGGGTCATCGTCGGGATGGTGGCGGCGGCGACCGCGCTGGCGGCCTGGGCCGCGAATCCGTGGAGCGCGGCGTTCACCTTTCTCGGAGCGTTCTTCTACGGCGTGGTGTACACGGTGTGGCTGAAGCGCCGCACGTGGCTCAACATCGTGGTGGGCGGCCTGGCGGGCAGTTTCGCGGTGCTGGCAGGTGCCGCGGCCGTCGATCCGCACTTCGGTGCCGTGCCGGCGGTGTTCGCACTCGTGCTGTTCCTGTGGACTCCACCGCATTTCTGGAGTCTCGCGATCTTCTGCCGCAAGGATTACGAAGCAGTCGGCATCCCGATGCTGCCGGCCGTGGTCGGCGATGCGGTCGCCGCGCGAGTGATCCTGTTCCACACCGTGGCGCTGGTGGCGGCCTCGCTTGCGCCGGCATTTCTCGGTATGGGGCCGGTGTATTGGGTGCCCGCGGCACTGGCCGGATTCTGGTTCATCCGCACGAGTCTCGCGTTGGTCGAGGATCCCTGTCCGCGCGCCGCGATGCGCAACTTCCATGCGTCGCTCGCGCAGTTGACGGTGGTACTGACGGCCGCGATGGTCGATGCGTTGCTGTGATCCCCGTGCCGCGCCGCCGAAGCGCGACCGCTATCCGCGCTACGCGTTGCTGCTGGGGTTCTTGCTTGTCTGGCCGGGGGTGGTGCTGCCGGCCGGCGACGGGCGGCCGCTTCCTCCACGGCCGTCCGTCGCCGGCGGTGCCGCCGGGTTGCTGGAACCCGCAGCCGTTCTGCGCTTCAGTCAGGGCGCTGTCGGCCGGCGCGTACCCGACGTTGTGCTCCGGGATGCCGAAGGGGTGCCGTTTCGTCTCTCCGATCTCAAGGGCAAGCCGCTCCTGGTCAACTTTCTCTACACCGGTTGCTTCCAGGTCTGCCCGACCGGCGTGCGCACGCTGAAGGCGGCCGTGGAAGCGGCGCGCGATGCCCTCGGATCCGAGCGTTTTCACGTGGTCTCGATCGGATTCAACGTGCCTGCGGATACACCCGATGCCATGGCATCGTTCGCTCGCGCGCAGGGCGTGCGCACACCGGGATGGCGCTTCGCCGCCGTGGATGAAACGGCGCGGGATGCGCTCGTGGAGGCTTTCGGTTTCAGCTACGCCTGGACGCCCAAGGGGATCGACCACGTGGCCCAGGTCACGGTCGTGGATGCCGACGGACGCATCTATCGGCAGGTGTATGGCGATACGTTTCCGCTGCCGGCGCTGGTCGAGCCCTTGCGACAGTTGCTCACCGGCCGCGCGGAGCAGGCGTCCGGTTTGCCCGGATGGCTCGACCGCGTGCGGCTGCTGTGCACGATCTACGATCCGGCCTCGGGGCGCTACCGGCTCCGCTACTCGCTGCTGTTCGAGCTTGCGGGCGGCCTGCTGGGGCTGGGAGCCATGGCCGCCTACTACGTCCACGAACTGCGCCGCACGCGAGCGGCGGAGCGCTCGCGGTCGGCGTAGTGAATCCAGGTTAAGGGCGAGGCTTGGCACCCCGCCTAGGATGCAACCATGGAGCGTGTCCTGCACAGCGCCGCGTTCGGGCATTCGCGCAATCCCGTCGCGACCATTCTCGAGCGCATCGAGCGCCGCCTCGACGGGCTGTTCGGTGCCGTGTCGAATCCGTTGCGGCATCTCGGTGCGATCGGGTTCCTGCTGTTCTGGGTGATCGCCCTCACCGGCGTCTATCTCTACGCGGTCTTCGATACCAGCGTGGCCGGCGCGTACCGATCCACCGAAGCGCTGTCCGCCACGGCATACGGCTTCGGTGCCGTGGTGCGCGCACTGCATCGCTACGCGTCGGACGCGTTCGTCGCCGTGCTGCTGCTCCATCTCGCGCGCGAACTCGCGTTCGGCCGGGTGTCCGGCTTCCGCCGCTTCACCTGGCTCACCGGAGTGCCGCTGGTCTGGTTGACGTTCGCCGCCGGCATCGTCGGCTTCTGGCTGCTGTGGGACGAGGTGGCCGCCCTGAGCGCGGTCGCAACGACGGAATGGCTGGACGCGCTCGGCATCTTCGGCGAGACGCTGGCGCGGAACTTCCTCGGTGCCGCGGCCGTGAACGATCGGCTGTTCTCGCTGTTCGTCTTCCTCCACGTCGGCCTGCCGCTGCTGCTGCTCGCCGGCATGTGGATCCACGTGCAGCGGCTGGCGCGGCCCGACACGCGTCCCGCGCGATCGCTGACGGTGGGGACGGTCGGTGCGCTGATCGTGCTGTCCTTCCTGCAGCCCGCGCCGCTGGCGGCGCCCGCCGACCTCGGCCAGCTGCCGCAGGCCGTGAAGTTCGACTGGTTCTTTCTCGCTCCGAATGCGTTGAGCGAGCGTGGTTCGGCAGCCGTGCTGTGGCTCCTGGCAGCGGGCGGGACAGTGTTGCTGCTGTCGTTGCCGTGGCTCGTGCGCACCGTGCGCGCCCCGGTCGCGATCGTCGATCCGGCGAACTGCAACGGCTGCTCGCGCTGCTTCGACGACTGTCCCTACGCCGCAGTGTCCATGACCCGGCGCGGCGACGGCGGTCTGGCCGTGGTGGACGCGGACCTGTGTGCCGGCTGCGGCATCTGCGCCGGGGCGTGTCCTTCGGCAACCCCGTTCCGCAGCGTGGCCGAGCTCGTGAGCGGCATCGACCTGCCGCACGATCCGGTGGACCGCATCCGTCGCGCGCTCACCGAGGTGCTCGCGGCAGGCGAGGCCCCGGTCGTTGCCTTCGGGTGCCGCCATGGCGCCGACCTGCGCGCGTTGGAGGCGAACGGCGTCCATGCGATTGCACTGGAATGCGCGGCACAACTGCCGCCAGCTTTCGTGGAGTACGCGCTGCGGCGCGGAGCCAGCGGTGTCGTGGTGGTGCGTTGTGCGGACGGCGCCTGCGAGTATCGCCTGGGTGACCGCTGGTCGGATGCACGCCTCGCTGGCGAGCGCGAGCCGCATCTGCGCGCCTCGGTGCCGCGCGATCGCGTACTCGTGGTCGGAGCGGGGGCAGGGGAGGAGCGCGACGTGATGACACGGATTGCACGCTGGCGTCGGCTGCCGGTGCATGCCGCCAGGCAGGAGGCCGGCGACCATGCGTAGCATCCTCGCGGTCCTGGGTCAGGCAGTGCTCTACGCGCTTTTCGCCGCGTTCGTGGGATTCTTCTCGACGCGTCCGCAGTATCGACCGCTGCCGGACGCGCACGCGCTGGTGAAGCTGAGCGTGAGCCACGCCGGCGCCCTCAAGGCCGATTGTCGCCGTCGCACTCGGGAGGAACTGGAGCGGCTTCCGCCGAACATGCGAGTGCCGGCGGAATGCCCGCGGGAACGCTCGCCGCTCGTGATCGAACTGGCGCTCGACGGCCGGCTGCTGCACGCCGAGACGGCGATGCCCTCGGGGCTCGCGCGCGACGGTGCCGCCACCGTGTACCGCCGCTTCGTCGTGCCGGCGGGTACGCATCACATAGCCGTGCGCCTGAACGACGATGGGCGCGTGCCGGGCTTCACCCATCAGCGCGAAGCCGACCTGACGCTGGTTCCGGGCCAGGTTCTGGTCATCGACTTCGACAGCGAACGCAAGGAGGTCGTGCTGCTGTGAGCCTCACTGTCCCCAGTGCACGTCCCTCCGCGCGGGTCGCGGGCGACCCGGCCTTTGCGCCGGCGCGTTATGCAATGTCGATCGTGCCCGCGACGCTCGCGACAGCGCGCGGGTGGCTGCTCCTCGGCGCCGTGGCTCTGGTGGGCTCCGGACTGTTCTCGGTGCTGCTCGTGCTCGCCCGCACGCCCTACGTGCAGCGGCTCGTGCCCGGCCTCGATCTGTTTCACGCGGCGCTGGTGGTCCACGTGGACCTGTCGGTGCTGGTGTGGTTCTTCGCGGTGGGCGGAATGCTGTGGTCGCTGAACAGCCGCGCAGCCGCGGGGCGCTGGTCGCGCGCCGCGCTCGCGCTGGCCGCGGCCGGGACGGCGCTCATCGCACTCGGCCCCGTTGCCGGCGGCGCTCCGATCATGTCGAACTACGTTCCGGTCCTCGATGGTCCGGTGTTCCTCGCCGGCCTGGCCGTGTTTGCGGCCGGGACAGCTCTCGCCATGGTGACGGCGTTGCTGGCGCCGGGGCGCGTGGGTGTGGTCATGGACGGCGCGGCCGCGATGCGGACCGGCCTGAATGCAGCGGCGGTGACTACGCTCGTCGCGCTCGGTGCGTTCGCGTGGTCGTTCGCGTCGGTACCCTCGGGCCTCGAAGGCAAGGCCTACTACGAACTCGTGTTCTGGGGCGGCGGCCACGTGCTGCAGTTCACCTGGACCCTGCTGATGCTGGTGGCCTGGCTCTGGCTGGCGGAGGCCGGCGGCCTGTCGCTGCCACTCAAACCCCGGGTCGCGGTGTCACTGTTCGCAGCGGCGCTGGCGTTCGTGTGCGTGACCCCGGTGATCTACGCGTTGCACGACGTCGCGTCCGTGGAGCATCGGAGACTGTTGACCTGGGCCATGCGGGCGGGCGGCGGCGTCGCCGTCGGACCGTTCGCGATCGCGATCCTGATCGCGTTCCGGCGTGACCGGCGCGGCACGGATCGGGCGCGGGCGCTGCGAGCCGCTCTGGCGATGTCGATGCTGCTGTTCCTGGCGGGCGGCCTGATCGGCTTCTTCATCCGCGGCAGCACGGTCACCATTCCTGCCCACTATCATGGCTGCATCGTCGGCGTGACGCTCGCGTTCATGGGCCTCGCCTACCATCTGATGCCGCGGCTGGGGCTGGGCGAGCCGTCCTGGCGACTCGCGCTCTGGCAACCGGTGGTCTATGGAGCAGGGCAGCTGATGCACATCGCGGGTCTGATGTGGTCCGGGGGCTACGGCGTCCAGCGCAAGGTGGCCGGAGGCGCGCAGGTGCTGGGCAGCATGCAGGAGGTGGCGGGCATGGCGTTGATGGGGTTCGGAGGGCTGGTCGCGATCATCGGCGGTGTCCTGTTCCTGCTGGTGGTGGCGGGTGCGATCCGCCGCCGGCGCGCGGAGGCGGTGCATGCCTGATGCAACCGGGCCCCTGCCTCAGGTGGAGCCGCGCACGCTGGATGTGCGGTTCCTCGAGCCGCCCGAACCGTTCGAGCGGATCGTCGAGGCGCTCGCGGCCCTGCCCGAGGGCGAAGTGCTGCGGGTGCTGATCCATCGTGAACCGCGGCCGCTGTTCAACTGGCTGCGCGAGGACGGATTCCGCTGGCGCGGCGAGTGGGGGAGCGAGGGCTACGAGATCCTGATCTGGCGTTGACGGCGGGGAGCCCCCGCGATCACTCGCTGGGTTCGGTGGCGGCTTCCGGCTCGCGCTGCGACTCGAACCAAGACAGGTGCCGGCGCAGCTTCACGACCTGCCCCACGATCACGAGCGCCGGCGGTTTCATCCCGGCTGCCTGCGCGAGGTGCGGCAGCGTGCGCAGCGAACCGGTCAGCACGCGCTGTGCGGGGGTGGTCGCGTTCTCGATGACGGCGGCAGGCCAATCGTCGGGCAGACCATGGCGGATCAACTGGCGGCACAGTTCCGCCAGCGCACCCAGGCCCATGTAGACGACCACCGTCTGGTCGCGTCGCGCCAGGGCCGGCCAGTCGAGATCGAGCGAGCCGTCCTTGAGGTGACCCGTCACCAGCACGCACGCGTGCGCATGATCCCGATGCGTGAGCGGGATTCCGGCATAGCTTGCCGCGCCGGCCGCGGCGGTCACGCCCGGCACCACCTGGAACGGAATGCCGTTGGCCGCGAGAGTCTCGATCTCCTCGCCGCCGCGGCCGAAGATGAACGGGTCGCCGCCCTTCAGTCGCAGGACCCGCCGGCCCTGCCGCGCGAGCCGGACCAGCAGCTCGTTGATCCCTTCCTGCGGCAGCGTGTGATTGCGTGCCTCCTTGCCGACGTAGATGCGGTGGGCATCGCGGCGCGCCATGTCGAGAATACCGTCGCCGACGAGATGATCGTAGACGACCACGTCGGCCTGCTGCATCAGGCGCACCGCCCGGAATGTGAGCAGGTCCGGGTCGCCGGGCCCGGCGCCCACGAGATAGACCTCGCCGGCGGACGCCGCCGCCGTGCCGGAATCCTGCAGTGCACGTTCGAGCGCGACCGCCGCGTCGGCCTCGCGTCCGGAGAGCGCCAGTTCGGCGACCGGCCCGTCGAGCGTGCGCTCCCAGAATCGGCGGCGCGCATTGACGTCGGGCAGCCGCGCCTTGACCGAATCGCGGAAGCGCTCGGCCAGCGCCGCGAGTCGTCCGACCGAAGCGGGCAGCACGCTCTCCACCTTGGCGCGCAGGCGGCGCGCCAGCACGGGAGACGATCCGCCGCTGGAGATCGCCACCACGATGGGCGAGCGGTCGACGATGGCGGGCAGGATGAAGGTGCAAAGCTGCGCCTGATCAACCACGTTGACCGGGATGCCTCGGGAAACGCACGCGCCGTGCACGGCGCGGTTCACGGCCTGATCGTCGGTTGCCGCCACGACGATGTGCTTGCCGTCCACGTGCGCGGGTGCGAAGGCGGTATGGACGTGCGCCACCTCGCCGCGGGCGGCCCGGCGTGCGAGACCTTCGCCCAGATCGGGCGCCACGACGGTCACCTGCGCACCGGCGCGCAGCAGCAGATCGCACTTGCGCGCGGCGACGTCGCCGCCGCCCACCACCAGTGCGGGCCTGCTCTTCAAGTGCATGAAGACCGGCAGATAGTCCATTCGCGTTCTCCGATTGTCGTGCGCGCACCTACTGACGGCGCGTCGACTCCAGTGTGTCGGAGCGCATCCATCGAGGACTTAACGTGCGTTAAGGATTCCCCTGACCGCTTCATGGACGATGGGTGCGCAAGATGGATCGCGCTCGTCGCGCAACAGGAGGCTGACATGCAACGCGAATGGTTCGGGTGGAGCGCCGCGATCGCGGCGGCCGGAATGGTGGCGATCACCGTGGGACAGGCCCGCGCCGAGGAGGCGAAGCCCGATCCGTCGGGCAAGGGTGTCACGCAGGAGGAACTGAAGTACCAGGCCGGCGGCTCGCCGCTCGCCGAGGTGGAGATGTATCAGGACATCAATCCGAAGGCACCGTCGATGACGAAGCCGGAGTTCGAAGAGGGCCGGCAGATCTACTTCGAGCGCTGTGCCGGCTGTCACGGCGTGCTGCGCAAGGGTGCGACCGGCAAGCCGCTGACACCCGACATCACGCTGCAGCGGGGCACGGACTTCCTCAAGGTGTTCATCAACTACGGCTCGCCGGCCGGCATGCCCAACTGGGGGACGTCGGGCGAGCTGAACGAGCGCCAGGTGGACCTGATGGCCCGCTATGTCCAGCAGACGCCGCCCACTCCGCCGGAATGGGGGCTGAAGGAGATGAAGGCGAGCTGGAAGGTGATCGTCCCGCCCGCGCAGCGGCCGACGCGCAAGATGAACTCCTACAACATCGAGAACATCTTCTCGACCACGCTGCGCGACAGCGGCGAGGTGGCGCTCATCGACGGCGACACCAAGAAGATCATCAACATCGTGAAGACCGGCTACGCGGTGCACATCTCGCGCCTGTCGGGTTCGGGCCGCTACCTGTTCGTGATCGGCCGCGACGCCAAGGTCAACATGATCGACCTGTGGATGGAGAAGCCCGACAACGTCGCGGAGATCCGCGCCGGCCTGGAGGCACGCTCGGTGGATACGTCCAAGTACAAGGGCTTCATCGACAAGTACGCGATCGCGGGTACCTACTGGCCGCCGCAGTACGTGATCATGCGAGGCGACACGCTGGAGCCGCTCAAGATCATGGCCACGCGCGGCATGACCGTCGGCGACCAGGAATACCACCCCGAGCCGCGTGTGGCCTCCATCGTGGCTTCTCACTTCAAGCCCGAGTTCGTGGTGAACGTGAAGGAGACCGGCAAGATCCTCATGGTGAACTACCAGGACATCGAGAACTTGCACGTCACGGAGATCGGTGCCGCGAAATTCCTGCACGACGGTGGCTGGGACGCCTCGAAGCGCTACTTCCTGGTGGCGGCGAACCAGTCGAACAAGGTCGCCGTCGTGGACGCAAAGGTGGGCAAGCTGGCCGGGTTGGTGGACGTCGACCGCATTCCGCATCCCGGGCGCGGTGCCAACTTCGTGCATCCCAAGCTCGGGCCGGTGTGGGCGACCGGACACCTTGGCAGCGACAAGATCGTCCTGATCGGCACCGATCCGAAGAAGCACCCGCAGCAGGCGTGGAAGGTGGTGCAGACACTCACGGGACAGGGCGGCGGGAACCTGTTCATCAAGACCCATCCGAAGTCGAGCAACCTCTGGGTGGATACCCCGCTCAATCCGGATCCGAAGATCAGCCAGTCGGTCGCGGTGTACGACGTGCGCAACCTCGACAAGGGACCCGTCGTCCTCCCGATCGGCGAGTGGGCCGATCTCGGCGAAGGCGCGAAGCGGGTCGTCCAGCCCGAGTACAACAAGGCGGGCGACGAAGTGTGGTTCGCGGTGTGGAGTGCGAAGAACCAGGCATCGGCCATCGTCGTGGTCGATGACCGGACGCGCCAGCTGAAGGCGGTCATCAAGGACGCCCGGCTCATCACGCCCACGGGACACTTCAACGTCTACAACACGCAGCACGACGTCTACTGAGGATCGCCCGAAGGGGCAGGAGAATGTGCGCCGGCGCCCGGTGGTTCGCGATCGCAGGCCTGCTGGTCGCGACCGCCGGCGCCCGGGGCGGGGAGCGCAGCGACGCAGAGCTCGCGTACTTCGTCCGTCACGACTGCGGTTCATGCCACGGCATGCGGCTGACCGGCGGACTCGGTCCGGCGCTCACGCCGGAAGCGCTGGCCGACAAGCCCGTGGGCTGGGTGCGGACCGTGATCCTCCACGGCGTCCCCGGCACCGCAATGCCGGGTTGGCGCGGTGTCATGACGGAGGACGAGGCGGGTCGCATGGCGGTTCAACTCAAGGAGCAGATCCATGAGAATCGTTGAAGCTATGGTGGCCGTCGCGATGACGGCCGGTCTGTCCGCAGCCCTCGCGTGCGAGCAGATCGCGCCGCGCGGCACCGGCGACCTCGGTGTCGTGGTGGAGCGCGCCGCCGGGCGCCTGCAGCTGGTGGACACCAGCGCACGCACGGCACTGGCGGCGATCGACGGGCTGGGCGATCTGTCGCATGCGTCGGTCGTCTTCTCGCGCGACGGGCGCTTCGGGTATGTGTTCGGACGCGACGGCGGCCTGTCGAAGGTGGACCTGCTTTGCCGCACCGTGGCGAAGCGGGTCGTTCAGGCGGGCAACAGCATTGGCGGCGCGATCTCGCAGGACGGCAAGCTGGTCGCCGTCGCCAACTACACGCCCGGGGGCGTGAAGGTGTTCGATGCCGATACGCTGGAACTCAGGGCCGACATCGCGGCCTGGTACGGCGAGGGCCGGCGCGCCAAGGTCGTGGGGCTCGAGGATGTGGCCGGCAGCCGGTTCGTCTTCAGCCTGTTCGAGGCCGGCGAGATCTGGATGGTCGACCTCGCCTCGGGAGTGCCGGTCGTCACGCGCTTCCCGGGGGTCGGGCGCGAACCCTACGATGCACTCGTCACACCGGACGGGCGCTACTACCTCGCAGGATTGTTCGGCGAGGACGGGCTCGCGCTGCTCGATCTTTGGCATCCGGAGCGCGGCGTGCGGCGCGTCCTCCCGGGGTATGGTCGAGGCGAGGATCGGCTCCCTGTCTACAAGATGCCGCACCTCGAAGGTTGGGCGCTGGCCGGGCGGTTCGCCTACCTGCCCGCGATCGGCCGCCACGAAGTGCTGGTGGTGGACATCGATACCTGGCAGGAAGCGGCGCGCATCCCCGTGGCAGGGCAGCCCGTGTTCGTGATGGCGCGGCCCGACGGGCGCCAGGTGTGGGTCAACTTCGCGCCGCCGGACAACGCGCTGGTACAGGTCGTGGACACCGAGACCCGCACCCTGGTGAGTACTCTGGAGCCCGGTCGCGTGGTGCTGCACCTCGAGTTCACGGCCCGCGGCGAAGCGGTCTGGATCTCGGCGCGGGATGACGATCGCGTGATCGTGTACGACACCGCGACGCTGCTGCCGCTTGCGACGCTGCAGGCAGACAAGCCGAGCGGCATCTTCTTCGCGAGCCGTGCGTTCCGCATCGGCCTGTAGGTGGCGCCGTGGATCTCATGGAGCTGCATCTCCTGAATCGTTTCCAGCGCGGCTTTCCGCTGGTGGATCGGCCCTTCGAGTCCGTGGCGCACCGCCTCGGGACCGACGAGGCCTGGGTGCTGGACGCGCTGGCCCGGATGACCGTCGCCGGCACCGTCGTCCGTGTCGGGCCCGTGTACGCTCCGAACACCGTGAGCGCGAGCACGCTCGCCGCTCTCGCCGTGCCGTCGGAACGTCTCGAGGCGATCGCCGCGCGAGTCAGTGAGCATCCGTCGGTCACGCACAACTACGCGCGCGGCCACTCGTGGAACCTGTGGCTGGTGGCGAACACCGCAGATCGGACGAGTCTCGATCGTGCGCTCGACGAGATCCGCCGCGCGGCCGACTGCGGACCGCTGCTCGACCTGCGGCTCGAGGAGGAGTACCACATCGACCTCGGCTTCAACCTGGAAGGCGGCGTACGACGCGAGAGTTGCGCGCCGTTCCGTCCGTCGACCGGTGTCGTGGCGCTGACCGCCGCGGAACGACGGCTCGTGGATGCACTGGCTGCCGGGATTCCCCTGGTGCAGCGGCCCTTTGCCGAGATCGGGCACCGCTGCGGCATGCCGGAGCGCGAGCTGTTGCGGCGGTTGCAGGTGTGGACTGAGCAGGGCGTGATCCGTCGCTTCGGCGTGATCGTCCGGCATCGATCGCTCGGCTTCCAGGCGAACGTGATGGCGGTCTGGAACGTGCCCGACACGGAAGCTGCCGCGCGCGGCACCGCACTCGCACGGATTCCGGGCGTGACCTTGTGCTATCGCCGTCGGCGCTCGCTCCCGCACTGGCCCTACAACCTGTTCTGCATGGTGCACGGCCGGTGCGAGGCCGAAGTGCAATCGGTCCTGCGGGACGCCGTTCAGCGGTGCGACCTCGACCGGTTCCCGGCAGCTGTCCTGCCGACGCTCGCGCTCTACCGCCAGCGGGGACCAACCCACTGGCGGGCCGAGGTGGCTGCCCATGCATGACGCCGCGATGGACGACACCGATCGTCGCATCGTCAACGTGCTCCAGGACGCATTCCCGGTGAGCGCGCGGCCCTACCGGACTGCTGCGCGCCGGCTCGGCCTCACCGAGAGCGAACTCATCGGTCGCCTGAAGCGCCTGTTGCGGACAGGGGTGCTGTCCCGGTTCGGGCCGCTGTACCAGATCGAGCGCGCCGGAGGCCGGTACCTGCTGTGCGCCATGCGGGTGCCCCACGACCGGGTCGGAGCCGTGGCGGCCATGCTCGACGCGATGCCGGAGGTGGCGCACAACTACGAGCGCGACCATGTGTTCAACCTCTGGTTCGTGCTCGCGGCCGAATCGCCCGCCGCGGTCGATCGGGCGGTCGATCGCATCGAGGACGTCACGGGCTTGCAGGTGTTCGCGTTTCCGAAGCAGCGCGAATACTTCCTGGATCTGCGCCTGACGGTATGACGCGATGAATGCCCCGACGCCGCCGACTGTCCTCGACCCGATCGATCGTGCCATCGTTGTTGCCACGCAGTCGGGGCTGCCGCTCACCAGCCGTCCCTACCATGCGATCGGGCGGACGCTGGGCGTGCCTGCGGACGAGGTGATGCGACGCGTCGAGCGCATGCGGGCCCTCGGGCTGATCCGCCGCATCGGCGTCGTTCCGAACCACTACGCAATCGGATACACCGCGAACGGCATGACGGTGTGGGACGTGGACGATGCGCGGGTGGATGCTCTCGGCGATCTGGTAGGCGCGCTCGACGCCGTGAGTCACTGCTATCGCAGGCCGCGGCATTTGCCCGATTGGCCCTACAACCTGTTCGCGATGGTGCATGGGCGCAGCCGCGACGAGGCGGACGCGAAGGTGCGCGAGATCCGGACGATCCTGGGCGATGCCTGCCGCGCCTCCGAGATCCTCTACAGCGTGCGCATCCTCAAGAAGGCCGGATTGCGCCTCGCTCACCACGCCGGTGCACCACCGGCCCCCATCACTGCAGTCTGACCTGGCAAGGGAGAAGATCCGTGCTGCGAATCACCCGAATGCTGCAATCGCTCGCCGCGCCGCCGACAGCGGCTCCGGCATCGGCGCCGACCGCGCCCGTCGTAATCTGGAACCTCATCCGGCGCTGCAACCTGTGCTGCGAGCATTGCTACTCCATTTCCGCGGACCGGGACTTCGCCGGCGAACTGTCGACCCGGGAAGCGTTCGACCTGCTCGAGGACCTCGCGGCGTTCGGCGTTCCAGCCCTCATCCTGAGCGGCGGGGAGCCATTGCTGCGCGGCGATCTGTTCGAGTTGACCGCGAAGGCCAAGGCGCTGGGCATCCGTTACGTGGGGCTGTCGACCAATGGCACGGCGATCGACGAATCCATGGCCGAGCGTATCGCCGCGGCCGGATTCGACTACGTGGGCATCAGCCTGGACGGTCGGCGCGAAACGCACGACCGCGTACGCCGGCAGGCGGGTGCCTACGACGGTGCGCTGGGCGGACTGCGTCGCACGCGTGATCGCGGCGTGAAGGTCGGCGTGCGCTTCACGCTGACCGAGCGCAATGCGGCGGATCTGGATCACCTGCTCGACGTGCTCGAGACCGAGGATATCCACCGGTTCTACCTGTCCCACCTGAACTATGGCGGGCGCGGCAACGTGAACCGCGGTCGCGACGCACTGCATGCGTCCACGCGTCGTGCGATGGACCGTATCTTTGATGCCTGCTGGACCGGCATCGAGACCGGACGGCCGCGCGAGTTCACGAGCGGCAACAACGACGCCGATGGCGTGTACCTGCTGCAGTGGGTCCAGGCGCGGATGCCGGAGCGGGCGGCGCAGTTGCGTGCCAGGCTGGTGCAATGGGGCGGCAACGCGACCGGTGTCGCGATCGCCAACATCGACAACCTGGGCAACGTGCACCCGGATACCTACTGGTGGGACCATACCCTCGGCAACGTGAGGACGCAGCGGTTCTCCAGCATCTGGCGGGAGACGCGCGATCCGCTGATGCTCGGGCTGCGGATGCGCCCGCGTCCGGTGAAGGGCCGCTGCGCGGCGTGCGTGCATCTCGCGATCTGCGGCGGCAATACGCGGGTGCGTGCGCTCCAGGTGACCGGGGATCCGTGGGAGGAGGATCCCGGGTGTTATCTGTCCGACGACGAGATCGGCGCGTCCGACGTCGGGCGACGCGTGACGTTGACGCCCTACCGGCGTGCTGTAGGAGGCCGAGCGCATGCGTAGCGTGCCGATCGCATGCGCGCTGATCGCATACGCTGCTCCCGCAATCGCTGCGCCTGACGCGGCATCGGACTACCGGCAGCACTGCGCGGCCTGCCATGGCACCGACCGGCTCGGGGGAATCGGTCCGGCGCTCCTCCCGGACAACCTCGAACGCCTGAAGCGCGGGGACGCCGTGAAGGTGGTCACCCACGGCCGCGTCGCCACGCAGATGCCGGGCTTTGCCGCGAGCCTGTCGGCCGAGCAGATCGAGGCACTCGTGGCGCACGTATACACCCCGCTGCCGGTGATGCCGCAGTGGGGCATGGACGAGATCCGCGCCACCCGCATCGAGCATGCGCCTGCGGAGCCGACGGCGACCCGCCCCGTTCACGATGCCGATCCGCTCAACCTGTTCGTCGTGGTGGAGGCGGGCGATCACCATGTCACCATTCTCGATGGCGACCGTCTGGAGCCGCTGGCGCGCTTTGCTTCTCGGTATGCACTGCACGGAGGCCCGAAGTTCACGCCCGATGGCCGCTTCGTGTTCTTCGCCTCGCGTGACGGCTGGGTGTCGAAGTACGACCTGTGGACGCTGTCGCTGATCGCGGAAGTCCGCGTGGGCATCAACACCCGGAACGTCGCCGTCTCGGGTGACGGTCGCTACGTGATGGCGGGGAACTATCTGCCGCACACGCTGGTGGCGCTGGACGCGCGCACGCTGCAGCCGATCCGCGTGATCGAGGTGCGCGATCGCGAGGGGCGCAGCTCGCGGGTGTCTGGAGTCTACGATGCGGCACCGCGCCGGAGCTTCGTCGCGGCACTGAAGGACATTCCCGAACTCTGGGAGCTCACTTACGACGACCACGCGGAGCCGGTCTACGATGGGTACGTCCACGACTACCGCAGCGGTGAGGGGATCGCGGTGCCGGGGCCGTTTCCGCCACGGCGTACGAAGCTCGACGACATCCTCGACGATTTCTTCTTCGATCCGAGCTACGCCTACGTGATCGGTGCATCGCGCGATGGCGGTCGCGGTCAGGTCGTGAACCTGGACGTGCGCCGGAAGATCGCCGAGGTGCCGCTGCCGGGGCTGCCCCATCTCGCGTCCGGCATCAGCTGGATCTGGCGGGGACGCACGATACTCGCCACGCCCAACCTGAAGGAGGGTGTCGTGAGCGTCATCGACATGAAGACCTGGAAGCCGATCAAGGAGATTCCGACGCCGGGGCCGGGATTCTTCCTGCGCAGCCACGAGGCGAGCCGCTATGCGTGGGTCGACGCGTTCAACAGCCCGCATCGCGACACGCTGCAGGTGATCGACAAGGAAACGCTCGAACCCGGGCCGACACTCACGCCGGCGCCGGGAAAGATCGCGGCGCACGTGGAGTTCTCGCGCGACGGGCGCTACGCCCTTGCGTCGGTGTGGGACATGGAGGGTGCCATCGTCGTGTACGACGCCGCCACGCTGACGGAGGTGAAGCGGCTGCCGATGGTGAAGCCGGTCGGCAAGTACAACGTCTTCAACAAGATCATGCATTCGAGCGGGACCAGCCATTGAACCGCGGTCCCGCGCCGGCAGCGTCCCGCGAGGCCCCTGAACCCAGGTGAAGGAGGTTCCGCGCGACGCGGCGTAGTCTGGGCACGCAACGCGTTTCCGGAGGGCCGTGATGACCCGATCGACGAACCCGCCGCCGCTCGTGTACGCCTGCTCGGGTTGCTCGAGCGTCGCGCAGATGACCAATCACCTCGCGCTGCGCCTCGACCGAGAAGGCGTGGCCGAGATGTCGTGCATCGCCGGTGTCGGCGGCGACGTTCCGAACCTGGTGCGCACCGCGCGTTCCGGCCGCGCCATCCTCGCGATCGACGGCTGCCCGCTCGCGTGTGCGCGGGCGTGCCTCGCGCGTGCGGGTGTCGAACCCGATTGCCACGTGCAACTGCACGAGTACGGCGTGCGCAAGCGCTATCACGCCGACTTCGATCAAGGCGAAGCCGAGCAAGCACTCGCCCGGGTCCGCGACATCGCCGTTGCTCTTGGCGGGCGGTCTTCGTGGGTCCCCGCGGCGGCCGACTGAGGTGAGGGCGGTGCGAGCGGCCGGCCGCCGCGCATTTCTCGCGATCGAGGCGCTGTTCAACGCAGCTTTCGGCGACCGCCTCAATCCCTTCTACCGGCTGGGCGAGATCGCCTTCTACCTGTTCTGGATCGTGGCAGCGAGCGGCCTGTACCTCTACGCCTTCTTCAAGACCGGGGTCCAGGAAGCCCATGGCTCGGTGCAGACGCTGCACGACGTCCAGCCCTGGGCCGGGGGCATCCTGCGCAGCGTGCACCGGTACGCCTCCGATGCCCTGGTGGTGACGATGCTGCTGCACCTGCTGCGGCACTTCTGCTTCGACCGCTATCGCGGCTACCGGTGGTTCTCCTGGATCTCCGGGATCGCCGTACTGTGGCTGGTGTACATCGCCGGCATCAACGGCTTCATGCTGCCGTGGGACCGCCTGGCGCAGTTCGTCGTGGCCGGCACCGCCGAATGGCTGGATGCGTTGCCGGTCTTCTCCGGCCGACTGGTGCGCAACTTCATCGTCGACGCAGCCGTGAGCGACCGGCTGTTCTCGCTGCTGTCGTTCCTGCACATCGGCGTACCGCTGGTGCTCCTGCTCGTGCTGTGGATCCATATTCAGCGCGTGCCGCGTGCCCGCACTGTACCGCCGTGGCCGATTGCGATCCCGTTCGCTTTCTCGCTGATCGTGCTGTCGCTGTTGCGCCCGATCCTGGGCAGTGCGCCCGCACAGCTTGCAAGCCTGCCGGCGCGGTTGGACATGGACTGGTTCTACCTCGCCACGTTCCCCATGATGTATGCGACGTCCGTGAACGCCGCCTGGGCGATGCTGCTGGCCGGCACGTTGCTGCTGGCGGCGCTCCCCTGGCTGCCGCCGCGGCGCGAAGGCGCGGGCTGGCGCGTCGTGTTCCATCCCGGCGGCCGCGACATCCTGGTGCGAGGCGGTGAAACGCTGCTCGACGCGGGACTGCGCGAAGGCTTGCCGCTGCGGTACGAATGTCGCAGCGGCGGGTGCGGCGTGTGCAAGGCGCACGTGATCGCCGGCGTGGTGGAAGCCGGCGCCTATCAGCCGGCGGCCTTGCCCGCCTCGGAGCGGGCACTGGGAGCGGTGCTGACCTGCTGCGCCCGCCCGGCGTCCGATGCCGAGATCGAGTTCGAGCCGGCGCCGGGCGGTGCAATCCGGCGCCTCCGCGCAACGGTGGCGAGCATGGCGCAGGTGGCTCCCGAGGTGATGCGCCTGCGGCTCGTCCTGCCGCCGGGCGAGCGCCTGCCGTTCCAGGCCGGACAGTACTTCAACGTGGTTCTCGAGGATGGCGCGCGCCGCGCCTTCTCGTTCGCGACGGCACCGGGGCTGTCCGACGACATCGAGATGCACGTGCGGCGCATCGCGGGCGGGCGTTTCACCACGCGCGTGTTCACGACCCTGCGCGCGGGTGACACGCTCGACATCGAAGGTCCCTTCGGCCGCCTGGGCCTGGCGGACAACGCGCGGCCGATCATCTTCGTGGCCGGCGCGACCGGGTTCGCTCCGGTGAAGAGCATGATCGAACACGCATTCCAGGCGGGCTCGGCGCGACGGATGTATCTTTACTGGGGTGTGCGGCATCGCGACGATCTCTATCTGCCCGATCTTCCGGTCGCGTGGGCACGCGACCACGCGAACTTCAGCTACGTACCGGTGCTTTCCGAGGCCGGACCGGAGGACGACTGGGAAGGTCGGCGCGGGCTCGTGCACGAGGCGGTCCTGCGGGATTTCCCGGACCTCACCGGGTTCGAGATCTACGCCTGCGGGTCGATGAAGATGGTGGAGACGGCGCGGCCCGCTTTCGTGGCGCACGGTCTGGCGGAAGAGGCGTGCTTCGCGGATGCGTTCAGCGTTTCGGTCCCGGCCACGGGCAGCGAGCCATCCTGAACCCACGTTAAGGAATCGGAGGCGGCGATCGATCATCATGGCTTCGACGGCAGAGCAGGAAGTGCCGGCACGCGCACACCAGCAACGCACGGTGGCTCCCCGCGGGTGCCGGAGTCGATGCCGCTCACCGTCGGTCCATCAGACCGACTCCTGAAGGGGCGGGGCCGTGATCCGCGCGGCTCCGCCCCTTGTTTCGTCCACCCGCACCCGCGCATCCCATGACGACACCGACGGCGCCATCGCCTGCCCGCCCGGCAGGGGGATTCGCGCTCTTCAATCTCGGATTCCGCCCCTTCTATCCGCTGGCCGCCCTGGCGGCGGTGACGGGCGTGGGCCTCTGGGCCCTGCAACTGCTCGGTGCGATGCCGTCCGCCGGGACGGTGAGCGGGATGGCATGGCATGCGCACGAGATGGTGTTCGGGTTCGCCGCGGCCGTGATCGCCGGCTTCCTCTTCACCGCCGCGCGCAACTGGACCGGACTGCCGACCCCGACCGGCAAGCTGCTCGCTGCCCTGTGCGTGCTCTGGCTCGCCGGCCGCATCGCCATCGTGTTTGCGCCCCGTCCGGTCGCCGCTGCGTTGGACCTGGCATTTCTTCCGGCGGTAGCGCTGGCGCTGTGGATCCCGCTGCAGCGCAGCCGCAATCGCAACCGGTTCATGGTGGGCCTGCTGCTGTTGCTCGCCGGGGCCAACGCCGCCTTCCACCTCGGGGACGCGGGTGTGCTGGCAGTGCCTGCCGTCGATGCCGTGCGCTTTGCCTTGTACGTGGTGGTCCTGCTGGTCACGATCATGGGGGGGCGCGTGATCCCGAGCTTCACGGCCAACGCCCTCCCCGGTGCGCGCGTACGCATGCGACGACGGCTCGATCTGAGCGCGATCGCGATGCTCGCCGCCGCACTCGCCGCCGTGCTCGTCCATCCTTCGGGCATTGCAACGGGCCTCCTCTGTGTCGCTGCCGCCGCGTTGCATGCGGCACGACTGGCGGGGTGGGATCCGTGGGCCACGCGCCGGACGCCGATCCTGTGGATCCTGCATCTGTCCTACGCATGGATTCCGCTTGCCTTGCTGCTGCATGGGCTTGCTGCCTTCGGCGCCGGCGTCGCGCCGATGCTCGCCGATCATGCGATCGCGGTCGGCGCCGTCGGCGGCGTGATCATCGGCATGATCACGCGCACGGCGCACGGGCATTCGGGTCTGCCGCTGCAGGTAGGACGGTTGGAAGTGACTGCCTACGGGTTCGTCCACGGCGCGGCCGCGTTCCGCGTGCTGCTGCCGCTGATGTGGCCGGAGGCGCATGCCTTCGCCGTGGCGGCATCGGCCACGCTGTGGGCGGTCGCGTTCCTGCTCTATCTGCTGGTCTACGTTCCGATTCTCGTCCGCGTGCGCGCGGACGGCAGACCGGGCTGACTCGCAGGTCGGCGGCTCGGGCGGTAGCGCAGGCGGACTGTGCCTACTCGATCCGTGGTGCCAGCACCAGATCGAACACGGACGAATCCACCGGAACCGCGGATCGAAGATGGTCCGCCACCACGATCGCCACGCGGTCGCCATGCCGGGCCAGGCGGTGCAGCAGCTGCCGCAACGGCTCCCGCTGCGAACGGTCGAACGAATCGATGCGCAGCGTGACGCGGGCCCGGGTCCGCGCCAGCAGGCGTTCCAGCGGGCGTGCGGCTCGGTGGAAGAACTCGGGGCCGAGCACTTCGGTGAGCGCCACGGATACCGTGGGACTGGCTGCCCATCGGAGTCGGAGCGATGCCGATCCGGCATTGACGTAGGTGCGCAGCGCCGCACGTAACCGCGCGAGGTGACGCTCGATGTCGGAACGGTGGACTGCAACTGCAGCGAAACGACGGTCCACGTACGCGCGCATGGACAGTCCCGCGATCCAGTCCGAGACGACCAGCGGGAAGCGGTCGGGCCTGCGCAGCGGCAACGTGCGCAGGAAATGCCACCAGCGCTTGACGCCGCCGGGCAGGATTCCGTGCACCAGCAGCCGTGCGACGATGCCGAGTGCCGCAGCGGGCGCATACCCGCCCCGGTAGACCGGTGTTCCCATGTGCTGCAGCTTGTTGCGGATGCGCCTGGCGATCGAGCTGTCGGTCAGCAGCCGGCGATACAGATCTTCGTAAGCCGCAACCATCGCGTCGTAGGTCATGCGCAGCGGCACGATGTTGGTGCCGGGCCGGGTGTTGTCGGCGCCATCTGCCCGGATGTCGATGCGCCCCTCCGCTGCGAGGCGCTGATAGAGCGGCGTCCGCGGCAGGGCGGTCAGGAGGCCCACCATGGCGACCTGGATGCCCGAATCCACGATGAAGCGCTGCTGCCGCTCGAAGGTCTCGAGCGTGTCATTGTCGAACCCGACGATGAAGCCGGCGATCACGTCGATGCCGTGGCCATAGATGCGTTGCACCGAAGCGAGGACGTCCTCGTGCAGATTCTGAGTCTTGCCGGTCGCTTTCAGCGTTTCGGCGTCCGCCGTCTCGATGCCGACGAAGATCCAGCCGAACCCTGCATCGCGCAGGAGATCGAGCAGTTCCGCATCCTGTGCCAGGTTGATCGAGGCCTCGGTGCCGAAGCTGAAGCGCCAGTCAACGCGGGCCTGATACTCGATCAGGAATCGCAGCAGTCGTTTCGCGGCAGGCCGGTTGCCGATGAGGTTGTCGTCGACGAAGAAGACCTTGTGGACACCCGCCTGCCGCAGTGCATCGAGTTCCCGTTTCACCTGGGGCAGGGTCTTGTAGCGGGGCTTGCGACCGAACATGACGATGATGTCGCAGAACTCGCAGAGATAGGGGCATCCGCGCGAGAACTGCAGCGTCGCCGTGCTGTAGCGATCCAGGTGCAGGAGGTCGAAGCGGGGCGTCGGCGAGTCCTCGAGATCGACCACGCCGGTCTCGTGGTAGCGCGGCAGCGGATTGCCGGCTTCGAAGTCGCGGCAGAACTGCGGCCAGACGTATTCCGCCTCGCCGGCCACCACGGCGTCCGCATGCGGGGTGTACTTCTCGGGGCAGAGCGACGCGTAGCTGCCGCCGGCCACGGTGAAGTGGCCGCGGCCGCGGTAGTAGTCGAGCAGTTCGCGTTGTCGGGCCGACTGTACCCCCATGCCGCAAACGCCCACGATGTCCGCTTCGGGTTCCAGCGGCAGCGGCTCCACGTTCTCGTCGACGATGCGGATCTCCCAGTGCGACGGCGTCAACGCCGCCAGCGTGGCCAGTCCGAGCGGCGGGTTGAGCGCGCGATAGCGTGGGAGCACTTCCTCGATGGCCCAGCGAAAGCTCCAGAAGCTCTCGGGGAACTTCGGATTGACGAGGAGCAGACGCACGGGGCGGCCGACCGGCGGCCGTCTACGGTCCGATGAACTGAGCGGCAGGAACAAGGTGAACGGCCTCTCGAGGGCAATTCGCCATCATCGACCCATGCGGTGCAACGATCCTTGATCCAGGTTAAGGCGCGGGCAGGTGCACGCCGGCGCTCGCCCCATGCGTTCCGATAGTTCGGAGGAACTATCCCCGATAGTTCTTGCGGCGACGCTCACCTCGTCTTTGGACGAATGGTCCCACGGCGGTGGTCCGCCTATCGTGGGCACGGGAAGAACGAGGGAGACGGCGCATGGCGACGCAAGGCGATAAGCAGATCCCGGTGCTCGTGATGAGCACGATCGCGTTCACCATCTGCTTCGCGGTATGGATGGTGTTCGCCGTGATCGGCATTCCGATCCGCAAGGCGCTGGATCTCAATGCGACGCAGTTCGGTCTGCTCACCGCGACCCCGGTGCTGACCGGCTCGCTGGTGCGCGTGCCGCTCGGTCTGTGGACCGACCGCTACGGCGGCCGCATCGTCTTCTTCCTGCTGATGCTGAGCACGGTCATCCCCATCTGGCTGCTGTCGTATGCCACGGAGTACTGGCACTTCCTGGTGCTGGGCCTGTTCGTCGGCCTTGCCGGCGGTTCCTTCTCGGTCGGCACCCCTTACGTGGCGCGCTGGTTCCGCAAGGAGCGTCAGGGGTTCGCCATGGGCGTGTTCGGTGCCGGCAATTCCGGTGCGGCGCTCACCAAGTTCGTGGCACCGGCCATCGTCGTGGCGGCCGGGTGGACCATGGTGCCGAAGGTCTATGCGGTGGCGATGCTGGTCACCGCGGCCGCCTTCTGGCTGTTCACGGCGTCGGATCCGGCGCATCAGGTGGGCGCGCGGGTCACGTGGCGCGAGCAGCTCGCCGCCATGCGCGATCCGAAAGTGTGGAAGTACTGCCAGTACTACTCGATCGTCTTCGGCGGCTACGTCGCGCTCGCGCTGTGGATGGTGCAGTACTACGTGAGCGAGTACGGTTTCGACATCCGCACCGCGGCGCTGCTCGCCGCCTGTTTCTCGCTGCCCGGCGGCGTGCTGCGCGCGGTGGGCGGCTGGATGTCGGACCGCTGGGGCGCGCACACGGTCACATGGTGGGTCCTGTGGGTGAGCTGGGTGTGCCTGTTCCTGCTCTCGTACCCGCAGACCGACTTCACCATCACGACCGTGTCGGGTCCGAAGACCTTCCACATCGGTCTCGACGTGTGGACCTTCACCGCGCTGCTGTTCGTGATGGGCATGGCCTGGGCGTTCGGCAAGGCATCGGTGTTCAAGTACATCGCGAACGACTATCCGGGAAACATCGGCGTGATCTCCGGCATCGTCGGCCTGGCCGGCGGCATGGGCGGCTTCCTGCTCCCCATCCTGTTCGGCGTACTGGTCGATCTCACCGGCGTGCGTTCGAGCTGCTTCATGTTGCTGTACGGCGTGGTCTGGGTTTCGTTGATCTGGATGTACCTCACCGAGGTGCGGCGGATCGAGGTGATGGGACCGCGCGCCGTCTAGGCGTCGCGGTGACCTGCGAGGAGAAGAGGACATGGCGACATCGACGGTGGATTCGACGGCCCGGCGCGGACGGCTGCTGACGGTCTGGACGCCGGAGGACAAGCAGTTCTGGCAGCAGCAGGGGCAGGCCATCGCCACGCTCAACCTGTGGATCTCGGTGCCCGCGTTGTTCCTGGCGTTCGCGGTATGGCAGCTGTGGAGCGTGGTGGCGGTCAACCTGAACGCACTGGGC
Source organism: Burkholderiales bacterium (assembly GCA_019745565.1). GTDB lineage: Bacteria > Pseudomonadota > Gammaproteobacteria > Burkholderiales. Next base: position 98,859 of record JAIESW010000015.1, read on the forward strand.
TTTCACTTCACCACCAACCAGCTCTTCTGGCTGGCCGCGGCGCCGGCACTTTCCGGCGCGACGCTGCGCATCTTCTATTCGTTCATGGTGCCGATCTTCGGCGGGCGGCGGTGGACTGCGATCTCGACCGCGTCGCTGCTGATCCCCGTGATCGGCATCGGCATCGCGGTGCAGGACCCGACGACGAGCTACCCGACCATGCTGGTACTGGCGCTGCTGTGCGGGCTGGGCGGCGGCAACTTCTCGTCGAGCATGGCCAACATCAGTTTCTTCTTCCCGAAGGAGCGCAAGGGCTCGGCGCTGGGCGTCAACGCCGGCCTCGGCAACCTCGGCGTGTCCTCGGTGCAGTTCCTGGCACCGCTGGTGGTCACGATGCCGATCTGGCTCGCCTTCGGCGGTGAGCCGCAGCTCATCACCAACAAGGCCGGGCAGCAGGTGGAGATCTGGGCCCAGAACGCGGCCTTCATCTGGGTGCCATTCGTCGCGATCGCGGCGCTCGCCGCCTGGATCGGCATGAACGACATCGCCGACGCCAAGGCCTCGTTCGCCGAGCAGGCGATCATCTTCAAGCGGCGGCACAACTGGATCATGTGCTGGCTGTACCTGGGGACCTTCGGTTCGTTCATCGGCTACGCCGCCGGTTTTCCGCTGCTCATCAAATCACAGTTCCCCGGCGTGAACGCGCTGCAGTTCGCATGGCTCGGCCCCCTGGTGGGTGCGATCGTGCGGCCCTTCGGCGGCTGGCTGGCCGACAAGGCGGGCGGTGCACGCGTCACCTTCTGGAACTTCATCGCGATGGCGCTAGCCGTGGTCGGCGTCCTCTACTACCTGCCCTCGGGTGCCTCGGGCGGCCACTTCGGCGGCTTCCTCGCGATGTTCCTGCTGCTGTTCCTCACCACCGGCATCGGCAACGGGTCCACGTTCCGCATGATCCCCGTGATCTTCGCCACCGAGCGCACGCGCGCCGCGGCGGGCCAGGGCAAGGCGGCCGAGGAGCAGGCGGTGAAGGAGGGCAACAAGGAGGCCGCTGCGGTGCTCGGCTTCGCCGGCGCCGTGGGGGCGTACGGCGGCTTCTTCATCCCGAAGAGCTACGGCACCTCCATCTCGATGACCGGCGGGCCCGAAGGCGCCCTGTACGTGTTCATCGCCTTCTATCTCACCTGCATCGTCGTCACGTGGTGGTTCTACGCGCGGCGCAACGCGTCGATGCCGTGCTGACCACGCGCCAACCGGGAGTCCGACCGTGAGCCATTTCCTCGACCGACTGACCTACTTCACCCGAGACCACGAGACCTTCGCCGACGGTCACGGCGTGGTGACGCGCGAAGACCGCACCTGGGAGGACGGGTATCGCAAGCGCTGGCAGCACGACAAGATCGTGCGCTCCACCCACGGCACCAACTGCACCGGTTCGTGCAGCTGGAAGATCTACGTGAAGGGCGGCGTCGTCACCTGGGAAACCCAGCAGACCGACTACCCGCGCACGCGGCCCGACATGCCGAACCATGAGCCGCGCGGCTGTTCGCGCGGCGCGTCCTACAGCTGGTATCTGTACAGCGCGAACCGCATCAAGTACCCGATGGTTCGCGGCCGGCTGGTCCGCCTGTGGCGCGAGGCCCGGCGCTCGCTCGGCCCGGTGGAGGCCTGGGCATCCATCGTCGACGATCCGGTGAAGCTCAAGTCCTATCAATCGGTGCGCGGCATGGGCGGCTTCGTGCGCGCCACCTGGGACGAAGTGGAGGAACTGATCGCCGCGGCCAACGCCTACACCATCAAGCGCTGGGGACCGGATCGCGTGGTCGGCTTCTCGCCGATTCCCGCCATGTCCATGGTGTCCTACGCCGCCGGCAGCCGCTACCTGAGCCTGATCGGCGGCGTGTGCATGAGCTTCTACGACTGGTACTGCGATCTGCCGCCGTCGAGCCCGCAGACCTGGGGTGAGCAGACCGACGTGCCGGAATCGGCCGACTGGTACAACTCCACCTTCATCATCGCGTGGGGTTCGAACGTGCCGCAGACGCGCACACCCGATGCGCACTTCTTCACCGAAGTCCGCTACAAGGGCGCGAAGGTGGTGGCCATCACGCCCGACTATGCGGAGGTCTCCAAGCTCGCGGACCTGTGGCTGCACCCGAAGCAGGGGACCGACGCGGCGCTCGCGCTGGCGATGGGGCACGTGATCCTGCGCGAGTTCCATCTCGACCGCCAGGTGCCGTACTTCATCGACTACGCGCGCCGTTACACCGACCTGCCGCTGCTGGTCCGGCTCGACCGGCAGGGAGAGCGCTGGGTACCGGGCCGCTACGTGCGGGCGTCGGATTTCGACGGAGCGTTGTCGCAAGCCGAGCACCCGGAATGGAAGACGGTCGGCTTCGACACGCGTACCGGACGCATCTGCGTGCCGAACGGCTCCATCGGCTTCCGGTGGGGCGGCAGCGGCGGGGGCAAGTGGAACATCGAAGAGCGCGACGCCGTGTCGGGAGCCGAGACGGAACTGGCGCTGTCGTTGATCGGGCAACGCGACGACGTGGTGCCGGTGGCGTTCCCGTACTTCGGCGGCATCGAGACGCCGCACTTCGCGCACTCCGAGCAGGGCGGCGACGTGCTGTCGCGCAACGTGCCGGTGAAGCGCCTCCGGCTTGCCGAGGGCGAGACACTGGTGGCGAGCGTGTTCGACCTGCTGTGCGCGAACTACGGTCTGGATCGCGGCCTCGGCGGCGAGAACGTTGCGCGGTCGTACGAGGACGACGTGCCTTATACGCCGGCCTGGCAGGCCCGCATCACCGGGGTGAAGGCCGAGGACGTGGTGACGTTGGCGCGCCAGTTCGCCGACAACGCCGAGAAGACCAACGGCAAGTCGATGGTGATCATCGGTGCCGCGATGAACCATTGGTACCACTCCGACATGAACTACCGCGGGGTCATCAACCTGCTGATGCTGTGCGGCTGCGTCGGCCAGTCGGGCGGCGGCTGGGCCCACTACGTCGGCCAGGAGAAGTTGCGCCCGCAGACCGGCTGGACCGCGCTCGCCTTCGCGCTCGACTGGCATCGCCCGCCGCGCCAGCAGAACTCGACCTCGTTCTTCTACGCGCACACCGACCAGTGGCGCTACGAGAAGATCGACGTGAAGGGCATCCTGAGCCCGCTGGCCGATCCGGCCCGCTACAGCGGCAGCCTGATCGACTTCAACGTGCGTGCCGAGCGCATGGGCTGGCTGCCATCCGCGCCGCAGTTCGCGGCCAACCCGATCGAATTGTGCAAGGAGGCGGCCGCGGCCGGCGTCGATGCGAAGGTCTACGCCGTGCACGGCCTCAAGGAAGGCACGCTGCGCATGGCCGCCGAGGACCCGGACGATCCCGTCAACTTCCCGCGCAACCTGTTCGTGTGGCGCTCCAACCTGCTGGGTAGTTCGGGCAAGGGACACGAGTACTTCCTGAAGCATCTGCTCGGCACCCGCCACGGCGTGCAGGGCCGCGATCTCGGTCCGGACGACGCCCGTCCCGAGGAGGTCGTGTGGCACGAGAAGGCGCCGGAAGGGAAGCTCGATCTCCTGGTGACGCTCGACTTCCGCATGTCGACGACGTGCCTCTACTCCGACGTGGTGCTGCCCACCGCCACGTGGTACGAGAAGAACGACCTCAACACCTCCGACATGCATCCGTTCATCCACCCGCTGTCCGCGGCGGTGGATCCGGTGTGGGAGGCGCGCTCCGACTGGGAGATCTACAAGGGCATCGCACGCAAGTTCTCCGAGGTTTGCGTCGGCCATCTGGGCGTCGAGAAGGAATTGGTGATGACGCCGCTCATGCACGACACGCCCGGCGAACTGGCGCAGGCCCTCGACGTGCGCGACTGGAAGCGCGCGCAATGCGATCTCATCCCCGGCCGTACCGCGCCCAACCTCACGGTGGTCGAACGCGACTATCCGAATACGTATCGCAAGTTCACGGCGCTGGGCCCGCTGATGACCAAGGTCGGCAACGGCGGCAAGGGCATCTCGTGGAACACCGAGCACGAGGTGGAGGCGCTGGCGCGCCTCAATCGCACCGTGACCGAACCGGGCATCACCCAGGGCCTGCCGCGCATCGAGACCGACATCGATGCGGCGGAGGTCATCCTGATGCTCGCGCCGGAGACCAACGGGGAGGTGGCGGTGAAGGCGTGGGATGCGCTCTCGAAGATCACCGGGCGCGTCCACAACCACCTCGCGCTGCCGAAGGAGGACGAGAAGATCCGCTTCCGCGACATCCAGGCGCAGCCGCGCAAGATCATCTCCAGCCCCACGTGGTCCGGGATCGAATCGGAGAAGGTGAGCTACAACGCCGGCTGGACCAACGTCCACGAGCTGATCCCGTGGCGCACGCTCACCGGTCGCCAGCAGTTCTACCAGGACCACGACTGGATGCGCGCGTTCGGCGAGGGGCTCGTGGCCTATCGGCCGCCGGTGGATCTCAAGGCCGCGGCGCCGATGGTGGGCCAGCGCGGCAACGGGCAGAAGGAGGTGGTGCTCAACTTCATCACACCGCACCAGAAGTGGGGCATCCATTCCACCTATACCGACAACCTGATCATGCTGACGCTGTCGCGCGGCGGACCCATCGTGTGGCTGTCGGAGACCGATGCTGCCAGCGCCGGGATCGTCGACAACGACTGGATCGAGCTCTACAACCTGAACGGTGCGATCACCGCGCGTGCCGTGGTGAGCCAGCGCGTCAATCCGGGTATGTGCCTCATGTACCACGCCCAGGAGAAGATCGTGAACGTACCCGGCTCCGAGATCACCGGGACCCGCGGCGGCATCCACAACTCGGTGACGCGCTGCGTGACCAAGCCCACGCACATGATCGGTGGCTACGCGCAGCTCTCCTACGGCTTCAACTATTACGGGACGATCGGCACCAACCGCGACGAGTTCGTGATCGTGCGGCGGATGGCGAAGGTCGACTGGATGGATGCGCCCGCCGCGGCGGGAGACGTGAAGGGAGACGGACGATGAAGGTACGCGCGCAGATCGGGATGGTGCTGAACCTCGACAAGTGCATCGGGTGCCACACCTGTTCGGTAACCTGCAAGAACGTGTGGACCAACCGCGAAGGCATGGAGTACGCGTGGTTCAACAACGTGGAGACGAAGCCCGGCATCGGCTATCCGAAGGAGTGGGAGAACCAGGACCGGTGGCGGGGCGGCTGGGTGCGCAAGCCCGACGGGCGCATCGAGCCGCGCCAGGGCGGTCGTTGGCAGCTGCTCATGAAGATATTCGCCAATCCGCACCTGCCGCAGATCGACGACTACTACGAGCCGTTCACGTTCGACTACCAGCACCTGCACGTGGCGCCGGAGATGCAGGCCGCGCCCGTCGCGAGACCCCGCAGCCTGGTCACGGGTCAGCGCATGGAGAAGATCGAGTGGGGGCCGAACTGGGAGGAGATCCTCGGCGGCGAGTTCGAGAAGCGCTCGAAGGACGCGAACTTCGAGGCGGTGCAGAAGGACATCTACGGACAGTTCGAGAACACCTTCATGATGTACCTGCCGCGCCTGTGCGAGCACTGCCTCAACCCGGCGTGCGTCGCGTCCTGCCCGTCGGGGTCCATCTACAAGCGCGAGGAGGACGGCATCGTCCTCATCGACCAGGACAAGTGCCGCGGCTGGCGCATGTGCGTGTCGGGCTGCCCGTACAAGAAGATCTATTACAACTGGTCCTCGGGCAAGGCGGAGAAGTGCACGTTCTGCTATCCGCGCATCGAGGCGGGCCAGCCCACGGTTTGCTCGGAAACCTGCGTGGGCCGCATCCGCTACCTCGGTGTGCTGCTGTACGACGCCGATGCCATCGAGGCGGCCGCCGCCGTGGCCGACACGAAGGAACTGTACCGGGCGCAGCTCGGCATCTTCCTCGACCCGCACGATCCGAAGGTGATCGAGCAGGCGCGCCGCGACGGCGTGCCGGGTCCGTGGCTGGAGGCGGCGAAACGTTCGCCGGTCTATCGGATGGCGGTGGACTGGAAGGTGGCGCTGCCGCTGCATCCGGAGTACCGCACGCTGCCGATGGTCTGGTACGTGCCGCCGCTCTCGCCGATCCAGGCGGCGGCGAACAGCGGCGACATCGGCACCTTCGGGGCGCTGCCCGACGTGCGCAGTCTGCGCATCCCGGTGCGCTACCTCGCGAACCTGCTCACGGCGGGCGACGAGGCGCCGGTGATCGCAGCGCTCGAGCGGATGCTCGCCATGCGCGCGTTCATGCGCGGCCGGCACGTGGAGCGGCGCGACGACCCGGCGGTGCTGGCCCAGGCAGGCCTCACCGTCGCGGAGGTGGAGGACATGTACCACACCTTCGCCATCGCCAACTACGAGGATCGCTTCGTCATACCGACCACGCACCGCGAGTACGCGGAAGACGCCTTCGAGCTGCGCGGGAGCTGCGGCTTCTCGTTCGGCAACGGCTGTTCCGACGGCACGAGCGCACCGAGCCTGTTCGGCGGCAAGCGCAAGAAGATCATCCCGATCGCGGTGAAGTCCTGAGCGCCGTGCGCCCCGAGGAGAAACCGATGAAGAACGCCCAACCCATGAAGTCCTTCCACGCGCTCGGTGCCCTGTTGTCGTATCCGACGCCCGATCTGATCCGTGCGCTCCCCGACGTGCACGCCGTGATCGTGGAGGAGGCGCTGGTGGACCGTGCCGGGCGCCGCGCGCTCCGTGCGCTGATGCACGAGCTGCAGTCGACCGATCCGCTCGAGCTCGAGGAGCGCTACGTCGCGCTGTTCGATCGCGGACGCGCCACCGCCTTACATCTCTTCGAGCACGTGCATGGCGACTCGCGCGACCGCGGGCAGGCCATGGTGGATCTGGCCGGCGTGTATGCCGCCGGCGGGTACGAGCTCGCCCCGCGCGAACTGCCCGACTACCTGCCGGCGATGCTCGAGTACCTGTCCCACCGGCCGCTCGACGAAGCACGCGACATGCTCGCGGACTGTGCGCACATCCTGCGCTCGGTCGGTGGGGCCCTGCGCGAGCGCGGCAGCCGCTACGCGTGCGTGTTCGAGTCGCTGCTGACGGCCGTTGGCGAACCCGGCCTCGAATCGCTCCCGCGGACGACGGGCGAAGCCGAGGCCGACATGGACAGCCTGTGGGCGGAGGAACCCGCCTTCGGACCGTCAGCCGGCAACGCTGCCTGCAGTGCCATCGCCTCCGGCCGCGGCTGTTCGCCGCGCCCGGCTGCCTGACCCGGGAGCACGCCATGGAAGCTTCGCAAGCCTTCGACTTCTTCGCCTTCGGGTTGTATCCGTACGTAGCCGCCGCGGTGTTCTTCATCGGCAGCCTGGTCCGGTTCGACCGCGAGCAGTACACGTGGAAGAGCGACTCGTCGCAGCTCCTGCGCCACGGGCAGCTGCGCCTCGGGTCGAACCTGTTCCACGTGGGCGTGCTGTTCCTGTTCTTCGGTCACCTGGTCGGCATGCTGACGCCGCACTGGGCCTACGAGTGGCTGATCACCGCGGGTTCGAAGCAGATGCTCGCCATGGTCTCGGGCGGCATCGCGGGCATCGCCGCCTTCGTGGGCATCACGCTGTTGCTGCATCGCCGGCTGTTCGACGAGCGCATCCGCAGCACGAGCCGGCCGGCGGACATCCTGATCCTGATGCTGCTGTGGCTGCAGCTCGTGCTCGGACTGGCGACGATCCCGCTGTCGGCCCAGCACCTGGACGGCAGCATGATGCTGCGCCTCGCCGGCTGGGCGCAGCGCATCGTCACGTTCCAGCCCGGCGCCGTCGAGATGCTCGCGGAGGCGAGCTGGGTCTTCAAGGCGCACATGCTGCTCGGACTCACGATCTTCCTGGTGTTCCCGTTCACGCGGCTGGTGCACATCTGGAGCGGCTTTGCTGCGTTGACCTACGCGCTGCGACCGTACCAGGTGGTCCGCACGCGGCATTCGGCGAAGGGGTGAGGCGATGACGACGAGCGGAGCGGTTGCGGTTGCCGACATGCGCGAGCTGCTGCTGCAGCGCGCGGCGGAACTCGGCATGGATGCCGGCGCGGACCCGGAGCAGACCATCGAGGCACTGCTGGACCAGGAGATCCGGGTGCCCGACGCCGGCGAGGAGGAATGCCGCCGGTACTACGAGGCACGGCCGCAGCGCTTCGTGGTCGACGAGTGGGTCGATGCCGCGCACATCCTGTTTGCGGTCACGCCGGGGACCAACGTGCCGGCGCTCGTGCGGCAGGCCGAACGCACCCTCGCTTCCCTCCGCGCGGATCCGACGACCTTCGCCGGATGGGCGCGAGAGTTCTCCAACTGCCCGAGCGGTCGCGATGGCGGCGATCTCGGGCGGTTGCGGCGCGGCGACGTCGTACCGGAGATGGAGACGGTGTTGTTCACGACGGGACCGCTCGGGCTGCTGCCGGAACTGGTGCGGACGCGCTACGGCCTGCACGTGGTCCGGGTGGATCGTCGCGAATCCGGGCGGTCCATGCCTTTCGAGGCGGTCTGCGAACGCATTCGCACCGAACTTGCGGGTGCGTCGTGGGAGACGGCGGCCCGACAGTACGTCGAGTGGTTGCGTCGACGCGCCGAGGCGCCCCGGGGCGACGCCGTTTCGCCGTTGGTGCAATGAGACGGTGAACGAGTTCGGGGTCGTGAGGGCCATCCATGTGCTGGCAGTGGTGCTGTGGATCGGTGGCGTGGCGATGGTGACGACGGTGCTGCTGCCCGCTACCGCCGAGCACGTGGATGCAGCGGAGAGGGTGGCCTTCTTCGAGCGCCTGGAGGAAAGCTTCGCCCGGCAGTCGCGCTGGACCACGCTGGCGGCCGGCCTGTCGGGGTTGTGGCTCGTCTGGCGCTGGGACCTCTGGTCGCGCTTCCTCGACCCGCGCTTCTGGTGGATGCACGCCATGGTCGCGATCTGGGCCGCGTTCACGCTGATGCTGTTCGTGCTCGAACCGTGGGTGCTGCACGGCTGGTTCCGTGCACGTGCACTGCGCGATCCCGGAGGCACGTTCGCCGCGGTCCGCCGGCTGCACTGGTTCCTGCTCACGGCGAGCCTGGTGACGGTGGCGGGCGCCGTGGGTGGAGCACACGGAGGATTGTTCGCTCCGTGAGCCACGAACTGCTGCGGCAAGTGCACATGAGTTGCGCGCTCGCGAGCTTCACGCTGTTCGTCCTGCGCGGCCTCTGGCGCTTCGGTGCCCTGCAGCCGGTGGATGCACGCTGGGTCCACGTCGCGCCCCATGTGATCGATACGCTGTTGCTCGCGACCGCGGTCGTGCTGGCGAGCCGCTTCGCACCCTACCCGGCACTCCACGGCTTTCTCGCTGCGAAGGTGAGTGGCGTGATTCTCTACATCCTGCTCGGCCTGACCGCGTTCCGTTGGGGCCGCACGCAGGGCCAGCGCATCGCCGCGTGGTTCGCCGCGCAGGCGGTCTTCTTCTACGTCGTGGGCGTCGCCGTCACGAAGAGTCCGACGCTCACGCTTCTCGACTGAACTCAGGAATGGAGCGCAATCATGAAATCGTGGTGTGTGGGTGCGACGGCGATGTTGCTCTCGATGTCTCTATCGGCGGCGCAGGAGCAGCCGGCGGCGGCTGATCCGCTGGAGGCCGTGACGAAGGGTCGGTTGCTGCTCAACCTGCGGCCGCGCGTGGAATGGGTGGACCAGGACGGCAAGGCCGAGAACGCGACGGCATTCACCAATCGCACGCTGCTGGGCTGGCAGACGGCGGTGTGGAAGGGTCTGTCCGCCACGGCCCAGCTGATCGACGTGGCGAACTTCAACGACACCTTCAACGAAGGCCCGGCGGCGTCACCGCGGTATCCGACCATCGCCGACCCGGACAACACCGACCTCAACCAGATCTACCTCGACTATACGGGGTTGCCCGACACGCGCGTCAGGTTCGGCAAGCAATCGGTCAAGCTCGACAACGTGCGCTTCGTCGGCAACGTGGAGTTCCGCCAGGTGATGCAGGTGCTGAGCGGCGCGATGGTGGAGAACCGTTCGTTGCCCAACGTCGAGCTCAACTACGCGCATTTCGACCGTATCAAGAACGTGTACGCCATTCAGCGCCAGACCGACATCGACCTCGTGCGCGCCGCCTGGACCTGGCGGCCGGACAACATCCTGGTGGGGTTCGCGTACTTCCAGGATCAGCCCGATACCGGACAGGTGACCGGCTTCTCGAACAACTCGAATCGCATCGCGGGTGTGCGCGCCAACGGTGCATGGCCGGTGGGGACGATGAAGGTCCTCTACACGGCGGAGCTGGCCCGTCAGGATTCCTATGCCGGTGGCGACGGCCGGATCGATGCGAGCTATTCGCGGATCGGGGCCGGCGTCGGCTTCGGCAAGAGCTTCGTGCGCGTCGACTACGATCGCCTGGGCAGCAATGCCGGCGTGTATGGATTCCAGACACCGCTCGGCACGAACCATCTGTTCCAGGGCTGGGCCGATCTGTTCCTGACCACGCCGGCCCAGGGTATCCGCGACGTGTACCTGTCGGCCGGCACTGCGCTCTGGGACATGCAACTGATCACCGAGGTGCACGACTTCCGCTCCGACTTCGGATCCATCCACTACGGTTCGGAAGTGGATCTGGGCGCATCGCATGCCTTCACCAAGCAGATCACCGGCAAGCTCGAGTTCGCGTACTTCCAGGAGTCGGACCGGCTGGCGGGCACGGCTCGCAAGCCGGACACCACCAAGATCTGGGTGACGCTGATCTACCAGTGGTAGTACCCGGCCGTGGTAACGTCGTTCTCCGGACATCCAGCAGGCGGAGAACGGCCATGTACATGAAGAGCGCGGCGGAACGGGATTGGCAGCCGGCGGGCTACGCCGGGGGACAAAGGGTGTTGCTGCGTACCAGTCCCAACGGCGGGCGTACCTCGATCGTCGCCATCGAGAAGGGCACGCGCGTGAAGCGTCACCGCCATCAGGCCGGCGAGGACGTGCTGGTGCTCTCCGGCCGGATCTTCTCAGGTGGCTTCACGCTGTCCACCGGCGACTACTTCTTCACCGACGTGGGCGAGGAGCACGACCTGATCGCGCTGGAAGACTCGGTGCTCTACGTGTCGTCCGACAAGCCGGTGACGATGCTGGAGAAATGATCAGCCGCGCATGGTTTCGACCAATGTGCGCAATGCCGCGAGTTCCTCGCGCAGTTCGGCCACCTCGGCCCTGAGTTCGGCGACGTCTTCGGACGCGGCGGCGGGCCCTTCCGCAGCCGGCGTTACGACGATGGTGGTGTCGACCGGGCCGGCCAGCAGATGGGCCCAGCGGTGTTCGCGCGAACCCGGCTGCTTGGGCAGCTTCACGACCAGCGGCATGGCGGCGCGGGTGATCATGTCTTCCAGATAGGCTTCGACCGAAGAGACGTCGGCGAAGCGGTAGAGGCGCTCGCAGGCACCGCGCAGTTCCGCGGCAGTCAGCGGACCTCGCAGCATCAGGGCGGCGAGGATGGCGACCATCGCTTCGCCGATGCCCAGCACCTTGTTGACGTTGTGCTCGTAGCGCATGGCGCGCCCACCGGAGCTTTCGATGACCAGGGTGCGACTGCGCAGCTCGTCGAGCGCCACCTGCGCCTCGCGCTCGGTCACGTTCATGACCGGATTGCGGCTGGTCTTCTGGTTGCAGCCTGCCACCAGCGCGTTGAGCGTCAGAGGGTAATAGTCGGGCGTGGCGAGCTGCTTCTCGACGAGAACGCCGAGGATGCGGAGTTCGAGGGCGGGCAGGGGCGGGATGGGCATGGGGGGATTCTAGCGTCCGCGGCGTGTTCGTTCTCGCCTGCATCCTGGTCCCCCAGCAAGCTGGGGGAGGGGACTTGCACGCCTTCCCCACCGCAGGTGGGGGAAGCTTGCGATGGAGGCAGCGGGTGTAAGCTAAGGCATGTTCTCACCGATCCGCCGATTCCTTATCCCGGCCGCGTTGCTGACGCTGTTAGCCGCCGGCGGGGCGTTCGCCTGCGTCGAAGGCGACCTCCGCGGCGAAGCGGTGATCATGGAACGCGATCGCGGTGCCACTGCAGAGGGTGAGCGCACCGGGCTCCAGGTCCTGGGCGCCGGTTGGTTCCGCGCGGTCTCTGTGGTCAAGAAGGGCGGCACCACCGACGACACCACGGTGACCGTGGAGCTCGACGGCGAGTCGGCCATGAGCACGTCGTTTGCCGTGGCGAAGAATCCCTGGCGTCAGGTGGACTCGGTCAACCTGATCGTGACGGTGCGTACCGAAGGCGACACCAGCACGTTGACCATTTGGTATCCGCAGGAGCTCAAGTTCCGCGCGCTGGCCCAGTTCCGCGTGGAGGTGCAGGAGGCGGGCGTCGAGGACATCAGGGTCATCGCGATCATGAACAAGCCCGCGCCGCACGAGCACATCCCCGGTCAGCCGGGGTCGCTCGCGTCGCTGCCCACGTTCAAGTAGCGCTACTGGGTGTAGGGCTCGACGCGGCTCGCCCGCACCGTATAGCCGATGTCGATGTCGCTCGCGCCGTCGAGCAGCGTCAGTTCGCGCTTCGTCGCGCCGGCCGCCAGCCTGCCGGTCACCCACACCGGGGCGAACAGCGTGGTGACCTCGAAGGGCGTGTCGGTCTTCACGTAGAGGATCTGGTTCGGCGGCGGCGGCGGCGTGTGGATGCACGCGCCGACCCACGGCACGAGCAGGAACTCGGTCACACGCTTGCCGGTGATCTCGAGCGGCAGTACGTACCCCGGGATGCGGATCGACTGGCCGTCCAGTGCGGCGTTGAGCGCCTCCCCCTGGACTTTGCGCTGCCGGGAGATCTCCCGGCGCTTCACCAGCAGGCCGTCCACGTCGAGCCCCTCCTGCTGCAGCTTCCGGCTGCCGGACTGTTCGCGCGCGAGGTCGTCGGCGGAAATCTTCTCGCCCTTAGCCTTGCGTTCGCGGGTCGCCGCCACGTCGGACAGGGTCAGCAGCTGGTCGCGCGAGAGTTTCTCGAACGGGTCTTCCGACGCCGAGGTCTTCGGGGAGAGGTCCTGCCACAGGATCTGGCGCGCGGATTGCGCATGCGCGCCGGCGGCGCCCAGGACGAGCGCTGCACAACAGACGAAGCGAAGAACGTTCATGGAAACCCTCAGATGCGAACCGTCATGCCGTCGGCGACCGACATCCGGTAGATGCGCCACGCCGGCAACAGTCCGATGAGGAAGCCGGCGGCGGCCACCAGCGCCATCAGCGCGAATTCATGGGCCGACGGCCATGCTACGGCAAGAAACAGTCCGAAGTGCGCTGCCAACCAGCCGCGGGCGAGCAGGAGCCCCGCGTAGAGTGCCACGACTCCGAGCGCGATCCCGGCAGCGGTGAGCAGCGTCGCTTCACCCAGGATCAGCCCGGCGATGTGCGCCGGACGCGCACCCACCGAACGCAGGATCGCCATCTCGCGCCGCCGCTCCGACAGACTGGTGAGGAGCGCCACCAGCATGCCCGCGAGGCCGACCACGACCACCATCGTCGACACTGCGAACAACGTACGCTCGACGACGCCGGTGATCTCCCAGACCTCCTGCAGGGTCACGCCGGGGAGGATCGCGGTGAGCGGTTCGCCGGGGTACTCGCCGATGGAACGTTGCACGGCGAGCGCGTTGCTGCGCGTCTTGAGTCCCAACATCACCGCAGTGAGCGATCCGCTCGAGGTGCCGTCGCGCTGCTTCAGCGCCGCGGCGAGCGGATCGGATTCCGCCTGTGCGTTTGCAGCGGCGTGGACCGCGTCGAGCGCTTCGAGCGGGACGAACACGCCGCGATCCACCGGCGTGCCGGTGCGGCCGAGGATGCCGACGACGTGCAACGGGCGATCGTCGTGCTGGAAGAAGCTGATGTCACCCGCGCCATGAGCGATCACGACGGTGCTGCCCGTCTGGTAGCGCAGACGACGTGCGACTTCCGCGCCGAGCACGGCTTCCGCGCCAGCGGCGAACGGCTTGCCGGCCTCGAACTCGAGCGATCGTCCCGTGGCATAGCGGAAGTGCTCGAAGTACGCTGCCGTGGTGCCGATCACCCGGTAGCCGCGATGCGTGTCGCCCAGCGCGATCGGGATGGTCCACGCGACGTCGGGCCGCTCGTTCAGCGCCCGGGCGGTGTCGCGGCGGATGTTGTTGGTGGCGTTGCCGATGTGGAACACGCACGAGAGCAGCAGGTGCACCGGGCTGCTGCGTGCACCCACGATCAGGTCGGTGCCAGAGATCGTGGCGGCGAAGCTCGTGCGCGACTCGGTGCGCATGCGTTCGACGCCGAGCAGCAGCAGCATCGCCAGGGCTATCGACGCGACCGTCAGCGCCGCAGTGAGGCGGCGATGGCGAAGACTCTTCCATGCGAGGCTCGAGATCACGGGCGATTGATCTCCCTGAGCTCGATGCTGCGATCGAACTGGTGTGCAGCCGACGCATCGTGACTCACGAACACGACGGCCGAGCCTGTGGCAGCACATTCACGGAACAGCAGTTCGAGAAATGCGGCGCGCCGGTCGGCGTCCAGTGCTGAGGTGGCTTCGTCCGCGATCACCAGTTCCGGCGCACCGATCAGCGCGCGGGCGACCGCGACCCGCTGCTGCTGGCCGACGCTCAGGTCGGTGGCCGTGCGCGCGAGCAGGACGGGATCGGCCAGGTCGAGGTGCTCCAGCAGGCGCAGCGCTTCGCGATCAGCAGATCCGCTCGTGGCGACGGCACGAGCGCGGCGGCGCTCCGAGAACAGACACGGCAGCGTGACGTTCTCGACCACCGTGAGATACGGAATCAGGTTGAACAGCTGGAACACGAAGCCGACGTGGTCTGCGCGGAAGCGGTCGCGCGCCGCGCCACTCAGTTTCGTGAGGTCCGTGCCCAGTATCGAGACTGCGCCCTGCTGTGGGACCGCCACGCCGGCGAGCAGATTGAGCAGCGTGGACTTGCCGCTGCCGCTCGGGCCGCGCAGGAAGACGCGCTCGCGCGGCGCGACGTCGAACTGCCGGACACGCAGGACCGGCGGCGATCCGGCCTGCCACGCGAAAACGACGTCGCGCAGCGCGGCGACGGCGTCATTCGAACGAAGGGGCGTGGGCGAATTCAAGGCGCAGGCGGCGAAAGCCTGCGCATGATACGGGGTAACGCTTAAGCGACCCGTTCCACTGCGCCTCGGCTGCGCGTCTTCGTGGTGGCTGCCCGCACCGGCCGGTCGCGATGCAGCCGCTTGAACTGATACAGCGCCCGGTCGGCCGCGTCGAGCAGAAGCTCCGGTCGTCCGCCGTCCATTGGTATCGCAGTGGCCACGCCGACGCTCAATGTCACCGGGGTGACCACATTGTCGGCGGTCTGCAGCGCCAGCGCTCTGACGGTGGCACGGAGCTGATCGGCCCGTTGCTGCGCATGCTTGCGATCCTGGGCGGAGGCGAGCACCACGAACTCGTCACCGCCGTAGCGCGCCACGAGGTCGGAGCCGCGCGCGAAGCAGCGCTGCACGATGCTGGCCACCATCTGGATGCACTGGTCGCCGGCGGGATGGCCGAACGTGTCGTTGAAGCGCTTGAAGTGGTCGATGTCGATCATGATGAGCGACAACGGCGTGTGATCGCGGCGGGCGCGATTCCACTCACGCTCGAACTGTTCGTTGAAGGCCCGGCGGTTGTAGAGGCCGGTCAGGCCGTCGCGCAGCGCCAGCGTTTCGAGCTCGCGCTTGCGCGCCATCAGCTGCTTCTGCCGGGCGAGCAGCTTGGTTTCGGCCGAGACGCGCTCGGAGACGTCGTTCAGCTGCGCGAGATAGTGCCCGACCTTGCCGTCGGCGCCGAGGATCGGGGACAGCGTGAGTTCGTTCCAGAAGGCCGAACCGTCCTTGCGATAGTTGCGCAGCGTCACCACGCAGCCTTCGCGCTTCTCGATCGCGGCACGAACCAGGGCGAGCCCCACCTGGTGCGTGTCGCCGGCCTGCAGGAGGCGACAGTTGCGTCCGAGCACCTCGTCGGCCGCGTACCCGGTCAACCGCTCGAATGCAGGGTTGACCCAGACGAGCGGCATGTCGGGCTGGCTCGCATCGGCGATCGCGAGACCGTCGGTGGAGGCCGCCATGGCCATCCGGAACAACTGTTGTTCGAGACCCCTCTTCATTGGCTTTCTCAGAAAGCTAGTCCAAGTGCCTGATAGACCTAGTTTCGGATGAAAGATTCAGGGGTTTAGGAAAAACTTGCGCCTGGTCCGCTCGAACCGGTCGAGAAACTCCATATCTACCTGAAAACAAGTAACAAAATTTCTTCTCGAGGAAGGCTCGGAGAGCGGCGGGCGACCTCCTTCGGAGGGTTCCGGGAGGGAGCGAAGGTCGTCCGAACCGGCGGCGACCTGGATCCCTGTCGGCAGGATGTCGACCGGCTCCGCCTGGGCCGGGGCAGCGGCGAGGAAGGACCAGGCCGCGGCCACGGCCAGGATCATGAGTTGCGCGCCACAAGCCTCGATCAATGTGTCGCGCAGGGAGGGCTGCTTGTTCATGGTGGACTCCGTGGGTGCCGACGTTCGCGATGCCGTGCGTGCGAACGGTATCGCCGCGCTATTGCGTCGACGGGGGGAGGTTGATGAAGCGGCCGGCCGGATCGAATCCGGTCGCCCCGGTGTCGGCCGCCTCGGCCAGCGTGGTCTTCAGCACGACGACCGTGAAGGCGATCGAGAGCAGGATGCGCAGAGCGTTCATGGTGTTTCTCCTCGGGTCTGGATAGGGATGGGGTACAGCACGGTATGCACGTTATCCAAACGACATTCGGTCGACTCTTAATTCGGCCGTAGCGGAATGCTAAGAATCCCTTAACTCGCGGTTTCTCATGGGGAGGGGGGCGAAAGCGAAAGGCAAAGTGCTCGACGCGGCGGACGCGGCGTAAGGCAAAGACAAGAGGTCTCAAGTCTTCGCTCTTCCGCCGCGTCGAGCGCTTTTGAACCTCCCTGCCTGCGAGGGGAAAGGCCGCTTCGTTGTGTTCTTCTTGCTGCATCCCCGCCGGGGCTCCCACTTCCGGACGGAAACCCATGCAGAAGGCCCACCCACTCGCCGCTTTCGTCGTCATCGGCACCTTGCTGCTGCCATCCGCGGCGCCTTGTGCCGAATGGGGATTGGACGCCGCTGCCGGATTCAGTCACGACGACAACCTCACCAACGCCTTCGACGTCCGGGACAAGCGGGCGGATACGGCGGCGACGGGTGCGCTCTCGGTGGGCATGTACGAACAACTGGGCACCGGGACCAGCCTGGGCATCGGCCTGATCGCGGATGGCCGCAGCTATTTCGAGTTCGACGGTCTCGACAACCTCGGGCTCGGAGCAAAGGCCCAGCTTCGCACCAAGTTCGGCCTCGGCGCCGAGGCGCCCTGGATCGCGTTCGCCGCCCGCGCTTCGCACCGCGACTATCACGACGATCTGCGCGACGGCTGGGATTACGACGCGAGCGTCACGATGGGCAAGATGCTCTCGCCGCACTGGTCGATACGAGCGAGCCTGCGCTACGACGCCTACGTCGCCGACCGCATCTCCTCCACAGGCGTGCCGGGCGTCTCCACCGCTGCCTATGACGTGGACGGATGGACCATCGGCGGTGGAGCGGAACTACGCGTCGCCGATGACGACACGCTTTCGGCGAGCCTGTCGTGGCGCGACGGCTCCGTCACGGCGGTCACCACACCGAACTTCGCCGTACTCTCCAAGTCGGATTCGGCAGTCATCGACCGCACGTTCAGCAACGGCGGGCTCATGGCGGCCTACGGTGTCGACGCGAAGACCTGGACCGGCGGATTCGTCTGGAGCCACGCGATCGGCCGCAGCGCCTCGCTCAACCTGTCGTACACGTACCGGTCCGCTCGCGCGGCGCACGGACTCGGCACTTACGTGTCGAATATCTTCGGCATCGTGTTCGGGTACAGCTACTAGGATGAAACGGCCCCTCACGCTCAGATTGGTCGCGGCCCGTCAAGACAAAGCCATCAACGCGGCGGACGCGGCGGAAGAGCAGAACCAACGATCGGGGGTCCAGGTTTCCTCCACTTCCGCCGCGTTGAGCGCCTTGGTATTCCCAACCCCCCTGGGCACGGTGGCACTGCGATGAACCGGCTCCTCTCGAAGGCAATCGCGTTCTGCTCGCTGCTGGCGGTTGTGTCGGTGGTCGACGCCGCCGGTTTGGCCGCACATGTGACCAATGCCGACGGCAAGCCGGCAGCCGATGCAGTCGTGATCGCCGTACCCGAGACCGGGGCACCGGCACGTATCGGCAAGCCGGCCATCGAAGTAGTGGACCAGATCGGCAAGGAATTCACGCCGTACGTGAAGGTGATCCGCGTCGGATCGTCGATCTCGTTCCCGAACAAGGACAACGTGCGGCATCACGTGTATTCGTTCTCGCCCGCCAAGACCTTCGAACTGCCGCTCTACAAGGGCACACCGGCCGAGCCAGTGCAGTTCGACAAACCGGGCATCGTGCGCATCGGCTGCAACATCCACGACTGGATGATCGGCTACATCTATGTGGCCGAGACGCCCTTCGTGGGCAAGACCGGCAAGCACGGCGTGATCGAACTGGAGGGGCTACCGGCGGGACACTATCGCGTGCGCGTGTGGCACCCATGGATGGAGGACGCGGAGCAGACGACCGAGACCGCGGTCGACGTGAGGGACGGCGCGCCCACGCCGGTGGAATGGAAGCTCAAGCTGAAGCCCGAGCTGGCGCCACGGCGCGCGCCTCTGCCTGGCGAAGCCGGCTATCGGTAGAACTTCGCCGCCTAGTAGAACAAGGCCGACAGATCCACGCTGGACCGCTTGCCGACGTCGGCACCGTGCTCGGCGAGCCACGCCTTCGCGGCGTCCCGTCCGCGATCGCGCAGCATCTCGAAGAACCCCAGGTTGGCCGCGAGCTTGGTTTCGGCGGGCAGTTCCTGCATCAGCTCCTCGGCCTCGACCAGGTGGAAGCGCGTCGCACGGATGCTTCGTTCGAAGCGTCCGACGGGCCAACCGCTCCGGCTCACGTAGTCGCGCAGGTGCGCGAACATGCGCATCTCGCGCAGGAACGTGGCGTTGAATGCGAGTTCGAGAATGCGTTCCTGGATCTCCTGGGCGCCGTGCGGGGTCTCACGGTGTTTGAGCGGCGTCAGCAGCACCAGCACGATGTCGCGCGATTTGCAGTCGTAGAAGAGCGGGAACACCGCCGGGTTGGCCGCATAGCCCCCATCCCAGTAGGGCTCGCCGTCGATCTCCACGGCCCGGAACATGGTGGGCAGGCAGGCTGAGGCGAGCACTGCATCGGCCGAGATCTCATCGCGCCGGAACAGCTTCAGCTTGCCCGAGTTGGCATTGGTGGCCGCGACGTAGAGCTTGACCGGGCTCGCGGACCGCAACCGCTCGAAATCCACCTGTGCGGTCACGATGTCGCGCAGCTTGTTGATGTCGTACGGATTGAACTGGCTGGGCGAGAAGTAGTGCGTCCATTGCAGCATCAGGCGCGCCATGGGATTCAGCGTGACACCGTTGCCGTTCGACGTCGTGGCGACGTCGAACGGCGAGCCATGCGCCACGGCAGTCCAGAACTTCGCCAGTGCCTCGCGTGCACCAGCGCGGCCGCCTGTGAGCAGCCCGTGCACCATCACAACCGCATTCATCGCGCCGGCGCTGGTGCCGCTGATGCCCTCGAAATCGAGTCTGCCGTCCTCGAGCAGATGGTCCAGAACACCCCAGGTGAAGGCGCCGTGGGCGCCGCCGCCCTGGAGAGCGAGGTTGACGAGATGCTGCTGCTTGCGAAACCGGAACATGACCGGGGCGTGGCCCCCGAAGGGCTGCGGACGACGGCGGACCCGCATGCAAGAAGCCGACCCGCGCTCTTTGCGGCGCGAACCGGCCACACGATCATGCGCGCGTGGGAGCCACCATCGGTCGAGTCGCTGCAGCGGCATTGCTCACCTGAGGCATCCGGAACGGATGGGCCGCCTCGTAGGCACGCGCGGCCTGCAGCACCTTCGCGTCCGCGAACTTGTCGCCGACGACCTGCATCGCCACGGGCAGACCCGTCCGTGTGAAGCCGCAGGGCACCGTGGCGGCCGGCTGCTGCGAGAGGTTGAAGGGGTAGGTGAAGGGTGACCATTCCCACCAGCGGGTTCGCCCCGTCCCGCGCGGCACTTCGGTGCCCGTTTCGAAAGCGGGCACCGCGAGCTGCGGCGTGATCAACAGGTCGTAGTCCCGATGCAGCCAGCACATGCGGCGGGCGAACGCCTCGCGGCGCTGTTCGATGCGGCGATACTCGATCGCGCTCATGGTGAGGCCCGGTGCCGCGAGATCGAGCAGCGGCGGATCGACGAGGCTGCGCTGGTGGGGTGTCATCGGTTCGATGGCAAGTGCCAGCGCCACGGACCAGAGCGGCTGCATGATGGCGATCGGGTCTTCGAGCGCGAGGTCGAGTTCCTCGACGTCGGCCCCCAGCGCTTCGAACCGATGCACGCCCTGGTCCACCAGATTCGCCACTTCCGGATCGACGTTCGCGTAGCCGAGGGTGCGGCTGTACCCGATGCGCAGCCCGCGCGCGTCGCGCTCGGCGGTACGTGCGTACTCCGTCTCACGCGAGGGCACGCGGTACCAGTCACGCGCGTCGTTGCCGGCGATCACCTGCAGCATCAGTTCCGCGTCGCTCACGGTCCGGGCAATCGGGCCCTGATGCCAGAGCGTCCACGCGCCAGAATGGGGATGTACCGGCACCACGCCGAACGTGGGCTTGAAGCCGAACAGGCCGCAGAACCCCGAAGGGATGCGGATCGAACCGCCGCCGTCGGTGGCCACATGCAGGACACCGAAGCCGAGTGCCGCGGCGACGGCGGCGCCGCCGCTGCTGCCGCCGGGCGTCAGGCGTGTGTCCCAAGGGTTCACCGTCGTGCCGGTCAGCGGACTGTCGGTCACGCCCTTCCAGCCGAACTCCGGTGTCGTGGTCTTGCCGAGGAACACTGCACCTTGCTCGCGCAGTCGTGCCACCGGCGGGCCGTCTTCGGTCCAGGATTGGTTCGGATCGATCGTCAGCGACCCGCGGCGCGTGGGCCAGCCTTCGGTCACGATGAGATCCTTCACCGTTGCGGGCACGCCGTCGACCAGACCGGCCGGGGCGCCGCGCGCCCAGCGCGCTTCCGACGCGCGGGCATCCTGCAAGGCACGCTCCGCGTCCACCAGGGCGAAAGCGTTGTAGATCGGATTCAACCGGTCGATCCGGCTCAATGCGGCTTGCGTCACTTCGACCGGCGACGCACGCTTGCTACGGTACTGTTCGATCAGCTCTGCGGCCGATAGCGACAACAGGTCTTCGGACATCGCTCGCTCCCCCGTGCAGGGATGAGGAAGGGCGGGGGAGGTGCCACGACCTCCCGCCGCACTTCGCTTGAAATCATTCGCTCGTGATCGGTCCCGCGCGAACCGACGGCTCACGCGGGATCGATGCCTCAGGCCTTCGCCTTCTTCATCGCCTCCAGCACCGCGTCGGGCGAGATCGGCATGTGCCGCACCCGCGCGCCGACGGCGTTGAAGATTGCGTTGGCCACCGCCGGTGCCACGATAGTCGACGCCGGTTCACCCACACCGCTCGGATGGTGATCCGAAGCGATGATCGTGACGTCGATCTCCGGCACCTGCGCGAGTCGGATCGGCTGGTACTGGTGGTAGTTGGATTGCTCGAACCCGCCGTTCTTCAGCGTGAGCCGCTCGGACATGATCTGACTCGCACCCCACAGCGCCGAGCCTCGGATCTGCGCATCGACGTTTTTCGGGTTGACCACGATGCCAGGATCCATGGCGATGGTCAGCTTGTTGATGGAATACGACCCCGTTGCCGGATCCACCGTCACCTCCGCGATGCCCGCGACCCACGTGGGACTCTGGCGTTCCTCCGCCGCAGTCACCGCGATGCCGAGACCGGTGTTGGGCGGCAGACGCCGCGTGCCCCAGCCGGCCTTGCCGGCAGCGACGCGCAGGCAATTCGCCAGCCGCAGAGCACCGCCCACCGTCGCGGATTCGTAGTTGGGCCAGGAATTCTCGGAGGCCCACGGCAGCGAGATCCACAACCGGTCCATGTAGTAGTCGGACGGCGTGCCCGGTGCGTAGCCCGAGTTCGGGATGCCGCGGTTGCCGCCCTTGCCGTTCAGCATGGCGAGGCGGAACTCGAGCGGATCGCGGCCAGCGGCGTGCGCCACTTCGTCCATGAACGACTCGACCACGAAGATGTTGTACGAGTTGGACACCGTCCGCAGCGCGCTGGCCTGCACGGCCCAGGTGGTGGTTTCGTGGTTCCAGGCGCGGACGCGGTGGTTCTTGACCTCGTACCAGTGGTCGCTGCCGCCGATGGACCACTGGTCGATGTCCTGATTGCGGCCATCCACCGAGTCGAGCTGCAGCCAGTCGGAACCGTACTTCTTGCCCACGCCGAAGCGCGCCCCCATCCAGCCGCAGACGATGTCCTGGTTCATGGCGACCAGCTTGCCGTCGCGGATGCCGGCCTTCAGCTTGTGATAAGTGGGCGTGCGCGCGAAACTGGTGGCGAAGTTCGACTCGCGCGTGTGGATGAGTTTCACCGGCCGGCCCACTTCCTTCACGCACCAGGCTGCGGCGAGGATGTCGTCGTAGTCCTGCTTGCCGCCGAAGCCGCCGCCCACCAGGTACTGGTGCACGAAGACCTTCAGGTCCTCGGGCTTCTTCTTGAGCACCGTCGCGAGATAGCCGGTCAGCGTCATCCGGGCGAAGGAAGTGCTCTGCGTTCCGATGTGCACGTGCCATTCGCCGTTCGTCATCTGCACCGTGCAGTTGAGCGGCTCCATGGTCGCGTGGCAGATCATGTCGGTCGTGTACTCCATCTCGAGCGTCTTCTCGGCTTCGGACAAGCCCTTGTCGACATCGCCCTCGAGCACCCACGCGGCGCTTTCCTTCTCGTTCTTCGCGAGATCCTTGTACTGCGCCAGCAGGGTGGGTGTGTCCAGCGCGGCGTAGGGGCCGGCGTCGTACTTCACCTTGAGCGCCTTGGCCGCTTTCATGGCGGTCGGGTACTTGTCGGCCACGGCCACCACCCAGCCCGTGCACTTGCCCAGGGCCTCCTCGATCTTCACCGCCTTGATGAAGCCGGGGATCTTCTTCGCTTCCGAGTCGTCGATGGACACCACCTTCGACGAGTAGCGCGTGCGCGGAATGACGAGCGCGCCGTAGGCCATGTTCGGCAGGAACACGTCGATGCCGTATTTGGCCTTGCCGTTGGTCTTGGCCGGGATGTCGAGCGAGGCGACCGACTTGCCGATCAGCGAGTACTGATCGCGCGACTTGAGCGCGATGCCCTTGAAGTCGTTCGGGTAGGCGAACTTGCGATCGATGGTGACCTTCTGGAGGATCTCGCCGTAGGTCACCGACTTGCCCGTGGACTTGACGATGACCCGGCTTTCCTTGGCGATGCAATCGCCGGCGTCCGCGCCCAGTACCTTCGCCCCGGCTTCGATCAGCGCAATGCGTCCGGCGGCGCCGGCACGCGCGATCCGATCGAACTCCGTCGTGATGCTGCCGCTGTTCACAGTGTAGGCGAGGCCGTACACGGCGAAGTTCGCGACGCTCTCGAGCGGCGTGTCGAGACGTACGTCGGCCCACTTCACTTCCAGCTCATCGGCGATGACCTGGGCGAGACCGGTGCCGATGTGCTGGCCCATCTCCGCCTTCACGATGTGCATGGTGGTCTTGCCGTCCGGTGTCATGGTGAACCAGATGGAGGGCGTGAACGCGGGCGTGCCTGCGGCCTGGGCGTCCTTGGCCGCGATCAGACCCGGTAGCCCGATGCTCAGGAAGCCGCTGCCGGCGACCACGGTGGAGCGCACCAGGAAGTCACGGCGCGTCATGCCTTGTCGAGGTGTCTTCATGTCGCCCATGGTCTACGCCTCCCTCGCGAGTTGCGCGGCGCGGTGGATGGCGGTCACCATGCGCGAATAGGTGGCACAGCGGCACAGGTTGCCGTTCATGTGCTGCACGATCTCAGCGGTGGTCGGATTGGGATTCGCGGCGAGCAGCGCGGCCGCCTGCATGATCTGGCCCGATTGGCAGTAGCCGCACTGGGGCACCTCGTGCTCGATCCACGCCCGCTGCACCGGATGGGCATCCGACGGGTCGAGACCTTCGATGGTGGTGATGACCGTGTTGCTGTCCACGTCGCCCAGCTTGACCTGGCACGAGCGTACCGGCTGGCCGTTGATGTGGACGGTACAGGAACCGCAGTACCCGCCGCCGCAGCCGAACTTGGTGCCGGTGAGTCGCAGATCCTCGCGGATCACCCAAAGCAGCGGCGAATCCGGTGGTGAATCGGTGAAATAGCTCTGACCGTTGATGCTCAGTTGCGGCATGGCTGCAATCCCTCCTTGGCGTTGACGAAACGAACCCGGTCCGGCGGCTGCTTACCGGACCAATCCCTAGCTGAACGTGCGGCCGTGACGGAAGGAAGGCGTTGGGAGCCTTCCGCACCGGGCGCGCATTCACCCATTCCTGCTGACGGCGTCGTCATTTCGGCGACAGGTGCTGGCCTGCCATGAAATTGCTGAAGGAAGCCTCGGCCACGCGGTACCACTGGTACTGCGCGTAGCGGAACGACTTCCACGACTGGTAGAAGCGGCGGAACACCGGGTTGGTGGCGGCCTCTTCCTCGTACAGTTCGTTGGCGGCCTTGAACGCGGCGGCCATCACGTCCTTCGGGTACGGGTGCAGCTTCACGCCTTCCTGCACCAATCGGGCGAGCGCCGGCGGATTCTTGGCGTCGTAGGCGGCGACCATGCGGACGTTCGCTTCGGCCGCGGCGCTTTCGAACGCTTCCCGGTAGGCCGGGGGCAGCCGGTTCCACTCCGTCAGGTTCACGATGAACGAGAGGCAGGACGATCCCTCCCACCAGCCGGGAAAGTAGTAGTGCGGCGCCACGCGATAGAAGCCCAGCTTCTCGTCGTCGTAGGGGCCGACCCATTCGGCCGCGTCGATGGTGCCGCGCTCCAGTGCCGGGTAGATGTCGCTGCCCGGAATGCTCTGCGGCACGGCGCCGAGGCGCGCCATGATCTCGCCGGCGATGCCGGGGATGCGCACCTTGCGGCCGCGCAGGTCCGCGACGCTGCCCACTTCCTGCCGCCACCAGCCGCCCATCTGCGAACCGGAGTTGCCGGCGGGGAAGTTGATGGCGTTGTGTTCCTTGTACAGCTCGCGCGTCAGTTCGAGGCCGCCGCCGTAGTACAGCCACGCGTTCTGCATGCGCGAATTGAGGCCGAAGGGCAGCGCGCTGTCGAACGCGAACGCCTTGTTCTTGCCGATGAGTAGAAGCCCTGGGTCTGGCCGCACTGCACGGTGCCCTGCCCGCAAGCAGGCAGCACCTCGAAGCCCGGGACGATCTCGCCGGCGGCGAACACGCGGATCTCGAACTGGCCGTTGGTGATGGCCTTCACCCGGGCGGCGAGGTGTTCGGCTGCGCCGAAGATGTTGTCCAGGCTCTTCGGAAAGCTGGAGGCCATGCGCCAGCGGATCGCCGGTTCGCTCTGCGCCCTGGCGTTCGTCGCGAGGGCCGCACCTGCCGCAGCCGCACCGCCCGTGAGAAACGATCGTCGTCTCATTGCTTGTCTTCCGCTCCGTGGTCGTCCTTGCGGTCGGTCTTGCCCGGACCGTAGTGGGTGAGGTCCTCGGGCCGCAGCTCGAAGGTGTCGGGCGCCGATTCGAAGTCGTCACTCACCGGAACCTCGATGCGCAGGGTCCCCGCGGCGCCCTGGCTGTGATGCGCCACGCTGCCGATCTGCGGGACGGCGATCATCAGTGCGACCATCAGGAGCTGGATGCACACGAAGGGTACGGCACCCCGATAGATGTCGCCGGTGCGTATTTCCTTCGGCGCGACGCTCTTCAGGTAGAAGAGCGCAAATCCGAAGGGCGGGTGCAGGAAGGACGTCTGCATGTTGACGCTGAGCAGCACGCCGAACCACACCAGATCGATGCCCAGCTTCTCCGCCACCGGCGCCAGCAGCGGCACGATGATGAACGCCAGCTCGAAGTAGTCGAGGAAGAACGCGAGCACGAACACCATCACGTTCACCACGATCAGGAAGCCGAGCACGCCCCCGGGCATGGAGGTGAGCAGATGTTCCACCCAGAGGTCGCCGTTGACGCCGCGGAACACCAGACCGAACAGCGTCGAGCCGATCAGGATGAACATCACGAAGCACGCGAGCTTCGCCGTCGTGCGCATGGATTGGCGCAGCACCGTGAGCGTGAGGCGCTTCCGCAGCGCGGCCAGCACCAGCGCGCCGCACGCGCCCATCGCCCCACCCTCCGTGGGTGTCGCGATGCCGAGGAAGATCGTGCCGAGCACCAGGAAGATCAGGACAACCGGCGGCACCAGCGACGACAGCACCCGTCGGCCGAGATCCCAGCCGCGCAGCGTCCGCGCCGAGGCGGCCAGAGCCGGCGCGGCGGCAGGCTTCACCAGACTGACGATCAACACGTACAACGCATAGAAGGCCATCAGCATCAGGCCCGGCACCAGTGCGCCGCGGTACAGATCCCCCACCGAGCGACCGAGCTGATCGGCCATCACGATCAGCACCAGCGATGGCGGGATGATCTGTGCCAGCGTGCCGGACGCGGCGATCACGCCGCTCGACAGGCGCTTGTCGTAGCCGTGGCGCAGCATGATGGGCAGCGAAATGAGTCCCATCGCGATGACCGAAGCGGCCACCACGCCGGTGGTCGCGGCCAGCAACCCGCCGACGAAGATCACGGAATAGGCGAGACCGCCGCGCACCGTGCCGAAGAGCTGCCCCAGGGTGTCGAGCAGTTCCTCCGCCATGCCGCTGCGTTCCAGCACGAGGCCCATGAAGGTGAAGAACGGGATGGCGAGCAGCGTGTCGTTCTGCATGATTCCGTACACGCGTTGCGGCAGCGCCTGCAGCAGCTGCGGTTGCAGCAGGCCCACTTCCACACCCACGAAGCCGAACAGCAGTCCCACGGCCGCCAGCGCGAACGCCACCGGATAGCCGAGCAGCAGGATCACCACCAGGCCGGCGAACATCAGCGGCCCGATGTTGGCGACGAGCCACGCCGTCAAGCGATGCTCCCGTCACCGGATGGGCGTCCTGGAGGTTGTGCGGCATGACGGTCAAGGAGCGGTGCCGCCGGATGCAGACCCACCAGTGCCCCGATCAGCTTGATGGCCTGGGACACACCTTGCAGGAACAGCAGCAGGAAGCCGACCGGGATCAGCAGCTTCGCCGGCCACAGGATGAGACCGCCGGCTTGCAACGACACTTCGCGGCTCGCGAACGAGGTCGCGAAATAGGGCCAGCCGTACCACAGCATAAGCACCGTGAGCGGGCCGAGAAAGAACAACGTGCCGATCAGTTCCACTTTGAGCCGGGTGCGTTCCGACCAGCGTGCGTTCAGGATGTCGACGCGCACGTGTTCGTTGTCGAGCAGCGTGTAGCCGGCCCCGAGCAGGAACACCGCGGCGAACAGATACCACTGGATCTCGAGGAACGCGTTGGAACTGACGCTGAAGGCCTTGCGTGAGATCGCATTGGCCGCGCTCACCAGGGTCATCAGCAGTACCAGCCAAGCCACGGCCATGCCCACGCGCCGGTTGGTCGCGTCGATCGCGCGGGCGAAACCGAGCCAGAAGTTCATGCGCAGGCTGGACGGAGGGTGGAACGTTGCATGGGAGACCCGGGGCACAGAAGGCTGCGAGCAGTGCAGTCGCGGTCTCCAAGACTACGCCGATCGACGCCGAGGAGGACCCATGCGTCGAGTTGGTGCCGAGCGTCCCTTCACCGCACCGTAGGCGTGCGTCACTCGAACGTCGACTCTGCGCTGCTCGCGCCGTCGATTGTGTGGGGCTGCGTCAGCCCCTGCATCCGGCGAAGGACTGAATCCACCGGCTCCGTTGGCGGGAGCGGTGACTCCCTCGAAAGAGGGAGAGGGGCGGTGTGCGTGATGGGGTGCGTTGTTGCCCCCACCCTAACCCTCCCCCGGCAAAGCCGGGGGAGGGGATGTACGCCCCTTCCCCCAGCTGCGCTGGGGGAAGGTTGGGATGGGGGCTTGCAGCTTTCCTAGAACTTCACCAACCCACGCCGCGCCGCCAGCGCCACCGCTTCCGCGCGGCTGGTCACGTCGAGTTTGACGAACAGGCTCTTCAGGTGACTCTTGACCGTGCTCTCGGTGATGAACAACGCCTGTCCGATGGCGCGGTTGCTCTTGCCTTCCGCCAGCAGCTTGAGGATCTGCTCCTCGCGTCCGGTGAGCGACTCGTCGTGCACCCGTTGCGCGAGCCGCACCGCCACCTTCGACTGCAGGTAGGCCTCGCCGGAATGCACCGCGCGGATGCAGCGGAACAGCTCCTCCGGTTCCACGTCCTTCAGCAGGTAGGCCTTGGCGCCCGCGCGCAGCCCCGCGTAGATGTCCTCGTCGTGATCGAAGGTGGTGAGCACGATGATGCCCGCGTGCGGATCCTCGGCACGGATGCGCTTGATTGCCTCGACGCCTTCCACCTTCGGCATGCGCAGATCCATCAGCACCACGTCGGGCTTCAGTTCCCGCCACAGCGTGACGGCCTCCTCTCCGTCGCCGGCTTCGCCCACGACGGCAGTGTCTTCTTCCATGTTGATGATCGCGGCGAGTCCGTGCCGCACCAGGGAATGATCGTCGGCGATCAGCACGCGGATACGTTCGCCGCGAGCAGCGCGCGGCCGCGGCGGTACGGTCTCGCTACGGGGTTCACGCACGATCGAGAGCGCTCCGCGGGACTACGGTTTCCACCTGGGTGCCGCGCGGTGGATGACTGGTGACGTGCAGCTTCGCGCCGATGCGTTCCGCGCGTTCACGCATCCCGAGCAGGCCGAAGCCGTCGTGGTGCGCGGTGGGATCGAAGCCGATACCGTCGTCGATGATCGACAGTCGCACGGCATCCGCGTCGAACGCGAGGCGCAGTTCCACGCGCTGTGCTTCGGCGTGCTTGAGAACGTTGGTCATGCTCTCCTGCGCGATGCGCAGCAGTTCGTTCTCCACATCTGCTGGCAGCGGCACGCGATCACCCGCCAGCCGCACCTCGCCGTGCAGCGTTTCGCTCGCTTCGAAGCGCCGCAGCAGCGCCTGCAGCGCCTCGGCCAGTTCGACGCGCTGGGACACGTCGGGTCGCAGGGCACCTACCGATACGCGCGCCTCGGCCAGGCCGCTTTGCGCGAGGCTGCGGGCGTGCTCGATGTGCTGGGCGGCGAGCTCCATGTTGTTCTTCCTGAGCGTGCGGTTGGCCGCCTCCAGGTTCACGATGACCCCGGTGAAACCCTGTGCCAGCGTGTCGTGGATGTCGCGCGCGATGCGGTTGCGTTCGGCCAGCACGGCCGCCTGCCGCGCCTGCTCCGAGAGCCGGGCCATCTGCACCGCGAGCGTGGCCTGGCCCGCCAGCGCCTCGGCGAGGTAGATCTTGCTCTCGAGCTCCACCGGATCGGCCTTGCTGCTGCGCACGCAGATCCAGCCCACCGTCTCCTTCCCGAGCAGCATCGGCACCGTGAGCAGCGTGCGCACGCCGAGGGAGTTGATGTAGGCGCGGTTCTCCTCCGGCATGCCGGAGACCTCGTCGGACAGCACGTAGGTCTCGGCGCGATCCATCGGGAACGTCGACACGGGGCGCCCGCCGACCGGCAGCGGATGCAGCACCGCCGGATGATGGGAGTCCACCGCAGGAATGATGCGCGAGTCGAGGTACTCGAGATGCAGGCGGATCGACTTGGTGGCGGGGTCGGGGAACCAGAGCGTGCCGCCGACACCCTGCATCTGCTGCACGGTCACCTTGAGCACGTGGCCCAGGAACTTGTCGAGGTTGGATTCCGCGGTCAGGAAGCCGAGGGACTCGATCAGCATTTCCGACTGGCCGCGGGCGAGTTCGGCGGCGACGCGGTACTGGACCACTTCGCGCTGGAGCGCGCGGTTCTGGCGCAGGAGTTCCGCGAGATTGGTATCGGCGACGGCGGAGGAAGGGTCGACGGGCACGGTTTGGGGCGATGCGAGGCGAGGGGGCATTATGGAAGGAACGAGGGTGGCTGTGGGTGTTGGGGGAGCGTTGGGGTGGGGGGCGCGACGTCACAACCAACGTTGACGCTGTACAGCCACCGGGCTAAGTTGCCTTTCTTTCCTATCATGGTGGATGGCGCCAGTGGCACGGGGGGGCGCTGTCTCCCACCCATCACCTCATGAGCCGAGACACCCTATCCGACCTGCTGCGCAGCGTGCGCTTGCGCGGTGCCGTCTTCTACTACGTGAGCTTCTGCGACACGTGGGCCGCCGAGGGGCTGCCCGCCAAGCAGATCGCCGATGCCGTGATGCCCGGCTGCGAACATGTGATGGAATACCACATGGTCGCCAAGGGCAATGCATGGGCGGCGGTGTCCGGGATGCAACCGGTCCGACTCGGCACCGGGGACATCGTGATGTTCCCCCAGGGTGACCGGCACGTGATCTCGAGTGCGCCGGGACTGGAGCCGCACCCCGTCAATCCCGAGTGGGTGTTCGCGAAGCGCAACGATCCGAAGCCGGTGCCGATCTCGTTCCACGACGGCGTCCGGGAGCCCGGCACGCTGATGCCGGTCGACGATGCCGAGGCCGTCATGGTCTGCGGTTTTCTCGGTTGCGATCTCAGGCCGTTCAATCCGCTCGTCACCGCGTTGCCGCGCATCCTGCATCTGCCGGCGGAGCGCGCCGGCAGATGGGTGGCCAACGTGATCGATCAGGCCGTGACGGAGTCGAACGCACGACGTCCCGGCGGCGACGCCGTGCTGGAGCGTCTGTCCGAGATGATGTTCGTGGATGCTGCCCGCCGCTATCTCGATCATCTCCCCGAGGACGCGACGGGCTGGCTCGCCGGCCTGCGCGACCGCTTCGTCGGTCGCGCGCTCGCCCTCATGCACGAGAAGCCGGATTACGCGTGGACCGTGGACGAACTGGCGCACGAGACGGGCTTGTCGCGCTCCGCGCTGCACGAGCGGTTCTCGCAATTCCTGGGGCAGCCACCCATGCAGTACCTCGCCAACTGGCGCGTGCAGCTCGGCGCCCGGATGCTGCGCGAGACCAATCGCAACGTGGCTTCGGTGGCGCTGGACGTGGGTTACGAATCCGAGGCCGCGTTTTCGCGAGCGTTCAAGCGGCTGGTGGGGGCGCCGCCCGCCGCATGGCGGCGGGCGCAGGCGAACGCGAACGCGTAGTCCGCCTAGGCGCGGATCGCTACTCCGCCGACGACAGCACGTGGATCGCGCGGCTCGCGATCAGGTCCTTCACCTTGGCGGCGTAGGCGGCCATGTGCGGTGCGGCGGCGTGGGCGCGCAGCGCTGCCACGTCCTGCCACTTCTCGATCACCATCAGCGTGTCGGGCCCGAGCTTGGTCTGGAACGGGCCGACGTCCTCGGTGTCGATGGCGGGGCCGTATTCGATGCAACCGATCTCGGCGCGCACGGCGGGCAGATTGGCGCGGATCGCTTCGAGGATCTTCGCGCGTTGGCCGGGTTTGGCAGTGACGAGGGCGATGACGTGGACCATGTTCTTCTCCGTGGGTCGTGTTGGGCCTGATGGCCCGCCCATTGTTGCAGATCGAAGGTGGTCGGCCCGCCGGTCGATGACCGGCGCGTGTCACGGGGCTGTCTGCGGTGCGGCGGGAGCGATGCCGGAGACCACCACGAACTCGCCCGGAATGCGATAGCCGTCGTCGGAACGCCACGCATCGATCGCCTCGACGTAGCGCGCACGAGCCCGGGATCGTTTGGCGTCATCGAACCGCGACCACGCCAACGCCACCGGTCCACCGACGAAGGCCGCGTCGCACGCCTGGTCCGCGTCGGCGTATTCCAGTGTCGACGCGATCCGCCGTTCCACCACGGATTCGAAGCGTTCCTCGACGCACGCGCGCATGAGCGAGTCGCACTGCCCGAGGCGAAAGAACAACGGACAGACGTCGCTCGCGACCTCGGCGTCCACGATGGAGAAGACCGGCGACCAGCCGCACCGCGCGCGCTCACCCCAGACGGCGAGCACCACACGACCGCCGGGTCTGAGCACGCGGCGCATCTCGCGGATCGCATGCTGGGGATCCGGCACGTACATCAGGCCCAGCGCACAGAGTGCGACGTCGAAGCCCGCGTCGGGCAGGTCGAGCGCTTCCGCATCCATGCGAGCGAACTCGGCGTTCGCCAGTCCGCGCTCCTGCGCCCGCCGCCGTGCAGCGTCGACCATCTCGCCCGACAGATCGACGCCCAGTACCCGACCGCGTGGGCCGACCGCGGCGGCGGCTTCGAGCGTCACCAACCCGGTACCGCAGGCCACGTCGAGCACCCGCTCGCCCGGCGCCGGTGCGGCGAGTCGCAGCAGTTCCGTCTGCGCAGGGGCGAGCTGCGCACTCCACAGCGGCTCGTAGATGTCGGCGGCCAGGTCCCAGCCGTAGCGCTGGACCCGTCGTTGCAGTTTCGCTTCCATGGTCCGCAGTGTGCGACCGGGCACCCGCGCCGTCCTGCCCCACCGTCGGTCGGAGCTGTTCGATCGTCGGCGGCTGGCCGAATGTCCGGGAAAGCTGCCCGTCGCTCCGGAACTCGCGGTGCCGACCCCGACCCCCTAGGCATCCGGGAATGCGGTGCCCACAATGCACTCCGGCGGGTCAACGGAGAATCAGCGTGGCAACACAGGACATCGCAGCAGCCCTGGCGCGGGTGCGATCGGTGCTCGAGCGGCGCCCTCAGATCGGCCTGCACGACGATGCGCCGGCGATCGCGCGGTGGCAGGGCGGCACGAGGATCGTGGCCAGCCACGCCAACGGCGCGGAGGTCCGGACCGACATGCCGAGTGAACTGGGCGGCAGCGGCGATCAGGTGACCCCGGGTTGGCTGGTACGCGCGGGACTCGCGGCGTGTACCGCGACACGCATCGCGATGGGCGCGGCGGTCGAGGGCATCGAGCTGAAGTCGCTCGAACTACAGGCCACCAGCCGCACCGATACCCGCGGTCTGCTGGGCATCGCCGAAGCCGACGGCAGTCGGGTCGATGCGGGGTTGCGCGATATCGAGCTCGTCGTTCGCATCGCCGCGCCCGGTGTCCCGCCCGAGCGGCTGCGCGCACTCGTCGAAGAGGCGCAACGTTGCTCGCCGGTGGCGTGCGCGCTGGAAGCCGAGGTGCCCATCGCCATGCGCATCGAGGTCGTGTGATGGATGCGTTGTCGGAGACGCTGCGCGTCGTCCACCTGATCGGGGCGATCTTCATCAACGCGCGCTTCACGGCGCCGTGGTGCTATCAGTCGCCGCGCGCCGACTCGGCGGCGCCGCTGCTGGAGCCGGATGCCGAACGTGTGGTGATCTTCCACCTGATCACCGAAGGCGAGTGCTACGTGGAACTGGAAGGTGAGCCGCCGGTGCGACTGATGGCCGGCGATGCCGTGGTGTTTCCCCAGGGTCATGCGCATCGCATGACTTCCCGGCCCGGACTCGCGCCGGCGCAGGGGGGGCGTCTCGATGCCGTGCTGTCGCGACGCCCGCGGCAGATCTCCTACGGCGGTGGCGGCGCCACGACGCGCCTGCTCTGCGGCTATCTCGCCTGCGATGCACGCCTCGCCCGCCTGCTGCTGGGCGGGCTGCCTCCCGTGCTCAAGGTCAACGTGCGTGGCTCCAACGCGGGCATGTGGCTGGAGTCCTCCGTGCGGTATGCGCTGGCCGAAGCGCGCTCGCCACGGCCCGGCGGCGCCGGAGTCCTCGCGAAGCTGGCCGAAGTGCTGTTCATCGAGATGCTGCGCCTGTACATGAACGAGCAGCACGAAGGCCGCACCGGTTGGTTGGCGGCAGTCGCCGATCGCATCGTGGGCGCTGCGCTGAGTGCGCTGCACAAGTCCCCGGCCCAGGCATGGACCGTGGAGGAACTGGCGCGCGTCGCCAACACGTCGCGCTCGGTGCTCGCGGAGCGCTTCCAGCAGATGGTGGGCAGCTCGCCCATGCAGTACCTCACCACGTGGCGGATGATGCTGGCGGCCAACCTCCTGAGCGGCAGCAATGCGCCGCTGTCGCGCATCGCGGAAGACGTGGGGTACCAGACCGACACCGCTTTCATCCGTGCCTTCCGGCGTGAGTTCGGTTCGCCGCCCGCGACGTGGCGGCGCAATCAGACGAGGCGCGAACCGCGGCAGGTGCAGTAGCGGACCGCGCACACCGTCGCCGCGTGACTCCGCTATAGTCGCCGGGTTTCGTCTCGTTCGTCGGGTGGTGCCATGCGCGTGCTCTGGCTGCTGGTCGGTGTGCTGTATTCATCGTTCGCGTGGGCGCAGGTCGCCGGACTGCCGGGCATCTACACGCTCGATGCGCCGGGCGGGACGTTCACCGCGCGGATCGACGTGAAGGGCACGGCCTTGTCCGGCAGCATCGATCTCAACGGCAAGCCGATGTTGAACCTCAGCGGGGCGGTGAACGGCACCTACAGCCGCGGGACCGTTTCCTCGAAGGACGGCAACGGCCAGTACGAAGCGCAGGTGCAGGGCGACGTCCTTCAGCTGCTGATCACGCAACAGGCCGGGCCGAAACAGCGCGCCGCGTCGCTGCCGATGCAGTTCCGGCGTGCGAGCGCGGCCGCGACGACAGCGAAGCCGCCGACGACCTCTGGACCCGTGGATGCATCGGTCGGCGATCAGCGGCTCATCGGTCACTGGATATCCCAGGAGATCCTGGGCGGTGGCGGTACGTCGCTCGCGTCGGAGGAACATCTGGTCTTCCGCGCCGACGGCAACTACGCGTACGGCAAGGGGCGTACGGCCGGCGGCGGTGCGGATTGGTCGTACGACGGGGGCAGCGGCGGCGAGGTGGAGCGCGGCCGTTGGCGGGCAGAGAAGGGTGTGCTGTTCGTGGCGGTACAGAACGGGCAATGGGCGCGCGTGGGCACGTACGGCATGACCGACGACGGCAGCACCATGCGCATCGTCTACGACGGAGGAGGCAGGAAGTTGTGGAGCAGACAATGAAGAACGACCAGAAGGTCGCACGCATCGAAACGCTGGCTTGCGACGCCGGCTGGCGCAACTACCATTTCGTGAAGCTCACCACCGACAGCGGCATCGTCGGCTGGAGCGAGTTCGACGAGGGCTTCGGCGCACCCGGCATCGGCGCCGTGATCGAGAAGCTGGCCGAGCGGGTGATCGGCCAGCTCGTGGGCAGCCATGAGCGCATCTACGCCGACCTGTGCGGCGCGACGCGCCCGGCACTGGGTGGGGTCGTGGCGCTCGCCATGGGCGCGATCGAGAACGCACTGCTCGACGCGAAGGCCAAGGCGCTCGGGGTGCCGGTGTACGAACTGCTGGGCGGCAAGATCCGCGATCGCATCCGTGTCTACTGGTCCCATTGCGCGACGTGGCGCATCAACCATCCGACCTTCTATCTGCCCGCCATCACCGATCTCGATGGCGTGAAGGCGCTCGGCCGCGAGGTGCGGGAGAAAGGGTTGACGGCGCTAAAGACCAACATCTTCACCTACGAGGCCGGCGGCAGGAATCCGCGCGGCTGGCGGCCGGGTTTCGGCGCGCCGTTCGAACCGGGACGCAACGTCGAGCGCAAAGTGCTGCGCGATCTAGTGGTGCATCTCGAAGCCTTGCGTGAGAGTGCCGGCCCCGATGTCGACATCCTGCTCGACCTCAACTTCAACGCGCGGACCGAGGGCTATCTCGAGATCCTGCGCGCGACGGCGCACCTGGATCTGTTCTGGGTCGAGATCGACATCCGCAACCCGGAGGCGCTCGCGCACATCCGCCGGTCGAGCCCGCATCCGATCAGCTCGTGCGAAACGTTGCTCGGCCTGCGCGAGTTCCTGCCGTACTTCCGCGAGCAGGCCATGGACGTCGCGATCGTGGACGTTCCGTGGAACGGTGCCTGGCAGTCGATGAAGATCGCCGCGGCGGCAGAGGCCTGGGAGGTCAACGTCGCCCCGCACAACTTCTACGGACATCTGTGCACGATGATGAACGCGCATTTCGCCGCGGCCGTGCCGAACCTGCGCATCTGCGAGACCGACATCGACCGCATCCCATGGGATGCAGAGTTGTTCACGAGCGTGCCGGAGATCGTCGACGGCCACCTCGTGATGCCCGCCACGCCCGGGTGGGGTATCGAGCCGAACGAGGAGGGCTTGCGCGCCCATCCGCCCAAGTCGCGGGCCGGGTTGTTGAGCTACGGACGCAAGGGCTGACGGTCCGGCGGGCTGCCCCCATCCCAACCTTCCCCCAACTTTGTTGGGGGAAGGAGCCGTACACCCCCTCCCCCGGCTTCGCCGGGGGAGGGATGGGGTGGGGGCCACGCCCCAGCGTAGAATCCCTCCATCAAGCCATCACACGAGGAGCACCCCATGTCCGAGAAATCCGCGTCGCTGCGCGCCGTTCCATCCAAATCCGTGCGCGAGCGCGTCAGCAGCGAAGAGTGGGAGATGCGTTGCGAACTGGCCGCCGCCTATCAGCTCGCCCACCGGTTCAAGTGGACCGACCTCATCTTCACGCACTTCACGGCGCGGGTGCCCGGCACGCACCACATGCTCATCAACCCGTACGGTCTCATGTTCGACGAGATCACGGCCTCGAGCCTGGTGAAGATCGACGAGGAGGGCAACGTCGTGGACGACGTGACCGGCCTCGGCGTCAACCACGCCGGCTTCGTCATCCACGGTTGCGTGCACGCCGCGCGGCCCGAGGTGAACTGCGTCATCCACACGCACACGCGCGCCGGTTCTGCGGTGTCGGCCCAGGAGAACGGGCTGCTGCCGCTCACGCAGCATTCGCTGCGCGTGTACGGCATGCTGACCTATCACGACTACGAGGGGATCGCGCTGGAGCTGGACGAACGCACGCGGCTCGCCGCCGATCTCGGACCGACGTCGAAGGCGATGATCCTGCGCAACCACGGCCTGCTTACGCTGGGCGACACCGTCGGCGAGGCGTTCGAACTGATGTACTACCTCGACACGGCGTGCCAGATCCAGATCGACGCGCTGGCGGGCGGCCGGGTCGATGCGCGCCAGATCGACGATGGCGTGGCGCGCAAGGGCTTCGAGCAGTTCAAGGGCCCCGGTGGCGCGGAAGTCGACAAGGCCTGGACCGCGTTGTTGCGGATGCTGGACCGGCAAGGGGTCGCGTACCGGACCTGAAGTTGCCCGACGCCCCGGCAACGCCTGGAACGTAAGCCGTCGCGAGACAAATCCGAACCCAGTGCCTCTCCGCTTCCAGATCCGCGGTGACTTCATCCAGCTCGACCAGCTTCTCAAGGCTGCGGGGCTGGTTGCCTCGGGCGGCGCGGCGCACGGTGCCGTCACCGCGGGCGAGGTGACGGTGGACGGCCGGACCGAGACGCGCAAACGGGCGAAATTGCGGGCGGGGCAGCGGGTGCGTTTCGCCGGCGAAGAGATCGAGTTGACCGGGACTGCCGAAGAATAGGGTCCGGACCGCCGTGCCGACCAGCGGACCGCGGGCGGGTGGCATGCCTCGCGCTTGCCTGCGGGCCATGAGACCCTGCTGCCGGGGTCGCCCCGGGAGAATTCCATGCCGCGCGCGGCCGTCCGCCTTGCCCTGCTGACCCTGGCCGTCAGCGGTTGCTCCTCCGTGGAGAAGCAGCGCGAGGAACCGGACACCACACCCCAGCATCCCACTGCCGTGATGGAAGTGAAGGTGGTGAACAACGGCATCAAGGGTCTGGTGCCGTTCGAGGGCACCACGACGACCTGGACCCGCGCCGACATGCAGCGTGAGAACGAGTCGGTCAAGGGTACCGGCACCTTCACGCGATTCATCGTCGGCACCACCGAGGACGCGACCATCGCGCGGCTCGACCGCAAACTGGTCTGGACGCTCGATCCGAAGGCGAAGACCTATACCGAATGTCCGCTCAAGGGTTGCGCCGTGCCGGTGGCCGACAAGCCCGTCGTGAAGAAACCGGAAGAGGCGCAGAAGCCCGCCGACAAGTCGGGCGAGGCGCAGTGCAAGCTCAAGATAGCGAGTTCCGCCTTCTCGGTGAAGCAGTCGGGCGAGAAGAAGTCCATCAACGGGTTCGACACCGAGCAGTATCAGGTGGCTTGGCTGGTCACGCTGACCGACCCGAGTGCACGCAAGACCAACAGCACGCTCGTGGTGAACGTCTGGACCACGCCGTACACGCAGCCGCTCAAGGACGCGATGGCCCTCGAGCAGACCTACGCGAAGAATCTCGCTGCGAACGTGGTCAGCATCATGACGAACTCGGGCAAGACCAAGGTGGTTCCCGACGATGCGCAGAAGATGATCGAAGGCTACATGGCCCGCTACATGACGGCGGCGGACCGCGCTGCGTTCCTCAAGGCAGGCAAGGAGCTGGACAAGATCAAGGGTTACCCGGTGCTGACCGAACTCACCTGGAACCTGATGGGCGATGCCTGCGCGGCGAAGGAAGAGACGGCCAGTACGTCCTCATCGGGATCGTCGACACCCACCAGCACCGGCGGTGTCGTGTCCAGCGTCACTTCGTGGTTCGCGAAGAAGAAGACCGACGAGAAGGCGAAGGAGATCGCCGATGCGGCGATCCTGTCGTTCACGGTGGAAGTGAAATCGCACCGGGTGGATCCGGTGCACGACTCGATGTTCGTGCCGCCGAAGAACTACGCGCTGGCGACGCCGAAGTAGCGGTTTCCCGCTCTTTCCCCGGCAAGGGCCGGGTGCCGGGTCGGCTGCTATGCCCCGATCCGTCAGTCAGCTATGCGCAAGCAGAGGATGCATTCCCAGCCTCGGCCCGATAGGATGCGCCGATAGATGACCTGGACGTCCAGCCGGCCTCGTGGGCCTGAAGCGGACGGGACACGGGTCACGCGGGAGGAGATGCAATGGCAGGGGAAACCTACGGGTTCGTCGGCGTGGGCCGCATGGGCGGGCCGATGACCATCCGGCTGCTGAACGCCGGTCACAAGGTGGTGGTGTACGACAAGGTCGTCGCCGCCGTCGAGCCGCTGGTTGCACGCGGTGCACAGCTCGCGAAGTCGCCGACGGAAGTCGCCAATCTGGCCACCGTCGTTTTCACGAGCCTGCCCAACCCCGAGATCGTCCAGGCCGTCGCGCTGGGCAAGGACGGGATCATCGACGGCACCCAGGTGAAGCGCGTTATCGACTTCTCCACCATCGGGCCGCGCACCGCCGGCATCGTGGCGCGAGGCCTGGCGGAGAAGGGGATCGTCTACGTGGACGCGCCGGTGAGCGGTGGCGTCAAGGGCGCCACCCAGGGCACGCTCGCGGTGATGATCGCCTGCGCGAAGCCGGTGTACGACGAACTGGAGCCGATCCTCAAGACCTTCGGCAAGGTGTTCCATCTGGGTGAGACCGCCGGCCAGGCCCAGACCATGAAGCTCGCCAACAACCTGCTCGCGGCGGCCGCCATCGCGGTGTCGTCGGAAGCGATGGTGATGGGTGTGAAAGCGGGGCTCGACCCGAAGCTGATGCTCGAGGTGCTGAACGCCGGTACCGGTCGTAACAGCGCCACCCAGGACAAGTTTCCGAAATCGATTCTGCCCGGCACGTTCGATTTCGGCTTCGCCACCGGTCTCTCGTACAAGGACGTCCGGCTGTGCATCGACGAGGCCGAATCGCTGGGCGTACCGATGGTGGTGGGTGCCGCGGTGCGCCAGATGCTCGCGGTGACCAACGCGCTGTACGGTGCCGATTCCGATTTCACGTCGATGTGCCGGGTGGTGGAGACCTGGGGCGGCGTGCAGGTGCGCGGCTAGCGCTGGCGCGCTGCCGCGCGGGAGGGGAAAAGCATGCCCAGCCATCGTCCGACCATCGTACCGGCGGATCTCGTGGAATCGTCCGAGCCGCTGGCGGCACGCATCGCCGGCGACGTCGTTGCGTATCGGGCCGCGACTGCGGAGGTCGCGGCCAAGGTCAAGCTGTGCCTGATGGACATCATCGGCTGCGCGTGCGAGTCGCGCGACCTGCCGTGGAGCCGCCAGGCCAAGGCCATGACGGAGCCCGTTGCGGGCAGCGGGGCGACGATCATCGGTTCACCCGGTGCCGTCTCCGCCTTCGACGCGGCGTTCGTCAACGCGGTGATGGGGCATGGCCTGGTGCGCGAGGACATGCACTCGGGCAGCATCAGCCATCTGGGCATCGCGGTCCTGCCGGCGCTGCTGGCGCTGTCGCAGTATCGGCACGTCAGCGGGCGCGATTTCATCGCGGCGGCTGCGGTGGGCTATGAGGTCGGTGGGCAGGTGGGGCGGGCGGTGATGGATGCGGAAATCGCCCGCATTCATCGACCGACCGGTGTGACCGGCCCCGTGGCTGCCGCTGCCGCAGGTGCGCGATTGCTCGGCCTCGATCTTGCGCAGACCACGAGCGCCATCGCGCTCGGCACCAACGCGACGGCGGGCTTCAACCAATGGGCCCACACCGGCGGCAGCGAGATGTTCTTCCAGGCGGGCATGGCCGCGCGCAGCGGCGTCACGGCGGTGCGGCTCGCCGAGGCGGGAGCGTTCGCTTCGCCCTCGGCCCTCGATGGTGTCGCGGGACTGTTCGCCTCGCTCGGCAAGTCCGCCGTCGGGTCGCGCGTGGCGTTGTTCCGCGCCACCCCCGAGATCCTCGCCGTCTATCACAAGCCGGTTCCGGCCTGCAATTTCGCGCAGACGCCGAGCCAGGCCGCGCTCGCCATCGCGCGGGCGCAATCGGTGCCGACGGCACGCATCGCCGCCATCACGGTGCGCGTGCCGCGCGC
Organism: Burkholderiales bacterium; assembly: GCA_019745565.1. Taxonomy (GTDB): domain Bacteria; phylum Pseudomonadota; class Gammaproteobacteria; order Burkholderiales. The sequence goes on from JAIESW010000015.1 coordinate 139,566, forward strand.
GGGTGCGCTCTACCCGGGGTGCGACTACACCGGACCCTTCGAGCACATCCTGCAGGCGAAGATGAGCATCCAGTACAACGTCGCTGCGGCGCTGATGTTGAACGGTGTGACCGAGCGCAACTTCACGCTGCTGACCGACCCGGAGCTGCATCGGCTGATGGGCGTGATGAAGCTCGAGATCGACGACGCCATGACCCGCGCCTATCCGGGCCTGCAGGGCGGCGAAGTGGAAGTGCGCTTGGCCGACGGTGCCGCCCATCGCATCCGGCTCGACAACGTCGTCAACGCGAGCGAAGCCGACGTGCAGGGCCGCTTCCGGGTGGCCACGCAGGGAGTGTTCGGCACGGAGCGCGCGGCGCAGATCGAACGCACCATCGCCGAACTGGACGGCGCCGACGATGCCGGGCGGCTCGGGGCGCTTCTGCGCACGGAGGCTGGATCCGCGGGTCGATCCTAGGATGAAGCAGCCCTTACGTTCGGGTTGGTTGCTGCGTGCCCAGGAAGAGTTCGCAACGCGGCGGACGCGGCGGACGCGGCGGAAACCCGAACCCCTGGTCGGGTGGTCTTGCTTTTCCGCCGCATCCGCCGCGTTGAGCGCTTTGTGGGTCTCGAACTGACATGAGTGCCGCACAGTTCGCCGAGAACTTCCTGCAGGCCCTGTCCGCCGGATTGCTGACCGGTGCCGTGTACGGCCTGATGTGCGTGGGCCTGAGCCTGATCTTCGGCGTGATGCGCGTCATCAACTTCGCGCAGGGCGATTTCATGATGCTGGGCATGTACGTCGCCTACTACGCCTTCGGCCTGTTCGGTGCGCATCTGCTCTTCGGTGCGGCGCTGGCGCCATACGTCGCCGCCCTGATCGCCGGCCCGGTGATCTTCATCGCCGGGTTGCTGGTGCACAAGTTGCTGGTGAGCCGCGTGAGCGGCATGCGCGGCAGCGCTCTGGAATCGGAAGGCCACTACGCGCAGCTCATCCTGACGCTGGGCATCGCGCTGGTGATCCAGAACGGTGGCCTGTGGGTCTTCGGCTCCGCGCCGGTGTCGATCACCACGCCGCTTTCGTCTAGCGCCTGGGAGATCGGACCGCTGCACGGTGACCTGATCAGCATCTTCGTGAATCAGGGACAGACCGTCGCCGCCGTGATCGCTGTGCTGGCGGTGCTGGGCTTCGTGCTGTTGATGGGCCGCTCGCGCCTGGGCAAGTCGTTGCGTGCCGCGGCGGACAATCCGGAAGCCGCGATCTACATGGGCATCGACGTGGATCGGGCGCACCGGCTCGCGTTCGGGTTCGGCGTCGCGATCACCGCCATCGGCGGCGGGCTGCTCGCCTCGAGCTATCCGTTCCAGCCGTACGTGGGGCTGGAGTACGTCATCGTGATGTACGCCGGCGTGGTCCTGGGCGGTCTCGGCAGCGTCGCGGGGGCGTTCTTCGGCGGTCTCACCATCGGTCTGGTGCAGCAGCTCTCGACGCTGGTGTTGCCGAACCAGTTGCAGAACACGGCCATCTTCGTGGTGTTCCTCGTGATCGTGCTGTTGCGGCCGCAGGGCCTGTTCGGCCGGGCGGCGCGGCGCACGTGAAAACCTCGAACCGGAAACTGGCCGGACCGGGCCTCGCGATCATCCTGTTCGGGATCGTCTACGCGGCGGTCACCGGATTCATCAGCAATTCCTACTACCAGCTCATCATGACCGTCGTCCCGGTGTGGGCGGTCATGGGGCTTTCGTGGAATCTGCTGAGCGGCTACAGCGGGCTGGTCTCGTTCGGCCACGCGGCGTTCTTCGGCCTGGGCGCGTACTTCGTGGCGCTGGCCCAGATCCATTGGGGCCTGACGCCGTGGATCGGCATCCCGCTGGCGGGTGTGCTGGGCGGCATCGCCGGCCTGGTGGTCGGTCTGCCCACGTTCCGGTTGCGCGGGCACTACTTCGCGCTGGCGATGCTCGCGTATCCGCTGGCGCTGCTCTACGTGTTCGAATGGCTGGGCTATCAGGAACTCACGCTGCCGATGCAGCGCGAAGCGCCGATGCTCGCGATGCAGTTCGCCGACCATCGCGTGCATGCCTTTCTGGCGCTGGCGCTGATGCTGGGCGCCATGGCGCTGACCAGTCGACTGGAACGCGCGCGATTCGGACTGTCCCTGGTGGCCATCAAGCAGGACGAAGCAGCCGCGGAAGCCGCGGGCATCAACACGCTCGCGTGGAAGTTGAAAGCCATCACGTTGAGCGGTGCGATGGCCGGTGCGATCGGCGGTTTCTACGCCGTCGTGCTGCTGGTCGTCACCCCACCGGCGGTGTTCGGGATGCTGGTGTCGGCCCAGGCACTGATCGTCGCGATGTTCGGCGGCGTCGGCACGGTCTGGGGGCCGGTGATCGGTGCCGTCGTGCTCGTACCGTTGTCGGAGATCCTGCACGCGCGGCTGGGCAACGTGATTCCCGGCATCCAGGGTGTCGTATACGGCATCGCGATCGTCGCGGTGATCCTGCTCGCACCCGAAGGCGTGTTCTGGAAGATGAAGGATCTGCTGTTCCGGCGTGCCACGAAATCCGTGCCGACACCGCCTGCCGCGGCGGCCGTGCCGCTACCGATAACGGCGCGTCCCGATCACGCCGGAAAGAGCGTGATCCTGGAACTGCGCAACGTCTCCAAGGCTTTCGGCGGTCTCAAGGCGGTGCAGGACGTGAGCTTCGACGTGGCCAACGGCGAGATCCTCGGCATCATCGGGCCGAACGGCGCCGGCAAGACCACGCTGTTCAATCTGCTGAACGGTTTCATCGTGCCGGACCAGGGCGAGGTGCGGTTCGAAGGCCGCGACATCGTCGGCGACAAGCCGTATCGCATCTGCACGGCCGGCGTCGGCCGCACGTTCCAGGTGGTGCGACCGTTCCGGCGCATGACGGTGGAGCAGAACGTGATCGCCGGTGCATTCGTGCACGCAGCCTCCGACGATGCCGCTCGCGCGACCGCGCGCGAGGCTCTGGTGGAAGTGGGTCTCGATCGGCATGCGCAGCGGCTGGCTGGCGGACTCACCAACAAGGAGTTGCGTCTGCTGGAACTGGCACGTGCGTTGGCAGGGCGACCGAAACTGCTGCTGCTCGACGAGACACTGGCGGGGCTGGGCGGCGGCGACGTGGAGGAGGTGATCGCCGTGGTGCGCAAGCTCGCGGCGAAGGGCATCACCATCGTCATCATCGAGCACACCATGCCGGCCATGGTGCGGCTGGTGGACCGGTTCATCGTGCTCGATCACGGGGCCGTGCTTGCCACCGGATTGCCGGCCGAGGTCACCCGCAACGAGGCGGTGATCGATGCCTACCTCGGCAAGCGCTGGAGAGCGGAAAGTGCTTGAGATCACCGGCCTCGAAGCCGGCTATGGCGGCATTCCGGTGCTGCACGATGTCGCGTTGCGCGTGGATGCGGGCGAATTCGTCGCCATCGTCGGACCGAACGGCGCCGGCAAGTCGACGCTGTTCAAGACCATCTCGGGCATCGTCGCGGCGCGATCGGGTTCGATCCGCTTCGAAGGTGCGGACCTGCTGGCGGTGCCGCCTGCAGCCAGGCCCCACCTCGGCCTGGCACACGTCCCGGAAGGTCGGCAGGTGTTTCCGTCGCTGACGGTACTGGAAAATCTGGAGATGGGGGCTTACACGGAAGCCGGCCGACGCACGTGGAAGGACAACCTGGAAAAGATCCACGCCTGGTTTCCGGTGCTGGCGGAACGCTCCAAGGCGGCGGCCGGCTCGCTCTCGGGCGGACAGCAGCAGATGCTCGCCATCGCGCGCGGGCTGGCGTCGTCGCCCAGGCTGCTGCTGCTGGACGAACCGTCCATGGGGCTGGCGCCCTCGACGGCCGACGAGATCTTCGAGCGTATCGTCGCCATCCACCAGGCCGGTCTCGCCGTGTTGCTGGTGGAGCAGCGCGTGGCCGAGGCGTTGCACTACGCCGACCGCGGTTACGTGCTCGAAGCGGGGCGCATCGTCCTCCAGGGCGCGCCTCGAGCGTTGAGGAGCGACGACCGGGTCCGGCAGGCGTACCTGGGGATGTAGTCACAACGAGAACCGGAGGGAGGAGAACATGAACGAGATGGTCCGGAAGGCGATCGGCGGTGCGCTGGCGGCGGCGCTGTCGATCGTGGCGTTCGGTGCGGCGGCGCAGAAGAAGGACATCGAGGTGGGGCTCATCGCGCCCATGTCCGGACCCTGGGCGCGCCAGGGTCAGGTCATGAAAGTGGCCGCGGACCTCGCCATCGACACCATCAACAAGCAGGGCGGCATCAAGTCCATGGGTGGCGCCAAGTTGAAGCTCACGGTATTCGACGCCGGCGACAGTGTGGAGAAGGCGAAGAACGCAGCGCAGCGCATGGTGGCGGACGCGCCGGACCTCGTCGGAGCGACCGGGGCCTACCTCAGCTCGTTCACGCTGGCCGTGACGGAAGTGACCGAGCGGGCGCAGCTGCCCGTGCTGACGTTTTCGTACTCCGATCTCATCACCTCGCGCGGCTTCAAGTACGTTTTCCAGACTTCCGCCACCGGTGACCAGATGGCCGAAGCTTCGTTGCCGGCGCTGATGGAAATGGCGGAGAAGGCGTCCGGCAAGCGTCCGAAGACCGTCGGCGTCGTGATGGACAACACCGCAGCCTCGGTTGCGTTCGTGAAGCCGATCCGTTCGACCCAGCTCGAAAGGCTCGGACTCAAGCTGGTGGTGGACGAGACCTTCACGCCGCCGCTCGCCAACGCGACGCCGCTCATCCAGAAGGTGCGGTCGGCGCGGCCGGACGTGCTGCTGTTGATGCCCACTGCGATCTCGGATGCGAAGCTGCTGCTCGAGAAGATGAACGAGTTCGGGCTCGGCCGCGGGAAGATGCCCACCATCTCGAACGGCGCCGCGATCCTCGACCCGGACCTGCGCACCAACATGAACGTGGAGCAGCTGGAAGGCGTGATGTCGGTGGTGGCCAACTGGACCACGGCGGCGCAGAAGGACATGGTGGAGGACTTCAAGAAGAAGACCAACGAACCGTGGGCGACGCAGCACTTCATGACCACCTATGGCGACATGTTCATCTTCAAGGCGGCGCTGGAGATGGCGGGGAAGGCCGACCGCGAGTCGGTGGCGCAGGCGTTGCGGAAGATGGACGTGACGGACGGTCCGGCGAAGTACTTTCCGGGCGGGCGGGTGAAGTTCGACGAGCGCGGGCGGCGCGAGGGCGCGACGCTGCTGATCGTGCAATGGCAGAACGGCATCCCGCTGACCGTGTATCCGGCGAAGGAAGCGCTGGCGGCGCCGGCCTGGCCTAAGCAATAGCGTAGAGCACGAACTCCGAACGCGGCGGACGCGGGGTAAGGCAAGGACCAAGTCGTACCAGGTCTTTCCGCCGCGTCCGCCGCGTTCAAGGAATTTCGCAGTCGACTTACTACCAGGAGCAAAGCAATGAACGACGAGTTGTTCGAGAAGGGGCTGTCCATCCGCAAATCGGTCCTCGGCAAGGAATTCGTGGAGAAATCCATCGCCTCCGCCGACGACTTCAACATGCCGCTGCAGCGCCTCGTCACCGAGTACTGCTGGGGTGCGGTCTGGGGCCGCGACACGCTGCCCAAGAAGACCCGCAGCATGCTGAACCTCGCCATGCTCTCGGCGCTCAACCGCCCGCACGAGCTCAAGATGCACGTGGCCGGTGCGCTGCGGAACGGCGTCACGAAGGACGAGATCCGTGAAGTGCTGCTGCAGGTGGCGATCTACTGCGGCGTGCCGGCGGCAGTGGATTCGTTCCGCACCGCGCGCGAGGCGATCAACGACTACGAGAAGAGCGAAGGAAAGTAGACTCGGTTCGCTTGCCCCCATCCCAACCTTCCCCCGGCGAAGCTGGGGGAAGGGGTGCACATCCCCTCCCCCGGCTTCGCCGGGGGAAGGTTAGGGTGGGGGCCAAGGCGTCACTCATCAGGATCACCCGTATGACCTCCGACACCTACGAAATCCACGCGATCAAGTACGCGCAGCTCGCCCGCAAGTCGTCGGGCAACTTCATCGGCGGCGACGACCACGACGTCGACATGCCGCTCTTCTACTACGTGTGGGTGATCCGGAACGCCGAGCGCACCATCGTCGTCGACACCGGCTTCAACGCGACGGTCGCCGCCAAGCGCGGGCGCACCATCACCAGGCCGGTTGCGGAAGGGCTGAAGGCGCTGGGCGTCGTTCCGGAACAGGTGAAGGACGTGGTCATCACGCACCTGCACTACGACCACGTGGGCAACCACGCCCTGTTTCCCAACGCCGACTACCACCTCCAGGACAAGGAGATGGATTTCGCCACCGGCCGGTGCATGTGCCACGGCATCATGAACCACGGCTACGAAGTCGATGACGTGACGGAGATGGTGCGGCGCGTGTACGAGAACCGCGTGCGTTTCATCGACGGTTCGCGCGAGATCGCGCCGGGCATTGAACTGCATCACGTCGGCGGCCACACCAAGGGTTTGCAATCGGTGCGGGTGAAGACCAACCGCGGCTGGGTCATGGTCGCGTCCGACGCGAGCCACTTCTACGCCCACATCGAACAGAACCGTGTATTCCCCATCGTCTACAACGTGGGCGACATGCTGGACGGCTACGAGACGCTGCGGCGGCTGGCAAGCTCACCACGGCACATCGTGCCGGGACACGATCCGCTCGTGATCGACCGCTATCCCGTAGCGGGCCCGGGGATGGATGGTTGGATCGTGCGGCTGGATCTGGATCCGAGGGTTTAGGGATAGGGGAACGGCAGGGGCTGGGGGCTAGGGACTAGGGAACTTCAAAGTCCACGGCGCTCCAACCCTAGTCCCTAGTCCCTAGTCCCTAGTCCCTAGTCCCTAGTCCCTAGTCCCTAGTCCCTAGTCCCTAGTCCCTA
>JAIESW010000023.1 GCA_019745565.1 Burkholderiales bacterium
TACAGCAACGGGTCCTGGGTCAATCGATCTGCCGCGACACTCACATTCTCGGACATACAAGGGTTAGGGTGGGGGCAGCGGTGCCCGCCTCACGGCACACCCCATCCCAACCGCTAGAATCCCTCCCCCTCTACCCGCCCGGAGCCCCGCTCATGAAAGTCCGCATCAAATGGCTGGAAGGCGTCGCCTTCGTTGCCGAAACCGAAACCAGCCACGCCTTCGTGATGGATGGCTCGCCCGAGGGCGGCGGGCGCAACCTGGGCCCGCGCCCCATGGAAACCGTGCTGGCCGGCACCGGCGGCTGCACCGCCTACGACGTGGTGACCATCCTGCGCAAGGCCCGCCAGGACGTGACCGATGTTGCCATCGAGCTCGACGCCGACCGCGCCACCACCGACCCGAAGGTGTTCACCCGCATCCACATGCACTTCATCGTGAAGGGCCACAACGTGAAGCGCGACGCGGTGGAGCGCGCCATCAAGATGTCGGCGGAAAAGTACTGCTCGGCGACGGCCATGCTTGCCAAGACGGCCGAGGTCACGCACGACTTCGAGATCGTCGAGGTCGGCCCGGCCGCCGAAGCCACCACCCGCTAGAAGTAGTACGTCGACCCGGTCATCACCCGCGAGGCGAGCTTCATCGCCAGCTTCACGGGCGGCGGCAGTTCGGCGCCACCGTGGTCGGTGGCGGTGCGCGCGTGGGCCGCTTCATCGTCGCGCATCCGCTCCACGACCGCGCGGCTTTTCGCGTCGGTTTCGGGCAGCCGTTCCAGATGGCCTTCCAGGTGCCCCTCGACCTGCCGCTCGGTTTCGGCGAGAAAACCCAGATTCCAGCGATCGCCGGCGAGACCCGACAGCGCCCCGAGAGTGAATGCGCCGAAGTAGAAGAATGGATCGAGCCGGCTCGTGCGACCACCCAATGCTTCGATGCGCGATCGCGTCCACGCGAGGTGATCGGTCTCCTCGTCGGCCGCTTTGGCGAGCACGGTCTGCACCTCGGCATCGCGGGCCGTGAGCATCTGCCCCTGATACAGCGCCTGGGCGCACACCTCGCCGGTGTGGTTCACGCGCATCAGCGACGCCGCGTGCCGGCGCTCTTCCGGCGTGAGTTCCGCTTCCGTCTGCTCGGCGGCAGGCTCGGCGCGAGCCGCGCGTGGCGGCACGAACAGGGTCCGCAGCCCCCGGTCGAAGCTCACGATGAGGCGGTCCACCGGATGCACAGTCAGACAGCCCTCGCCGGGCCGCCCCAAGAGGGCTGGCCCCCTGGGGGGAAGGGCCGCAGGCCCATCGGGGGGAACGTCACTTCACTTCTTGCGCAGCAGGAACAGGAACTCCCCGTTCGCCTCCGAGGCGCCCAGCAGATCGTTGCCGGTCTGCCGCGAGAACGCCTGGAAGTCGCGCACCGAACCGGGGTCGGTGGCGGTGACCTTCAGCACCTTGCCGGAGGTCATGCCGTTCAGGACCTTCTTGGTCCTCAGGATGGGAAGCGGACAGTTGAGTCCGCGGGCGTCGAGTTCGAAGTCGTGGGCGATTGCTGTATTCATGGGGCTTGCTAGGGTTCGAGGGTCGCGAGCGCTTCGCCCTCGCGCACCCAGGCGATAACGCCGCCCATCAGATTGTGCACCCGTTCATAGCCTTGCGCCGCCAGAAAACCCGCCGCCTGCCGCGAGCGCCCGCCCGACTGGCAGACCATCACGAGAGTCGCGTCGCGCGGCAGTTCTCCGGCGCGGGCGGGCAGCGTCTGAAGCACGATGTGCCGTGCCCCCGGGATCACGCCGCGCGCGACCTCGGCATCGGTACGCACGTCGACCACGACCACCGGGCCGGCCGCGCAGAGCGTCTTGAACTCCTCGACCGAGATGTCCGCGAAATCGCTCATCGCACGCCGATGTTGCGGTCGAGCAGGAGCTGCGAGACGCGGATGTTCGCGGATTCCAGTCTGGTGACCAGGAGCTCGAGGAACGCTGCGTTGAACCGGTTGCGGCACGACTCGGTGGATTGCGACAGCGCCTCGTCGGCGATCTCGATCATCGTGATGTCGGTCACCGCCGCGACCGTGGCCGAACGGTGGAAATCCTTGGTGCCGAGGTAGCTCATCTCGCCGAAGCACTCGCCCGCCTTCAGCACGTTGAGCAGCTTGTCGTTCTTGGTCACGCGCACCTCGCCGGCCGCGAGGATGAAGAACGAGCGTCCGTCCTCGCCTTCGCGGATGACCGTAGTGCCGATCGGATGCCGCGACCAGGTGGAGATGCGCACCACCTGCCACAGATCCACGTCGCTGAACTCGCGGAAGAACGCGAGCCCGCGCAGCGTGTTGAACTTCTCCGTCTCCGGCACGGCCTCTGCCGTGTTCTGCAGGTCGACGAAGATGCTCGCGAGGTCGGCGGAGAACTCGGCCCAGCTCTGGTAGCGCTTCTCGAGGCTCTTCTGCAGCGACTTCTTCGCGATCACGTCCACCGCGTTCGGAATGTCGGGCCGATGCATCGAAGGCGGCGGTGGATCGACGTTGATGATCTGGTAGACCATGCTGAAATTGTTGGTCGCCTTGAAGGGCAACCGTCCGGTCAGCATCTGGTACATCACCACGCCGAGCGAGAAGATGTCGGTCTGGTGGTTCAACTGCTGGTCGCGCACCTGCTCGGGCGACATGTACGCGGGCGATCCGACGCCTGTGACCTGTGTGGTCTCAGAAGCGAGCGAGAGCGCGGCGCCGAAATCGGAGATCTTGATGTCGCTGCCGTCGGTCATCAGGATGTTGGCCGGCTTGATGTCACGGTGAATGATGCCGTGGCGGTGCGCGAAATCGAGCGCCTTGCTGCACTTGAAGATGATCTCGACGATGCGCGCCACCGGCAGCAGGTTGTCGACGCGGCAGTATTGCTCGAGCGTGCCGCCCTCGACGTACTCCATCACGATGTAGCTGCCTTCGTCGTTCGCCTCGGCGTCGTAGATGGCGACGATGTGCGGGTGCTGCAGCTTGCCCGCGAGCGAGGCTTCGGTCAGGAACAGCTTCTGGAAGCGCTTGCCGTGCTCCTTGTCGCCGAGAGCTTCCTGCTTGACCAGCTTGACGGCGACCTGGCGCGCCGCGAAGGGATCGTTCGCAAGGTAGACGGCGCTGGTCGCGCCCTTGCCCAGTTCCTTCAGGATCTCGTACTTGCCGATCTTCTGCATGGAATGCGCGTACCGGCGCGCTCGTGTCGGGACAAAATGATTGAATTCTAGCGAATTTGTTCGGCCGCACCACGTTTCCCGCAATGCGCGAAGGCCTATAACGGCCCGGATCGGGTCGAACTGAATCCTTCGCCGTGGGCGACCGGCTACTTTTCCTGCCGGGCGATGACCGCCCGCAGCTCCCGCAGGCGCGCCTCGATGCTGGAGTTCTCGTAGAAGTCGCCGTTGCTCGCCCGCTGGGCCTGCTGCAGCTGATCGATGGCCGCCTGCACGTTGCCGGCCGAGAGGAAGGCTTCGGCCAGCGACTTGTGCTTGAGCATGGTCTTGCCCTGGGCCTCGTAGGCCTTGGCCTGGAGCTCGTAGAGCTTGCCGTCGTTCTGATCCTTGAGCAGCTGATCGTCGAGAGCGTTGAGCGCGTCGGCCGCCCGGCCGGCACCGATGAGAGCCTCGGCGTAGTCGTAGCCCAGCGAGCGGCTGCCGGGGAACGCCTTCACGCCATCGGCGAGGATCTTCACCGCGCCCTCCTTGTCCTTCTGCGCGAGCCTGAGCTTCGCCTCCAGACCCGTGATCATGGCGTTGGCCGGAGCGATCTGGCGCAGGGTCGCCATCTCCGTCGCGGCGCGCTTCACGTTCTCCCCGCGCAGCAACGACAGCACCAAGCCGTAGCGCACGCCGATCTCGCTGTTGAACTTGCGGTCCGCGATTTGCTCGTCGAAGAACGTGATCGCGTCGCGAGGCTCGCTGGTGAGGGCCCGCACCTTCGCGCGGACCAAGTGGAAATCGATGCTGTCCGGCACCTGCTTGTAGGGCAGATTCATGGTGCGGTTCTGCACGTCGGCGATCCGCTCGTACGTGATCGGGTGCGTCCGCATGTACGAGGGCACGGAGCTCGAATCGAGGATGCGGGTCGCGCGCTGCAGGCGGTCGAGGAATACTGGCATCGCGTGCGGATCGTAGCCGGAGCGTTCGACGATCTGCAGCCCCACGCGGTCGGCTTCGCGCTCGTTGTCGCGCGTGAAGGCGAGGCGGCTGTCGAGTGCCTGCGCCTGGGCCGCTGCGATCGCGCCGGCCGCGGCCTGCGGGTTCGATCGGGCCGCCAGGATCGCGATGGCGATGGCGGCGAGTGACGTCATGCCGGCCCGCTGCTGCTGCGCCACCATTCGCGCGATGTGCCGTTGCGTCACGTGCGCGATTTCGTGGCCCAGCACACCGACCAGTTCGGATTCGGTCTGCGCGGTAAGAAGCAATCCGGCATGCACGCCGATGTAACCGCCCGGCAACGCGAAAGCGTTCACCGACTTGTCGCGCAACGCGAAGAAGTGGAAATCCATGCGCGTGTCGGGACTGACCGACACCAGGCGATATCCGACGCGCTGCAGATAGTCGGCCACGTCGGCATCGTCGAGATAGCTTTGCGTCGCGCGGATCTGGCGCATGATGCCGTAGCCGATCGAGCGCTCCTGGCCGATCGAAAGCGCCGCCTCGGAGGCATCTCCGAGTTCGGGCAGATCGTTTGCCCGTGCGGGAATCAACAGGCAGAACGCGAGCAGTACCGCGAAGAGCGCGCGCATGACGATGCTATGATAACTTCGATCGTCCCGAGTTCGTCCCGCGCGAGCGTCGTCCACTTTCGGCCTGCTTTTTCCACCTGCTTTTTCCACCTTCTCCGCCTTCGTGAATCCGCTCACCCATTTCGATGCCCAGGGCCAGGCCCACATGGTCGATGTGGGCGAGAAGGCCGAAACGCAGCGCGTCGCAGTCGCCACCGGCCGCATCTCGATGCTGCCGGCGACGCTCGCACTGATCCTCGACGGTTCCGCGAAGAAGGGCGACGTCCTCGGCGTCGCGCGCATCGCCGCGATCCAGGGCGCGAAACGCACTTCCGAACTGATTCCGCTGTGCCATCCGATCGGCCTCACCCGGGTCGGCGTCGAGTTCGACGTGGATCGCGCGAACTCGACCGTCACCTGCACGGCGACCGCGGAATGCTTCGGCCGCACCGGCGTGGAGATGGAAGCGCTCACCGCGGTGAGCGTTGGACTGCTCACCGTGTACGACATGTGCAAAGCCGTCGATCGCGGCATGCGCATCGAGGCGGTCCGGCTGCTGGAAAAGCGCGGCGGCAAGTCCGGCCACTGGCACGCTCCGGGCTGACGCACGCCAGCCGAGCGAACGGTTCGCGCGATCCGCAGTCGTATCGGATATCGTTTGATTTTCCACTCTTCTCCCGCTTGACGATCGGTATGCAAATCCCCATGTTGGCCACATGGGTTGCAGTGTCCGCCCTGGGCGGCGCGACCATCGCCTCGGCAGCCGAGCTGCCCGGGCGGGCTATCGCGCACGATCAGGAGAAGGGCAATTGCCTCGCCTGTCATCGCATGCCGGCGGACCCCGGGGCCGAAACCGCGGCCACGCTGGGTCCGGCGCTCGCCGACATCAAGCGCCGCTATCCCGACCGCGCCGCGTTGCGCGCGCAGATCTGGGATGCGAGCGTGAAGAACCCTGCCACCATCATGCCGCCCTACGGCCGGCACCGCATCCTGACCGAAGCGGAGATCGATCTCATCGTCGAGTACGTCCACGGACTGTGAACCCATGATTCCGCTGCGCAGACGCCTGTTCTCGGCCTTCGGTGCCGCGCTGGCGGCAATGCTGTTGCCGTTGCGCGCGCTTGCCGCCGAGCGCAATGGTCCGGCCTTCGAGGCCAAGGCAGCGGACGAGGCGATCCGCTCGATCGGTGCGGCGGACGCCGTCCAAAGCGATCAGGTCCTCCTCAAGGCGCCTGACATCGCGGAAAACAGCGCCATCGTCCACATCGAAGTCGAATCGAAGCTGCCGGACACCGAGACGATCTGGGTGATAGCCGAGAAGAACCCGCAACCACTAGTGGCGCAGTTCGATCTGCTCCCGGGTGTCGATCCTTTCGTCGCGGTTCGCATCAAGATGGCCGAATCCGCGAACGTACGGGCGATCGTGAAGGCCGGTGGAAAGTTCTGGTTCGCCCAGAAGGAGACCAAGGTGACTCTGGGCGGATGCGCCGGATGACCTGCCGATGACCGAAGCGATCAAGATGCGCATCACCCTGGAGGGCGACGTGGCCGACGTGAAGGTGCTGATGCCCCACCCCATGGAAACGGGTCTGCGCACCGACCCGCAGACGAACGAACTGGTTCCGAAGCACTACATCCAGCACGTGGTGGCCACTCACAACGGGCGTCCGGTGCTCGACGCTCAATGGAGCCGGGCCGTGTCGAAGAATCCGTTCCTCCAGTTCCGCGTACGAGGCGCCAGGTCCGGCGACCGGATCGGCATCGCGTGGGAGGACAATATCGGTGAGAACAACGCGCTGGAGATGACGATCAAGTGATCGCTCGGGCAGCACTGCTCGGCTGTGCCCTGCTCGCATTCGGCGCGACCGATGCATCGGCAACCCCCGAGGAGGACCGCGCCGCCTTCATCCGCACGTTCCAGCAGCGCTTTCCCGGCGTGCCTCTCGAAGACTACGTGTATGGCGGCTTCATGTTCAACAAGGCGAGCCGCAACCACTACGACGACATCATGGCCTTCCCGCCGTTCCTGGGCGACATCGAACGCGGGAAGGCACTGTGGGAAAAGCCGTTCCGCAACGGTCGCACGTATGCGCAGTGCCTGCCCGACGGCGGGCGCAATCTCGCCGGCACCTATCCGCGTTTCAGCGAAGCCGAGAACCGCGTGATCACGTTCGAGATGGCGTTGAATCGCTGTCGGCGCGACAACGGCGAGCCGGAGTACCGCTACGACGATCGCGCCACCATGGGCGTGCTGACGGCCTACGCTCGCGGCCTGTCCGACGGCATGCGCATGAGCATCAAGGTGGAGAGCCCCGGCGCACTGGCGAAATACGAGGAGGGTCGGCGCCTGTTCTTTCGCCGCATCGGTCAGATGAATTTCGCGTGCTCCAACTGCCACCTCGACAACGCCGGCAAGGTGATGCGGATGGAAACCATCTCGCCGGCGGTGGGTCAGGCGGTGCACTTTCCCGTGTTTCGCGGCGGCGACGAGCTCTACACGCTGCACATGCGCTACACCCGCTGCATGACGCAGGTGCGCGCGCAGCCCTTCCCCGCCGGCAGCGAGGCGTTCAACAACCTCGAATATTTTCACTCGTATCTCAGCAACGGACTGCCGCTGCAGGCATCGGTGTACCGGCGGTGACACGTCGTGCCTGTGCCAAGCAGCGCACCCTGCGGTCGCTGACTACGGAACGGAAGCGCTCACCGCGATGAGCGCCTCAGGTCTGCCAGTACGCTCCTGATATGGACATCGCCGCCCGGCTCGAACGTGCCATGGCGTTGCAGAGGGACGGCAACCTCGACGAAGCCGTCGCACTCTACGACGAGGTCCTCGCGCAGCAACCCGGCAATGCCGACGCCACCTATTGCCTCGGGCTGATCGATCTCAACCGCCGGGACTTCGACGATGCCGAGCGTCGTTTCACCGCGTTGGTCCAGGGCGGCTTCGACGACGCACGGGTGCTGAACGCACTGGGAGTCGTCACGCTCGCCCGCGGCCGCTATCGCGAAGCACTCGAGTGGCACGACCGCGCGCTCGCCGCGGATCCCGGGTTTCCTGAGGCGCACGTCAATCGCGGGCTGATGCTGCTGCGTGCCGGCAACTATCCCGAAGGCTTCGCGGAGTTCGAATGGCGCTGGCGCATCCCCTGGCGCCGGCCGGCACCGCGCGATCCGCAACGGCTCCTGACCGCCGCGACCATCGCGGAGGGCAGGACCGTGCTGATCCACGTGGAGCAGGGCCTGGGCGACATGATCCAGTTCGCCCGCTACCTCGCCCTGCTGCGCGAACGCGGCATGACCATCGTGCTCGAGGTGCAGCCCGAACTGGTGGGACTGCTCGACGAGAGCGGCTGCGCCGATTGGGTGATCGCACAGGGCGATCCGCTGCCGGACTACGATCTGCACTGTCCGGTGGCCACGCTGCCGCTGGTGTTCGGAACCACTACGCAAACCATTCCGGCCGACGTCCCGTACCTCTACACCGACGCCGTACGCGATCGGCGCTGGAGCGATTTGCTCGGCCGCAGCGGACCTCGCGTGGGACTCGTGTGGGGCGGCAATCCCGACAACCCCACGGACGCGGAGCGATCCACGACGCTGGCGGAACTGGACGCCCTGACCACGGTACACGGCATCCGCTGGTTCTCGCTGCAGAAGGGCCCGCGGGCGGCCTCGCTGGCACAGCATCCGCAATGGCGCGCCATGGTGGACATCGCGCCGCAGCTCACGGATTTCCGCGAGACCGCCTCGGCGTTGCGCAACCTCGATCTCGTCATCACGGTCGACACCGCGGTCGCGCATCTTGCCGGAGCGGTGGCGCTGCCCACCTGGCTCCTCATCCAGACGCCGTGCGACTGGCGCTGGCTCGAGACGGGCGAGCGCACCGCGTGGTATCCGTCGATGCGCATCTTCCGGCAGGACGAACCGCGGCACTGGCCACCGGTGGTCGCACAGGTGCGTGCCGCGCTCGCACAGTTCCTGGACGATTCGAAACGCAACCCGGCATGACGCGGGCATCGCGATGCTGAACTGGCTGCGCCGGCGATCCGCACCGGCGGCGAGGCGTGCCGACGTGGAGGAGGCCGGTAGCGCACTCAATGCCGGCGAGGATGCCCGCGCCGTCGCGCTGCTCGAACCGTACCTGCGGCGCCATCCGGACGATCCGCAGGCACTGCATCTGCGCGCAGTCGCTGCCTGCCGTGCCGGTGACTTTGCACTCGCCGAGCGGCACCTCACGAGCGCGGCAAAGATCAATCCGCGCTGGCCCGATCCTTCCCTCACCCTGGCCGAGGTGCATCTGCATCATGGGCGCCACGAGGCGGCGCTCGATGCATTGCGTGCCGCACTCGCGGCGGACCCCCAGCGGCTCGCAGCCCGACGCCGGCTGATGTTCGCACTGGGACTGTCGGGACGGCAGTCCGAGGCGGTGCAGATGTACGTCGCGCTGCGGCTGCGTGCCCAGGGCTTCGATCCGCCCGACAATCCGGCTGCGACGCTCATGGCGCAGGGGCGGTTCGTGGACGCCGAAGCGCTGCTGGAAGGGCGGTTGCGCCATCAGGCGGACGACGCGAGGTTGCACCTGTTCCTCGGCATCGCGCGCGAGGCACGCGGCCGTCGCGGACCGGCAGCCGACGCCTATCGAGACGCCCTCCGCGCCGATCCTGCGTTCGCTCCCGCCTTGCGACGCCTCGGCTTCACCCTGGAATCCGACGGCCGCATGGACGACGCGATGAAGTGCTATCGCACGGCCGTGGAGCATGCCCCCGACGACGCCGGCGCGTTGAGCGACTACCTCGCTGTCCTGCATTACCTGCCGGATGTGCCGCGCGAGGAGTTCGAGCGCTCCTACCGCACATGGGACGAGCGCTTCGCCCGCCCTCTGGCGGATGACCTCGCGCCCGCTCCCAACGCGCCGGTGCCGGACCGCCGGCTGCGCATCGGCTACGTCTCGGCGGACTACTACAGCCACGTCACTCGCCATTTCATCGAGCCGGTGCTGGAGCGTCACGACCGGCTGCAGTTCGACATCTATTGCTACGACAACAGTCCCGTGGAAGACGCGGTGACGCAGCGCCTGCGCGCGCTGCCGCTCGCGTGGCGCCCATGTCAGGACATGGACGACGCCACCCTCGCACGCACCATCCGCAGCGACGGCATCGACATCCTGGTGGATCTCAACGGTCATCTCGCGGGCAACCGTCTGCTCGCCTTCGCGCGCCGGCCGGCACCGGTGCAGATGACGTGGCTCGGCTATCCCAACACGACGGGGCTCTCGGCCATCGACCATTGGATCACCGATGGCGTGATCGCGGCCGATCTGTCGGGGCAGTACCACGCTGAAGCGTTGCTGCCCCTGGGAGGCTTCTTCATGCCGTTCCGTCCCGGGCCGCTGCCGGACGTGGCGCCCGAACCGCCTTCCGAGCGCGGCGCTGCCGCCACGTTCGGCAGCTTCAACCTCTACCCGAAGCTCAACACGCACGTGTTCGACGCGTGGTCGCGCGTCCTGCTGGCGCTGCCCGATTCACGCCTGCTCCTCTTCGCGATTCCCGAAGCCGCGCACGATGTAGTGCGCGGGCAGTTTGCAGCACGCGGCGTCGACATCGCCCGCCTCACCCTGCACGACCGGATGGATCACGATGCCTTCCTCGCGGCCCATGGCGACGTGGACGTCGCGCTCGACCCGTTCCCCTGCGTGGGCACCACCACCACGCTCTTCACGCTGGCGATGGGCGTGCCCCTGGTAACCCTCGCCGGGCACACCCACGCATCGCGCGTGTCGGCGAGCGCGCTCGCCCAGGTCGGGCTCGAGCGGCTCGTGGCGCAGGACGTGGATCGCTACGTCGCGCTGGCTACCGAAGTGGCCGGCGACCTCGCGTTCCTGAAGGAATGCCGCGCGACACTACGCAGCAGGCTCGCCGAATCGTCCATCCAGGACGAGGCAGGCTTCACCCGCAACCTGGAACGCGCCTACCGCGAAGTCTGGCGGCGGTGGTGCCGCACCGGGTGAGGTGCCGCGAGCCGCGACCGGACGGTGGCCGGGGCCTACTTCTTCTTCGCGAGGCGGACCACCAGACCCTTGGTCACGTTCTCGATGAAGTTGGCGCTGTACCCCAGTTCCTGCAGCTGCCAGCGGAACACGTTGCCGAGCTTCGCCTTGCGGTACACGCCGAGCTTGTTCTCCTGATGAAACCGCAGGGCCCGCGCGTACAGTCCTTCGGTGACCACCGCGAGCTGGTTGGCAGCACCCTTGTCGGTCCGGGCCTCGCTCGCCGGCGGGAAGCGACGCGCCAGATCCTGGGCCAGGCTGCGTGCGAAATCGTCGACTTTCTTGGTATCGAACAGGCCGAACATGAATGGCACTCCGTTTGCTTTGACCGCGTCGCCGGCGCCTGCGCGTCACAGCGGCGGGAAGAGTTGGTAGACGTTTCAAAACATTAGTTTACGTGCCACTGCGCGCCCCCAGCAAACCCGACCCGTGACCTTCGTCGTCGATTCGTCGTCTGCCCATGCGTTCGCCGGCCGATCCGGGGGACACAGGTGCAAGGTGCATGCCACGCGCCCGGCGGGTTCGCACCGGTGCCAGGACCTGGATTCCACGCCGTGCTGAACTGGTTGAAACGCAGCTCACCCGCCGCGACGGCAGCGCCCGCCGACGCCGCGCTCGAGGCAGCGCTGGCCGAATCGCGTCGTCTTCAGGAGACGGGCAACCTGGTTGCAGCACTCGCGGTCGCCGAAGCGGCCCTTCAACGCCATCCGCGTGATCCGCGCGTGGTCATGCGCCTCGGCACGCTGCTGCTGATGCAGCAACACTTCGACGAGGCCGAGCGGCACTATCGCCGCGGCCTCGAACTCGATCCGGCCAACGCCGACTGGCACTACAACCTGGCACTGGTGCACGGCGGGCGCGGCGACAACGCGCGCTCCATCGAAAGCTATCGCTGTGCCCTCGCGCTCGATCCGGGGCATCGCGACGCCCATTTCAACCTTGCCACCGAGTTGCACGAGATCGATGAACTGGACGAGGCCATCGATCACTACATGGCGGCCGATGCGATCGAGCCCGGCCATCGTGACGTCCTCACCGGCGCCGGCCTTGCGATGCTGGAGTTGGACCGCCTCGACGAAGCGTGTGCCTGCTTCGAGCGGATCCTCGCGCACCATCCCGAGCATCCGGAAGCACGGCTGTATCGCGGCTTGGCCAGGCTCAAACTCGGCGACTACGAACACGGCTGGGACGACTACGAGTTCCGCCTCGATACCGAAGAGATCCGCGGCATGCGCCGCTACTACCCGGGCGAGGCCTGGAACGGCGAGGACGTGACCGGCCGCACCGTGCTGCTGGTGGCGGAACAGGGTTTCGGCGACGCGATCCAGTTCGTGCGGTTCGCGCCGCTGCTGATGGCCCGTGGTGCCCGCGTGATGCTCGAAGCGCCACGACCGCTGGTCAGTCTGCTGCGAACCATTCCCGGACTGGAAGTGATCCTGCGCGACGATCCGCTGCCACGCTACGACTACTACGCCTACCTCATGTCGCTGCCGCGCTTCTTCGCGCGGAGCCTCGAGGCGATCCCTGCGCGCGTGCCGTACCTGACCCCTGCCGCGGAGAAGGTGGCGGCGTGGAAGCAAAGACTCGCGGGCGATCGCAACCTGCGCGTCGGACTGGTCTGGGCCGGCGACCCGCACAAGAACCATCCGCAGCGCTACCGCGCCGATCGGCGCCGCAGCGCCCCGCTCCCCCGCCTCGCCGGGCTCGGCACGGTACCGGGCGTGACCTGGTACAGCTTGCAGAAGGGCGACGCAGCCGAACAGGCACGCGGCGCGAACGCACCCTTTCCCATCGTCGATCTCACCGACGAGCTGGAGAGTTTCGAGGACACTGCCGCGCTTATCGAAGCGCTCGACCTCGTGGTGGCGGTCGACACGGCGGTCGGTCATCTGGCCGGCGCCCTGGCGAAACCCACCTGGTCCATGCTGCGCTACGACTGCTGCTGGCGGTGGCTCAAGGACCGCACCGATTCGCCGTGGTATCCGCATACGCGGCTGTATCGGCAACCGGAACGATTCGCGTGGGAAGAAGTGGTCGAGGCTGTCGCCAGGGACCTCGCCGCACTTGCCGCCACGCGTTGAGGCATGACGTTCGACCTGCAGCGACACGTCAACGACTACTGGTTCACCGGGCACTGGGACGTAGTGGAAGAGGCGTGCCGCGCGCGACTGGAGCAGACGCCCGACGACGTGGAGACCGCGTTCGTGCTTGCAGAAGCGTGTCATGGCCTGGGAAAGCGCGACGAAGCCACGGCGATCCTGCGCCGCCTCGCCGACGCCGGCGACGACGCTCGTTTCCCCGCCCGTCTCTCCTGGCTCCTGCAGGAGGCCGGAGACCTCGATGGCGGCATCTCCGAGCTTCGCCGGGCGCTGGAGATCGATCCCGCATGCCCGCTGGCTCTGCCTCATCTCGACCCGCTGCTAGAGCTCCGTGACCGTCTCGACGAAGCGCTGGAGCGACAGTTCGCCAACGCGGCCCCGCCGGGAGGGTTGATGCTGATCCATCCGGCTGGCGCCGGCTTCTGGTCGGATGTTCAGCATGTGCTCGGCCACGCCCTCGCCGCCCGGATCGACCACCGTCGCCCGCTGGTTCACTGGGGCGAGACCAGCTTGTTCGCGGACGACCCGTCACGCAATGCCTGGGGGGATTTCTTCGAGCCCCTTGCTGCGGTGGACCCGGCCGAAGTGGAGGCAGCGGCCGCCCGCGGGGCATTCCCCCGGGAATGGGGTGCCGGGTCACCGTTGCGCAACGTGGCGGCGCGACGCAAGTCCACGGGTCCCGTCAGCGCCGCCGACCTGGTCGCGCGATCCGATCCGCTGGTGGTGGGTGCGTATTTCACGGGCGTTCATCTGACCCGTCACCTGCTGCCGGTGGATCACCCGTTCGCCCGGTCCGACACGGGCACCATCCTGCGCGAGATCGCCCCCGCCGTGGTCCGTCCCCGCGCCCACTTGGCGAACCGGGCCGCGGAGATGGTCGAAGCCGCGTTCGGCAGTGCCCCCTTCATCGCCGCTCACGTGCGCGGCACGGACAAACGCCTCGAACAGGGCGAGCACCTCGACGCCGTCAACGCAGCGATCGAGACGACGGTCGATCGGCTGCTGTCCGGCACGCCGGAGAGCCGACTCCTGTTGCTGACCGACGATCAGGATGTGGAGGCCCGCTATCGGGCAAGGCACGGAAATCGCGTGGTCCTGTCCGACGCGTTGCGGGGCAAGGGCGAGCAGTCCGTGCACGGCAACTCAGGGTTGCCGCCGCGACAGGTTGGAGAGGAGGTCGTCGTCGACGTCCTCACGGCGCTCGCCGCCGATCAATTCGTGGGCAATCGATTCTCGAACGTCGCCTGTATCGTGAGAGCATTGAAGAACTGGTCATCGGGCAAGCTTCACATGCTCGGCACCGACGACGCCGTGTACCACTACCGCGCGTCGATCTACTACCGCGGTCAGCGTCGACAGAGGCCATCCATGGCTTCGAAGACCCGGCTCGTCCCGGGACGCGGCAGAGCCTGAAATGAAAATACTGAGTTTCCTTCGCCAAGCCCGCGACAAGGCCGCGCCGGACGGTTCGCTCGATGCGGCAACGCTGACCACGAAGGGTTTCCGGGCGCAGCAAGCCGGCGATATCGAGAGCGCCCGGGCGAGCTACGAGCTCGCGCTCACCCGGAATGCCCGGCATGCCGACGCCCTGTACCTGCTGGGAACCGTCGAACTTCACACGGGAGATCCGGCCAAGGCGCTGAGCCGTTTCGACACCGCCATCTCGATTCAGGGCGACCAGCCGGCATTCCACTATTCCCGTGGCGAGGCGCTGCGTTCGGTCGGCCGGTTGGACGAGGCCATCGCTGCGTTCCGACTCGCGCTTTCGCTCGACGAGAGCGATGCGCAGTGCTGGAACGAACTCGGGCTTACGCTCGAACGCGCGGCACGCACCGACGAAGCGCTGGCCGCCTATCGAGCCGCGCTCGACCGGGATGCAGCGTGCGCGGCCGCGGCCAGCAACCTTGCGGGCGCATACGTGCGCTCGGGCGAGCCGCAGGCCGGGGCCGAGCTTCTTCGAAAGGCATTGGCACTCTCGCCCGACTATCCGCCCGCCCATATCGCGCTCTCGCAATGTTTGCTCGCCATGGGTGACCTGGCGGCGTCCGTCGACGCGGCTCGCGTCGCAGTGAACCTTGCTCCGGACGTCTCGTTCGCTCATCTGCAATGCGCCCTCGCGTTGGCTGCCAGCGGCGACCTTGCCGCAGCAGAGGCGGAGGCCCATGAAGCCGTGGCGCTCGCGCCCCAGGCGGCGGAAGCCCACTACGCACTGGGCAGCGTGCTTCGACGTCTCGGCCACTACGACGAGGCCGACACGGAGCTGCAGCTCGCCTTGGAATTGCGACCGTCCTATCCTGAAGCGATACTCGAGCGCGGCGAACTGTTGCATCGGGTCGGGCGATTCGAGGAGGCCATCAGGATCGTCGGTCCGCTCGCGGACAGCACCCCTCCCCGCGCAGCCGCCCACATCACGTTGGCGGCGAGTCTCGTGCAGCTCGGACGCACGACCGCTGCCGAGGAGCAGTTTCGCGCTGCGATAGCGCTGGAGCCCGATCAGCCGCTGGCGCATGTGCTGCTGTCCGCACTGCTCGTTTCGACCGCCAAGCTGGCCGAAGCAGAGACGGAAGCCCGCAAGACGATCGCCTGTGCGCCGGACTATGCCGGTGGATGGGTGAATCTCGCCATGGCCCTCCAGTTGCAGGGCCGCATGCAGGAATCCGTGGATGCGAATCGCCGCGCATTGGCGTTGGATCCGGCATCGGCGCTTGCGCGCAGCAATCTCCTCTTCGGCATGAACTATCTGCCGGATTCCACACCCGAGGCCCTGCTGACCGAGCATCGGGCCTTCGGGGCACGGGTCGATCCCGCGCCCGACCAGGTACCGACCTTTGCCGACCGGGATCGCCAGCCGGATCGTCCGCTGCGCATCGGCTACGTCTCGCCTGACTTCCGCGACCACGTCGTCGCGCATTTCTTCGAGCCGGTGCTCACCCATCACGATCGCAGATCTTTCGAGATCGTTTGCTACTACAACAATACCGTGGTGGACCACGTGACCAGACGCCTGCGCGAACGCGCGGACCTGTGGCGCGACATCGCCCCTCTGGCGGAGGATGACCTGGTCCGCCTCATGCGGGAGGATCGGCTGGATGTCGTGGTCGACCTGGCTGGCCATACGGCGCGGAACTCCCTCATCGTGCTCGCCAAGCGCATGGCCCCGGTACAGATGACGTGGCTGGGATATCCGAACACCACCGGGCTCGGCCAGATGGATTGGCGCATCACCGACGCACGCGCCGACCCTCCCGGTGCGGAGCGCGATCACACGGAGCGGCTCCTGCGTCTGCCCGACGTGTTTCTGTGCTACGACCCGCCTGCCGAAGCGCCGGAGGTCGGCACGCCTCCGTGTGCCCAGGGCGCACCGGTAACCTTCGGAGTGTTCAACAACTTCCCCAAGATCACGGACCCGATGCTGAGAGTCTGGGCGCGCATCATGCAGCGCGTACCGGGTTCCAGAATGGTCATCAAGACCGCGGCACTCCGCGATGCGGCCGTCCTCGCTTCGGTCCGCGAACGCATGCGCAACGCGGGGCTGGACCTGGATCGGGTGAGTCTCGCCGGATTCACTCCCGGCTACCGCGAACATCTCCGTACCGTCGGTCAGGTGGATATTTCTCTGGACACCTATCCGTATCATGGGACGACCACCACCTGCGATTCGCTGTGGATGGGAGTCCCGGTGGTCACACTCTCCGGCGACCGTCATGCCTCGCGGGTCGGCACGAGCCTGCTCGGACTGCTCGGGCTCGACGCCTGCATCGCCTCGACGGAGGACGACTACGTCGAGATCGCCTGCGCACTGGCGGCAGACCGGGAACGCCTGCTGGAACTGCGCAGCACCATGCGGCAACGCCTGCTCGATTCACCGCTGACCGACGCCGCGGGATTCGTGCGCAAGCTGGAGGCCGGCTATCGCGCTGCGTGGCACGAATGGAGTTCGCGATGCTGAAATGGCTGAAGAGCGAACGTCCGAAGACCGGGCCGACGGAGGACCCCGCCCGGTTGCTCGATGCGGGCTTCGCAGCCCACGGCGAAGGCGACGTCGCCCGCGCTCGCGAGCACTACCAGCGCGTGCTCGCGATCGATCCGCGCCACGCGGACGCGCTGTACCTGCTCGGCACGCTGGAACTCGCCGGCGGCGCACCGGCGACGGCCCTCGAACGTATCGATGCCGCCATCGCCGTCCGCGCCGATCATCCCGCGTACCACTACACGCGCGGCGAGGCATTGCGCGCTTCGGGCCGGCTCGCCGAGGCCGAGTCGGCCTTTCGGCGCGCCCTCGCGCTCGACGATACGGACGCGGACTGGTGGAACGAACTGGGCCTCACGCTGGAGGCCCTGGGCCGACCCGACGACGCCCGCGACGCCTACCGCTTCGCACTGGATCGCAACGCCGGCTGCGTGACCGCCGCCTGCAACCTCGCCAATCTCCTCACGCGCCGCGACGATCCGCAGGCCGCGATTCCGTTGCTGCGGGACGCGCTGGAACGCCAGCCGGAATCCCTGCCGGCGCACTTGGCACTCGGACTGGCGCAGGCCAAGGCCGGCGACGGCGCGGCGGCCGTGCAGAGCTTTCTCGTCGCGGACCACCTCGCGCGATTGCCGGGTCGCGCCGAAGCGCTGATCGACCAGGGCATCACTTTCGAACGGCTCGCCTGGCGCTCCGCGGCCGAACGCTGCTATCGGCTGGCCACCGCCGCGCGCCCGGAGCTGCTCGCAGGCTGGATCAATCTTTCGACGGTGCTGATGGCCGACGGCCGGCACGAGGATGCACTCGTCGCCGCGGAACAGGCCGCGCGACTGGCCCCCGAGACGCCGGTCGCGCGACGGCAGCACGCGATCGCGCTGGCGGCGAGCGGCGATCTGTCCGCTGCGGAGGAAGCCGCGCATGCCGCCATCGGCCTCGACCCGGCGCAACCGCAGAGCTACTACGTGCTGGGCAACATCCTGGCGAAGCGCGGCTTCCTGGATGAAGCCGAGAATGCGTTCCGGAAGGCACTGGAACTGCAGCCGCAGTTTCGCGACGCCAGCATGGCTCTGGCCAACGCGATGCACGCCGCAGGGCGCTACCCTGAAGCGATTGCCGTGCTCGAGGGCATCCTGCGCGACGAACCGGACCATGCGGAAGCGTTGCTCAACGTGGGCGTCGCACTGGCGCAGTTGAACCGGGCCACGGAGGCGGAACGCTGTCTGCTGCGCGCCGTGGAACTCAAGCCGACGCTGGCCGAAGCCCTCGTATCGCTGTCGAACCTGTACTTCGCGCTGTCGCGTCTCGCGGAGGGCGAAGCCGCCGCGCGCAAGGCCATCGACATCCAGCCGGAGAACGCGGTCGCATGGATGAATCTCGGCACGGTACTGCAACAGCAGGGACTCGTCGCCGAATCCGTGGATGCCACCCGCAAGGTGATCGCCCTCACGCCGCACGACGGCTTCGCCTGGAACAACCTGCTGCTGACGCTGAACTATCTGCCCGACGTGAGCGCGGAGGAACTGTTTGCCGAGCACCTCGCCTTCGGTGCCGAGTTCGATCCCGATCCGGCCACGGTGCCGCGCTTCGATACGATCGACCGTCGCCCCGATCGCCCCTTGCGCGTGGGCTATCTGTCCCCCGACTTCCGTGCCCACGTCGTGGCCTTCTTCTTCGAACCCGTGCTCGCCGCCCACGACCCCAAGCGCGTCGAGACCGTGTGCTACTACAACCACACCATCGTCGACGACACCACCCGCCGCCTGCGCCAACGCGCCCAGCTCTGGCGCGACGTGGCCGCCATGAACGATGCCGAGCTGGTGCGCCTGATGCGCGAGGATCGCCTGGATGTCGTGGTGGATCTGGCCGGCCATACCGCCAAGAGCCGGCTCACCGCGCTCGCCCAGCGGGTGGCGCCGGTACAGATCGCCTGGCTGGGCTATCCCAACACCACCGGTCTTGCGCAGATGGACTGGCGCATCACCGATGCGCGCGCCGATCCGCCCGGCGCTGAAGCCCATCACACCGAGCGGCTGCTGCGCCTGCCCGAGGTGTTCCTGTGCTACGAACCGCCACCCGAGGCGCCCGAGATCGCCGATCCGCCCAGTGCGAGCGGCGCCCCGATCACCTTCGGGGTGTTCAACAACTTCCCCAAGGTCACCGATGCGATGCTGGCGCTGTGGGCGCGCATTCTGGAACGCACGCCGAACTCGCGCCTGTGCATCAAGACCGCTTCGCTCCGTGATGAAGGTGTGTTGCGCCACTTGCGCGCCCGGATGCAGCGTGCCGGCCTGGACCTCGAGAGGATCGAACTCGCGGGCTTCACCCCGAGCCGTCGCGAGCACCTTGCGGCCGTTGCCAACGTGGACATCGCTTTGGACACGTTTCCTTATCACGGCACCACCACGACCTGCGAATCGCTCTGGATGGGAGTCCCGGTGGTCACGCTCGAAGGCGATCGGCATGCGTCGCGAGTCGGGGTCAGCCTGCTCGAACACCTGGGGTTGGACACCCTGATCGCGCGTTCCCCGGATGAATACGTGTCGATCGCCGTCGCGCTCGCCGCGGACCCGGGTCGCCGTGCTTCCATGCGCGGGACCCTGCGTGAGCGCATGCGACACGCCAAGTTGACCGACGTTCCGGGATTCACCAGTCAGCTCGAGGAAGCGTATCGGTCCGCGTTCCGGGATACCACCGAGAGCCGCTGACGTTCCGCAGGAGCTATCGAACGTGAACACATCGTTGGCCTCGAGCCGTGTGACCGAGGGAATCGAAGCGCACCGCGCCGGCGACTTCGAAGCTGCCGCTCGACACTACGAGGCAGCGCTTGCCTTGACGCCAGAGCATGGCGACGCACGCTACCTTCTCGCCCTGGTCGAGATGGCCCGTGCCCGGTTCGAACAGGCTCGAGATCACATCGCGGTCGCGGTCCGCTCGGATCCGGCCAACGCACACTACCTGTTTGCAGCCGGCGAGATAGCGCGGCACTTCAACGATCGTGACGAAGCGATCAAGGCGTTCGAAACGGCAATCGCCATCGACGGTTCCAGTGCGGAGCGCTGGGCTCAGCTGGGTGACCTGCATCTCGCGGCGGGCCGGCCAAAGGCGGCCGAACACCATGCGCTGAGGGCAATCGAGATCGAGCCCCGATTGCAGAATGCATGGCATCTGCTCGGCGAGAGCCTGCGTGCCCAGGCTCGAAGTGCGGAAGCCGTCGAGGCGTATCGCGAGGCCCTACGCCTCGAGGGCGGCTACGGTCCCGCGGCGGAGAGCCTGCTCATGACCCTCAATTTCTGTGATGCGATCGCTCCCCGGGAGGTTGCCGAAGAGCACCGTCGAATCGGAGCTCTCTTCGGTCCGTGGGGTGTTCGTGGAACGCCGGACGCGCCCTGGAGCGTGGATGACGCACCGCTTGCACGCAAACGCCCGCTGCGAGTCGGCTATGTCTCCGCCGACTTCGGGCAGCACGTGGTGAGCTTCTTCATCGAGCCGGTTCTCGCGACGCACGATCGCCAGGCCGTGGAAGTGTTCTGCTATTTCGCGGCGCCGCATGACGACCCGCGCTCCGAGACCGTCAAAGGTCACGCCACCCACTGGCGCAGCCTGGTAGGGCTCGACGACACTTCGGCCGCGGAGCACATTCGCGCCGACCAGCTGGACGTCGCCGTCGACCTGTCCGGCCATACGCGGGGGAACAGGCTGGGCGTGTTCGCGCGCCGTGTGGCGCCGGTCCAGGTGAGCTGGCTCGGCTATCCGAACACGACGGGCGTGCCTGCGATGGACTACAGGCTCACGGACGTATGGTGCGACCCGCCCGAGACCACCGATTCATTCCACTCCGAACGCCTGTGGCGACTCGAACCGGGGTTCATCTGCTATCGATCACGCCCCGAGGCTCCTCCTGTCAACGCACTGCCGGCTCTGACTGCCGGACACATTACGTTCGGATGCTTCAATAGTCCGGCCAAGATCGCCGATACGTGCCTGCGTCTGTGGGCAAACATCCTGGCGAGTACGCCCGGCTCGCGCCTCCTGCTGAAGGGCAAGGGGTTCGACGAGCCGGATCTTTCTGCCGACCTGCGAAAGCGCTTCCAGGCCTTGGGGATCGATCCGACACGCGTTGATCTCGACGGCGGTCGCCCGAGCTTCGTCGAGCACCTGTCCTGCTACGGCACGGTGGACATCGCACTCGACACATTTCCGTACCACGGGACGACCACGACCTGCGAGGCGCTCATGATGGGTGTGCCCGTGGTTTCGCTGGCGGGTCCTGTGCACGCTTCCAGGGTCGGTGCCAGCCTCCTGACGCGGCTGGGCCGCCGCGAATGGATCGCCGGCACGCCCGACGAGTATGTGGCGATCGCTGCAGCACTCGCGGCGAACCGCGGTCAGTTGACGTATTGGCGGTCGGAACTGCGCTGGAAGCTGCAGTCGAGCGCACTCGGCGACGTGGCAACCCTGACACGATCACTTGAGGCCGCGTACCTCGCCATGCTTCGCCAGACCGCCGCGGGCCGCTGACCCGCCCATCTACCGACGCCACGCACCGGCCGCAAAGAAAAAGGGGCCGAAGCCCCTTTTTCTTGCCTGCTCCTCGACGAGAAGCGAGCGCTTGCGATCAGCCCTTCGGGTAGAACTTGGTCGGGATGGTGCCACCCACCGACCAGCTGTTGCCGGAGGCATTGCAGGTCGACACCCAGACCACGTTGCTCGCGTTCACTTGCGAGTTGATGTTCTGCAGGGTCGCCGTGATCGTGGCGCCGGCGGTCGTGGCAGCGAAGCTCACGGCCGAAACGTAGCGGCCCGTGATCGCGGTGGGCAGACCGGCCGTGGCCGCGTCGCTCACACCACCGGCCGAAGAGGCACCACCCAGCGTGCCTTCCGAGCAGGCCTGGCCGGCAGCAAGACGCGCCGGTTCGGTCAGGCTGGTGGCTTCCTGGATCTTCGCGCGGATCGTGTAGTCCTGATAAGCCGGCAGCGCGATCGCCGCCAGAATGCCGATGATCGCCACCACGATCATCAGTTCGATCAGGGTAAAGCCTTGCTGAATGCGCTTCAAATTCGTCTCCTACGGTTACGTGAGTACAGGATCGAGATTACGGGCATACCCGTTCTCATGCACTTTCCGTGCCTCAAATCCGCCGGTCTCGAGGCGGGCTCACGCCGCCTTCGTCGCGATCAGGTTGACGCTGATCGGCACGCCCTTGAAATCGAGTTCGCTGCTGTCGTCGAACAGTCCGAAGGAATCGACCCGTCGAATGCCCACGAAACCGGCGACCTCCAGGAAATCCCTCAGAAATTCTTCGTTCAGCCCGACCACGTGGTAGTCGAACGCATCCGTGTGCCCACCGAACATCATGCGCATCACGATGAATCTTTCGGCTTGCGACGTCGATTCCTTCAACAGGAGCAACTCTGCGAGGGTGTCGAGATCAGGAGCACTGACGTAGAGCACGCCCCCCGGCACCAGAACCCGCAGCCATTCCTTCAGCGCCTGCGAAATGTCACCGAGATAGTCGAGGTGCTCGATGACGTGAGAGGCGTACACCTCGTGAAAAGTCCCGTCCGGAAATCTCGACAGGTCCTTGCACAACCCGATGTGATCCACCCCTGGTCGCGGTACGGCATCGAAGATTTCCCAACCCTCCCGCGTCTCCCACCCACCGATATGCAGTTTGCGCATTGACAACGAACCTCACGATTCAACGATCGCTCGAGAGTGATCCGTGCGACCTCCAGTAATGCGAAAAAGGGGCCGAAGCCCCTTTTTCTTGCCTGCTCCTCGACGAGAAGCGAGCGCTTGCGATCAGCCCTTCGGGTAGAACTTGGTCGGGATGGTGCCACCCACCGACCAGCTGTTGCCGGAGGCATTGCAGGTCGACACCCAGACCACGTTGCTCGCGTTCACTTGCGAGTTGATGTTCTGCAGGGTCGCCGTGATCGTGGCGCCGGCGGTCGTGGCAGCGAAGCTCACGGCCGAAACGTAGCGGCCCGTGATCGCGGTGGGCAGACCGGCCGTGGCCGCGTCGCTCACACCACCGGCCGAAGAGGCACCACCCAGCGTGCCTTCCGAGCAGGCCTGGCCGGCAGCAAGACGCGCCGGTTCGGTCAGGCTGGTGGCTTCCTGGATCTTCGCGCGGATCGTGTAGTCCTGATAGGCCGGCAGCGCGATCGCCGCCAGAATGCCGATGATCGCCACCACGATCATCAGCTCGATCAGGGTAAAGCCTTGTTGAATACGCTTCATTTATGGGACTCCTAAGGCGGTTGGACGGGTGATACACAGACGGGCGATGTGCGCCTCCGCTAAACGCAAGCGGTATGCCAGTGGCAAGAGGGCCTCGCAAGGTCTTGGCGCAGGAGACAAATCGGCGGCTAGAGGGGCTCGGGACCCGGTCAGACCCCGTCCTGTCGCGGATTTTCCGGACGCGCTGCGCAGGGCATTCTCTCGAACCGATAGATTTCCGCGCCGGACCTTGCCGCCCGCTCGGTTTTCACCTGCGAGCCGGGACGGCACACCCGGCATTTCCTGACGTTTTCCGTCAGTCGCCGGAGTAGCCCGGAATGCGGGTCACATCCACCTCGTCGATCTGTTCGCGATCGAGAAACTGCTCGGCGTAGCGCAGGTACACGCGCTCGCGCACGAAGATGTCGAACAGATCCGGATCCACGTGCCCGTTCAGCTTGAACTTGCCGAGGATGTGCAGCGATTCGGTCAGCGTCTTGCCCTTCTTGTAGGGCCGGTCCTTCGCCGTCAGAGCCTCGAAGATGTCGGCGATGCCCATGATGCGGGCCTGCACCGACATCTGATCGCGCGTGAGGCCGCGCGGGTAGCCCTTGCCGTCCATGCGCTCGTGATGGCCGCCGGCGTACTCGGGCACGTTCTTGAGATGCTTCGGCCAGGGCAGCGCCTCAAGCATCTTGATGGTTACCTCGATGTGATGATTGATGATCTGGCGCTCCTTGGCGGTCAGCGTGCCGGCCCGGATCGTCAGGTTCTCCAGTTCGTCGTCGGTGAGGAAGTCCACGGTCTCGCCGTGCACGTTGCGCCAGCGGTATTTCTTCGAGATCTCGCGCACGCGCTCCTGGTCCTCGGGCGGCATCGCTTCGCTGCCGACGTTGCACGCGCGCAGGAAACGGCGGTCCTCGTCGATCTCGCGGATGCGGTCGCGGAACGCCTGTTCGAGCACCGCGCCGTCACTGCCGGCGGTGGCGAATCGTGCTGCGCCGCGCAATCGCAGCATCTCGATCTCGGCATCGCGCTTGATGACCTCGAAACGGGTGTCGATGAGCTCGATGCGGTCAGCGATGGTCTGCAGCTTGGTCGCCTTGTCGACCACGTGCACCGGCGTCGTAACCTTGCCGCAATCGTGCAGCAGGCCGGCGATCTTCAGCTCATAGCGGTCGATGTCGTTCATCGCCCAGTCTGCGAGCGGCCCGGCGTTCGTGCCGTGGGTCGCCTCGGCCAGCATCATCGTCAGCACCGGCACGCGGTTGCAGTGGCCGCCGGTGTAGGGCGACTTGTCGTCGATCGCCTCGTTGATGAGGTTGATGAACGACTCGAACAGGTTTTCCAGCTGGAGGATCAGCAGCCGGTTGGTGAGGGCCACCGCGGCCTGGGACGCAAGCGACTGCGCGAGCCGCTCGTCGGCCTCGCTGAACGGGACGATCTCGCCGGTGGAACGGTCCTTGGCGTTGATCAGCTGCAGCACCCCGATGATCTCGCCTTCGTGGTTCTTCATCGGGACCGTGAGGAACGACTTCGAGCGGTAACCCGTGCGCTGATCGAAGGCCTTGGTACCCGAGAAGTCGAAGCCCTCGGCAGTGTAGGCGTCGGCGATGTTGACCGTGCTGTCCTTCAGCACCGAGTAGGCCACCACCATGGACGTGTTCTCGCGACCGGTCTCGTCGCGCAGGCGGATCGGCTCGAACGGGATCTTGACACCCGTGGTGCCGCCCATCGCGATGCCGAGCGACTCGGTGCGGATGATCTCGAAGTTGAGCGTGTTCTGATTGTCGGCATGACGCCGGTAGAGCGTCCCGCCGTCCGCGTTCGTGATCTTCTTGGCAGCGATCAGGATGGTCTCGAGCAGCCGGTCGAGATCCTTTTCCTTCGAGAGCGCGATCCCGATCTGGTTGAGTTCCTCCAGACGCCGGATGAGATCGCCCGCGCGGACCTGGACGACCTCGGTGCGATCCTTGGTTTGGACGGGAGGGCTCATGAGCGGGAAGGGATCGGGATCTCAGGCGAGTTACTTGATACAGACGGCCCGCACCTGCTTCATGTCGGTGATGCCCTGCAGTACCTTCTCGATGCCGTCCTGCTTGAGTGTGCGCATGTTCTCGGCCAGCGCCGTAGCCACGATCTCGGCGACACGGGCGTGCTCCTGGATATGTTTCTTGATCGCGTCGGTACCGATCAGCAGTTCGTGCAGACCCACGCGACCCTTGTAGCCGGTGCCGCTGCAGGTATCGCAACCGACCGGGGTGTAGAGGGTGAACTGGCCCTTGTCGTTGCCGAAGTTCTGCACCCATTCGCGATACACGGCCTCGTAGGAACCCTTGGGGTCCTTCTTCCACGCCTCGGTGTTCTTCAACTCGACGCAGTATTCCTCGAGGATGCCCTTCAGCTCCTCCTGCGACGGCGTGTGCGCCGCCTTGCACTTGGAGCAGAGGCGCTTCGCGAGACGTTGCGCCAGCACGCCCAGCAGGGCGTCGGCGAAGTTGAACGGGTCCATCCCCATGTCGAGCAGGCGGATGATCGATTCCGGCGCACTGTTGGTGTGCAGGGTGGCGAACACCAGGTGACCGGTGAGCGAAGCCTCGATGCCGATGGAGGTGGTCTCCTTGTCGCGCATTTCGCCGACCATGATGATGTCCGGGTCGGCTCGCAGGAACGCCCGCATCGCGCTGGCGAAGTTGAGTCCCGCCTTGGGATTCATCTGCACCTGGCGCAGGCCCTTCTGCGTGATTTCCACCGGGTCCTCGGCGGTCCAGATCTTGGTCTCGGGCGTGTTGAGGTAGCCCAGCACGGAGTGCAGCGTGGTGGTCTTGCCCGAACCGGTCGGGCCGCAGACGAAGAACAGGCCGTAGGGCTTCGAAACCGTTTCCTTGACGTTCTTGAAGTTGCGCGCCGACAGGCCCAGCTTCTCCAGCGGGATGGGTTCGCCCGCCGCCAGGATACGCATGACGATGTCCTCGACACCGCCCTGCGAAGGCACCGTCGCCACCCGCAGTTCGATGTCGAGCGGGCCGAACTTCTTGAACTTGATCTTGCCGTCCTGCGGCTTGCGCTTCTCCGAGATGTCGAGGTCGCACATGATCTTCAAGCGCGCCGCGAGGGCGTTGCGGTAGGACGCGGGCACCGAGATGTAGGGCACCAGCGTACCGTCCTTGCGGAACCGCACCTCGGTCTTGGCCTTACCGGGGAAGGGTTCGATGTGAATGTCGGAAGCGCCCTGGTGATAGGCATCGACGATGATCTTGTTGACGAGCTTCACCAGCTCGTTGTCCTGGGCGAGCGAAGCGTCGTCGCTGCCGCCGCCGCCGATGAAATCATCGTCCGATTCGTCGTCGAGCTTGCCGAGCAGTTCGCCGATGTCGGCACTGTCCATCTCGATGCCCATGCCACCGCCGCCGCCGCCGAAATACTGGTCCAGCGTCGCCCGGAACTCACGGAGCGTGCTCACGCGATACACCACCTTGGCGCGCGGGAACACGTTGCCGACGATGCGCGAGGCCCGCAGGCGCTCGGGATCGGTGGTGAGGACCAGCAGGCCCTCCTTGCTTTCCTCGAGCGGCACCCAGCCGCCGCTCTCGACGAAGTCGCGCTTCAGGTTCTTCAGGAGGTCCATCGGCCGGATGCGGTCGCCGCGGAACGGCTCGTAGGGCACGCCGAAGAACGCCGACAGCGCCTCGCCGATGGCCGTGGGCTTAACCTGGAACTCGTCGGTGAGCACCTCCTCGATGTCGAGGCCCTTGCGACGCGCCGAGCGGGTGGCGAGCTCCATCTCCTCCGCCGACAGCACGGCATTCGTGACGAGCGCGTCGTACTTGCCGCGCAGTACCGTGGTGGACTTCTGGCGCAGCTTGAGCGCAATCGCAAGCGTCTCGCTCAAGTTGACGATGCCTTCCTCGGCGAGCGGCCCGAAGTTCTCGCCGTTCTTCGAGTTGATCACCTGCACGATGCCGACCAGTTCGTTGGTCCCGGCTTCCAGCACCGGGCAGACCAGCATCTGCTTGGTCCGGTAGCCGGTGCGCTTGTCCACTTCCTTCAGGAACTTGAGCTGCGGGCTCAGGTTGCGCAGCTCGTTCTCGTCGTACACATCGCGGATATTGGCGAGCTTCTTGGTGGACGCGACGAAGCCTGCGATCGACTGGTCGTTGATCGGCAGCTTGAGATCCTTGAACGAGGTGAGGCCGGTCTTGACCTTGGAGATGATGGCCTGCTTGTCCTCCGCGACCGCGTAGACCGTGAGACGATCGGCATCGAACAGCGAGCAGATGTCCTGCGATAGCTCGAGCATGATCTCGTCCACGTTGGTCGTGGCATGGATCCTGTTCGTGACGGCCTGGAGCTTGCGCTGGAACTCCAGCTTGTTGCTCATCTCGGCCAGGTTCTGACTGGCCTGCGGCTTGGCGTCGAGCACCGAACTCATGGCATTGCCCTCGGAAGGAAACGCGATTCCGGTCGATGCGGCGCACGCGGCACGCTCTTCATCCCTCGGAAACCCATTTTAAACCTCGCACTTCGTGAAACCACCAACCGGCCGCGCCCCAGGCGCGACCGGACCTCAGCCACTCCCCAGGATACTTTGAAGGACCCTGCACCCCAGCGTCGCCGGGCGCTGCCCATTCACGGATCCTGGCATCTCAGAACTTGAAGACATGCCCGTTCGAGAGCATGCGTGGGTTGAACGCCCCCGCACACTCTTCGACCTCTGCCATGGTGAGCGCTCCCTCGCCAGGCTTGAGATGGGTGATGAAGATGCGCGCCTGACGTTTCAGCTTGGCCAGTTCCTCGGCCAGCATGTCGGGCCAGAGATGCTTCGAAGCGATCGCGAGATCCTTCTCGCCGTTGCTGAAGGCAGTCTCGATGATGACGTAGCGCAGGTTCTCGATGCGGTTCACCTCGGCCCAGAGCTCGTCGCAGGCGCCGGTGTCGCCGGTGAACAGGAGGGCCGCGGCGCCGCTGTCGAGGACGTAGCCCACCGCGGGCACGGTGTGGTTCACCTTGACCGGGGTGATCCTGCGGCCGTTCAGATCCACGGCCTGCCCGGGCGTGACCGGCGCGAAGCGCAGGAACGGCTTGTCCGTGTCGGGGATGGTGGAGAAATCCGGCCAGATCTTCCAGTTGAAGATGTGGTCACGAATGATCTGCAGGGTCTCGGCCGTGGCATGCACCGTGATCGGCTGCGAGCGCATGCCGCCTACGGTATCCACCAGGAACGGCAGCATCGCCAGGTGGTCGAGATGTGAGTGCGTGAGGAAGACGTGGTCGATCAGCTGCAGCT
The DNA here is from genome assembly GCA_019745565.1 of Burkholderiales bacterium. Classification (GTDB taxonomy): domain Bacteria; phylum Pseudomonadota; class Gammaproteobacteria; order Burkholderiales. The sequence continues at coordinate 28,349 of JAIESW010000023.1, forward strand.
CGGAGAGCGTGAGATCGCCCACGCCGGTCCCGGCATCGATCAGCACGTCCTGGTCGAGCAGCATGGACGTGGTCCGGAGGTTGCCCCCGATCCCGCCGCTGCAGCCGAGTACACGGATGAGCATCGCTATTTCGTGTCGAAGTCGAAGACGCCGTCCCAGTTGGGCGGCGGCGGATCGCTGCGGAAGCGCGCGATCCGCTTGATGAATTCCTTGTACAGCCCGGACTCCGGCTCGGCCTTCTGCAGATTGAGAAGCTGCAGCTCGGCCTTGTCCCAGTCCTGCGCGCGGTAGAACTTGAGCGCCTGCGCGAAGAGCTTCAGGCGATCCAGCGTTTCCTTGTCGACGCTGCCCTGCAGGCCGATCGGCTCGAAGATCGCGACCGGCTCGTCCTTGCCCTTGACGCGCACGCGATCGAGTTCGCGCACCACCACATCGGGAGCCGCCTTGCGCGTCTCCTCGCCGATGATCATCGTGACGCCGTACTTCTTGGTGAGCGATTCGAGCCGCGACGCGAGGTTCACCGCATCGCCCATCACGGTGTAGGCGACGCGCACGGCCGAGCCCATGTTGCCCACGCTCATGCGCCCGGTGTTGAGACCGATGCCGATGGACAGCGGTCGCCACCCGTTCGCGCGGAACTCGGCGTCGAGCGATTTCAGCGTGATCTGCATCTCGAGGCCGGCCAGCACGGCGTTGCGCGCGTGATCCTTGTCCTCGATGGGGGCGCCCCAGAAAGCCATGATCGCATCGCCCATGTATTTGTCGATGGTGCCGCGATGGCCATAGATCACTTCGGTCATGGGGGTGAGATAGGCGTTCATGAGCCGCGACAGCGCTTTCGGGTCGAGTCCTTCGGACAAACTGGTGAAGTCGCGCACATCGGAGAACAGCACGGTGAGCTCGCGGCTCTCGCCCTCCATGGAAAAGCGCTCCGGATCGCGGCTCATTTCCTCCGCGATTTCGGGCGGCACGTACTGGCCGAAACGACTGGTGATCTGGCGCTTGACACGCGTCTCCACGAAGTAGCCGTAGGACATGTTGAGCGCGTACAGCATGACCACCATAAGCAATCCAGATGCCAAAGGCAGCACCAGATTGCCGCCGTTCCAAATGACCAGGTTACCGGCGACGACGGCTGCCAGCACACCCAGCGTGACCAGCGTCGCCTTGAGCGGGTTCAGGAACGGCAGCACCACGGCCATGATGACGCCGGTCACCAGGAGCAGGAACACCTCGGCGCCCAGCACGTAGGGCGGCTTCTGCTTGATCGTCCCGTCGAGCATGCCGCCGATCAGGTTGGCGTGGATCTCGACCCCGGGGTACAGCGGCCCTGCCGGCGTCGACCGCAAGTCCTGCAGGCCCGGCGCCGTGGTGCCGATGAGAGCGATCTTGTCCTTGATCTCCTCGGCCGGCACACGGTCGTGCAGCACGTCGGTGGCCGACACGTACTGGAAGCTGTGCTCCGGCCCGCGGTAGGGCACGAGCGCGTTGGCACCCCGGTCGAGCGGAACCCGCAGGTTGCCCACTTCGAGCCATTCCAGACCGGGGTAATTCTTGGTGAGCAGACCGTCGGCCGGATAGCCCGGCTTGACCGGCGGCGACCCCATCAACAGGCGCACGATCGCCAGCGCGAGGGGCTCGTAGTACGCACCCTTGTACTCGGCGAGCATCGGCACGCTGCGATGCACACCGTCGGGATCGGTCCACGGCGTGACGTGACCGGCGCCGGCCGCTGCAGCCTGCAGTTCGGGCAGGTTGCCGCCGTACCCCGGGAACGAGGAAAAGTCGATGCGCTTGCCGGTGAACGTCCCCGCGGGGAGCACGGGCTTCGGGATCGCGCCGATCGCGATCCCCTCCTTGCCGGTCAGCAGGCTGGAGAAGTAGTAGCCCAGCACGACGGGCCGCCCTTTGAGCGACTCCGCGAAGATCCGGTCGTATTCGAGCTTCGGCGCGAGGGCTTCCAGCGCACTCCGGTACTGGACGTTGCCCTTGAGGTCGCCCTCGCCGAACTGGCGCAGCAACTCGAGCGCGGAGCTTTCGTCCCGCTCCGGGAAGAAGACGTCGAAGCCGAGCACGGCGACGTGGTGCCGCTCAAAGATCTTGTCGACCAGCGCCGCGAGCCGGTCACGCCGCCACGGCCAGCGGCCTTCCTCGGCGAGACTCTTCTCGTCGATGTCGATGATGACCACGCGCGGATCCACGGTGCGCGGCATCGTGAGCAGCAGCCGCGCGTCGTAGGCGATGGCCTCGAGCTGATCGATGGCACGCAACCGCGACCAGCCCGCCGCGTGGGCGAGGAACACCAGCAACACCGCGACGCCCAGCAGGATGCGGATCGCGTGTTTCTTCAAGGGCTCCCCGTCGTCTCGTCGTGTACGTGCGTCGGGCGCCGCCAGCGTGCCGCACCGGCCGGCGCGCTGGACTGGTCCAGCCGCGCCGTCGAAGGGCGGTGCGGTGCGTCCTCGACTACGCGGCCCGGAAGAAGAACTCCATCTTGACGCCGGCCAGTTCGATCACGTCGTGATCGTTCAACTGATGGGCCTGCGGATCGAGCGCCTTGCCGTTCACCACCGGGAAGCTCGCGCCTTCCACGTGAGTGATGAAGTAGCCCTGCGGCCGCTTCGCGATCACCGCGACCTGGACACCGGGCTTGCCGAGCGTGGTGAGCGCCTTGGTGAGCGGCAGTTCCTTGCCCGCGTTCGGTCCGGACAGGATCTGGATGACCCCCTGCTGGCCGCCGGCCGCGACGGGTGCCACCGGCGTGATGGTGGCCGGAGCGACCACCTGCTGCGCCCTCATCTCCGCCGCCGCCGCCGCAGTCTCGGCAGCCATACCCAGCTGCGGGTTGATCTGCGTGTCGGACAACGCCGTCTTCACGCCGCTGGTGGTCGTGAGATTGGTCTGCGTGTCGCCGAGCTTCGGCTCCGCAGGCGCCTTGGGCGGGGCGCGCAGCACCATGGTCTTCTCGAAGTCGGCCGCCGTCGTGGTGCTGGGCGCCTCGTTCACGTACTTCAGCTTGTACTTGCCGATCTCGATCACGTCGCTGTTCTGCAGGAAGTGCTTCTTGATCGGCTGACCGTTCACGAGGGTCCCGTTGGTACTGCCCAGGTCCTCGAGGAAGGAGTCGTTCAGGATCGTGACGATGGCGGCGTGCTCGCCGCTCACGGCCAGATTGTCGATCGGAATGTCGTTGTGCGCCTTCCGACCGATCGTCGTGCGCTCCTTCGTCAGCGTGTACTCCTTCAGCATCACGCCGTCGAGAGTGAGAATCAACTTAGCCATAGCACAATCCCCGTATTTACTTGAACCACGACAGGACCTTGCCCAACCACGTTTCCGCCGCCGGAAAATCGCGGTTGACCCTGACCAGAACGACGGACACGTTGTCCCGTCCACCGTTGTCGTTCGCCATCTGCACCAGTTGATTCGCCGCGAGCGGCAGGTTCGACCCCATCGCATTCAGCGTCAACTCGATGTCCTCGTCCTCGACCATGTCGTTGAGGCCGTCCGAACACAGCAAGTACAAGTCGCCCGGCCGCGCATCGTAGGTGTGGATTTCGGCCTCCACCTCCGGTTCGATGCCGAGCGCACGTGTCACCAGATTCTTGTTCTGCGACCGCCGCGCCGCTTCGCGCGTGATCATGCCGCTGTCGATCTGCTCCTGCAGCAGGCTGTGGTCGCGCGTCACCTGCTCCAGCCGGTCCTCGCGCAGGCGGTACAGCCGCGAGTCGCCGATGTGGGCCACCGACAGGCGATTGTCGCGGAACAGGGCCACCACTAGCGTGGTGCCCATGCCGGCATACTGGGGTTGGCTGCTCGCCGACTGGTAGATGGATGTGTTCGCCTTCGCGATGATGCCCTTCAGCAGTCGGATCGCCTGCAGATCCCCGTCGGCCTGATCGAGCGAGTGCAGGTTGGTCTTGGCGATCGCCTGCCGCATCTCGGAGGTGATCAGCGCCACCGCGATCCCGCTCGCGACTTCACCGGCATTGTAGCCGCCCATGCCGTCTGCGAGTACCGCGAGTCCGACTTCACCGTCGGAGGAGATTGCATCCTCGTTGTGGGACCGCACCATCCCGGTATGGGTAGCACTGGCGATTTCGAGGGCCTTGGCCAGATTCATTCGTCTAGAGGGAAACGTCGAGGGAAGAGGAGGCGGCCGACACTTCGGCCGCGCACGCGCGCAGGGCGGCCGCCATCTGCTCGCCGGTGGCGAAGCGGTGCGACTTGTCCTTGGCGAGTGCCTTGTCGATGATGGCCACGAGCGAGTCGGGCAGCGCCGGGTTGAGCGCGAGAATGTCGGCGGGCGCCTCGTTGGCGATCTTGTACATGAGCTGCGTCATGGTCTCGCCCTGGAACGGCAGACCGCCGCTCGCCAGCTGGTAGACGGTCACGCCGAGCGAGAAGAGGTCGGACTGTCCGTCGATCTTCTGGCCCGCCAGCTGTTCGGGCGACATGAACGACGGCGTGCCGAGCACCATGCCGGTCTTGGTCTTGGACGAATCGGTGATGCGCGCGATGCCGAAGTCGGTGACTTTCACCGCGTCGGCCTCCGGGTCGTACATGATGTTCGCGGGCTTGATGTCGCGATGGACCACGTTCTGGGCATGCGCGTACGAAAGCGCTTCGGCCACCCGCGCCGCGATCGAGAGCATCTTCGGCAGCGGCAGCAGATTGCCCGACTTGGCGTGGGGTGCCAAGTCCTTGCCCTTGAGGAATTCCATCGCGATGTAGGCGAGATCGTGTTCCTCGCCCGCGTCGAAGATGGTGACGATGTACGGATGATTCAGGCGCCCGGCGGTCTCCGCCTCGCGGAAGAAACGCTGCTTCACGTCCTCCAGCTCGTCGGGCTCGAACTCCTGGGACAGCGCCATGGTCTTGATCGCCACGACGCGGCCGATCTTCGGATCGCGGCCCAGATAGACCACGCCCATGGCGCCCTTGCCGAGTTCCTTCTCCACCTGATAGCGCCCCAGCATCGGCTTCTCGACCTGGCCGCCCTCGAGGATCAGCGTCGACGCATTGGTACGGCCGCCGGCGGTGCCGAGGATGACGGTTTCGGACATCTGCTTCGCGCGCGAGAGCTTCTGCTCAAGGTCGCGGAACTTCCGGTTGTGGCCACCCATGTACTCGTATACGGACTGAGCCTTGTTGAACTGGCGCTTGCGTTCGAAATCGAGCGCCAGGTTGTACAGGTTGTCCATGATGCCGTCATCGAGCGGACACTTGCGGAACTTGTCGAAGGCCATGTCGAGCTGGCCCTGACCCTGGAATGCGAGGCCCAGCATGCGGTTCGATTCGGCCGACTCGAGGTCGGAGCGCAGCTTGCCGCGTTCCGTGACCAGGAAGCGCTTGGTGGTGAGCGCCAGGTGGCCCACCAGCAGCAGCACCACCGCACTCATCAGCGGGATCCACATGAGCTGCGTGGTCATCAGCGCGAAATGCGCGGCGATCAGCACCACCATCAGCGCGCCGGTGAGCGCCGCTGCGAGTCCGGCCTTGAGCCGTGGCAGCAGCAGGGCGAGATACGCGGCGATCAACAGGAACACCGCCAGCGACACCCACGTACCCCACGCGGGCTGCACGAAGAAATTCTCGTTGAGGATGCTCGACACCGAGTGCGCGAGCGTCAGCACGGGCGCCATGGCCGCCGAGATCGGCGTCACCTGGGTCGTGCCCACGCCGGCCGCCGTCGGGCCGATCAGCACGATCTTGTCCTTGTACTTCTCGGCCGGGATCTTGCCCTGCACGACGTCGTAGAACGAATCCACCTGGAACGCGGGCCGGCCGTCGCGATCCTTGTAGAAGTACGTGAACATCTGCAGGTAGGGATCGGTGCGGATCGCGAGATTGCCCAGCCGGACCCCTTCGCCCAACTGCACCTTCACGTCCTTCGGCTGCAGGTTGAGGCTGCGCGCCGCGATCATCAACGCGAGCGACGGATAGAAGTTGTCGTAGTAGCGCAGGACCAGCGGCTCGGTGCGGATGCTGCCGTCCACGTCGGGCGCCGCGTTGAGGTGTCCGACCGCTGCCGCACCGATGCCGAACGCTTCGAGCGGCACCAGCACACCGACGGTGGAGAGCGGATACAGGCCGTTGTTGCCGGCACCCACGCGATCCTCGACCCCGGTCAGGTTGTTCTTCAGGACGAACTCGGGCAACGGATGGTCCGGATTGCCGCGCGGCTCGCCGAGGTTGAACAGCATCGGCATCACCACGGAACCGGCGCCGGAGATGGCGGCGGCGAGCTTGCGATCGGTGTTCAGGTTCTGCTCGGCCTCGCCGAGGAGCACCTCGATCTGTCCCAGCTGCTGCTGCACCGCGGGCGGTGCGGCCTGGAACGCCTCGATCAGCTTGTCGATGTAGACGAGACCCGGATCCACCTGGGGCTCGGAGAAGAAGATGGTGGTGCCGATGACCTTCGCCTTCGCCTGGGAAAGCGTTTCGACCATCTTGGCGTGCACGTCGCGCGACCAGGGCCAACGGCCGATGTTCGCGATGCTCTGATCGTCGATGGCGATGACCGCCACCTTGTCGCTCGGCGCGTGACCGGTGGCCCGCACGCCCATGTCATAGGCCATGCGCTCGAGGCTCTGCAACAGACTGCCGTTGGCGGCGACCAGCACCACGAGGGCGATCGCCACCGCAACGAACCAATCCGTCTTCCAGAATCCGAGCTTTCCCATCCTCGCGCTTTCTGCCGTATTTTGTTGTGTTCTAAGCAGTTACCGGCGTCATTTAGACATGTTACGACTATTCGCCCTAAAGTCTATGATTTGTTGAACAAATAATGCATCGGGGTTCGCTGGGCGAGAAACGATCCGATGGACCGTGAAATCGGGCCGGAGCGTCGGGCACAGGCCGGCATGCACAGGTGTCGCTTGCTTGCAGTCTTCTGTTTTGATTCGGGAAAGGCCTTCGGGCACGCGGCGATTCGCGGCCGCGACACGGCGTGCCCCGGGAATGCCGAGGCACGTCGCAGGGCGAGACAAAAGCAATAAGCGTGCAACTGGTGCCGCGAGCACTCCGCGGCACGGGTGGACGCCCTCTAGAGACCCTCGACCAGGATGACGTTGGTCGCTGCAGTGCGCTGCCGGATGGCCTTCACCGGTGCGTACTCGTCCGAGTGATACCAGGCGCGCGCCGCCGCCATGCTCTCGAATTCCAGCACGACCAGCCGCTTCGGTTGGTAGCTGCCTTCCAGCACCTCGAAGCCGCCGCCACGGACGATATACGCGCCACCCGCCCCGGTGATGGTCGGAGCGACCAGCTGGCGATAGGTCTCGAATCCCATCGGATCGGACACGTCGACGTCGGCGATGAGGTAGGCGGGCATGGCACGACTCTCGAACGAGGAAGCGGCGATGCTAGCAAGTCGGCGCACCGGCGCCAACGCGCCTCACGCCGGCACGCCGACGAGCTCCCCCTGGGCCGCAAGCCCCAACAGCACGCGCTCGAGGTCGTCGTAGACGACCTCCCAGTCCACGCTCTCCGCGGTGACGCGCGCCGCCCGGCCGAGCGTCCGTACGCGTTCGGCACTTGCGGCGAGGCTCGCCGCATGCGCGATGAACTCGGGTTCGGCATCGGGCCGCGCCAGCAGGCCGGTCGCCTCATGCCGGATGTGCTGACGTGCGGCTGCGTAGTCGTAGGCGACCACCGCGAGGCCGCTCGCCATCGCCTCCAGGGTGACGTTGCCGAAGGTCTCGGTGAGGCTCGCGAACAGGAACACGTCGCCCGAAGCGTAGTGCCGCGCCAGTTCCTCGCCGATACGCATGCCGGCGAACACGTGCTCGGGGAAGCGCCGCTCCAGGCTCGCCCGTTCCGGTCCGTCGCCTACGAACACGAGCTTCACACGCGGGTCCTTGCGGCGCATCGCGTCGAATGCAGCCAGCACGACGGGCAGGTTCTTCTCGGGCGCGATCCGCCCGACGACCAGCACGACGGTGTCGTCGTCGCCCACACCCCAGAACGCGCGCAGTTCACGGCTGCGACGGGAAGGCGCGAACAACCGCGTATCCACACCACGGGCGACGACGCGCACGTTGCGGTAGCCGCTAGCGGTGAGCGCATCGCGCATCTCGCCGGTGGGCACCATCGTGACCAGTGCCTTGTTGTGGAACTTGCGCAGGTAGGCCGAGATGGGCTTGCGCAGCCAGCCGACGCCGTAGTGCCGGCTGTAGCTGTGAAAATTGGTGTGGAAGTCCGATGCCACCGGAATGCGCAACCGGTGCGCCGCCGAGACCGCCGACCATCCGAGCGGACCTTCGGTCGCCACCTGGACCACGTCCGGCCGCTTGCGCTGCCACAGCTTGATCAAGCCCTGCCGGGCCGGCAGCCCCATGCGCAGGCTGTCATAGCGCGGAATCGGCAGGCCGGGCTTCAGTACCTCCTCGAAATTGTCGCGCGAGACCGCGGCATCGCCCGCTCCCTGGCGCGGCCGGATGAGCTGCACCTGATGGTTGCGGGCCTGCAGCGCGGCGACCATGCGGCCGAGCGTCATCGCGACGCCGTTCACCTCCGGCGGATAGGTCTCCGTGACCACGGCCACCCGCAGGCTCGGGCGCTGCACCGGCAGCTGCTGCAAGAGAAAGGAGGACTCGAGCACGGCGCGCACTGTGCCGGCGCTTGTCGAAACCCTGATGACGCCGTCGTGACGGTTGGGTTACGTCGTCCGGGGGCCAGGGGCTAGGGACTAAGGGGCTAGGGAAAAACGGGGAACCTTGAGAAGCCACCACACCCTAGCCCCTAGTCCCTAGCCCCTGCTCTCTGTCTTCCTCGCTCGCTATCCAAACAGAACCAGCACCCACACGATCACGACATTCACCAGCGACAGCAGCACTGCCGCGCTCCCGATGTCCTTCGCGCGCTTCGCCAGCCGGTGATTCTCCAGCGATATGCGGTCCACGGTCGCTTCCACGGCCGAGTTGAGCAGCTCCACGATCAGCACCAGCAGTACGCTGCCCGTCAGCAGCGCCTTCCCGATGCCCGTCGTCGGCATGAACAGGGCGACGGGCAGCAGAACCAGCGCTAGCAGCACTTCCTGGCGGAATGCATCCTCGTGCCGATAGGCCGCGCGGATTCCGTCGATGGAATAGAACAGCGCATTCCAGACGCGCCGGAGGCCCGTCTTGCCCTTGTGCGGGCTTTCCGGCGGCGTCATGTCCATGGGCGGGGCTCGCGTGCGTTCAGAACGCGCGGCATGCTGAGCCCCGTCTGCTACGGTTTGATGTCAGCGCAATGACTGTTGCCGCGAGGGGCCGGCGACCACGGGAAGCCCCGGGGCCCGCTTCAGTTCAATGCGGCCAGCGCTGCATCGTAGTTCGGCTCCTGCGCAATCTCGGGCACGAGTTCCGAGTGCAGGACCTTGTTGTTCTCGTCGAGCACGACCACGGCTCGCGCGGTGAGCCCCTTCAGCGGACCGTCGGCGATGTCGACGCCGTACTTCTGGTGGAAATCCTTCGAGCGGAAGGTCGACAGCGTCACGACGTTGTTGAGGCCCTCTGCGCCGCAGAAGCGGCCCATCGCGAACGGCAGATCTGCCGCGATCACCAGCACGACGGAATTGTTCATGGTCGAGGCCTTCTCGTTGAACACGCGCGTCGACTTCTGGCACGTGGGCGTGTCCAGGCTCGGGACGATGTTGAGCACCTTGCGCTTGCCGGCCCATTGGGCCAGGCCGACATCGCCCAGTTCCTTGGTGGCGAGGTTGAAATCGGGGGCGGCGTCACCGCGCTTCGGCAGGTTGCCGGCTACGGTGATGGGATTGCCTTTGAGGGTGACGGTTGCCATCGGGAGGTCTCCGGGTGATTGCAGATCGTGAGCAGCGCAGTATGCCGAGCCCGCCGGCAGCCGACAACGCCGCCGGCAGAATCAGGGATGGAAGAGATAGATGCGATAGCCCGCGGCGATGATGTCGCCGGTGTCGAGGCGCAGCCGTATCGCTGCCTCGCCGTTGGCCGCAAGTCCGCGGCTGGTGTCGGCGCCGTCGAGGTACTCCTCGGGAGTGAAAACCTTGCGCGCCGCCACCTGATCGCGCGAGTTGGTGAGCGTGAGTTCCAGCATCGGCCACGCCTGCAGCGTGGTCGCGCGATTGCGGATGGTTGCGCTCAACACCACCCGCCCTGGGCGGGAAGCGTCGAGCGCCTGCAGATCGGAAGCCTCGATCGACAAGCGGTCCGCGAGCCGCGGCAACGGCACATCGCAGCCGAGCTGGACGCAGGCCGCTTCGAGCATCGGCCGCGATTCCGGCACCGCGGCCGCGACTTCGGCACGAAAGGTGAACAGGCCCTGCAGCGCCAGCGTCACCAGCAAGAGCACGGCCGACGCCACCAACAGCAGCGAAGTCCGCTCGGGCTCCCGGGGCGGCGCGATGTCGTGGCGGACCGGCGGCGGAGCTGCGGGCCGCTCTTCCACGATCGCGCGCGGCGGCTCGTACTCGGCCTCCACCACCAGGTCGGGCTCGCGCGGCAACTGATCGTTGGCCGTCAGCTCGAGATCGAGCACCTGTTCGGCGGGCTCCTCCAGTCGCGGCGGCAGTCCCTCGGCGACGGCCGGCGCCGGCACCGGTTCCATGGCGAGCGGCTCGGTGCCGTTGCGCGGGTCGCTGGCCGACAAGGCCACGAAGGCATCGAAGACGTTCTGGCAGACGCCGCAACGCACCTGCCCGCTGGAAGTCTGCAACTGCTCCAGCGTCACGCGGAACGTGGCTTCGCAGTGGGTGCAGCGCGTGAACATCGTCACGGCACGCACCTCATCGTTTGATGCCCCACAGGCACACCCAACCCTCTTCCTCTTCCGCCGGTTGCAGCTCGAGCCAAGGCCGATAGGCCTCGGCGACGAGATCGCGCTGCGCGGACAGAATGCCGGACAAGACCACGGCACCGCCACTCCGGGCCAGTCCGCAGATGAGCGGCGCCAGCACGCGCAGCGGGTTGGACAGGATGTTCGCCACGACCACGTCCGCCGGCGGCGGCGCGAAGTCGTCCGGTTCGAAGAACGTCGCCGCCACGCCGTTGCGCGCCGCGTTGTCGCGACTGGCGACCACCGCCTGCGGATCGATGTCGACACCGGTGACCGGACCGGCGCCCAGCAGCCTGGCCGCGATCGCGAGCACGCCGGAACCGCAACCGTAGTCGATGACGGAAGCGCCGGCGGCAAGATGACGATCGAGCCATCGCAGACACAGGCGCGTGGTCGGATGGCTACCGGTGCCGAACGCGAGGCCCGGATCGAGCCGCAGATTGAGCGCTGCCGGATCGACCGGTTCGTGCCACGTGGGCACGATCCACAGGCGCGGCGTCACCGCAATGGGCTCGAACTGGTCCTGCGTGAGGCGCACCCAGTCCTGCTCCTCGACCGCAGATACCTCCGGATGCGCATCGGGCCCGAGTACGGCGCGCACGGCGGCATCGACATCCACGTCCGGCGCAAACAGCGCGGTCACGTGGTTGTCGTCCCAGGCCCCGGTCGCATGGCCGCCGGGTTCGCCGAACAGCGGCCGCTCGTGCGCGAGACCGGCAGCGGCATCGGCCACGTCCACCGACAGGGCCCCCGCCTCCAGCAACGCGTCCGACACGCGTTCCGCGTCCTCGGCCGGCACCCGGAGCGCTACGCGTTGCCAGGCCATCGACGTTGCCGCTCCTCAGTCGCCCTTCTTCGCCAGGCCGAGCTTGTGCTCGAGGTAGTGGATGTTGGTGCCGCCGCGGATGAATGCGCTGTCGGTCATGATGTCCTGGTGCAGCGGCAGGTTGGTCTGGATACCTTCGACCACCATCTCCGAGAGCGCGATGCGCATGCGTGCGATCGCCTGGGCGCGTGTGTCGCCGTAGGCGATGACCTTGCCCACCAGCGAGTCGTAGTAGGGCGGGACGACGTAGTTCACGAACGCATGCGAGTCGACGCGGATGCCCGGCCCGCCCGGCGTGTGCCACGAGGTGATGCGGCCCGGCGAGGGCGTGAACTTGTACGGATGCTCGGCGTTGATCCGGCATTCGATCGCGTGACCGCTGAACTCGATGTCGCGCTGCTTGAACGGCAGCTTCTCGCCCGCGGCCACGCGGATCTGCGTCTGCACGATGTCGATGCCGGTGATCATCTCGGTGACCGGATGCTCCACCTGGACGCGCGTGTTCATCTCGATGAAATAGAACTCGCCCTTCTCGTACAGGAACTCGAACGTACCCGCACCGCGATAGCCGATCTTGCGGCAGGCCTCGGCACAGCGCTCGCCGATGCGGGTGAGTTCGCGCATCGTGAGCCCGGGCGCCGGCGCTTCCTCCACCACCTTCTGATGCCGCCGCTGCATGGAGCAATCGCGCGAACCGAGGTGCACGGCCGCCTTGTGCTCATCGGCCAGCACCTGGATCTCGATATGGCGCGGGTTCTCGAGGAACTTCTCCATGTACACGGTCGCGTTGTTGAACGCATTGCGCGCTTCGCTGCGCGTCGTGTTCACCGCATTGAGCAGCGCCGCCTCGGTGTGCACGACCCGCATGCCGCGACCGCCGCCGCCGCCGGCCGCCTTGATGATGACCGGGTACCCGATGGACCGCGCGATCTTGATGATCTCCTGCGGCTCATCCGGCAGGGCCCCGTCCACACCGGGCACCACGGGCACACCCGCTTTCTGCATGGCGAGCTTGGCGCTCACCTTGTCGCCCATCAGCCGGATGGTCTCCGGCCGCGGCCCGATGAACACGAAGCCGCTCTTCTCCACGCGCTCGGCGAAATCCGCGTTCTCCGACAGGAAGCCGTACCCGGGATGGATGGCCTCGGCATCGGTCACCTCGGCTGCGCTGATGATCGCCGGCGTATTGAGGTAGCTCAGCGCCGAGGCGGGCGGGCCGATGCAGACCGATTCGTCGGCGAGACGCACGTACTTGGCGTCGGAGTCCGCTTCGGAATGCACGGCAACGGTCTTGATGCCCATTTCGCGGCAGGCGCGCTGCACGCGCAGCGCGATCTCGCCGCGATTGGCTATGAGGATCTTCTCGAACATGGTTTTCCGGGCAGCCACGAAAGCCTTGAGCGTCAGACGCCGCCGGTTACGCGATGATGAACAAGGGTTCGCCGAACTCGACCGGCTGGCCGTTCTCCACCAGGACCGCCTTGATCGTGCCGCTCTTGTCGGCCTCGATCTCGTTCAGGAGCTTCATCGCTTCGATGATGCAGAGGGTCTCCCCCTCGGTGACGGTCTGGCCGATCTCGACGAACGGCTTGCCGCCCGGGGTGGATGCCCGGTAGAACGTCCCGACCATCGGCGACTTCACCGTGTGACCCTCCGGAGCGGCCGGCGCCTCGGCGGCCTTCGGCGCTGCCTCCGCGACCGGCGCCGGCATCGATGCCGCAGCTGCGGCCGCCGGAAGGGTCATGGTCTGCATGGGCGCGTGCATCATCACCGCGGAACCATTGGCGCCCACGCGGCTGATGCGGACCCGTTCCTCCCCTTCGGTCACTTCCAGTTCGGCGATGCCTGATTTCTCAACCAGGTCGATCAGCGCTTTGAGCTTCCTCAAATCCATGGCTTATCCCTTCCCCCCCATGTTGAGAGCGTGCTCCAACGCAAGCTCGTACCCCTTGGGACCGAGCCCGCAGATCAACCCGACCGCCAGATCGGTGAAGTAGGAATGGTGGCGGAAGGGCTCGCGCGCGAAGACATTGGACAGGTGCACTTCGATGAACGGCACCTTGACCGCCGCCAACGCGTCCCGCAGGGCGACGCTGGTATGCGTGAACGCCGCGGGATTGATGATGATGAAGTCGACCGGCGCCTCGAAGAGCCGCTGTACGCGGCCGATCAGCTCCGCTTCGCTGTTGCTCTGGAACGTTTCCAGCGTCGCGCCGGCGGCGCGCGCCCGTTCTGCCAACCGCCCATCGATGTCGGCCAACGTCGTCGTTCCGTAGATGCCCGGTTCGCGGCGACCCAGGAGGTTGAGGTTGGGGCCGTGCAGAACCAGGATGCGCCGGCTCATCGGGGGTGCCTACGTGCGGCCGGTCCCTGAGCGTGAGCGGGCCTCGTCAGTGGCGCCGGGCAGCTCCGAGGCACTGACACACCCCTGGGGACAGCGACCGAAGCGAGCGTGGTGGGGCGTTCCATCAAGCGAGTTTGCCGTGGATCGGCGCAGTTTGTCCAGCTTTCGGCTCAGCTTCTGCGCTAGATCACGCGCCTGACAGCTTGAAATCCAAGGCTCGGCATTCCGGACAAATACGCAGCACCGGTTTCGGCGGGAACCCCTCAAAAAGCCGCCAGATCGGCGAACAAGCCGGCAGTTGCTCGCTTGTTGTCTAGAAAAGGGCCTTGAGAATGGGCTCCAGGCTGGCCTCGGAAGTGGCTCCGAGGATCGTGTGGACGACTTTTCCCGACCGGTCGACCACCACGGTGAAAGGCAGGGCACCCAGTTCGTTCCCGAGCGAACGCGACATCTCGACGGCGTCCAGCTCCCCCACCAGTACCGGATAGTTGATGCCGACTTCGCGTATGTACGGCACCACTTTGTCCTTCTCGTCGATGGCGATGCCGACGAACTGAAGCCCCTGGTCCTTCAGGCGTTCCTGCATCCGGATGAACTCCGGGATCTCCTTGCGGCACGGGGCACACCATGTCGCCCAGAAATTCACCACCAGGACCTTTCCCTTCCAGGTGCCGAGCGGCTGCTTGCCGCCATCGATGCTTTCGAGCGGGGTCTCGAGCAGGCCGGCGGGCGTGACCACCACCGGGCCGCGATTGAGCGGATGCAGGGCCAGCCCCGCCGCGAGCGCTGCCAACGCCACCGCAATGAACAGAAAGATCTTGGTACCACGCTTCATCGACACTCCAGGTTCAGGGGGTTTTCTCGGGTCTCACGCCGCCGAGGGAATCGATGAGCGAGCCGCTGCCGGCCGGTTCGGCTGCGCCGATGCCAGGGCCGAGGACCAACTGCTGCTGCTGCGGCGTGTAGCAGACCCCGGCATCGGCGCAGCCCTGCGATCGGGCGGTCAGGGTGAAGCGCTCGGTCCCTGCGGGCAGCTTGACCGGAACCCGTATCACCACCGGCCCCCGGTAGATCTCGACCCGGCCGAAGAACTCGTCCTCGTGGACGGCGGCCTTCGGCGTGCGCGGCACGCCGAGCGCCACCGCCGCCGGCTCGGTCGCGAACTTGAGTTTGTCGCGATACAGGTAGTAGCCGGGGGCGATGTCGTACCTGACCACGATCTCGTTGCGACTCACGAGCTGGGCGCTCAGGCGAAAGGCCTGCTGAGGTGTCAGCAGATCGCCCTGTCCCGCCCAGGTCGCAGGAGCGCAGCCCAGCGCGATGCCGAGCAGAAGCCGTTGCAAGCTCATGGAAACCCTCGATCGATCAGCGCGCCGGCGCCACGGAATCGCGTACCCAGTCGAGATAGCCGGCCAGCCCGGCCATCACGGGAATCGCTACGATCTCGGGCACCTCGTAGGGATGAAGAGCGCGCAGTTCGCGCTCGAGATCAGGGTAGCGGCTGCGGGTGGTCTTGATCACCAGGGGCGTCTCGTCGGCGGATTCGACTGCACCCTGCCAGCGGTAGACCGACCGGCACCCCGCAAGGATGTTGACGCACGCCGCGGTTCGCGACTCGATCAACGTCCGTGCAAGATTCTCCGCCCGCGCCGCATCCGGCATCGTCGTGAACACCATCAACACGTCGTCCGTCATGGTTGAAGGCCGCGCTTCTCACCCGCCACCCGGGATACGCCCTCGAAGGTGTGCCCCGCCCGTATCGGGCGCGGCCCGACCGCGGCCGGTGACGTCTCGGCCCGCTCCGATCTCAACGCAAAAGCGGCCCGGCCTCTGGCGAGAGCGCCGCAGGCCCATCGGGAGGCCATCATCTCAGCGCGCCGTTTCCAGGCTCGCCAGGGCGTCGGCCACGGTCGGATACTTGAGTCGCACGCGCAGCTCGCGCTTCAAGCGCCCGTTGGCCATCCGCCGCGATTCGCGCATGAACGACAGCAGGTTCTCCGGCACCACGTTCTGCGCCTCGCGAAAAGTGACCCGCGGCGGCGGCGGCAATCCGAACCGCTCGGCCACCAGGTCGAAGTACTCACCCATGCGCATGCCCGAATCGTCGTTGGCGTTGTAGGCGCGACCGGCCCGGCCGCGGGACAGCGCCGCGATCACGATGCGGGCGAGGTCGTCCGCATGGATGTGATTGGTATAGGGATCGTCCTCGCTGACAAGCGCGGGCGTACCCGAGGCGAGCCGCTCGAGCGGCAGACGGTTCGCCGCATAGATGCCCGGCACCCGCAGGATCACGACCGAGACGCCGTTCGCCCGGCCCCAGGCCCGCAACTGTCGTTCGGCGTCCGCACGGCGACGGGCGCGCGCATTGCCCGGCCGCAGCCGCCGGGTTTCGGTCACCCATTCGCCGCGGCAATCGCCATAGACGCCGCTGGTACTGATGTACACCAGACGCTGTGGTAACCTCCCGCCCTTCCCGAGCGCCCGGATGAGATTCGCGGTGCGCGTGTCGCGATCGCCGGTCGCGGGCGGCGGCGCCAGATGGACCACGTCGTGGGCGAGACCCCCCAGACGGTCGAGGCTTTCCGGAATGTCGAGATCGCCCGGAACCGCCACCAGACCGTGCGAGCGCAGCAGCGTGTGCTTGTCCTGCGTGTGCATCAGGGCGTAGATGCGATAGCGCCCCGCCAGGGCCGGCGCCATGCGCAAGCCGACGTCGCCGCACCCCACGATCAGCAGTCTTCTCATGCCTCAATTCTAGATTAACCGTCTCAAGATGGCCTTCCACGTCACGATCGAGAAGACCGGCCACGCGTTCGACGCGGCCGACGGCGAAACAGTTCTCGCGGCCGCTCAGGCGGCCGGCATCACCCTCCCCTACGGTTGCCGCAACGGCGCGTGCGGCGCCTGCAAGGGCAAAATCGTCGAAGGCAAGGTGGACTACGGCTCGCACCAGCCGTGGACGCTGACCGACTTCGACAAGTCCCAGGGCTACGCACTCTTCTGCTGTGCCAAGCCCCTGACCGATCTCGTGATCGACGCCCGCGAAATCGCGGGCGTGGGAGACATCCAGGTGCGGAAGCTCCCGTGCCGCGTGATGAGCATAGAGAAGCCCGCCGCCGACGTCGCCGTGCTCCGCCTCAAGCTCCCCGCCAATGAGCGCCTGCAGTTTCTCGCCGGGCAGTACCTCGAGATGTTACTGAAGGACGGCAAACGCCGTGCGTACTCCATGGCGAACCCACCGCATGAGACCGATCACATCGAACTGCACGTGCGCCGCATGCCCGGCGGTGCCTTCACCGAACCCGTCTTCACCACGCTGAAGGAGAAGGACATCCTGCGCTTCGAAGGGCCCATGGGTACCTTCTTCCTGCGCGAGGATTCCGACAAGCCGATGGTGCTGCTCGCGAGCGGCACCGGCTTCGCTCCGATCAAGGCAATCCTCGAGCATGCGTTCCACGAAGGCACGACGCGCCAGATGGTCCTGTACTGGGGCGGCCGCCGTCCCGCGGACATCTACCTGGCATCGCTGTGCGAGCAATGGCAGCGCGAGCACGAGAACTTCAGCTTCATCCCCGTGGTGTCGGACGCGCTGCCGGAAGACGGCTGGACCGGGCGCGACGGTTTCGTGCATCGGGCCGTGATGCAGGATTTCCCCGACCTGTCGGGCCATCAGGTGTACGCGTGCGGCGCGCCGATCGTGGTGGACTCGGCGCACAAGGACTTCACGAGCCAGTGCGGACTGCCGGACGAGGAGTTCTACTCGGACAGCTTCACGGCTTCGGTGGATGGCGTGGCGCGCTGAAAGGCGAACCGCATTCGGCACGAAGGACACTAAGGCGCACGAAGGAAGGCGAACTCGAACCTTCGTGGCTTTTCCTTCGTGTCCTTCGCGTCCTTCGTGTTGAAAGACTTTCCGAACTACCCGCTATTCCTCAACCCCGCCGCGATCCCGTTGATCGTGAGCAGGATCGCCCGTTTCACCCGATCGTCGGTTTCCCCCGCCCGCCAGCGCCGCAGCAGTTCCACCTGCAGATGGTTGAGAGGATCGATGTACGGTGAACGGTTGCGGAAACTCCGCGCGAGTCCGCTGTTCGACTCCAGCAGTTCGCTCTGACCGGTGATCGAGAACAGCGCCTGCACCGTTCGATCCCATTCGCCCTGGATGCGCGCGAAGATCTCGGCGCGCAGCGTTTCGTCCGGCACCAGTTCCGCATAGCGCGAGGCCACGCTCATGTCGCTCTTGCCGAGCACCATGTCCATGTTGGACAGCAGCGCCCGGAAGAACGGCCATTCGCGCACCATGCGGGCGAGCAATTCCTTGGCGGATTCGCCGCGCTCGGCTATCAGCGCTGCCACCGCGGTGCCGAACCCGTACCACCCGGGCAGCATGATGCGGGCGAGCGACCACGAGAACACCCACGGTATGGCGCGCAGATCCTCGATGCGGTCGGACTTCTTGCGTGACGCGGGCCGGCTGCCGATGTTCATCTCGGCGATTTCCGTGATCGGCGTGGCCGAGCGGAAGAACTGCACGAAGCCGGGCGTTTCGTAGACGAGGTTGCGGTAAGCCGCGTAGGCGGTGGCGCTCATCTGCTCCAGCACCGCATGCCATTCGGGCTGACCGCCGCTGGCGCCACGGCTGCCCAGCAGCGTCGCCTCGAACGTCGCGGCCACCAGCGTTTCCAGGTTGCGCCGGCCGATCTCGGGCTCCGAGTACTTCGACGCGATCACTTCGCCCTGCTCGGTGATGCGGATCTGGCCCGCCACCGATCCCGGCGGCTGCGCGAGGATGGCCTGGTAGCTCGGACCACCGCCACGGCCCACGGTGCCGCCGCGGCCATGGAACAGCCGCAAGCCCACACCGTGTTTCGCGAACACGTCGACGAGCGCGAGCTCGGCCTTGTACAGTTCCCAATTCGACGTGAGAAAGCCGCCGTCCTTGTTGCTGTCGGAGTACCCGAGCATCACCTCCTGCACGTTGCCACGGCTCGCGAGCAGCTTGCGGTAGTAGGGCACGGAAAAAAGATCGTCCATGATCGGACCGCACCCGCGCAGGTCGGCGATGGTCTCGAACAGCGGGATGATGTTGACGTGCAGCTTCGCATCCAGCGCCGGCTCGAGCATGCCGGCCTCCTTGGCGAGCAGCGCCACCTCCAGGACGTCACTCACGCTGCCGGCGTTGGAGATGATGTAGTTCGGGAGCGCCCTGCGACCGTACCGCTGCTGCATCTCGGCGGCGGTGTCGAGCACGGCGAGTTCCCGTTGCGAGTCCTCGCTGTAGCGGAGATACGGCGAGCGCAACAGCCGCGGGATCTCCAGCTCCGCCACCAGCCAGCGGCGGCGCTCCTCTTCGTCGATGCTCGCGTAGCCGCCGCGCCGCGCGCCGAGGCGGAACAGTTCCGCCACCACCTGCTCGTGGATGCCGCTGTGCTGGCGCATGTCGAGCGGCGTCAGATGGAAGCCGAAGATGGAGGCCGCATGCATCAGGCTGCGCAGGCGCCCTGCCGCCACGCGGGCCGATCCGTTCTGCTGCAGCGATTCCGACAGCACGCGCAGATCGGCGATGAAAGCCTCGACATCCGGGTAGGGCTTCGACTCGCCCACCGCACGCCGGTCGGGCGAATGGTGGTCCAATGCGATGGAAGTCGCGGCGAGCTTGCTGTAGATGCCGATCAGCGCCCGGCGATAGGGTTCGTCGCGCCGGTGACCGGACGCATCCGGTGCCGCGTCGGCCATGGCCGCCAGTGCCGGACTGATCGTGACCACACGCAACGATTGCGACAGTTCGCTGCCGAGCGTGTGCACCTCGCTCAAATACCAGTCCATGGCGAGCGAGCTCTGCCGCATCAGTGCATGCCGCATCACGTCGGCGGTGACGAACGGATTGCCGTCGCGATCGCCGCCGATCCAGCTCCCCAACCTCAGGAACGGAGCCGCCGACAACGTCGTGCCGGGCCAGCGCGCGGCGACCTGCTCCTCCACCTGCGCATACAGCTTGGGCAGCTGCGACAGGAACGTGTAGCGATAGTAGGACAGCCCGTTCTCGATCTCGTCGGCCACGGTCAGCTTGAGTTCGCGCAGCACGCGGGTCTGCCACAGCGTCAGCACGAGGCAGCGCAGCGATTCCTCGTTGGCGGCGCGTTCGTCCGCCGTGAGTTGCAGCCGGTCGCGGTCGGTGAGCAGTCGCGCGATCTCGAGCTGGCAATCGAGGATGCTCTTGCGCTGCACCTCGGTCGGATGCGCCGTCAGCACCGGGGAGATGAGAGCGCGCCCGAAGAACGCGGCCACCTGCGGCCCCTCGATGCCGGCGGCCAGCGCCCGATCGAGCGCCAGTGCGAGCGAACCCTCGGCAGGCGGCCCCCCCTCGAGCTGCTGCGCTCGGTGCCGTCGGTTCTGGTGCTGATCCTCGGCGATGTTCGCGAGCAGCGAGAAATAGCTGAACGCACGGATCACGGCTGTCACGCGACCGGGGTCCAGCAGATCCAGCGTGGCCTCGAGCTCGCTCTTGGCCTGTTCGTCGCGATCGCGGCGGAACCGGATCGCGGTCTGGCGGATGCGCTCGATCAGCTCGAACGCGTCATCGCCCTCCTGCTCGCGCAGAGTGATGCCGAGCATCCGGCCGAGCAGCCGGATGTCCTCCTTCAACGGCAACTCCGGGTCCTGCACGACTTCGGCTTGGGTGTTGGCGTTCATGCCCGCGTCCTCGGGTGGAAACATTCAAAGGGGTGTCCTCCGACGACCTCCCGAGACGGTGCGCAGCTGCTCGAGTACCAGATCGAGTGCGGCCCGTCGGTGTTGTCCGGCTTCTTCTTCGCGGCCGGTGAGTTCCGATAGCTGAGCGAGTTCGAGATGGGCGGTGTGCGACGGCTCCACCCCGATGCTCGCTTCGAAATAACTGCGCGCCTTGCCCCACAGTCCCGCCTGGGCACACAGCCGGCCCAGCGCGATCAGCAAGGTCGCGTCGCGCGGATGCGCCGGCAGCCAGCGTTCCGCCTTCTGGATCTGATCGCGCGTGTCGTCGGCGGGACAATCCGGGTACAGCGCCACCAGCTGCGTATCCCACTGCTCTTCGAGAGCCGCCTCGATGACCTGGTGCGCCTCGCCGCACGACCCCACGGTCGCGAAACACTCCGCCGCAGTCCGCGCCACCAGCGGGTCGAGCTTGAGATCGGACGGCAACCGTTCCCACGCATCGCGGAACTGCTTCGCATTGATCGCCTTGCGCTTCAAGCCTTCCGCCGTCGCGGTGCGGCGCAGCTGCGATGCCACGACCGGATCCAGCACGCCCTTGGCCGCAAGCTTCGGCAGCAGCTCGAGCACCCGGTCCCAGTTCTTCGACATCTGGTGCGCCTTCAGCTCGAGGCGCAGCGCCGCCGTGTGACCGCCGCGCAGGCGCTCCAGCACCGCGAGACCATCGTGGTGGCGCCGTTCGTCCAGCAGCAGTTCGGCCTGGGTGATGTGATGCAGATACTCCTCCGACGTGGCAGCCGATTCGACCCGCGCCAGGTAGGCATCGCGGGCTTCGAACGCGCGCATCTCGTGCGCAGCACGGGCTGCGATCACCGCCGACAACGCCGGCTCTTCGCCGGAGTCGAGCGCCGTCGCCGCCGACTTCTGTGCCCGGCCGAAGCGCCCCTCGAAGTACGCCCGCAAGGCGTCCTTGAACGCCACCCGCCCCGCGTCGTTGCGGCGCCGCGCGCGGAACCGGCGTGCTTCCTCGGGCAGGGCGACCGCGAGGAACAACCCGCGGAGGAGGAAATAGGCCAGCACGAAGGCGGCCGCGATCGCCATCACGGCGAGATTGAGCGAAAGCTCGATCCTCGTGGTGGGCAGCGCGATCAGGACATAACCGGTGTTGTAGCGCGCCGCGAGCACCACGCCGACGGCGACTGCGAAGAGGGCAAGAATCCAGACGAGCGCGCGCATGCGCGGCTACTTGCGCACGAAGCGCGGCGAGCGCACGGCTTCGAGGCTGTCGGCGAGATCGGGCAGCTTGAGCGCCAGATCGGTCTCACCCAGCTGCTTCAGGGTCGCCCCCGCGATCGCCACGGACTTGGACTTGCCGTCGAAGTACTGACCGAGCCACTTGGACGCGGTCTTGAGATCGGCGCGAAACGTCGCCTCGTCGCGCGCCAGCAGCGCGAGGCGCGCCGACAGCAGCTTCAACTTGAGGTTCTCGCGCAGGAAGTACGCCTGCTCGGGCGCGAGCAGGGGCACCTCGGGACTGGCCACGACGCGCACCCGCAGCAGATCCTTGAGGTCGCGCCAGTACTCGCTGGAGAGTCGCGACCAGAATCCGCCTTCGGCCATCGGTGTTCGCACCGGCGGTTCGTCGGGCCTGCCGTCCGCCGCGAGCGGCAGCGAGTCCACCGCCGCCACGAGGTTGTCGAGCTTGAGGGTGAGGCCCGGCACGTCGACCGCAGGCAGCGCCTTCAGGCGATCGATGTCGGCGTTGATCACCTTGCGCAGCGGGATCAGGCTCGGGCGATCGGCACGCGCGAGCCGCTTGTCGGCCGCTTCCAGGGCGATTAGGGCGGCGCGCACGTTGCCGGCGAGCTGCAGTTGCTGGGCCGCCGTGGTGAGGATGCCTTCCACCTCCGCCAGCACCCACTCGTCGCGATTGCGTGCGAGTTCCTGATAGAGCGCCTCCAGCGCGATGCGCTGGCTCTGGGTCTCCATCAGCCGCGCTTCGAGCATGCCCATCCGGCTTTCCACGTCGCGCAGCGTGTTGCGCACCTGATCGGCAGTGAGCCGCGCGTCGCGACCGGTCTGATCGAGATCGCTCACCCGCTTCGCGAGATCGCCCTGCAGCTGCGAAGCTTCGCGCCGCGCTTCGCCCCATTGCCACAGCGCGATTGCGAGAGCGACCACAGCGATCACCGTAGGTACGTTGAGATGCCGGAGCAGACGCTGCCTGGCGGACGAGATCGCCGCCGGCGGAAGGGGCTGCGGGAGTTGTTCGCTCATGATCCGGCTGCCACCAGCCCGACACCGAGAAGCGCGATCAGCGCCGACACCATGGCGGCGTCGCCGCTCGCGCAAACGTGAACCGCCACCGCGCCACGATCCCTTGCCGCCTGTGCGATCCGCTCGTGCGGAACCACGTGCGGGAGTCGCGCGAGCGCCACCGCATCGGCGGCAAGCATCTCATACAGATTGCGGACACCTTCCGCACTCGTCGCCGTCACCGCGGCGATGGAACCACCGGCGATGCGGGCATGAACCGGCGCAACGGGAATCTCGGGGCGAACGCGTTCGTAGCAGGGCACCACGTCCACGACTGCACCGCGGCCGGCGAGTTCCGCGGCCAGCAGGTCGCGCCCGCCGACCCCGGTGAAGATGGCGACGCGGCGGCCCGACATGTCCCGCAGGGCTGCGGTGGCGAGCAGCGCTTCGCTGTCGGCACCCTGCGCCGGCACGATGACGTCGACGGCGCCGGCCGCGCGCAGCGCCGATGCCGTGCCTTCGCCCACGGCTGCCAGCCGGGTCCGAGGGGACAAGCCGCCCGCCGCGGCGAGCCGGGGCCACGCCTTCATCACGGCGTTGGCGCTCGCGAAGACGGCAAGATCGAACTCGGCACGATTCGCGACGGCGCGCTGCAGCGGTTGCGGATCGGACGCGTCGCGAATCGCGATGGTCGGGAACAATACGGGCTCGCCGCCATGGCTGCGGATCAGTTGCGCGAGCGCATCGGCCTGATGCTGGGGTCGGGTCACGAGAACGGCCCGACCGGCGAGTTCGGCGCCGGCAGCCATTCAGGCCACACCCTCGAGAGCGCTCAGGATCTCGCGGGCCCCCGCGGCCGCGAGCCGGTCGGCGATCTCCTGGCCGAGCGGTTCCGCGCCTTCGGGCACATGGGCCGCCTCGCCGGTCGCCCGGGCCATGCGCGACCCGTCGGGGCTCGCGACGAACCCGCGCATGGAGGCGCGCCCGTCGGCGATCGTGGCGAACGCGCCGAGCGGTACCGTGCAATTGCCCCCCAGGCTGCGACTCACGGCACGTTCGGCTCGAACGCACCATGCCGTGTCCGCGTGGTTCAGCGTCTGCAGCAACCCCACCAGATCGGCGCGATCCGCCCGACACTCGATGCCGATTGCACCCTGACCCACGGCCGGGATGCTTTCCTCGGGCGTCAGCAGGCCCGCGATGCGCGCCTCCAGGCCGAGCCGCTTCAGTCCGGCGGCAGCCAGGATCACGGCGTCGTACTGCCCCTCGTCCAGCTTGCGCAGGCGAGTCTGCACGTTGCCGCGCAGGGATTCGATGCGAAGTTGCGGAAACCGCGCGCGGATCTGGCTTTCGCGGCGTTGGCTCGAGGTGCCCACGACCGCGCCGGGCGGCAGTTCGCTCAAGCCGCGATGGCGGTTCGAGACGAACGCGTCGCGCGGGTCCTCGCGCTCACCGATGGCGGCGATGACGAAACCGGGCGGCAGGTTCACCGGCACGTCCTTCATCGAATGCACGGCGATGTCGGCCCGGCCGTGCAGCAGGGCGTCCTCGAGTTCCTTCACGAAGAGCCCCTTGCCGCCGATCTTGGCAAGCGAGGTGCCGAGCTTGCGGTCGCCTTCCGTCGTCATTCCCAGCAGTTCCACCTGCAGGCCGGGGTGCGCCCGGGCGAGGCGCGCGCGGATGTGCTCAGCCTGCCAGAGCGCGAGGGCGCTCTCGCGCGTGGCGATGACGATGCGATCGGGGGTGACGGCAGGCACGGTCGAACTCCTACGACGACAACGGAATTCTAACAGTCGGGGTGTGCCGTCGCGGGGTGGACCTGTCAAAGCCGAACCACGGAGGCGGCACGGAGAAGAACTTGCCGGGTTTCCCCCTGCCCCCGGCGTTCTCCGTGGCAAAGACGGCTTCTAGAGCAGGCTTTTCCCGAACTCGCGCACCACGTGAGCTTGCCGACGCGACACGGGCAGCTTCTCGTCGATGCCCTTCAGCACGGCCACCCAGCCACCCTCGCCATCTTCCGCCGCCTTCTCGAAACCGGCCAGGTGTGCTTTCGCGACCAGACAGCTGCGATGGATGCGCACGAACGCGCTCGCGAACTCCTGTTCGAGGCGCGACAGCGATTCCTCCAGCAGCAGTTCGCGCTCGCGCGTGCGGATCGATACGTACTTGAGCTCGGCCCGCAGATAGACGATGTCCGGCACCGGCACGAGGATCACGCGCCCGCGCTCCTGCACCGAGAGATGGGTGCGGGCTTCCGGTGCCAGTTCCTTCAGCACGTCCAGCCGCAACGGCGTGAGCGCGCGCGCGCGGCTGATGGCATCGAACAGCCGTCGCAGCCGGATGGGCTTCAGCAGGTAGTCCACCGCGTGCAACTCGAAGGCCTTCACGGCGTACGCGTCGAACGCGGTGGTGAAGATGATCCTGGGCGGCTCCGGCAGCTTCTGCAGATGCTGCGCAGCCTCGAGCCCGTCCATCTCGGGCATGCGGATGTCGAGCAGCACCACGTCCGCCTCGCGTTCCTGCAGCAACTCGATCAGCTCGCGGCCGTTCGCGGCCTCGCCAACCAGTTCGATCGGCAGCGTCGCAGCGCAGTCCTGCAGCAGGTCGCGCATGCGGCTGCGCGCCGGCACTTCGTCATCCGTAATGACCACGCGCAGCGCCTGCGGGTGGCTCACGGCTGCTCTCCCGGCGTCTTCTCGTTCACGTAAGGCACACGGATGTGTACGACATAGGTATTGTCCTCCACCCGCGACTCCAGTCGACCCTCCGCGTCGAAATGCAGGGCGAGGCGCTCGCGGATGTTGCCGAGCGCCATCTTGTTGCCGGCGTGATGTCGGCCCTCCTTGCGATAGGGGTTGCGCAGCACGATGTGCACCTCGCCGCGGATCTGATAGATGTTGATGCTCACCACGCCGGGGTCGGGCGAGGGTTCGATGCCGTGGTAGACGGCGTTCTCGAGCAGCGGCTGCAGCACCAGCGGCGGCACCATCGCGTCGCGCGGCATGTTGTCCACGTGCCACTCGATGCGCAACCGGTCGCCGAGACGCAACTGCTCCAGATCGAGGTACTGACGGCACAACTGCACCTCGTCGGCGAGCGGCGCCAGATCGCGGTTGTCGGCCATCAGCACGCGGAACAGGTCGGCCATGTCCTCGAGCGCGGCTTCGGCACGCTTCGGCTCGGCGCGCACCAGCGACAGCACGGCATTGATGCTGTTGAACAGGAAGTGCGGCCGGATGCGGGCCTGCAGCGCCTGCAATCGGGCTTCGGTCAGCGCCGGCGAGAGGGCACGGCTGCGCAGGAAGAAATAGAAGAGCACCAGCGCCGTCGCGATCCAGGCGATGAAAAGCGGCCGGTCGAGGGGACCGGGCTCGACGTCCAGGATGTCCGCGCCCACCCGATGCGCGAGGACCGTGATGCCGGTCACGATCGCGAACACCGCAGCCACGCCCCACCGGTAGTCGAAGCGCTGCAGCCAGGGGCTCGTCACGCTGAGCGCCACCAGGCACAGCACCAGCGTAGGCTGTACCCGCAGGGATGCGATGGAGAAGTCCTCCACGACCTTGCGCCACTCGTCGGTGCGCAGCACCACCGCGACGAACGACAGGAACGTCACGATGAGGAGGATCCGCAGCCACACCCCGAGATTGAGGAAGTCGGGCAGACGGTCCGGGTACCGGTTCTGATTTATACTCGCCATCCTTCCGAAGTCCAGACTTGGCGCGGGTTTCCGAGGACTGCCGCGGTCGCCGCGAGGGCCCGCGCGCGTGAGTCCTGCCGGCAGCGCGCATGCGCGCATCATGATCACCGATGAATTCTGAGCAAGGCCCCCACGGCCCGCAACCCGCCCCCGCCGCCGGCACCTGGTCCGGCCGTTTCACTGAAGCCGTGGACGAGCGCGTCAAACGCTTTACGGCATCGGTGGGCTTCGACTGCAGGCTGGCGCGGTACGACATCGAGGGTTCGCTCGCACACGCACGCATGCTTCGTGCCGTCGGCGTCCTGTCGGCACAGGATCTGGCCGACATCGAACGCGGCCTCGCCCGAATCGGGGCCGACATCGAGGCCGGGCGGTTCGTCTGGTCGATCGACCTCGAGGACGTGCACCTCAACATCGAAAGACGCCTGACCGAGCTGGTGGGCGACGCCGGCAAGCGCCTGCACACCGGCCGCTCGCGCAACGACCAGGTCGCCACCGACATCCGCCTGTATCTGCGCGCGGCCATCGACGACTGCATCGCGCTGGTCCGCGACCTGCAGCGGGCACTGGTCGACCTGGCCGAGCAGCATGCCGACACGATCATGCCCGGCTTCACCCATCTGCAGGTGGCGCAGCCGGTCACGTTCGGCCATCACCTCATGGCCTACTACGAGATGCTCGCCCGCGACGCCGGGCGGCTGCGCGATGCGCGCGTGCGCGTCAACCGTCTTCCCCTCGGCGCCGCGGCCCTGGCCGGCACCAGCTATCCCATCGACCGCGAGCAGGTGGCGCGCACGCTCGGCTTCGATGGCATCTGCGCCAATTCGCTGGACGCGGTGTCCGATCGCGACTTCGCGATCGAGTTCTGCGCCGCCGCCGCGCTCGTGATGACGCACCTGTCGCGCCTCGCCGAGGAGCTGATCCTCTGGATGAGTCCGCGCTTCGGATTCATCGACATCGCCGACCGCTTCTGCACCGGCTCGTCGATCATGCCGCAGAAGAAGAACCCGGACGTGCCGGAACTGGTGCGCGGCAAGACGGGCCGGGTGAACGGCCATCTGGTGGCACTGCTCACGCTGATGAAGTCGCAGCCGCTCGCGTACAACAAGGACAACCAGGAAGACAAGGAACCGCTGTTCGACACCGTCGACACGCTCACCGATGCGCTCGCGATCTTCGCGGCGATGATGCGCGGCATCACGGTGAACGCCGCCGCCATGCGCGCCGCCGCGCTCCAGGGCTTCTCCACGGCCACCGACCTCGCGGACTATCTGGTGAAGCGCGGCCTGCCGTTTCGCGAAGCCCACGAAGCCGTGGCCCGCGCCGTGCGCCATGCCGCCGATGCCGGCGTCGATCTGGCGGAACTGCCGCTCGACACGCTGCGCCAGTTCTCGTCGCTCGTCAGCGAGGACGTCTACGCGGTGCTCACCCTGGAGGGGTCGATCGCCAGCCGATCCCATCCCGGAGGGACGGCACCGGCCCAGGTGCGCGCCGCGATCGCTGTCGCGCGCGCCGCGCTGCACCAGCCGGCGTGAGCCTGGCGCTGCCGGCGCTGTTCTCCCTCGAGGGTCGCGTGGCCCTCGTCACCGGCGGCAACTCGGGTCTCGGCAAGGCCATCGCGCTGGCCCTGGCCGAGGCCGGCGCCAACGTGGTCCTGCTGGCACGTGACCGCGCCCGGCTCGAGGAGACCGCCCGGGACATCGAAGCACTCGGTCGCGGCGTTGCCTGGTTCGACTGCGACCTGGCCGACCGCAGCACATTGAGCGACGCCGCCGTGCGCGCGGCGAAGCCCTTCGGCGCGCCGGACATCCTGGTCAACGCCGCCGGCGTCAACCGGCGGCCACCGCTGTCGCAACTCACCCTGGACGACTGGGACGTCACGCTGCGCCTCAATCTGGACACCCCGCATTTCCTCGCCCAGGCGCTGGTGCCGGCGATGATCGCGCGCGGCTGGGGCCGCATCATCAACCTCGCTTCGCTGCAGTCGATCCGCTCGTTCAACAACAGCGGTGCGTATGGCGTATCGAAGGCCGGCCTGGCGCAGTTGACGCGGGTCCAGGCCGAAGCCTGGTCGGGCCAGGGCATCAACAGCAACGCCATCGCCCCCGGCTTCTTCCGCACGCCGCTCACGCGCGCGGTCTTCGACGATCCGCAGAAGGCTGCGGCACTGGCCGCCCGTACGATGATCGGGCGCAACGGCGAGTTGGACGACGTCCGGGGTCTGGCGGTGTTCCTGGCATCGCGCGCTTCCGACTACATCACGGGACAGGTGATCTTCCTCGACGGCGGTTTCTCCGCCGGCTGAGCCCCGTTTCGCGTTGCCCGAATCGCGCCGGACTGCTAGATTCGGCGTCCCTCGCGGGCCAGTCGCACGACTTCCGCGACAACGATTCGAAATGAGGGAGGAGCCATGAAGATCGGGACCGTTCTGCGCGGCTGCGTAGCCATCACCGCCGCGCTCGGGATCAGCCTGGCGGCGCAGGCCCAGGACAAGAAGACCAGCATCAAGGTCGGCTTCGTGACCTTCCTGTCCGGCCCGGCGGCCGGACCGTTCGGCGTGCCGGCGAAGGTGGCCGCCGAAGCCATCGTCGAATCGCTCAACGCCGGCAAGGCTCCGCCGCCCTACCAGACCAAGGGCATCGGCGGCCTGCCGATCGAGATGGTCATCATCGACGAGGCCGGCGGCGCCACCAAGCAGGTGAGCGAGTACCGCACCCTCGTGCAGCGTCAGGACGTCGACGTGGTGATCGGCTACATCGGCAGCGGCGACTGCCTCGCCGTGGCGCCGGTGGCCGAGGAGCTGAAGAAGCTCACCGTCCTGCTCGACTGCGGCACCCCGCGCGTCTTCGAGGACGCCTCCTACAAGTACGTCTTCCGGACCCGCCCGCACGCGACCATGGACGCGGTGGCCGCCACGATGTATCTGCTGGACAACCGTCCCGCCGTCAAACGTGTCTCCGGGATCAACCAGAACTACGCCTACGGCCAGGATTCCTGGAACGACTTCGAGGCCACCATCAAGACCCTGAAGCCGGCGGTGGAGATCATCTCCTCGCAGATGCCCAAGTTCGGCGCCGGCCAGTACGGCGCGGAGATCTCGGCGCTGATCTCGTCGGCTCCGGACGTCATCCATTCGAGCCTGTGGGGCGGCGATCTCGAGGCATTCATGCTGCAGGCCCAGCCGCGCGACCTGTTCAAGTCCTCCCAGCTGGTGCTGGTCGCGGGCGAACCCTACCTGCACCGCCTGCCCGGCAAGATCCCCGACGGCACCATCGTCGGTGCGCGCGGCACCAACGGCGTGTTCGCGCCGGACTCGCCCTTCAAGCGCTGGCTGGTGGAGATCTACAAGGCCAAGGCCAACCTCGATCCCAACTACCCTGCCTACAGCACTGCCCAGGCCTTCCTCGGCCTCAAGGCGGCGTACGAAAAGGCGATGCGCGACAAGATCAGCTCGGCGATCCCCATGGGGGCGGCCAAGAACGTGAAGGAAGAGATGGAGAAGGCCTACTCGCCGCCGAACCAGGAGGAGATCATCGCCGCCTTCGAGAAGCTCACCTTCGACAGCCCGTCGGGCAAGGTGAAGATGACCCTGGGCAAGGGCCATCAGGCGGTGATGGGCACGGCCTACGGCACCACGCGCTTCGAGAACGGCGTGGTGAAGGTGGGCAACATCAAGTACTACGACGCGGAGCGTGTCACGCCACCGGAGGGTGTCACCTCGCTCGACTGGATCAAGTCGGGCTTCAAGCGACCCTGACCCGCGCCACACCAGCACTGCCGCACCCATGAACCAGCTGTTCGCCGTCCTGATCGACGGCATCGTCTACGCGTCCTGGTTGTTCATCATCGCGGTGGGGCTCACGCTCATCTACGGCGTGATGAAGATCCTCAACATCGCGCACGGCAGTCTGTACGCGCTCGGCGCGTTCACCGCCGTGTCGTTCTGCAGCGCGTGGTTCAACCACAACTACGCGGCCGCCGGCAGCTTCGCGATGCTCGCCGCGGCTGCGGTCGTAGTCGGGCTGATCTTCGGCCCGCTGATTGAACGTGGGCTGCTGCGCTTCATGTACGGCAAGGACGAGGTGGTGCTGGTGCTGGTCACGTACGCGCTGTTCCTGATCCTCGAGGACGTGATCAAGCTGGTGTGGGGCGTGGATCCGCTACTGGTGCAGGGGCCGAACGGCGAAACGCCCTACTCGGTGCTGGGCAACTTCGAGGCGAGCGGACTCAGCTATCCCTACTACAACCTGGTGCTGGTCGGCGTGGCGGTGGCCACCGGCGCCGCACTCACCTGGGTGCTCACCCGCACCCGCAACGGCAAGCTGCTGATCGCCGTCATCCACGACCGCGAGATGAGCGCCGCCATGGGCATCGACGTGGGTCGCACCTACTTCGTCACGTTCACCGTCGGTGCGATGCTCGCGGCCGTCGGCGGGGCGCTGACCGCGCCGACCGTGTCGGTGGTGACCGGCATGGGCGCCGAGGTGATCGTGATGGCCTTCGCCGTGGTGGTGATCG
The DNA here is from genome assembly GCA_019745565.1 of Burkholderiales bacterium. Taxonomy (GTDB): domain Bacteria; phylum Pseudomonadota; class Gammaproteobacteria; order Burkholderiales. The sequence goes on from JAIESW010000023.1 coordinate 59,484, forward strand.
GCGGCCTCGGCAGCCTGCCCGGCGCCGCGCTGGGCGCGTTCATCGTGGGCATGGTGCGGGCAGCGTCGATCCACTACAAGCCGGAACTGGAGCTCTTCAGCGTCTATCTCGTGATGGCCGTCGTCCTGATCGTGCGGCCCAAGGGGCTGTTCAGCGGCGCCGAGGTGCGCAAGATATGAAGCTCGACCGCACGTCCATCGCGATCGTCGTGATCACGGTGGCACTGCTGGCGGCCGCCCCGGCGCTGCCGCGGTGGGCCATGTCGCTCCTCAACGTATCGCTCTGCTACGGCACGGTGGTGCTCGGCATGATGCTGCTGATGCGCACCGGCCTGGTGTCGTTCGGGCACGGCCTCTACTACTGCCTCGGCGCGTATGCCGCCGGCACGGTGGACCAGATGTTGAAGATCCCCGACATGGCGCTCATGGTGCTCGCCGGTGCCGCCGCCACCGGGATCGTCGCCGCCATCCTCGGCCTTCTGCTGGCGCGCTATCGCGACATCTTCTTCGCGATGCTGTCGCTCGCGTTCTCCATGATCCTGTACGGACTGCTGGTGAAGTCCTCCGCACTCGGCTCCACCGACGGCTTCAACATCTCCGCCAAGAGCATCTTCGGCATCGCGGTGGTGGACAACGCCCATCGCTACGCGACGTTCGGCATCACGGTGGTGCTCACCATGCTGTCCGCCTTCCTGCTGAACCGCTATCTGCGCTCGCATCGTGGGCGGCTCGCCGAAGCCATCCGCGACAACGAACTGCGTGTCGAATACATGGGGGCCTCGGTGCGCACCACCATCCACCTGCATTACGTGATCTCGGCCGTGCTGGCCGGCATCGGCGGCGCGCTGATGGCGATCAACATCGGCCACATCGACCCCGAGATGACGTACTGGCCGCAATCAGGCGAGTTCGTGTTCATCGCCATCCTCTCCGGCACCGGCAACGTGTTCGCCCCGATCGGTGGCGCGCTGGTGTTCGAGACCATCCGCAGCTTCGCCTACGAATACTCGCCCAACACCTGGCAGATGGTGCTGGGCATCACGATGCTGATCGTGATGATCTTCCTGCCGGGCGGCCTCTGGTCACTCCTGCAGCGCCGCAAGCCGGCCTAGGACCGCCGTCGAACCATGGCCACCATCCTCCATGCCAAGGGCTTGAACAAGAGCTTCGGCGCCGTCACCGCGGCGAACGACATCAACGTCGCCGTCGAGCAGGATTCCGTCGTCGGCTTGATCGGCTCCAATGGCGCCGGCAAGACCACGTTCATCAACATGGTCACCGGATATCTCAAGCCCACCACCGGCTCGATCCATTTCGAGGGGCGCGACATCACGTCGCTCAAGCCGCGCCAGATCACCCAACTCGGCATCTGCCGCTCGTTCCAGATTCCGCAGCTCTACAACACCATGACGGTGGCCGAGAACCTGATGGTGGGCGTGGGCATCGTCGCTTCCTCCGGGGCCCGCTGGGCCAAGTCGAACCGCCTCGACGTCGCGCCGGAGCAGGCGGTGGAGGCGATGCTCGAACAATTCGGCCTCGGCGACTATCGCAACCGGCAATCGGGCCTGCTGCCCGAGGGCACGCGCAAGCTGCTCGACATCGCCATGGCCATGGTGGTGCGCCCGCGCATCCTGCTGCTCGACGAGCCTACCAGCGGCGTGTCGGCCGACGAGAAGTTCGTCCTGATGGACCGCGTGATGGCGGCGGTGCGCGAAGGCAAGGTCACGGTGCTGTTCGTCGAGCACGACATGGAGGTGGTGGAGCGCTACACCCATCGCATCCTCGCCTTCTACGAAGGCCGCATCATCGCCGACGGCGAACCGGCCAAGGTGCTCGACGACGTCGAGGTGCGCAAGTACGTCATCGGTGAGGCGCACTAGGATGAAACCGCCCTCACGCTCCCGCTGGTAAGAACGGTACCGACATGCTCGACATCGCGAAGCTCGACGTCTCCATCGGTTCGGTCGCGATCCTGCGCGGCGTCGACATGGCGGTCGGCGACCGGCAGTTCGTCGGGCTGATCGGCCGCAACGGCGCCGGCAAGACCACGCTCATGCGCGCCATCATGGGCATCCTGCCTGCAAAGGCCGGCAGCATCCGCTACCTCGGCAATTCGCTCGAGAAGACGCCAACCCACAAGCGAGCCCGCGGCGGCATCGGCTACATGCCGGAGGACCGCCGCCTGGTGCCGGCATTGACCGTCGAAGAGAACGTGTTGATTCCGGCGTGGGCCGGCGGCGGGGCCGACCAGACCGCCCGTCTGGAACGCGTGTACCGCATGATCCCGGAGGTGGAGACCTTCCGGGCCCGCAAGGGGCTGCAGCTGTCCGGTGGCCAGCAGAAGCTGGTGGCACTGGCGCGTGCACTGATGTCCGGCACCAAGCTACTGCTGCTCGACGAACCCTTCGAAGGCGTCGCACCGGTCCTGGCAAGGCGTCTGGCCGAAGTGATCGCTGGCCTCAAGGACGAGGGTCTGTCCATCATCCTGACCGAGTCGGACCTGTCGCACTCGCGCGATATGCTCGATCGCGTGTATCGCATCGACCGCGGAGCCGTCAGCGCAGCCTAGCAGTCCGCAGTACCCTACGCGGAGGCGTTGCGCGGGCGTCAAGTACGACCCCGCGACGCCGTAAAAAGGGTTCTGATGAATTCGTCGAATACCGCGGCGGCCGCCCGCCAGCCCTGGCGGTTCGGGTCGATCATCCTGGCGCTGGCGCTGCTCACCGGCGGCGCCGCGTGCGCCTACGGATTCTTCGCGTGGAGCACCGTCGCGCGGGAGGAATCGCAGCGGCTGGAGAATCTGGCCCGCGTCGCCGGCCGCGCGGCAACCCTGTTCTACAGCCAGTTCGGCATCGCGCTCGGCGATCTCGGTGACGAACTGGCCGACGAGCCGGGGACTCCGTCGCACCGCCGCCTGCAGCACATGCTCGACCGGACGCGCTCGTACGCGCCGACCCTGCGCCTGATCGGCGTCCTCGGTCCGGACGGCGAATTGCTGAGCGCATCGTCCGAACTGCCGGGCAAGCTCGATCCGGCGGAACTGGCGTTTCCCACCGCGGAGAATCTGCACACGGTACGAACCCGCTATGGGCTCGAAGTCGGGCGGCCGGTGCAGTCCGCTCATTTCGGCCAGTGGATGATTCCGTTGCGCCACGTGATCCGCCATCCGTCCGGCAAAGTGCGCCTCACCTTGTTCGCGCTGGCCGCGTTCGACGACCAGGCCACGGTCTTCGGCGATCTGGCGGTACCGGGCGATTGGGTGATCGGCATCCTGCGCAACGACCGCTACTTCCAGGGGCGCTGGCCCGCGAGTGCCAACCCGGTGGACGTCTATGCGCGCCCCTTCACCGGCCCCATCGAGCGGTGGCTCGTGGCGAACCCGGATCGCGCGAGCGGCTACTTCGTGGGCGAGAGCCCGATCACCGGAGAAAAGCGGCTGCTCGCGGTCCACCGCCTGGAAAATCAGCCGATGACGCTGTTCCTCTCGGCACCGTACGGCATGCTCTGGTCGCGCTGGTTCGCCGCCGTCCACGTGCCGTTCCTGCTGTTCCTGTTTCTCGCGACCGGCACGCTGTGGATGGGTCGACGCATGGCGGCGCAGCAGGCACTGTGGTCGCGCGAGGTGCAACAGCGTCAGTCGCGCCTCGAGCTGCTGCACCGGATCGCGACCGAGATCGCCGGCGGAACGCCGGTGGTCCAGGTGATCCGGCGCACGCTCACGGCGCTCGCCGAACGCTATCCGGAGTTACGCGCGTGCTATTCGACGCTCGACAACGATGGACGACTGGAGGTGCGCGACAGCGTTCAGCCCCCGCACATCGACGATATCACCGGTCTCGTGCTGGACTACGGCACCGACCCCGAGTATCTCGCGCGGCTGCGCCGTGGCGAGGTGTGCACCCGCGAGCACTGGGGCTCGGACGAGATCCGGACCGGAACGGCGGCGCGACGCGCGTTGCCGGTGCGCGCCTCGCTCGAGGTCTCGGTGGCGGCGCCGGGCGGATTGATCGGCCTGCTGTGCCTCGACGCCGCAAGGCCGCACGACTGGACCGACGACGAACGCGCGACGCTGCGCGAAGTGAGCGCGCAACTGGGCCTCGCGCTCAACGAAGCGCATTCCGAGGCGCTGCGCGCGGAAGCCTCGGCCCTGCTCGCGCAGCGCGAGGAATTCTTCCGGCGCCTCGCGGAGATCTCGTCCGACTGGTTCTGGGAACAGGACGAACAGTTCCGGTTCAAGAACCGTCCCGAGTATCCGGACGACCCGAGCGGCGTGCACCCGTCGGGCCGCCGCTACGTGGGCAAGGCGCGCTGGGAACTGCCCGACACGCACGCCGACCCCGAGCGGATGGAACAGCACCGCCAGACGCTTCTGCGTCACGAGCCGTTCCGCGATTTCGAGCTCGAGCGCACCATGGGCGACGGCAGCGTCCGCTACCTCGCCGTGAGCGGTCTGCCGGTGTTCGACAAGGACGGCAACTTCGCCGGCTACCAGGGCATCGGCTGCGACATCACCGAACGCAAGCGCGCCGAGCTGGCATTGCGGCAAAGCGAGGAGACCTTCGCCGCGGTCTTCCGCAGTGCGTGGGACGGCTTGTTCCTGATGGACACCGACACCGGCGAGATCCTCGACTGCAATCCGCGCGCGGTGAGCCTGTTCGAAGCGCGCGACAAGACCGAACTGATCGGCAAGGCCGGCAACGACCTGTTCCGCCGCCCGCTGGCACGGGCGGTGATCGCCGCCGCGCTCACGCAGCTCGAGCGCGGCGAACCCTGGCACCGCGAGGACGAACTCGTCACCTTGAAGGACAACGCCTTCTGGGCCGACATCTCGGGCGCGAAGCTCTACCGCCCCGGTCGCGCCACCACGCTGCTGCGCGTCGCCGACATCAGCGAACGGCGGCGCGCCCAGGACGCGCTGGAAGCGAGCGAAGCGATGCTGGGTGCGGTGTACAACAGCTCGCGCGATGCACTGTTGGTAGGCGATATCGTCAGCGGCACCGTATTCGACTGCAATCGGCGGGCGCTCGAGATGTTCGAAGCCACGGCCAAACGCCAGATCGTCGACAGGCCGGGGCACACGCTGCTGCGCCATCCGCTCTCGCGCACCCTGCTCGCAGACCGCCTCACACGCATGGAGCACGGCGCGATCCTGCGCGAAGACATGGTGTTCCGCACCCGCACCGGCAAGACGTTCTGGGGCGAGATGGTCGCGGCAAAGCTGGAGCTGCCCGGACGCAGCGCCTACCTGGTGCGCGTCGCCGACATCAGCGAGCGCAAGCAGGCCGAGGCGCAGTTGAAGGCGAGCGAGCAGCGCTTCCGCGATCTCTCCGAGCTTTCCTCCGACTGGTTCTGGGAACAGGGTCCCGACCTGCGGTTCATCGCTTTCGCGGAGGGCCGGCGCGACGCCGGCGGCCACCACGAGGACGAACTGCTCGGCTTCCTGCGCTGGGAGCTGCCGTTCATCACCGATCGCGACGATCCCAAGTGGCTCGAGCATCGTCGCGCACTGGAGGCGAGGGAACCGTTCACCGACTTCGTCTTCGCCATCACGAGCCCGACCGGACCGCGCTGGGTTTCGATCAGCGGCAAGCCGCTGTTCGACGATCGCGGCACGTTCCTGGGCTACCGCGGCACCGGCAAGGACATCACCGAGCGGCGCAACACCGAGGAACGGATCCGCTACCTGGCCCAGCACGACGAGCTGACCGGGCTCGCCAACCGAGCCTCGCTGCAGACCGCGCTCGCGCGCGCGATCGAGCAGGCGCGACGCTACAGCCGCCGCGTCGCCGTGTTCTTCATCGACCTCGATCGCTTCAAGATCATCAACGACACGCTCGGCCACGATGCCGGCGACGCGGTGCTGAAGACCGTGTCGACGCGCTTGCGCGAGAGCCTGCGCGGCTCCGACGTGATCGCCCGCCAGGGCGGCGACGAGTTCGTGGTGCTGGTGGAGGAGTTCGCCTCCGAAACCGATCTGGCGGGCGTGGCGCGCAAGATCCTCGAGACCTTCGCGCAACCGCTGCATCTCGCCGGTCAGGAGTTCACGGTGACCGCGAGCATCGGCATCGGCACCTATCCCGACGACGGCCGCGACGTGCAGGCCCTGCTGAAGGCGGCCGACATCGCGATGTATCGCGCGAAGGAATCCGGCAAGAACAACTTCCAGTTCTACTCGCCGCAGATGAACTCGCATTCCTTCGAGCGCCTGGCGCTGGAGGCAGCGCTGAAGCGCGCGCTCGAGCGCGGGGAACTGCTGCTGCACTACCAGCCGAAGCTCGAACTGGCGAGCGGCCGCATCACCGGCCTCGAAGCGTTGATCCGCTGGGAGCATCCGGACATGGGCCTGGTCTCGCCGCTGCGCTTCATCCCCATTGCCGAGGAAACCGGCCTGATCGCGCCCATCGGCGCCTGGGTGCTGGGAGAGGCCTGCCGGCAGGTGAAGGCCTGGGACGAGGCGGGGCTCGGCAAGTTCGCCATCGCCGTCAACGTCTCCGGCCGCCAGTTCCTGCAGGGCGCGTTGCTCGAGGAAGTGCTGGCCGCGCTCAACTCCACCGGACTCGAACCGAACCTGCTCGAACTCGAGTTGACGGAGAGCACCGTCATGCAGAACCCCGAACGCGCCGCCGGCGTGCTGTCGGAGCTCGCGCAGCTCGGCGTTTCGCTCGCCATCGACGACTTCGGCACCGGCTACTCGTCGCTCGCGTACCTCAAGCGCTTCCCGGTGAGCACGCTCAAGATCGACCGCTCGTTCGTCATGGACCTGCCGGACGATCCCGACGACGCCGCGATCACCCGCGCCGTCATCGCCCTGGCGCGCAGCCTCAAGCTCACCGTGGTCGCCGAGGGTGTGGAAACGCCGCGCCAGCTCGATTTCCTGTCGGCCCACGGCTGCGATTTGGTGCAGGGCTTCTTCGTCGCGAAGCCCATGCCCGCGGATATGTTCGAGCGCTTCGTGCTGGAACGATCGAGTCTCCCGGCGAGCGTGTAAACTCCGGCGCTTTCCTCCCGTCGCTTCCGAAGTCGCGACACGCTGCGACTGCCCGCACGCCATGACCGATTCGAACCGTTCCGCCGGGTTCGCAACCCGCGCCATCCACGCAGGGCAGGCACCCGACCCCATCACGGGCGCGGTGATGACGCCGATCTACGCCACGTCGACCTACAAGCAGCATTCGCCCGGCGTGCACACCGGCTTCGAGTACGCGCGCACCCACAATCCGACCCGCTTCGCGCTGGAGCGCTGCATCGCGGATCTCGAAGGCGGCCACGCCGGTTTCGCGTTCGCATCCGGTCTCGCCGCGAGCGGCACCGTGCTGGAACTGCTCGATGCCGGCAGCCACATGGTCGCGATCGACGATCTGTACGGCGGCAGCTGGCGCCTGTTCGAACGCGTGCGCCGCCGCTCCATGGGTCTCGACACGACCTTCGTGAACCCGGACGACGCCGACGCCATCGCCCGTGCGATCCGTCCCGAGACGAAGATGATCTGGGTCGAAACGCCGTCCAATCCGCTGCTGAAGGTCACCGACCTCGCTGCGGTGGCGGCGCTCGGCAAGGCGCGCGGCATCCTCACCGTGTGCGACAACACTTTCGCCTCGCCCTACGTGCAGCAGCCGCTGACGCTCGGCTTCGACGTCGTGGTGCACTCGGTGACGAAGTACATCAACGGTCACTCGGACATGATCGGGGGCCTGGTACTGATCCGCGACAACGCCGAGTTGAACGAGAAACTGTCGTTCATGCAGAACGCCGTCGGCTCCATCCAGGACCCGTTCTCGAGTTTCCTCGCGCTGCGTGGGGTGAAGACGCTGCCGCTGCGCATGGAGCGCCACTGCGGCAACGCGCTGGCGCTGGCGGGCTGGCTCGCCCGACACCCGAAGGTCGGGCAGGTGTTCTATCCCGGCCTCGCGGCCCATCCCCAGCATGCGCTGGCAAAGCGCCAGATGCGCGGCTTCGGCGGCATGGTATCGATCAATCTCAAGGGCGGCATGGAGGAGACGCGCCGCTTCCTCGAGCACTGCGAACTTTTCACGCTCGCCGAGAGTCTGGGCGGTGTGGAAAGCCTGATCAGCCATCCCGCCACCATGAGTCACGGCTCCCTGCCGCCCGAGCGGCGGCGCGCGCTCGGCATCGGCGACAACCTGGTGCGGCTGTCGGTGGGCATCGAGGACGAAGACGATCTTCGCCACGATCTCGAGCGCGCGCTCGGCGCGATCTGAGATGACGCCCGTCCGATGGCCCGCGGCCTTTCCCCCCGGGAGGGCCGGCCCGCTGGCAGGCTTGAAGTCGGGCGCGTGAAGAACCTCGCATCGCTCAGCCGACCGCGCCTGCTCTTCGCCGCGGCCTTCCTGGCGGTGGTCGGGCTGCTCGGCTACGGGCTGTGGCTGCAGCATGCGCTGCACCTCGAACCTTGCCCGATGTGCATCCTGCAGCGCTATGCCTTCGCCCTGGTCGGCGCGGTCGCCCTGGTGGCAGCCCTGCACAACCCCGGCGCTCTCGGGGTGAGAATCTACGCCGGGCTCCTGATCGTGGCGGCCCTGGCCGGCGGCGGCGTAGCCGCCCGCCAGACGTGGCTGCAGCACAACCCGCCGAAACTGGCCGATTGCGGGCCGGGACTCGAGTTCATGGTGGAATCCTTCCCGCTGTCGGAAGCCCTCCCGATGATCTTCCGCGGCTCCGGCGACTGCTCTAAGGTGGACTGGACCTTCCTCGGTCTGTCCATTGCGGAGTGGGCGCTCGCCTGCTTCATTGGGCTCGTCCTGCTGGGGATCCTCCTGCTGATCCGGGCGCGCACTACGCCACGCTGAGGCACCCGTCAGCGCCCGGCGCCTCAACCCTGGAGGGCTGGCGCCGATATGGGTTCGATGATGAACCCCCCTGCGCCCAGGATCGGGCGACCCGCCAGTTCGATCGCCTTCGCGTTCGGTTTCCTCGCGGCGGCGCTGCTGGTGTTCGCCCTGTTCTACGGGGTGTATGCGTGGAACTCGGTCTACGGCGAGAAGATGGCGGAGATCCGGAACCTCACGGATCTCGCGGCACGCTCGTCGAACATGTTCTTCCGTCGCTATGGTCAGGTGCTGCCGATGCTCGGCCAGGACCTCATGGACGAGAGCCCGACGGCGCGACCGGCGGCCGCCCGTGCCCTGCTCGTGCGCTACCAGAAGGCGCAGCCGGAGCTGGCGCGCATCAACGTCTTCGACGTGAACGCGAACCTGGTGGCGTCGTCGGGTTCGGTGGACCCATCGGCGCTCTCGCGGTTCCGCGTCGATCCCGCATTCAGCGAGAGCTTCAACGACGCTCTCCGGCGCGACGGACTCGTGATCGGGCGGGTCATGTACGGAGTCTTCGTGCAGGACTGGATCATCCCGCTGCGCCTGCGGGTCCTCGACCCTCGCACCGGCCGCACCGCGTTCGTCGTGTCCGCCGTGGTGCGCCTCGACAATCAGCAGGCGCTCTGGCGCGGCCTGCGACTGCCGCCGCAGGCGGCCATCGGTCTGGTGCGCAACGACGGCTTTCCGCTTTCACGCCTGCCGTTGCCCGCGAACCCCACGGAGTTCTACGCGACGCCGGGACCGTCGGCAGTCTGGCGGTACATGTCCGAGCACGGCTTCCCCGACGCCGGTGAGGTCGACGGCGTCGGCGGCGTCGACCATCTGCCGCGGGTCACCACGTTCCAGCGCCTGGCCGACTATCCGGTTGCCGCGTACCTCACGGTGCCGCGTGCCGCCTTCTGGACGGCCTGGCGCGAACGGGTGCAGGTGCCGTTCGCACTGTTCGCGCTGTCGCTCGCAGGCCTCGTGTTCGCGGCAGCGTGGACGGCCAGGCAGCAGGCGGCGCGCGAGCGCGAGCGCGACGCCTCCGAGGCGGCCCTGCGCAGCGGCGCCGCGGAACTGAAGCGCCAGACGGCGCTGCTCGCGCAGACGCAGCACGCAGCGCACATCGGCGGCTGGGAACTGGACCTGTCCAACAACCAGCTGTACTGGACCGAAGAGACCTATCGCATCCTCGAAGTCGTGCCGACCGAGTTCAAGCCCACCTTCGAGCAGGCGATCGAGTTCTACACACCGGAAAGCCGCGGCGCCATCCGTGCGGCGGTGGAAACCGCGACGCGGATCGGCGACCCGTGGGATCTGGAGCTCGAACTGGTGACGGCACACGGCCGGCGCATCTGGGCGCGCACCACCGGCACCGCCGAACTCGGTGCCAACGGCATGCCGGTACGGCTGTCGGGCTCCTTCCAGGACGTGACCGACCGCCGGCGCTCGGACGAACGCATCCGCCGCCTCGCCCACTACGACGATCTGACCGGACTCGCGAACCGCAACCTGTTCGGCTACCACCTGTCGCGTGCACTGTCCCACGCCGATCGGTACGGCAAACGGTTCTCGCTGCTGTTCATCGACCTCGACCGCTTCAAGATCATCAACGACTCGCTCGGGCACGACGTCGGCGATTCGGTCCTGAAGGTCATCGGTCGCCGCCTGAGCGATGCGGTGCGCGCCGCCGATCTGGTGGCCCGCTTCGGCGGTGACGAGTTCGTCGTGATCGCCGAGGAGGTCGGCACGAACGAAGACTCGGCCGAGATCGCGCGCAAGCTGCTCGGGAAGATCGAGGAACCGGTGTTCGCCCAGGGCCAGGAGTTCATCCTGACGGCGAGCATCGGCATCGCGACCTTCCCCGACGACGGCCGCGACATGCAGACCCTGGTGAAGCACGCCGACATCGCGATGTACCGTGCCAAGGAACGGGGCAAGAATACGTTCGAGTTCTACACGTCGAGCAACGACGGCGTGAACGTGGACCGGCTGTCGCTCGAGTCGCGCTTGAAGCGCGCCGTGAACGACATGAGCCAGTTCGTGCTGCACTACCAGCCGAAGATCTCGGTGGCCCACGGCACCATCACCGGCGTCGAGGCGCTGGTGCGCTGGGTGTCGCCCGACCGCGGGATGGTGCCGCCCTCCGAATTCATCCCGCTCGCCGAGGAAACCGGACTGATCGGCGCCATCGGCGAGTGGGTGCTGGAATCCGCGAGCCGTCAGTCGCTCGCGTGGCGCGCAGCGGGACTCCCGCCGGTGCGCATCGCGGTCAACATCTCCGCCCGGCAGCTCTACGCCGACCACTTCGTCACGCAGGTCCACAAGATCCTCGCGGACACCGGCGTGGACCCGGGCCTGATCGAGCTCGAGATCACCGAGAGCGTGATGATGCAGGACGTCCAGCAGATGGCGGAGCGCCTCGCCGAGATGAAGCAGCTCGGACTGCACATCGCCATCGACGACTTCGGCACCGGCTACTCCTCGCTCTCGTACTTGAAGCGCCTGCCGATCGACAGCCTCAAGGTGGACCGCTCGTTCGTTCAGGACGTGCTGGCGGACGCGGATGACGCCACCATCACGCGGGCGGTGATCGCGCTCGCGCACAGCCTCAGACTGGAAGTGGTAGCCGAGGGCGTGGAAACCGAGGCGCAGCTCGAGTTCCTGCGCGGCCTCGGATGCGATCACATTCAGGGCTACCTGTTCAGCAAGCCGCTGCCGGCCGACGAGGTGGCGGAGCTGCTGCGCCGCGGGGCCCGACTCATCCTTCCCGCGGTACGCGACGCGGCCTGATCCTCGAGCCTCCCATCCGGCCGCGATCCCGGCGACAACCATCCCATGCGCACGGCATCCCGATTCCCGTGACACCCCTGCAGACGACACCCGAGCGTTCCACAGCGTCGCGATCCACGCGGCGCCTCGTCGCGAGCTTCGCGAGCATCGCGATGCTGGTGATGGCGCTCTGGGTCGTATCCGGGGTCTACACGTGGCGCACCGTGAAGACGGAGCAGGCCGGGCAGCTCGCCAACCTGGTCGATCTGGCGGCCCGGTCGTGCGACGTGTTCTTCCGCCGCTACGCGGAACAGCTGCCGACGCTCGCGGTCGATGTACGGACCGAAGGTGGTCTCCGGAATCCGGCCGGGGTGCACAAGGTGCTCTCCCGGTTCCACAAGCAGGCGTCGGAACTGGCCGCGGTCAACGTGCTGTCGCCGGACGGACACGTGATGGTCTCGACCTTCACCGACGATCGGATCGTCGCGGCCAACCCGATGACCAACCCCACCTTCCGCGAGGAATTCGAGCGTGCTCTGGCCGTCGACGGCGTGTCCGTGGGTCGGCCGTTCTATGGCCTCATCCTCGGGGAGTGGGTGATGAGCATGCGCCTGCGGGAAGTGGGCGAGGACGGCAAGGTTCTCCACGTGATTTCGGCGGTGCTGCGCCTCGCGGACCAGCAGGCGCTGTGGCGCGGCGTGTCCCTGCCCGAAGGGGCGGTGATCGGCCTGCTGCGCGACGACGGCTACCTGCAGAGCCGCCTGCCGCTCACGCCCGAGCCGTCGAAGGCGTATGGCGAGCGCCACATCAGCTACCTCACCGAACTCCTGGAGCGCGACGGCTATCCGGAAGCCGGCATCGCGGAGGGCACGAGCGGGATCGCACGCAACTACCGTCTGCTCGCGTTCCGGCGCCTGCAGTCGCAACCCATGACGGCGTACCTCACCGTGCCGATCGACGTGGTCTGGACCGCCTGGCGCCAGCGCGTGCAGGTTCCGTTCGTGCTGTTCGCGCTGCTGCTGAGCGGTGTGACCTTTGCGGGCATATGGAGCGTGCGCAGCCAGCGCCATGAGACCGGCCGCCGCGACGCGGCCGAAGCGATCCTGCTCAATCGGGAGGCGGAGTTGCAGCGCCAGACGGTGCTGCTGGAGGCCACCCAGCGAGCCGCCGGCGTCGGCGGTTGGGAGATCGACATCGCGTCCGGTCACCTGTACTGGACTGCCGAGATGTACCGCATCCATGAAATCGCGCCGGAGGACTACGTCCCTTCGCTCGACACCGCGCTCGAGTTTTTCGCACCGGAAGCGCGCGCGACGATCCGCGACGCGTTCGAGTCGTCACTCAGCGAAGGCAAGTCCTGGGACGTCGAACTGGAGCTGATCACCGCCAAGGGGCGGCGCATCTGGACGCGGGCCACCGGGGCAGCCCGAATGGGCACCCGCGGCAGTCCGGTGAAGGCATCGGGCTCGCTGCAGGACATCAGCAGCCGGCGCGAGGCCGAGGAACGCATCCGGCGCATGGCGCACTACGACGAGCTCACCGGGCTCGCGAACCGGGCGCTGTTCACGGCCCAGCTGGTCCACGCCATCTCGCGCGCGGAGCGCTGGGGCAAGCGGCTCGCCGTGCTCTTCATCGATCTCGATCGCTTCAAGAACATCAACGACAGCCTGGGCCACGACGTCGGCGACGAGGTGCTGCACGAGATCGGGCGGCGTCTGGTCGGCACCATGCGCGCCGCGGACCTGGTCGCCCGGCTCGGCGGCGACGAATTCGTGATCCTGATCGAGGAACTGGAGAACCCGGACCGGCTCACGGAACTGTGCCGCAAACTGCTGCGCACCATCGAGCAGCCGATCGCCGTGGCGAAGCGCGAGTTCCTGCTCTCCGCGAGCATCGGCATCGCGACCTACCCCGCCGACGGGCTCGATGCCCAGACGCTGCTCAAGCACGCGGACATCGCGATGTACCGCGCGAAGGAAGGCGGCAAGAACACGTTCGAGTTCTTCTCCTCGCAACCGTACGTGCCGGCGATCGACGTGCTGTCCCTCGAAGCGCGCCTGCGGCGCGCGGTGATGGAGCTGCGCCAGTTCGTGCTGCACTACCAGCCGCAGGTGTCGGTCGCCGACGGCCGCATCACCGGCGTGGAAGCTCTCGTGCGCTGGTCGACCCCGGAAGGCCTCGTGCCGCCGGGCGAGTTCATCGCGCTCGCCGAGGAGACAGGACTCATCGGCACACTCGGTTCATGGGTGCTGGGCAGCGCCTGCGCGCAGGCTCATGCGTGGCGCAAGCGCGGACTGCCGCGGCTGCGCATGGCCGTCAATCTGTCGGCGCGCCAGTTCTACGGCGCCCATCTGGTGGACGAGATGCGCGAAGTGATCCAGGTGACCGGCATCGATCCCCAGTGCCTCGAGATCGAGATCACCGAGAGCGTGATGATGAAGAACATCGAGCACGTCGCGAAACAGCTGAAGAGCCTCAAGGACATCGGCGTCGGCATCGCCGTGGACGATTTCGGCACCGGCTACTCGTCGCTCGCTTATCTGAAGCGGTTGCCCATCGACTGCCTCAAGATCGACCGCTCGTTCGTCCGCGACGTACCGCACGACCATGACGACGCCGAGATCGCCCGTGCGGTCGTCGCGCTCGCGCACAGCCTGCGGCTCAAGGTGGTCGCCGAAGGCGTGGAGACGCAGGCGCAACTCGAGTTCCTCGCCGCGCTCGGTTGCGACGAGATCCAGGGCTATCTGTTCAGCCATCCGCGGGTCGCGGTGGACATCGAAGACTTCTTGCGGCGCGACGTGCGCCTCGGAACCATGCCAGTGCGCGCTTCGGCCTGATGTCGCGGCGGGCCGGCCGTGTGACGCCGACCCTGCAGGAGCGACGGCCTACTTGTTGTCCGCCGGTTTCACGGCGACTGGCTTGGCTTCGGCAGGCTTCGCCTCGGCCGGCTTGGCGGGCGGCGGCGCACCCGGAGGCTGCTGCGGATTCACCTTGGCACCATCAGTCAATCCGGCGGGCGGGCTCACCACCACCGTGACACCCTCGTCGAGGCCGCTCGCGATGCGCAGCACCTTGCCGTCGGTGCTCGCCATGGTGATCGGCACCAAGTGCGCCTTGTTCTCGCCGTCGATGGTCGCGACCCAGGTCTTCTTGTCGCGGTTGATCAGCGCACCGGCCGGCACTTCGATGTAGCTGGTGGCGGGAATCAACAACGAAACGTTCACGAAACTACCCGCGACGAAGATGCCGGCCTTGTTGTCGAACTCGACCTCGGTGCGCAGCGTACGGGTCCGCGCGTCGAGCTCGCCGGAAACCCGGGTCACCTTCGCCGCCACCTTGCGGTCCGGCACGGCGGCGTCGACCACTTCCGCGTCGAGGCCCGGTTTCGCATACGGCGCATCGGCCTGTTCGACGTACACCGTGACCTTGAGACGCGACGTATCGGCCACCGTGACCAGCGGCAACGCCGCCGTCTGGTTGCTGGCGGCGTTCGTGACCAGCGCCCCGGGATCGGCGAACCGCCCCGTCACCACGCCGGCGAACGGCGCCCGGATGGTGCGGTAGCTCGCGAGCGTCCTGATCTCGTTGATCTGGGATTCCGCGACGCGCACTTCGGTCTTGGCGTTGTCCAGCGTCTGCTGCGAGAAGAAGCCCTGCTTCGCGAGATCCTCAGTGCGGCGCGCGATCTCGCGCTTGTTCTCGAGCGATGCCGTGATGGTGGCGATCTGGGCGTCGAGTTCGGGCGACTGGATCTCGGCGATGACCTGGCCGGTGGTCACCCGGTCACCCACGTCGACGTTGATGCGAGTGAGGTAGCCGCCCACCTTGCTGTAGAGCGTGGTGGACTTCACCGGCAGCACCTCGCCCACCAGCGTCAGTCGGCGGATGTTCGGCCCGCGCTGCGACTTGGCGATCGTCACGTTCGGGCCGGCGGCGAGCTGCGCCGTCTTGGTCTTCGCCTCAGCCGCCTCCTTGCCTTCGCGGCCCTTCAGGAAGTACCACCAGGCGCCGGTGGCCACCGCGATCAGGACGATGCCGATCACGTAGAACACACCGAAGGAACGATTGCCCCGCATCGTGATCTCCTAGACTGCGCCGACGCCCTGCGACTCGCGCTCGAAGCGGGCGTCGAGTTCGTGCAGGGTCGGCATCTTCCTGCGCATGAAGGTATACACGACCGGCACCACGAACAGCGTGGAGACGGTCGCCAGTATCAGGCCGCCGATCACGGCGATGCCGAGCGGCGCGTTCTGCTCGCCGGCCTCGCCCAGGCCGAGCGCCATGGGGATCATGCCGATGATCATTGCGAGTGCCGTCATCAGCACCGGGCGCAGCCGGGTGCGGCCGGCCTCGATAGCGGCGTCGATCACGTCCACGTCCGGGTTGGCGACGCGGTAGTCGTTGGCGAAGCTCACGATCAGGATCGAGTTCGACACGCCGATACCCACCGCCATGATCGCCCCCATCAGCGACATGACGTTCACCGAAGTCCCGGTCAACGTGAGCATCCACAGGATGCCGATGAGCGCGCCCGGCACCGCCATCATGATGATGAACGGGTCGCTCCAGGACTGGAACAGCACGACCAACAGGGCATAGACCAGGATCACCGCCAGCACCAGGCCGAGCAGCAGGCTCTTGAACGAGGATTGCATGACGTCGTACTGGCCGCGGGTGATGATCTTCGTCGTCTTCGGGAAATCCTTCTCGGAAGTGATCTCGGCGATGCGCTTCTCGATGTCGCGCACGGTGCTGCCCAGGTCGCGATCGTCGAGGTTGGCGGCGATGTCGATCACCCGCTGCACGGTGTAGTGCGACACCGACTGGTAGCTCGACTCCTGCTTCACCGTCGCGACGTTACCGAGCGAGATGACCGGCGCTCCGCGCTCGGCGGTCAGGACCCGCGCGCCGTTGGGCTGGAGGACCGGCGCGGTGACCGGCGACACCGGCGTGCTCATCAGCTGATCCACCGTCGACAGCCGCTCGGGCGGCGTCTGCACCGACACGGTGTAGTTCACGCCGTTGGGATTGAGGAAGTAGGAGGGGCTGATGATCGCGCTCGACGACAGCGAGACCAGGGCGCTCGTGGCGATGTCGCGCTGGGTCAGCCCGAGCCGCGCGGCGCGCATGCGGTCCACGTCCACCTTGAGGGACGGATAGTTCAGCACCTGCATCTGGCGGACGTCGGCCGTGCCGACGGTTTCCTCGATCGCCCGCTTCACTCTCGCGGCGTAGACCTGCGCGCGCTCGAAGTTGGAGTCCTGCACCTGGATGTCGATGGGCGCGGGCAGGCCGAAGTTGAGCACCTGGGTCACGATGTCCGCGTTCTGGAAGTAGAACTCGGAGCCGGGATACTTGGGCGGCAGCACCTTGCGGATCTCGCGCATGTAGTGCTCCACCGGCTTGTGCGGCTTCTTGAGAAGGATCAGGATCTCCGCGTCCATGCCGCTGATGTTGTCGGTGGGCACCAGGGCCAGGTTGAAGAACAGCGGCACCCCGACCATGTCGTTGATGCGATCCAGCTCGGCTTCGGGAATGAGGCGCCGGATCTCGTCGTTGATCTCGAGCACGTACTTCTCGGTCTCCTCGATGCGCGTGCCGATGGGCGCCCGGAAGTGCAGCTTCATGATGCCGACGTCGGGCGTGGGGAAGAAATCGGTGCCCACCACCTTCACGAGGGCCATGCTGACGCCGCCGAACGCGACGACCACGAGCATCATGAAGACGCGGTGGTGCATCACCATCGTGAGGATGCCGCCGTAGAAATTCGTCAGCCTCCCGAGCAGCCATTCGCGCGCGTCATTGAACCGGGCCCCGAAGGATCGTCTGCCGCCCGGTGCGTGCTCGCCGTGATGCTCCCCTTCCAGCAGGAAGCGCGACAGCATCGGCACCAGCGTGAACGAAAGCACGTAGGAAGCGAGCAGCGAGAACACCACCGCGAGCGCGAGCGGCGTGAATAGGAACTTCGAGGCGCCGTACAGAAACGACACCGGGAAGAACACGATGCAGATGGCGAGCGTGGCCATGGTGCGCGGCAGGGCCACTTCGCGCGAGCCCTCGATGATCGCCACGGTGAGCGGCTGCCCGAGCGCCCGGTGCCGATGGATGTTCTCCACCGCCACGGTGGCGTCGTCCACCAGGATGCCGGTGGCGAGCGCGAGACCGCCGAGCGTCATGAGGTTGATCGTGTTGCCCGTCAGGTACAGGCAGATCACCCCGGCGAACATGGCACACGGAATCGACGTGATCACGACGATGGTGTTGCGCCAGCTGCCGAGGAACAGCAGGATCATGAGCGACACCAGGGCCGAGGCGATGACGGCTTCGCTCGCCACGTTGATGATGGCGGCTTTCACGAACTTCGACTGGTCGAAGTCGAGCGAGATGTCCATGCCCTCGGGCGCGCCGGCGCGGATATCCTCGAGGGCGTTGCGCACCCCGGCCACCACGTCCAGGCTGGACGCGTCCGCGTGCTTGAGGATCGTGAGGTAGGTGGCGCGTCGTCCGTCGACGTGGACGATGTTGCTCTGGACCGTGAAACCGTCCTCCACTCGCGCGACGTCGCCGATGGTAACCGGCACGCCGCCCTGCACCTTGAGCGGCATCTTGTTGAAGTCGTCCACGGTCGCCGGGCTGGAGTTCATCAGCACGTTGTAGTCGAACGTGCCGATGCGCGCGGTACCCGAGGGAATGAGCAGGTTGGACGTCTGGATGGCGTTCACCACGTCGTTCGGCGACACGCCCTTCGCCGTCATCAGCGTCGGGTTCAGATCCACGGAGATCTGGCGCAGGCGGCCGCCGAACGGCGCCGGCGTCTGCAGGCCCGGGATGGTGAACAGCCTCACGCGGACGAAGTTGAACGCGTGGTCGAACATGCGCCCTTCCGGCAGCGTCTTGCTGGAGAAGGTCATGTTGACGATGGGTACGGTCGCCGGGTTGTAGGTGATGATCACCGGCGGCGAGATGCCCGGCGGCAGGATGCGCAGCACCGTGCCGTTGATCGCGTTGATCTGCGCGATAGCTGCGCCGATGTCCATGCCCGGATGGAAGAAGACCTTCACCAGGCCGATGCCGGGGATGCAGTTCGACTCGATGCGCTCGATGCCACTCACCGTGGTGGAGTAGGCGCGCTCCGAGATGATCACCACCCGGCGCTCCATCTCCTCGGCCGACAGGCCGGCGTACTGCCAGCCTACGAAGACCACCGGGATGTCGATCTTCGGGAAGAAGTCGACGATCATGCGCGTCGTCGCGAGCACGCCCAGCAACAGGACGAGCAGCGACAGCACCGCCACGGTATACGGCCGGCGCAGCGCCAGCCGTACCAATTCCATCATCTAGTTGAGCCCCTTGCTCTGACCGCCCCGAACGGGCCGCGCGCGCACCCAGCCGCGGCATTTCGATGGAATGGCGCCCCCCGCGGCGACCACTCGAGTGGTCTTGTTCCGGACGTCAATGATAGCCCCGGAGGGCGCGCGATCGAACGACACGGCGCAGAAAGCGAGCGGGCCGGCTTCGAGCCGGCCCGCAGCGTAGAACCAGTCGCGGTCACTTGGCGAAGAGCTTCTGCAACTCTCCGCTCTGATACATCTCGCGCATGATGTCGGCACCGCCGACGAATTCACCTTTCACGTAGAGCTGGGGAATGGTGGGCCAGCTCGAGAACTCCTTGATGCCCTGGCGCACCTCGTCGTCCTCCAGGACGTTGACGGTGGCCACTTCCTCGACGCCGCAGGCCTCGAGGATCTGCACCGCGGCGGCAGAGAAGCCGCACATCGGTGCGTCCGGCGTGCCCTTCATGTACAGCACGATCGAATTGTCGGTGACCTGCTTGCGGATGCGTTCCTGCGTATCCATGGGTACGGCTCCTCGGAGGGGTCTGGGGCGGGTTCCGGGCCCGCGCGCCAAGTGGATGTCAATATTATCCGGTCGGCCGGCCGGGCAACAACCACGTCGGCCGTAGGGCCGAGATGGGGGCTGGCTGGCCGAAAGTCAAAGAAAAGCTTGAAACACGAAGCACACGAAGGGAGCACGAAGGAAAGACCCTGAGGACATCCCTTCGCGCTCCCTTCGTGTGCTTCGCGTCCTTCGTGTCGGCGGTTGCCTGCATCGCCCCTCAAGTCGAGACGGGAACCGCAAGCTGCCCCACCACCACTCGCGCACGCCCCGCCAGATCGTCGATGCCCTGCCGATCCGTGAAGCCGGCCTCCCGGAACAGCTCGAGGACCGCATCGCGTTGATCGAAACCGTGCTCCACCATCAGCACTCCACCGGGCTCGAGGTGATCGGAGGCCCGCGCCACGATATGCCGCAGATCCGCGAGCCCGTCGCTGCCGGCCACCAAGGCGCTCACCGGCTCATGCCCCAGGTCCGCCAGATGCGGATCACCGGTCGCCACGTAGGGCGGGTTCGCGACGATGCAGTCGAACCGCTGGCCGCTCACGGCCTCGAACCAGTGGGAACGCAGGAAGCGCACGTTGCCGGCCCCCAACCGCTCGGCGTTGAGCATCGCCACCCGCAGCGCCTCCGGGCTCGCATCGAGGGCCGTGACCTGGGCGCGCAACCGCTCCAGCGCCACGGTGATCGCGATGCAGCCGCTGCCGGTGCCGAGATCGAGCACGGTGGCCTCACGGTGCGGCGGCAGGCGACCGAGCGCGCACGTCACCAGCACTTCGGTATCCGGCCTCGGGATCAGCACGTCCGGCGTCACGACGAACACGCGATCGTGAAACGGTTGCTCCCCGAGCACGTACGCGAGCGGCTCGCCCGCAGCCAGGCGCGCCACATCGCCCGCATACGCATCAAGGTCGAACATCGCCGCGGGATCCCGTTCGCGCGCGATGCGCGCTGCGGGACTCAGCCGCAACCTCGCCTCCCCCAACCGCTGGACCGCTCGCAAGGTCTCCGCGAACTCGCCACCGGCGGCCGCCACCACCCGATGCGCGTCGCCGCGCAACCGGTCGCCCAGCGTCGTCACCGCCGCCGCGGTGCTCATCTCACATTTCCTCGGCGAGTGCCGCGAGCTGTTCGGCCTGGTGCTCGGCCACCAGCGCGCCGGTCAGTTCATCCAGGTCGCCGTCCATGATCGCGTCGATCTTGTAGAGCGTGAGGTTGATGCGATGGTCGGTGACCCGGCCCTGCGGAAAGTTGTAGGTGCGGATGCGCTCGGATCGGTCGCCCGATCCCACCAGCGACTTGCGCGTCGCCGCGGTCTTCGCCGCCTGCTCGCGCAGCTGGGTGTCGCGGATCCGCGCGGCCAGCACCGCCAATGCCTGGGCCTTGTTCTTGTGCTGCGAGCGATCGTCCTGGCACTCGACCACGATGCCGGTCGGCAGATGCGTCACGCGCACGGCGGAATCGGTCTTGTTGATGTGCTGACCGCCGGCACCGGATGCGCGGAACGTGTCGATGCGGATCTCCGCCGGGTTGATCACGACGTCGCTCACCTCGTCCGCCTCGGGCAGCACGGCCACCGTGCATGCGGACGTATGGATGCGCCCCTGGGTCTCGGTGACCGGCACCCGCTGCACGCGATGCGCGCCGGATTCGAACTTGAGCTTCGAATACGCTCCCTGTCCGACAACCTTCGCGATGATCTCGCGATAGCCGCCGATCTCGGAAGCGCTGTGCGAGATCACTTCGACCTTCCAGCCGTTGCGCTCGGCATAGCGCGAATACATGCGGTACAGATCGCCCGCGAACAGCGCGGACTCGTCGCCGCCGGTGCCGGCTCGGACCTCGAGAAACAGATTGCGTTCGTCGTTGGGGTCCTTGGGCAGGAGCTCCCGCTGCAGTTCGGCCTCGAGGCGCGTCAGCTTCTCGCGCGCGCTGCGGATCTCGCCTTCCGCGAAGTCGCGCATCTCGGGGTCCTGCGTCATCTCCTGTGCGGTGTCGAGGTCGTGCCGGCCCTGTTCGTGCTCCTGGTAGAGCGCCACGACCGGTTCGATCTCGGCATGCTCGCGCGTGAGTCGCCGATAGGCATCCATGTCCGCCGTCGCACCCTCGGAGGCGAGCAGGCGATTGATCTCCTCGAGCCGCGCGGACAGCTGCGCGAGCTTGGCCCGGATGCTGGGTTTCATTCCTCGCGGGGGAAGGAATACAACCGCGACAGCAGCAGGACCAGGCGGTCGCGCTCTTCGGTGTCGGCTTCGTGCAGGGCGGCGGTGGGCGCGTGCAGGAACTTGTTGGTGATGCCGTGCGAGAGTGCCTCGAGGACCGCCGCCGGATCATCACCGCGGGCCAGGGCCTTGGCCGCACGTTCCATCTCGTGCCGGCGCAGCCGCTCGGCATGGTCGCGCAGCGCCCGGATGGTCGGTACGCTCTTGCGGGTCTGCAGCCATTGCATGAAATCGTTCACGCCTTCGGTGATGATCGCCTCGGCCTGGGTCACGGCCGACCGGCGGTTGTCGAGCCCTTCCTGCACGACGCGCCCGAGGTCGTCGACGGTGTAGAGGAAGACATCACCCAGATTGCCCACTTCCGGTTCCACGTCGCGCGGGACCGCGAGATCCACGATGAGGATCGGCCGATGCCGCCGCGCCTTGAGGGCCCGCTCGATGAGTCCCTTGCCGAGTATCGGCAGGGGACTTGCCGTACAGGAAACGATGATGTCGTGATGGGCGATGTGTTCCGGCAGATCGGACAAGGCGACGGCGCGCGCCGAGAAGCGCGATGCCAGTTCCGCCGCGCGATCGGTGGTGCGGTTGGCGAACGTCACGGCGCGCGGCTTGCGGGCGCAGAAGTGGGTCGCGCAGAGCTCGATCATCTCGCCGGCGCCGATGAACAGCATCGACTGCTCGGCCAGATCCGGATAGATGCGCTCGGCGACCCGGACCGCCGCCGCGGCCAGCGACACGGAACTCGTGCCGATGTCGGTCCGCGTGCGCACCTCCTTCGCCACCGAGAAGGTGTGCTGGAACAGCTTGTGGAGCACCGTACCGAGCGTGCCCGCTTCCTCGGCCTCGCGCACCGCCTGTTTCATCTGACCCAGGATCTGCGCTTCGCCGATCACCATCGAGTCGAGACCGCTGGCGACGCGGAACGCGTGGCTCACCGCCTGCTCGCTCGGAAACTCGTACAGGAACGGATCGAGTCGGTCGGTCGAGAGGCTGTGGTACTGGGCGAGCCAGCGTTTCACCTGCGACGGCTCGGCGGTCGAGCAATAGACCTCGGTACGGTTGCAGGTGGAGATGATCGCTGCTTCGCGCACCGGGGTGTGCTCCACCAGATTGCGCAGCGCCGGCCGCAGATTCTCGGTCGGGAACGCCACCTGCTCGCGGATGGCGAGCGGTGCGGTCTGGTGATTCACTCCGAAAGCGATGAGCTGCATGGGTGCCGGGCGGCGCGTGGTGCCCGGGCGGGCGCTGGGGATAACAGCCTGAATTATAGGCCACGGGCACCCGTTGCCCGGCGCCTCCCCGAGGCCCCCCTCCGGATGCAGCCGGGACGGCATGCATCCGGGGCAACGAGGCCCATCAGCGCCGCGCGAACGCCCGTGTCAGGGTCCGCAACAGTTCCCGGCCCGGCAGCACGCTCTTCGACGCGCTTTCCGCCTGGGCATGGGATGTGGCAAGGCGATCGGTGAGATCCCGCGCCCACGGCGAGTTCATCCAGTCCACCGACGTCCCGGCCGCCGCGGCACCGGCGGCCGCGACGTTCGGTGTCGTCTCGTCCGGCGCGAACCGCCCTTCCCAGTTGACCTTGGTGCCGGCCAACTCCATCGGCGGCGCAAGCGGCTGCTCCGCGGGCGCGGGCAAGGTCGACAGCGCGAGCACCGACAGCGAGCCAAGCGGCACGATCGGCGGGAACTCCGGCAGCCCCACCGACGGGTTGTGGGCGAGCGCAATGACGTGCTGCTGCAGCCGCAGCACATCGAGCACGTTGAGGCCCGCAGCGGCGACGATGTCGCCCACCACGGTCGGGTCGGTCAACGCCCACGCGCCAAAGCCGCTTTCCCGTGCCGCCACGACGTTCTGCAGCAGGAACGGATCCTTCGCTCCGTAGCTCCGGTTGCCGTCGGTATCGCCGAGGTAGCCCACCGCGTGCACCGCGTCGTCGTCGATGCCGGCGACGGTGCCGCCGCCGGTCAACGTCGCCTGAACCTCGGCGATGTCGAGGCGATGCTGCTCGCCATAGGGTGCGGTCGCGGGGACCGTGGCGCGGATGTTAGCGATGGCGCGCGCTGCGGCACCGCTGAGCGGCGCCGCGAACTCGATCGTCACGCGCAGCGCGCCAGGGACGCCCGTCACGGAAACCGTGGCCGCCGGCCCGCCCGGCATCGCCTCGATGGTCGAGATGTCGAGCAGCCTCGCGTCGTAGTTCAACAGGAACGTCACGCGCTGGACACCGTTGGCGTTCGACAGCGTCAGCGGCAGCGCGACCCCGGCCGCGCCGTTGTTGGGCACCCGCACATCCTGGCCGGGCCCTCGGATGAAGTCCGGCAGGGAGAGCACGGGCGTGGTGGCGGAGATGGCCCCGACCACGAACGACGTGGTGTAGGCGCCGCCGGCGGTGCCGTTCGCATCCCCGTCGAGCAGGCGACCGAGGGAGTCGATCAAGCCATTGGCGCGGCTCGCGATGGTAACGTTGTAGGTGCCCGCCGTGAGGGTGCCGCCGGTCTTGACGAAGGCGAAGCCGCGGCCGTCCGCATCCATCACCAGCGAACCGCGGACCGGTGTGGTGCCCAGGAGCACGCGCACGTCGGCATCGCCGGTGCGCAGCGGGTCGCTGCCGGCGCCCTGGTACAGATTGAGTACGCTCGGATCGATCTCCTGGTTGAAACGGACGCTGAAGCCGCTGGCGGTGGGCGTGAACGCGGTAACCCGGAACTGGGCGGGGACGACATTCACGGTCAGGCCTTCGGCCGCGTCCCACGTGCCGTCTTCGTCCGTGGCCGCCACGCTGATGTCGAAAACACCGGTGCCGCTGTTGTAGGTGTGCTGGAGCGTCAGCGTGTCGCCGGCCGATATGATCTCCACGTTGCCATCGCCCCAGTCAATCTCCCACTGGGTCACGGTGTCGTCGCCGGGGTCGCCGGCACCGACGGTCAGCGTGTAGGGCGTACCCAGAACCGCCGTGTCGGAACCTACGAGGCCGATGGCCGGTGGCAAGTTCGCGACGTTGACCGCAAAGGTCGCCTCGCTCGAGCCGCCCTTGCCATCGTTCGCACGGACCGTGACGCCGTAATTCGCGTCGCCGTCCGTCGCCGTCCACTTGAAGAGACCCGTCGTCGGGTCGATCGTGGCGCCGGCGGGTGCGTCGACCAGCTCGAAGGTGATACCGTCGCCGTCGGCGTCGGTCGCATCGATGTCGATGACGACGACATCGCCTTCCTCGGCCGGCAGGGCGCCGACGGGTGCGATGACCGGGGCGCTGTTGGTGGAGGTCACGTCGATCGTCACCACGGCCTCATCGGTCCCGCTGAACCCGTCGCTGATGCGGTAGGTGAAGCTGTCGGTGCCCGCGTAACCGACGTTGGGGGTGTACGTGAAACTGCCGTCGGAGGCCAGCGTGACGGACCCGTTGGCGGCCTGTGTGAGCAGTTCGGCGACGACCGGGTCGCCGTTCGGGTCGCTGTCGTTCGCGAGCAGACCCGGGACTGCGACGATCAGCGTCTGCCCCTGCTGGATCGAGTAGCTGTCTGCCGTCGCGAGTGGCGTGCCTTCCACCACCTCGATGGTTACCGTCGCGTAGGCCGAGTAGGCCGCTCCGTCGAAGATTCGGTAAGTGAATGTGTCGATACCGCTGAAGCCAGCGTTCGGCGTGTAACTGAAGCTACCATTGGCGGCCAGGGTCACCGACCCGTTGGTGCCTTGAGTGAACTGGTCGGCGACGATCGCGTCGCCATCCGGATCGCTGTCGTTGCCCAGCACGCCGGGACCACTCACCGTCAGCGTGCGTCCCTCCTGCACGGAATAGTTGTCGCCCGCCGCCACCGGCGCGGCATTGGGCGCCGCGGAGACGGTGATAGTCACGAGCCCATCGTCGAATCCGCCCGCGCCATCGGAGACGCGATAGGTGAACTGATCGCTCCCGGTGAACCCCGCGTTCGGCGTGTAGGTGAAGCTGCCGTCGGCTTGCAGATCGAGGACCCCGTTGTCGACACCGTCGATCACCGTCGAGACCGATAGCGTGTTGCCTTCGATGTCGGTGTCGTTGCCGAGTATGCCGTCCGGGGTCACCGTGAGAGTCTCGCCCGCCGTGACGTTGTAGGAGTCGTCACCGGCAACCGGCGGATCGTTCACGGCCGTCACGTTGATGGTGACGAATGCCGAGGTGCTGGTCCTCGGCGGCGAAGCCGTGAAGCCGCTCGGCTCCAGCGGGCAGCCGCAATCGAGCTCGTCGTCGCCGCCGTCGCTCACGGTGAAGCGGAAGCTCACCGTGCCCGTGAAGTTCGCCACCGGATCGTAAGTGAAGGTGCCGTCCGGATTCAGCGTGAGCGTGCCGCTCGCGGGACCGCTCAGCAGCGTGAACGTGAGTTCGGTCGGCGTTTCGAGGTCGGACCCGGTGAGCTGCCCGACGAGCTGCGTGTCCTCGGGTGTATTGAAGGTCGTCGGGTTGGCCGTAGGTGCGTCATTGACCGGCCGGATCTTGAGCGTGATGGTGCCCACCGCGGAGGCGAGACCGTCGCTCACACGGAAGGTGAAGCTGTCGTTGCCGCGCACGTTCGCGGTCGGGGTGAACGTCACCTGACGTGTGATCGGGTCGATGGCCGACAGAGTGCCGAAGTCCGGTGCTTCCTCGATCGTGTAGGTGAGCGGGTCGCCGTTGATATCGGTCGCGTTGAGCGTGATGACGGTGGGCGTGTCCTCGTCGAGGAAGATGGTCTGCGACTGCGGCACCGGCGCGGTGTTGGGCGCCTGCACGTTGACGTTCAGCGTGTTCGACGCGAAGGTGCCGTCCTCGTCCGTCGCGGTTGCGGTGATCCCGTAGGTCGTGCCCCCCGCGAAGAATGTGTGCTGGACACTGGCGGCGGCACCGGCGACGGTTTCGATCTGGCCGTCGCCCCAGTTGATCTCCCACGACGCGATGGTATCGGCGCCGGGATCGGATCGACCCAGACTCAGGGTATAGGCCACACCCTGGTCGACCGAAGCCGCACCGCTCAGGGTAAGCGTGGGCGCGACGTTCTGGACGACGACGTTGAACGTGAAGGTCGAGAACGCCGCGGGACTGCCGGCATCCATCGCCCGGGCGATCACTTGCGCGTTGGCATTGCCGTCGACCGGGATCCAGGTGATCACCCCCGTCGTGGGGTTGATACTCATGCCGGCAGGCGCCGTCGTGAGGCTCCACGTGATGCCCTGGCCTTCCTGGTCGGTCGCGTCGAGATCCACCAGCAGGGTCGAGCCTTCCAGAACCACTTGGTCGCCGACGGTCGCGATGACCGGAGCATCGTTGACCGGGGTGACGGTCAGGGTCACCGTGGCGGGTGCGGACGTGATGGCGTTGGCCGCCGTACCATCCGGATCGCCGCGGTCGCGCACGGTCCAGGTGAAGCTGTCCGGCCCGGTGTAATTCGCGTTGGGCGTGTAGGTCCAACCGCCCGCTGCCCCTTGCACCAGGGTGCCGAACTGCGGCCCGGTCACCAGCGTGAACACCAGGTTCGCACGCGGCGTCTCGGTATCGGATGCATCCAGGACGATGAGCCGCGAGGTGTCTTCGTCCAGCGTGATGGTCTGGTTCTGGACCACCGGCGCATCGTTGATCGGCAGCACGGTGATGGCGATGAGACCATTGTCGGTCCCCGCCTTGCCGTCGTCGACGTGGAAGCCGAAGCTGTCCGTCCCGGTGTAGCCCGCGGTCGGCGTATAGCGCACGGTGCGGGTCGCAGGATTGAACTCGCTCAACGTGCCGTGCGCCGGGTCACCCAGGAGCGTGTAGATAAGCGGATCGCCGTTCGCGTCCGACGCAGCGAGCGTGACGACGATGGAACCGTCCTCGTTGACCGTGAGGTTCTGGTCGTTCGCGACCGGGGCGACGTTGCTGGTGCGGTCGATGGTGAAGAAACGAACGTAGTCGTCGCCGCCCGTGCCGTCGCCGTTGCCGTCGAGCGGATTGCCGGACAGGTCGTAGATGGCCTTCGTGCCCGAGAGCGTCAGGCGGTATTCCCCGTCCGCGAGGATGCCCGGTGCGCCGTTGATGCCGGTGAGGAAGTCGAGCGTCAGCGACGTTTCCGGATACGAATACGCCGGCCGCAGGCTGACGATCACGTCGTCGGTCGTGTCGAACTGATTGTCGACCCCGGCTTCGCGCAGTTCGTAGTTCGCAGGGCTGCGCGCGCTGATGCTGTTGAGCGCTTCGGAGGTGGAAACCTGGATGCTGGAGAATGCCAGCGCCGTGGTGCCGTTGTTCGGCGGCAGGGTGGTGACGTTCGTCACCGTCGGCGGAACCGCGTCGCCCGAGTTGCCCAGGAACTCGTAGGCACCGATGTCGAAGTAGGTGAGACCCGGCGTCGGCGTGAACCGCTTGCTCGCGGCATTGTTGAGGTTGGACTGACCGTTGTACGACGAGGCGACGAAGGTGAACCCGTTGCCGGCGGACAGGCCGACGGTCGGCGTCAGCGACTGGTTGCCGTCGCCGTAGTCGAACTGGATGCTGCCGTTGGCGAAGAGGGTGACGGCGAAGTTCACGTCGCCGCCGCCGGTATCCTGGCGCGTGGCGGCCCAGCGGAACGTGATCTGATTCGCCGTGCCGGTGTCGACGAACACGTTGCCGACGGTCGAGCCGGACGCGGCCGACTGCGTCTGGTCGGTGCGCAGGTTGTCCCACAGCGGCGCGATGCGCGCGTTGCGCAGGAACGCGTCGAGCGTGTTGTCGTCGGTGCTCGTCGGTGCGTCGAGGCCGCCGAAGTGCAGGAAGCCGTTGACGGAGACCTGCACCGACGTATACACCTTGCCGTAGTACGTGAACGCGAACGGGAGCGTCACCGTCGCCGAGTTGTTCGAGCTGCGCAGCGGGATCGCGGTCCCGGTCTCGGCATAGCTGCTGGCGGCGGGCGTCGACTCCACGAACAGGTCCCAGCCCGCGCCCGTGTTCAGGCCGGGTGGCGTGGGTGTGGACGGATCGTCCTGCCGCGGACGGCCTTCGATGTCGAGCAGCGCCGCGTCGTGCGGATAGTTGGGCACCGGCTTGGCAGCCTCGTACGCACTGGCGGAGTCGATCGCCGCGGAGCCGGCGTCCAGGCTGAAGTTGTCGTCGTAGCCGTCGCCGGTCGTCACGTCCTGGTCACCCAGCACGTTGTCGGCGCCGTTGATGTCGAGGAACTTCGGATCGCCCACCTTGGTGTTGGCGTCGTGGCTGGGCGAGATGGCGCGCCAGTTGGCGAGCGTCATGTACTCGGCCGCCCCCCAGCGACCAGCCCTTGCGGCGGCGGTGCGCAGATCGAACAGGTTGTAATCCGAACTGAAGCCGCCCTGGCCGTCGGCCGCGACGTTGATCGCGTAGCCGTTGCCCACCGACAGCAAGTTGTTGCGGATGCGGATGTTGGCGGTGCCGCTCACCTGGATCGCGTCGCCCGTGTCCTGCCACACGGTGTTGTTGTAGACCGTGCGGTCCCCAGCGACGTGGCTGTAGGTGATGGTGATGCCGACGTTGGTGTTGGCGTACACCAGGTTGTTGAAGATCTCCGAGTAGCCCTGGTCGGCGATCCCCACGGAGTTGGAGTAGACGTAGTTGCGAGAGATGTTGCTCGAGTAGTAGGTGACGACGCCGTAGACGTTGTCGAACGAGCGGTTGCCGACGATCCAGCCCTGATAGCCGGTCTGGATACCGGTGGTGTTGTTGTAGGCGTCGTTGTCGGTCACCAGCGACGAGGCGTTGTAGCTGTAGATGCCGATGTCGCCCGAGCCGTTGTGGTTGTAGGCGCGGTTGCCGTTGGCGGTGACGTAGCTCGTGATGTTGATGCCGATGCTGCTGTTGTCGTGCACGTCGTTGCCGGTGACGAACGAGCGGTTCGCCTCCGACGAGCCGGAGACCACCATGCCCTGGGTGTTCCCGTAGACCTCGTTCTTCTCGATGCGCGCGCGCTCGCCGCTGGAGGAATAGATGCCGTACTGACCGTTGTTGTGGACGTCGTTGTCGCGGATCATCCAGTCCGAGTGTCCGCTCGTGATGCTCACGCCGTGATTCGAGTTGTTGTAGACGTCCATGAACCGCAACGTGACGTTGTCGTTGCCGGTCGCGCCGACGGCCTCGATGCCGTTCTGGGCGCCGGTCACGTTGAGCCATTCCAGCGTCACGCCCGACGCACCTTCGAACGAGAACACCCGCTGATTGGAGTTCGTGTTGCCGCGGTCGAGCACCGCGTCGTGAGTCGGCAGCACCGGCCCGCGGATGGTGACGCCGGAGTCCTCGGCCGTCAGGACGATGTTGGTGGACAGGTTGTAGACGCCGGTGTCAACGTAGATCACGTCGCCGGCATCGAGGTTGTAGGCCCGCAGCAGCGCCGCGAGCGAAGCCATCGGCGTGTTCGGCGTTTTGCCGTCGTTGGCGTTGTTGCCGGCCGCGGTGGTGTACTCGTTGCCGAGCAGCGAGCCGTCGTTCACGTAGTACGCCGTACCCGCGTTCGCGATCTGGAACGGCGCATCGGAAACGTCGGTGACCGTGGTGCCGCCGGCGTGGCCCGTCGCGCGGATCAGCGCACCGGTGGCGATCGGTCCCGCATTCCAGGTGAAGGTGGCGCGGCCGTACCGATCCACCGCCAAGCCGCCCGCCACCGGGATCCAGGAACCGCCGTTGTCGGTGGAGACCTCCAGGTCCACCGTCGGGTTGGCCACGCCGCCCGGGTTGACGCGCCGCAGTTCGATGCCGGACAGGACCGCGCCGTAGTTGGTGGCCAGGTTGGTGAGGTCCACCGTGATGCCGGTGCCGCCGGTCACCGTGATGTCGTACGCCAGCACTACGGCCTTGTTGGTCGCGCCGGCTATCGCCCGGCGATCGACGCTGGCGGCCACCACGTTGCCGTTGAGCGCAACGCTGAACGGCTGGGTGCCCACGCCCTCGCCCCCGGAGAAGGTGTGGAGCAGGATGCGGTAGGTGCCGTCCGCCGCCGGCAGGACGTAGGTCAGCTTCTGCCCCAGGCCGTAGTTGGCGTAGGACCAGCTCTGGTAGATGGACGGCGGCGCCGCATCCGCCACGCCCGCCGTGGCAATGGTCTGGGTGTTGCCGGTCTCCACTCCCGCGGTGCGGTAGCGGTCCGGCGCCCAACCGTCGACCGGCGTGCTGGCATTGCCGGTGTTCAGCAGCAGTTGGAGATCGTACGGGGTGAGGCCGGCACTACGCACGTCGACCTGCACCGTCTGTCCCGCTTCGTACTTCTCCATCCCGTCGGGGTTCAGCACCTGCACCATCTGCGCCGGGCTCTGGGTGGCCTTGGCGGTGTTACCGTACGCGCCGACATCCGCGCGTCCGCCGTTGCTGGCCGGCTCGGCAAGGTACAGCGAGAACGGGTCGCCACGGTCCACGCCGGGACTGCCGACCGCCAGACGGAAGTCATCGTCCGCTCCGCGATCCACGCCACCCGAGTAGCCGAGCACGCCGTCGGCACCGTCGATGTCGACGAACTGCGGGTTGCCGACCCCACTCTCGCCGTCGTTGCCGGTCTCGTAGAACCAGTCAGACAGCGTGATGAAGTCGCGCCCTTCCCAGAAGGCGAGCTTCCCCGTGCCGAAGGTCTGGAACAGGTTGTAGTTGCTGGCGAACCCCACCTGCGTGTCGTCGCCGACGCGCAGTGCGTAGCCCGCACCCACCACGAGGATATTGTCGCGGATCGAAGTGTTGCTGCCGCCTCCGGTAGCATTCACGGCGTCGCCGGTGAGCTGATAGATCGTGTTCCCGAACAGGCCATTGCCCGCGCCCTGGAACCCGTTCATCCGCACGCCCTGCACCGTGTTGCCGTAGATCAGGTTGCTGCGGACTGTGCTGCTGCTGTCGAGGTAGACCCCGGTCGAGTTGTTGTAGATCTGGTTGCCGGACACGCTGCCGCTGCGGATGTACACGCCGTTTCCGGTGTTCCCGAAGACGCGGTTGTCCAGAACGCTTGCGCCGTTCGATGCCGAAACCCCGTCTCCGCCGTTGGCATAGATGACGTTGCGCCGAACGATGGGGCTCTGATCGGCATAGACGCCCGTACCCGTGTTGTGATGGATCTGGTTGTCCTCCACCGTCACCGCGTAGCTCGCGCTGATGCCGGTGCTGTTGTTCCGCACCTCGTTGCCGCGGATGAAGATACGGTCGGGCGCCGTCAAACCCGACCCGCCGGCCGAGATGCCGGTGGTGTTGTTGCGGATCAGGTTGTTCTCGACCAGGGCGGTCACACCGTTCAGTACGAGCCCGTTGGTATTGCTGTAGATCTCGCTGTTGCGGACGGTGAAGTCGTCGTTGGTGCTGGTGATGTTGGTGCCGTACGTGTTGCCGTAGAGCTTGACGTTGTCCAACGTCACCCGATCGGAGTCGACGCTGCTGCCGCCATAGACGCCGTAGGCCGCGCCGGTCAGGGACAGGTGCTCGATGGTGACGTCGTCGGCCCCCGCGAGCAGGAACACCGACTGGCCGGTGTTGCCGCGGTTCAGGACGGTCGCATGGTTGAGAGCACCGCGAATCGTCACGCCGGAATCCTGCGCTTCCAGCAGGATGTTGGTGGCGAGATCGTAGTTCCCGGTGTCGACGTAGATCACGTCGTTGGCATCGAGGTCGTAGGCTCGCAACAGCGCCGCCAGGCTCGCCATGGGGGTCGCCGCCGTCTTGCCGTCGTTCGCATTGTTGCCGGTGGCAGTGGTGTACTCGTCCCCGGCGGTCGATCCGTCGTTGACGTAGTACGCCGTGCCCGCGTTGGCGATCTGGAACGTGAAATCCGAAACGTCCGACACCGGCGCCACTCCGGACGAGGAGCGTGCGCGGATGAGAGCATTGGGCGCAACCGTCTCGGGCGTCCAGATGAAAGTGCCATCGCCGAAACGGTCCAAAGCGAGTCCGCTCGCGCCGGGAATCGGTGTCCACGTCGCGCCGTTGTCGGTGGAGACATCCAGACTGACGGTGGGATTCGCGACGCCATCCGGATTGACGCGACGGATCTCGATCCCGGCCAGCACGGCCGCGCTGTTGGCGGTGAGATTGGTCAGGTCGAGCGTGAACCCGTCGCCCCCCGTGACCGTGACGTCGTAGGCCAGTACCACCGCCTTGTTGTTGGCGCCCGCGAGCGCGCGGCGGTCCACGGAGTCGGCGACCTGCACCCCATCGATCGAGATGCTGAAACGGGCTGCGTTGATCGCGTCGGTACCCGACATCGTGTGCAGGAGGACCCGGTAGCTGCCGTCCGCCACGGGAACCTGGAAGGAGACCTTGTTGCCGATGCCGGAGTCCGCATAGGCATAGGTCTGGTAGATCGCTGGCGGCGCGGCATCGGTTACGCCTGCAGTGGTGAAGACGGTGCCGGTGTTGGTCGTGCGGCCGGCCGTGCGGTAAAGCTCCGTGGACCATCCTTCGACGAAGCTGCCGGCGTTGCCGACATTCATCAACAGCAGGGTTTCGTACGGCGTGAGTCCGGCGCTGCGGAACTGGATCGGCACGCTGCTGCCGGCTTCCACCTTCTCCAGTCCGTTGGGATTCACCACCTGGACCAGTTGGGCCGGACTCTGCGTGGCCAGCACGGTGTTGCCGTAGGCTCCGAGATCGGCGCGCCCGCCGTTGTTGCCGGGCTCGCTCAGGAAAGCCGACCGCGGGTCGGCGCGATCCACGGCGATGGAGCTCTGGGCGAGACGGAAGTTGTCGTCCACGCCGTGGTCGCCCTGGATGCGCTGGATGCGCACGGCATCGGCAAGGATCCGGTTCGACGTGGAACTGCCGGCATTGGACAGTTCGACGATCAGCACGCCATTGCGGATCTCGACGGTCTCCAGGGTCTCCCAGCTGGTCCCGTCGGCCGTGAAATCGTTGACCGCGCCCTGCGACAGCGTGGCGATGCCCACCACGTTCGAAACGTCCACCGCACCGTCGTAGATGCGATACCGCCCCTGGTTGGGGGCGAGACCGCTGCCCGTGGGCCAGCGAACGCCGACCTGATAGGTGCCATCGGCCAGACCGGCGAAAGTCCAGCGCGCTACCGACTGACCGTCTCCGCCGCCCGGAATCTGGAGAATGTCGCGTCCGTAGGCCGTGTTGTACACGGACTGCTCGAGCGGCGTGGCGGTGACCGGCGGCGGCCCCGCCTGACTGAGACGCCCTTGCACGAACTGCCAGGCCCCGGTGGTCGAAAAGCCTGCATCTCCATCGTCGATGATGCTGCTGCTGCCGACGGTGTCGAGGCTGTAGCCGCGCAGGCCGTCGGCGCCAGAGGGGTCGAGGAACTGCGGGTCCGCGGCGAGCCCTTCGGGATCGAACCCGGTCTCGTACATCCAGTCGGCGTAGGTGTTGAAGGCGCGGTCTTCCCAGAACGCGGCCTTGCCGGTCCCGGTCAGGCGGAACAGGTTGTAGTCGGACGTGAAGCCGTTCTGCGCGTTCGACGGCACGTTGATGGCGTAGCCGCTACCCACCTCGAGGATGTTGTTGCGCAACTGGACGTTGTTGCCGTTCACGCTGATGCGCAGCGCATTCCCGGTCGGCTGCACCACGGTGTTGTTGTAGATCCCGCGGTAGCCGTCGTGCACGCCGTAGACGAGGATGCCGTCGGTCGCGTTGTCGTACACCAGGTTGTTGGCCACCCGCGACTGCGACTCGGAGATACCGATGGCGTTGTCGTAGACGATGTTGTACTCGGCCACGGCACCACCGCCACCGCCCAGTTCGATGCCGGTGCCGGCGTTCGCGTACACGCGGTTGTAGCGTCCGATCGCTCCGACGCTCAAGTTGATGCCGGCGGCGTTGCGATAGACCAGGTTGTTGGTGATGATCGCCTGATCGCTGTAGGACGAGATGCCGTAACTGCCGTTGCCGTAGCTAGTGTTGCCGTCGACCAGCGCCATGTAGTAGCCGCCGATGCCGACGTTGCTGTTGTCGTGCACGACGTTGTCGAGGATCTGCACCGGCGCGCCTGAATAGGCGTTGGTGCTCGCCGAGATACCGTAGCTGTTGCCCCACACGTGGTTGCCCACGATGCGGCCGCCATAGGCATCCACCTGGATGCCCGTGCCGTTGCCGTAGACCTCGTTGTCGGAGAAGAACGCGTCGAGGTTGTGGGTGCTGTTGCTGACGCCGCCGGTTCCGGCGATGTACGCACCGATCGCGATGTTGCCGGTGATTTCGGAGCCCTCCACGCGCAGCCGTTCGCTGCCCGCGGCGCCGGCGGCGTAGATGCCGTAGTACGCACCGGTGATCACCAGATCGCGCAGCGTGACGTCGTCTGCGTTGACGAGCTGGAACACATAGCTGGTGCTGCTGGAGTTGGCGCGATTGATCACCGCCCGACCGCCGGCCCAGTTGGGCCCTTCGATGGTGACGCCGGAATCGTCGTTGGTGATCGTGATGTTGGTCGTGAGGTCGTACTGCCCGTGATCGACGCGGATGATGTCGCCGGCGTCGAGGTTGTAGGTCTCGAGAATCGCGCGGATCGACGCCTTGGGCGTGTTGGGCGTGAGGCCGTCGTTGCCGTCGTTGCCGATGGCCGTGGTGTATTGGTCGCCGGCGGTCGACCCATCGTTGACGTAGTAGATGCTGATCGGCGCCGTCACCGCGAACAGGTTGTCCGATACGTCGAGGATCGACGGTGTCGCGACCGACCGGACCCGGATGCGGTAGTCGTTGTCGATCGGGAAGGTGCCGGGCGCGACCGTCCAGGTGAAGGTCCCGTCGTTGGCCTCGTCCGCCGACAGTACCGTCCAGGTGGCACCGCCGTCGTTCGACCAGTCGATACCGACATTGCCGGCGAAACCGGTGGAGCGCCACCGGATGTCGAAGCTCGACTCCTGCGGAATCGCTTCGTTGCCGTTCGGATTGGTGACGAGCACGTAGGTGGACGGACTCTTCGAAGCTTGTGCGGTGTTGCCGTACGCGCCGATGTTGACGTAGCCGCCGTTGTTGGCCGGTTCGAGGTTGAACGGATCGGCGGGTGCGCCGCGGTCGATGCCCATCGACGTGCTGCCGTCGAGCGTCAGCGTCGCCGTGAGGAACACGGGCAAGCCGGTGCCGCCGTTGCCCGCCACCGGCGCGAGCGAACCGCCGTGGTAGCTGCCGTACTGGCTGCGCTCGTGGAAGTCGTCGTCGCGACCGTCGTTCGCCGAGCTCTGGTAGCCCAGCACCCCGTCGGCGCCGTCGATGTCCACGAACGAAGGGTCGCCGTACAGGCTGTTCTTGTCGCCGAACGTCGCCGTCTGCCAGTTGAGCAGCGTGCTGCGATCGGCACCCTGCCAGGAGCCGACGCTGCCGGAGCCGGTGGTGAAGAAGAGGTTGAAGTCAGAGGCGAAACCGCTCTGCGAGTCCGAGGTCACCGAAATGCCGTCGCCGGTGCCGACCCAGATCGTGTTGTTGCGCAGGCGGATGTTGTTCGCATTCTGCTGGATGCGCACCGCGTCGCCGACCGCGGCGTAGATGGTGTTGTTGACCAGCGTGGTGCCGGTGGTCCCGGCGATGTAGACACCGTACAGCTCGCTGTCGTAGAGCAGGTTGTTGGTGAGCTGGGTGTTGCTCGAGACCCGCATGTTGGTCTCGTTCGAGTACACGACGTTGCGGTTGAAGCCGTTCGCCGCGTAACCCTGGATGCCGGTGTAGGTGTTGCCGTAGACCCGGTTCTCGGTGACATCACCGCCGCTCGAGACTTCGATGCCGGTGTAGTTGCCATAGACGACGTTGCGCTGAACGGAGGCCCCGCCGAACGTGCTGATGCCGGTGGCGTACTGGAAGGTCTGATTGCGGACCGTGTTGCCGGCCACCCGGGTGTTGTACGCGGCCGTGATGCCCACCGAATAGTTGCCGTACACCAGATTGCCGTTGCCGGAGGCGAGATCGAGGGTGCCGACGAGGGTCTCGGCCCCGCTGCCGGAGGAATAGACGAGGATGCCCTGCCCGTTGGCGTAGGCGACGTTGCGCTGGACCACGGAGCCGTTGGCCAGACTGTCCAGGTACAGACCATAGCCGGAGTTGTCGTGCACAACGTTGTCGGTCACGAACGGCGCCGCGCCGGCGATCTGGATGCCGTGCGACGTGTTGCCGTACGCGAGACCGTTGGTGAACCCGGCGATCGGCCCGCTCACGTAGATGCCGCGGCCGGTGTTGTTGTAGGCGGTCAGGTGATCGAACGTCCTGAGCGACGCGTTGGTCGTGACACGCATGCCGTCCTGCGCATGGCCGTACACGGTGATGTAGGACAACGCGAGGTCGTCGCTGCCGTTGCTCACGTCGAGGCCGCGCAGCGCGTTGCGCAGCGTGAGCCCGGTGATGGTCATGTTGTCGGCGTCGTTCAACACGATCACCGGTTGGGTGCGATCGCCCGGAATCGCGGGGAAGAGTGCCGCGATCTTCGAGACGTTCGCGGGGCCGCGAATGGTGAAGCCTTCGTCGAGGCCCAGCCCGAGGTCGGTGGACCCCGAGATCGCCACCGGGTCGATCATCGAGTAGTCGCCGGTGTCGATGTTGAGGATGGACGCGGCGTTGAGGTCGTACACGCGCAGCAGGTTGGTGGCGTAGGGCTTCGGTGCATCCGCGCGCTTGCCGGTATGCCGGTTGTCGCCGGTACCGCCCGGCGTGTTCTCGTCGTTGACGTTGGAGGCGTCGTCGACCCAGTAGGTGGTCCCGTCCTCGGGAACCGCGAATGTTTCCTGCGAGCGGTCGATGGCGATGGGCGTGTTGACCAGCGACACCTGGATGCGCAGGCCGTAGGTGCCGAAGTCGAGGCCGCTCGACGAGGGAATCCAGATGTACTCGCCGTCGTCGGGCGTGGCCGCGACGATGGTCTGACGCAGTGCCGGACCGTTGGCGCCGTCCTGCCACAGCTCGATGCGCACCGGCGACTCGCCGGCGTTGCCGAAGGTCTCCCAACGGATGGTGAGCGGCTTCTCCTTCTCGAGGTCGGCGTACAGATCGGGATAGCGCAGCTCGATGCGTGCCGTGCCGGTACGCGGCGAGTCGACCACCGTGTGGCCGTAGGCGCCGAGATCGGTGCCCTGGGCCTCGGAGCGCACGTACGCGAACGCTCCATCCAGGTAGGCATCGGCCGTCCCGCTGGTCTGCTCGCGGTCGGCGGTGAAGCGGTACACCGCCTTGCGCGCACCGACCGGGATGTCGACCCTGCCGCCCACCAGTTCCCAGCGGTCGGCCGTACTGGTCGCGTTGACGCGTGTCGCCGTCCCGATGGCGGCGTTGCCGCCATCGAGGAACGTAATCTCGATCGCACCACGATCGCGCGGCGACTCCGCCGCGACGCGGATCCGACCACCGAACACGAGTTCCATGTCCTGGCCGTCGATGTCGCCGGCCGTGACGCTCGGTCCGACGAGGTTGACCACCTGTTCGATGTAACCTTCCTCGGTGGTGCCCGGCCGATAGTATTGAGAGCCCTCGTGCGGACCGGGCGCTGCCGTTGACGCTGCACCGTTGATGTTGACCTGGGTCCAGCCCGTCACGCCCGACTCGAAGCCGCCATTCGCGAGCAGGTTCGTGTAGGTCGGTGGCACGCCCTGATCGGCGCGCGCGTCGCCGTCGTCGACGCCGGGGCTGGTGAAGCGCAGCTGAGCGGTGACCGGCATCAGCCGGAAATCGTCCTGCCCGCGGTTCATGAAGCGCGGCTCCGCCCACTGCGGATTGACCGCCGTGCGACCGATGGAGTGCAGGTCGAAGCGCGCGATGTCCGCCTGCCAGTCGAGCACGTCGTTGAAGTCGCGCGTCCAGTAGCCGATCTTGCCGGTGCCCGAGCTGTACAGGTTGTTGTAGTCGGAGAAGAACCCCACCTGCGAGTCGTTGGCGACGTAGATGTCGTAGCCGTTCTCGGTCCACAGCACGTTGTTGCGCACGTCCACGTTGGACGCACCGCCGGACAGCCGGATCAGGTCGCCGGCCGCGGTATACAGCGTGTTGTTGTAGATGCGCACATCGGACACGCCGGCGACCCGCACGCCGACCACGTCGTTGCGGTAGATCAGGTTGTGCTGGATGCGATTGCCGTTCGCCGCCGCGATGCCGACGTCGTTGCGGGCGATGCGGTTGAACTGGATGGTGCCGGTGAAGGCACCTACACCGGTCCCGTTGTCCTCGATCTGGTTCGCGACGTCGAACGAGTCGCCGCCGATCGTGCCGCTGCCGGTGACCCCGGTCGTGTTGTCGCGGATGTGCTGGTTGCGGACGACCGCACCGACCAGTTGCACGCCGGTGGTGTTGTGGTGGATGTCGTTCGGCGTCGCCGCGCCGACGAAGCCGAAGCCGGTGCCGCCGGCCACGGCGCTGCGCACGCCGGTGGCATTGCCGAAGATGCGGTTGCCGATCAACTCGGCCGCCCCACCGTAGGCCACGCCGACGGCGTTGCCGGTGATGTCGTTGTCGCGGATCGCGCCGGTGAAGGCGGCGTCGATCTGCAGGCCGGTCGTGCCGGCCGACAGGGTGTTGTGCGCGACGATGCCGCCCGCCGCGGTGGCCACACGCAGCGTGGCGCCCGACGTGAAGACGTTGTGGACCACCTTGACGTCGGTACCGCCTGAGACGGTCACCGCCGCCGTGGTGAACGCGTTGTCGGTGACGGTGAGGCCGGCCGCCCCGTTGATTTGCAGGCCACCCTGGAACCGCAGCCGCTGCAGCACGCCACCGATGCCGGCGTTGACCGTCACCGCCGAGGTGAACGTTGCATTCTGGGTCGGCGCCCCCAGGATGGTCACGCCGCTGTCGTTGCCGCCCAGCGTGAAGCCGGCCTGGTTGCCCGCCTCGACGTAGATGATGTCGCCGACGCCGAGATCGTTGTTGTCGAGGATGTTCTGGACCGTGTTCGACCCGTTCGCCGTGAAGATGCGACTGGCGGCGCTCAAGTTGCCGGCCACATACGTCTGCGGCGAGCCGCTGCGCGCATCGTTCCAGGCGATGAACGGACGGCCCGAAGCATCCACCGCTACCGAGAGCGAAGTGACGATACCGCGCGTGGGGCTCACGCCGCGGTTCGATGCATCCCCCGGCAACTGCTCGACGAAACCCAACCCGTCGAGGTAGTGCTTCACGTAGAACGCGACGGAATTGTCGGGGCGCTCCTGCACGCTGTCGTCGCCCCAAACGAGGTACAGCTTGCCGCCGCCCGCCACCAGCTTCGGCGTGAACGCTCGCCCCGTGGTGGCCGACACGCCCGTGCCGCTATCGGCGCCGGGTTGGGTATCCGACCACGCACCGCCGCTGTAACGCTGCACGTAGATCTCTTCGCGCCCCGAGGACTGGTCCTGCCACGCGGCGAACAGGGCGCCGCCGAAGTAAGCCAGCGACGGCGTGCGGCTCGGTCCCGCGTTGCTGCTCGCGTCGGCGAGCTGGGTCCAGCTCGAGCCGGAGAACTCGCGCACCCGCATCTCGGTCGCATCGCCGATGCCCTGCACCCAGGCCACCGCGACCTTCGTGCCATCGGTCGCGGCGGAGACTTCGCTCACCCCCTGGACGAAGCTCGTCACGGCCACGCTGCCGCCGAGCGACACCCAGTTGGTGCCGTCGAAGCGGCGCGCGTGCACCTGCGGCGTGCCGGACGTGCGATCGGTCCACACCGCCACCACACCCGATGCCGTCACCAGCAGCTGCACGTTGTCGGCAGTGCCGGTGTTGCTGATCCCGTCGCCGTCCAGGGATTCACCCAGTGCCACCCAGGCCGAACCGTTCCACTGCGCGACCTTGATGTTCGAGGCGCCGCCCGCGCCGATCTCGGTCCAGGCCACCACCGGCGCACCGGCGCTCTCGACGATGCTGGGTCGGCGCGACTGCGCCAGGGTGCCGCTGATACCGCCGAAGGAAGCGCTGCCGCCCAGCTGTTCCCACGTACCGTTCTGCTGGCGCGCGACGTAGATCTCGGTGTTGCCGTTGCGGGTATCGGTCCGGGCCGCGTAACGCGTGTTCGCGCCGACCGCGAGTGCCGATTCGAGCGATACGCCGCCACCGCCGCTCACGCCCTCCCCGCTCGCGGAGCCGGAGAATTCACCCCACCAGCCCGCATAGTCGGGACCCGAAGGCAGCGTCGCCACCGCCTGCGGATCGGCGTTGGAGGACACGACACCGGGTGCAGGCGTCGCAACCGGCGTCGCGAAGTCGGACGGCGTTCCATTCTCGCCGGTGCCGTAGATGACGATGTTGGACGTGCCGCCGCCCGCGTCGATGAAGTCGTCGTCGCCTTCGCCGAACAGGATGTCGTTGCCGCCCTGGCCCAACAGCCGGTCGCCACCCGAACCCGGTTCGTTGAGGTCGGTACCGAAGTCGCCGTAGAGCCAGTCGACCGCGTTGTCGTCGCCCGCGCCCGATTCGCTGTGACCATACAGCCGGTCGTGCTGCGCGCCGCCGACCAGCACGTCGATGCCGGCGTTGCCTTCGATGAGATCGTCGCCCGCGCCGCCGTCGAGGATGTCGTCGCCAGTGCCGCCGCGCATCACATCGTTGCCACCGTTGCCGTAGAGGATGTCGCGGCCAGCATCGCCCGCCATGATGTCGGCGCCGTCGTCGGAACCGCGCAGGATGTCCTCACCGTCGCCGCCGCCCAGATCGTCGCCGGCACCGCCGCCGCCGATCAGTTCGTCGTTGCCCTCCTCGCCACGCAGGAGATCGACGCCCACGCCACCGTCGATGGTGTCGTCGTCGTTGCCGCCGAAGATCTGGTCGTTGCCGAAGCTGCCGAACAGCCAGTCGTCGCCGTCCTGCCCGAGGATGCGATCGCCATGGGTGCCGCCGTCCACGGTGTCGTTGCCGCTGCCGGCCTCGATGTAGTCGGCACCGCCCAGGCCCTCGATCACGTCGTTGCCGGCGCCACCGTAGATGCGATCGCCGAACCAGACCGCATCGGCGAAGTTCGGGTCCTCGCCGCCGTCGTCGGTCCCGATGATGTGGTCGTCACCGTCGTCGCCCGACAGGTACTTGCCGACTCCCGTGCCGCCGAGCAGCAGGTCGTCATCGGCCCCGCCGAACAGCGCGTCCAGGCCGCTGCCGGCATCGAGCATGTCGTTGCCTTCGTTGCCGTAGAGCGTGTCGTCCCCGGCTTCGCCGTAGATCGCGTCGTCGCCGACGCCGCCGAAGAGCTGGTCCGCGCCCTCGGAGCCGTAGATGCGGTCCCGGCCGGCGCCGCCCCAGGCGAGGTCGTTGCCGAGGCCGCCGATGATGACGTCGTTGCCGAGGTCGCCGGACAGTTGATCGTCGCCCTCTTCGCCGAAGATCTGGTCGTCACCCTCCTGGCCGCGCACGATGTCGTTGCCGGTACCGGCAAGAATGGTGTCGTCTTCCGCGCCGCCACGGATGTAGTCGTTGCCCTCGTTGCCCCAGATGAGATCGGTGCCGCCGTCACCGCTGATGTCGTCGGCGTCCAGCCCGCCGAAGATCAGGTCGGCGCCGCTGCCGCCGGTGATGATGTCGGGTCCGGCTTCGCCGTAGATCGTGTCCTCGCCTTCGCCGCCGGAGATGTAGTCGTTGGCGGCACCGCCCCAGAGGAGATCGTTGCCGGCTTCGCCGAACAGGTCGTCGTTGCCGCCCTGGCCGTACAGGGTGTCGTTGCCCGCCACGCCGTCCGCACCGCCCACCGCCGCGTACTCGGTGCCGAACGCGAAATCGCCCCAGAGCCGATCGCGGGCGTTGTCGTCGCCGGCACCGCTCTGGCTGTGACCGTAGATGAGGTCGTTGCCGCCACCGCCGATCAGGATGTCCTGGTTGGCGCCGCCTTCGAGGGTGTCGGTATCGAGCTGGCCGTAGACCGTGTCGTTGCCGGCGCCGCCGCGCAGGGTGTCGTTGCCGGCGCCGCCCAGCAGCAGGTCGTCGCCCGCACCCCCGTCGATCAGATCATCCCCGGCTTCGCCTTCGATCTGGTCGGCGCCGCCCTGACCGTAGATCTGGTCGTTGCCGCCCCGGCCGTAGATGAAGTCGCCGCCGTCCAGCGGTGCGGCATCGTTGCCCATGAACCCGCCGTAGATCACGTCGACACCGCTGCCGCCGTAGATCTTGTCGGACCCGTTGCCGCCCTGGATCAGCGCACCGCCGCTGCCGCCGGCGATGAGGATATCGTCGCCGATGGCATCGGTCTGCGGATTGCCGGTGGACGCGGCGAAGTCGCCGCCGATCTCCACCGGGATGTCGACGTTGGCCTTGATCTCGATCTGGTCGTTGCCGCGGCCGCCGTAGCCCACGATCTTCGTGACGTCGGGGCCGAGTTCGCCGGTCTCCTCGTCGAGGTTGGAGAAGCGTCCGTAGAGCTGCGAGTAGCCGAAGGCCTCCACCATCACGGTGCCCTGGCCCACCTGCTTCACGGAGAACGATTCGTCGCCGTCGTCCAGGTCGCCATGGATGCGCTGGGCGGACCGAGCACCCATGTTGAGCTGCAATACGCCGGTCGCTTCGTCCAGCGTCGCGAGCACCGGCGGCGGTTCGTCGCAGTCCACCGTGAACTCGATGATCGTGACGCGGGCGATCTCGAAGTCGAACGAGAGGCAGAACGGACACACACCCACCTCGGCGAACACCGACAGGAAGGCCCCCATCTCGCCGCGATAGTCGAAGGCGCACAGGAAGCCGTTCTGGATGACCTCGAACAGTTCCTTCCCGCGCAGCTTGCCGTCGTCGTTCGGGTCGTTGATGTTCATGTAGAGGTCGGCGAAGATCCCGCCCTTCGCACCGATCTCGGCGATGAACACGTCAGCCTTCGCCCCGGCGTAGATCTGGCTGCGCAGGACCATCTCGTCGATGTCCTTGCCGTTCGCATCCCAGTCGGCCACGAAGAAGCCGTTGAAGAAGTCCACCGGATTCTTCGACTTGGCGTAGTCGAACATGCCCTGGGTGTCGTAGCCGAACGTGAACTGGCCCTCGAGCGAGGCACCGCCGCCGAAGATCACGTAGATCGGCACGCCCATCACCACCGCCACCGGTCCGAACTCCAGTTCGAAGTCGAAGCCGAACTCGAACTTCGGCGTGGTATAGGTGAGCAGGTCCACGTTCTGGCCGAGGATCAGCTTGAACGCCGACAGCGGATCCTCGAGCAGCGGGATCTTGAAGCCCCCCGCGTCGTTGCCCTTGATCTTGTCCTTCTTCGCCTTGAACTCGGGCGCGACGCTGGTGAGCTGCTGCGAGATGCTGGTGATCGGCGCGGTGGTCTTGCCGTTCAGGACGTTGGCGTTCTTGAGCTGCGCGTTGCTCGATTCGTTGCGCAGGTCGATCCCGTTGAGGTTGAAGCTGCCGAAATCGATGAACACTCCGCCCGCGGAGGTCGACGAGATCAGGTCGGCCAGGTCGAGGAGATCGCCCACCGCCTGGATGAAGTCGGCGGTGGATTGCGGGATGAAACCGAAG
The DNA here is from genome assembly GCA_019745565.1 of Burkholderiales bacterium. Taxonomy (GTDB): domain Bacteria; phylum Pseudomonadota; class Gammaproteobacteria; order Burkholderiales. The sequence continues at coordinate 103,480 of JAIESW010000023.1, forward strand.
TCCGCTGCGAGGTCGAGCAGCGTGTAGTCGCTGCCGGATATGTCGGAAATGACCGGCAGCGGCTCGGTCACCGCATCGATGACCGGCTTCAGCGGATCGAAGATCCCGGTGATGTTGTCGACGATCGGCCCGAGGAAGCTGCTCAGGAACTCGCCGAAGTTGAGGCGCACGTTGTCGAACGACACGTTCTGCAACGAGCCCTTCAGCGTGGTGTCGTTGAGGAAGTTCCAGGTGAGATTGAAGTCCGCCGTCATCGACGGGAACTGTTTGTTGAGGAAGTTCGCGTTGTTCGGGTCCGAGACGCCGAAGTCGCCCGGCACCCCCAGGATCAGATCCAGGTTGATGTTGGCGCTGCCGTTGACCGAAGCGCTCACCACCTGGCTGAAGCTGAGACCCCCGCCGCCCAGTTCGTTGAAGGTGAGCCGGTTGCCCCCGCCCACCGGGTCCTTGAGGTCGATGGCGAAGGAAAGGGCCAGGCTGCTCGGCGCCTGGTTGTCGCCGTCGCCTTCGGTCTCGTCCTGGATCTTGAGGCGCAGGATGCCCAGCGTGCCGCCCATGGCGAAGTCCGCCAGATGCGCGTCGACGGTGACCGCGACTTCGTTGGCCGCGGCCGTGTCGATGTAGACCCCGTCGGTGCGGCTCACGCCAATGCCGAGGTTGAACGTGAAGCCCAGCCCGAGCTCCACCGCGGCGTTGTCGGCCACCGCGAGCCCCAGACCCGGCAGGCCGATGTCGAAGCCGATCGGGGCGCCGATGAAGACGTTCTTGCCCAGGATCAGGTTGAACTTGACGTCGTCCATCTTGCCGTCGTTGTTCGAATCGACGGTGGTGATGCCGACGTCGTTCGCCGAGACGTCGGTTCCGGCATCGGCGCCGTCCCTGAGGATGTTGAGCCCGGGGGCACCGAACGCCTCGTACAGGATCTGCTTCACCTGGTTGGCGGACTGGGTGCCGCCCGACAGCGCAACGTTGAGCCGCTGCACGACCTGCGTGCGCAGCTGCTCGATGAACTGCGCGCCGTCCTTGAGACCGTCGCCGACGAACGGCAGGTTGACGCCGAACACCTGGCCGTCCAGCGCGTCCTGGATCGTGGCCAGGATCAGATCGATGCCGTCGACGAAGCTGTTCATGTTGCTGAACAGGTCGATGCTGCCGATCTCTGCCGCGATGTTGGGCGCGGTCAGCGTGGTGGTGCCGGCGATGTTGGCGAGGTTGCCGATCGTGAGCTGGATCGCGTTGCTGCCGCCGAGCGGCGTGGCGGCCGTCGGGAAGAACACCGGCAGCGTGGCCGACGCCGAGCCGGCGATGGTCGCGGTGAGCGCGCCGGTGTTCCACTGATTCGTGTAGTACCGGTCACCGGCGATCGGGTTGAACGCGAGGTTGATCGCGGCCGGGATCGATCCGCCGTTGCCGAGCGACACCGAGCCGCCGCGGATGAAGATGCCGAGCGGGCCGAGCGCGGCATCGAAGTTGAGGTTGGAACCGGTCGCACGCACCGACAGCGCGATGTTGGAGTCGTCGCGGATGTAGGCACGCGGAGTCGCGATGTTGGTGACGTCGAACCCGAAGATAAGGTTCAGGTTGGCGGCCGCGGTGACCGCGAAATTGCCGGTGCCGCCGACGTCGATCAGATCGCCGACGCCGTTCAGGTTGTTGCCGTCGGTGCTGGTGTAGCCGGCGAGCGTGGCGAGATCGAGGTCGAGCTTCAGGTTGTCCGAGAAGCTCGACGCGAGGTTCAGGCTGAACTCGATCGACTGGTTGGCGAAGATCACCGTCAGCGCGCTCGGCGCAATGCCGAACGCCTGCTCGATCCGCTGCTCCAGCTGCTGGATCGTCTGGGCCCCGGACGCCTCGAGCGCCGCCTTCGCCGACCCGAACTTCGACACGAAGCTCACGAGATCGGACACGCTCCTGTCGATGAGCGGCAGATCGAGGTTCAGGAACGAGAAGCCGTCGATGGTCGACAGGTAGGTGACCAGTTGACCGAAGGCCGTCGTCACGTCGCCGAAGTCGAGGTTCCGGTAGTTGAGCAGCGGCTGCAAGTCGGGGAACGTGACCGACAGCGTGTTCGGCTGGAACACGTTGGTCATGTTGACCTGTACGCGCGGTGCGCCCGGGAGGGTGATCACGTTGCCCGTCACCGCGATCGGCAGCGTCGCGTTGAGCGTTCCGGTGGACGAGATGCTGGTCCATTGCGGAATGTTGGACAGACCCTCGAACAGATCGGAGAACCGCATCGGCGTCGCGTTGTTGCCGCCCTTGCGGAACTGGACGTCGATGGTCGCGTTGGCGGAGGCCGTCCCGTTCTGGATGCCCACGCCGAAGAATCCGAAGTTGGCTGCGGCGTCGATGTCTGCCGCCGTCGCGTTCGCGGTGCCGGTCACGCGCACGTCGCGCAGGAACGCCTTCTTGGTGAGCGAATCGACGGCGGAATTGGCCGCTTTGAGCTTGAGTTCGGTGTGCGCAGTGTTGGTGGCGACATTGGGCACCAGCACGCTCATGAACGCGCCGGTGAAGCCGCCGTTGTGGGTAAGCCGTAGCCGGTTGGCGTCGAGCGACGCGGTGATGCCGGTAAGCCCTGCCGCAGTGAACGCCGCGTTGATGTCGGCGATGAGGTTCGCACGCGTGGTGTTGGTCGTGTCGCGCGCGATCACCACGTCGACGTAGGCCGCCTGACCGAGAGAGACCTTGAGCGTCGCATTCGCCGACAGCACGCCGTTGGCCGGAAGCACGTCATCGCCGACGATGATTGCGGTATAGGGCGAAAGATCGAAGCCCAGCACGAACTGCGCGCTGCCGCTTGCGTCGATCGACAACGTGCTGGTCGCTTGCACGCCGATACCGGTCAACGGCGCGAGGTTGAGATTGAGCTTGACCGCGTCGCTTGCGGCTGCGAAGGAACTCTGCAGCCGCAGGAAGAACGTCAGCTGGTTAGTGCTGGCGTTGTAGGAAGCGTTGATCGCGTTCTCGGGCAGGCCGAGCAACTGCGACAGGCGGGTCGCGAAGGTTTGTGCCGTGGCAAAGGTGGCGATGCCGTCCGCGTCGACCAGATGGTCGATCAGGGTGGCCGTCATGGTCTCGGCGTAGCGCAGCACTTCGCCGAAGGTCTTGGTGTTGGCGAACGGGACGGTGCCTTCGAACGCTTCGGAACTGCGCAGGCCGTTGAGCCACGCGGCCACCTGATTCAGCACCTGCAGCACGCCTTCGGGCTGCACGCGGCCAAAGTTGAGGATGTCCTCGGCGCCTGCACCGGTCACGGTGACCGTCGGCGTCGCGAACGGATTGCCGGAGATCGCGACCGCGGCATTGCCGGCGGTGTAGCCGCCGAGCGCCTGCACCGACACCGGCAGATTGCCGGTGATCGTGCTGGTGGTGATGTTCGGATCCACCAGCCCGGAGATCGTGGTGCCGAGCAGTTCGGACAGCGTGACATGTCCTTTCGCGTCGGCATCCGGATTCAGGATGTCGACGTCGACGACCGCGTTCAGGTTGAACGTGCCGTTCTGCACCTGGGCACCGAGGAAACCCACGGCCAGACCGAAGTTGAGGTTCTGCCCCGCCGTGCTGCCGCCGATCTTGAAATCGTCGACCTTGATGAAGAAGCGCTCCTCGGGCGCAAGCCCGTCGGAGAGGTCGATGCCGAACGAGAAGTCGAGATCGAGATCGACCTGCAGGTTGAGCGTGCCATTGGCATCGGCGGTGAGCCCGATGCCGTTGGACGTGGCGTTCACGACGAACGGCAGATTCGACAGGATCTTGGTCTCGTCCAGCACGAGATCGAAGCGGATCTCGTCGCCGCTGGTGAAGGCGGTCACGTCCTCTACGCCGATGATGCCCGACAGCGCCGCGACGATGCCGTCGGTGTTCTGCGTCCCGCCCTGTGCGAGGTAGCTCTGGATCGGCGAGACGATCTTGGATTGCAGCAGCGCCGGCAGATCGAGCGCGGTGCCGAGGTCGGTGTTGACGCCGGGCAGCTTCTGGGCGAGTTCGCCGACAGCGCCGAGACCCTGACTCCAGTCCTTCAGCTGCTGCAGTCCGTTGGAGAGCAGCGATTCGTTCGCAGGATTGAGATCGGCGGAGAGCAGCAGACGCGATTCGAGCGGCTCGAACAGCGCGCGCTTGCGACGGAAGGGAGGTTGCGGGGGCGGACTCGCAGGCTTGCTGCGGAAAAGTCGGCCAAGAACGCTTTGCGTACGCATACCCTTCTCCCCGGGGTCGCGCCGATGCAACCGCTGCTGCAAACCCGAGCTGGACTGCAACGTGAAGCTCCGCCCCCTGCGATCGTCATCGGGGAGCTTCGAAGCTTCAGGACTACGCGTTCAGTTCATCCCGGGGCCGGCTGTGAATTCCGCTCCGATCGGCGTCGGGCACGGAACTCGAGGCGCACTGCATTGCACTTCCGAAGTGCCCGGTGAGCGACCGGCAGGTCGAACCGTTCGGGCGAATTTTTGTTGATGTTCATTGCCCGGGAGTGCCGCCCGTCTTCTTGTTTTTGTGTTGGCGCAGGCATGTCGGGTCTCCCTCAGCACCACCGAAAGTACTCTCGGCGGTGACGATTGTCCAGACTCTGAACGGCCGCGATTCAACAAATAAATCCGCCGTTTTTCATGAAGTTAGAAACCAAAGAGCGGCACTTTTCACCCGCGCGCGCAACTTCGTGAAACTGACGAAACCTTAGGCCTCCGCAGGTGCCATGCCGCGCTTCGGTCCTGCAAAAAAATCGGCGCCGTAAGGCGCCGACAGTGTGCACATCGCTCGCTTCTTTTCGGTCAGGAGCGCTTCGAACCCTTGCGGAACACTGCCGCGCCAGCCACAAGCGCAGCCAACGCCAACCAAACTGTCGTGGGTTCCGGAACCGTGTTGCCCCCGTCACGGACCAGGAAATTGACCGGGGCGGCGCCCGGGGTACATGTCAGGTCACCTGCCTGGTCCCCGGTGCAGAAGTTGAAACCCATCACCGACGTGAACGGTTTCTCCGGGCTTGCCGTCGGCGTGACTGCCAGGAAGTAGATATCGACGATGCTTCCATCGATGATGCTGAAGATCTCGCCAGCGTTCTCAGGGAGCAGGCGCCACTGAAGTCCGGGTACGCCGGGTTCGTACGGACCTTCCGTGTCGATCGGGGCGCCAGTGGTGACGGCGCGATTGATCACCGCCACATCGCTGCCACCGAAGGATGGAAAGAGCGCATCGGGGATGATGTCAACGTAGAGACCGGTGATGTCGCTGGCGCCCCCGGAGACCGAAAATACGATGTTGAGCGATTCGTTCACATAGGGCAGCGTCGGATTGCCGTCCGCATCGGTAAACGAAACACCGACAGCAAATGCAAAAGCGTTTACGGGAACGAGCAAGACCGCCCCGAATACTGCAGATAGCCATTTCAAGAGTCGCATGTGGAGCGGGATGAATCTCACGTTTTAGTAGATTAGTCTCGTAGCAAGTGATGGGCCACGGCGACATACATTTGATTTTTAAAGACAATAGGTGCTAAGCCGGCTGTGTCTGTCAATTGCGCCGACGCCGGACTTCGCTCCTGAACCACCGCTACCGCCCCGATCGCGCCACGCCCCGGGTCAGTCGGGCCAACATCGCCCCCAGTGTGCGTTCAGTCCCGACTGTGTCCACTTCGGCCAGCCGTGCAGCCAAGTCCCGCACCCATGGCGCATCAAACCATTTCGCGCCCTGCGTAATCTGGCTCGCAGCCAGCGAGGATGGTTTTACGGTGAAGCCCGAGTAGCGACCGCTCCAGTCCACCACCGCGGTGCCGTCCCCCGCGGAGCGCATGCTCGATGGCGCGGCGAGATCCGGTGACGGATTCGATACGAAAGCCGCCCCCATGATCGGCGCGACGTCGGGTGGCACATCAGGAACGACGGCCTGGTCGCGGCCCCGCACCTCGTTGGTCAGCGCATTGTTGTCCAGGGTGTTGATGCGCCCGTCGGCGTTGAAGTCAGCCACCAGCAACGGGTTGATGTCGGTCCACCCGCTGATCATCGATGCGGTCGTCGCAAGTCCGGTGACCATGCGTCCGAATCGCGCGGAATCCGTCGAGGTGAGCTTCGCGTCACCGTCCAGGTCACCCATGTAGCCGACCACATGCAGGCCGCCGGTCGTCGAGGCTGTTGCCTGATCGTCGCCATTGATCGCCCGCACCCTCAGCGCCAGCACCTCGCGGCTCGCGTAGGGCGCGGTCGCCGGCACGAACGCCATCACGTTGACCAGCGTCACCTTGCCGGCCGGAATCGGCGTGTCCGTGATGATCGTGATCGTCGCCCGCACCTGGGTCGCGTTGATCACCTCGGTGGCGAAGCGCACGGTGGCGCCCGCCGGCAGGCCGGTCGCGGGTGCTGCATCGGTCAGCGTGATCAGGCGCGGATCGTAGTCGATGCTGAACACCAGCAGCCGCACGGTCCCGTCGCTTTCGAACCGCACCGGCAGCCCTTGCGCCACCGCCGGAACGTTCACGGTCTGTCCCGGGCCCCGCATGAAGTCGGGCAGGTTGAAGGCGCCGGTGCCGGTGCCGCGCACGGCGAATTCGGTCACGAAGTCGTCGCCAGCCACGCCGTCGTTGTTGCCATCGAGCGCACCGACCTGATCGCGGAAACCCTCGTCGCCGCTGCCCAAGGTGAGCCGGTAGCGGTCGAACTGGAGCGCGCGGCCGTTGGTACGCGTGAACGTGAACCCGCGGCTGTCGGCATCGAGCACCACGTTGCCGGTCAATGCGCCCACCAGATCGCCGACGATCTCGATGTCGGTATCCGCGGCGCTTTGCCCCGGACCGACCGCGAGATTGATCCGCGATGGATCGAACGCGTGATCGAACCGCACCTGGAAGCCGGTCGCGGTGGCGGTGAAGCTCTCGACCGACAGGAAGTCCGGCAACACTGTGACGCTCAGCGCATCGGGCGCGTCGAAGGTGCCGTCCTCGTCAATGGCGGCGACCTTGATGTCGAAGTTGCCGCCCGCGCGGGTGTAGGTGTGTCCGTACACGGACGACGGAGCACCCGTGGCCACCGGCAGCAGTTCGATCGTGCCATCGCCCCAGTCGACCTCCCATTGCACGACGGTGTCGTCGCCCGGATCGGCGCTCAGCAGCTCGAGGCTGTAGGGCGTGCCACCGACGACATTGGCCGTCCCGATCGCGAGGATCGCAGGTGGCGCGTTGATCACACCGATCGCGAACGACGTCTCGCTGAAGTCGCCGAGCACGTCGGTCGCCCGCACGGTGAAACCGACCGGTGCCGGCGTGTCATCGGCGGGCGTCCAGGTAAACGCGCCGGTCGTGGGGTCGACGGTCGCACCCGCCGGTCCGCCGACGAGACTGAAGGTCAGCGCATCGCCATCCGGATCGGTGGCTGCGACCACCAGATCGACCGTCTGCCCCTCCTCGACTGTACGATCGCCGACCGGTGTGATCACCGGTACGCGGTTGGTGACGCGGATCGTGACGGCAACGTCGGCCGCCGCACCGCCGCCCTGTCCGTCGACGATGCTGTACACGAACGCATCCTCGCCCGCGAAGTCGGCGTTCGGTGTGTAGACCACCTTGTTCTCGACGATCGCCAGCGTACCGTGGGCGGCCCCGTTTGCCGCGGTCACAGCCAGCGTGCCACCGTCCACGTCGGTGTCGTTGGCGAGCACGTCGATGGTGACCGGCGTGTTGCGGAAGGTGACCGCGGTGTCGGCGTGCGCGACCGGATCGTCGTTCACGGAGGCGATGGTAATGCCCACCAGTGCGCTCGACACGCCGCCGAAGCCGTCGCTGATGTCGTAGGTGAAAGTGTCGGTACCGAAGAAATTCGCGTTCGGCGTGTAGCGCACCTTGCCGCTTTCGATGGCGACCGTGCCGTGAGCTGCAACGCCTACCGCAGCGATCGACAGCGCATTGCCGTCGACATCGTTGTCGTTCGCCAGCACGTCGATCAGGATCGGCACGTCCTCGTCGGTCGCGGCAACGTCATGGTTCGCCACCGGCGCGGCGTTCTCGTTCTCGGTGACGAAATGAACATCGTCGATGACGATGCGGCTGCCGACATTGCCGAAGCCGAGAAGATCGAAGTACAGGTCCACTCCGTCGGGGGCGTCGATCCCGGACAGATCGATCGTGACGACGATCGGGCTGGTCACGTCGCGGGAAAGAGCGTTGCCGGTCAATCCCGTCAGCGTGACGCCCGCCCCCAGGTAGATGGTCCCGTCAGCCTGGATGTTTAGCAGCGCATCCGTCCTGGTGAGGCCGATGCCGCCGGCCAGCGATTGCATCGTGGCCGGATCCAGCAGTGCCACCTCGAACGCATCGTTGGGCCCGCCCGCGGGCGCATCGAAATCCGCGTCCAGGATGCGGAACGAAAGAGCGCGGGCCCCGACCGGAATCTCGAACCCTCGGGCGAGGCTGCTCTGCAAGGCGGGATCCTCGACGATCGTCGCGACGCCGGTTCCCGAAAGAGCGACCGTGCCGCGGGTAAGCCATGAATCCCGTGGCAACGGCACCGCGCCGCTGTTCGCTCCCGCCGCAAGCGCGTCGCCGATCGCGCCGAAGGTGGTCTGCGCAGACCCGGCAGATACGTCGACAGGATCGCCTTCGCTCGAGAGTTTGGGCGTGTATACGGTGGGACTCGAACGCACGCGAGTCTCGAATACCTCCCCCAACCGGTCGGCGTGATCGTACGCCGTGCTTGCGGCGCCGGTGGCGAGTCCCCAGTACTCCTCGGTGAGCGCGGCATCGTTGAGCGACACGGCGAACAAGGCCCGATGAAAATCCTCTATCGGCAGCTCGATCAATCCTTGTGCATTGACCGACGGCGCCGGATTGCTCATGAAACTCGTACTGTGGAACGGCAATCGAGGATCGCCCGGTCCATAGTCGTAGTCGTATTCGTCGAACAGCCCGAGGGAGTGCGCGAGTTCGTGGGCAATCGTGAGGCCGACCCAGCGACCGAAGTTCTCCGCCAGGTTGGCGAGCCCCGCGGGGGTTCCGTACACTCCCCCGCCGTTGACCACCGAACCGAAGTCGGCAAAGACGTTGCCCAGATACATCGTCATCTGATTCTGGGACTTCGGGTTCATGATCGCGTCGACTCGCTGAACCAACGACGTCGGCGCGACGTTGCGATCGGCATTCCACGGGATCGTAAGCGGGTCGATGGGGTTGGTGAAGCTTTGGGCATTCAATGCCCCGCCCGGTCCGAACAGATCCTTGTAGTCCCGATCGCCGTCGGTACTTGCGAGCGTCGTGTCGGCACCGGCCCGCGCGAAAAGGACGCTCGGGGATGCCGAACTGCCAGGCAGGGGCGCCTCGATGCTGAGCGCTCCACCCACGAATCCTTGGTACACGTACTCGATGGCACCCTGCACGCCTTCCATGAACGAGTCGATTCGCGCGCTTGCCCCGCCCTGCATGATGACGAGCAGCGCGTCGTAGGTGTCCGACCTCGGTGACCCGCCGACGTTGACGGTCGGATCCGCATCGTAGGCGTTGAGGAAAGCGACATTTCCCGTCTGCTGGTACGACTTGTAGGCCGCAAGGAACCCCTCGACCTGGCTCCGGATCGCGGCGTAGTCGATGATGAACTTCTCGGTGGGCACCGACTTGCCGCGCAGCTTCAGCTCTCCGAGGGTGAGACCGTCGAGTTTCAGCTTGAGCCCGGTTTGGATCGGGCTCGAGTCTCCGCCCGCCTTCGCCTTGAACTCGATCTCGCTCACCGGCCCGCTCGAGACCACCGAGAACCGATCGAGATGGTCGGGACCAGCCTCGAATTCGATCGCCGTGTCGTTGAGGATCCTCAGCGTCCTGGTGGTCCCTTCGCGCGTGTTCGCGAAGTCGAGAATGCCATCGTCGGCATCCCGGTCGCCGAGATCCTCGAGGTGATACAGGTTGACGTCGCGGCTCGACAGCTCGGTCCCGCCGACCGCGGAAAGCGTCGACACTCGCAGCACGCCTTGCAGCAGCCATTGATCGTAGTTGAACTCGTTGACGTTGGGGATCAGCCCGTTGTCGACGAGGTGCTTGAAGTCGAGGTCCGACTTGAACTTCAAGGTCAGGCTGCCCCCGGCAGTGAGTATCTGTTCGGTCAGGACATGCTCCGCTCCGTCGTCGTAGCGGATCTCGCCGCCGGCACTGTCGTACCCGACGAGGAAGTAGTTCTCGCCCAGGGTCAGCCGGATTGCGATGCTGTCCGTACTGGGGTTGGTGACGGTGATCTCCTGGATGTTGTTGCCTTGCGTGTAGACCTTCTGATACGAGAGCGTCCCCACCGAGTCGGTATCGTCGAGGAACATCACCTGACCGTCGTTCGACACCCCGCTGGTGTCACTCACCAGTAGACCGTCGAACTGAATGTCATCGATCAGAACGCTGCTGGACGCCGCCGCGGCCAGCTCGAACGTCAACTTCACGACTTCCCCCTTCACGGAGGGTGGCAGCGTAATGCGCTGGTTGGTGAACCCTTGAGACAGCGCGTCCAGATTGATCGCCCCAAGCGCGACGACGGTACCGCTCGCGGTTTCCATCGACACGTTGAGCAACCCCGTGGCAACGCCCTCGGGATCGAGTCCGAACGTGAGGTTCGACACCGAGGGGGGCACGTACATCCAGTTGTGCTGCAGCTTGGCCGCGCTCGCGCCCGGCCCCGCGTTGTCGAGGCGGAACGCCCAGTTCGCGAAGTACTCCTGGGCCAGCTTCATGGCCGCCCGCGTCGCCACGTCGCCCCCGGAGGCGACCCCGGTCAGGTCGGGCTCGTACACCTTCAGCGCGTCGAGCACCGCGAGGCGCGCCCCCTGGCTCGACAGGCTAGCCAGGTACTGGTTGAAGGCCGGCATCATGGCGGTCACCATGTCCCTCAGGCCGAACGCTCCACCCGCCAGATTGGCACTCTGGAGGATCGAGTCGTATTCGGTCAGGTAGAACTGGGCGAAGCGCCGGAGGGCGTCGTACGCGAGCCCCGCGTCGCGTCCGGGATCGACGCTGAAGCCCGAAGCGGTGGCGGCGTTCAGTAGCTGGCCGCGCAGACCGCCTGCCAGGGCGGCGGTGAACGTGGGGATCAGCTGCAACCCCTGCAGCCGGCCGCCGTCGCTGCCGCGCAGCGACCATCCCGGGACCTCGAGCCAAGGTTCGATGACGCTCAGCGCACCGGTCGGCACGAACCGTCCGACGACCGGCCGCGCCGACGCTTGGAAGTTGCCGTTGTAGATGGACGGCACGGCACCGTCGCCGCGACCGAACTCAGTGTTGTCGCGGAACGGCTGCTCGCGTTCGAAGTTCGGGGACTGGCGGAACGGAATCAGCGTCGCCCCGCCGAGGTACGAGTAGAACCAGCCTTGGCCGATCCCTTCCCACGGCGCATTGTCAGTCAGGGGATCGAACGTGCCGTTCCTGATCGGGTCGGTGATGTCCCAGACCGGGACGGTCCCGGAGAAGCTGAGGCCGAGCGCGCCACCGGTCGCTTCCATGTCGCGGGCGCGATACCAGGGAACGTTCGAGTACGGCGCGAACCGACTGTTGAACGCGAGTCCGTCGGGGGAGGTATCGGCGAGCCAGGAAGTCTTCGGCTGGTAGCCGGCGTCGACCACGGAGCGCCAGATGCGATCCGCGGTGGGAACGGCCTTGTCGACGAACGGCGCCTGCCGCGTCGACAGGAAGGCACTGCCCACGTACCACGACAGCGTGCGCGAATTCGCGATCGGCATGCCGGGGAAGATCTCGCCGCCGGTGAAGCCGGCACGGCCCGTCAGGTCCAGCTCGAGATCGGACGACGGGATCGATCCGTCGCCGGGGCGCCCGCCGTAGTAGTTGTCGTGGAAGTAGATGTTCGACCACGTGCGGACATCTGGATCGAACAGGCGGCTGTAATCGATATGGGTCTCGCCGGTGATGACCTGATAGCTGGTGATCGCCTGGACGTAGCGGTCGAACAGACGACCGGCATCGGCGGCGGGACCCGACAGCTGGGCCAGGGTAGCGGGAATGTCGACGTTCGGCGGATCGACGGCGTCCAGCGTGGTGAGACGAACGTTGCCGAGACCATTCGGCGAACTGGTCGGGAAGTAGGTCGCGAGCCGCTGGATCACCTCCGAAGCGACCGAGGCCCCGCGCGAGAATCCGACGAAGTTCCACGCCGCAGTGCGGAACTGCGCGCCATGGACCGGATCCTTGAGGAGGGTGGCGATGGCGGCGAAGATCTGGTCGGCCGCCGCTTCGGCGAAGCCGGAGTCGTTCATGACGACTTCCTTCGCCCACTTCGGCATCAGCACGACCGCGCCGCCGAGCGCCGCCTGATACGGATCCGCCGATGCCGACGCGGGACCGCCGCGTACCGCCCAGCCGGAGTCGCTCTGCTCGAGGATCATCCCGCCGTACGCACCGGTGATGCGGTCCGCGAAATCGCGCATGCGGTTGTTGGTGACCTTCTCGCGCGTCTCCAGCTCGAGCGACGTGTAGGGCAGCTCGAAACCGTCGATCAGTACGACGATGCCGTCGTAGCTGGTGGCCGGCACACCCGGCACCGTCGGCGTTTCCACCTTGAACGACCGCCAATCGCGATAGACCCGTCCGTCGGCGGCCCTCGCTTCGATGCCCCAGTAGTAAGTCTGACCTTGGGTCAGCTGCAGTTCGGGCGGGAGTTCGAACGACTGGACCACACCGGCACCGCCGGGGGCGAAAGTCTTGGTGAGGATGCGATGCGCGTACGCGTCGGTCCCGTTCGGCAGCAGCTTGGGGAACAGCCCTTCGCCGCCGCGCGATGAAGTCACGTACAACGTGGTCTCCACGTCGTTCGAGTTCACCTTCCACTCGAACTTGGGCGTGCTGTCCGACGTCTGTGCGTTCGCGTCGGGACCGACGAGCGTCAGCACCTGGTTCTGGGCCGCGAGACCCCGGACCAGGATGCCGCCGTTGAGCGGCGCCCGCGCCGGATCGAAGTTCGAGAACACCGTGGTGCTGGCGCCGATCGGCATGCGGAAGTCGGCCTTGAGATCGATCAGCGTATTCGGTGCGAACAACAGTTCTCCGCCGGTGGCCTGATACAACGGCGCGCCGAACCCGTTCACGAGCTGCGCGCCGGTGGCCGGGTCGATCAGCGGCGGCCCGGCACCGGGATTGGTGCTCACGTAGACCGGCCCGTTCGTGTCGAAGATGAAATTGTTGATCGCGTTGTAGAAGTTGAGCGTGAGCCCGAATCTGGGGTCGTTCAGCGGCCACACGGGCGGCGTGGTGGCGAGCATCGTCTCCACGGCGTTGATGAGCGCGTCGACGCTATAACCGGCCACCTGCCCGATACCCGAGTAGGCCGCCCACAGCACCTTGCCGTCCGACGAGAGCGCGAGGTTGTCCGGGTTGGACCACGGCAGCTGCCGCGTCACGGCGACCAAGCCCTTCGTCCCGGTCATCGAGGGGAACAGGTTGAACGGATCGCGAATGACGCCCACGTTGCCGCCGGCGGGATCGCGCCTCGAGATGTCGGGGTCGGCCGACGGCACCCCTTGCTTGAAGGTATTGAACCCCGTGACGAACGCATACTTGAGATCCGATGTGACGATCACGCCCTGCGCGTTGTTGAGATCGAGAGCGTCGACCGCCGATCCCAGCGTCATGTCGAGATAGGTCGGCGCATTCCAGGTCCGGCTGCCGGCGGTTCGAGTCAACAGCCCGACGCCGCCGGCGCGCGGATCGAGGCCCGCTTGCGGGTCGGCATCGCCATCGAACCCCTTGTTGGTGAAGATGATGCGGTTCGCGTCCGACGTGGTCGAGATGCCGTAGGGATCTGGCCCGACGTTGATCACCTGCTCGACCTTGAGGTTGGACGACACCGCGAGCTGCGCGCGCATGTTGCGCACGTCGCCCACGATCAAATTGCCGGGCTTGATCCTCGTTCCCGTGGCGAGTTGCCCGGGCGCCCACTTGTCCGGCGCGGTAAGCAGCAGCTGTCCATCCCCGGACATCACCATGCCGCGCAGTCCGAGCGGCGCCAGGTCGGCGCCGCTCGCGTTACGGATGGTGAGCGTGCCGATGTGCTGGTGATAGGTCGCCGACGACGGGTCGATGTCGATCACGTAGATCCGGCCGCCGGTCGGGATGTCTCCCGTCAATGACGGCGAGTACCCTTCGTCGCCTACGAACGCGAGCCGCTGGGCATCGTCCACCACGATCCAGAACGGGCGCGCATCGGACACGTTGAGTTTGATGTACTGCACGCCCTGCGTGAGCGGGTCCGTGGGCACGTCCGGAACGGCATCGATCTGCTGCAGCGTGATGGCGTCGATGACGGCGATGCCGGTACCTTCACCGTTCGGCCGCATGCCCCGGAACGTCACGTAGGCCCGGGTGTTGTCGCCGGTCACCGCGACGGCGCGCGGCACGTTCGGCACACCCACGTCGGTACGCACGGCCGGATTGCCGTTCGCGTCGATATAGGGTACGTCGGTCTGTGGGTCGCCCACCGGAATGCGCGCGACGATCTCGTTCGCGTCGTAGTTCGTGGTGGCCGTCATCGAGATCGCGAGCACGTTGTCGGCACCGCCGCCGGCCGCGAACACGTAGCGCGCTTCCGGGTTCACGCGCACGGCGTCGCTCGATTCCGAAGTGAAGGGCAGCCAGTAGGGCGACCCGTCGGGCAGGCTGATGAGCGTGTAACCGGTGCGCTTGACCTCGAAAGTCACGGTGCCGATCGCCACGCTTTGCGGTACGCGAACCTTGATCTCCTGCAACCCGCCGGCGAGGTCAGTGTGCTGGATCACCGGGGCCGAGGCCACCTCGCGGCCGTCGGCGCGGAAGATCACGCGGACGTCGCTGTCCTGCGTTCCGAGCTGGCTGCCGCTCACTGCCGGGGCGCCGGGCGGGGCCCATAGCAGCTTCTGGCCGCGGATGGTTAGGATCGGTTCGAGCCCGCTGCCCACGTTCTCGAGTTGCACCAGCGCCGGCGAAAGACCGAACTGGCCGCCGATCTGCGGCCGCGTGGCGTTCGGATCGAAGTTAGCGACGATGTCCGAGCGCACCTGCAGGTTCGCGCCTTGCTGGATCTCCACCCGTCGCGGTGTGGAGTCGTACACGTTGCCGTCGGGTCCGAGCGCCCGCACGGTGATGTCGCGCTTGCCGGGCGGCAGCGTCAGCACGTAGGTCGAGGCGGCGGTGGCGGCCGCCCACATGGTGAGCCCGAGCATCGGCGAGACCGACATCAACGGCCGCAGCGTCTGGGCGGCCTGGAACAGCCCGAAGCTCACCTCCGCGATGTCTTCGAGCGTGATGTTGGCGCGGACCAGCTGATCCGGCGTGATGCCGAGCACAACGTAATCGCCGCTGCCGGTGATGCCGGGGTAGGGCGGCGAGGCGGTGCGCGCGATGCCGTTGGCATCGACCACCCCGGTCTCCACCTCCAGCCAGCCGCGGGTGACGGACCCGTCGGGTGCCGGCACGTCCAGCAGGCGATAGAACGAAACCGCGGTACCGGCCGCGAGCGTCGTCGGAATGGCGAGCTGCGCGGCGGTCTTCATCGGATCGCCGCCGACGTCGAGATGGAACGCTGCACCGAACTGCCACCCCAGATCCGCCGGCGGCACCGGCACGCCGAAGCTGGCCGGATCGACCGTCTGCAACGACACGGTCGTGTCGTCATCGAGCGCGCCGGGAGCCACCGCGACGATCATCCCGTTGTCGCCCTGAACCACGCCGCCGTCGGTGCCGACGGTGGCGGGACCCGATTGCGGCACCGCCACCTTCACCGCGATGCGCGACTCGGCCATCTTGTGGATCGCGGTGACGATCGCTTCGCCGGGGGCCTTGCCGAGAATGCGGCCGTCGGCCGTGATCTCGATGATCGAGGGATCGCTCGAGAAATAGCGCGTACCCGACGTGCCACCCGCCACGTCCCGTTCGAGCGGATCGGACAGCAGGATCTGGCGCGAGCCGCCGTTGGACACCAGCGTGACGGCGCCGGGATAGGACGTGAGGCCCAGTGTCGCCAGCGCTGCGTCGGCGATGTCCGCGGGCGCGCCCACCATGAAGGCAGTGGCTGCCTGGATGCCGGCGCGCGCGGCCACGATGGCTCCATAGCCCTGGCCCACCCCGAGGAACCGGCCATCCTGCCGCACCTGACCGGCCGCGTCGTTGGTGCTCGACAGCGTGAGATAGGTGCCCGGCAGCAGCACGCCGGTCTGGTCGGCGAAATCGCCGATGAACTGCAGCTGTGTGCCGCCGCCGACGCCGATGCGCGGCGCGCGCGCGACGAAGTCGATGCTGATCAGCGGTGCAGCGCTCACGGTGACGCTGACCGTGTTGGGCGCCGACATGGTGAAGCCGTCGTCGGCGACGAAGCTGAACGTCGCGGTGCCCGAGAATCCGACCTCAGGCGTGAACAGCACGGTGCGCCCGTCTCCGGAAAGTCGTGCCGTGCCGTTGGTGGCTCCGGTCAGGCGGACGATCAGCGGATCACCTTCCGGGTCGGTCGCGAGCGGCAGCATCGCGATCGCAGTCTCGAGGTCCACGTGGGTGAAGCCCGTCCCTGCCAGCGCGGTCGGCGCCTGGTTCGGCGCAAAGGCCAGGTTGGCGAACAGCAGTTGGGTATCGGAGGCATCCAGCACGCCGTTGCGATCCGCATCGGCAGCTGCGAGATAGGCGCCGGTGCTGCGCGCCGCAGCGAGCAGCGCCGCATCGGCGCCGTCGACGTCGGCATCGCCATCGGCATCGCCCGCCGCAAAGAAAGACAACGTGTAGCCGCCGGAACCCGCGCCGGCCACGCGCAGCGTCTTGAGACCGGCCTCGTCGACACGGTAGAGCGCGAAGGCGCGGCCGCCTTCGGCACGGGACGCGATCGGCGTGAGGCCGTCGATCACCGGCAGCGCGGGCTGCAGCGAGGAACCCGCCGCCGCTTCGACGACCACGCCGATCAGTGCGGCACCGCCCTGGGGCAATCCGATTTCGCTGGGACGCACGGCGAAGCTGTAGAGATCGGTCGCGCCGGCACCGAGCGTGCCGCTGAAGGTGTGCGAGAGGTAGTTGAGCGCCGCACCGAGATCGGCGTTGATGCTGCGGACAGCGACGCCGGCACCGTATTCGATGGTCTGACCGCCGGCGGGTCCGGTGGCGAGCGTGAGCAGGTGCGAGCCGGGATCGGCGTAGGCATACCGCAGCGACGTGCCCACCGCGAGGTTGCGCACCGACACGAGATTGCCGGCGGCGTCGTAGTCGTAGTCGAACAGCCGCCCGTCGTTGGTCTGGATGCGGTCGAGACGTCCTTGCGCGTCGAGCACGAAGGCGACGTTGTCGTTGCCCGGACCGGTGATGCCGCTGTCGCTCACCGCGAAGCGGGTGCCGTCGGCGAATGTGATCCCGGTCACGCCGCGCGCGGCGTCGATGGCGTAGCGCGTGCCGTCGGTCGCGACCAGCGTGTACTGCTCGCGCTCGCCCGCCAGCGCGGCGGGGTTGTAGGGCGCCCCGTCCGCGAGAACATAGAAGCGATCGTTGCCGCGCTGCAGCTTGAGATCCGCGGACTCGAGCCGCCAGTTCACGCCCGCGTCTGCGATCCATTTCGGCACGAAGTACGCGTACCCCGGACCGTTCACCTGTTCGGGCGCGAACGTGAACCCGACCCGCTCGCCGGTGGGTGTGGTCACGTACAGCCGCGAGCCGGTGCGCAGCGGACCGTAGCCGCCCGAGGCCTCGTTGCCGGTGAGCGGTACGTCGGTCTCGATGCGCACATCGCGCAACGCGAGGCTCCAGCCGTGGCCGAAGCTCGACTCGATACCGGCGGCGAGGGAGTCGTAGCGGCGCACCAGTTCGAGGGTCTTGCCGCCGAGATTCACGGTGAAGTCGGTAACCGCCGTGGTGTAGCGGCCGAGCTTCTCCGTCGTCGCGACCTCGACGTCCGCCAGCCGCTCCGAACGGCGTCCGGCGATGTCCACGGCCGACAGCCGCAGGCGGTAGAAGCCGTTCTCGAGCGTGCGCGGATCCAGCGTCGTCAGGATCCCGTCGACCGGGGCATGCCCCGAGGCGAGCGTGACGAACGCGTCGTCCGACGCGCGCGCGATCTCGAGCGTCCAGCTGTCGAGGTTGGTATCGGCCACTTCGCCGCCGACGGCGAACGGCGCGACCAGCTTGTGCCCGCCGACGCCGATGTCGAACGTGACGACCGGCGCCGCCGTATCGGCCGGATCGCGGACGCGCAGGATCTTCTCCACGCGCGCGGTGACGCCGTCGAGATCCGTGGCTTCCGCAACCAGCGTGTACAGCCCGGGCGCCACCGCGGAGAACGTGGCGCGCCCGCGTTCGTCGAGCGTGAGCGCGACGCCGTTCAGCGTGAGGCTGCGGCTCGCGATGGCGGAGAAGGCTTCCGCGAGCACGTTGGCGGTCACGGTCTGTCCCGGGACCGAGGGGAACGACGGCGTGACTTCCACCGACAGTGCCGGCTCCTGCGGCTGCTGCGCGGCACGGATCACGAGCGGACGGATGGTGGTGGTCTTGCCGTCGCTCAGCGCAACCTGAACCAGGTGATCGCCCGACTGGCCGGGGCCCGGCGTCCAGATGAAACGCCCGGTTACCGGGTCGAGCGTCGCACCTTCCGGCAACCCCTGGGCCGAGAACACGAGGGTTTCGTTGCTGTCCGGATCGGATCCGGCGATGACGAAGTCGAGCTTCGCGCCGAGCTGGGCGAGATGGTTGGTGAACCGCATCGCCGGTGCCCGGTTCACGTCGGCGATGTTCACCTGCACGTCCAGCGTGTCGGTGAGCCCCGCGAAGTCCTGCGCCTGGAACGTGAAGGTGTAGTTGCCCGCCTGGTCGAACGTCGGCGTCCATTCGAACCGGCCGGCCACCGGGTCGAAGAAGACGCCCGGCTGATTGCCGCCTACCAGCGAGTACAGCAGCGCATCGCCGTCGGGATCGCTGCCCACCAGCGTGAACTGCAGCACGCGGCTTTCCTGCCCGCCGAGCGGCGGAATGCCGGCGAGGAACGGTGCCTGGTTGGTCTGCAGCACCGTGATCGCGATGCGTTCGGAGCTCGCCGCAGTGCCGTCGCCGACACCGAACTCGATGTTCTGGTACTGCCCGGCGTCGAAGTACGACGGCGTCCAGGTGAACACGCCGGTGCGCGCATCGAGCTTGGCACCGGCCGGCGCGTTCTTCATGAAATACGTGAGCTTGTCGCCGTCGGTATCGATCGCGTTCAGCGCGATCTGCAGGGTGGCGCCTTCCTGGACCGCGCGGTTGCCGACCGGCAGCAGTACCGGCGCCGCGTTGGTCGCGCGGGCGACGATGCGGATGGTTTCGACTGCCTCGCCGATCGGTCCGGCACCGCCGTTGCCGTTGTCGGTCACGCGCAGCGTGACGTCGAAGACGCCGGCCGCGGTGGGCGTCCAGCGCAGCACGGCGTTGCCGTAGCCCGTTTCCGGCTGCAGGGTGGCACCGGGCGGCAGCCCGGTGGCCGAGAACGTGAGCGGATCCTGGTCGAGGTCCGAGGCCCGCAGATGGACCACCAGTTCCTGGCCGATCAGGGCGACCTTGTCACCGACCGGATCGAGCACCGGAGGTTCGGACGGGGAGTTGGCCGTGACGACGAACGTCCGGCTGGTGGTGAGGGCGGCCTTCGGCCCGCCGCCGTCACCGTCGTCGCGGGCGAAAAGCGTGACCACGTAGTTGCCGCGGTCCTGATCGCCCGGTGCGAGGCGCAGCAACCAGTTGCCGCTGCCCTGATCGATCAGCGTGGCGAACCGCGGCAAGCCCGTAGCTACCACGACCAGCGGATCGCCGTCGGGATCGGTGGCGGTGAACGGCACGTCCACCGTGGTCCCGCGGTCCGCTGCGACATTGTTGAGCTGCGTCAGCACCGGAGCGCGGTTGGCATTGCCCACGACGACCGGCACATCGACGATGGTGACGGCCGGCACGCCCGTGCCGTCGCCGTCGTCGGTCGCGGTGAAGCGGATCACGTGGGTACCCGCCTGCGTATACGAGGGTGTCCAAACGAACTGCAGCGTCTCCGGATCGAAGGTGGCTCCGGCCGGCAGGTTCGACGCGGCGACCGTCACCGTGGGCAGGCTTCCCTGGAGCGCGGTGAGTGTGTCGTTGTCGATGCGGTCGGGCGGCACGAAGTCCGGATTGTCGGGGTCGAACGCGAAAGCGCGGAACGAAACCGTCTCGCCTTCCAGGACCGCGATACCGTCGAACGAGTCGAACTGCGGCGCGGCGTTGACGTTGAGCACCGTGAACGTGGCCGTGGTCTCGCTCGCGGCCTTGCCGTCCGACGCGCGGAACACGATCGACACCGGCCCGGTGTTGGTGAAGGACGGCGTCCACTCGAAGGCACCGGTGTTGGGGTCGATGAACGCGCCGGCGGGCAGGTTGAGGCTGGAGTAGACGATCGGATCGCCTTCGAAGTCGGTCGCATGCAGCTGAACGCGGATCGGGTCGCCCTGGCGCACCGTGCGATCCGGCACGCCAGCCAGCACCGGCGCGGCGTTCGCCTGCTCGACGATGAACTTCACGCTGCGCACCGTCTCGGCGATGCCGTCGGATGCGATGAACCGCACGTCGGCATACTCACCCGCCTGGTCGTAACCGGGTGTCCACTCGAAGACTCCGGCATCGGCATCGAAACGCGCCCCCGGCGGCAGCTTGTCCGCGTAGACCTGCAATGCCTGCCCGTCGGGATCGGAAGCCCCGACCGTGAACCGCAGGGCCTGCCCTTCGCTCAACCGGATGGTGGCCGGAATGGTGTCGATCACCGGCGCACGGTTGCCGCCGGCGACTGCGATGGTGTACGCCTGCGTGACGTAGCTGCCGCGCGAGTCGTAGGCGCGGAGGATCACCGGGGCGACCGCGGGCGCGGCAGCGGTGGGCACCCACGTGACGACGCCGGTGGCGGTGTTCAGAGCGACCCCGTCGGGCGCGTCCATCAGGACGTAGGTGATGGCGACGCCGTCGGGGTCCCGCGCCTGCGCTTCGTAGCGATACGCCTGGCCGGCGGTCGCGGACGTCACCGGCGCCGACACGAACCTCGGTGCCTCGTTCGGATACGGCAGCGCGTACACGCCGGTGCCGAACTCGATGCGCTGTCCCTGCGGATTGGCGATGGTCACGGTGTGCGCGATGGTCGAGGCGCCGGGCGCCAGCGCCGAAGCGGTCAATCCTTCGCCGATATCGATGAACCACAGGCCGTTCTGCACGATGCTCGCGCCGAGCGGATTCCCGGTGAAGTAGCGCGACGGATCCAGCACCAGCATGAGCGGGGCACGCAGGTCGTAGTCGGTGCGGTTGGTGACGCGCACGTCGAACGAGACCGTGCCGTCGCCGCGGTCGGAGCGGGTTGCGGCGAACTCGATGTCCACCAGCGCCGAGAAATCCGACACGGCAGTGAACGCAGCGTTGTAGGCGGCGGTGAGCTGCAGGCCGCCGGTGGAACGGATGCGCTGGTCCACCGACAGCACATAGCGGTCCGGCTGGAGCGTGTCGAAGGTGAGCGTTACCGTGCGGGCGGCGGCGTCATATGCAACCGACTTGACGGTGACGGAACCGCCGTTCTCCGCGACCAGGTGATAGTTCGCCTTGTTGAGCACCGAATCGAGCGCCGCGGCATCGCCGGTCTTCATGTCGCGATCGAACGTGACGCTGATGGTGCCCAGCGGCAGCGGCACGATCGTGCCGGCCGCGGGATTGGACCGCAGCACCGACGGCGCCGTGATCGGCGCGATGACGTCGACCTGCTGCGAGTTGGCGACCAGCAGCCGGCCGTCGGCCAGCGCCAGCAGCGATTCGGCCTGCGGTCCGCCGGTGGCGAGATCGACCCGCCGCAGCGTGGCGAGATCCACCATCACGAGCTTCGCCCCGTGCGGGTTCCCGAGCGGCGCATGGTTGGAGATGAACAGCAGCCCTTCGAGCTGGCTGCCGGCGCGACCGAAGGCGATCGAATCCACCTCGCTGTCGAGCTCGATCATCGCCTGCGGACGACCCTGCAGGTCGAACTTCACCACCGTGCCGCGATCCGGCCAGCTGGTACCCCACAGCTCGCCGTTGGGTGCGAACTGCAGGTCGTCGACGCGGTAGTTGCTGAAGTGGCGGAACGTGCGCGTGACCGTGTCGAAGATCTCGACCCCGTCCCCCGACGACACGTAGAGCCGGCCGCCCGCCGGATCGACCGCGAGCGCCTGGGTGATGCTCTCGCCGTAGCGGCCGAGCACGCGGAAGTCGTTCGGGTCGAGCTGCAGCAGCTCGCCCCCACCCGTCGTAGCCCACAGCTGTCCGTCGGTATCGTAGGCGAGATCGAAAATCGGGGCGTCGAGCGACGCGACCGGATTCAGCACGCGCCCGCCGTCCTGATCGAAGAGGTAGAGCTGACCGCGGTTGTTGCCGCCGCTCACCAGGAACGAGCCGTCCGGCCGCGCCAGCAGGGCGAGCGGCCCGATGCCCGCGTGGCTCTGTCCGACGCCAAGACCGAAGGACTGTGCCGAGAACGGTGCGAGCACGGTGCCGAACTGAGACGGGTTCGACGTCGGCGCGGGTGCGGGAATACCCTGTTGCGCGGCGATGAACAGCGCGTTGGTCGATGGCTGTGTGCTGACCGGCGGCGGCACTCCCACGTCGACGGTCTGCGGCCCGACGCTCGGCACCCCGCCGAGGTTGGGGCCGGAGCCGTCGCTGGGCACGTTCTGGCTCTGGGCCGGAATCTCGCGGTTGCCGGCGTTGTCGGTCGACAGCGCCAGGAATTCGTAGCGGTGCCCCGCCGCGCCGCTGAAGATCGCTTCGGTCGCCGTGGTCTGCCGCTGCCAGATGGTCCACGCACCGCCGTCCTGCGAAACATAGACGGTCGTGTGCTTGACACCGGAACCGCCGGCATCGTCCACCGCCGCCCATTTCACTTCGTAGTCCGTGGCGCCGAGTGCGCGCACCGTCGTCGTCGTGGTCGGCGCTCCGCCGTCGACCCGCTGCACCAGTTCCGGCGTGTCGATGGGCGCAGCGTTGTTGAAGATGACGCGCGCGGACGCGTGGATCTCGTCGCCGGTGGGGGCACCGAAGTTGGTGGCCACGGTGTAGCTCACGAAACCGGCACCGCGATCCTGCGCGTTGTTCGGCGGCAGGATGCCGCGCAGGCCGTCGCGCATGACCTCGCCGGTTGCGGGATCGATGGCCTGCAACAGCCAGGTCGCGGTGTTCGTGGCCGGGTCGATGCCGGCCGACACGCGCAGGATGAAGCCCTTGGAGTTGCGGAAGTCGAAGTCCTGCTGGAAGTTGGCGCGGCCGTCGGGCACGTTGATGTTGATGTCGCCCAGCTTCAGGTTGCCCACGCGGAACGACCGTGCGTTGAGCGAAGGGTCGAGCTGCGAGACGATGCGGATCTCGGATACCGGGCCCGAGGCATCCGCGGGATTCTCGAACCGCACGGTGTACGGCAGCGGTTCGTTCGCCGGCAGGAACTGCTCGGGGCCATAGCCCTGCGGCCCGGAGATGGAGGCGAGCGTCGCGCTCTGCGCAGCCGCGTCGAACAGCTGCTGCAGCTCGAGCGGCGACAGGTTGCTCGAACCGATCGTGGACGCGAAATTGTCGACGGCGCTCGACGACCCGTATGGCGAGAAGATGTCGAATGCCGAGAAGTACGTCGGCCGCGACAGACCGAGATCGTAGTCCGCGAACTGCGGCAGTTCGGGGATCGGAATCACGCCCTCGAGGCCACTCTCCTGGCATTCGCGCGGATCGTATGCCGCGATCGGTGCGGTTGTGCTGCGGACGTCGCCATACCAGGCGTGCACGGCATCGAAGAAGGCGAGCAGGTCGCCCTGGCTCTGGTAGCTCGCTCCCGCCGGCCCCACGAGGACGCCCGAAGCGAGCACCGCCAGCGTGGAAACCACCTTCGGTTGCGTGCGGATCGGCGGCGCCTGGTTCTCGGGCCGCAGCAGGCCGGCCTGCTCGAGTGCGGCGAGGAAGCTCTGGGTCCAGGTTTCCTCGTCCGCCGCGAGGTTGCGCAGCGCCACCGTGGCACCGGAATCGGCGAGCACGCGGGTCCGCAGCTTGAGCGCCTCGGCCGTCTGGCGGGCGACGAACTCGTCGCGGGTCATCGGGGTCGCGGCGGCATACACGTTGAACCGGAACGGGATGAACGGCACCACGCACTTGCCGGGCACGAGGATGTCGGGATCGCTGGCGATCTCGATGAGGCCCGCGATGCGATCCTCGAACGTGCCGTCCTTGACCCAATCGGGGCGCGCATCGGCGAGCGCGCGGCGCACGCCCTCGGGATCCTTGTCGATCAGCGCCTTCAGGCCGGCGTAGGTCTGCACCGTGAAGCTTGTGCCGACGAAGCCGCCGTTGATCACGTCCAGTGCGTAGCCCGAGGTGATGGACCAGCCGCGCGTGTTGTTCTCGGAATCGAGACTCGCCCACGGCACGTCGCTGCGGACCCCGTCGGGGGCACCGCTCACGTTCGAGTTGAAGTTGACGTAGGGCAGGTTGTAGACGTACTGGTTCTCGCCCATCTCGGACGCGCCGAACTCGAAGTACACGTAGGGCGTGTCGACGTTGGTGAGGCTCTGCAGCGAGATGCCGTAGAGGCCGGTCGAGCCCGCCGATACCACCCGCGGGCCGCCCAGCCCGATCGTGACGTCGATCGGCAGTGCGCGCTCGATCAGGTAGCGATAGGCCACCACGGCCTCGGCACCGCCGGGGTTGATGACCTTGACGTCATAGAGGCCCCGCTCCTGTTCGCGGAAGTCGAACACGGCGATGATCTTCGTCGCGTCGACCACCTGGTAGCGCACCGGCTCGATCTCGTTGATGCCGGGCCGCACCAGCTTCACCAGGGCATCGGGGCTGAAGCGCGCGCCCTCGATCACCATCGTCACCCAGCGGCTGTCCCCGCCCTGGTCCTCGTGCACATCGGTGATCTGGAACGGCAGCGACTCCGCGAGCAACCGGACCGGCACGTTGGCCGCCGGCGAGGATGTGCCGCGCACGAGCACGTAGTAGTTCCCGGCCAGCGTAGTCGGCACCCGGGCGATCTGGTCGGCGAGCATCGGCGTTTCGAAACTCGCGTCGAACTGCGCGGAGGTCGGCACGTCGCCATAGCGGACGTAGATCTCGTTGCTGGCACCGTCATTGGACGAATCGAGGCTGACGCGCAGCGTCTCGTTGGCGCCGATGGTGATGCGGTAGAGCTTCGACTCGCCCGCCGACAGCGTGGTGTCGAGCGGCGCGCCCAGGTGCAGTTGCGGCACGGCCACCGTGAGCGTGTCGGCGGAGGCCCGCGCGTTGTTGCTCTCGTCCGAACCTTCGTAGACCTCGTTGTAGATGTCGGGCCGCACGATGATGCGGTACTGGCCTTCCTTGACGGGCGGCAGGACGGCGTTCAGGTGTCCGGTGTAGGTGGCGCCGACCGCGAGCCCCCCACCGCGCGGAACGTAGCCGAGCAGCCGGTCCGTGAGATCCCACGTGCCGTCGGCCGAGAGGTAGACCGCGTCGGTCCAGCTGCCCTGCGCCGGATTGTCACCGTCGTTGCGGACGACGTAGTCGATCTCAACGCTTTCGTTCACCGATCCGCCACCGTTCGGCAGCAGGATGGCATCGACCACGAGGTCGGACGGCGGCGGCAGCTCGATCAGGACCGGCTGCGCGGAACTGCGCGTGTTGTCGTTCTCGTTCCCCGCTTCGAATACCGCGCCTCGAGTCGCGGCGCCCGGCTGCGGCGGGTCCGTCAGCACGAACACGTAGTAGGGGCCGACGATGTCGGACGACAGGCGGATGCTGCCGGTGACGGCGTAGCTCGCCCCGGCGGCGAGCCCACCGGTGTGCGTGAACCGGTCGATGAACCGGTCGGCGTTGACGTCGAGATACGGGTCGGCCGACAGGTAGATGTAGTCGACCCAGGTGCCCTGCCGCGCGGTCGTGGCGCCCGCCCCCGTGTTGGTGACCGTATAGGAATAATCGAGGAACTGACCCGCGAACATCCGCTCGGGCGCTTCCACGCGTGTCACCTGCAGGTTCGCCGCCGGCCGCAGCACGATGTCGAGCGGCGCCTGGGTGATGTTGTTGCCTTCGCCGCGGAACTCCGGCACGGCATCGGGAATCAGTCCGACGCGCGACAGCTCGCTGGCGGTCGGGCTGCCGACGTCGGTGACGCCGTAGACGTCCGAATCCGTATAGGCGATGACGTACCAGCGACCCGACGCACCCTGCGGCAAGCTCACCTGCAGGTTCTGGGTATAGCTCTGGCCGATACCGAGCCCGCCGCGGCGGACGAAGGTGCCGACTTCGAGGTCACCCGGATCGAGGGACGGATCGTGCGACAGATACACCCGATCGACCCAGTAGATCTCGCGCGTCGCGCGGCTGCCGTCGTTGCGGACGGTGAAGCTGACGTCGATCACGTCGCCCGAACCGACCGGGGTGGTCGGCGCGAGCAGCGTGGACACCACCAGGTCCGGTTCGCGGTAGATGACCGGGATCGAACCGATGTTGCGATTGTTGACCAGCCGCGAACTGTCCGGGGCCGGGGCCGCCTCGAAGACCTGGCCGGCATACTGCTGCAACGAGCGGAAGTTCTCGCCGTTCTCCGGATCGGTGTTGGGCTGCGTGCCGGACCCATCGGCGATCACGTACAGGTAGTACTGACCCTCGATGCCGCGCGGCAGCGTGACCTCCAGGGACTCGGTGTACGAAGCGCCGGCGCCGAGGCCATTGCGGTTGTCGTGCACCCGGGTACCAAGCAGCGTGGCACGCGAAGCGACGAACACCGGGTCGGGCGAGAAGAAGACGGCGTCGGTCCATTGGCGCGTGCCGCTCCACACGGCGGCGCCGTCGTTGGTCACGGACCACGTCACGACCGCCTTCTCGCCCGAGTAGTTGACGGGCGGACCTTCCACGGACACCACGCGCAGATCCGACACGCGCGGCACGATCGAAGTCGTGGTCACGCGCGTGTTGTTGGTCTCGTTCGACTCGAGCACGTTGGGCGGCAGGGGGTTGCCGTCGGCGTAGACAGTGATGTAGTTCGCCTTCACGGCCGGGGACAGCGTGAAGGACTGCTGGTTCGTGTAGAAATCGCCGGAGAGCAGGCCCTTGGGCCGGCTGAAGACGCCGAGCAGCCACACCTTCGCGTTCGGCGCGAAGATGTCGGCCCCGTCCGAGGCGTAGACCCAGTCGGACCAGTCACCCGGCGCGTCGCCTTCGGCGTTGTTCTGGACGGTCCACGACACCGAGAACGGCGCATCCACCGACCCGGTCGTATCCGAGACGACGTTGGTGACGATGAGATCGGGCAACGCCGGCACCGGATTGCCGATGACGTCGATGCGCCGCGCCTTGAAGTTGCTGCTGTCGAGGGTGGACGGATCGTCGGGATTGACGTTCTGCGGGTAGTTGGTCTCGAACACCGCGTCGTAGGCGTCGCTCCACGGCGTGATGTAGTAGGTCCCCGATTCGATGACCGACGGCAGGCGCACCTTGACCACCTGCTGGTAGGACTCACCGACGGCGAGCCGCCCGGTGTGCGTGAACGTGCCGAGCAGGATGCCGCCGTTCGCGTTCGGGCCGGTGCCCGGCGTGGGTCGCGTCTTGTCGCGGGCGAGCCAGACCGTGTCGGTCCAACTCTCGCGGTCGGTGATGTTGGAACCGTTGTTGGTGACGGTGAAGCGGACTTCGATCTCGGCGCCGTACACGCCCTGGTCGGGTGCGATGACGTTGCCCAGCACCAGGTCGGACGGCTGGTACGGATCGACGTAGATCGCGCGGGTCAGGACGTTGTTGTTGTCGCGCGGGTATTCGTCGACGGTGTTGTCGATGTCGGCGACGGCGATCAGGAAGCCCTCGCCGCTGAAGCGCTGCGGGATGACCAGCGTGTCGCTCGATTGCGAGTAGCGGCCGCCGTCGGCGTTGAGCGCGGTGCCGTTGCGGATGCGGCCGATCAGGATGTCGTCGCCGCCCAGCTTGTTGTCGAGCGACAGGTAGACCGCGTCGAACCACTGGCCGTTGGCCTCCACCGAGCCGCGATTGACCACGTCGAATCCGACCGAGACCGTACCGCCTGCCGTGACGCGGTCGGGCCCCGTCAGGCTCTCGATCTGGAGGTCCGGGCGTGCCTTGAGCGACAGCAGCAGGGGCTGATCGTCCGCCAGCAGGTTGTTGCCGGCCGCCGTGCCGTTCTCGTAGACCGAGTTGCCGGCGTTGGTGGTCACCTCGAGGCGCCAGGAACCCTCGATCTTCGCCGGGAGGCGGATGCGCTCGGTCCGCGTGTACGAGGCGTTGACCTCAAGACCGTTGCTGAAGGTGAAGTTGCCGAGCGAGATCGGACGCGCGTCGGGATCGCCGAGCTTGCGCAGCACCACCGAGTCGCTCCATGTCCCGTCGGCGCGCGCCTGGCCGTTGTTGCGGACGGTCCACGTGACGTCCACCAGGTCGCCTTCGAGGGCGGCACCAGGCGCGGAGATGCTGGTCACCTGCAGATCCGGGCTCGGCGCCAGCGCGACGGTCACCGTGCCGGCGAAGGTGGTGTTGTCCTGGTCGTAGACGAACTCGAAGGGCCCGCCGGTGCGCACAAACACGTAGTAGGTGCCGGTGAATCCCTCGGGCAGGGCAAGGGTGCCGGTGCGGTCGTAGCCGAAGCCGGTCGCCAGCGCCCCGAGATGAGTGAACTGCTGCGCCAAAACGACGTTGCGCCCGGCGGCATCGCTGGCCAGGAATACCGTATCGGCCCACTGCACCAGGTCGGTCCGCGCAATGCCGTGGTTCTCCACGCGCCAGGTCGCGTTGAACGTGCCACCCGATTGCGCAGTCGCGTCGGTGGACGCAGTCATGACGCGCAGGTCCGCATAGGGCGACGGCATCACGTCGAACGGCTGCAGCGCGGCCGCGGCGTTGTTCGACTCGAGGTCGTTCTCGAACACCACCTTGCCGGCATCCGAGATCACGAACAGGGTGTAGCGACCGAGGAACGCCGGCGGCAGCACCAGGTTCTCGGTGCGCGAGTAGGTGCCGTCCTTCGCCAGGAACCCGACGTGTTCAAATTCGCCGATGACCTTGTCGTCACCGTTGCCGGCGATGCCGTCCGCCGAGGCAACGATCCGGTCGACCCAGCGGTCGGTGATGCCGGTGCCGGTGCCGACGTTGGTCACGGTCCAGCCGACCGTGACGCGCGCCGGATCCTGGATGGTGAGCGTGGGGGCGGTAACGTTGGACACCTGCAGGTCCGCGTACGGCGCGAGCGCGATCGTGAT
This sequence comes from Burkholderiales bacterium, assembly GCA_019745565.1. Lineage (GTDB taxonomy): Bacteria > Pseudomonadota > Gammaproteobacteria > Burkholderiales. The sequence continues at coordinate 132,658 of JAIESW010000023.1, forward strand.
CGGCGCGGAGCCGGTGTTGTCGTTCTCGGCACCGACTTCGGCGATCGCATTGGCGGCATCGGTCCGCACGAGCACGTACCAGTTCCCCGACACATCGACCGGAATCGTGACGTCGAGGCTGCCGTCGTAGAACGCCCCCACTGCCAGCGAGCCGGGTCCGGCCCGTTCGCCGATCTGGCGGTCGTTGCTGTCCCACTGCTGATCGCGCGAGAGATAGATGCGGTCGACCCAGGCCTGGTCGATGGCGGCGGACCCCCCGTTCACCCCACGCCAGGTCACCTGCAGCGACCCGGCGGAAGTCCCGGTGGGCGGCACGGTGACGCTCTGGACCTCGAGATCCCGGTGGACGAGCGCGAGCGATCCGCTCGAGGCCTGGTTGTCGGATTCGCGACCGCCTTCGTACACCTGCCCCGCGGCATCGCTGACGACGACGATGCGGAACGTGCCGTCGGCCAGCGGCGGCAGCGTGACATTGGCCGTGCCGTTGTAGCTGGCGCCGCTCGCGAGCGACTGGCTGCGCGCGACCGTCGTCAGCAGGGTCGCACCGTTCAGGCTGCCGTCCGCCGAGAGATAGACGCGATCGGACCAGGGCCCGGTCGCCGCAGCCTCGCCGCCATTGGTCACGCTCCAGGTCACGTCAACCGCGGTTCCGCTCAGCGCCACGGCGGGCGAGATGACGTTCGACACGACCAGGTTGGGTGCCGGCGCGAGGCTCACGTTCGTGGCCACCACCGAAGCGCCGGTGTTGTTGGCCTCGAGCCCCTTCTCGAACACCTGGTTCTCGACGTCGGACACAACAATGAAGCGATAGGCGCCGGAGATCTCGTTGGGGAGCGTGAAGGTCGCGCCGCCGGTGTACGCGTCACCGGCAGCGAGTGGGCCGTTGCGGATGACGTCACCGAGCAGCACATCGCCCGCGTCGAGCACACCGTCGAGGGAGAGATAGACCCGGTCCTTCCAGGAGGCCGATCCCGGAATCGCGGTGTCGCCGATGTTCCGCACGCGCCAGCTCACTTCCTGGCGGCTGCCCGAGGGCGCGGCCGCCGGACCGGCCACGGCTTCGACCGCCAGGTCGGCGAACGGCGTCGTGAGGCTGACCACGCGCGGCCCGGCATCGTTGTTGGCGCGGGTATCGGGCTCGGCCACTGCCTGCGCGGCATCGGTGCGCAGGAACAGGTTGAACGAGCCTTGCAGTCCGGTGGGCACGTCGACCGTCAGCGTCGCGTCGTAAGTGCCGCCGCCGGCCAGACCGCCGGTGTGAGTGCGTGAACCGAGTACGCGATCCTCCGCATTGCCGAAGATGGCATCCTGGGACAGGACGATGCGATCGATCCAGTCGCCCGTCGCCGCCACGGTGCCGTCGTTGGTGACGGACCAGCTCACCATCATCGTCCCGCCACCGCGCGCATCGGACGGTGCCGCGAGGTTGAAGGCGCGCAGGTCCGGATAAGCGCGCTGCACGGACGTGACCTCGAGCAGCGCGGCATTGTTGACCTCGCCGGTGCCGCCGGCATTGGCCTCGACGATCGATGCGGCACCGCTCGCGGTGCGATCCGCGGTGACGGTGATGCGCAGCAGCCCCGCACCGCGCGTGCCGTCCGGCAGCGTGAAGGAGTAGGCGCGCGCGTGGCTGCCACCGGCAGCCAGGACTGCGTCCGCGCCGGCCGAATCGTGCAGAAGGTCCGCGTTGATCAGCGTTTCGCCGGTGGTCGTGTTGACCACCTCGATGCGGTCGCGCCAGTTTGCGCCCACCGGCACGTTGCCGGTGTTCGCGTCGTCCCAGCGCAGCACCAGTTGTCGACCCGACTCCACCGGTCCCGGATCGAGCCGCAGGTTCTGCACGACCAGATCGGGGGCGGAAGCGACGGTGAGCTTCGCGGTGTTGTTGGTCTCGGCGTCGCCGGCCGTGTTGTATTCGAAGACCGCGTTGCCGCTGTCGGTCACGACCTGGAACTCGAACAACCCCTGGCCACCCGAAGCGGGCCAGTCGAACGTGATCTGCCGGTTGCGACCGGTCCCGGGTGCAATGGGTCCGTTCCCCGGGCCCGCCGGGTCATAGGTGACCGACGATGAGTACACTACCTGGCCCGTCGTGAGATTGCGCACCTGGATCGCGTCGGCGAACGGGGCGCTCGCGGCGCGATTGCCGGCGTTGTCGACGCGCCACGACACGGTGACCGGTGCCCCGGCGATCCAGCTCGCCGGCGGACTCACCTGCAGGCCGCCGACCACCAGATCGGCGTAGGCCGCGAGCGTCGACGTCACCGTCAACGTCGTGTCGTTGTTCGCCTCCGCGGTCTGCGTCGGATTCTGCTCGGCAAGCGCATTGTCGACGTCGACGGTCACGGTCACCGCGAGCGTGCCGGCGCCCCGCGCGCCGTCGGGCAGCGCGAACGCGATCTCCCGCAGAAGCGACTGGCCCGGCGACAGCGGCGCCTGCGTCCCGCCGATCGTGACCGGCAGCAGCACGTTCGCGATGATCTCGTTGGTCGTCGTGTTGCGGACGATCACGCGATCGCGCCAGCTCGTGGCGGCATCCTGGTTGCCGGCGTTGCGATCGGACCAGCGCACCGTGAGCGACTGCCCGGATTCGAGAGTGCCGATCACCTGCACGTCGGTGGCGAAGAGATCGGGACCCGGTTGGCCCTGGAGCCCATCGAGCGGCAGCGGCGCCTGCAGCGGCGCCGGCGTCACGTTGAACGCGAACGCAAGCGGGTTGGCCGCGGCGTTGCGCCGCCCTTCGAACAACAAGGTGTAGACACCGGCGTTGGGAAGCGCGAGCACGTCCATGTCGGAGCCGAGGTTCTGCTCGAACACCTGGTCACCGTAAGGCGTGATGAGGCGCCAGCGACCGTTCCCGTTGGGGGTCGCCTGCGCATCGAAGTAGTAGCGATCACCCGCCTGCGCCGTGAAGCGATACATGCGGGTCTCGTTGCCGGGCACCAGCTGCTGACCGGTCACCGGACTCCCGGGCGTGATGGGCGTGGCGGTCGCGAGATCGAGCAGCCGGAAGGCATACGGACCCGTGGCGTCCGCACCGACGTCGACCGTCAGGACGTAGTTGCCCGCCACCAGGTCGAGCACCGGTGAACCGGACCAGTCCTGCGCGTCCGAGCCCTGCAGCGATCGTCCGTTCACGATCGTGCCGCGCGGACCGGTGAGGGTCCAGCTGAAGCTGGTGTCGGACAGGGTGTCGAACACCACCTGCTTCCGGTCGGCGAGCGTGAACGTGTAGAGATCCCGCTGCCCGGGGTACGCGATCGCGCCGTTGTTGGTCGTGCCCAGGGTGAGCGACGGTGTATCGTCCACCACTTTCTGCACGTTGAACGTGAAGGAATTGGTGGATGCCGCGCCGGCGTTGCGACGCCCTTCGAACAGCAGCGTGTACGTCCCCGTCGAAATCAGGGTGGTCACGTCGATGTCGCTGCCGATTCCGGTGTTGAGAATCTGGTCGCCGTAGGGATTGATCAGTCGCCAGCTGCCGTTGCCGTTGGCGAAGGCCTGCATGTCGAAGTAGTAGCGCTCGCCGGCGACTGCATCGAAGCGGTACATCGCCGTCTGCGTGGCCGGATTCAGCACCACGGTCTGCGGAGTCCCCGGGGTCAGCGCCTGGGCCGCCGCGAGATCGAGCAGGCGGAACGCGTAGCTGCCGGTCAGTTCGGCGGGACCGTCGATGACCAGCGTGTAGTTGCCCGCCACGAGGTCGAGCACCGGGGTACTGCCGAAGTCCTGCGCGTCGGTGCCGCGGAAATCGCGCGCGTTGACTACCGTGCCGCGCGGTCCGGTCAGGGTCCAGTTGAAGGCGGCGTCCGTCAGCACGTCGAACACGATCTGGCGGCGGTCGGCCAGCGTGAACGTGTAGGCGTCCTTCTCGCCCTGCACGCCGATCGTGCCGTTGACCGTGGCACCCAGCGTGAGCGCGGCGGTCTGGTCCGCGATCCGCTGCGCGACGAAGCGGTAGTTGTTCGCCGCGACAGTGTACGGCTCGCCTTCGATGCTGAGGACGTAGGCACCGGACTGCGGCAGAGTGACTTCGAGATCGCCGGAAGCGACGCCGCCCTGGCCGTTGTACGCGACCAGCTGGCCCTGCGGGCCGGTCAGCCGCCAGGCGATGTCCGAGTTGCCGATCTGCTGGAGATCAAAATACCAGCGCTCGCCGGCCACACCGTCGATGCGGTACAGATCGGTCTCGTTGCCCGGATTGAGCGTGCCGTCGACCACCTGGCCGGAAGTCACCGCCGTGGCAGTGCCAAGGTCGAGCAACTGGAAGCCGTAGTTGCCGGTGAATCCGCTCTCGCCGCGCAGGCGCAACACGTAGCTGCCGGGGTCCAGGGACAGCACCGGATTGCTGCTGCCCAGGCGGGCCGAGTCGGAGTTGTAGAACCGTGCGCCGTCGACCACGATCCCGCGCGGCCCCTCGAGACTCCACAGCAGCGAGAACGCGTCGGTGCGCGAATCGAACACGATGCGCTTCGCCGCGGACAGCGTGAACGTGTACGTGTCCACCTCGCCGGCCGCGGCGATGCTGCCCGTCACCGGCGCACCGAAGCCGATGTCATTCGGCGTCACCGGCGCCGGCGGCGTGTTGCCGCGCGCCTCGACGTTGAAGCTGTAGCTGACGATGGCGGTCTGATCCACCGGGCCTTCCACGAGCAGCGTGTAGCGTCCGGCGACGCTCAGCGTCCGTTCCGCGGTATCGGAAAAACCCTGGAAGAAGACCTGCCGCCCCGCAGGATCGAGCAGCCGCCAATAGGCGGACCCGCCGCTCAGTGTCCGTTGATCGAAGAACACGCGGTCGCCGGCAACGGCATCGAACGCGTACAGCTGCGTGGCGTTGCCGGGCAGCAGAGTGCCCGTGACGCCGGCGCCGGCTGCGGATTGCTGGCTGATCAGCGTCGCCGTCGCGAGGTCGAGCAATCGAAACGAGTAGTCTCCGGTCGCGTCCCCCGTGGGGTCGATGACGAGGGTGTAGTCGCCGGCAATCAGGTCGAGCGTCGGGGTGGAGCCGAAAGTGTTGGCGTCGGAACTGCGCGTAGAACGGGTCGTGATGACGTCGCCGAGCGGGCCCTTCAGACTCCACTGGAAGTCGGTGCCGTTCAACGCGTCGAACACGATCGACTTGCGATCGGACAGCGTGAACGAGTAGATGTCGCGTTGGCCCGTGGTGCCGATGGTCGCGGCGATGGTCGAGCCGAGCGCGAGGGCGCGGGTGACGTCGGTCACCGGTTGCACGTTGAAGGTGAACGGATTCGGCGCCAGGTTGTTGCGCCGGCCCTCGAACAGCAGCGTGTAAGTCCCCGTGGTGGCCGCCGCCAGCACGTCGACGTCGGTGCCGATCTGCGAGTAGACCAGCTGGTCGCCGAAAGGGTCGATCAACCGCCAAGTGCCGTCGTTCGTCTTGATCGACTGCACGTCGAAGAAGAACCGCTGGCCGGCCGTGGCATCGAAGCGGTACAGCGCGCTGGCGGATCCGGGATCGAGCACGCCGGCAAGCGGGGTTCCCGGCGTGATGGCGGCGGCCGAAGCCAGGTCCAGCAGACGGAAGCCGTAATGCCCGGTCGCATCGCCGGCCGCATCGATGGTGAGGCGGTACGCACCCGGCGCGAGATCGAGCACGATGTTGCCGCTGCCGACGTCGGGCCCGTTCGAAAAGCGCAGCTGGCGCCCGTCGACGATGGTGCCGCGCGGACCGGTCAGGGTCCAGTTGAGATCGGTGTCGTAGAGCGCGTCGAGATACAGGCGCCGCGCGGTTGCGAGGTTGAAGGTGTAGGAGTCCTGCTGCCCCGGCGAAGCGATGTTGCCGACGATGGCGCCGGGCGCGGTGTCGTCGTAGCTGCGCCACTGCACGGCGGCCCCCACGGCCACGCCGTTCGTGACGGTGCGTCCGGCGGTCTGATCGAGCGGCAGATACAGCGCGAGACCCGATTCGGCACCGGTGAGCGGCGCATCCTTCGCGGCCTGGATCTGCGCCTGGGTGCGCGCGAGACTCCACAGACGCACTTCGTCGATCGAGCCTTCGAAGAGCGAGTAGCTGGCGCTGTTCTCGAGCGTCCGGCCGATCGACAGCGGTGTCGCGAACGTCAGCGCCGGACCGCCGCGCACGGCGGCGGTGCCGTTGGTGGCCGCGACGCCGTTCACGAACACGCGGATCTGCGGGCTCGGCCCGGCCGAACCGCTGCGATCGATCACGCCCGCGACGTGCACCCATTGGCCCGCGGTAACGAGGCCGCCCACCGTCTCCACGCTCTGGGTGCCGATGGCGTCGGACGTGCCGAACCAGATGGCACCGTTGTCGCGCACCCACATGGAGTACGTGCGTCGTCCGAAGGTCGTGCCCTCCTCCTTGACGGCGATCGGCATCCACGTGTTGGCGAACCGGTCGACCTTGATCCACGCTTCGAACGTGAGGTCCGCGGTCAGGTTGGTGCTCGGGGCGTTGGCGGCCTCCAGGTACTCGGTGCCGGACAGGTGCAGCGCGCCGCCCACCTGACCCGCGCTCCATTCCGGCGCGATGCCGTAGCTCTGTCCGGGCACGATGGCGACGGTGTCGTCGGTCACGCTACGCACGGCGAAACGGAACGCGTTCGGTTCCGCGTTGTAGCGGCGCCCCTCGAACAGCAGCGTGTAGGTGCCGGTGTTGCGCAGCGTGGTGACGTCGACGTCGGACCCGATGTTCACCGAGTACACCTGGTCGCCGTAAGGATCGATCAGGCGCCACTGGCCGTCGGTATTGGCGACCGACCGCATGTCGAAGTAGTAGCGCGAGCCGGCGACCGCGTCGAAACGGTAGAGCTGCGTCTCGTTGCCGGGATCGAGCGTTCCCGCGACTTCCACGTCCGGCAGGATCGCCTGGGCCGATGCCAGATCCACCAGGCGGAACGCGAACGGCGCCGTGAAATCCGCGCCGGCGTCGACCGTCAGCGTGTAGTCACCCGCCACGAGATCGAGGACCGGGTTGCCGCCGAACTCGGCAGAGTTCGAGCTCCGGAAACCGCGCCCGCTGACCTCGGTGCCTCGCGGCCCCACGAGGGTCCACGACAGATCGATGTCGGACAACGCGTCGAAGTAGAGCTTGCGGTCCTGCGCGAGCGAGAACGTGTAGATGCTGCGCGACCCCGCCTGGGTGATCCGGCCCTGCACCACCCCGGGTGTGGTATCGCCGAGGTTGCGCAGCGTCCCGGTCGGACCGACCGGCCCGGTCGTGGTCGCACCCGAGGTCTCGCTGAACGGCAGATACAGCACGAGGCCGTTCTCGGTGCCGGTGAGGGACGTACTGCGATCGGCGCGGATCTCGTCGAGCGTGCGTGCCCGGTTCCACAGACGCACCTCGTCGATCGCACCGAAGAGGCCGGCGTTTTCGTCCCACGTCGGCATGGCGCGACCGATGGTGAGCGGTGTCGCGTACGACGCGGCCGGGGTCGCTCTGGCGGCGGCCGTGGCGAGCTGCTCGCCGTTCACGATCAGGCGCATCTGGCCCGACACGCGGTCGATCACACCGGCCACGTGGTACCACGTTCCGGCCTGGATGGTTCCCGCCAGCGTGATCGCCTCCTGGCCGGCCGAGGACAGCAACAGACGACCGTCGGCGTTGAGCCAGAGCGCATACGTACGCTGCTGCCAGTCGTTGCCGGAGCCCTCGTTCTGCATGCCCTTGTAGACGAGCGACGTCCAGGTATCGAGGAACCGGTCGACCCGGAACGACAGTTCCACCGTCATGCTGCCGGTGAGATCGGTGGCGGCGCCGTTGGGCACGGCGACATAGTCGAGTTCGGCGAACTCCAGTCCGTTGCCGATGGTGCCCGCTGCGCGGTAGGGGCCGAGGTTCACCGTCTGGCCGACGGTGATCGGCTGCACCGCGTCGACCACCTTCTCGATCGCGAAGCGGTAGGCGTTCGGCTCGATGTTGTAGCGACGGCCTTCGATCAGCAGCTTGTAGGTGCCGGTCTGGCCGAGCGTGAAGGTGTCGACGTCGCTCCCGAGCCCGACGGAGAACACCTGGTCGCCGGTGGGACCGATCAGCCGCCACTGCGCGTCAGCGTTGGCCACGGCCTGCGCGTCGAAATAGAAGCGGTCGCCGGCCTGGGCATCGAAGCGATAGAAATCGGTCTCCTTGCCCGGTCGCAGTTCCGCGCTGACCGGCACACCCGGCGTGATCGTCGTGGCGGTCGCGAGGTCCCGCAACCGGAACGCGTAGGGACCGACGTCGTCATTCGGTGCGTCGATGATCAGCTTGTAGTCCCCGGCCACCAGATTCAGGACCGGATTGCTGCCGATGTCGGCACCGTTCGAGAAGCGGAACTCGCGCGCGTTGACGACGACGCCGCGCGGCCCGGTGAGGGTCCACGTGATCGAGCTGTTGGTCAGCGTATCGAGATACAGCTGCGCCGTCGCGGAGAGCGTGAACGTGTAGATGTCGCGATCGCCAGGGTTCGACAGCCGGCCCTGCACGACGTCGCCCAGCGGCTCGCCGACGTTGCGCAGCGTTCCGGTCGCGCCGCCCGCTCGCGGATCGAGAGTGGTGCGCCCGGCACCCTCGGCAAACGGCAGATAGAGCGCAAGGTTCGCATCGGCCAGTTCGGTCGAGTTGAGCGCCCGGTTGCGCCCGGCATCGATCTCCGCCTGCGTGCGCGCACGGCTCCACAGCCGCACTTCGTCTACGGCACCGAACAGGCCGGCGTGGTCGTCCCAGCCTTCGAAGCTGCGCCCGATCAGGAGCGGGTTCGAGAACGTCGGCGCCTGCGCGGTCGTGCTGACCGAAGTTACGCCAACCTGTTGCCCGTTGAAGTACAGGCGCATCTGGCCCGCCGCGCGGTCGATGACGCCCGCAACATGGAACCACTGCCCGAGCTGTACGGTACCGGCGACGGAAATGGCTTCCTGACCGCCGGAAGTCATGGCGATGCGACCGTCGCGATTGACCCAGATTCCGTAGGTGCGTTGCTGCCAGTCGTTGCCGCTCCCGCCGTTGAGTCCCTTGTAGATGATCTCGGTCCACGTATCCACGTAGGCATCGACACGAACCAGCGCTTCCACCGTCACGCTGTTGCGCAGGTCGGTGCTCGAGCCGTGCGGCACTTCGACGTAGTCGAGATCGCCAAACTCGAGGGCCGAGCCGGTCGGTCCGGTGGCCCAGTAGGGTCCCAATCCCTGGCTCGCACCCGGCACCAGCGGCCGCGTCGTGTCGGTCACGCGGGTGACGTCGAAGCGGTAGGCGTTGTCCACGGTGTTGTAGCGCCGACCGTCCACCATGAGGGTGTACGTGCCGGTGTGCGGCATGGTCCGGAGGCCGCCGTCGGTACCCAGGGTCGCGGACCAGACCTCGTCGCCGTTCGGGTCGAGCAGGCGCCACCACCCGTCGGGGTTCTGTACCGACAGCATGTCGAAGAACAGGCGATCGCCCGCGGCAGCGTCGAAGCGGTAGACGTTGGTTTCGTTGCCGGGACTCAGGACATCGCTCAACGGCGTGCCGAGCGTCAGCGCCGTGCCCGAGGCCACGTTGCCGAGCTTGAACGTGTAGCTGCCGGTGCCAGGGCCCGCGAACGTCAGCGTGTAGCTGCCCGCGACCAACCGATAGAAGGGGCGACCGTCCTGGGAATCGGATGCGTTGAGGTTGCGGTTCGCCACCAGCGTGCCGCTGGGACCCTTGAGCGTCCAGTTGATGGCGCTGGTGTCGGTGCGATTGTCGAAGTAGACGATCGTGTCGCTCGCCACGCTGAAGGTGTAGACGTCGCGTTGATTCGCGGCGGTGCGGGTGCCCGTGGTCAGCGTGTCGAACGCGAGCGGCGTCGTGGCGACTGGGGTCGCGGTGACGCGGGCGTAGTCGACGACGACGTCCACCGGCCCGGTCCGGGCGGGCGAGCTCATCGTCTGGCCGAAACCCACGCGGAACCCGTTCTGGAACATGTCCGTAGTGGCGGAGAAAGTCCGACTGACGAGTTCGACACCGGCATCGCTCAGGATCGAGATCTTCAACGCCTGCGTCGGCGAGCCCTCGATGACGGCGCGATACCACGTGTTGTCCTGGTAGCCGAATGACTGGCTCGCGAAGCCGCTTTGCCCCCCATTGGTGAAGAGGCGCCGGTCGAGCGGATTGTTGTTGTTGGTGACCGACGCGGCGACGAAACGTGCGGGGTCCGCTTCGTCGACCGCCCAGAACTCGAGCAGGCCCTCGATGCCGTTCGAAACCGACTGGGTCAGCGTGTTGAAGCGCAGTTCATAGCGAAATGCGGCGCTGGCCGGCAGCACGCTCGTGGAACCCAGGCCCACCCGCTGGTTGGCGGTGAGCGTGTTCCGCAGGTGCAGCACCTGGGCACCATCCACGGTCTCGAAGAAGTAGGCGGGAGCGCCGACGTAGGTGAGACCGTCGAGGGGCCGCTCGACGCGCCAGTCGCCGCTCAGCGACCCGTTGAACTCGTCGGCCAGCGCGCTCTTGAGTTCGGTGTTCAGATTGCCGCGCGGTTCCACGTTGAACACGACGTTGACGGGCGCCGTGTTGCTGATGCTCCCTTCGATCAACAGCGTGTACCGACCGGGGGCCGTGAGCGTCAGGTTGCCGACGTCGGTCGAGAAATTCGAGAAGTACGTCTGGCCGCCGTACGGATCGACCAGGCGCCACATGACCGTGCCGCCGCTCTGGCTCTGCCGGTCGAAGAACAGGCGGTCGCCGGCAGCCACGTCGATGCCGTAGGCCAGCGTTCGCACGCCCGGATCGAGCGTCGCCGTCACCGGCGTCGAGCCGGCCGCTTGCGGCGTGAGCGTGGGCGCGGCCGCGAGGTCGAACAGGCGGAACGAGTAGTCGCCGGTCACGTCGCCGACGCCGTCGAGCAGCAGCGTGTAGCTGCCGGCCACCAGGTCCAGCACCGGATTGCCGCTCGCGGAATTGGCGTCGGTGCCGTTCAATCCGCGCGAATCGACGACCGTGCCGTTCGGTCCGGTGAGGGTCCACTGGAGCCCGGTGTTGGTCAGCGCATCGAGGTAGAGCCGTGAGCGCTGCGCGAGCGTGAACGAATAGGAGTCCTGCTGTCCCGCATGGGCGATGGTGCCGTTCGTGACCGCACCGAGCACCAGCGCGGCCGACTCATCCACCACACGCTGCACGTTGAACTGGTACGTGATCGGAGTGGCCTGGAAGCGCCGGCCTTCGAGCAGCAGCGTGTATGTACCCGCGTTCGTCAACACCGCCGGCTCGACGTCGGTGCCGATGTTGTTGGCGAAGACCTGGTCGCCGTACGGATCGAGCAGACGCCATTGCGCGTTGGTGTTCGACACCGACTTCATGTCGAAATAGAAGCGTTCGCCGGCTTGCACCTGGAAGCGATACGCGTCGGTCTCCTTGCCCAGGTCGAGCTGTCCGGAAACCGTGATGTTCGGCGTCAGCGTGCCGGCCTGGCCGAGATCGAGCAGCCGGAAGCTGTAGAGCCCGGTCGCATCGCCAGGCGCATCGATCGTGAGGACGTAGTCGCCGGATTCGAGGTTGAGCGCGGGTGTCGAGGCGAAGTCCTGCGCATCGGACCCCTGGAAGCCTCGCTGGTTGATGAGCGTGCCGCGCGGCCCGTCCAGCGACCAGTTGAAAGCGACGTCGGTCAGCGCATCGAAGTAGAGCTGCTTCGCCTCGGTCAGCGTGAACGAGTACCGATCGGTCTCCCCGGCCGCAGTTATGTTGCCGTCCACCTGGGTGCCGCCCTGGATGATCTGGACGGTGTCGGCCGACATCAGCACCCGCGCTTCGAGGGCCTCGAACAGCGGCCGGCGGCGGAACGGCGGCGCCTTGCTCCGGTTCGGGGCGTCGGCGGACGCTGCCCCCGCCTTTTGACCCTTGCGTCGACGGACGCTGCCGGGCGCCATGAGGGAACGGATCGAGTCGAATCGCCAGATCATGGCGGTCTCCCAACGTCCGCAGGGTTTCGGGGCCGCCCCTGCGGCGTGTTTTGGGGCGGTTACCCCCTTGTTGGTTGTTTGACGGGGCCGTATCCGCCGGCCGTTCCCGGCCGACGAACCTACCCTTTTTCTATTCCGCTAGCGCACCGGAACGGCGGCACGGCAAGGCGCCGGGGTCTCCGTTTCGCGTGACTCAAATCTAACCGATCCGACAGGTTTTTGCCATGCAAAAGGCCTCGAAGACGGCCCACGTCTGAGGCCGAGGGCGACAAAAAAAACGCACAGAAACAGTCCGTTAAAAGAACACCCCCCCCCCGAACGGCTTCAAACCTGGTCGCGACTGGATTCCGGCCGCCATCGCAGAAGGTGCTTCTCGGCCCTGGAAACCACTGCGTCGAGGCCCAGCGCGCACACCGTCAGCACCACGACACCGGCCAGCACGGTGTCGATATCGAAAGTGCCTTCGGCTTGCAGGATCAGGTAACCGACGCCCCGGGCAGAGCCCAGGTATTCGCCCACGACAGCACCCACGAAAGCCATGCCGACGGCGGTGTGCAGGCTCGCGAACGCCCATGACAGGGCGCTCGGAAGGTACACGTGCCGCAGCAATCCTCCCCTGGAGGCACCCAGCATGCGGGCGTTGGCGACGAGCACCGGACTCACGTCGCGTACGCCGTGGAATACGCTGAAGAACACCACGAAGAATACGAGCGTGATGCCGAGCACGATCTTCCCGGTCATGCCGAGGCCGAACCACACGGCGAAGATGGGCGCGAGAATCACGCGCGGCATGGCGTTGAAGCCCTTGATGTAGGGGTCGAGCAGGCGCGCGGCGAAGGGCGACACGCCCAGCCATAGACCCGCCGCGACTCCGGCAACGGTCCCCGCCACGAACGCGACGACGGTTTCGCCCAGTGTCACTGCGAGGTGCGGCCAGATCTCGCCGCTTGCGAACCACGCGACGATCCGGCGGCCCACGGCAAGCGGTTCGCCGAAGAAGAATCGCGGCAGCCACTCGAGCTGCACCAGCACGTGCCACAGGACGAGCAGCACGACGAGCAGGCCGAGCTGCCAGAGGCGCATGCGCATCACGCGCCGACCACCGAGATTGCGTGAGCGCGCGTGACCTCCTCGCGCAGGCAGGCCCAGATCCGCCGGTGTACGTCGAGGAATTCCGGTGCGAGCCTCACTTCGGCGACGTCGCGAGGACGTTCCAGCTCGATGGCGAACTCCGCCACCGGCCGCGAGCCCGGACCGGCGGACAACACGATCACGCGATCGGACAACGCGATCGCCTCCTCCAGATCGTGCGTGACGAACAGCACCGACTTGCGATCCCGCTGCCACAGCGCGAGGAGCTCGTTCTCCATGAGACTGCGCGTCTGCACGTCGAGCGCGGAGAACGGTTCGTCCATCAGCAGCAGTTTCGGATCGAGGATCAGCGTCTGCGCCAGCGCGACCCGCTTGCGCATGCCGCCGGAGAGTTCGTGCGGATACCGGTCGGCGAATGCGCGCAATCCCACGCGTGCGAGCCACTCGCGCGCCTGCTCGCGTGCCTGGGTGACGGGCACGCTGCGCAGCACGAGACCGATCGCGACGTTGTCGAGTGCGGTCTTCCACGGCATGAGCGCGTCCGCCTGAAAGAGGTATCCCGCACTGCGGTTGATCCCTTCGAGCGCCTCGCCGCGCACCAGGACCCGCCCCTGGGTCGGGGCCAGCAGGCCCGCGGCAGCGTTGAGCAGCGTGGTCTTGCCGCAGCCGGTGGGCCCGACCACGCTGACGAATTCGTGTTCGCCCACCGCCAGCGACGCGTCGCGCACCGCTTCGTACCGTGTTCCGTCGCGGCCGGCAAATGCGCAGGTGACGCGCTCCAGGCGCAGCGCATCCGCGGCCCCGCTCACGGGTATTTCTTCAGCGCTTGTTCCACGAAGACGTTCGTGTGCGTCTGCTCGAGCCAAAGCACGGGCGCGCGCCGCACCGCCGTGTTGTGTTGGAGTAGGGTTTCGTAGCTGTTCTTCACCAGCGCCTTCGGAATGCGTCCGTCTTTCGAGTAGGTGTTGCGCAGCTTCTGGTAGGCGGCGAGATAGAGCGCTCGATCGCCCAGGAGATACTCGGGCGGGACCGTATCGGCCACCTCGTCGGGCGTGGCTTTCTGCAACCACTTGAGTGCGCGCACCATGGCATTGGTCAATGCCTGCACCGTGGCGGGATTCTGCTGGATGAACGCGGCCTTGGCATAGAGCGTCGCCGCAGGCAGCGGGCCGCCGAACACCGACCGGACGCCGGCGTCGGTGGTCGTCTCGACCACCACCTTGAGATCACCGGAGCGCTCGAGCAGCGACATCACGGGTTCGGAACTGGAGAGCGCGTCGATGCGCCCGGTGCGCATCGCTGCCACCGCTGTCGAGCCCGTGCCGACACCAACCCACGAAACGTCGTCGGGTGTGAGGCCGACCGAGGCGAGCAGATGATTGACGAGCATCTGCGTGCTGGACCCCGGAGCACTGATGCCGATCTTCATGCCCTTGAGATCCTTGGGCCAGGAGTAGTTCGCGGCCTGCGCCCGCGCAATGCCGAGAGAGATGCCGGGGTTGGTGTTCTGCAGCACGAACGCCTGCACCTTCTGTCCCAGTGTCTGCATCGTGATCGTGTGCTCGAACGCGCCGGACACCACGTCGGCACTGCCGCCGATCATCGCCTGCAGCGATTTCGATCCGCCGGGGAAGTCGTTGATCTCGACGTCGAGGCCTTCGTCGCGGAAGTAGCCCAGGCGATCGGCAATCGTGAGCGGCAGGTAGTACAGCGTGGTCTTGCCGCCGACGGCGAGGACGACGTGGGGATGCTCCGGTGCTGCGTGGGCGCAACCCAAGAGCCCCCAGGCGAACACGAGCAGACAGCGGATCAGTTGTCGCATGAAGCGAATGCTAACGCGCTTCGGTTCGCAACTTGGTCCGCAGAAAAGCGAAAACCCGCACGAAGCGGGTTCTCTCATTGGTTGGTGGCCAAGGGCGGAATCGAACCACCGACACAAGGATTTTCAGTCCTCTGCTCTACCGACTGAGCTACTTGGCCGTCCTGAAAAGCCGGGGAGTATACGGTGAACTTTCAGATCCGCCAATCGCCTCCATGAGGCTCACCGAGCTTCGGTTGTAGATCCCGCGGTGCCGCGCCTCCTTGATGGATAGAGCACGGATGATGGGATGCCACACATACCGTAGTCGATATCGTCGAGCCGCCACCGTGGCAAGAGCCGTGAAGGGCAGGAAAGCGCCAAGCCCCCAGTTGCCGATGTTCTGTGGCAGAGGTCATGGACGTGTAGCGGATACGGGTCAGGAACATCTTCACCTGCCTCGCCACGACAGACTCGTACCAATCAGCGCCGGGGGGGGGCGAAGCACGTGAGCACCTTGGACAACGGGCCAACACCGCGTCCAGTCGCAATCGGTCGGCAGCTCTTCCGCCAAACCAAAACCCTGCGGGCAGCACCCGCAGGGTTTTGGTTATTGTGAACAGCGGATTCTAGTGCGCGCTGGCTGCTTCTGCGTGAATTCCGGTGTTCTGGCGGACGTAGAGTTCGTCCCACATGTCGTCGGCGCGTCGGTCCCGATAGAGCAGTGAGCCCAGGATCACAGCCAGGAAGCCGAGCGGAATGGAGATGAGTCCGGGGTTCTTCAGTTCGAACAGCGGCTTTTCCAGTCCGACGATGCTGGTGGTCGCGTCCCCCAGCTTGGCGATCGTGTCCTGGGCGGTCTTCTTCGCCTTCTCCTGCGCCGCGATGCCGGTCTTCAGCTTCTCCTGGGCCGCAGGATCCGTTGCAGCCGCAAGGTCCGCCGTCAACACAGCCAGCTTGTCGTCCGCGCCCTTGATCGTCTTCTCCTGCGCCGCTTTCACCAGCACGGGATAGGTCATGTTCGGCGATACCAGCACCAGGGCGATCGCGGACACCGCACCGACCAACATCCCCAGGACGATCCCGCCGGTGTTGCACTTGCGCCAGTACAGTGTAAGCAGCACGCACGGCAGATTGCTCGAGGCCGCGACCGCGAATGCCAGCGCCACCAGGTGGGCAACGTTCTGCCCTTTCGCCAGGATGCCGATCACGATGGCCACCACGCCGACGATGATGGAAGAGACGCGGGCGGCGCGAACCTCCTCTTCCTGCGTCGCATGCTCGCCCTTGACGACGCCGACCCAGATGTCGTGCGACATGGCCGAAGCGGATGCGAGGACGAGTCCCGCGACCACGGCGACGATGGTGGCGAACGCCACTGCTGCCACGAACGCGAGGAAGAGATTGCCGAGCATGCTGTCGGGACCGCCTCCCAGGAACTGCGCGAGCAGCGGGCCGGCCATGTTGCCGCCCTTGTCGATGCGAGTGATCTCCGCCTGACCGACGTTGATCGCCGAACCGAGCCCGAGGAACAGCGTGAGCACATAGAAGCCGCCGATGATCCCCATGGCCCAGAGCACCGACACGCGCGCGTCCTTGGCGGTCGGCACGGTGAAGAACCGCATCAGGATGTGCGGCATTCCGGCGGTGCCGAGCACGAGCGCCATGCCGAGCGAGATCTGGTCGATGGGGCTCTTCAGGAACAGCCCCGGCTCGAGGAAGCGCTGCCCGAGTTCCTGTGCCGTCATGTTCTTCGCCGCGTCGCCGATCAGCTTGGTTACCTGGCCTTGCACGTTCACCGAATCCACCGCGGCTTGCAGGAATCCCGGCAGCGAGAACCCGTACGGTGCCCACGTGAAGAACACGAGCAGTATCGACGCCGTCACCAGCAGGATCGCCTTGATGATCTGGACCCAGGTCGTCGCCACCATGCCACCGAACAGCACATAGGCGAGCATGAGCACGCCGACCACGATGACCGACACCTCGTAGTCGATGCCTATCAGCGTCTTCACCAGAACACCACCGCCCACCATCTGCGCCGTCAGATAGAAGATCGACACGGTGATCGTGGACAGCGCCGCCACCGTCTTCGCCTTCTTCGGATCGTTGCGGAACGCCAGGACGTCGCCGAGCGTGTACTTGCCGATGTTGCGGCAGGGCTCCGCAATCACCAGCAGCACGGTGATGTAGGCCACCAGCCAACCCACCGAGTACATGAAGCCGTCATAGCCGTAGAGCGAGATGAGGCCGGCGATCCCGAGGAAGGACGCGGCGGAGAGATAGTCGCCCGCGATGGCCCAGCCGTTCTGGATGCCGGAGACCGAGCGACCCGCCGCATAGAACTGGGTCGCCGTCTTGACGCGCTTGGCCGCCAGGTAGGTGACGTACATCGTGAGTCCGATGATCACGCCGAAGACCAGGAACGTGAGCCAGCGGTACTTGTCGGATACCGCGCTCGTGTCTGCAGCGAAGGCCGCAAGGGGAGTGGCCGCAAACAGGAGCGCGACCGCCCGGGTTGTCGTGCGCGAGTTCATTGCGATCCTCCGAGGGTGCCGGCGACCCGGTTGATTTCGTTCGCCATGGCATCGAACTCCGCATTGGCGCGCCGCGCGTAGATCCAGGCGATGCCCCATGCGACGACGAACTCCGACAGCGCGAACAGGATGCCCACGTTGATGGGGCCCCACACCTTGATCTTGAAGATCTCGGGGAAGTACCCGGCACCGATCGGCAGCAAAAAGTAGTAGGCGATCGAGAAGACCATCAGTCCCCAGAGGAACCGCGTCTTCTTCACATGCAGCTGCTGGAACCGCGGATCCTGGTCGATGGCGACCCAGTTCATCGGCGTCATGGTTTGATCTCCTCCTCTTGTAGTACTCCGGCTGCGTGCCCGGGTTACAAGACGTTAATGGTTCGCCGCCCAACAAGCAAGGCGTGCGGCACGGGGGCCGCTCAGCCCCCCGGTTGAGTCGATTGGGCGACGATGCGTCGCCGTAAATGCGCATGCTGAAGCGCCAGCAGGTCGCCAACCGTGCGCATGCCGTGCGCATGAGCACGGGCGAGCACCACCAGGAAGAGTTCGGCCGTAGCGAACGCATCCGCCAGCGCGCTGTGCCGGGCAAAGTTGCGCACGCCGCACCGATCGAGCCATCCGTCCAGGTCGTTGGCCGACACCGGAGCGTCGGCGGTCAACGCCGGCAGTAGCATCGCCACGTCGAGCCAGTCCGTGTCGAGCGAAACGCCAAGCGTGGTGCGCAGCGCGCGACTGAGTACCGTCGCGTCGTAACCGGCATGGAAGCCGACGAACCATGGCCGGCCCGCGAACGCGAGGAACTCCAGCAGTACATCCTCGCAATCCCGGCCTTCCGACTGCTGCGCCCGCCCGATGCCGTGCACGAGGATGTTGTCATCCGGGGTCGGGGCGGCCTGGCGCAGATGCGCTTCGAAGGTGTCCGACAACTCGAGTGTGCGGTGCCGGATACGGCAGACACCGACCGACAAAAGCGCGGCGGCATGGGGATCGAGCCCGCCGGTCTCGGTATCGACCACGACGAAGGTCGCGTCGTCGAGCCGATCATGTCGCGCCGGTCGGGGTAATGCGCGCCAGGCACGCAGCCGACCGTCGTCGTCTTCCTTGCCGCGGCCGCGCCACCGATCGAACCAGCCCACGGGATCGGCCTCAGAGGCGATAGTCGAGACGCAAGCGCTCTTGCAGCTTGCGGGCCTGACGCAATGCTTCGCGCAGGATGCGCCGATCGAGCGTGTTGAGCGCGTCGGGAGCTACAAAGTTGTCGGCCGCTGCACCCGCTTCCACCTGCGCCAGCTGGTGCGTAAACCGGATCGACTGGAGAAACGCGAAGGCCTCGATCCACCCTTCCACCTCGCTCGGCGCCAACGAGCGTTCACGCGCCGCGTTTCGCAGACGTTCCGCCGTGTTGGTGTGGCCGTCACCGACCGCGACCGACAGGATCCGCGCGGCGTCGACGAACAAAACCACACCGTTCTCCTTGATGTCGATGGTATCAGGCCGCCCGGCATGAACGTCGACCACGAAGTCCCGCAGGGTTCCGAGCGGCGGTTCATTGCGCAGGGCACTCTGCGTCATCAGCCTGAGCAGCAATCCGCGCGAGCGCGTTTTCTCGCACAGCCAGTCGCGCAGCGCGTTGCCGGCGTCGATGTTTCCGCAGAGCGGCCGGAAATCGAAGGCAATTGTGCAGTTGAGCAGCGCTTCACCGTCGGGTGTGCCGATCCAGCTCGAGAATCGTTCGCGCCATTCGGATTCGCTCAAGCACCAGACAGGATTGCTGGCCATGATGCCGCCGCGACAGAGAGGGAACCCGCAGGCGGCCAGCGCCTCATTGACGCGGCGGGCGAATGGCAACAGGCGGGCGCGTACGCCATCTGCGTCATCGTCGGGTGGGTCTGGGAAGGCGATCGCGTTGTCCTGATCGGTCGCGAGAGTCTGCTCGTGCCGTCCCTCGGATCCCAGTGCCAGCCAGCAGAAGGTATCAAGCGGAACCGATGCTGCCTGCGCTTCGATCTCGATGACCCGGGTTGTCAGACGATCGTTGAGTGTCGACAGGATGCGTGCGACCTGTTCGGATCCGAGACCTTGAGCGAGCAACATGCGGCCGAGTCCGAGCAGTTGGCTGCTCGCGGCCCGCAACTGCTCGATCGTTGCGGCTGATCGAAGAGCGGCGCTCAAGGCCGACAGCCCCACGCGCTGCAGGGCGAAGAGGTCGCTCTCGGCCAACACGCCCGCCGCGCGGCCCTCGTCGACGATGACCATGTGATGGAAGCCGTGACGCGTCATGAGCAGTGCGGCGTCGTACGCCATCGCATCGACCCGAACGGTGACGGGGTCTCGCGTCATCACCGCATCGATCGGGGCATCGATCGAATATCCGGTCAGCGCGACCCGGTCGCGGAGATCGCGGAGCGTGAATATCCCGACAGGTCGGTTCTCGCCATCGGTGACCAGCACCGAGCCCACGCGTCCGCGCTGCATCCTCTCCAAAGCTTCGCGGACCGGACTCCCCAAGCGGCACTGGACCACATCACGCCGCAACAACTCCCGGATCGGCCGCTCGAACGGTTGCCGCACGAACTCCGTAGTGCGTTCCGCCTGCGTCTGCCGGCGTGCGATCGCCAGTAGCGTTCCCAGGCGTTGCGACGCGAACGCCTGGAACACCGGACTGCGATCCATCAGCACCTGGACATCCGGCGCTGCCAGCCGGAAACAGAAGGTATCGCCGACCGCGCGGTAGCGGCTGGTCACGGGCCGGCGCCCCAGCAGGGCGCCCAGCGGGAACGACTCGCCCACGGACACGCGGAAGCGGAATGCACCCTGGCGCGGGTCCGCCGGGTCGCTGCCCACGACGGCACCCTGGCGCACCACATACAGGTACAGAGGCGGCGCCTCCCCCGGTTCCAGCACGATCGTATCGGGGGCGAAGTAGACCACCGACAAGCGCCCCACCACCCAGGCAAGGCACTCGACGTCCATGCGATCGAACGGTGCGTGGCGCTGCAACGTCTCGATCGTTGCAGCGACCAGCGTCGGAGCGACGGACAGCGCGGCCTGGCGGTCGGACGCTGCCTCGAGGTTGTTCGCGGACGAGCCCATGACGCACAGCCTGCCTCGTTCGCACACAAAGAAAAAGGGCCCCGCGCAAGCGGAGCCCTTTTCGCAGCGGTGCGCCTTGCGGCGCAGTCCGCGGGACTTACATGTCCATGCCGCCCATGCCACCCATGCCGCCACCGCCAGGCATCGGCGATTCGTCCTTGGGCAGCTCGGCCACCATTGCGTCGGTCGTCAGGATCAGGCCGGCAACGGAGGCCGCATTCTGCAGCGCGCAGCGCGTCACCTTGGTCGGATCCAGCACGCCCACGTCGACCAGATCACCGTAAGTGTCGTTGGCGGCGTTGTAACCGAAGTTACCCTTGCCTTCGAGCACCTTGTTGATCACGACGGAAGGCTCGGCACCGGCGTTGTAGGCGATCGCACGCAGCGGCTCCTCGAGCGCGCGCAGCACGATCTTGATGCCCGCTTCCTGCTCGTGGTTGTCGCCCTTCACTTTCGCATTGACGCGGGCACGCAACAGCGCGACACCGCCACCGGCCACGATGCCTTCTTCGACGGCGGCACGGGTCGCGTGCAGCGCGTCTTCGACGCGGGCCTTCTTTTCCTTCATCTCGACCTCGGTCGCGGCACCGACCTTGATCACCGCAACGCCGCCGGCCAGCTTGGCCACGCGCTCCTGCAGCTTTTCACGGTCGTAGTCGCTGGTCGCTTCGTCGATCTGCTTGCGGATCGTCTTGACGCGGCCTTCGATGCCCTTCGGATCGCCGGCACCGTCGATGATCGTGGTCTCTTCCTTGCCCACTTCGATGCGCTTGGCGGAGCCCAGATCGTTCAACGTGGCCTTCTCGAGGCTCAGGCCCACTTCGTCGGCGATGACAGTGCCGCCCGTCAGGATGGCGATGTCTTCCAGCATGGCCTTGCGGCGGTCGCCGAATCCCGGGGCCTTGACGGCGGTGGTCTTGAGGATGCCGCGGATGTTGTTCACGACCAGGGTCGCGAGCGCTTCACCGTCGACGTCTTCGGCCACGATCAGCAGCGGGCGGCCGGCCTTGGCGACTTGCTCCAGTACCGGCAGCAGATCGCGGATGTTGGAGATCTTCTTGTCGTGCAGCAGCACGAACGGGTTGTCGAGCACAGCGATCTGGCGCTCGGCATTGTTGATGAAGTAGGGCGAGAGATAGCCGCGGTCGAACTGCATGCCTTCCACGACTTCGAGCTCGTTGTTGAGGCCCGAACCGTCTTCGACGGTGATGACGCCTTCCTTGCCGACCTTCTCCATGGCGTCGGCGATGATCTTGCCGATGTCCGCGTCGGAGTTGGCGGAGATGGAACCGACCTGGGCGATCTCCTTGGAGGTCGTGCAGGGCTTCGAGAGCTTCTTCAACTCGTCGACGACGGTGGTGACGGCCTTGTCGATGCCGCGCTTCAGATCCATCGGGTTCATGCCGGCGGCGACGTACTTCATGCCTTCCTGCACGATCGACTGGGCCAGCACGGTGGCGGTGGTGGTGCCGTCACCGGCCACGTCGGAAGTCTTGGAAGCGACTTCCTTCACCATCTGCGCACCCATGTTCTCGAACTTGTCCTTCAGTTCGATTTCCTTCGCGACGGACACGCCGTCCTTGGTGATGGTCGGCGCGCCGAACGAGCGCTCGAGCACGACGTTGCGGCCCTTGGGGCCGAGGGTCACCTTGACCGCGTCGGCGAGGATATTGACGCCGGCGACGATGCGGTGCCGGGCGTGATCGTGGAATTTGACGTCTTTAGCTGCCATGTCTGAGTTCTCCTGGTGTGGGGTAGGTCGAGTTACTCGATCACGCCCATGATGTCTTCTTCGCGCATCACGAGCAGTTCCTCGCCTTCGACCTTGACGGTCTGGCCGGAGTACTTGCCGAACAACACGCGGTCGCCCTTCTTCACTTCAAGGGCGCGGACCTTGCCGTCTTCCAGCACCTTGCCGGTGCCGACGGCGACGATTTCACCCTGGTCCGGCTTTTCGGCGGCGGTGTCGGGGATGACGATGCCGGAAGCGGTCTTGCGCTCTTCCTCCAGACGCTTGACGATCACGCGATCGTGCAGGGGGCGGATCTTCATAGTTTTCTCCTTGAATTCCATGGGGATGGATGATTTGCGCGAGTTTGCGACAACTGCTTGTTAGCACTCGTCACGCAAGGCTGCTAATAATAGTCGAAGCCTCGGAGAACCCGCAAGCAAAGCAGGGAAAACCCGACGAAGTCGGCCGTCGCAGCGGCCCGTTGGGCCGTGCGACAGCTTGTGAGTGGGCGCTTACCGGCCCGATAGGGTCGCGGGAATGGGCCGAGTCTTGGCTCGGCCCGGTTCCGGCGTCAGTGCTGGATGCGCACGTTGCCCGGCATGCCGAACCGGTAGACGGTCCGGCGGGCGCGGTCGACCCGGGGGGCGACCGGCTCCAGCGGACAGGGCGGCTCACGGGTGCCATCCGGACGGAGCGTCAGGTCGTCCGCCACGTCGGTCCAGATGCTGCCCCGAACCGGCCGAAACAGCCACATGAGGTAGCCACGCTGCGCCGCCACCGAAACCAGTTCGTCCGCGTCCGGCGCATCCGAGACCACGACGTCATTTCCGTTCACACCCCAGGGGAACTGGCCGAATGCCTTGAGGCAGTCCACCGCTTCGCGCTGATCGGCGCCGGGCCTCACGCAGGAGGGCTGTTCCGCGCGAGCAACGTCCCACGCACCGAGTTCCCATCCGGCCTCCATCGCGGCGCGATCGAGGTCGAGCAGGTCGTCCCAGCGCTGGTTGACCTGCAGTGCCGAACTCGGCACCGGCGTGTAACTCACAGGTTCGCGCGACTCGTCGTCGATCAACCGCTCCTTGACGAACCCGTGCCAGTGCAGGGTCATGATCACCGGTGTGTCGCGAAACGGCACGGCGGCAATCGTGATGGCAACCAGCGGCAATTGCGTTGCCGCCATCTGCGTTTCGATGTGTTCCAGCAACTCCATGCAGCAAACCCTCCTTGGACGAAGAACGACCACGGACGACCGAAGCTTGGACTACATTCTTTCACCAGCAAGATCAGCACCAGCCAGCACTCCTTGAGAGCCCTCTCGGTGAAACGCGATAATGCGCACTTCGATCGCATTCATGCTGCCTCAGCACCGCGCATCGCACACCTCGAGCGCACTGCGTTGAAGCAACGGCCCCGAGACTACCGAACAATTCCGCGCGTGTTTCGCAGCCGCGCCTGCAGAGTGCTAGCAACCCTCGCCGCATGAAGCTCACGTTCCTCGGCGCAGCCGAAGAAGTCACCGGTTCGTGCTTCCGCGTCGACACCGACGACTGTTCATTCCTCGTCGACTGCGGGATGTTCCAGGGCGGGCGCGACGCCGACCGCAAGAATCGCGAAGCCATCGATTTCGACGTGCGCGAGATCGACTTCGTGCTGCTCACGCACGCGCACATCGATCATTCCGGTCTGCTGCCGCGCCTCGCGATGCTGCACTATCGCGGCCCCATCTACTGCACCGAGGCCACCGCCGATCTGCTGGAGGTGATGCTGCCCGACAGCGCGCACATCCAGGAGAAGGAAGCCGAGTGGGAAGTGCGGCACCGGCAGCGCGAACGCCGCCACGGCGATCCGGAACCGGCACCGCTCTACACCGTGCATCAGGCGATCGAATCGTTGAAGCGTCTGCGGCGCGTCCGCTACGGAGAGGACGTGCAGCCGCACCCCACCGTGCGCTGCCGTTTTCGCGACGCCGGACACATCCTCGGCTCGGCCTTCATCGAGGTCCGGGTCGAGAACGGGGGCAAGACGCGCAAGCTGCTGTTCTCCGGGGATCTCGGACAGCCCGGCCATCCGCTGATGCACGACCCCGAGGCGACCGATGGCGCCGACCTGCTGGTGATGGAATCGACCTACGGAAACCGGCTGCACAAGCCGATGATGGAAACACTGGACGAACTCGCCCAGGCCATGACCGACACCATCGCCGTCCGGCAGGGCAACGTCGTGATTCCCGCCTTCGCCGTAGGCCGCACCCAGGACCTGCTGCATCTGCTGCTCAAGCTGTATCGCGAAGGGCGCGTGCCCGACATGAACATCGTCGTCGACTCACCCATGGCGCTCGCCGCCACGCGGGTCACCCTGAAGCACCTTCACACTCTCGACGAGGAATCGCGCGAAGCGATGGAATGGCTGAAGGGCAGCGGTGGCAAGCCTTCGATCCGCTTCGTGCAGGATGTGGAGGAATCCATCGCGCTCAATCAGGTGCAGAGCGGGGCCGTGATCATCTCGGCGAGCGGCATGTGCGAGGCCGGCCGCATCAAGTACCACCTGCGCCAGAACCTGCCGCGCCCCGAATGCGCCGTGGTGATCGTCGGTTTCCAGGCCGGCGGGACGCTCGGCCGCCGTCTGGTGGAGGGTGCGGAGCGCGTGCGGCTCTTCGGTGACGAGATTCCGGTCCGCGCGCGCATCCACACCATCGGCGGCCTTTCCGCCCATGCCGACCAGGCCGCGATGCTGGACTGGCTCGGCAGGTTCCGGAGTCCGCCGCAACGCACCTTCCTGGTCCATGGGGAGAAATCGATCGCGCTCGAGTTCCGCGAGGTGATCGCCAAGCGGCTGTCGTGGTCGAATGTGAACATACCCGCTGCGCGAGAGAGCTTCGAATGGTGATGAACCGGATCCGATCGTGGGCCACAGCGCTGCTGCTCGCGCTGGCGTGGCCCGCATGGTCGCAAGGGCTGCCGGCAACGGTAGCCAAGGAACTCGCCACGGCCGGTGTGCCGGCCTCTGCCGTAGGCATCGTCGTGGCGGAACCCGGCGGGCGCACGTTGCTCGCCCACAACGCCGACGTCGCGATGAATCCGGCCTCGGTGATGAAGCTCATCACCACCACCGCCGCGCTCGATCTGCTCGGTCCCGCCTACACCTGGCGCACCGAGATGCACGTGCAGGGGCGCCTCGATCCCTCGGGGCGACTAGAGGGTGATCTGATTCTCAAGGGCGGCGGCGATCCGCGCTTCACGCTGGAGAACTTCTGGATGCTCCTGCGCGACGTCCGCGCGCGCGGTGTGCGCGAGATCACCGGCGATCTGGTCGTCGACCGGACCCTGTTTGCGCCGCCGGACATCG
The DNA here is from genome assembly GCA_019745565.1 of Burkholderiales bacterium. Classification (GTDB taxonomy): domain Bacteria; phylum Pseudomonadota; class Gammaproteobacteria; order Burkholderiales. The sequence goes on from JAIESW010000023.1 coordinate 158,131, forward strand.
ATCCGGGCGCATTCGACGGCGAACCCACCCGCCCCTACAACGTCGGCCCCGACGCCGCGCTCGTCAATTTCAAGGCCATCCGCCTGACCTTTGTCCCCGACGCGCAGACGCGCACGGTACGCATCTACGCGGAGCCACCGTTGCCGGAGCTGCGCATCGTCAACAATCTGAGCGTTTCCGACGCGCCTTGCGATGGCTGGCCAGAGAAACCGGAGTCCGATTTCGCGACCTCGACGCTGTCGTTCAACGGCTCCTTCCCGCTCGCCTGCGGCGAGAAGGTGAAGCACTTCAGCATCCTCCCGCCGATCGACTACCTGCGCGCACTGTTCGATCAACTGTGGCGCGGACTGGGCGGCACCTTCTCGGGCAAGGTCCGTGAGGGCACGATCCCACCCGGCTCGAAGGCACTGGCCAGCCTCGAGTCTCCGACGCTGGTGGAGATCGTCCGCGACATCAACAAGAACAGCAACAACGTCATGGCGCGCCAGTTGTACCTGGGTCTGGGCGCCGCCAACGGCGCGCAGGCGACACCGGAACAGTCGCGCGCCCTGATCGACACCTGGTTGAAGAGTCGCAGCCTCGCGATGCCCGAGCTCGTCATCGAGAACGGCGCGGGTCTGTCGCGCGTGGAGCGCATCGCTCCGCGCAATCTGGCACGCCTGCTGGCCGCGGCGTGGCAGAGCCCCTACGGACCGGAACTCGCCTCTTCCCTACCGATCGCGGGGATCGACGGCACGCTCAAGCGGCGATTCGGCGACGGCTCGCCGGTGACCGGCCGAGCGCACCTCAAGACCGGCTATCTGGAGACCGTCCGGGCGATCGCCGGTTACGTGCACGGCCCCGACGGTCGGACTCTGGTGGTCGTAAGCCTCATCAACCACGCGAACGCGCGCAACGCCCCCGCGGTCCAGGAGGCCGTGGCCGCCTGGGCGTACGAGCAGGCATCGATCAAGCGCTGTTGCGGCCGGCGCCAGTAACGAGGCCGTTTTTCCGGGTGGGTCGGCAGCCGGTGTCGAGGTACCTCGGCCCGGCACGCCTTTCGCTCGGTAGCACGGATCGCGTGCCATAATCGCCGCCCTCGCCGCAGTCCCCGTCCGTCCCGCCATGCCCGAACTCCAGGTCGTCGTCCTCGCCGCCGGCAAGGGCACGAGGATGAAGAGTGCCCTGCCCAAGGTGCTCCATCCGATCGCCGGGCGTGCCCTGCTGGGCCACGTGATCGCTGCCGCGCAGGCGCTCAATCCGACGCGGATCGTCGTGGTCTATGGCCATGGCGGTGAAGCGGTGCCGCAGGCCTTTGCCGGCTCGGCGGTCGACTTCGTGATCCAGGAGCCGCAGCTCGGCACCGGCCACGCCGTGCAGCAGGCGATGCCGAAACTTTCCAAGGATGGCATCACGCTGGTTCTGTACGGCGACGTGCCGCTCATCAGTCCCGCGACCCTGAAGCCGGTCATCGAAGGCGCCGCGGGCGGCATGAGCGTGTTGACCGTCGAACTCGCCGACCCGACCGGCTACGGCCGTATCGTGCGTGACGCTGCAGGCAAGGTGCAGCGCATCGTCGAACAGAAGGATGCCGACGCACCGACGCGCGCCATCCGCGAGATCAATACCGGCATCATCGCCGCGCCGAGCGCCAGGCTCGCCGCGTGGCTGGGTCGCCTGGGCAACGACAACGCCCAGCGCGAGTACTACCTCACCGACGTCATCGCGATGGCCGTGGCCGAAGGTGTCGCCGTGCACACCGCGCAGCCATCCAGCGAGTGGGAAGTGTTGGGCGTGAACAGCCGCGATCAACTGGCACTGCTCGAACGTGTCTGGCAGCGCGAGAACGCGAATCGACTGATGGCCGCCGGCGTTTCACTCGCCGACCCTGCACGCATCGACGTCCGCGGCGAGCTCAGCTGCGGCACCGACGTCAGCATCGACGTCGGCTGCGTCTTCGAAGGCAAGGTCGAGATCGGTGCCGACGTCGTAGTCGGCCCGAACTGCGTCATCAAGGATTCCGTCATCGAAACGGGTACGCGCATCGCCGCGTTCTCACATTTCGAGAATGCGCACGTCGGGCCTGACAACCGCATCGGTCCGTACGCGCGCCTGCGCCCCGGCGCCAAGCTGGCACGCGACGTACACGTCGGCAATTTCGTCGAGATCAAAGCGAGCACGCTCGCCGACGGCGCCAAGGCGAATCATCTCGCCTACCTCGGCGACAGCGAGATCGGCCAGCGCGTGAACATCGGCGCCGGCACCATCACGTGCAACTACGACGGCGCCAACAAGCACAAGACCATCATCGAGGACGACGCCTTCATCGGTTCCGATTCCCAGCTCGTCGCTCCGGTGCGTGTCGGTCGCGGCGCAACGCTGGGCGCCGGTACCACCCTTACCCGGGACGCTCCGGCGGAACAGCTGACCGTCTCGCGCGCGAAACAGATGTCGGTCCCCGGTTGGAAGCGGCCGACCAAGAAGAAATAGCTCTCAAGCCTCACGAACAGACACCATGTGCGGAATCGTCGGCGCCGTCTCGGCGCGCAACATCGTCCCGGTCCTCGTCGAAGGACTGAAGCGCCTCGAGTATCGCGGCTATGACTCCTGCGGCATCGCGTTCCTCGACCATGGGGAACTCAAGCGCGCGCGCAGCGTGCAGCGAGTGGCCGACCTCTCGGCCCAGATTTCCCAGGACCGCATCGAGGCGACCACGGGCGTGTCGCACACCCGCTGGGCCACCCATGGCGCGCCGGTGACCACGAATGCCCATCCGCACTTCTCGCGCGGCGAGATCGCCGTCGTGCACAACGGCATCATCGAGAACTACGAAGAGATCCGGGCCGAGCTGCAGAAGGCCGGCTACGCCTTCGAGAGCGCGACGGACACGGAAGTCATCGCCCACCTGGTGCATCACCTGTATCGGGGCGACCTGTTCGCGGCGGTCAAGCAGGCAGTCGCACGCTTCAAAGGCGCCTATGCCATCGGAGTCGTGTCCAAGTCCGAACCAGGCCGGGTCGTTGGCGCGCGGCTCGGATCACCGCTGGTCGCGGGCATCGGCAAGGGCGAGAACTTCCTCGCCAGCGACGCGATGGCTCTCGCGGGCACCACCGACCAGATCGTCTATCTGGAAGAGGGCGACATCGTCGACGTGCGGACCGATCGCGTGACGATCGAGGACGGCGCGGGCAGGAAAGTGGACCGCCCGGTCAAGACCGTGCAGGCGCACTCCGGCGCGGTGGATCTCGGACCCTACCGCCACTACATGCAGAAGGAGATCTTCGAGCAGCCGCGTGCCATCGCCGACACGCTGGAACAGGTCGGTGGCATCGACCCGGTGCTCTTCGGAGACGACGCCGGCGAGGTCTTCCAGAAAATCGACCGCGTGCTGATCCTCGCCTGCGGCACCAGCTACTACGCCGGTTGTGTCGCGAAGTACTGGATCGAATCCATCGCCAAGCTGCCGGTCAACGTCGAGATCGCCAGCGAGTATCGTTATCGCGAATCGGTCCCGCATCCCGACACGCTCGTCGTCGTCATCTCCCAATCCGGCGAGACGGCCGATACGCTGGCCGCACTCAAGCACGCCAAGTCTCTGGGCATGAAGCACACGCTGGCCGTGTGCAACGTCGCCACCAGCGCGATGGTGCGCGAGACCACGCTGCAGTTCCTGACCCGGGCCGGTGCCGAGATCGGCGTCGCTTCCACCAAGGCCTTCACGACGCAGTTGGTCGCGCTGTACCTGCTGGCGAACGTGCTGGCCAAGTCACGCAAGGTGCTTACCCCCGCCAAGGAAGCGGACGCCGTAAAGGGCTTGCGTCACCTGCCTTCAGCCGTTCAGCGCGTGCTTGCTCTCGAACCGCACCTGATCGCGTGGAGCGAGAACTTCGCCCGCAAGGAGGACGCTCTGTTCCTCGGCCGCGGCCTGCACTATCCGATCGCTCTCGAAGGCGCGCTCAAGCTGAAGGAGATCAGCTACATCCACGCCGAGGCGTATCCCGCCGGCGAGTTGAAGCACGGCCCGCTCGCGCTGGTCACCGAGGCCATGCCCGTGATCACCGTCGCGCCCAACGACGCGCTGCTCGAGAAGCTGAAGAGCAACATGATGGAAGTGCGCGCCCGCGGCGGCCAGCTCTACGTCTGCGCCGACGACGACACGCACATTGTTGCGAGCGAAGGTGTCCACGTCATTCGGCTGCCGGAGCACTACGGTGATCTTTCGCCGATTCTGCACGTCGTGCCGCTGCAGTTGCTGGCGTATCACACCGCGCTGGCGCGGGGGACCGACGTGGACAAGCCGAGGAATCTCGCGAAGTCCGTCACGGTAGAGTGACGGCGAGCTAGTTCTCAGGCTTGCGGTGAAGGCTAACCTGCCGTCGGGCAGGTTAAGCGCAGCGGCCGGAATCACAAGCCGAGGAATCTCGCGAAGTCCGTCACGGTAGAGTGACGGCGAGCTAGTTCTCAGGCTTGCGGTGAAGGCTAA
>JAIESW010000016.1 GCA_019745565.1 Burkholderiales bacterium
TGGAGACCGGCGGGTACCTGGAGACCGACACCGACAAGCGCCTCGTCATCCGGCGCAAGCTGCCCTCGAGTTGGTAGTAGGGCGCTAGCTATCATGACTGGCCCCGCGCCCAGCGAAGCTGGGGCGCACGGGCCCGCAGGCACTTCTCGAGAGGTGAGTGGGGCGCACGGGCCCCCCAACGCTCGCTGAGCGGTGAGCAACGCCCCAGGGGGAGGGTAATCCCCCGCAGCCGGTTTGTGACTTCCTTCACAGCGCCGGTCGAGGCTTCGAGCCCACCATGCGTCCCATGTCGCAACCGCGACGGGAACCGCAGCGAGGTGGGAAAAAAATGAGAGCCTGCAACGAGCAGTTGGCTGCCGATCTGGTGGCACGGGTGGTGAACGGCGACGAGCGCAGCTTCGACGAGCTCTACCGCATCTACGGACGTCGAGTGTATGCCTTCGCGCTGCGGTCCCTGCGCGATCCCCACGAGGCCGAGCAGGTCGTGATCGACACCATGTACGAGGTCTGGCGGCGTGCCGACAGCTTCAACCATGCGTGCCGCTTCACCACCTGGCTGCTCGGCATCGCCCGCAACAAGGCGCTGCACGTCCTGCGTGCGCGGCGTCCCGGACACGACGACCTCGATGCGGCGGCCGAACTGCCCGCACCGGCGCACGAGGATCCATATCACATGGTCTCGGACCGCCAGCGGCGCGACTGTCTGCTGCTCGGTTTCGAAGCGCTCCCGTTCGAGCAGCGCGAATGCGTGCAGTACGCGCTGGTCGACGGTCTGTCGCTCTCGGAGATCGCGCGTCTGCAGGACTGCCCCGAGAACACGGTGAAGTCGCGGCTCTTCAAGGCGCGCCGCAAGTTGCGTCGCAGCCTGGAGGAGTTCGACGGCGAGGGGCACGAAGCCGCCTGCGAGGACGACTACGTGACGCCGTTGCGCACGAGAGGCGGCATCGCCGCCGCCGCACCCCAGGAACTCTCCGTCGTCGCGGCGGAATAGACCGATGAACCCGCGCTGCACGGCAAAGCGTCCGCAGCGCGAGTCCCACGCCACGAGGAGCATCGACATGAAAGCCATCGCCCATCGTTCCGCATCGTCCCTCCTGCTCGCTCTCGTCTTCGGCGGGGCGGCGAGCGCCGGCGACGTCGTGTTCTACCGCCAAGGGGAGCGCCCCGATCCGGCGACCATCGCCCGGGTGCTGCAAGGTCCTGCCGCCGTCGCGCAAGCGCCGAAGGTTCGCATGCGGGGGCTGAAGCTCTCGTCCGATGAAGCGCAGGAAACGCGCATCGTCGCCGATGCCGGAGCCGCTGCAGGCAATGCCGTTCAGACCGCTGCCGTAGCACCGGTGGCAACGGCGGCCCCGGTGGAGGCAGAGCCATCGAGCGTCGCCCTGCAGGTGCAGTTCGGCTACAACTCCGCCGAAATCCTCCCCGAGATGATCGCGTCGCTCGACGCGGTTGCCGAGGGCATCAAGATGACCGGCGGCGTGCAGCGCATCGTGATCGAAGGCCACACCGATGCGTACGGTGCCGCCGACTACAACATCCAGCTCTCGCGCCGCCGTGCGGCTGCGGTGAAGCAGTTTCTCGTGGCACGCCACGGCATCCCCGCGGAGTCGCTGGTGGTGATGGGGCGCGGCAAGTCCGCACCGCTGATCCCCGCCAATCCGTTCGCGCCGGAGAACCGTCGCGTGGAGTTCCACGCCGCCGAGTGAGGCCGATCCCGAGCCCTGATCGGGACTTCCGGCCGGTCTGCACCGGCCTTCCCAGCAGCAGATATGTACGAGAAGGAGAGATGCTCATGAATACGATCACCAAGACCGCCATCGCCGCCGCCATCGCCCTGTTGTCGGCCACGGCGTTTGCCGAGAACCAGACCAACGTCAAGCTGGATGGTGCCAAGCAGAACCAGTCCGGCCTCGCCAACAGCCAGTCGATGGACGTCGGCAACGCGAAAGGCAGCCTGTTCGCTGGCTCCAAGACCAACGTGAACGCGAAGAACCTGAACCAGAACCAGTCGGGTCTCGCGAACACGCAGAAGATGGAAATCGGCAACGCCAAGTCGGGCCTGTTCGCCGGCGCCGAGTCGAACGTGAAGGTCGACAACCTGAAGCAGAACCAGTCCGGCCTCGCGAACTCGCAGCAGATGAAGGTGGGCAACGCCGAGGCGAGCCTGTTCTCCGGTGCCAAGTCCAACGTGAACGCGAAGAACCTGAGCCAGTCGCAGTCCGGTCTCGCCAACACGCAGAAGATGGAGATCGGCAACGCCAAGGCCGGTCTGTTCTCCAGCGCCGAGTCGAACGTCAAGGTCGAGAACCTGAAGCAGAACCAGTCCGGCCTCGCCAACAGCCAATCGATGCGCATCGGCAACGCGAATGCCGGGTTGTTCACGGGCGCCAAGACCAACGTCGCGGCGAAGAACGTCTCGCAATCGCAGAGCGGCCTCGCCAACAGCCAGAGCGTCAACGTCGGCAACGCCGACAACTGATCGGCCGAGCCACACGCTCGTGATCGAACCGCGCCGGGGCCACGAGCTCCGGCGCGAACCCGATGGAGGAACGGACCATGAACGCGAAACGATCGGCAGTCCTGCTGGCGCTGGCCGTCGGCCTCCACCTGGGGCCGGCGCGAGCCGTCGACCTCGAGATGGACGACAGCCTGGAGGACCTGACCCGCGCGAAAGTTGCCAAGCAGCGCGCCAAGCAGAACATGCAGCGGCGCAGCGTCAACGAGGATTCGGCGGGCGAAGGCAGCAGCGGCTGCGGCAACATCGACATCGGCAACTCGCAGGGCAGTCGCCCGGGATTCTCCGGTCCGAAGGAGATCATCGTGGTGGTGAAGGGCGACATCATCAACTCGAACAACAAGTGCAAGGACTGAGACCATGGGCGCGACCGCGAAGCGATGGATAGCCGGCGCACTGGCAGCGACGGTAGTGCTGTCGGGATGCGACGCCACGCGCGTCGTGCGTCCTGTGGAACAGAAGATCGAAGAGGTGAAGAAAGGCCCCGAACGCAAACCGTTCCGGCCCATCACCAATTTCTCAGCTGCGCTGCGCTGCATGGACGGCCTCATGCTCCAGCACGGCGTGCGCGACGTGTCGGTGCTGGTCGAGGATCTGACCGACCAGACCAAGAAGGTTAATGCAGGAACCAAGGACATGTTGATCTCGGCCGTGTCCGACATGAACCGCCGCAGCCGCGCCATCCGTCTGGTGGCCTACGGCGCGGATTCCGGCAACCTGATCGGTTTCCTGCGCGATGCGGAGCGCAAGAACGCCTACGCCGTGGTGCCGGAGTTCGACATCCGCGGCTCCATCAGCCAGTTCGACGAGAACGTCGCGAAGAAGTCGGCCGAGTTCGGCTTCGGTTACGGCGAGGAACTCGTGGCCGGCTACGGCCGGTCGGCGACCGCAACGATCCTCGGGATCGATCTCACCATGCTGAGCACCGCCGATCTTTCGGTGATTCCGGGTGTCAGCTCGCGCAATGCCGTGGTGATCTTCAAGTCCGGCAGCGGTGCCGATGGCGATGCCCGTTACCGCAAGCTCGGCGTGAACTTCAGCACGACCCTCAACAAGGCCGAGGGCAACGCCCAGGCGCTGCGCAACCTGGTGGAGCTCGCCTCCATCGAGCTGTTCGGCAAGCTCGCCAAGGTGCCGTACTGGACCTGCCTCGGGGCCGACCCGAACGCACCGGAAGTCCAGGAGGAACTCGCCGACTGGTTCTACGCAATGGAGGCGAACGGCACCGAACTCATCTACTTCCTGCAGAAGCATGCCCGGCTCAAGGGCTACTACAGCGGGCCGGTGGACGGCGAGGGCAATCCGCAGCTCGCGGATGCCGCCGTGCGGGCCCGCACCGCACTCGGCATGAGCAAGGAGCCGAAGGCCGATCTCGAGCTCTTCAAGGCGATCGTGAGCGGCCAGCTGCCGCAGGCGAGCACCGATCTTGCCGCAGCCCCGGCCGAAGCCCCGAAAGCCGCCGCGGCTGATCCGGATCTGGCGCTCGCCATCGTGAGCCGCAATGCGAAACCCATCTACAAGCGGGGTGAGCCCGTGGCCCTGTCGATCCGGCCGAACCGCGATGCCTACGTCTACTGCTATCTGCACAACGACGAGGGCCAGGTGCAGCGCTTCTTCCCGAACCGGTTCCTGCGCGATCCGCTCGTGCCGGCGGCGCGACCGCTCGAACTGCCGGGCGCCATGAAGTTCCAGCTGGTGGCGAGCGAGCGCGGCAAGCCCGAGACCGTCGCATGCTTCGCAGCGCCCAAGGAAGTGCTGGCCACGCTGCCCGAGGCCGTGCGCGGCGTCGATTTCGAACCGCTGCAGGTGAGTTCTCTCGAGGAAGTCCACAGCGCGTTCGTCGCCAGCGGCGGTACCGCCGTGGCCTCCTACACCATGAACGTGCGTTAGAGCCGCGAGGTCACGCCATGCAAACCCCATCCCAGCTCCGTTCGGCGCTCATCCTCTTCACCTTCGTCAGCGCCTGTGCTTCGGCCTCCACGCTGTCGGCAGCCGTGTCGACGGCGCAGAGCGATACACCGTCCATCACCGCCCGGACCACGAAGAACGTCGCCGGTGCCGACGCGAAGCCCGCGACGGAACGTGGCCTCACGCTGCGCTGCTGGCAGTTCGGCCGACTGATCCTGGAGGAGCCGGTGAATGCGAGCGGCAACGGCGGCGCGGGCGGCAGCATGAACTTCACGCGCCCCGGCGACAACCGTCCTCTGGAAGTCTTCAGCATGGGCGAGGCGGTCTGCGTCATTAGATGACGAGGTCGGCTTTTGTACGCCCCTTCCCCCACCTGCGGTGGGGAAAGGTTGGGATGGAGGCAAGCGTCCGCATCTTCCGCACAGAAGCATCCGTGAATCCGCCGCACCCCGACCGGTAATTTCGCACAAGGTCGGACGGACCGACCCCCGGGCAGCATCGGAATCCAGTGGCGAGGGTTGCGCGAGACGCATCCCTGGCAGCGCACCGGTGCAGGACAGGTCGCAGGCTTCAGCGAAAGGCTGTTGCAGGTGGCTCCCGTGCCGGTGCGCGCGAAACCAAGACGCCACCACCCGCCACGGAGACTGCGATGATCCTTCCCATTCTCTTGTCGCTGTTCGCGACTTTCGGCCGCATCCGCGCACCGCATGCCATGCGCACGGCGCTCACTCCCGCGGTTGTCCTGGTGGCTTTGTCGATTGCCGGCCCGGTAGGCGCGCAGGTAATCGAACAGCGCTCGGTCACCCGGGACGGCGATCGCATCACGGCGACCGTTCGGGTGGTGACGACCGACGGCATCGCGGTATCGAAGCAGCCGATCTCGTGGAGTATCGAGAACCCGCGCGACGGCGATCGCGTGGTCAGCACGTCGGGGCCGACCAACGGCGCCGGCGAGGCGTCCGCCGTGGTGGTCCTCGGACCGACTCCCGGAACGCGCAACCTGGTTGCGTCCATCTCGTCCGGCCTCCAGCTCTCCGCGTTCTTCGTTGCGCCCAACCTGATCCGCATTCCGATCTCGAACGACGAGATTCTGGCGTCGGAAGGGCTCAAGACCTTCGTCCTCCTGCCGCAGATCGGACTCGATACCACGTTCGTGCAGATGCGCAACGTCACGCGCCGCATTCGCGAGATCCGCTCCGGCGGCCCCGCGGTGAGCGTGTTCGGAACGGCGCTCGCGCCCGCGCCCGCGCCGGGAGACATCCGCATCATGTCCCTGTCGGAAGCCGGGCGGGTCGCTGCGGCCAACACGGCCAACGAAGCGCTGGGTGGTCGGTTCGGCGCGTTCCTGAACGGCCAAGGCAGCATCGGCACCCGTGACGGCACGGCCTACACCCGCGGCTACGACACTCGCACCACCGGTGTCACCGGCGGTGTCGACTACCGCTTCACGGAGAACCTGGTCCTGGGCGCCGCATTGGGTGCGGTGCGCGCGAAGTCGTCCTTCGATGCCGACTATGGCGATGCCTCGGCCACCGGGGTCGCGGGTTCGCTCTACGGATCCTGGTACCACGGCAACTTCTATGTCGATGCCATCGGGACGTTCGGCTTCAACCGTTACGACACGCGTCGTGCGATCGGCATCGGTGACGTGCTCGGTGCGACCAACGGGCGGCAACTGGGTGGCAGCGTCTCGGTCGGCTGGAATACGAGCAAAGGTGCGCTGTCCTTCGGGCCTTACGTGCGCGCCGGCTACATCCGGGTGGACGTCGACAGCTTCACCGAGACCGGCAGCACCGGCTCCGAGATGGACGTCTCGAGCCAGGCGGCAACGTCCTTCACCACCGCGCTCGGCGGGCAGGTCTCGTACGCGATCAGCCACTCGTGGGGCATTCTCTCGCCGAGCCTGCGCGTGGAGTACGAGCGTGAGCAACGCAACACCGTGCAGCCGCTGACCGGCAGCCTCCTGGCCGATCCGGTGCGGACACTCTTCGCGATTCCGACGGACAACCCCGACAAGACCTACTTCAACGTCGGTGCGGGCGTGGCGGCGCAGTTCGCCAACGGCCGCGCCGCGTTCATCAACTACGAAGGCATGTTCGGCCGCTCGCAGATGACCAACCACGCGGTGGTGGTCGGCGGTCGCCTGGAGTTCTGACGGTGCGCACCTGGCTTGTCGTCGCGGGGATATTCCTTGCGGCCCTGCTTGCACCGACACCCGGTGGGTACGCAGCCGTCGAAAGCACGACCACGGCGGACCGGTGGCTGATCGTCGATTGCCTGCTGCCCGGGCAGGTTCGCAAGCTCGGTGGGCAGGCGACGTTTCTCACCGCTCGTCGCCCGGTCAAGGCTTCGGCATCCGAATGCGAGATCCGCGGCGGTGAGTACATCGCCTACGACCGTGCCAATCTGTCGACGGCACTCGGCGTGTGGCTCGCGCAGGCGAACGCCGGCGACCTCCAGGCTCAGACCTACGTCGGCGAGATCTACGAGAAGGGTCTCGGTGTCGCGCCGAACTTCGACGAGGCCGCACGCTGGTATCGCGCCGCGGCGGAGAAGGGACATGCGCGCGCCCAGTCGAACCTGGGTTTCCTGTTCGAGAAGGGCCTCGGCGTGAAGAAGGACCTGGCGGAGGCGCAACGCTGGTATCGCAAGGCGGCGGGACTGCCGGACGATGCGCCGATCGAGCGGCCGAGTGCCTCGACGCCGGCGCCCATCGTTTCACCAGCTCCGGCAAACAGCACCGGTCCCAGCATCCAGATCATCGATCCGCCGGTGGTGCAGACGCGCGGCATTCCGACGGCGTTGGTACGTTCCGGCCTCACGGTCCTGCCGCTGATCGGCAAGGTGACCGCGCCCGGGGGCGTGATCTCCCTCACCATCAACGATCACAAGGAAACGCCGGATCGCAACGGCCTCTTCCGTACCGAGATCGCCGTGCTCGGGAAGGACACGCCGGTCAAGGTGGTGGCCGTCGATGCGGCGGGTGCCCGCATCCAGACCGACTTCACGCTCGTGCCCGATCTCGACGGCACGCGCGGCCTCGCCACGCCGAAGTCGCTGTCGCTCGCGGCGCCGAAACGCGGCTACGCACTGCTGATCGGCAACAACGACTATCGCAAGCTGCCGAAGCTGGAAACCGCCGTCGAGGACGTGAAGGCGATCGCCGACGTGCTCGCCGGCACCTATGGCTACCAGGTCACGGTGATGACCAACGCGAGCCGCTACGACATCCTGTCGAAGCTGAACGAGTTCCGCGAGAAGCTCACCGAGAACGACAGCTTCATCCTGTACTACGCGGGACACGGTGAGCTGGACCGTGCGAACCTGCGCGGCCACTGGCTGCCCATCGACGCCGAGCCCGACAGCCCGGCGAACTGGATCTCCAACGTCGCGATCACCGACCTTCTGAACGCGATGGCGGCACGGCAGGCATTGATCATCGCCGACACCTGCTACGCCGGTGCCATGACGCGTGCGGTGTTCGAGCAGACGCCGCCGTCCAGCCGCAAGGGCGTCTGGCGCTCGCGCACGGTGCTGAGCTCCGGCGGGTTGAAGCCCGTCGTCGACGGTGAGGCGGGATCGAAGCACTCGGTCTTCGCGCAGGCGCTGCTCGATACGCTGCGGGTCAATCGCACGCCGATGGACGGCCTGGCCCTGTATCAGAGAATCGCAGGCAACGTGGCGCGTGCCGCGATGAAGCTCGGCGTGGAGCAGATTCCCGAATACGCGCCGATCCGCTTCGCCGGCCACGAGGCCGGCGACTTCCTGTTCGCGCCGAAGAAGCTATGACCGGTCGATGGCGCTGTCGTGCCAGCGGCGCAGCGCCAGCCAGGCGACCAGGCTTGCGATCAGGAACAGCACGACACCGGTCACCGTGATCAGCACCAGCGCCGCGAACAGGCGTGGAATGTTGAGCTGCAGGCCGGCCTGCAGGATCTGGTACGCCAGCCCGGAAGCGGTGCCGCCGGTGCCGGCGACGAACTCCGCAACCACGGCGCCGATCAGCGCCAGCCCGGTCGAGATCTTCAAGCCCGCGAAGAAATAGGGGAGGGCAGTGGGTACGCGCAGGCGCATCAAAGTTTGCCAGCGTGTAGCGCCGTTCAGGCGGAACAGGTCCAGCAGTCCCGTGTCGACGCTCTTGAGACCCAGCGTGGTGTTCGAGATCATCGGAAACAGCGCGACGATGGTCGCGCAGATCACCAGTGCCGGCAGCGGATCGTTGACCCAGATGATGATGAGCGGCGCGATGGCGACGATGGGCGTCACCTGCAGCAGAACGACGTAGGGGAACAGGCTCATCTCCAGCGCCCGGCTCTGCACGAACACGAAGGCGACGATCACGCCGATCACCACTGCGGCAGCGAGCGCGAGGATCGCCACGGCGAGTGTGAACCCGAGCGACTGCAGCAGCACGGCGCGGTCGGCGACGAGCGTCTTGGCCACCAGCCAGGGGCCCGGCACCAGGTACGACGGCACGTCGAAGACCTCTACCAGGGCCTGCCACAGCAGCAGGACGACGCAACCTACCACGACGGGAGCGAGCCATTCGAGCAGGCCGAGGCGCTTCATCGCGGCCGCTCGTTCGCGGCCATCAGGTCGCTCAACTGCTGGCATTGACGGATGAACCGCTCAGTGACGCGCAGTGCGTCGGTGCGCGGGTACGGTTCGTCGATCCGGAGCTCCGCCGTGATGCGTCCCGGGCGCGGCGACATGACGATGACTCGCGTCGACAGATAGACCGCCTCGTACAGATTGTGGGTCACGAACAACACGGTCAGCTGGCGCTGCGCCCACAGCGCGAGCAACTCGTCGTCCAGCCGTTCGCGGGTGATCTCGTCCAGCGCGCCGAACGGCTCGTCCATCAGCAGCAAGCGAGGTTCCGTTACCAGAGCCCGTGCGATCGACACGCGCATCTGCATGCCGCCGGAGAGCTCGCGCGGGTAGGCCCGGTCGAACTCGGCCAGGCCGACGGTGCGCAGTGCGTCCGTCACCTTGTCGTCGGCATTCGCGACGCCCGCGAGTTCGAGCGGCAGGCGCACGTTGCGGCGGACGTTGGCCCAGGGCATGAGCGTCGGGCTCTGGAAGACGAAGCCGAGGCTCACGTCGTCCGTGCGCGCCACCGTGCCCGCGGTGGGCTGCAGCAACCCGGCGGCGAGGCGCAGTAGAGTGCTCTTGCCGCAGCCGGAGGGGCCGATCAGCGAGATGAACTCACCCGGTGCGGCCGAAAGCGTTGTCGTGTCCAGCGCGGCAACGCCGGTGGGATAGGTGACGCTCGCCCCATGCAGCGAGACGAGCGCTTCGGAATCGGCGGCGGTTCGCTCGGTCACGGGATGGGATTGTAGCGGGACGACCGAGCGGGAGAGCCGGTGCCATGATAGGTTTGCGCCCGTCCCCCAACCCCTCGAATGTTCCCGCCATGATGAAGACCCTGTTCTCCCTGGAAGGCCGGACCGCGCTGGTCACCGGCGGATCGCGCGGCATAGGCCGCATGATTGCCGAAGGCTTTCTCGATTTCGGGGCGAAGGTCTACATCTCGGCGCGGAAGGCGGACGCTTGCGATGCCACTGCCGCCGAGCTCTCGGGGCCGGGTCGCACGTGCATCTCGCTGCCGCAGGATGTGTCCACGGTGGACGGGTGCCGCGCGCTGGCTGCGGAGATCGGACGCCGCGAACCGGGCCTCGACATCCTGGTGAACAATGCCGGTGCCGCGTGGTCGGCCGAGTTCGACGAGTTTCCCGAGAGCGGCTGGGACAAGGTGATGAACCTCAACGTCAAGTCGCCGTTCTTCCTGACCCAGGCGCTGCACGGTGCGCTCAAGGCCGCCGCGAGCGACGAGCGGCCGGCGAAGGTCATCAACATCGCTTCCATCGACGGTATCCGCCTCAATCCGCTCGAGACGTACTCGTACCACGCGTCCAAGGCCGCGCTGATCTACCTCACGCGGCGCATGGCGGCAAAGCTGGTCCACGACCGGATCGTGGTCACCGGCATCGCGCCGGGACCGTTCGCCTCGCAGATGAATCGTGCGGCGCGCGACCATGGCGACGAGGTGGCGGCGCGCACGCCCTTGCGCCGCATCGGAACCCCGGAGGACATGGCGGGGGCGGCCATCTATCTGGCTTCACGCGCGGGAGACTACGTCGTGGGCGATACGATCGCCGTGGATGGCGGCATCGCCTACGCCAATCTGACGCCGGGGCCGAGCTGATCGTAGTCGGGAAGCCGGGGGGGCGCTTCGTGGTCCTGGGGGTGGTGGGCAGTACTGGGATCGAACCAGTGACCCCTGCCGTGTGAAGGCAGTGCTCTACCGCTGAGCTAACTGCCCCCAAGGAAGCCGCGGATTAGAGCACAGCGCCCCTCGACGGGTCAAACGGCGGGCCGGGGCGGGTACAATCGAGGGCTTTTCTGCTCTGGTCGGCCCCGAGTTCCATGATCCGCACCCGCTTTGCCCCCAGTCCCACGGGCTATCTCCACATCGGCGGCGCCCGCACGGCGCTGTTCTCCTGGGCGTTCGCCCGCCGGCACGGGGGTACGTTCGTGTTGCGGATCGAGGACACGGACGTGGAGCGGTCCACGGCGGCATCCACCCAGGCCATCCTGGATGCCATGGACTGGCTCGGCCTGGACTACGACGAGGGTCCGTTCTACCAGATGCAGCGCCTCGACCGGTATCGTGAGGTCTGCGCCCGGCTGATCGCCGAAGGCAAGGCGTATCACTGCTACGCCTCGAAGGAAGAACTGGACGAGATGCGCGAGCAGCAGCGCGCCCACGGCGAGAAGCCGCGTTACGACGGGCGCTGGCGTCCCGAGAACGCACGCGGTCGTACACCGCCCGCCGGCGTGCAGCCCATCGTGCGCTTCCGCAACCCGGACGACGGCGTCGTGACGTGGGACGATCTGGTGAAGGGCGAGATCACCTTCGCCAATACCGAACTGGACGACCTGGTGATCATGCGGGCCGATGGCATCCCCACCTACAACTTCGGGGTGGTGGTGGACGACATCGACATGAAGATGACTCATGTCATCCGCGGCGACGACCACGTCAACAACACGCCGCGGCAGATCAACATCTATCGGGCCCTGGGCGCCGAGGTACCGCGGTTCGGGCATGTGCCCATGATCCTGGGCGAGGACGGCGAGCGGCTGTCCAAGCGCCACGGGGCGGTGAGTGTCATGCAGTACTTCGACGACGGCTACCTGCCCGAGGCGATCGACAACTACTTTGCGCGGCTGGGTTGGTCCCACGGCGACGACGAGATCTTTTCCATGAAGCAGTTCGTCGAGTGGTTCGACCTGGCCCACATCAGCCGCAGCCCGGCCAAGTTCAATCCCGAGAAGCTGCAGTGGCTCAACGCGCACTACATCAAGGCGGCGGATGACGCGCGGCTCGCGGCGCTGGCCGAGCCCTTCCTACGCAAGGACGGTTGCGACCCGTCCCAGGGTCCGGCTCTCGAGAAGGTCGTGGGGCTGCTCAAGGAGAGGGTCAACACGATCGCGGAGCTGGCGGATGCCGCGGTTTACTTCTACCGTCGTATCGAACCGGCCGAGGCGCTACGTGAGCAGCACTACGTGACGGGTCTGGGTGCGGCCATCGACGCCCTGCGCGGCCGGCTGGCCAACATCGACTGGAACCGCGTGGCGATCAGCGACGCCATGAAGGCCGTGGTGGCCGAGCGCGGGCTCAAGATGCCCAAGCTCGCCATGCCCCTGCGGGTGATGGTGACCGGCGAACCGCAGTCCCCGTCCATCGACGCCGTGCTGGAGGTGCTGGGCCGCGAAACGACGCTGGCGCGCATGGACGCCGAGCGCCTGCGCATCCCCGACTGACTTTCCTTTACAGGGGAGGGGGGCATCCCTATAATGCGCGCCTCGTCCGGAGGGGGTATAGCTCAGCTGGGAGAGCGCTTGCATGGCATGCAAGAGGTCAGCGGTTCGATCCCGCTTACCTCCACCACCGATGCGACAAACCGACGAAGTCCCGTTCGTCTAGAGGCCTAGGACACTACCCTTTCACGGTAGGTACGCGGGTTCGAATCCCGCACGGGACGCCAAACAAAAACGCCACCCCTTGGGTGGCTTTTTTGTTTGGCGTCCCGTGCGGTACTTAGAGAACCCGCCGGTTCGACCAGGTCGCAACGCGACCTGGGACGCCGACGCGCATAAGCGCGTTGGCGGTCCTGAGGAGCATGCTCCTCAGGATTCTTCTTCGCCCTAAGGCGAAGAAGAACAATCCCGCACGGAGACGTGCTCGCATCCTGGCGATGCGTGCAGCCGCGAGAACCCGCCGGTTCGACCAGGTCGCAACGCGACCTGGGACGCCGGCACGCATAAGCGTGCAGGCGGTCCTGCGGAGCCTGCTCCGCAGGATTCTTCTTCGCCCCAAGGCGAAGAAGAACAATCCCGCACGAGGACTGCTCGCATACAGACGGTGCGTCCAAGCGCGAGCACCCGCTGGTTCGTCCCCCACGCTATTGCGTGGGGGAAGGAGAAGGATGCGACGATCGGTGAGACTGATCGTCGGAGTTGACGATGGCCCCCATTCCAACCTTCGCCCAGCCAAGCTGGGGGAAGGGGTGTACATCCGTACGTCCCCACACCCGCCCACCCTTCAGCTTCCTCCCGCCGAGCCGTTGATCGCCAGCAGGATCTGCCACCAAACGCCAGCTAGAATCCCGCCGTCATGTGGATCATAGGTCTCATTATCGGTGCCATCGTCGGCGGTGCTATGGCCGGCGGTGAAGGTGCGGTTCTCGGCGCGATCGCCGGTGCCGCGCTCGTCATTGCGCTGAGGCGCAAGGCCGCGGTCGATCCCAAGCTCGAGGAGCGGCTGCAGGCACTCGAAGGACGTGTGGCGCGTCTGGCCCACACTCTAGATGCACTGATGGCCCAACCGCGCGTCCCGGCGGCGGGGACGGACTCCGCGGTCGCCGAGCCCGCTGCACCCCAGTCAGCCGCGGTACCGCTCACACCAGCGGAGCAATTCGCGCAGGACGCCATGGGCGCCGGCACGGCGCAACGCGAACCTGCGGAAGTTGCCTCCGAGAGAGTTGCAGCGTCGGCCGAGACGCCTCAACCACCGCTCTACGTTTCTCCGCCGCCGGCCGAGGATGCGTTCGACCGCCTGGTCTCGCGCGCCTGGGGCTGGCTGACCGGCGGCAACACCGTGGTGCGTGTCGGTGTCATCGTGCTGTTCTTCGGCGTCGCGTTCCTGCTCAAGTTCGCGTACGACCTCGGACTGATGCCGCCCGAGCTGCGCGTGGCGGGTGTCGCGTTGGGTGGAATCGTACTGGCCGGGATCGGCTGGCGTCTGCGCGACAAGCGCGAGACCTATGCGCTCACCTTGCAGGGCGCGGGCGTGGGCGTGCTGTACCTGTCGATTTTCGCGGCGCTGCGGTTGTACGAGATGATCCCCGCGCCGCTCGCGTTCACGTTGCTGGTGGTCCTCTCGGCCGCGTCCACTGCCCTGGCGTTGCTGCAGAACTCGCAGGCGCTCGCGGTGCTTGCGGTGAGCGGCGGCTTCCTCGCGCCCATCCTCACGTCGACCGGCAGCGGCAACCACGTCGCGCTGTTCTCCTACTACGCGGTGATCAACGCCGGCATCCTGTGGCTGGCAGCGAAGAAGGCATGGCGACCCCTCAACCTGACCGGGTTCTTCTTCACCTTCGGCGTCGCGGCGGCGTGGGGAGCGAAGTATTTCCGCCCCGAGCTGTGGTCGTCGACACAGCCGTTCCTGGCCCTGTTCTTCCTGATGTACCTCGCGATCCCGGTGCTGTTCGCGCGCGAAGCCGAAACGAAGACCGAGAAGTATCTCGACGGCACGCTGGTCTTCGGCTTGCCTGTGGTGGCGACCGGCCTGCAGTCGCAGCTCGTCTCGAGCTTCGAGTATGGCGCCGCCATCAGCGCAGTGGTGGTGAGCGCGATCTATCTGTTCGCCGCACGGTTCGTGCGCGATCGTCACGGGGCTTCGCTCGCCCTGCTCACGCAGACCTTCGCATCGCTGTGCATCGTCTTCGCGACGCTCGCCATTCCGCTCGCCCTCGACGCACGCTGGACTTCCGCGGCATGGGCGTTGGAAGGGGCGGCTATCGCCTGGGTCGGCATCCGCCAGGGCAGATGGCTTGCGCGGATCTTCGGTTGCCTGCTGCAGATCGCGGCGGCGATCGCATTCCTCGTCGGGGTTCAAGCGACGTCGGCCGATCTTGCCGTCTTCAATCGGACGGGCATGGGCTTCGCATTCCTCGCCGTCGCAGCGCTGTTCACCGCGCTGCAGTTCGAGCGCCACCGCGAGTCGCTCAAACCCTGGGAAGGCGCCATCGGCCACATCGCACTCGCCATCGGCCTGCTGTGGTGGTACGGCGGCGGCCTGCACGAGATCGAGACCCACGCCACCGGCGAGTGGGAGCCGCAGCTCGCGCTGGCGTTCATCGTCGGATCCGCGATCGCCTTCGAACTGATCGGCGCGCGGCTGCAATGGCGAGGCGCCGCCGTGCCTGCGCTGGCCGTGGTGCCGCTCGGCTTCTTCGCGCTGGCCTGGCAAGTCACGGAGTACACCCATCCCTTCCAACGATTCGGTTACCTCGTGTGGCCTGCCGCCTTCGTCACGCATCTTTGGGTGCTGCGCCGCCGAGACGATGGCGAGATGCGCGGTTTCGATTGGCTGCATGGGATCGGCTTGTGGCTGTTCGCCATCGTCACCGCATGGGAAGCTGCCTGGGCGGCGCAGCAGGCAGCCGATCCTGCCACCGACTGGGGGCTCGCAGCCTGGATGGCTGCGCCCGCGGCACTCATCGCGTGGTTGTCCACACGGGGGCTGAGTCTTAGCTGGCCCGTCGTCGCGCGTCTGCGCGGTTACCTGCTGATCGGTGCATTGCCGGTGGTGGCGGGATTGCTCTTCTGGCTGGTGGTCGCGTCGTTCTTCGGTGAGGGCGGGGCTGCGCCCTTGCCCTACGTACCGATCCTGAATCCGCTCGATCTCGGCGTCGTCGCCGTGCTGTTCGCCGGCATTCTCTGGATGCGAGCGCTGTCGACGCTCGAGTTCGACGCCTGGATCGCGCCCCATCCCTGGTTGCGCTACGGCATTCCCGGCGTGGCCGCCTTCATCGCAGCCAACGGCATCCTGATCCGGGCGCTGCATCAATATGCGGGCGTGCCGATGCGCTTCGATGCCGTGATGCGCTCCATGCTGGCGCAGTCGGCGCTGTCGCTGTTCTGGACCGTGCTGGCGTTGGTGCTGATGGTTCTCGCGAATCGGCTGCAGCGACGCCTGTTGTGGTTCGTCGGCGCGGGATTGCTCGGCGTGACCGTGCTGAAGCTCTTCATCGTCGATCTGTCCAACGTCGGTGGCGGCGAACGCATCGTTTCGTTCGTGGGTGTCGGCATCCTCATGCTCGTGGTGGGCTACTTCGCGCCGGTGCCGCCCCGCAAGGAGGCGGCGGCGTGAGAACGACTGCGCTGGTCGTCGCGCTGATCCTGGCGGCGCCGGCCGCGGCCCAGGAGCGTCTCGAGGAATTCGGGTACGCGGTACCGATCGAGTTCGCACCGGGCGATGCCCTGTACGTCCTGCGCCTGCCCGAAGCCGTCTACCGGCATGCGGTGCGCGCCGACCTCGGCGATCTGCGGGTATTCAACAGTGCCGGAGAATCGATCCCGTATGCGTTGCGGCAACCGTTGCCGATTCTGGACAAGGCGGCACCCGGCATCAGGCTGCCGCAGTTTCCGGTGCGTGGATCGACCGACCGGAAGACGTCGGACGACCTGAAGGTGGAAGTGCGCAGGGACGGTACGGTGGTCAGTGTCCGTGCCGGCAAGGGCGGGTCCGAGAACGCCGTCACCGCCTGGCTCATCGACGCCAGTTCCTTCGAGCGGCCGATCGAAGCACTGGAACTTGCCTTGAACGGTGAGGCCGATGTGGTCGCCCGGGTCGGCGTGGACTCGAGCGACGATCTCAAGTACTGGAACCGGGTCGTCGCCGATGCACCGGTCGTGCGCACACGCTTCGGCGGCGAGCGTCTCGAACGGCTCTCCGTTCCCTTGCACGGTGTCCGGGCGAAGTACCTGCGCCTCGTGGACGCCCGCGGCGCGTTCTCCTTCGAAGTCGCCGGCGTGAGCGTGGTGAGGGCACCGGAGACGACACCCCCGGCCCTGGAATCCCTGTCGCTCGGTGCCGGCACGGCGAGCGCCGTCGATCGGGCCTGGACCTACGACACCGGCGGCCGTTTCCCCGTGGTCCGTGTGGCGTTCGAACTGCCCGAAGACAACACCGTGCTGCCGTTCACGCTGGAGTCGCGCGCGAACGCCGACCGGCCTTGGTATGCAGTGGGCAGCGGGGTCGCCTACCGGCTCACGCAGGGCGGCATCACGGTGACGAGCGCGTCGATGCCGGTGTCCGCGACGGAGCGCCAGCTCCGCGTCCGGCTCACTTCGGGCGCAGGACCGTTGCCAGCTGCAGCCCCATCGCTCGTCGCACAGTGGCAACCCGCGGAACTGGTGTTTGCCGCCCGCGGTTCGCCGCCGTTCACTCTGGCCTACGGAAAGACCAAGGCCGAGCCGATGCGCGTCGCCATCGAGTCCATCGTCCCGGGCTACGGAACGCGCAATGCCATGGCACCGAAACCCGCGACCGCCGGCGCAGAGCGGACCCTGGCGGGCGATGCGGCTGCGCGGGTCGCGCCGGACTACCGGCGTTGGTCGCTGTGGGCCGTGCTGGTCGTCGGTGTGCTGGTGCTCGCCGGCATGGGGCTCAAGCTGGCGCGCGAATCGGCGTCGCGCTGACGTCGAGCCATACCCAGCAGGAGCAGCAGGCCGCATCCCAGTGCCAGCAGCCAGGCGGTGTGGACGGCTCCGGGATCGCACCGCTCAACGAGCACCAGGTTGTCGAACTGGTGGTACTGCGGCAACTGCTCCCAGCGCACCGAGACGAGATCGACTGAGGTGCCCTGGAACGAGTAGGTCGCCGGGGCCAGGACCGCCGGCAGCCGCGACCGTGTCGTAGGCCACGATCGCCACCCGGCCGTTGCGCAGGAACGCGTCGTAGAGCAGATTGGTCGTGGTGGGCGGTTGCAGCAGGCTGCGTTTCAGCGCCTCCTGCCGGGTCGTTCCGCGGCTCGGCAGATTTAACCACGCAGGATTCGGCGACAGCGCGGCTGTCGCCGAAAATCACACTCGCGAACTCCGATGGCGCGTGTCCCAAGGCGAGGACTTGTCGCAGGTGCACGATGCAGCGCGCAGGAGCGTTTTGCCTTCTAATGCGCGCTCTGGTTCTTTCGGAGCAGGTCGTGGGTCGAGGCCGATGGGGGATCGTCGTGGTGGTGGGGCTGCTCGCGGCGATCCCGTGCACCGTGTGCGCCGAGGATGCGCGGCCCGTCGTCATCGGCTCCAAGCGCTTCACCGAGTCCTACCTGCTGGGCGAGATCGCCCGCGAAACGCTGCAGCGCGCCAGCGTCGTCGCAGTGCATCGCCAGGGGCTCGGCAACACGGCCGTGTTGTTCGAAGCCCTTTCGACCGGCGCCATCGACACCTATCCTGACTACACCGGGACCATCGGTCGCGAACTCCTCAAGACCGAAGCGACCGACCTCGAGTCGCTGAATCGTGCGCTGGCACCGCTCGGCCTCGGTGCGGGCGTGCCGCTCGGATTCGAAAACACCTACGCGGTGGCCACGCGCGACGGCGTGGCGGCAGCGAAGCTCAGCGAACTGGCGGCTCAACCCGGCCTGCGCATCGGGTTGTCGCCGGAGTTCCTGCACCGCGCCGACGGCTGGCCGGCGATCGCCCGGGTCTACGGACTGCCGCAGCAACCCACCGTGCTTGATCACGGTCTCGCGTACGAAGCCCTGGCGGCCGGCCGCGTGGACGCGATGGACATCTACTCGACCGACGCGAAGATCGCGAAGTACCGGCTGCACGTGCTCGAAGACGACCGGCGCGTGTTTCCCGAGTATCGGGCCGTGTGGATCTACCGGCTCGATCTGCCGCGACGCTCGCCGGCGGCATGGTCCGCGTTGCAGTCCTTGCAAGGGCGCATCGCTGCCCACGATATGATCCAGATGAACGCCGCGGCCGAACTCGAGGGACGCAGCTTCGACGTGGTCGCGCGCGATTTCCTGGACGGCGGCCGTGCACCGGCAGCGACTCGCTCGGGACTGGCGGCACGCCTGTTCGCCGCGGACTTGCCGCGCCTGACGCGCGAGCATCTGGTCCTGGTATTCGGGTCCCTTGCACTCGCTTGCCTCGCCGGCATTCCTCTCGGCATCGCTGCCGCGGGTTCACGTCGACTGGCCCAGCCGGTGCTGGCGGCGACCGGTTTGATCCAGACCGTGCCCTCCCTGGCGCTGCTCGCGTTCCTGATTCCGCTCACCGGCACCATCGGTACGTTGCCTGCGGTGGTTGCGCTGTTCCTGTATTCGCTCCTGCCCATCGTGCGAGCGACCCATGCGGCGCTGACCGGCATCGCGCGCAACATGCGGGAGTCCGCCGTGGCGCTGGGATTGAACCGCTTCCAGCGTCTGCGCTTCGTGGAACTTCCGCTGGCGCTGCCCGGCATCCTGTCGGGTGTGAAGACCTCCGCGGTGATCAACGTCGGCACCGCCACCATCGCTGCATTCATAGGAGCCGGCGGCTATGGCGAGCGCATCACGGCCGGCCTCGCGCTCAACGATAACGCGATGCTGCTGGCCGGAGCGATTCCGGCGGCGGTGCTGGCACTCGTGGTGCACGCGATCTTCGAACTGGCGGAGCGTCGCGTCGCCCGTTGACGCCGGTCCCTCGGAGCCGTAGCGTCGCGGGCTCGCCCACACTGGACGCCTCACGATGAACGATCCGACTCCCGCCATCACCGCCGACGAACAGGTTGCCCGCATCTTCGAGTGGCGACGCGGATTCAACAACATCCACCTGATCGACATCGGCATCGAACTGGGCCTGTTCCGCGCGCTGGCGGAGGTGCCCGGTCAAACGGCGGAAGCGCTCGCCGCCCGCCTCGATCTGAAGGTGCACCCGGTTCGCACCTGGTGCTGGACCGCGCACGGTCAGGCATTGCTGGACGCCGATGCGGAAGGCGCTTTCCGCCTCGCGCCGCACATGGACGCGATCCTGGCGAACGCCGGGCATCCGCGCTATCTCGGCGGCTACGCGCAGCTCGGCACGCAGGTGGCGGCGGAGGATTTCCGGCGCAGCATCGAGATGTTCCGTACCGGCGCGGTGAAGCCGTTCCAGGGCCGCGGTGAAGCGTTCGCCCATCTGATCGCGCAGTCGACCTGGGGTCTGCAGGTGGTGACCGCGAAGAAGCTGCTGCCGAATGTCGCCGGCCTGCCGGCCCGCCTCGAAGCGGGCGGCACCGTGCTGGAGGTGGGCTGCGGCACCGGCAATTTCCTGGTGCAGGTGGCGAAGAACTTTCGTGAGGCGCGTGCAATCGGCGTCGATCTCGACGCCGACAGCCTCGCCATCGCCGGGCGTCGCATCGCCGATGCGAAGCTCACCGATCGAGTATCGGCCCGTCTCGGCACGGTCGAGGACACGGTGGCTGCCGGCAGCGTCGACGCCGTGGTGATGATCGAGGTGCTGCACGAGATCGCCCAGCCTCTGCGCCCGGCGGTGGTGCAGCAATGCGCCCGCGCGCTCAAGCCGGGCGGTGCGCTCGTGATCGTCGACGAGACCTATCCTTCCACGCTCGCGCAGACGCGCGAGGCCGACTACCGCTTCCCGCTGCAGACCGGCATCGAGGAGCTGACCTGGGGCAACGTGATTCCGACGCGGGAGGAGCAGGAGCGCCTGCTGGGCGATGCGGGGTTCAAGCCACCCTACGAACGAGCGATCATCGGCGAGGGCTTCACCGTTCTCACCGCCGTGCGCTGATCGCAGCAGCTATCGTCGCCGGCCACCTGCCACGGCGCGCAGGCGGCGGTTCGCGGCCGGACGCTGCACGATTTCCTTGAGCGTGGGCCCCACGCCATCAAAGAACGTGCGCACCTCCGCTTCGATCAGTCCGTCGAGGTTCTCCGGCACGGCCATGCCGTAGATGTACTTGCGCACGCCGAAGTAGAAGATGCGCGAGTTGATGCCCCACACCAGTTCGATCTCGATCTGGGTCGGCGGCACGCGTTCGAAGTCCGGCAGGCCGTAGAACTCCCGCACCTCGGCGCAGATAGGCGTGATGATGCGCTCGGTGACCAGGGCGAAGAACTGGCGATTGAGGTCCGAACCGCGCAGGCCTGCGAACATGATGAGCCGCACCCATTCGTAGGTGAGGATGGTCTGGGCGTAGAGCTTGTAGAACTGGATCAGGCGTTCGCGCAGCGGAACGCTGCGATCGCGGATCAGCATCTCCCAATAGGGATTCCAGCGGCCGATGAAGACTTCCTGGTAGACGCGCTCGATCAGCGCGTCCTTGCTGGGGAAGTAGCGGAACAGCAGCGCGTGGGTGACCTGCGCCCGCTTCGCGAGCTCGCGTGTATCACCCCCGAAACCCGTTTCGGCGAAGAAGCTCACCGCCTCCTGGAGGATGTGACGTTCCCGTTCGGCGCGCGGCAGACGCGGCGTCGGCGTTGGTGAGGATGTGCGCTTTCTTGGTGTGGTCTTCTTGGTAAGCATCTGCTCAATAGAATTGATCCATCGGATCGACGCCAAGTCCCGTCTGCGGTCGAAAGTCGTCTGCGGTGCCGGGTCTGTTCGGATGAATTCTCCTACCAATAGAGCCCGACAGTCCACCGTTTGCGAGTGGCGGAAACCCGGTGAACGGCGCCGCTTGACTGGTGAGCAGATGGTTACTAGTATGGATCGAAGGCGCTGCGACACCGGGCCATCGGCTGTCGCGGCGCAACAAGACCGAGCGCACCCACGTTGCGCCATGCAGGGGGAGGAGAGTCATGGAATCCAGCCGCACGCGGTGCGCCGGGCGCCGCCTTGCCAGCATCGCCCTCGTCGGGTTCGCCTTGCTGCCTGCGTTTGCCGCAGCGCAAACGAAGGAACCGATCAAGATCGGTGCGGTGCTGGCCCTCACCGGCCCCGGTGCCGGCCTGGGCCAGGCCGAGCGCAACGGCATCCTGCTCGCCGAGAAGCTCATCAACGACAAGGGCGGGGTGAAGGGCCGACCGATCAAGGTGCTGATTGAAGACGACGGCTCGAAGCCCGACATCGCCAAGGGCAAGGCCGAGAATCTCATCTTCAACGAGAAGGTGGTGGCCATCATCGGCCCCTCGCTCACGGCGAGCACCGGGGCGGTGGCCGCCGTGACCAATGCCGAGGGAGTTCCCGAACTGGCGCTGACCGGTCTCGGTCCGCAGATCGAGCTCACCTACAAGTCCGTGTACCACCTGCTGCCGCCGCAGGTGCTCAACGCGAAGGCCATGCTGGAGTACACCACCAAGTCGCTGAAGGCGAAGAAGGTGGGTGTGCTGCACGATTCAGGCTACGGGCAATTGGTGCTCAACGCGCTGCAGAGCCAGTCGTCCGGTTACGGCATCGAGTTCGTCGCGGTCGAGAAGTTCGAAGTGGGCGCGACCGACGTATCGACCCAGGCCGCCAAGGTGCGCGCGGCCAATCCGGAGGCGGTGTTCGTGATCGCCACCAATCCCGTGCCGTTCCGCAACGCCCGGCAGATGCGCATCGCGCAGCCCATCGTGTCGGCCATCGGGTCGTCGTCCTACCAGTACGTGAACGGCATGGGCGAGTTCGCCCACGACATCGTCTTCCCGGAGTTCGTGGTGGGCGAAGACCCGCTGCAGCACCAGACCGACTTCGTGAACCTCTACAAGGCCGCGTACAACGCGCTGCCGAAGAACTACGAGGCGGCCGGCTGGGATGCCGTGCACATCCTCGCGCGGGCGCTCGAGAAGGCGGGCCCGGACGCCGGTGGCGAAGCCATCGCCAAGGCGATCCGCGAACCCTACAAGGGCGTGACCGCCACCTACAACTTCGCAGCGCCGGACATGACCGGCGTCGAGCTGTCGAGCTACGTGTATTCGAAGCTGGTGAACGGCAAGTTCACGCGGCTGCCGTTCACGACGAAGTAGCCAACGCGCGCCGCCAGAGCGCCATCACGACACGAGGGAGAGGGGAGCCAGGCATGAAAAGAAGCGTCGAGTTCAACAGCAAGGGTTCCAAGGTGCGCGGCGTCCTGGTGACGCCCGACGGCGGCAAGGGCCCGTTTCCGATCGCCATCATGGGCGGGGGCTGGTGCTACGTGAAGGAGATCGTGCTGCCGCACTACGCGGAAGCCATCGTGAAATCCGGCGTCGCGGTGCTGATGTTCGACTACCGTGGCCTGGGCGAAAGCGAGGGCGAGCCGCGGCAGCACATCGATCCGTGGGGCCAGGTGGAGGACTACAAGAACGCCATCAGTTTCGCCGCCAAGCAGCCGGAAGTGGATCCGAACCGCATCGGTATCTGGGGCATCTCCTACGCCGGCGGGCACGTCATCATCGTGGCCGCGACCGATCCGCGGGTGAAGTGCGCGGTGTCGACCGTGCCCGTGGTCGAGGGCTGGGAGACCATGAAGCGCTGCCACGGCGAGCGCAAGTTCGACAAGCTGCTGAAGCTTATCCAGGAGGACCGCATCCGTCGCTCCGACGGGCAGCCCAGCGCCATGATGCCCATGTCGCACAGCGACCCGGACAACAACCTGTCGAGCTGGCCGTTCCCGCACGTCTACGAGATCTTCATGCGCATCAAGGAAGCCGAGGCGCCGCGGCACGAGCACCGCAACACCATCGAGTCGGTGGAACTGCTGCTGCAATACGACACGTTCGCGTACGCGAAGCGCGTCCTCAACACGCCGACCCTGGTGGTGGTCGCCGAGCAGGACAACATCACCCAGTGGGATCTCGAGATCCAGATGTACAACACCATTCCCGCCGGCAACAAGGAGCTGGTGGTGCTCGAGAAGGTCAACCACATGAGCCTGTACTCCACGCGCAAGCACCTGGAGAAGGCGTCGGCCCATCATGCGCGCTTCCTCAAGAAGCACCTGATCGACGAGTTCTCAGCCGAATAAGGTCGGGGGGGAGGGCCCCGGGGGCGATCTCTCCCACGATCGTTCCCGGGTTCCAACCCTGACGCACGGATGAACGGAACCCTGCTGCTTCAGTCGGTGATCGTCGGAATCACCAACGGCTTCGTCTACGCGTTGGTGGGGCTCGGTATCGCCGTGGTGTTCCGCGGCACACGCATCATCAACGCGATGCAGGGCGAGTTCTCGCTCGTGGGCGGACTGGTGGCGTTCGTCGTGGTGGAGAGCCTGGGTTGGCCGCTGGCCGTCGCCACGGTGGCGGGGGTGCTGGCTGGCGGCGTGCTCGGCTTCGCGATGGAATGGCTGCTGGTGCGGCCCACGCGCCGACGCGGTGCAGGCGAGGAGAGCTATCTGCTCCTGACGCTCGGGGTCGCCTTCGCGATCTCCGCTGCCGTGCTGTACTTCATCGGCCGCGATACGCGCAGCCTGCCCGGCATCGGCGGCGAGGGCAGCGCGGTGCTCTTCGATGCGGCGGTCCGCTACCACGCGATGTGGCTCGTGATCCTGTCCTCCGCGGTCATGCTGCTGCTGCGTCTCTTCTACGATCGCACGCGGATCGGCCTGTCGATGATGGCGGCTTCCATCGACGAGGACGGTGCCGCCACCATCGGTATCGATGTGCCGCTGATGCGCTCGCTGTCGTTCCTCCTGGGGGGGCTGGTGGGCGGGCTGGCCGGGGTTCTGGTTTCGCCGCTCATCACCATCCACTACGAGATGGGCCTGCTGCTTACGCTGAAGGGTTTCGCGGCCGCGATCCTCGGCGGGTTGCTCAACCCCTTCGGCGCGGTGATCGGTGGACTGACTCTCGGTCTGATCGAATCGCTCGCCGTGCTGACGGTTTCTTCCGGGTACAAGGACGTGATCGCGATGACGCTGCTGATCGTCATCATGATCTTCCTGCCCAACGGCATGCTCGGTCGTGGCAGCCGCAAGGGCGGCTGAGGGATTCCGGACGGCATCGGCATGAGCGCGCACCGGTCCGTCTCTTCATGGCAGGTTTTACTTGCGGTGGTCTTCATTACGGCCTGGGCCACCGCTCCTTTATTCGCTTCACGCAGCGTCATCGACATGCTCGTGTTCACGGCGCTGTATTCCATCGCCGGACTCGGCGTGGCGTTCCTGCTGGGCCAGTGCGGCATCGTATCGCTGGCCCAGAGTGTCTTCTTCGGCATCGGCGCGTACTCCTCTGCTTACTGCACCACTCATTGGGGTTGGATCGCGCCGACCGGATTCGTGGTCGGGATCGTCGCCAGTGCCGTCATCGCGTTCGCGGTCGGCTGGCCCATCCTGCGCTTGTCCGGATACTTCCTGGCGCTGGCAACGCTGGCGCTCGCCATGATCGGGCAGGTGCTGTTCCTCGAATGGGACTGGCTGACCGGCGGCACGCTCGGCATCGGCGGCATTCCGAAGCTGTCGTTGTTCGGTTTCGAATTGCGTACGCCGCAGCGCTTCTATTACTTCGTGTGGCCGGTGGCCGCGCTGGTGCTGTGGTTGTACGCGAATCTGCTGGGCGCCCGCAACGGCTTTGCCATGCGGGCGATGCGCGACGCACCGGCAGCGGCAGCGGTTCTCGGCGTCGACACCCACGTGCTGAAGGTGAAGATGTTCGTGGCGAGCGCGATGCTCGGCTCCCTGGGCGGCAGTCTGTTCGCCCACTACGTGTCGTTCGTGAGCGTGGACAGCTTCACGGTGGATCGCGCCATCCATTTCCTGCTGATCGCCGTGCTGGGCGGTGCCAAGACCATCGTCGGGACGGTGCTGGGTTCTGCGTTCGTGACCGTGATGCCCCACTGGCTGACGGGTTTCGGCGACTTTCATCCTCTGCTCTTCGCCGCCTGCTTGATCGCGGCGGTGATGTTCCTGCCCGACGGCTTCGGCGGTGCCCTGCAGCGCGCTTTGCGGCGACAAGGGCAAGCCTGATCGTGGCCGCACTGCTGGAAGTCCGCGACGTGGCACGAAGCTTCCGCGGCCTGCACGTGTTGCGCGAGGTGAGCTTCGAGGTGCCCGAGGGCGGAATCGTCGGGCTGATCGGGCCTAACGGCGCCGGCAAGAGCACGCTGTTCAACATCGTCTCGGGTTTCCTGTCGGCGGATCGCGGTCGCGTGATCTATGCCGGAACGGACATCAGCGACCGCTCGGTACCGCAACGGAGCTACGCCGGTCTGGTGCGCACGTTCCAGACGCCACAGGTCTTCCCGCACCTCACGGTCATCGAGAACCTGATGGCCGGCTGCTACAAGCACACCACGACCGGTGTCGTGGCGAACCTGTTCGGGTCGCGCGCGTCCCGCGCCGAAGTGCGACGCATGCGCGCCGAGGCCGATGCAGCGTGCGACAAGTTCGGTCTGACCACGATCAGGGACCGACCGGCCGGCAAACTGCCGGGGGGACAGCAACGCCTGGTGGAGCTCGCCCGGGCCGTGGTCGGCAAACCGCGGCTATTGTGTCTGGATGAACCCTCCTCCGGCCTCAACACCGGCGAAGTGGCGGGTCTCATGGCGGCGCTCGAGCGCCTGGCTGCGGAGGGCATCACGATCCTCCTGGTATCGCACGACATGGATCTGGTGAAGGTGGCCTCGGTGATCCACGTGCTGTGCTTCGGCGAGATCATCGCGCGCGGTCCGCTCGGCGAGATCCGCCACGATCCGCGCGTGCGCGAAGCCTATCTCGGGGCCTGACGATGCTGCGCGCCGAAGCCATCGAAGCGGGATATGGCGGATTACCAGTCCTGAAGGGTCTGACCTTCGGCATCGAGCGCAACGAGGCCGTCGCGCTGATCGGCGCCAACGGTGCCGGCAAGTCCACCCTGGTGCGCGCCCTGTGTGGCCTGCTGCCGTTGACCGCCGGTCGGATCCTGCAGGACGGTCGCGAGATCCAGCGGTTGCCGGCCCATCAGCGCACGCGGCACGGGATTGCCGTCGTGCTGGAATCCCGTCACCTCTTCGGCGAACTCTCCGTGCGCCACAACCTGGAACTGGCCGCGGCCCACGGCGAGCGACACGGTGCGGCCCGGCGGAAGTTCCGCATGGACGACGTCATCGGTCTGTTTCCGTTCCTGGGCGGTCGGCTCGATGCATCCGTGCAACTGCTCTCCGGCGGCGAGCAGCAGATGGTGGCGATCGCCCGGGCGCTGCTCCTGCATCCGGAACTGCTGATCCTCGACGAGCCGTCGACCGGCCTTTCGCCGAAGGTGGTGCGCGAGATCGTCGGCGCGCTGGCGACCCTGCGCAGCGCGGGCATGAGCATCCTGCTGGTGGAGCAGAACGTGGCCCTGGCGGTGGAGGCGGCCGATCGCGCCTACGTGATGTCGCTGGGTCTTATCGTCCAGGAACTGGACGCGGCGGCGTGGAAGGGCGTGCTCGATGATGAAGCCCTGCTGCAAGCCTATTTGGGAAGCTAGGGCAGCCATGCGCACCGACGCCAGCGGTTGGGTTACCCGGTACACCGACGACGAGATCCGGCGCTACAAGCGCGCCGGTGCATGGAAGGACGTGACGCTGGCCGATTGCGCCCGGCGCCAGGCCGAGCGCGCGCCGGACCGTACCGCCGTGGTGGAAGGCGAGCGCTCCTCGAGCTTCGGTGCCATCTTCGCCGAAGCGCAATACCTCGCCGGCGCGTTCGGCGTCATGGGCTTGAGACCCGGCGACGTGATCAGCTACCAGTTGCCCAACTGGACCGAGACGATGGTCATCAACATCGCGGCATGCCTGACCGGTGTGGTGGTGAATCCGATCGTGCCGATCTATCGCGAGTCGGAGGTGCGCTACATCCTTGCCGACTGCCGGTCGCGCATGCTGTTCGTTCCCGAGCGCTTCCGCAATTTCGACTATCCGGCCATGGCTGCGCGGCTGCGGCCGCAACTGCCTGCCTTGCGGGACGTCATTGTGGTGCGTGGAACTGCCGAGGCCTGTCGTCGCTACAGCGACGTGCTCGCCTACGGCCAGGGTGAACCGCCAGCCGAACGCTGGGTGGACCCGGACGCGGTGAAGCTGGTGCTCTACACCTCAGGCACCACCGGCAATCCGAAGGGCGTGCTCCACAGCCACAACACCATCATGGCGGAGATCGACGCCGTCATCGCCTTCTGGGGCATCCACGAGCGCGATGTCGTGCTGATGCCCTCTCCGGTCACGCACATCACCGGCTACCTCTACGCGCTGGAAATCGCATTCGCTGCGGGCGTCAAGGTGGTCTTCATGGAGCGGTGGAACGTGACCGAAGCCGTCGACCTGATCGCCCGCCAGGGCGTCAGCTTCAGCGTCGGAGCCACGCCCTTCCTCAAGGAACTGATCGCCGAGGTGGAGGCTCGCAAGCTCAAGCTGCCGAGCCTGCGCCGGTTCATGAGCGGCGGAGCGCCGGTGCCACCGGAGGTCATCCATCGCGCGAACCAGGTGCTGCCCGACTGCATGGCCTTTCGGGTGTACGGCAGCACCGAGGCACCGACGGTGACGCTGGGCATCCGCGGTCGCGACGAGGCGCAGCTCGGCGCCACCACCGACGGCCGCATCGTCAACCACGAAGTTCGATTGTGCGATCCGCAGACCGGCATCCCGGTCGGGCCGGGCCAGGAAGGGGAGATCTGCACGCGCGGCCCCGAGATGATGCTGGGCTACACCGATCCGCAGCAGACGCGCGAAAGCTTCGATGCCGACGGATACTTCCACACCGGTGATCTCGGCTACTACGTGAACGGCGACTACCTGTGCGTAAGCGGTCGTAAGAAGGACCTCATCATCCGCGGCGGCGAGAACCTGAGCCCCAAGGAGATCGAGGACGTGCTGCACCGGCATCCCGACATCCAAGAGGTGGCGATCGTGGCCATGCCGCACGAGCGACTGGGGGAGGGGGTCTGCGCCTGCGTCATCGCCCGCGAAGGTCGGAAGATCGATGTGCCGACGCTTGCGGCATGGCTGGAACTGGCGGGTCTCGCGCGGCAGAAGTTTCCCGAGCGGGTGGAGTTGATGCAGGACCTCCCGCGCACCGCGTCTGGCAAGGTCCAGAAGAACGTATTGCGCGACACCGTTGCCGCGAAGATCGCGGCGGAAAGGAAAGCCGACGCATGAACACGACGGCGGACAAGACGTCACGCCCCGATCTGCTCGCGTTGTATCGACGGATGCTGCTGATCCGGCGCATGGAGGAACGGCTGGGCGACGTGGTGCAATCGGGCGAGCTGCCGGGGCCGGTGCATCTGTGTATCGGCCAGGAGGCGGTCGCGGTGGGCGTGTGCGCGCATCTCACCGATGCCGACTGGATCGCGAGCAACCACCGCGGTCACGGGCACTTCCTGGCGAAGGGCGGGACACCGCATGCGATGGTGGCCGAGATCTTCGGCCGCGACACCGGCATTTGCCGCGGCAAGGGCGGCTCGATGCACGTGGCGGATTTCGGTCGCGGCATCCTCGGCGCGAACGGCATCGTCGGCGGCGGCATCGGTCTCGCCGCGGGTGCGGCGCTCTCGGCACAACTCGACGGCAAGGGGCGGGTGTCCGTGGTCTTCTTCGGCGACGGTGGTGCGAACCAAGGCGTCGTGAGCGAGGTGCTCAACATCGCGGCCATCTGGAAGTTGCCGCTGCTCCTCGTGTGCGAGAACAACGGCTTCTCCGAGTTCTCGCCGACCAGCACCGTGACCGCCGGCGAGATCGCGGCGCGGGCGCAGCCCTTCGGAGTCCCGGGCGTGACGGTCGACGGCAACGACGTCATCTCCGTGTGGCGCGCAGCCGGGGAGGCCGTGACCCGTGCTCGCAACGGTCACGGCCCCACGTTGATCGAAGCGCGCACCTATCGCTGGCGAGGGCACGTGGAAACGGAGAGGAGTTTCCTGTCGGAGAAGTACCGCGAGGACGACGAGATCGCCGAATGGCGTGGACGCGACCCGATCGTGCGGCTTGAGATGCAGGTGCTCGAAGGTGGCACCACCCAAGCCGAACTGGACGCCATTCGAGCCGAGATCGCCGATGAAGTCGAGCGAGCCTACGCCGAGGCAATGGCCGATCCACCGCCACCGGACCAGAGCGCGTTCCAGCACATGCTGGCCTGAGATGACGACCCCCCCGATGGGCCTGCGGCCCTTCCCCCCAAGGGGGCCAGCCCTCTTGGGGCGGCCCGGCGAGGGCTGAGGACAACGACCATGGCGAAGAAACGGCTCATCCAGGCCATCAACGAAGCGCTCTGCGAAGAGATGGAGCGCGATCCGAGAGTCATCCTGTTCGGCGAGGACGTGAAGATCAGCCTGTTCGGCGACACCAAGGGGCTGGCCGAACGCTTCGGCGAACAGCGCGTGCGCAACACGCCGATCGCGGAGACCGCGATGTCCGGCATGGCGGTGGGGGCAGCCGCGGCCGGCTACCGCGTCGTGTGCCACATGATGTTCGCGAACTTTCTGTACACCGGCTTCGATGCCATCGCCAACCAGGCCGCCAAGCTGCACTACATGACGGCGGGACAGATCAAGCTGCCGATCGTGTACATGGCGGTGATGGGCGCGGGTCGTTCCGCCGGTGCGCAACACTCCGATGTGCCGTACCCGATGCTGATGAATCTGGGCGGCATCAAGGTGGTGGTGCCGAGCACGCCGGCGGACGCGAAGGGGCTGCTGAAGGCGGCGATCCGCGACGACAATCCGGTCGTGTTCCTGCAGCCGGCGCGGCGCGGTGGTGAGCAGGGCGAGGTGCCGGAAGGTGAACACGTCGTGCCGCTGGGGATGGCGGACATCAAACGCCCGGGCACCGACGTCACCATCGTCGCCATCGGCGCGATGGTGCGGCATGCGCTGCGGGGCGCCGACATCCTGCAGCAGGAAAACATCAGCGCCGAGGTGGTCGATCCGCGCACCCTGTTCCCGCTGGACGTCGCCACCATCCTGGCGTCCGTGCGGAGGACGGGTCGGCTGGTGGTGGTGGACGAGGCTCGTACCACTTGCAGCGCGGCTAGCGAGATCGTCGCGCTGGCGGCCGAGCAGGCGTTCGATCGTCTGGCGGCGCCCCCCAGGCGCGTCACCGTCGCGGACGTCGCGATTCCCTATGCGCCGTCGCTGGAGAAAGCAGTGCTGCCGGACGAGCACACGGTGGTTCGAGCCGTGCGCGAGGTCGTCGGAGCGCGGCGATGAAGGTCTCGTTGAAGTTGCCGTTGTTCGGCATGAACATGGAAGAGGCCACCGTGGTGAAATGGCACAGGCAGCCGGGCGAGTCGTTCAGGAAGGGCGAGCCGCTGTACGAGATCGAGACCGAGAAGGTGACGCAGGAGGTGGAGGCGCCGTGCGATGGAACCCTGCTGGAGATCGCCGCGGCAGAAGGCAGCACGATCCCCGTCGGGGCGGCCGTGTGCAGCATCGAGACCTGAGGTAGTCGGCGCCAGGCGCGCGGCGGAGAGTGCCGGCGGGCGATTGCCATATGCCGGGCCGATCCAATGTCGGTGCCAACCGATACTTCGATTCGCGGTTCCGGGCGGCTACGATGCGCGCCGACCGGAATATGCAATGACAGGCCGCCTTCGCCACGTTCCCGTGCGTGGCACGCGGGCCATCCGCGCCGCCGTGACTACGCTACTGCACATCGAGGCTTCACCGAGAAAGGCATCTTCGCACTTCGGCTCGGTGGCTGCGGCATTCCTGGACGCGTATCGTGTGCGGCACCCGGGACACGCTGTGACGTAGCGCCGACCGGGCAGAAAATCGGAGGGTATGGAAGCGGCCCGGCAGCGGGCGCTCGAAGCGGCGCAGGTCGCGGCCGCGCAGTTCTGAGTCCGCCGCGCTCGTGCTGTCCGGCGATCCGCGCGCCGCGCGAAAAAGAAACGGCGGGAATCACCCGCCGGAGCCACGCACGATAGTTGAGGGAGAGAGTCTCTGAATATCTTCGGACGATGAGGCCGTCTTGCGTGCAACACGTGCCATCGCGACGGAGGAGAGTGTCCGCGTCAGCTCGTGTCGCGATGCAGTATGCGCAACTCGCGTGCGATCGGGAACGACGTTTCGTTGCGTTGTTTATGCACGGCAGGAATACGTTACGGGACATGTGCTCGAGACCAACCTTGTCCGCATGGCACCGGAGCGATGGGAATATTCAAACAACCAATCGTTGTTGGTTGGCCTCCGTGCCCGTCCCTATCCTCGAGGGTCGGTGATATCGGGGTCTGGAATGCGAAGCATCGGAGTATGGGCAGTGTTGCTGGGATTCGTGTGTGGCACCGTCGCAGCGGAAGAACGCCTGGCGGAGCTACGGCTGGACTACGCCTACTACTCTCCCTCAAGCCTGGTCGCGAAGCGCTTCGGCTGGGTGGAGAGCGCTGTCGCCGCCGACGGGACGCGAGTGAAATGGGTGCTGAGCCAGGGCAGCAATCGCGCGCTGGAATACCTGAACGGCGGCGGCGTGGACTTCGCGAGCACAGCAGGACTCGCTGCGTTGCTCGCCCGGGCGAACGGCAATCCGGTGCGGACGGTGTACGTGTATTCGCGGCCGGAGTGGACGGCGCTGGCGGTGTCGAAGGATTCTCCGATTCGCAGCGTGACCGACCTGAAGGGTCGCAAGGTGGCCGCGACGAAAGGCACCGACCCTTATCTGTTCCTGCTGCGCAGCCTGAGAGCCTTCAACGTGCCGCGGTCCGAGGTGGAGATCGTGCACCTCCAGCATCCTGATGGCCGGGTCGCACTGGAGCAGGGTCGGGTCGACGCGTGGGCCGGGCTCGATCCGCATCTCGCGGCGTCGGAACTGGAGGCGGGCTCCCGCCTGCTATATCGGAACACGGCATTCAACAGCTTCGGTGTGCTCAACACGGCCGATGCGTTTCTTGCTGCCCATCCCAAGGTGGTTGAACGCGTGATCGCCGTCTACGAACGGGCACGGCGGTGGATCCTCGAGCATCCCGCCGAAGCGGCGCGTATCCTGGCCGAGGAATCGAAGCTGCCGCTGGCGGTGGCGCAACGCCAGCTCGAACGCACCGACTTCTCGGTGGCGGTGCCGGGCACCACGCTCGCGGAGACGCTGCGCGAGGCGGGGCCGATCCTCGAGGCGGAGGGCCTGGTGCGGAAGGGCACCGACATCCCGGCAGCCGTGAATGCGTTGATCGTCTCCCCACCCGCGCGCCTCGTCACCGCCGGGCGGGACTGATACGGGATGCAGCACTTCACCGCGCGGCCCCTGACCCATGAACTGGGCGAGGATCCGGCCGCCTGGACGACGGAGCCGCAGCGAGTATCGGTCCCTGTCGGAGTCTGGTTCCCGCTTGCGGTCGTGCTGCTGTTGGAAGCGGCCGTGCGAGCAGGGTGGATCCCGGCGCACCTGCTGCCGGCGCCGACCACAGTGCTCTCAACTTTGTACGACCTCGCCGCGAGCGGTGCGTTGTGGCAGCACGTGGCCGCGAGCGGGACGCGCATCGCGACCGGGTTTGCGATCGGCGCCGTTGCCGGCGTCGTGCTGGGCCTCGCTACCGGATTGCGGCGCA
The DNA here is from genome assembly GCA_019745565.1 of Burkholderiales bacterium. Taxonomy (GTDB): domain Bacteria; phylum Pseudomonadota; class Gammaproteobacteria; order Burkholderiales. Next base: position 32,868 of record JAIESW010000016.1, read on the forward strand.
GCCTGGAGGCAGCATTCGATCCCACCTTCCAGGCGCTGCGCGCGATTCCGAGCCTCGCCTGGGTCCCGCTGCTGTTGCTCTGGCTGGGCATCGACGAGGCGCCCAAGATCGTGCTCATCGCCATCGGTGCGTTGTTTCCCGTCTATCTCAGCGTGCAGTCCGGTGTGCGCAACGTCGATCGGAAGCTGGTGGAACTGGCCCAGGCGTTCGGTCTGGGGCAACCGGCCATCGCCTGGCGGGTGCTGTTGCCGGCATCGCTGCCGAGCCTCTTCACGGGCTTGCGTCAGGCGCTCAGCCTGAGCTGGATGTTCCTGGTCGCCGCCGAACTCATCGCGGCGACGCGAGGCATCGGCTATCTGTTGACCGACGGACGCGAGACCGGTCGCGCCGATGTGGTGCTGGCGGCCATCGTCGTACTTGCCGTGCTCGGCAAGCTGTCGGATGGCGTCCTGAAGTTCGTCGAGGCACGTGCGCTGCGCTGGCGCGATGCGTTCGATCCCGGCGCCGGATCGGGGCAGCGGACATGAGCCCGGTTGGACCCGTCATCGAAGCGACGATCCGTGGCAAGAGCTACGGTGCTAGAGCCGTCCTGGAAAACTTCAAGCTCACCGTCGCGCCGGGTGAGATCGTGGCCTTGCTGGGGCCGAGCGGTTGCGGCAAGAGCACGGCGCTGCGGATCGTGGCGGGGCTGGACCGGGACTTCGATGGTGAAGTGCGCGTGCTCGGTCAACGTGTGCGCGAACCCTCATCCGCAGTCGGGGTGATGTTCCAGGAGCCGCGGTTGCTGCCCTGGCTCTCGGTCGCGCGCAACGTCGCGTTCGCGGTGGACGGTGTCGAGGGGGCCATGCCGAGGGTCGAAGCCCTGCTCGAGGAGGTGGGTCTCGCCGGATGGGGGAATGCTTTGCCGCGTGCACTGTCGGGCGGCATGGAGCAGCGGGTCGCCCTGGCGCGCGCGCTGTTTCGCGAGCCGGCGATCCTGCTGCTCGATGAACCCTTCGGTGCGGTGGATGCGCTCACGCGGGCCCGGCTCCAGTCGTTGCTGCTGCGAGTGACTGCACGTCACGGTACGACCGTGGTGCTGGTGACGCACGACACGCGCGAAGCGGTACTGCTCGCCGATCGGGTCGTGGTCATGTCCGCGGAAGCGGCGCGGCGAAGCGTCGAGATTCCGGTGCCGTTGCCGCGTCCACGCGAGCGGCTCGGCGCCGAACCCACCGTCCTCGAAACCCGGTTGCTGGATGCGCTGGGCATTGCCCACACGGACTGAACGATTGCACGGAGCACCATGAGCAAGAGACAGATGCATCTGGGGGCCTTTCTCATCGCGGGTCCTTGCGCCCATAGTCACGCTTTGTGGCGCCACCCCGACGGCGAGGCCGGGTTCCTCGATCCGCGCTACTACGAGCGCATTGCCGTCACGTTGGAGCGGGGGTTGTTCGATTTCGCCTTCTTCGCCGACCGGTTGGCGATGTCGTCCACCTACGGCGACGGCCATGAGACCGGTGCGCGCTTCGGCGATCAGGATTCGACGCGGCTCGATCCGATGCTGGTCACGGCGCTGATGGCGGCCGTGACGCGGTTTCTCGGGCTCGCCGCCACGCGTTCCACCACCTACTTCCCGCCCTATCAGGTCGCGCGTGCGTTTGCGACCCTCGACCATCTTTCGAAGGGGCGGGCGGGTTGGAACGTCGTGACGTCGGTGAACGAGGGCGAGGCGCGCAACCACGGCTTGGAAGCCCATCTCGGTCACGACGCACGCTACGACAGCGCCGACGAGTTCATGGACGTGGTGTTCCGTCTGTGGGAGAGCTGGGACGCCGACGCGCTGGTGCTCGATCGCGAGAACGGCATCTACGCCGACCCTGATCGTGTTCATCCGCTGCGACATCGAGGTCCGAACCTGCGCTGCGACGGACCGCTCAACATTCCGCGTAGTCCGCAGGGCCGGCCGGTGATCATCCAGGCGGGTGCATCGGCGCGCGGCAAGGACTTTGCAGCGCGTTGGGCCGAGGTCGTGTTTGCCCTGCAACCCACCACGTCGGGCATGCAGCGCTTCTACGCCGACCTGAAGGCCGCGGTGGAACGTGCGGGGCGGCCGGCGGATGCGTGCCGGATCCTGCCCGCAGTGATGCCCTTCGTCAGCGAGAGCCGCGCCGAAGCCGAGGAGAAGCTCGCCCGGCACAACGAACTGGTGCACTCATTGGTGGGCCTTTCCACCATGTCGAGCCACATGAACTTCGATTTCGCCAAGCTGCCGATCGACCAGCCCCTTGGGGCCGTCGAAGTTCAGGGCATGCAGGGAATGCTGGCGGCCGTTCGCACGCTCGATCCTTCGGGCGAACTGACGCTGGGCGAGATCGGGCGTCGCTATGGTCAAAGCGTCCTCGTTCCGCAGGTGGCCGGGACGGCGAGGGACGTGGCCGACCGTCTCGAGGCGTGGTTCGGCGAGCACGCCGCCGACGGGTTCATGATCTCGCCTGCGTATCTGCCGGGCGGCTTCGACGACTTTATCCGCGGCGTGGTGCCGGAGCTGCAACGGCGCGGACTGTTCCGCTCCTTCTACACCGGGAGTACGCTGCGCGAAAATCTGTTCGGGACGGCTTCAGTACATCGCGAAGCAAGCGATCTGCAGGGGGCATCAGCATAGGCGAAAGCGGAATTTCGGCAGGGCCGGCGGCTGGCATAGACTGCAATGTCCTGCAGCGGAGCAAGACCATGACGACCATCGACGCGGGCCAGTGGCTGGCCGGACTCAACGAAACCATCTTTCCTGAAGCGCCGCTCACTGCAGACGCGGGCGGCACTTTCGCCGGACAGTTCCGGCGGCGCGTACTGTCGAGCGTGTATCAGCCGGTGCTGAGCACCGTGGACGGTGCCACCGTTGCGCATTCGGCACGCGTGCGTGTCAGCTTCGAAGGTCAGCCCGAAGCTCCGGCCGGCGTGTTTGCGATCACGGGACCGGACTCGCTGGTGGTGCAGCTCGACCGGTCGGCGCGCACGCTGCACGCGCTCAACTACTACCCGAAGGCGCGTGCCACCTGGCGTCTGTTCCTGCGCGTGCAGGCGCGTCTGGTGGAGAGTGTCGGCAGCGGTCACGGCCGTGTCTTCGAGGGCATCCTCGGCCGTCTCGGTGTTCCGACCAAGGACGTGGTGATCGAATTGCCGCGGCACCCGAACGAGGATCCGGCGCTATACGCGCGGGCGCTGCTCAGCTATCGCAGCCTCGGCTATCGCGTTGCCTCCGAGTGCCTCGATCTCGATGATCCGTTGCTGTCGGGGCGCTACGAAGTCATTCCGGACATCGTGGCCGTCGATCCGCGCTGGCTGCCCGACCGCTCCGCACTCGATCGCCTGATCGGGCAGATCCGTCACCGCGGCGCCACTGCGTTGGTCCACCGGATCGAGAGTCTCGAACATGCCGAGCACGCCGTTGCGGCAGGGGCCGATCTGCTGCAGGGCTTTCATCTGGGGCGTCCGGCGCGCCGTCCGGAAACCGTGAAGCTCGACACGGACCTTGCGAAATTGCACCGCAGCGCGCGCGAAACGGTGGCCTGATCCGTCGGCGTTCGGCGAGAATACGTTCCCCGAACCCGGAGACGACCATGGAATCCGACGCCCTGCGCCAGCTGCAAGCTCCGCTCAAGGAGCGCTACCGCAACGAACCCACTGCCGCGTCGATCACGCTGCACGCGCGCGGCGAACTGGGATCGGAATCGATCTCGTGCCGGATCGAAACCGGCAAGGCCCTGGTGGAGGCTGGTCTGCATCCGGCCACCGGGGGCGACGGCAGCCTCGCGTGCTCCGGCGACATGCTGCTCGAAGCATTGGTTGCGTGCGCCGGCGTCACGTTGAACGCGGTGGCGACGGCCTTGGGAATCACGATCCGCAGCGGTTCGGTGCGCGCCGAAGGCGACCTGGATTTCCGCGGCACACTGGGGGTCGAGAAAGGTGTTCCCGTGGGATTCCGTGACATCCGCCTCGCGTTCGATCTCGACACGGACGCGACGGCTGAGCAGCAGGCGACGCTCCTCAAGCTGACGGAACGCTATTGCGTGATCCTGCAGACGCTCCGCAATGCCCCGCCGGTGAGCACGGCACTGAACACGGCTACCGCGGCCGCCTGACGCGGGTCAGGCGCCGGCGGCAGCCTGTTCGACGTTGCGTGGCTGCACCGCCCTGGCGCCGAGATGGTCGGCGAGGTGTGCGGTGAGATCGCGAGCGTCATCGCCGACGCCGTCGATGAGGCTCGACTTGCGACGGCGCAGGAACGGCAGCCCCATCACGTAGAGTCCGGGCGATTCGGTGACGACGCCGCCGTCGTGGCGGATATTGCCCTTGGGATCGAGCACCGGCACTTGCAGCCACGAGTAGTCCGGGCGAAAGCCGGTGGCCCACAGGATGGTCTTGACGGTGCCGCGGGTGAGATCGAGCAGCAGCGGCGGCGAGGCTTCGATCGCCGTGGGCTCGTACCGTTGCGGCGGCGCGAACTCGGCATCGCGTCCGCGTTCGGTGACCCAGGTGTCGATCGCATCCAGCAGCCGATGCATCTTGAGATCGGCCAGGGCGCAGACATTCCGGAGCGAGCCGGAGAACTGCGCCTTGCCTTCGGCATTGACGCCGGCCAGCCGTCCCACGAGCTTCACGCCGATGGTGGTCAACGAGTTGAGGTCGATATTGCGCCGGTCCGGATAGCCGGCGAGTTGCAGCGACGCGACGTTGCGGGCACGCACGATGTCGTCGATCGTGTCGAAGGGTTCGTCGAGTAAGCCGACGGCATCCATCCACCATTGGATGTCGCGGCCGCGATAGACGCGCGGTACGCGCACGTGCTCGCCGACCGCAAGCGTGACCGGTCGACCGGAGCGATGGATCTCGTCGGCGAGCTGGGCGCCGGTGGCCGACGCACCCACGACGAGCACGCCACCCGGGGCGAGTTGATCGGGATTGCGGTACTCGTTTGCGCCCAGGGTGGCGATGCCGGCCGGTACCGAACGTGCGACAGCCGGAATCTGCGGCAGATTGAACGCCCCGGTGGCGAGGATCACGGAGTCGGCGTGCCAGATACCGCGGTCGGTCTCCACTTCGTAGCCGTCGTCGTTGCGGCGAACGGCCGTGACCTTGGTGCCGGTCTGCACCGGTGCCGCGATGGCTTTCGCGTAGCCTTCGATGAACGCGATGGTCTCCGGCATGGTGCGGAAGCCATCGGGGTCGTCACCCTCGTAGCCGTAGCCCGGGAGTCGACTCTGCCAATTGGGCGTGAGCAGACGCAGCGAATCCCAGCGCTCTCGCTTCCAGGTATTGGCAACTTCGCCGCGCTCCAGGACCACGTGGTCGATGGAGCGCTGCGTAAGCCACCAGCTTGCAGCGAGGCCGGACTGTCCGGCCCCGATCACTACGGTCGTTGTGCGCATACGGCGATTACGGAACCTACTGCAGCTGGACTACTTCACCTCCACGGTGACGTTCGTGGGGTTGGTGATGATGTCGAAGACCGCGGAACGCTTTTGCGACTGCGCCACCAGCGCCTTGATGTCGTCGGGCGAGGCGTCCGCGTCGATCTTGTACGTCACCTTGACGCCGTCGAAGCCGTTGCGCACGTCGCTGTCGGCTCCAAGGATGCCGCGGATGTCCATGCCGGCTTCGAGGGTGGCCGTCACCGAGCGCAGCTGGATGCCGCGCAATTGAGCGACGGACGCCACGCCGGCTGTCAGGCAGCTTGCAAGACCGGCGAGCACCAGCTCCACCGGCGTGGCGCCCTTGTCCTCCGATGCGAAGATTTCGGGGTGGTCGGCCTCGAACGTGAACGTGCTCTTGTGCTTCTGTTCGGCGCCCAGGCCGAAGAAGCCGTTGACGTCGGTGCGGCTGTGGGTGCCGTTCACCCAGTTGACCGAGGCGCGCCACTTGAACTGGGCGGCTTCCGGCGCCTTGGTGAGGGCCTCGCGAGCGCCCAGGAGGGCATCGACGTTCACGCCGTTGTTGACGGGCTTTTCAGTGGTGGTGGCGGTCATGGATCACTCCTCGTGTCAGGTGAAAAGGTTCGTTAGGGTAGCAGTCTTATTCCAAAATGGATCGATGCCATTTTATGAATTATGTGACTTTGCATATTCGTGGATGATCGAAGGACTGAGGGTGCCATGGTCACGACCCGTTCCCGCCGTTGTTGCCGCCGGCCAGTGCGGCTTCGACGACCTTACGGTTCAGCTGGGGGGCGAACCATTCGATGAAATCGTAGACGTAGGCACGCAGGTACGTGTGTCGGCGGATGCCGATACGTGTCGTGCTCGGCTCGAACAGGTGGCTCGCATCGAGTGCGGTGAGATGCCTGTCGCGCTTGGGATCGTAGGCCATGTGCGCGATGATTCCCACGCCGAGCCCCAGTTCCACGTAGGTCTTGATGACGTCGGCATCGATGGCCGTCAGCACGATGTCGGGCGTGAGGCCCTTCGCTTCGAACGCGTGGTTCATGGTGGAGCGGCCGGTGAACGCGAAGTCGTAGGTGATGAGCGGGTACTCGGCCAGGGCCTCCAGCGTAAGCTTCTTCAGCTTGGTGAGCTCATGATCGGGCGGCACCACGACGCAGCGGTTCCACTCGTAGCACGGCAGCATGGTGAGCTGGTCGTAGAGATCGAGCGCCTCGGTGGCGATGGCGATGTCGGCCTGGCCGCCGGTCACCTGCTCCGCGATCTGCGTGGGGCTGCCCTGGCGCAGCGACAAACGCACCTGCGGGTAAGCCTTCATGAACTTGCGCACCACCGGCGGCAGCGCGTAGCGGGCCTGAGTGTGGGTGGTGGCGATGGTGAAGGAGCCGGTGGTCTCGTGATGGAACTCGGCCGTGACCTCCTTCAAATTGCGCGCTTCGAGCAGGATGCGCTGGGCGATCTCGATGATCTGCTTGCCCGGTTCGGTGACGCCGACGAAGCGCTTGCCCGAGCGCACGAAAATCTTCACGCCCAGTTCGTCCTCGAGCTGGAGGATCTGCTTGCTGACACCGGGCTGCGACGTAAACAGCACCTGCGCGGCCTTCGACAGGTTCAAGTCGTTGCGGGCGACTTCGCAGACGTAACGCAACTGCTGGAGCTTCAAGCGGTTCTCCCTAAATTCCAGAAAGGAATGTATTCATAACAATAAAGTCGTTCAGGGCATATGAAGCATACACGTACCTTTGCGCTCGCAACAGGTGATCGGTCGCCTGTTCGAGGTGAGAGGCGGCCCGCCTGCCGGCGGGCCAGACGCGGTGCGGATGGGGGCATCCGGACCGCGTCTTCGTATTCGGGACCGATTTCACGACGACGATCGGCCCGGGCGGCCGGTGCCCCCTGGCCGCCATCTCGTTCCACCCCTCGTGAATTCGGCGCACAATGTTGCCCCCCCAGGCGAGACCGGACGTCACACGGAGGAAACATGACACTACGCATCGGCGACATCGCCCCCGATTTCGAACAGGATTCGAGTGCCGGGCGCATCAGGTTCCATGAATGGCTCGGCAACAGCTGGGGCGTTCTGTTCTCCCATCCGGCCGACTTCACCCCCGTTTGCACCACCGAGCTGGGCTATACCGCAAAGCTCAAGAGCGAGTTCGAGAAGCGCGGCGTCAAAGTGATCGCGCTGTCGGTGGATACCGTCGAATCGCACAAAGGCTGGATCCCCGACATCAACGAAACCCAGGGCACCACGGTCAACTTCCCGATCCTGGCCGACGGCGACCGGACCGTGTCGACGCTGTACGACATGATCCATCCGAACGCGAGCCTGTCGGCGACGGTGCGCTCGGTGTTCATCCTCGACCCGCAGAAGAAGGTGCGCGCTACCATCACGTACCCGGCGAGTACCGGCCGCAATTTCGACGAGATCCTGCGGGTCATCGATTCGCTGCAGCTCACAGACTCCAACAGCGTCGCGACCCCGGTCAACTGGAAGAAGGGCGAGGACGTGATCATCGTTCCGTCGCTGACCGATCCCGAGGTGCTGAAGGAGAAATTCCCGCAGGGCTTCCGGGTCGTGAAGCCGTACCTGCGCTACACGACGCTGCCGCCCAAGTAAGGCGCGGCCCCCCGGGTGCAGTCGCCGGGGCGGGCAGAGGCAGAGGCGGAGGCGGGCGGGGGCGGTCTTCCGCCCGCCGCCCGAAGCGGTTACGCTTGCTCTCTTGACTACAGCACGCGACCCGCTCCGGTGAGCAAGCTCTACGACGATGTGATCCTCGATCACATCCGCAACGTCCGCAATTACGAGGTTCCCGCCGATCCGGACCGATCCGGGGAGGCCATCAATCCCCTCTGCGGCGACTCGTTCCAGGTGTACGTGAAACTGGACGGCGAGCGCATCGAGCAGGTGAGTTTTCAGTGCGAGTGCTGCGGGATCGCGATGGCCTCCGCCTCGATCATGACCGGCTGGCTGAAGGGCCATACCCAGCGCGAAGCGCTCGAGATCAAGCGCCGGTTCGTCGAGACCGTGACCGCGCGGTCGACCGAGGCGCTTCCTGGTGGGCCGGCAGATCATACCGCCATCCTCCAGGTGGTCCAGGCCTCGCCGGCGCGCGACGGCTGCGCGATGCTCGCATGGACGGCGCTCGAGCAGGCCTTGGCCGCCGACTGACCTTTGGAGCGGACCATGGAACTCGACGCGGTCCTCGTTGCCCACCCGACCACGATTTCGACACCGGTTCACGCCATCGCCGCGCGAGTGCAGTTCGACCGCGCCTCGGGTTTGTCGTTGCGGTTCGTGCTCACGGGCGAACTCCGCGACATCAACCTTGCCGCTGCGGGCGAAGTGGAACGATCGGACCGGCTGTGGGAGCACACGTGCTTCGAGATGTTCGTGGAAGGTGAGGCGGGTGCGCGCTACCTGGAGTTCAATTTCGCGCCCTCGCGACAATGGGCCGCCTACGCCTTCTCCGGTTACCGCCAGCGTGACGAATCGTGGGCGCCTCCGGTACCGGCCATCGCGATCGATCGCCGCGAATCCGCCCTCGAATTGCGCGCCCGGATTCCGCTGGAGGGGTTGCGGCTGTTGTGCCCGTCACGGACCCTGCGATTGGCGCTCTCGGCCGTGATCGAGGCGCGCGACGGTGTGCTGTCGTATTGGGCGCTCGCGCATCCGCCGGGGCGGCCGGATTTTCATCACGCGGACGGATTCGTGTTGTCGTTGGACGTGGTCGGCGCGACCGCGTTGCGGCCGGTTGCCGATCTGCCGTGAGATTCGGTCTTGACCGCCTCGTTGCGGAACCGGCACTGCGCGAACCGCTGCGCGGCAAGCGCGTCGCGCTGCTCGCTCATCCCGCATCGGTCACCGCGGATCTCACGCATGCGCTGGATGCGCTCGCCGGCCTGCCCGACGTCAAGCTCACGGCGGCGTTTGGCCCGCAGCATGGCCTGCGCGGCGACAAGCAGGACAACATGGTGGAGTCGCCGGATTTCGTCGATCCGGCTCTCGGCATCCCGGTCTTCAGTCTCTACGGCGAGGTGCGCCGTCCGACCGAGGCGATGCTCGACACCTTCGACGTGCTGCTCGTCGATCTGCAGGATCTCGGCTGCCGCATCTATACCTTCATCACGACGTTGCGTTACGTGCTCGAGGCGGCGGCGCGGCGCGGACAGTCGGTGTGGGTGCTCGATCGGCCGAATCCAGCAGGGCGTCCGATCGAAGGGTTGCGGTTGCGTCAGGGCTGGGAGAGTTTCGTCGGTGCCGGGCCGTTGCCGATGCGCCATGGGCTTACACTGGGCGAACTGGGCCGCTGGTTCATCCGCGAACTGAAGCTCGAGGTCGACTACCGCGTCATCGAAATGGATGGTTGGAAGCCCGATGCGGCACCCGGCTTCGGTTGGCCGCTCGACCGCCGCACCTGGATCAATCCGAGTCCCAACGCGCCGAATCTCTGGATGGCGCGCTGCTACGCGGGCACGGTGATGCTCGAAGGCACCACGCTGTCGGAGGGACGAGGTACCACGCGGCCTCTGGAACTGTTCGGTGCACCGGATATAGCCGCCAAGGCGCTGCTCGCGAAGATGCATGCGTTGGCGCCGGCATGGCTGCGCGGCTGCCGGTTGCGCGAATGCTGGTTCGAGCCGACGTTCCACAAGCACGCGGGCAAGCTGTGCGCGGGCATCCAGATCCACGTCGACGACGGTGCTTACGACCACGAGTCGTTCCGTCCCTGGCGCTTGCAGGCTCTCGCCTTCAAGGCGCTCCGAGCGCTGCGGTCGGACTATCCGTTGTGGCGCGATTTCCCGTATGAGTACGAACGCGATCGTCTCGCCATCGATCTCATCAACGGTTCGCCGCTGTTGCGGGAATGGGTCGACGATCCGGCCGCGGAATCCGGCGACTTCGATGCCCTCAGCGCGGCCGATGAGGCCGCCTGGGGCGAGGAACGCGAAGCGGTGCTGCTGTACCGTTGACCGAAGGAGTCAGGCCGCCTTGCCGATGCGGGTCGCTTCGCCCACCTCGATGAGCCTGCCGGTCTTGACGTCGTAGATGTAGCCGTAGACCGGGATCGACTTCGGCACCAGCGGATGACTGCGGATGCGAGAGACGTCCTCGGCGACGCTGCCCGCCAGGTTGCGGATCGTGTGCCACTTGATGTAGCGGCCGACCACGGAGCCCGGACCGGCCCCCACGTCGTGCCAACCCTTCTCGTCGATCCTTGCTGTCTCGAGGCTCTTCTCGAGCAAGCCCGCGATGATGTCGTCGGTGAACAGCTCCATGCCGCAGTCGGTGTGGTGGATGACGAACCACTCGCGCGTGCCGAGCAGCTTGTAGGAGATGACCAGAGATCGGATGGCATCGTCGGTCGCACGGCCGCCCGCGTTGCGGATCACGTGGGCATCGCCTTCGGCGAGACCGGCAAATCTGGACGGATGCAGGCGAGCATCCATGCAGGTGAGAATGGCGAATCGCCGCGCCGGCGGTAGCGGCAGTTTGCCTCGGTCGCCGAAATCGGCCGCATAGCGCTCGTTGGCTTTCAGGACTTCGTCGAGTACGGAACTCATGGGCAGCGTCTCCGATGGAATGGGCTGGTGCAAGACCGGGGGGCGCCGACTGCCGACCCCCGGTCACGCGGTCGAGCGTGAAGGAGGCTCAGGCCTGCAGCAGCTTCACGAAGGTGTCGGAGGAGATCACCGGCGCGAAGAAACTGTTGATGCGCTGGAACGCAATGCTCTCGTCGCCCAGCTTCTGGGTGGCGGTGGCGTCGCCGATCACGATGGGCAGATACCCGTGGTCGCGAGCCGCGCGAGCGTTGCCCTCGATGCACCAGTCGGTATGGATGCCGGTGATGATCACGGTCTTGATGCCGTTGCGTGACAGGTGCAGCGGCAGCTCGGTGCCCACGAAGGCGGTCTGCAGCGCGAGTTCGTTGAAGTGCAGGTCGCCGGACTTGGTGAGTGCCTTCAGCTCATCGACCAGGTCGTTGTCCTTCGCCTTCTTGTCCGCGGGCCAACCTTCGTAACCCTTGATCCAGCTTGCGTACTGCGCGCGATCGAATTCGCTCTGGGGGTAGTCCTCGCGGAACACCTCGTAACCGATCCAGGCGAAGGTCTTGAAGTTGCCGGCCTTGCGGGCAGCCTGCGCCACCTTTACCGTCGCCGGCAGGCTGGGACGTTCCCATTGCTTCTCCGCGGCCTGTGCGCCCCAGGGCTTATAGAGGCTGTTGTTCTGGCTCACCGAAAGGAACGCGGCGGGGTACTTCAGGATTTTCGCGAGGTCGAGTCCCTGCCACTGCGGGGCGAGTTCGGGAATGGTGTAGGGCGCGGGACGGGTCTTGTCTTCGGCAGCGTGGCTCGGCGTCGCAAGCGACGCAGCGGTGACGGCCGCCACGGCGGCGGCACCGGTGACGAACTGACGGCGGCCGGGCTCGATGGCCTCGGGGGTGTGATCGATCGGATGGGACATCCGGAACTCCTTCTTCGATGGGGTTGGTGGACGATGCTCATGGCGAGCGTTGCGTCGATCCGATGGCCGGTCGAACCGATATCCCAAGGTAACCGCCGGCGTTGCGGTGTTGAACGAAGCGTTTGTCATGGCTTCATGCCGGCTCGAAATGAAGCTTCGTCGCCACAACGTCCGGGCGAGTTGCGGTCCGAATCGGCATAAGGAAATAGAAAACGATTCGTTCCGGTGAATAAGGCCGGTGGGTAGTGTTCGGGCCTCGAATGCTTGCGGCACTGCGTAAGCGTGGTGCTGCCCCCAGAGAGCCTCCCATGTCATCCACCACCCCATCCCTGGCTCCCGTCCCCACCGACCCCGGTGCACTGCCGCCGTCGGTCATCCAGGAGATCACCCGTCAGCTGCGCGGTCTGCGCTTCGGTTCCGTGGAAATCGTTGTCCACGAAGGGGCCGTCACGCAGATCGAACGCCGGGAAAAGGTGCGCCTGACTCCCACCCCGCCCCATCGCGGGTGATCCCCGGGGCCGTCGCGGCCCCCATCGTTTTCCCATGACCGACCAGACCACTGGAGGCGAGACAATCTTGAATCCCAGAAGCGAGCCGACCGGGCTGTCGGAGGGTCTCTTCGTCCTGAACGGAGTGAAGACCCATGAATGGTCTTGGACGGTGGGCGCGACCGCTGCTGGCGGCAGGCGTTCTTTCGATGCCGCATCTGGTCGCGGCCCAGAGTACCGAGGCGACCGACGCCTTGCTGAAGCGCCTTGAGGAACTGGACCGCAAAGTGAAGTCCCTCGAGGAGAAGCTGGAGCAGGCGGAACGGCGCGGGGCGGAAACGCCTGCGGCCGTTGCCGCCCCCGCGGCGGTGCCGACCGAGCCCGCGAAGGCTGCGGCCGACCCTGCGCTCCTGCAGCGGATCGACGACATCGACCAGCAGGTGAAGATCGTCGGCCGCAAGCAGGAGCTCGATGCCGAGGCCGCGGCCGCCAAAGCCAAGGACGGCGCATCCGCATACGCGGGCAGCCAGGGCTTCGGCATTCGCACTGCCGACAACGCATTCCGGCTGCGCTTCGGCGCACTGCTGCATGCCGATGCCAGAGCGTATCTGAACAACGACTTCCCAGGCGCCGCCCCCGACAATTTCATTATCCGGCGGCTGCGGCCCGTCGTGGAGGCCACGTTCTATGACAAATACTCCTTGTTGATCCGCTCGGAGCTGGGCAACCAGGGATCCCTATCGCTGCTTGACGGCTACGCCGAGGCGCGCTTCACGCCCGAGTTCAAGGTGCGCGTCGGTAAGTTCAAGGGGCCCGTAGGCCTGGAGCGGCTGCAGTCGCCGCAGGATCTGGCTTTCATCGAACGCGGCTTCCCGACCCAACTGGTGCCCAATCGCGACATCGGCTTCCAGTTCTTCGGTGACGTGTTTGATGGCCGCCTGACCTACCAGGCCGGTTACTTCAACGGCGTGCGCGACGGCCAGAGTGGTGACAGCGACAACAACTCGGGCAAGGATTTCAACGGCCGCCTGTTCGCGCATCCGTTCAAGAACACGGACATCGACGCGCTGCGAGGCCTCGGGCTCGGCATCGCCGTAACGTCGGGCGTGCAGGGCGGATCCGCGGCGAGCAGCAATCTGGCCAACTACCTGACGCCGGGCCAGCAAACCTTCTTCGCCTACAACACAGGCACATTCGCCAGCGGCGAACGCCAACGCTGGTCGCCGCAGTTCTACTACTACAACGGGCCCCTCGGTGTTCTCGGCGAGTACGTCACCGTGTCGCAGGAAATCGTGCGCAGCACCAACCGGCGCGAGATCACCAACTCAGCGTGGCAGCTCTATGCCACGTGGGTGCTGACCGGCGAGGATGCCGGCTATGTCCGGCCGACGCCGCGTCACAACTTCGACTGGCAGACCGGCGGCTGGGGTGCGTTCGAGGTCGGCGTGCGGGCGAGTGAACTGCGCGTGGATGACGACCAGTTCGCGGGCTCGGCCGCGACGCGCTTCGCCGATCCTGCGGTGTCGGCCCGCAAGGCGACCGATCTCGGGCTCGTGCTCAACTGGTATCTCAATCGCAACATCAAGCTGCAGTTCAACTACGACCAGACCCGGTTCAAGGGCGGTGCCGCCAACGGCGGCGACCTGCCGGACGAGAAGATCTTCTTCTCGCGTGTGCAGGCGTTCTTTTAAAACCATCCTCGAAACCGACGCTCTGGAGCGCAACCGACCATGAAACACCGACTCCTCATCGCCGCCGCACTGGCACTGACCACCACCGTGGCTGCCGGCGCGGACATCACGCTGCTCAACGTGTCCTATGACCCGACGCGCGAGCTCTACCAGGACATCAACGCCGCCTTCGCCAAGGACTGGGAGGCGAAGACCAAGGACAAGGTCTCCATCAAGCAGTCCCACGGCGGTTCGGGCAAGCAGGCCCGTTCCGTGATTGACGGGCTCGATGCCGACGTCGTCACGCTGGCGCTGGCGTACGACATCGACGAGATCGCGTCGCGCGGACGGCTGCTGCCGCAAGCCTGGCAGAAGCGGCTGCCCAACAACAGCGCGCCCTACACCTCGACCATCGTGTTCCTGGTGCGCAAGGGCAATCCGAAGGGCATCCGGGACTGGGGCGATCTGGTGAAGCCCGGCGTGGCGGTCATCACGCCGAACCCCAAGACCTCCGGCGGGGCCCGCTGGAACTATCTCGCCGCCTGGGCCTACGCTCTCAAGACGTTCGGGCCGGACGAGGCGAAGGCGAAGGACTTCGTCGGGCGCCTGTACAAGAACGTCCCGGTACTCGACTCCGGTGCGCGTGGATCCACCACGACGTTCGTCGAGCGAGGTATCGGCGACGTGCTGATCGCCTGGGAGAACGAGGCGTTCCTCGCGGTGAAGGAGCTGGGGCCCGACAAGCTGGAGATTGTTGCCCCGTCCTTGAGCATCCTCGCCGAGCCACCAGTTTCCGTGGTCGACAAGGTCGTGGATCGACGCGGCACCCGCAAAGTCGCGCAGGCCTATCTCGAGTATCTGTACACACCCGAGGCCCAGGACATCATCGCTCGCAACTACTACCGGCCCATCGATCTTAAGGTCGCGGGAAAGTACGAGAAGCAGTTTCCCAAGCTTCAGCTGATCACCGTCGACGAAGTGTTCGGTGGGTGGCAGAAGGCGCAGAAGACGCACTTCGTCGACGGCGCCGTTTTCGACCAGATCTTTACGCGCTAATCTCCCATGACCTTCGCCGTCCGCCGCCACAGCGTCCTGCCCGGATTCGGGATCGCGCTCGGATTCACGCTGCTGTACTTGAGTCTGATCGTTCTGATCCCGCTGTCGGCGACATTCCTCAAGACGTTCTCGCTGACCTGGGACGCTTTCTGGACCGCGGTGACCGCGCCGCGGGTGCTGGCGTCGTATCGTCTCACCTTCGGCGCGTCGTTCCTGGCGGCGCTCATCAACGCCGTCTTCGGGCTGCTGGTGGCGTGGGTCCTGGTGCGCTATCGATTCCCCGGCAAACGCGTCATCGATGCTTTCGTCGATCTGCCGTTCGCGCTGCCCACTGCCGTGGCCGGGATCGCGCTGGCTGCCGTGTACTCCGCCAACGGCTGGATCGGCAGCCTGTTCGCGCCCTATGGCATCAAGATCGCGTTCACGCCGCTCGGCGTGCTGGTGGCGCTGACGTTCATCGGGCTGCCGTTCGTAGTGCGTACTGTGCAGCCGGTTCTCGAGGACCTCGAGCCGGAGCTGGAGGAGGCTGCCGCAACGCTCGGCGCCACTCGCCTGCAGACTTTCACGAAGATCCTGTTTCCGACGCTGCTGCCGGCACTGCTCACGGGGTTTGCGCTTTCCTTCGCCCGTGCCATCGGCGAATACGGTTCGGTGATCTTCATCGCCGGCAACCTGCCGATGGTCTCCGAGATCACGCCGCTGCTCATCATCACCAAGCTCGAGCAGTACGACTATGCCGGGGCCACCGCGCTGGCGGTGGTGATGCTGCTCATCTCCTTCATGCTCCTGCTCATCATCAACCTGCTGCAGTGGTGGGCGCGCCGCCGCCGCGCCGCTGTCTAAACGTTTCACTGACGCTCATGACCACCGCAGTCCTCCAGCCCGCACTCGCGCTTCCCGTCAGACCGGTCGAGAAGGCCACGGCCGAACCCCCGTGGGTGCGGTTGCTGCTGATCGGTCTGGCGCTGGCGTTTCTCGGCATCTTCCTGTTTGTACCGCTGGCGGCGGTCTTCTACGAAGCCCTGCGCAAGGGTGTCGGTGTCTACTGGCAGGCGGTGACAGAGCCCGATGCACTGGCTGCGGTCCGGTTGACGCTGCTGGCTGCAGCCATCTCGGTACCGCTCAACCTCGTGTTCGGTGTGGCCGCGGCCTGGGCCATCGCGAAATTCGAGTTCCGCGGCAAGAACCTGCTGATCACCCTGATCGATCTGCCGTTCTCGGTCTCGCCGGTAATCGCCGGGCTGATCTTCGTGCTTGTCTTCGGCCTGCAGGGCTGGTTCGGCGAGTGGCTGTCGGAGCACGACCTCAAGATCATCTTCGCGGTGCCGGGCATCGTGCTCGCCACCATCTTCGTGACGTTCCCGTTCGTCGCCCGCGAGTTGATTCCGCTCATGCAGGCGCAGGGTACGGAGGAGGAGGAGGCCGCCGTCGTGCTCGGCGCCAGCGGTTGGCAGACCCTGTGGCGGGTGACGCTGCCGAACGTGAAATGGGGTCTGCTCTACGGCGTGATCCTCAGCAACGCACGGGCCATGGGCGAGTTCGGCGCCGTGTCGGTCGTGTCCGGGCACATCCGCGGCCTCACCAACACGCTGCCGCTGCACGTGGAGATTCTGTATAACGAATACCAGTTCGCCGCCGCGTTCGCGACGGCTTCCCTGCTGGCGTTGCTGGCGCTGGTGACCCTGGTGCTGAAGGCCTGGGTCGAACGGCGCTTTGCCGACTGAAGCGGAAAGGAAACCACCATGAGCATCGAAGTGAAGAACGTCAACCGGCGCTTCGGCAACTTTGCCGCGCTCGACGACGTGAGTCTCGAAGTCCAGACCGGTGAACTGCTGGCGCTGCTCGGTCCGTCCGGCTCCGGTAAGACCACGCTCCTGCGGGTGATCGCAGGCCTCGAGACGGTGGATTCCGGCCAGGTGCTGTTCCACGGCGAGGACGCTACGAGCCAGCACGTGCGCGACCGCCGCGTGGGCTTCGTGTTCCAGCACTATGCGCTGTTCCGGCATCTCAGCATCTTCGAGAACGTCGCCTTCGGCCTGCGGGTGCGCCCGAAGGCCAACCGTCCCGGCGAGGCCGAGATCCGCCGCAAGGTGATGGAACTGCTCGAACTGGTCCAGCTCGATTGGCTCGCCGATCGCTATCCGCATCAACTGTCCGGTGGCCAGCGCCAGCGGATCGCCCTGGCTCGCGCGTTGGCCGTGGAGCCGCGCGTGCTGCTGCTGGACGAGCCCTTCGGGGCACTGGACGCCAAGGTCCGCAAGGAACTGCGCACCTGGCTGCGCCGGCTGCACGATGAGATGCACATCACCAGCGTGTTCGTGACCCACGACCAGGACGAAGCGCTGGAAGTCTCGGACCGGGTCGTGGTGATGAACGAGGGACGCATCCAGCAAATCGGGACGCCCCAGGAGGTCTACGACCATCCGGTCAACGCGTTCGTCTACCAGTTTCTCGGCAATGTGAACCTGTTCCACGGGCGCGTCGACGAAGGAACCGCTCTGATCGGTCCCGCAGGGCTGCCGGTGCCCGCGCACGGCGAGACCACGGTCGGTCAGGCGATCGCCGCCTATGCGCGCCCGCACGACATCGAACTGATCCGTCCGCGCCAGGGCGAACTCGGGATTTCCGCCCGGGTGGAGCACTTGCTGGCCGTAGGGCCGATCGTGCGCGTGGACCTGCGGCCGGACGACAGCGATGCGCCGATCCACGCCGAAATCCCGCGCGACCAGGCGGCCCGTTTGGCCCTGGTGGCCGGGGACCGGGTGCTGGTGCGGCCGAGGCAGGTTCGCGTATTTGCGGCGTAGACAACCGCAGAGCCTTGCAACGCGAAGGACACGAGGAACACGAAGGGCACGAAGGCTCATAGTCCATTCACCCCCAAGGGTTTCCTTCGTGGGCCTTCCTTCGTGCTCTTCGTGTCGAAGCGGTTCGCAGTTGGCCTTTAATGCCATTTCGATCTAAGCAACAGCGAAACCGATCGTTCTGAACCGATTCCCTACTGGATAGAGTTCAGGGTCCACCACGAGCGGGATAGCGCTCGCCCCATAGAACCAGGCTCCATGTACCGCTACGACACCATCGACCGCACTCTCGTCAACGAGCGGGTCGAGCAATACCGCGATCAACTCACCCGGCACCTGGCCGGCGAACTGAGCGAGGACGAGTTCCGGCCGCTGCGCCTGCAGAACGGGCTCTACATCCAGCGCCACGCGCCCATGCTGCGCGTCGCCATCCCGTACGGGTTGTTGTCCGCGAAGCAGCTGCGCATGCTGGCCCACATCGCCCGCAAGTACGACCGCGGGTTCGGCCACTTCACGACGCGCCAGAACATCCAGTACAACTGGCCGAAGCTGGAGGATTCCGCCGACATCCTTGCGGACCTCGCCTCGGTGGAGATGCACGCCATCCAGACCAGCGGCAACTGCGTGCGCAACATCACTTCCGACGAATTTGCCGGCATCGCGCCGGACGAGATCGTCGATCCGCGGCCGCTCTCCGAGATCCTGCGGCAGTGGTCCACGTTCCACCCCGAGTTCGCGTTCCTGCCGCGCAAGTTCAAGATCGCCGTGAACGGTGCCGCCGAAGACCGTGCAGCCACGGCGTTCCACGACATCGGCATCTACGTCCTGCGCAACTTCGAAGGTGAGTTGGGCGTGCGCGTGCTGGTGGGCGGCGGCATGGGCCGCACGCCGATCATCGGTCACGTGATCCGCGACTTCCTGCCGTGGAAACACGTGCTCACCTACATCGAAGCGATCCTCCGCGTGTACAACCGCCACGGTCGTCGCGACAACATGTACAAGGCGCGCATCAAGATCCTGGTCAAGGCGCTGGGGCCGGAGGAGTTCACGCGGCAGGTGGAAGAGGAGTGGGTCCATGTGAAGGACGGGCCGGGTACCCTCACGCGCGAAGAGCTGGACCGCGTGACGGCATATTTCCCGGCACCCGAGTACGAGACCCTGGCCGATGTCGATGCAGGGCATGAGCAGCACCTCGCAGAGAATGCTGCGTTCGCCCGCTGGGTCGGCCGCAGTGTCCGGCCCCATCGCATCGCCGGTTATCGCTCAGTGGTGCTGTCGCTCAAGAAGACCGGCGTGCCGCCTGGTGACGCGACGGCGGAGCAGATGGAGGCGGTCGCCGACTGGTCGGAGCGCTTCGGCTTCGGCGAGATCCGCGTGTCCCACGAGCAGAACCTGATCCTGTCCGACGTGCGCGTGAGCGACCTGCACACCCTCTGGCTCGAAGCCAAGACCGCCGGCCTCGCGACACCCAACATCGGGCTGATCACCGACATCATCGCCTGCCCGGGCGGCGATTTCTGTTCGCTGGCCAACGCCAAGTCCATTCCCATCGCCGAAGCCATCCAGCGGCGCTTCGACGATCTCGACTACATCCACGACATCGGTGAGCTCAACATCAACATCTCGGGCTGCATGAATTCCTGCGGGCACCATCACGCCGGTCACATCGGCATCCTCGGTGTCGACAAGGATGGCGAGGAGTGGTACCAGGTTTCCATCGGCGGTGCCGACGGCTCATCGGCCGGCCATGGCCGTTCCGCCATCGGCAAGGTGATCGGACCTTCGTTCAAGGCCGAGGCCATGCCCGACGTCATTTCCACGCTGGTCGACACGTTCGTCGAACTGCGCGACGAGGGCGAGCGGTTCATCGATGTGGTCGACCGGCTCGGTCAGGCCCCGTTCAAGGCGCGCGTGTACGCGTCGCGGCAGGAGAAGGAGGTGCTCGATGCCTGAGATCATTCGCAAGGGTGCCGTCGTCCAGGACGACTGGCAGGTGGTGCGGCCCGAGGCCGGGCAGGGCGTCAACGATCTTCCGCCCGGGCACGTCATCGTGCCGCTCGGTCTTTGGCTGGCGAACACCGAAGCGCTGATCGCGCGCGGCAACGTGGCGGTTTGGCTGGCCGGTACCGACGATCCGGCGCTGGTGGCGCCATGGCTCGAACGCCTGCCGCTGGTGGCGGTGGATTTTCCCAAGTTCACCGACGGGCGCGGTTACTCCGTCGCCTACCTGCTGCGTTCGCGCTTCGGTTGGCGCGGCGAGCTGCGCGCCATCGGTGACGTGCTGCCCGACCAGGTCTTCTAC
This sequence comes from Burkholderiales bacterium, assembly GCA_019745565.1. Lineage (GTDB taxonomy): Bacteria > Pseudomonadota > Gammaproteobacteria > Burkholderiales. The sequence continues at coordinate 53,071 of JAIESW010000016.1, forward strand.
ATGCAGCGTGTGGGCTTCGATGCCTTCGCGGTGCGGTCCGATCGGAGCGTCGCGACGGCGCTGCGAGCGCTCAAGACGTTCAGCGATGCCTATCAGGGCTCCTGGGACAACCCGGTGCCCGCGTTTCGGCGCGAGCCGCGTCCGTGGCCGGAGTCGCTCGGCCAGGACTCGCTCAAGGCACGGCAGCAGGCGTGAGCGCGACTGCCACAGCCAGCGACGTCGCCGGCCTTGCTCCCGCGGATCTGCTGGCGGACCGTCTGGAAGCCATCGCACGCGGCTTCCGGAAGGTCGCGTTCGCGAGCAGCCTCGGCGCTGAGGACATGGTGCTCACCGATGCGATCCTGCGGGTCGGCTTGCCGATCGAGATCTTCACGCTCGAGACCGGTCGCCTGCATTGCGAGACGCTCGACGTGGTCGGACGCATCAAGGCCCGCTACGGCTACGACGTGACGTTGGTCCGTCCGGATGCTGCGGCCGTGGACGCGTACGTGCGTCAGCATGGCGCAAATGCCTTTTACGAGTCGGTGGATCTGCGCAAGGCCTGCTGCAGGATCCGCAAGGTGGAGCCGCTGGCGCGCGCGCTGGCCGGCAAGGATGCATGGATCACGGGATTGCGCCGTTCGCAATCGACGACCCGCACCGATCTGGCGCTGCGCGAAGACGACGCGGTCCACGGGATTCCCAAGTTCAATCCGCTCGCGGACTGGAGCGAGCCCGAGGTCTGGGCCTACATCCGCGAACACGACGTGCCCTACAACGTGCTGCACGATCGCGGCTATCCGTCGATCGGCTGCGAGCCTTGCACCCGTGCCATCAAGCCCGGCGAGGACATCCGCGCCGGCCGCTGGTGGTGGGAGAACGCGGACTCGAAGGAATGCGGCCTGCACGTCGCCCCCGATGGAACCCTGCAACGCGCCGGAGCGCAAACCTCGTGATCGCCGACCTGGATCTCACCCGTACCCGCCTCGATCATCTCGACTGGCTCGAATCCGAAGCCATCTACATCCTGCGCGAGGTGGCGGCGGAGTGTGCGAATCCGGCTCTGCTGTTCTCGGGCGGCAAGGACAGCTGCGTGCTGCTGCGCCTCGCGGAAAAGGCGTTCCGACCGGCACGCTTTCCGTTCCCGCTGATGCACATCGACACGGGTCACAACTTCCCGGAGGTGATCGAGTTCCGCGACCAGCGCGTGGACGAGCTCGGTGAGCGCCTGATCGTGCGTTCGGTGGAGGATTCCATGGCGCGCGGAACGGTCAAGCTGCGCGCCGAGACCGATTCGCGCAACGCTGCGCAGTCGGTGACCCTGCTGGAAGCCATCGCCGAGTTCGGCTTCGATGCCTGCATCGGTGGTGCGCGTCGCGACGAAGAGAAGGCGCGCGCCAAGGAGCGTGTGTTCTCCTTCCGTGACGAGTTCGGTCAGTGGGATCCCAAAGCGCAACGCCCCGAGCTATGGAATCTCTATAACGCCCGCGTTCACAAGGGCGAGAACGTGCGGGTGTTCCCCATCTCCAACTGGACCGAGCTCGACGTGTGGCAGTACATCGCCCGTGAGAAGCTGGCATTGCCGTCCCTTTACTACGCCCATCGCCGCGAAGTGGTGCCACGCAACGGTCTGCTGGTGCCGGTGACGCCGATCACGCCGCCGCGACCGGGCGAAGTCGTCGAGACGCGCACCGTGCGCTTCCGGACCGTCGGCGACATCAGCTGCACGTGCCCTGTCGCCAGCGACGCGGATACGGCGGAAGCCATCGTCGCCGAAACGGTGGTGACCGAGATCACCGAGCGCGGCGCCACGCGCATGGACGACCAGACCTCCGAAGCGTCCATGGAGCGCCGCAAGAAGGAAGGTTACTTTTGATGAACGCGCCCGTGCATAGGCCCGATCTGGAAGACCGCGGCGTCCTGCGCTTCATCACCGCAGGTAGCGTCGACGACGGCAAGAGTACGCTCATCGGGCGCCTGCTTTACGAGGCGAAGGGCATCTTCGCCGACCAGCTTGCCGCCGTGACGCGCGCCACTCGCAAGCGCACGGCCGGCGACGCACTCGATCTCTCACTGCTGACCGACGGTCTCGAAGCCGAGCGAGAGCAGGGCATCACCATTGACGTGGCCTATCGTTACTTCGCGAGCCCGGTGCGCAAGTTCATCATCGCCGACGCCCCTGGCCACGAGCAGTACACGCGCAACATGGTCACCGGGGCAAGCACGGCTGACGCGGCGATCATCCTGATCGACGTCACGCGCGTAGGCACCGGCGAGCTGCTGCCGCAGACCAAGCGCCATTCCGCCATCGCGAAGCTGCTGGGCATCCGCCACGTGATCGTCGCGGTGAACAAGATCGATCTGGTCGGTTTCGATCAGGCAGTGTTCGAGCACGTCCGCAAGGAGTACGACGGCATCGCGAAGCGACTCGGTCTGACGGACGTCCGCTACATTCCCATCAGTGCCCTGGAAGGGGACAACGTGGTGCGGTCGAGTGAGCGCACGCCGTGGTACGACGGTCCGCCGCTTCTCGAACTCCTGGAGAATCTGCCGGCCGATAGGGCCGACGCCAGCCTCCCGCTGCGCTATCCCGTGCAACTGGTGATCCGTGCCAACGGCAGCACCGCGGAAGATTTCCGCGGGTATGCAGGCCAGGTGCGATCCGGCACGATCAAGCGCGGTCAGCGCGTGCGCGTGCTGCCCGGGGGCGAAACCGCGACCGTGGAGGCCATCGAAGCGTTCGATCGTCAGCTCGACGAGGCGGGGGCAGGGCGTTCCGTAACCGTTCGCCTCGACCGCGATGTCGATGTATCGCGTGGTGACGTTCTGGTGGATGCCGAAGACCGCCCGATCCTCGGGAAGCACTTCGAGGCGGAACTGTGCTGGCTCGACCGCACGCCGCTCGATCCGCGCCGCAAGTATCTGCTGCGACACGGCGCCAAGACGGTGCAGGCGCGTGTCGACGGTGTCGGCAACAAGCTCGACGTGCATTCGCTGTCGTCGACCGAGGAAGCCGAAACGCTGGTGATGAACGATATCGGCCGCGTGTCGCTGACGGTGCAGCAGCCGTTCGTCGCTGATCCGTACGACGATCTGCCGGCCACCGGAGCGTTCATCCTCATCGACCCGACGACCAATCAGACCGCTGCCGCCGGGATGATCCGGAAAGTGACTCAGGCATCGTGAATCCGCTTTCCCTGGCCCTCGCCACAACCACATGCACTCCTTCCCCCGCCCAAGGCGGGGGAAGGCTGGGATGGGGGCAATCTGTTGCCGCAAGGCAATCGCCGTCTGCCCCAACCCTAGCCCTCCCCCGCGTTGCGGGGGAGGGGACGTACACTGCCGGCGCGCCATGATGAGCCGCGTCTACCTCGTGGGCGCCGGTCCCGGCGCCGCCGACCTTCTCACGCTTCGTGCCGCTCGCCTGCTCGCTGCTGCCGACGTCGTTCTCCACGACGCGCTGGTGAGCGACGACGTGCTCGCACTCGCACCCCAGGCGGTGAAGATCGCCGTAGGCAAACGCGCCTGCCGTCCGTCCACGGCGCAACGCTTCATCAACAAACAGATCGTCGACGCTGCGCGCAAATACGAAACCGTGGTGCGGTTGAAGGGCGGCGATCCGATGCTGTTCGGTCGGGCTGAAGAAGAGATCTCGGCCCTCGAGGAGGCCGGCATCGAATTCGAAATCGTGCCGGGCATCACCGCGGCGTTCGCTGCTTCCGCGCAGTTGCAGACTTCGCTGACGCGCCGCGGCCTGTCGCGCAGCGTGGCGTTCGTCACGCCGCGCGTCGGCGTCGACGAAACCGAAAGCCAGTGGAGCCAGGTGGCGGCAGCGGCGGACACGACCGTGCTCTACATGGGCGGCCGTGAGATCGCGAAGATCGCACAGGAACTGATCGCGAAGGGTCGCGATGCATCGACGCCGCTCGCGGCGGTGGAGAATGCTTCGGCACCCGATGCGCGCAGCTGGTTGGGGACCCTCGGGTCTGCGGACGCGGTGGGTGCGGTGCTGAGCGACGGTCCCGTCCTGCTGATCGTGGGTGAAGTGCTGCGCGATTGCGCGGTTGCCGAAGTCGTCCCCGGATTGATCGCCGCCGCTAGGGCGGCTTAGTGGTCGGGGCCGTTCCGGCCGGCCCCCATCCCAGCCTTCCCCCACTGACTTGGGGGAAGGGGTGCAAAGCTCCCTCCTCGCTGAATCCAGTGAGCGGCCGTTCTTTTGTGATGCAGCCAATCCGAGGCACTCCTTCCCCCAGTGCGCTGGGGGAAGGTTGGGATGGGGGCAAGCGGTCTACCTAGCGCTGCTCCAGGCAATACCCCGCGATCGCCTCGATCACGCTGTCCGCCTCGCCGATCGGCGTTGCGATCGTCACTTCGACGCCGTTGTGCGCGGACCGCATGTCCGCAGCCAACCGCGGCAGATCCGAGCGCACGTGACCGCCGGGCCCCAGGAACAACGGCACGATCTCGATCGACGTCGCACCTTGCTGCACCAGCCGCAGTGACGCCTCGATGACGTCAGGGGCCGTGTGTTCCAGATAAGCGTTCTCCACCGGCGTTGCCGGTGCCCGTGCGACGATCTTCTCGCGCAACCGCTCGAACGGCGCTTTCCACGCCGGATCGCGTGAACCATGGGCGAGCAGCAGAATCGCGCGCATCACGCGACGAGACGCTCGTCGTCCTTGCGGTTTTCCACGTGCGTCAGGGCCGCGCGAATCACTTCGGGGCTCGTGCCCGGTCGATGCACCTGTTCGCTCAACGTGCGTCGCCACAGACGGGCGCCGGGCACGGCCTGATACAGCCCCAGGATGTGACGCGTGATGGCCGACACCGGCACGCCTTCGGCGCAACGCGCCATGACATAGGGCATCAGCCGCTCGACGACCTCGGCGCGCGACTCGACCGGTGCCGCTTCACCGAAGAGCACCGGATCGACGGACGCCAGCAGCCAGGGGTTGTAGTAGGCCTCGCGACCCAGCATGACGCCGTCCACGTGTTCGAGCTGCTGCGCGCACGCTTCGATGCTCGCGATGCCGCCATTCACGACGATGGTCAGACCGGGAAAATCGCGCTTCAGTGCGTGCACCACCGGATAGCGCAGCGGCGGCACCTCGCGGTTCTCCTTCGGCGACAGACCATCGAGCCAGGCCTTGCGCGCATGGATGATGAACGTGCGGCAGCCGGCCGCGCGCACGCGTTCCACCAGCGCATACAGGCGGTCGGTGGATTCGTCGCGGTCGATGCCGATGCGGGTCTTCACGGTGACGGGAATCGTCACTGCCTTGTGCATGGCAGCCACGCCTTCGGCCACCAGATCGGGCTCGGCCATCAGGCACGCGCCGAAGCGACCGGACTGGACCCGGTCGCTCGGGCAGCCCACGTTCAGGTTGACCTCGTCGTACCCGGCGTCCTCGGCCATGCGGGCACACGCCGCCAGTTCCGCCGCATCGCTGCCGCCCAACTGGATGGCAAGCGGGTGCTCGGACGGGTCGAAGGCCAGGAAGCGCCGCCGGTCGCCGTGGATCAGCGCGCCGGTGGTGATCATCTCCGTATACAGCCGTGTGTGCCGGCTGAGCAGCCGCAGGAACACCCGCGCATGACGGTCGGTGAGATCCATCATGGGCGCTACGCAGAAGCGGTGGGGTGAGCAAGGCGTCATCGGTGCAACCCGGGGTGGGGCGCGGATTATCTCAAAGTCTCGGGGTTACCGGCATACGTCTTGCCTTGATTGGAGGCACTTTTCCGGAGTTGCCGCCATGCCCGCCGCCACCAGGTAACGCTGGCGATGGAGCGGCGCCGGGTGGGCGCAGCCCTCCGGGCGGTCGCCTGATCCGAAGGCCGCCCGGTGCCGATTTCAAGGAATCCCCGGTCCGAGCCGTAATAGTGGAGGCTGAACAGGGTTGCAGGACCCTCCCGCAGTCCGATCACTTCTATACCGACATGCATGCATTGAATTCACCCGGCGCAGGGTTTTTGTCCATGGGCACGGAGCGGTCCGCCTGTCCCCGCTGCGAGTCGCTGCCACAGATCGAGACAGGTCCTGGAACGCTGTTCCTCAAACCGCCGCTTGCCCACACGTTCGGTAAGGTCAAGGCCAACGCGCACCGGGCTGGTCTCGCGCCGGTCCGCATCGGGGAGGCGCTCAGCATCCGCGTCGGCGACGGGCCGCTCGATGCTGTGGTGGACGCGCTCGGCCAGGGGCTGACGGCTGCCGAACGCCAGGACGTGCGGGTCCTGTTCCAGCGCGACGGCCAGGAGCTCAGCATCGGTTACTACCTCGCGAGTGAGTCGCTGGAGGCGTTCTCGGCCCGCGTGGGTTCGGGCTGGTTGCGCGACATGCTCACCGAAGAACGTATGACGGTGCTGTTCCAGCCCATCGTGCGCTGCACGCCCGACCACCCGGTGTTCGCTTACGAATGCCTCATGCGCGGCGTCGATCCGGCCGGCGCATTGGTGCCGCCGGGGCGCATCCTTTCGACCGCCAAGAGCGCGGAGCTGCTCTTTCAGGTGGATCTGGCGGCGCGGCGCGCCGTCATTCGTGAAGCGGCGCGTCTCAAGATCGCGCGGCCGGTGTTCATCAACTTCACGCCGACCTCCATCTACGATCCTCATTTCTGTCTGCGCACCACGGTGGCCGCCATCAAGGAGGCTGGAATCCCTCCCGGCAACGTCGTGTTCGAAGTCATCGAAAGCGAGCACGTTCCCGATATCGACCACCTGCGCAACATCATGGATTTCTACCGCGAACAGGGGTTCCGGATCGCGCTCGATGACCTGGGATCCGGATACTCTTCGCTCAACATGCTGAGCGTCCTGAAACCCGACTACGTCAAACTCGATATGGGGCTGGTGCGTGGCGTGCACACCGACCGGTACAAGAGTCTCATCGCCGCCAAGTTGCTGGAGGTGGCGCGGGCTCTGTCGATCGTCAGCATCGCCGAAGGTGTCGAGACCGCCGAAGAATTCGAGTGGCTGATCCGGCATGGGGCGGACCTGGTGCAGGGGTACCACTTCGCCCGGCCGGCCAATCCGCCCGCCCTGTAGGCTGCGTCGGGCCGTCCCGCGTGGGCTGGCCCTGGATTGAAGGGCGAAGGCCCGTCGGGCGGCGGTGCTGGGTGGCCGCGCCGGGAACCTGAACCGGCCCCGGCCGCTCCAAGGCTCGTCAATAGCCAAGGAGCTTCGACATGGAACGCAGGTTCGTTGCGATCGCCGTGACTGCGGCGTTCGTGGGTGGTCTCGCTGTTTCCGGACTGGTGGAGCATTCCAGCCCGATCACTTCGTCCTATGCCGTGCCGCCGGCGACGGAATCCGCGCCCGCGACGGCACTCGTCGCAGCGCCGCTGGCGACATTGCCGGATTTCAGCGCCCTGGTGGAGCGCGAAGGCCCGGCGGTGGTGAACATCGCCGTATCCAAGAAGGTGGCCGCGGGCATGCCGCCCCAGGGCGAAGCGCCGCCCGGCGGCATGGATCCTTTCGAGTTCTTCCGACGCTTCGGTCCACAGCGTCCGCCGCAACCGGGTGGTCCCGGCGGTCCGGGTGGCGACGAACCGGTGCGGCAGGCCAGCGGTTCCGGTTTCATCGTGAGTCCCGACGGCTACATCCTGACCAACACCCATGTCGTGAAGGACGCGGATGAAGTCACGGTCAACCTGACCGACCGCCGCGAGTTCAAGGCCAAGGTCATCGGCACCGACGATCGCACCGACGTGGCGCTCATCAAGATCGAAGCGAGCGACCTGCCGACGGTCCACATCGGCGATCCGGCCAAGGTCAAGGTCGGCAACTGGGTGGCCGCGATCGGTTCGCCGTTCGGGCTCGAGAACACCGTGACTGCCGGTATCGTGTCGGCCAAGTCACGCACGCTGCCGAGCGATGCCTACGTGCCGTTCATCCAGACCGACGTTGCGGTGAACCCCGGGAATTCCGGTGGACCGCTCTTCAATCTGCAAGGTGAAGTTATCGGCATCAATTCGCAGATCTACAGCCGCACCGGCGGCTACATGGGGCTTTCGTTCGCGATTCCCATCGACGTTGCGATGAAGGTCAAGGGCGATCTGCTCGCGTTCGGCAAGGTGCAGCGTGGCCGCATCGGCGTCACGATCCAGCAGGTCAACAAGGATCTCGCCGGCAGCTTCGGTCTGGATCGTGCGCGCGGTGCGCTCGTGTCGGGCGTCGAGAAGGCGAGCCCGGCGGAAGCCGCGGGTATCAAGGTGGGTGACGTCATCCTTGCGGTCGACGGCCGCCAGGTCGAACAGTCCATCGACCTGCCGCGCATGATCGGCGAGGGTCGTCCAGGCACCGAGGTGAAACTCGAGATCTGGCGCGATCACGCTTCGAAGGTCGTGGGCGTGAAGCTGGGCGAGGCACCGAATCAGCAGGCGGCGGTCGAACCGCCCAAGTCGGCTGCGAAGCCGACGGCATTGGGACTGGTGGTGCGACCGGTGACGCCGGCCGAGAAGCAGCGGCTCGGCAACGCCGCCGGCGGCGTGGTGGTGGAGCGTGCCGAAGGCGCGGCAGCGAAAGCCGGCATTCGCCCGGGCGACGTGATCCTCTCGCTCAACAGCGAACCGGTCGCGTCCGGCGAAGCTCTCGAGAGGCTCGTCGCCAAGTCGAAGGACCGTGTGGCGGTGCTGATCCAGCGCGAGGACGCGCGCTTCTTCATCCCGGTCCCGATCACCTGATCGAACCGTAGCGGTAACGGTTGCGCAGGCCGCCTTCGGGCGGCCTGCTGTTTTTCGGGGTGGCCAACGTCTGCGCACTGATATCCTTTCGTCGATGCGAACCGATCGGGCTGCCCGGGCGCCCGACGTTGACCAAGGGATGCAAGCGTGACGCCGACTTTGCTCGCCACGCTCGGCCTGATCGCCGAGCGCGTGTTGGAGATGCATGGTCTGGACGCGCCGGCGATGCTGGCCCGGCACGGCATCGATCGCTCGCTGCTGCACAACCCTGAGGCGAGGATACCGTCACGCGCCTGGGATGCACTGGCACGTGCGGCGGCTGCGGTAATTCCGGACCCCGCGTTCGGACTGCTCGCAGCGCGCTGCTGGCATCCTTCGAATCTGGGCGCACTCGGGTTCGCCTGGCTCACGAGTTCGACGTTGCGAACCGGTCTCGGGCGTGTGGTGCGTTATTGGCGGCTGTTGGGCGAAGCTTCTTCGACGCGACTCGAGGAAGCGCCCGTCGGGCTGACGCTCGTGCTGGCCCGGCAGTCGACTAACGAAGTGTCGGATGCCGTCACCATGGACTTCGCGATCTCGCTGCTCGTGGACATGTGTCGCATGAACGCCGGTTCGTCGTTGCGACCGCTGGCGGTGCGACTGCGGCGGGCACGGCCGCGGGATCACGACGTATACCGGCGATTCTTCGGCTGCACGGTGCATTTCGACGCGGAGGAGGACAGCTTCACGATCGCGCGGCGGGATGTCGACCGGCTACTGCCCACGTCGAACCGCCAGCTGGCGGCCACACTCGACCGGATTCTGGCCGAGCAGCTGGCCCGCCGCGACCAGGACAACGTGGTGGCCCGTTGCCAGGCGCAGTTGTTCGAGCAGCTGAGCTCCGGTGAAGTGTCGGAGGATGCGATGGCGGAGCAGCTCCACATGAGCCGCCGCACGCTCCAGCGCAAACTGGCCGATGCGGACCTCACCTACCAGAAGCTGGTGGATGACACGCGGCGCGATCTCGCTTTGCGGCACCTCGAGAATCGCAGCTATTCGCTGACCGACATCACCTTCCTGCTCGGCTTCTCGCAGCAGAGTGCCTTCACCCGGGCGTTCAAGCGCTGGACCGGTGTGTCGCCTGCCGAGTATCGCGCGCGCCTCCAGAAGACCGGCTGAAGGCGGGATCGCGTTCGGGCGCCGGCCGCGAGGGCGGGCGTGAGGTCATGCCTGGCGCATGCGGTCAAACGATTGACGCGCCGGGTCAAGCAAGTCCGGCTCCGGCAGCCGACACTGCATGTGCGACGTTCAGCGTGACGACGGACGACCCTTGGCTTCGTCGCCGGTGCAATGCGCTCAGGAGCAGGACGACGATGGAATGCCGGATATTCAACATCTCGACGGGCAAGGAGGAGGACACGACACCGCTGTTCGTACTCGCTCGCGCCTACCGAGCAGCCTGGCATTCGATCTATGGCGCCGAGCCGGTCGGCTGGCACCGCATCGCGACGTTGGGGATGGTGCTCGATTTCAGTCCACGACATCCGGAGGCAAGCATCCCGGGTTTCGAGCGGTCGCGCAGCGATTGCCCGCCGGATGATGTCCCACCAGGAGCATGACATGGGAACGGAACTCTTCAGACGCGTACGTCGATGGTTCGGTGCGAGGAGGCAGGCATCGCCACTCGATCGGGTGTTCGCCGACTACGGCCGGCCGGACGAGCATCGCGATCCTTTCCAACGACGTCCGCGACGCGAACTGCTGCATCCGCTGCAAGGGTGGCGGGAGGAGTCCAGCGACCGCACACCGCGCTACCGGAATCCTTCCCGCACGCGCCGGCAGCCGCCGATTTCGTGGTCGGCGGGGAACTGAGGCGGCCTGCGTGATGATCGGTACCGCGAGGCACCTCCTGTTCGACGTCGCCGCCGTGCTGGCGCTGTTTGCCTGGACCGCTGCGCTGGTCGGATGGCAACGTTGGTACCGGGTTGCAGCGCCGGAATGCCGGAGCCATGCGCCGCAGTCGCGCCCTGCTCTGTATGCGGACATCGAAGACATCGTCGATTCCCTGGACGACCTGGCGCGCGAGCATCGTTGGGATCTCACGAAGCGCTTCGCCATCGCGCGCCTCGCTTGCGAGAACCGGACCGTGACGATCGCGGCGCTGGAGCGGCAGTACCAAATAGAGCTTCGGGCGGTCTCCGACGCACCGACGTCCGGCAATTGCTCCAGGCCGCCGATCGGTTGAGCGGCAGCGGTCCGGTTCGCGAGGGCTGCCTTCGGGCAGCCTTCTTTTTTGTGCAGCCCGCGGCGGCGCGAAGCGTGCCGGGCAGCGCCGTCCTTCGACGCAACGATCGGCTACGCGATCCGGTTGCCGGTACGCCAGGTGGCCATGGGGACGGGCACTCGGTCAAGGACACGAACGCGCACGAGGTCGGCGCGTTGGCCGATGGCGATCGCGCCGCGATCCTCGAGGCCGACCATGCGTGCAGGGTTCAGCGAAGCGGTCGCGACGGCGTTCGGCAGGCTCCAACCCACCTGCTCGTGCAGCAGGAATGCGGCGTGGAGGAGTGCATGCGGCACGTAGTCTGACGACAACGCATCGAGCAGATCGAGGCGGGCCAGATCGAGTGCCGACACATTTCCCGAGTGCGACCCGCCGCGAACCAGGTTGGGTGCACCCATCACGATCTTCATGCCGTGCTGGCGGGCCGAGCGGGCGGCGATCTCGGTGGTCGGAAACTCCGAGATCGAGATGCCGGCCTCCGCACCATCGTGGATGTGTTCGACGACGGTGTCGTCGTGGCTCGCAATGGCCAGATGGCGGTCGACGCAGAGCGCGAGCAATGCCTCACGATTGCGCTCGGCGTTGCGATCGCGCATGTCCTGCCGTTCGGCGACGACCTCCTTGAGATACTCTTCGGTCCAGCGCTGGTTGCGCTGGGTGTAGATGCGGAACTTCTCGATGTCCATCCACTGGCGCTGGCCGGGGGTGTGGTCCATCAGGGACACGAGGCGCACGTGCGGATCGTCGATGAACTCTGCGGTCATCGGCAGCACGTTGTCGCACGGCAGTTCGCAGCGCAGGTGCAACCAATGGTCCGCACGCAGCATACCGGCGTCGCGCGCGTGATTGAGCGCCTCGACTGCATCCTGCAGACCTTGCGCGCGCAGCGCCCTGTCGTCGAAGTCGCCGATGCCCATGGCGTCGAGCACGGTCGTGATGCCCGCTGCGGCCACCTGACGGTCGTGCGTGAGCAGCGCCGACACCGCAGGCCAGCGCACACCGGGTCGCGGCTCGAGATGCTTCTCGAGATTGTCGGTGTGGATCTCGACCAGTCCTGGCAACAGGTAGTCGCCGCGGAAATCTTCCGCTCCCGGCGCATTCGTCGCACCGACGTCGACCCGCACGATGCTGCCGGCGTGCAGTTCCACGGTGCCGAGGAAGGCCTCGTCGGGCGTGACGACGCGGGCGTTGGTGAAGATCTGGCGGGCCATGCCGGCTAGATTAGCGCGTTCGTCGCTGCGGTGTCGGCGGGAGCTGCCTCCGCGGCGCAGAAAACGGAGGGGGCACGGAGCAGCCACCGAGGCACTCCGGATCGTCTTTCTCCGCGCTGTTCCGCGAGAAGAAACTGCGCTGCCATCGTCATCGGACGAGGCGAGGCGGCGTCACGACGCTCGCCACGAACGTCGCGGCTGCGGCAACCCAAAGGGCGATGCTGAAGCTCTCCTTGGCACCGGTGAGATATGCGGAGACCACCGGGCCGATGCATTGCCCCACCGCCCAGGCGATGGTCATGCGGCCGATCACCCGCGTGGCGTCGTGGGGTGCGCGGCTGCGCGCTTCGCGCAGGCCGATCATCGTGGCGACCATGAACGTACCACCCACCGCCACGGTACCGAACGCGAGCGCCGATCCGGCCGACAACAGTGCCATTGCAGCGTTGCCGATGCCCATCACCACCGCGCACCAGCGGAACGCGACGATGTCGCCGAACCGCACGCCGAGTCGCGCAGCGAGGAACGTCGAGACGATCGCGGCCACACCGAACACGGGCCAGAACCAGACGTAGCTGCCGGAAGGTCCCAGCACCTGGCGCGCCAGCACGGGCAGGAAGGTCGCCGCGGTGACGTAACCGAAACCGCACATGCCATAGGCGAAGATGAGACGCCCGATGCCCGGGATCGGCGCATTCGCCGTCGGGGTGGCGGCAGCCTGCAGACGCACGCCCGCATCGCCGGCACGCGGCCACACGATCAGGGCGAAGATGCCGAGCAGGATGCCGCAGGCAAGCCAAGCACCCGCTGCGCCGCCGCCGCTCAGCGTCCAGAACGCACACAGCACTCCGGTGGTGATGATGCCGAGGCCCGAGCCGCCGAAGACGTAGGCGCTCCATTGCGGGCGTTGTGCCGCCACGGCATTGCGCAGGCCCCACGCCGACGTGTGGATCAGCAGCCAGGCGGAAGTCACTCCGGCGATCAACCGGAATGTGAACCAGCCTTCCACGCTCTGCACGGCTGCCATGGCGGCGACGCTCAACACCACGCCTGCGAGCCCGACACGGATGGTTCCGCGCTCCGACAACGGAAAGCGGATGGCGGTGAGGGCGCCCGCGAGATAGCCCAGGTGGTTGGCCGCGGCGAGCCAGCCGGCAGCGACGATGGACAAGCCGAAGTCCGACTGCATCAACGGCAGGATCGGCGTGAAGACGAACCGTCCCGCAGTGGGCACGACGAAGGCGCACATGGCGAGCAGGACCGCGACGAAGTGCGGGTTCATGGCGCGAAGCCGGTGAGCGTTGCGACCGGACGCAGCGCAGGAGGCGTCGTGGCCCAATCGGGTACCGATACGCCGGTGCCGATGAGCACGGCATCGATGCCCGCGCTGTTGGCGCCGCGGATGTCGGTCTCGAGCGTGTCGCCGATCATGCACGCGTTCTTCGTGCCGATGCGGCGCAGCCCTTCCTCGTAGATCGGTGTGTGCGGTTTGCCGAGGCGCACGAAGGTGAGTTCCGGTCGATCCGGATAGCGCAGAGCGAGCGCACCCTCGAACATCGCGGCGAGCGTGCCGGCGGCGAAACCGAAGGCACCGAGGCCGGCAGGGTAGACCAGATCGGGATTGGGGACGACCAGGTGCACGGCCGCGCCGCGATCGATGCGTGCGAACAGACTCGACAGGGCTGCATCCATGGTGGGGATGAAGTCGAAGCCGCTCTCGTCGCCGATGACCAGGACTTCGAAGTCCGAGTGGACGGGCACGATACGACCGCCGGCTTCGAGCACGTAGTGCACGCTGTCGGGTGGACCGAGGACCGCGCACGACCGGTCTTTGAGGCCGTGTCGCGCGAAATGTCCGACCAGCAGCGAGCCGGAAGTCACGACGCGCTCCGCCGGCACGTCTACGCCCATGGCCTGCAGGCGGCGGGCGGTGGTGGACGGCAGCTTGGCCGCGTCGTTGGTGAGGACGCAGAACGGCTTGCGGAGTTCGTTCAGGCGCTTCACGAACTGAGCCGCGCCGGGCAGCGGCCCGGCTTCGGTCAGCAGGACGCCGTAGGCGTCGAGCAGCATGCCTTCATAGCGATCGACGAGTTCGTCGACGGTGACGGAGCGGGGATCGGGCATCGGCGTTTTCCGGATGAACCCGGGAGAGTAACCTACCGCGGGAACGTCATGCCCCGCTACGCACTCTATTTCGCGCCGCCCGGCGGCAGCCTGCTGTGGACCACCGGCGTGCGCTGGCTCGGTCGCGATCCGGAATCGCGCGAGATCGTCGCTCCACCCACGGTGCATGGGTTGTCGCCGGGTCGCCAGCGTCAGGTCACCGAATCGCCGCGTCGCTACGGCTGGCATGCCACACTGAAGGCACCGTTCACCTTGGCGGAGGGCTTTTCGCCGGCCGATCTGTTGGCCGAGGTCGAGCGGTTCTGCGCGCGCCGCGAAACTTTTCCATTGCCGCCCCTGCGGGTCGGAGCGATCGAGGGGTTCCTGGCGCTGGTGCCGGCACAGCTGGCGAATGTGCTGGAGGAACTTGCGGCACAGTGCGTAGAGTTCTTCGATGCCTTGCGCGCACCGTTGTCGGCGGACGATCGGTCCCGGCGCGATCCGTCGGTGCTGTCGCAGCGTCAACGCGAACACTTCGAGCGTTGGGGCTATCCGTACGTGATGGACGAGTTCCGGTTCCACCTGACGCTGACCGAGCGGTTGTCCGCGGCCGATGGGGCCGTGCTGCAGCCTTGGCTCGAGCGGTACTTTGCCGATGCTCTGGCCGAACGGGTGACGGTGAACGGCGTGGCGGTGTTCGAGGAGCCGGCCCCGGGAGCGGCGTTTCGGTTGATGCAGCGGGTGGGGTTCGGGGGCTAGCTTGCCCCCACCCTCACCCTCCCCCGGCGCAGCCGGGGGAGGCGATGTACACCCCTTCCTCCACGCGATCAGCGTGGGGGAAGGCCGGGATGGGGGCCGACCTGGCCTTCGACGATCGCTTCATCGATCGTCGCAGTTCTCTCCTTCCTCCACGCGATCAGCGTGGGGGAAGGCCGGGATGGGGGCAACCGCTATAGATCCGTCCGATACCTTCCCTGCACCGCTTCATCGAACGCCGCGACCTCATCCTTCCCGAGACCGCCGTTGGCCGCGATCTCGGCGCCGAAGCTGACCCTCAACCGTTCCGGCCACGTCTCCGGCTGCCAGAGCGAACCGCGCAGGAATGCCTTCGCGCAATGAAAGTAGCAGTTGGTCACGCGGATGCGCATGACGAGCAGTGCAGGCCGGCCGCGTTCGAAGAAGCGCTCGCAGAGTGCCGGGTCATCCAGCAGTTCCGCCTCGCCCTCCACCCGCAAGGTCTCGTCCGTGCCCGGCATCAGGAATATGAGGGCCACGCGCGGATTGCCCAGCACGTTGGTCAGCGTGAACACGAGCTTGTTGCCCTTGCGCTCGGGGACGAGCAAGGTGGTGTCGTCCTCGACGTGCACGAAGCCGGCCGGATCGCCCTTCGGTGACACCATCGGCTGACCCGTCGCGTCCACCGTGCCCAGCAGGAACAACGGCGAGCGCGCGATGTAGTCGCGCGCGGTGGCCGTCAGCCGGCGGTGCATCTTGTGCGCGACCTGGGGGCTGGGTTCGCCGATTAGGCGCCGCAGGTGCTCGATGTCGGCGATGCGCGCCACGGCTACTTGGTGGACTCTTCCACCTGCTTGTCGGTGGCTTCCTTCTGCGCCTTGTAGACGTCGTCCACCTTGTCGGCGGCGTTGATGGTCTTCGCCCCCTCGCGCGCCGGCAGCATCAGCTTGTCGGCGTTCTTCACGCGATCGTCGGAAGAGGAGGCGGCCTGCGGGGTGGCGGGCTCTTCGCGCCCGCAGGCGCCGAGCAGGGCAACGACCGCGATTGCTGCAAGTCCGATCCGGAGCATGGTCGCCTCCCGTTCGAAGCTACTTCGTCGTGGGCATCATGAACTCGGCCCCGGCACGGATGCCGGTGGGCCAGCGCTGCGTGATGGTCTTCATGCGCGTGAAGAAGCGCACGCCCTCGGGGCCGTACATGTGATGATCGCCGAAGAGCGAAGCCTTCCAGCCGCCGAAGCTGTGGAACGCCGCCGGCACCGGGATCGGCACGTTCACGCCCACCATGCCAATCTGGGCGCGCATGGTGAACTCGCGCGCCGCGTCGCCGTCGCGTGTGAAGATGGACGTGCCGTTACCGTATTCGTGCCCGTTCACGAGCTGCATGGCCGCGTCGAAATCCGGCACGCGCACGATGGACAGCACCGGTCCGAAGATCTCTTCGCGGTAGATGGTCATGCCGGGCTTCACGTCGTCGAACAGGCAGCCGCCGAGGAAGAAGCCATCCTCGCAACCGGCGGCCTTGAAGCCACGGCCGTCCACCACCAGCTTGGCACCCTCGCTCACGCCCTGGTCGACATAGCCCTTCACCTTGGACAGGTGCTGTCCCGTGACCAGCGGCCCCATCTCGGAGCTGTCGTCGGTGCCGACACCGATCTTCAGTGTCTTCACGCGTTGTTGCAGACGTTCCACCAGCTTGTCGCCGACGTCGCCCACGGCCACGCCCACGGAGATCGCCATGCAGCGCTCGCCGGCGGAGCCGTAAGCGGCACCCATCAGTGCGTCGACCGCCTGATCGAGATCGGCGTCGGGCATTACCACCAGATGGTTCTTGGCGCCGCCCAGCGCCTGCACGCGCTTGCCGTGCTTGGCACCCGTTTCGTAGATGTACTTCGCGATCGGCGTCGAGCCGACGAAGCTCACCGCAGCCACGTCGGGATGGGTGAGCAGACCGTCCACGGCCACCTTGTCGCCCTGCAGGACGTTGAACACCCCATCGGGCAGACCGGCTTCCTTCAGCAGCTTCGCGAGCAGCAGGCTCGCGGACGGATCGCGCTCCGACGGCTTCAGGATGAACGCGTTGCCGCACGCGAGCGCCACCGGGAACATCCACATGGGCACCATCGCCGGAAAGTTGAAAGGCGTGATGCCGGCGACCACGCCGAGCGGCTGGCGCACCGACCAGGAATCGATGCCGGAGCCGATCTGTTCCGTGTACTCACCCTTCAGCAGTTGCGGAATGCCGCAGGCGAACTCGACCACCTCGAGGCCCCGAGTCATCTCGCCCTTCGCGTCCGAAAAGACCTTGCCATGCTCGGCCGTGATGGCGGCGGCGATCTCGTCCTGATGCTGCTCGGCCAGTTCCCTGAAGCGGAACAGCACGCGTGCGCGCTTGATGGGCGGCGTCGCGGCCCAGCCCGGGAAGGCCTTCTTCGCCGCCTGCACCACGGCGTCCACTTCCGCCGGGGATGCGAGACCGACCTTGCCGGTCACCCGACCGAACGCCGGATTGAAGACGTCGCCGGTGCGTCCGCTGGTGCCGGTCACCTCGCGGCCATTGACGAAATGGGGGATGTCCTTGACCTGGGTGGCCATGTCGAGCGGCTTGTTCATGGAACTCTCCTGATGGAATGCGGATTCGCGCTTCAGGCGAAGCCGGTGTCGAGCGGATACATGGGCCGCCGCACCTTCTCGAAGCGGAAGATGGAATTGTCGGAGGAGCCGACGCCCACGCCGTCGCACAGCACGGCGCCCTTGGCGATCGGCAGGAACACGGGGCGGTAGTACATCCGCGACTTGAGCAGCAGGAACTTCTTGCGGGTGGGGTCGATGCCGACGCTGGTGAAGACGCCGCGGTCCCACGGTTCCTGGTTGCGTTCGGTGATCACGATCTCGGCGGCTCCGGTGTCCAGCACCACCGTGCGTCCCATGTAGCAGCGCACACCCGTGAGCTGCGGTCCGGTGATGGTGTACTCGCCGTCGGTGATGGCGCGCACCACGCCTTCGAGCGGGAGCGGTTCGCCCTTCACGTCGATCTGCGGCATGTCCATCTTGCCGCCGACCTTGACCTTCACCGACGCGCCGACGCCTGCTCGCACGCACGCATCGACGGTCTCCGGATCGCGGATCGGACCCACGGCGATGCCGGTGAGGCCCTGGTCGAGCGCGGCCTTGAGGACGTGCATCGTGTCCTGGGTGGCTCCGGAGGCGCAGTTGTCCGCGTGGTCGAGCAGCAGGACCGGGCCGCCGGTTTCCGCCTCGAGCTGTTTGGCCCGCGCCACGGCGCGATCGAGCGGCTCGCCGTGATAGACGTAGTCTTCCTTGCGCGCCCAGGCGATGCCGAGCATGTGATCGCAGGCGGCGAAAGCCTTCTCGGGATCGCCATCGGCGACGACCACGGCGCTCAAGCCGGCATCATGGATGTCCGCGGCGGGAAAGCCCCCGAACGCCGTGGCGGCGAGAATGCCGTTCTGCTTCTCTGCCGAGCGCGCCGCACCGACGAAGGACTGCATCGGCTGCTCGTCGGTGTTCATGCACAGTGTCTGCGCGAGCAGCGGGCGCTGACCGAAGGCGATGACCGGCTTCACTTCGCCTGCCAGCATGCGCATCAGGATCCTGCCCGCAAGCTCGCCGGACTCGTACATGTCGACGTGCGGGTAGGTCTTGTAGCCGGTGAGGATGTCGCAGTTGCGCACCATCGCCGGGGTCACGTTCGCATGCAGGTCGAGCGAGACCGCGATGGGCGTCTTCGGAGCGACCGCACGCACCTTCTCGAGCAGCGTGCCTTCGCCATCGTCGGTGCGATCGGCCACCACCATGGCCCCGTGCAGATCCAGCATGATGGCATCGCAACCCCGGGCCGCGGCGTCGCAGATCAGCTCGCAGAAGCGGTCGTAGGCTTTGCCGTCCACCGGTCCGCTCGGCGAGGCGTAGCCGGCCACCGGCAGCACGATCTTTGCACCCGCTGCTTCCGCGATGTCGATGAACGCCCCGATCGCCATCCGCGTACCGCGCATGGCCTCCAGCGCCTTCGCGCCGAGATACGGGCCGTTCTTGCCGAAGGCTTCCCAGGGCGTGGGGACGGGCGAGAACGTGTTGGTCTCATGCTGCATCTGGGCGATCAGGAGCTTCATGGAGCGGCGGCGTCGAAACGAAAGTCAGAAGCGTTTGTACCGCGAAGGGAGCGAAGGCAGGCGCAATGACGTGTACTCCCTCGCTTGCCTTCGCGTCCTTCGCGGTTGCAGGCCCTTCGAGCCTTACGGCAGCGTCTTCAGCACCTCGCGGATCGTCTCGAAGATCCGGTCGATGTGGCTCTTCTCGATGATGAGCGGCGGCGACAGCGCGATGGTGTCGCCGGTGGTGCGGATGAGGATGCCCTTCTCGTAGCAGCGCAGGAACGCCTCGAACGCGCGTGCCGTCGGTTTGCCGGGCAGCGACTCCAGCTCGATGCCGCACACCATCCCGATGTTGCGGACGTCGATCACGTGCGGCAGGCCCTTCAGTGAATGGGCCGCGTCGGCCAGATAGGACGACATCGCTTCGCCGCGCTCGAACAGCTTCTCTTCGGCGAACAGGTCGAGCGTCGCGATCGCGGCGGCGGCGGCCAGCGGGTGACCGGAGTAGGTGTAGCCGTGATAGAACTCGATCATGTTGGCCGGGCCGGTCATGAACGCGTCGTAGATCTCGTTCTTGACGATGACCCCGCCCATGGGCACGGCGGCGTTGGTGAGCGCCTTGGCGCAGGTGATCATGTCCGGCGTGACGCCGAAGGTCTGGGCCGCGAACGCCTTGCCGGTGCGGCCGAAGCCGGTGATGACCTCGTCGAAGATGAGCAGGATGCCGTGCTTCAAGGTGATCTCGCGCAGTCGCTGCAGATAGCCCTTCGGTGGCACCAGGACGCCGGTGGAGCCGGCGACCGGTTCGACGATGACGGCGGCGATGTTCTCCGCGCCGTGCAGGGCGACGAGGGTCTCCAGATCGTCGGCGAGGTGCGCGCCGTGTTCGGGCTGGCCGCGCGAATAGGCGTTCTCGGCGAGGTGCGTATGCCGCATGTGATCGACGCCGGGCAACATGCCGCCGGCGAACACGCGCCGGTTCGCCACCATGCCGCCGACGGAAATGCCGCCGAAGCCCACGCCGTGATAGCCGCGCTCTCGGCCGATGAAACGGGTGCGGGTGCCTTCGCCGCGGGCGCGGTGGTAGGCCAGGGCGATCTTCAGTGCGGTGTCCACCGCCTCGGAGCCGGAGTTCACGAAGAACGCGTGACCCATGCCGGGCGGCGTGATGCGCACCAGGCGCTCGGCCGCGTTGAACGCAGCGGGGTGATGCAGCTGGAAGCCGGTCACGTAGTCCACGTTCTCGGCCTGGCGCTTGATCGCCTCGACGATGGGCGCGCGGCAGTGGCCGCCGTTGACGGCCCACAGGCCCGCGATGCCGTCCAGGATCTGGCGGCCGTCGATGGCGGTGTAGAACATGTCCTTCGCCGACACCAGCAGTCGCGGCTGCTGCTTGAACTGCCGGTTCGCCGTGAACGGCAGCCACAGCGGATCCATGTTGAGATCGGCCAGCGTTTCGGGCTTGATGTCGCGGATGTTCATGGGTTCTCCTGGTGGCCGGTCGGCTCTATGGATCAAGACCTTGAATTATAGGCTCGGCCCGGAAACGCGGCCAGGGCGGTTTGCCTCGCCCGGGGCATCTCACTTAAAGTGCGGGGTCCCAGGGAGCGTTTGCGCGGCATGCCGGATCTCATCCTTCACAACTATCCCAACTCGCCCTTCGCGGAAAAAGTCCGGCTGATCCTCGGCTACAAGGGGCTCGAGTGGCACTCGGTGCAGATCCCGCGGGTGATGCCCAAACCGGACCTGATGCCGCTCACGGGCGGCTACCGGCGGACGCCGGTGATGCAGATCGGCGCCGACGTGTACTGCGACTCCGCGTGCATCGTGCGCGAGCTCGAGCGGCGCTACCCCGAGACGACCCTGTTCCCGGACGGTACCAACGGCGTCGCGACGATGATCGGCGCGTGGTCCGATCGCGTGTTCTTCTTCGACGCCGTAGGTGTCGTCTTCGGCACGCTGGGTGCCACGGTGCCGAACGACCTCAAGGAGGACCGCTACACGTTCTCCGAGGGCATGATCGACATCGACCGCTACCAGCGCGACCAGGCGCAATTGCGCAGCCAGCTCCGGGCCCATCTGTTCTGGCTCGAGCGGGCGCTGGAGGATGGTCGTCTCCACGTGCTGGGCGACAAGCCGACCTGGGCCGACTTCTGTCTGTACCACCCGATGTGGATGGTGCAGCGTCGCGTCCCGGAACTGGGCGCGGCCAACGACATGCCGCGCACGCTCGCGTGGTTCGAGCGCATGACCGCGTTCGGGCATGGGCGTCCCGTGGAGCTCGACGCGAAGGAGGCGCTGCGCATTGCACAGACAGCCACGCCTGCGCCCGTCAAGCTGGGTCATCCGGAACTGCCGGACGGCATCCCGGCGGGTACCGCCGTGACGGTCGCCGCGGATGACTACGGCAAGGACCCGGTGGCCGGCACGCTGGTGGCAGCGAACGCCCAGCGGATCGTCATCCGCCGCACCGATCCGGCCGTTGGAGAGGTGAACGTGCATTTTCCGAGAGCCGGTTTCGTGCTCTCGAAAGCCGCCTGAAGACGGCAACCAGGGGGAGGAGGATCATGGATCTCAACTACACCGACGAGGAACTCGCGTTCCGCGACGAGGTGCGCGCGTTCGTGCGCGACAAGCTGCCGCCGCAGATCTCGCGCAAGGTGATCGAGCACAAGCGCCTTACCAAGGACGACTACGTCACCTGGCAGAAGGCGCTGCATGCCCGGGGCTGGATCGCGCCCGGCTGGCCGAAGGAATTCGGCGGCACCGGCTGGAATCCGGTGCAGCGCCACATCTTCGAGGAAGAATGTGCGGCGGCCGGTGCCCCTCGCGTGATCGCGTTCGGTGTCGACATGGTGGGGCCGGTCATCATCGCGTTCGGCCACCCCTGGCAGAAGGAGCGTTATCTGCCGCGCATCCTGTCGTCGGATGACTGGTGGTGCCAGGGCTATTCGGAGCCGGGATCGGGTTCGGATCTCGCGTCGCTCAAGACGCGGGCGGAACGCAAGGGCGATCACTACATCGTCAACGGCCAGAAGACCTGGACCACGCTCGCCCAGTACGCCGACATGATGTTCTGCCTGGTGCGCACGTCCACCGAGGGCAAGAAGCAGGACGGCATCTCGTTCCTCCTGATCGACATGAAGACACCGGGCATCACCGTGCGGCCCATCATCACCCTGGACGGCGAACACGAGGTCAACGAAGTCTGGCTGGAGAACGTGCAGGTGCCGGTGGAGAACCTGGTGGGCGAGGAAGGCCGCGGCTGGACCTACGCCAAGTTCCTCCTGTCGCACGAGCGCACCGGCATCGCGGGCGTCTCGCGCTCGAAGCGCGAACTCGCTTTCGTGAAGCACATCGCCTCCGAGCAGAGCCAGGGCGGCCGGCCGCTGATCGAGAACGTCCGGTTCCGCGACAAGATCTCGCGCGTGGAGATCGATCTCATGGCACTCGAGATCACGGTGCTGCGGGTGCTGGCCGCGGACCGGCAGGGGCGACCTCCCGGGCCGGAGGCGTCGATCCTCAAGATCAAGGGCACCGAGATCCAGCAGGCGCTCACCGAACTGATGATGGAAGCCGTGGGCCCGTGGGCGCTGCCCTTTCTGCCCGATTCCTGGGGCGACCACTGGCTGGGCGAGCGGGTCGGGCCGGAGTACGCCGCACCGCTTGCCGCGCAGTACCTCAACTTCCGCAAGGTCTCGATCTACGGTGGTTCGAACGAGATCCAGCGCAACATCGTGTCGCAGATGATCCTGGGACTATAGCCATGGATTTCGACTACACGGAAGAACAGCAGCTCCTCGAGGATTCGGTCTCGAAGTTCCTCGAGAAGAACTACACCTTCGAGCAGCGCAGGCAGATCGTCGCTTCGCGCGTGGGCTACAGCCCGACGGCTTGGGAAGGGCTCGCGAATCTCGGTTTGCTGGGCCTGCCGATCCCGCAGGATCGCGACGGCTTTGGCGGCGGCGGTGTCGAGACCATGATCGTGATGGAGGCCTTCGGGCGCCATCTGGTAGTGGAACCGTATCTCGGCACGGTGGTGATGGCGGCGAGCTGCATCGCGACCGCCGGCACGGATGAACAGAAGCAGTACCTGTTGCCGCCCATCATGGAAGGCCGGATGCGCTTTGCGTGCGCCTTCACCGAAGGCGGTGGCCGCTACGATCTCGACCACGTCGAGACCACCGCGCGGATGGACGACGGGCAGTGGGTTATCAACGGTGCCAAGTCGGTGGTGATGCACGGTGCCGTGGCCGATCTGCTGATCGTCTCGGCCCGTACGTCGGGCGCGGTGACCGATCGCAACGGCATCAGCCTGTTCTTCGTGCACCCGGCCGAGGAGGGCGTGAGCGGTCGGGAGTACCCCACGTACGACGGCAACCGCGCGGCGGAGATCGGCTTCGAGAACGTGCGCGTCAGCGGCGATTCGCTGATCGGCGCGGCCGATCGCGGCCTGCCGTTGCTCGAGCTGATCGTCGATCGCGCCATCGCCGCCCTGTGCGCCGAAGCCGTGGGCTGCATGAAGGTGCTGAACGACACGACCCTCGAGTACCTGAAGACCCGGCAGCAGTTCGGCGTGCCGATCGGACGGTTCCAGGTCCTGCAGCATCGCATGGTGGACATGGTGATGCAGTACGAACAGGCGAAGTCCATGGCGCTGCTCGCGGCGGTCAAGGTGGACGACGCCGATCCGGTGGAACGCCGCAAGGCGGTCTCCGCCGCGAAGGAATTGATCGGCCGCGCCGGTCGCCACATCAGCCAGCAGGCGATCCAGCTGCACGGCGGCATGGGCATGACCGACGAGCTCAACGTGGGCCACTACGTGAAGCGGCTGACGGCGATCGACACGCTGTTCGGCGATGCCGATCACCACCTAGACCGGTTCGCGCAGGCCGAGTCGGCGCAGCCGCTCAACGTGGCCGCGTTCGAGCGGCCGCGGTCGAAGTGGCGGAAGATCTAGGCTGCTTGTCGCGCGGGCACAACCTATAGCTGAACCAGGGAGAAATACGGAGCTCATCGCATGGTTCCCTCCCCCATCGCAGATGGGGGAGGGTTAGGGTGGGGGCCTGCGATCAGCAATGCGCCCCCATCCCAACCTTCCCCCACCTGCGGTGGGGGAAGGGGCGAAACACCTCCGTGTTCTCCGTGATGAAGGCTTTTCCCCGACCTCCAGAGGTAAACGAATGATCGACAAGGTAGGCGTCGTAGGCGCCGGACTCATGGGCGCCGAAATTGCACTGGTCGCGGCGCTCGCAGGCAGGCACGTGGTGCTCGCGGACACCAACGACGAGTTGCTCGCCAAGGCGATCGAGAATCTGGGCAAGGTCCTCGACAAGGGCATCCAGCGCAGCTTCTACAAGGAAGAGCAGAAAGCGCAGGCGCTCGGCCGCATCGATGTCACCACCGATCTCGGGCGGTTCGCGGATTGCGATCTCGTTACCGAAGCCGTGTTCGAGTCCGAAGAAGTGAAAGCGGCCGTCTTCCGCAAGCTCGATCAGGTCTGCAAGGCCGATGCGCTGATCGCCAGCAACACGTCGACCATCGCCATTACCGGCCTCGCGTCCTACGTCGCGCCGGAGCGGCGGCCGCGGTTCGCCGGCACCCACTATTTCTCGCCGGTCTCGCGCATGAAGCTGGTGGAAGTCATCCCGGGAATCGACACCGCCGAGGACACCGTCGAGGCGTTGATGCAGTACAGCCGCGACGTCGGCAAGGTGCCGATTCGGGTGAAGGACGTGGTGGGCTTCGCGGTCAATCGTGTGCTGCACGCGTTCATGATCGAGGCGGTGCGCCTGGTGGAAGAGGGCGTGTGCACGCCGGAGGAAGTGGACCTTGCCTGCAAGCTGGGTCTGGGACATCCGGTGGGGCCGTTCGAGTTGTGCGACGCCGTCACCAACAAGCTTTCCCTGCAGGTGCAGGAGATCCTGCAGGGCGCGTACGGCGAACGCTTCCGCCCGCGGCCGCTGTTGAAGCAGATGGTGCAGGCCGGCTACAACGGCAAGAAGGCCGGGCGCGGCTGGTACCGCTACGAGGGCAAGACGCGATGACCAAGAAATATTACTGGGAGGACTTCAAGGTCGGCGAAGTGAGCGAGATGGGGCGGCGTCTGGTCGACAGGGACGAGGTCGTCGCGTTCGCGCAGCAGTTCGATCCACAACCGTTCCACGTGGACGAGGCTGCGGCGAAGGCGTCCATGTTCGGCGGCCTCATCGCGAGCGGTTGGCACACCGTATCGATGGTCATGCGCATGATGTGCGACAGCTATCTGCTCGACTCCGCGAGCCTGGGTTCGCCGGGTGTCGATCACGTGAAATGGGTGAAGCCGGTACGCCCCGGCGACACCATCCGGGCCATGCGCACCGTGCTCGAATCCCGGCGTTCGGCGAGCCGGCCGGAGATCGGCATCGTCAAGACGCTGTGGGAGGTCTTCAACCAGGACGACGAACTGGTGATGACGATGGAAGGCTACGGGATGTTCAAGGTGCGGGGAGCGGCGGCGTGATCGGTTCGAACAAGGTGCACGTGCTGTACCGCAAGGAGGACCTCGACGGCTATCGCCTGTCGGGCAAGGTGGTCATCGTGCTCGACATCCTGTTCGCCACGTCCACCATCGTGAACGCGCTGGCCCACGGCGCCATCGACGTGATCCCGACGCTGGACGAGCGGGCGGCGCGCGCCAAGCTGAAGGAGTTGCCGGCGGATTCGTACGTCGCCTCCGGCGAGCTGTACGCCGAGACTATCGAAGGGTTCGTGTCGCCGACGCCGCTCGCCCTGGTGGAGCACGGTGTGGAAGGGCGCACGCTCGTCTACTCCACCACCAACGGCACCGTCGCATTGCAGATGTCCTCGACCGCCGCACACGTGTATGCGGGCGCGATGCTGAATGCGCAGTCGGTGGTGGAACATGTCCTGACGGAGCATCCGGGCGACACGGTGATCATCGTCTGCTCCGGATCGGCCGGTAACGTGAACCTCGAGGACATGGTCGGCGCCGGATACTTCGTGGAACTCTTCGCCAAGGCGCTGGCCGGCGAAGAGGACTTCTCCGACGCGGCGCTGGCGGCGTTGCACCTGTTCCGGGCAGTCGATCCGTTCCGCGCGCTGCTCGACTCGCGCGTGGGACGCATGATGCAGGAGCGCGATCTGGTGCACGAGGTGGAGTACGCGTCGCGCCGCTCCGAGATCCGCCTGGTGCCGCGGTTGGTCGATGGCCGCCTCGTTCCCGTCTGAGATCGCGATGCGTGCCGCTGCCTGGTGCCTCGTCGTGCTGCTGGGCGCGTGCGTGTCCAAGGCTCCGACGGGGCTCGAGAAGATCCGGTTCGATCTGAAGAAGGTCGACGTCAACGGACTCGAGGGGCCGTCGACCGACAAGCGCGAGATCGCCTACCAGTTCTGTGTGCCCAACACCGAGGACAAGCGGATCGAGATCGCGGAACTGGACCCCACCGCCCGGTTCGAGTCGGAAGCGGCAGGCCGCGCCGGTTGCACGGCCGATCAGATCCTCGTCCACGCGCGCACGGGCGCGCCGAACTGGCGCGGCCGGATGGAAGCCGTCGCGGCGCTGCCGTACGTGAAGTCGATTCGCCGCACGCCGTACGGCGCGGTGGATCAACCCTAGACGGCGCGGGCGCGGACCGTGAGATCGTGGATGGTGCTTGTCCTTGCGCTCGTCGCGGGATGTGCGCCGAAGCCCGCGGTTCCGGCGAAACCGCTCGCGACCTTGGAGGGCACGATCACCTACCGTCAGCGCGTCGCATTGTCGTCCGAGGCGATCGTGAAGGTCTGGCTGCAGGACGTGTCGAGGATGGACGCCGTGGCCGAAGTGCTGGACGAGGTGGAGATCCGCAACCCCGGACAGGTGCCGATCGCCTTCCGGATGCAGTACGACCCGGAGCGCATCGTCGCCAGCCATCGCTACACGCTGCTGGTGAAGATCTACGAAGGCGACCGCACCCGGTTCCTCAACGCCACGTCCTATCCGGTGATCACCCAGGGCTGTACCGATCGCTGCGAGGTCGTGCTCGACATGATGAGGTGACCATGCTCGTGACCCGCTTCTTTCCTGCCGACGCCTTCAAGGGGACGACCGTCTTCGTCACCGGCGGCGGCTCCGGCATCAACCTCGGCATCGCGAAGAACTTCGCGGCGCTCGGGGCAGACGTGGCGATCTGCGGCCGCAAGCAGGACAAGCTCGATCGTGCCGCGGACGAACTGCGGGCCTTCGGCGGCCAGGTCCACGCGGAGGCGGCCGACGTGCGCGATGCCGCGCGCCTGGAGGTCGTGATCGGCAACGCCGCCGCGGCGCTCGGACCGATCGGCGTGCTGGTGTGCGGCGCCGCGGGCAACTTCCCGATTCCGGCGGAGGAGTTGTCGCCCAACGGCTTCAAGACCGTGGTGGACATCGATCTGCTGGGCTCGTTCAACGCGACCCGCGCGGCGTTCGAGCAGCTGCGGTCGACCCGAGGCTGCGTCATCTTCATCTCCGCCGGCATGGCCTACGTGCCGTTCCCCTACCAGGTGCACGTCGGCGCGGCCAAGGCCGGTATCGACATGATGATGCGCAACCTGGCGCTGGAATGGGGCAAGTACGGCATCCGGGCGAACAGCATCGTGCCCGGGCCGATCGGCGGAACCGAGGGCATGAGGCGACTGGGTGGCGACGACTACGAGTCCTCGCGCTACCGGTCCATCCCGCTCGGCCGCTTCGGCGGCGTGGACGATATCGGCCAGGCGGCCGTGTTCCTCGCCTCGCCGCTCGCGAGCTACGTCACCGGGACGGTCCTGGTGGTGGACGGCGGTTCCAACCTCGCCGGCTCCACGTTGTTCGGGCAGGCGATCGAGGCCATGCGGGGCCAGGGCGGCTGACGCCGTATCCGGCGGGGCTTCCGGCCGGCTATCCTCGGGCTTTTGCACTTCCCGATACGCCGGTTAATGATGCCGATGCTTCGCTGTCTCGCCTTCACAGGGCTGCTGTGCCTCGCCACGGCCGCCGCTGCCCACAACACGCAATTGTCCAGCGCGGCGCTCGAATTCTCCGGGTCCGCCGTCCGCGCCGATCTGGATCTCAATGGCCGCGATCTGGAGGTCGCACTGAACGCGAAGCTGCTGGTCCCCGCGGGGACGGTCGGTGTCGACGAACTCGCCGCGGCCCGCGGCGCGATCGAAGGCTACCTGGCGCAGCACGTGCGTCTGGAAGCGAACGGAGCGCCGTGCGGATTGCAGGTCGAGACGCTCGAGCCGGCGAGCGAGCACGTGCGTGTCCACGCCCGCTTCGCGTGCCCGGCCGGCGCGGGATCGCTGGTCTACCGCGCGACGCCGTTCGCGGAGATCGATCCGCGCGCACGGCACATGGTCTCCGTGACCGGCGACGCCAAACGTTTCGGGCTGCTCTCGACCAGCACGCCGGCGCTGGAGATCACCACCGTGCGGCAGTCCGCCTGGTCGGTCTTCGGTCGCTACCTGCTCGCCGGCATCGAGCACATCGCGATCGGCTTCGACCACATCGCGTTCCTGCTCGGGACCATCGTATGGGGGCGCCGCCTGCTGCCGCTGGTGAAAGTGATCACCGCGTTCACCGTGGCCCATTCGATCACGCTGACCGCCGCGGTGCTGGGCGCCATCACGCCGAATCCCGCCTGGGTCGAGGCGGCGATCGCCGCGAGCATCGTGTACGTTGCCGCGGAGAATTTCTTCGTGCGCGACGTCGGGCGGCGCTGGCCGCTCACCTTCACGTTCGGTCTGGTGCACGGCTTCGGTTTCGCGAGCGTGCTGCGCGAGTACGGATTGCCGCAGGAGGCATTGGTGCCGGCGCTGGCGGCATTCAATATCGGTGTCGAGGTCGGACAGCTCGCGATCGTCGCCGGGGCCCTGGTATTGCTGCATGGCGTGGATCGCATCGAGCGGCGCGCGGGGATCGCCGAGATTCCGGACCGGCGCGTCGCGTGGTCCATCTCGATCGCGGTGGGCCTTCTCGGCCTGTGGTGGCTGTTCGAGCGCATCGGCGCGATCGTCGCACCAGGATGACGCGCGCATTGACAGGCGGCGCGAGGTCTCTCTATAGTCGCGACCACATCGCACCTCAGGCGGGTGCGATGCCCTTGAGACCGTAGGAACCCGGGAGAAAAGATATGAAGATGCGCGCCTTCGTACTTGCGGTACCTGTGCTCCTGTTCGCCGCCGGCAGCTATGCGGACACCACCGATGTGAAGACGCAGTCACGTGTGCTCGTGAAGAAGATGGGCAAGCACTGCGTCGACGATCCGAACTGCTTCAATCGCTACCACCCCGCGATCAAGCCGGTGGCGACGGCCAAGCCGGGTCAGCTGCTCACTTACGAGACGCGCGACGCGCTCGATTCGGATCTCAACGTGAACTCGGTGCCGAAGGACCTCGGCGCGGTCGACCTCAACTACGTGCATCCGCTCACGGGCCCGGTCTACATCGAAGGGGCGAAGCGCGGCGACGTGCTCGCCGTCACGCTGATCGACATCGAGCCCGACGAGTACGGTTACACCACGGTCGTGCCCGGCTTCGGTTTCCTGCGCGACCGCTTCACCGAGCCGTTCATCGCCAACTGGAAGCTGAACCACCTGGAGGCCGTGTCGGATCAGTTGCCCGGCGTGCGCATTCCGTTCAACGGCTTCATGGGAACGGTGGGTGTGATGCCGGGTGAGCCCGAGGTGGACGCATGGGAGGCGCGCGAGACGCAACTCGGCAAGGCGGGTGGAGTCGCACTGCCGCCGCAGCCCACCGGCGCGCTGCCGGCCGCCGTCTGCGGTCCGAACGGCAGCCACAAGGACAAGTGCCTGCGCACCATCCCGCCGCGCGAGAACGGCGGCAACATGGACATCAAGCAGATGGTCGTGGGCACGACGCTGCTGCTGCCGTGTTTCGTCGACGGCTGCGGCCTTTTCATCGGCGACGTGCACTTCGCGCAGGGCGATGGCGAAGTGGCCGGTACCGCGATCGAGATGGGTGCGACCGTGACGGTCCGCACCGAGATCCGCAAGGGCATGGCTGCCATGATCAAGACCGGTCCGCACTTCGAAGGCGGTTCCCAGATCAAGCAGCTGGAACCGGATCGTTTCTACGCGACGATCTCGTACCCGATCAAGAAGGCCGGGGAGATCCCGCCGCAGCACAAGTACCTGGGCGGCGACAAGATCGGACCGCTGGTCAACCTGTCGGAAGACCTCACCGTCGCTGCACGCGGCGCGCTGAACGAGATGATCGACTGGCTCGTGAAGACCTACGGCTGGACGCCGGTGCAGGCCTACGTCTATGCCAGCGTGGCGTGCGACCTGCGCATCGGCAACGTGGTGGACGTGCCGAACTACGCGGTGTCGACCATCTGCCCGTTGGAACACATCAGGAAATGAGCAGATTCCGCGCCCCGTGGGTCGGCACGGGGTGCGGCATTGCCATGCATCGTCGCCGCTTCCTCACCGCTACCGCCGCGCTCGCCGGTGCGGGTCTGCTCTCCGGGCATGCGCCGTATCGCCAGTGGGTCGTCTATCGCCAGACGCATCTGGTCATCCTGACCAGCCGCGACGATCCGGGCGCCGACGATCTCGGCGAGAAGTGCGCGGCGGTGATGCGTACCGTGTTGCCGGAGAGCAAGGCTGCGGTCGGACGCGGGCCGCGGGTGCAGCGGATCGCGAGCCTCATCGCGAGCCGCCAGGCCGAAGTGGGCATCGTGTCGCAGGCGAATGCCGCGGCGATGTTCCACGGGGAAGCGCCGTTCGGCGACATCGGCGCGATTCCCTTGCGGGTGCTGGTGCAGAACGACGTCTATCGCATGGTCTGCCGCGATGATTTTCCGCGGCAGCATGCCTATCTGATCGCGGAAGCCCTGGCCGGCAGCGACGCCGAACTGGGACTCGTCGTGCCGAAGCAGAACGAGGGTGACATCCCGGTCCACGCGGGCGCCCTGGCGTTCGCCTCGGGCGTGCCGCTGGAGACGGGTGAGAGCAGGTAGCTTCGCGCGCGTGCTGCTCCTGATGGGGAGCGTGGGCGCAACGGCGCACGTCTGCGCCCACGACCTGATCACCGCGGAAGCGGCCGAACGCTACATCGCGCAGGCGCAGCGCAACGCCGCGACGATCCGTTCGCGCGAGGCGGCACCGAAGCGTGCCGAGGCGCATCTCGCACTGGCACGCATGCAGGACGAGATACGCGATCTGCTCAATCGAGATCTCGCGATGCACGGGCGCGTGCAGGGGCTGCCTTCCTATCTCGTCGTCGAGCGATTCAAGGCGGCGGGAACGCCGTTGCCGTGGTCGGAACGGCTCGGCCGCTTCGGCGCTCCGGTGGAGCACTACACGGCCGCGTACGATCTCGATCCGAAGGGGGCCGGTGCGAACGACGCGCTCTACGGTGTCCTCTACGGCAGGTTCTACGACAGCTTTCGTGATGATCCGCTGAAGTCGCTGGATGCGGAGCCCGGCGGGAGCCGCATCCTGATCGATGCAGGGGAACGCTTCGTCCGCGATTTTCCACGCGACGGCAACGTGGAGGAGGTCCGGTTCATCGTCGCGGTGGCCTGGGTGCGGGTCGCGCGCGCCGGTGGTGACAGTCGCCCGAGCGCGGCGCGGGCGCGTGAACTGCTGTTGCGGTTCCAGCAGGATTATCCCGGCAGCCTGCGTGCCGCGGCGGTGCCGGTGTTCATGGATGCGCTGCCGCCGGAGTCGCGATGATGCGCCGCCGGCGCACGGCCGATGTCCCCGCAGTGTCGAGCGGGATGCAGGGATGAGCGGGCGAGCCGGCGCTCCGCACCTCGGCAGTACACTGTCGGACCTGCGCCGGCACGGTGCCCCATGGAGGAGGACGACGGACGCGGGCCGACACACTGCCGGCATGCCGTCATGGATCTCAGACACCTCAAGAATTTCGTAGCGATCGTGGATTGCGGAAGCCTGTCCAAGGCCGCGGAAACGGTCTATGTGGCACAGCCCGCTCTGAGCCAGCAGCTCGCCGCGCTGGAAGGTGAATTGAAGACGCAGCTGCTGCTGCGCAGTTCGCAGGGCGTCGTGCCGACGGAAGCGGGCAAGGTCCTCTACCGGCACGCGCGCACGCTGCTGCGCCAGATCGAGCAGGTCAAGGAAGAGGTGACGCAGCCGGGTGCCGGCGAGCTGGGCGCGGTGGCCGTGGGGTTTCCCAGCACCATGATCGAGGTGCTGGCGTTGCCTCTGTTCGAGCGCGTGCGGGCGCAGCATCCGCGCATTCGCCTGCAGATCTTCGAAGCCATGAGCGGCTATCTGGGCGAGCTCCTGGGTCACGGGCGCCTGGACCTCGCGATCCAGTTCCGCGACGTGGAGACGCGCGGTATCCAACTGCAGCCGTTGCTCGAGGAAGATCTGTACGTCATCGGTGAGGCTCCCGGCATGCATGCGGCCGCCGACGTATGCGAGTTGCGTGCGCTCGACGGCGTGCCGATGGTGCTGGGCGTCAGCGCGCAGGGCCTCAGGATGGTGATGGAACGCAGCTTCGCGCAGGCACAACTCGAGTTGAACGTGGTCGCCGACGTCGATTCGTTTCGCACGGCGCTGGCGATTGCAGGTACCGGTGCTGCCTGCACCGTGCTGCCGTTGTCGGCACTGATGCCGCTCGCGCCGCAGGAACGACCGTCGGCGCGTCGCCTCGTCGACCCCGAGATCCGACGTCCGGTTGCGCTCGCGTGGTCCACTTCGCTGCCGCGGACCGGCGCCGCCGTGGCCGTGCAGGGCATCGTTTTCGAACTGGCTCGGGACATGGTTGCGAACGGGCGCTGGCCAGGGGCACGACTGAACGCCGCTTGATCATCGGCCGGGAAGCGCGACGGCCGCGCTGCGATAAGCCCGCGTTATGGCCCCAGCACGATCGGATATTTCCGCCGCAGCGGGCGCAACCCGTAGCATCTCCGCAGCAAACGAAGGAGGGGTCATGCCGCAAGCCGCCGATACGCCGGTGCTGCTGGACAACAAGGGCGGGAACAGCCGCATCCTGCCTGGCGGCGGAGCTTACTGCACGGGTGTGGTTCCGGACGCGGGATTCGAGGTCGTGCGCGTGCTGTTGCAGCCATGGTTGCCTCTCGACCAGGGCTACGCGTTCATCGAGGCGCATCTGAAGCGCGTGGGGCGCCCGGTCGAGGCGCTCTGCGGAACCGAACTGCGCGTGCCGGCACCGCTTTCCTTCGATCAGTG
This sequence comes from Burkholderiales bacterium, assembly GCA_019745565.1. Classification (GTDB taxonomy): domain Bacteria; phylum Pseudomonadota; class Gammaproteobacteria; order Burkholderiales. The sequence goes on from JAIESW010000016.1 coordinate 86,334, forward strand.
GTCCACGTTCAATGTCCCGTACCTCGCGAAGTTGCGGCAATGGGGACTGATGTTCGGTGACCTGAGCGGCGTGTGCCGTTCGAACATCGCGCTCGCGGTGCATGCGCCCGCGACGACGTCGCTGTGCGCCTTCAGCTATACGGCGCCGGCATCCGCGAATGCAACCACGTTCTGCCTGTCCGGGACTGCCGACATCGGTGCGGACGGGAAGATCATCGCCGCAGGCGACACCGGACCGGCAGCCATGGCAAGGCGTGCGCGCTTCACCATCGACACCATCGGAGCAAGCCTCACGAAGCTTAAGACATCCTGGCAGGCCACGACAGAGATCGCCGTCTTCCACGTCCACGACATTCCCGATCTCTGGGGCCCGGCGCTGCTCGGCTCGGTGGGGGAGCCGTTGCGGCGCGGTGTCCTGGTCTACCGCGCGCGTCCGCCGATCGCGGGCGCAGAAGTGGAACTCGAGGCGCGCGCTGTACGACAGCAACTCGTCGTCGCAACGGGCTGACGCCCCTCGTCTGCGCGCGCGGCCACCGCGAACGGGTCGGCCTACGGATCAAGCGGCTCGATCCAGTTGTGCAGCGCGAGGCCGCCATCGACCACCACCGTGGTCCCGGTGACGTAGGCCGAGAATCTATCGGCCAGCAGGGCCACGGCCATGCCGGCGATCTCTTCGGGAGTGCCCAGGCGCCGGAGGCTGGTGCAGCGCACCAGGCGGTCCACGCCGGCGGCCTTGGCGTCGAACCCGCCGCCGGGAACGGCGCCCGGCGCGATGGCATTGACCCGGATGCCGCGCGGACCGAACGCACGGGCCAGTTCCTGCACCAGCATGGTCTGGCCCGCCTTCGATGCGCTGTAGTGCGGCAGATTGCGCGGGCTGTGCGCATGCAGCGAAGTCACGAACAACATCCTCCCCTTGATGTTGCGCGCACACATCTCCTGTGCGGCCGCGCGCGCAAGCACGAAACCGGATCGCAGGTTCACCGCGATCATTTCGTCCCAGGTGGTGAGTTCGACCGCCGCGACATGGTCCCGCTCAAAGCGGCGCGGGCTTGCGGCATGCACCAGAATGGAGGGACACCCCGCGGCCTCGATGGCGTCGTGCAGCAACCGCTCCGCCGCCTCCGCCTTCGAAAGGTCGGCACCGATGAATTTCGCGTCCAGGCGTTGCGCGAGGAGATCGGCGGCCACGGCCTCGCCGGCAGGCCCCGGCAGATCGCTCAGCACCACCCGCGCGCCTTCCCGTGCCAACGCGGCGGCAATGCCACGGCCGATGCCGGACGCGGCACCCGTCACCAGGGCGACGTCGTCGGAAAGCAATGCAGTGTTCATGTCGGTCTTCCTTCGGGTCTCGTGGGATGCGGGCGGCAGCGGTCCGCTCGCACGGCGAGTCTGAACGAGATTGGGTGACCGGGTCATTCGACTTCGATATGCCCCCACGTCAGCGCCGGATGCTGCGCCGCGAAACACCGGACGCAGGCGGATCCACCGCCGTCATAAGTCTCACTTATCACCCCATCGGAAAGCGCTATTTCCCGTCGCTCGAGCGGGACCGTAGCATCGAGCGACTGGAGCGGACCGCCGCGAGACCGGGAACCGCGGCTGTTCCTGGCGGACGTTCCAGACACTCACGGTTCCGCGCCGAGGGCGTCTCGCCCGCAAGCCCCCGGACAACGGCCGTTACAACGACAAAACGGGAGGTCAACAGCATGGGAAGCATCGAGAGGCGCTCGGCGAGCTGGTTGGGCATTGCCGTCCTGGCAATGGCATCTGCCTCGGCGTCGGGGCAGAGCACCGAATGGCCCCACTACGGCAACGATCAGGCGAACACGCGGTACAGCCCGCTCACCCAGATCAACACCGGCAACGTGCAGAACCTGAAGGTGGTGTGGGCGCACTCGCTCGGCACTCTCGAGACGCAGGAGTCGAGTCCGCTCGTCGTCGGCGACACGCTGTACGTGACCAGCTCCACCGGGCCGCGCTACGTTTTCGCGCTCGACGCGAAGACCGGGGCGAGGAAGTGGACCTACCAGCCCGAGCTGCCCTCGGACTACATGGCTACCGTGTGCTGCGGCATGGACAGCCGCGGGCTGGCCGTGGCGGACGGCAAGGTCTTCTTCGGACGTCTCGACGCCAAGCTCGAGGCGCTGGATGCGAAAACCGGCAAGCGCCTCTGGACCGTGACCATTGCCGACTACAAGAAGGGCCACTCCATCACCTCGCCGCCCCTGATCGTCAAGGATCTCGTGATCACCGGCATCGCCGGCGGCGAGTTCGGCATTCGCGGGTTCGTGTCCGCTTACAAGCAGTCGACCGGCGAGCGGGTCTGGCGCACGTACACCATCCCGGGGCCGGGCGAGCCCGGCAACGAGACCTGGAAGGAGGACTCGTGGAAGACGGGAGGCGGCTCCACGTGGGGCGTGGGTTCCTATGATGCCAAGCGCAACGTGGTGTACTGGTCGACCAGCAACGCGGGTCCGTGGGGTGCGCACACCCGCGGGACCGACTCGTCCGACTACGGTATCTACTCCAATCAGTGGACGGCATCGCAACTCGCGTTCGACGCCGACAGCGGCAAGATCGTGTGGGGCTATCAATACACCCCGCACGATACCTGGGACTTCGACGGCATCAACGAGGCGGTCCTGACCGACCTCAACGTCGGCGGCAAGCAGATCCCGGCGCTGCTGCATGCGGACCGCAACGGCTTCTTCTACGTGCTGAACCGCGATACCGGCAAGGTGGTCGCCGCCGATCCGTTCGTGACGGTCAACTGGGCCACGCATGTGGATCTGGAGACCGGCAGGCCGGTGGAGGCAGCCAACAACGAGAAGCGCCCGCAGCTCGGTAAGTGGGCCCGCAACGTGTGCCCGAACCTGATCGGCGGCAAGAACTGGTCGCCGATGTCCTACAGCGCGCAGACCGGGCTCGCGTACCTGCCGGCGTTCAACATGTGCATGGACATCGCCAACCGGAAGGAGGAGTACGCGCCGGGCAAGTTCTACCTGGCCTCCGAGTTCGATCTGGGCAAGGTGGGCGCCACCGGCTCGAACCTGGGCGAGTTCCTCGCGTGGGATCCGGTCGCGAACAAGAAGGTGTGGTCGATCGAGGAGCCCAACATGTGGGCCGGTGGCGCGATGTCCACGGCCGGTGGCCTCGTGTTCTACGGGAACATCGAGGGTCTGCTGAAGGCGGTGGACGCGAAGACCGGGAAGGTGCTCTGGCAGTTCCGTGTCGGCACCGGCATTACGCAGAGCCCGGTCACCTACACCATCGACGGCAAGCAGTACCTCGCGGTCGTGGCCGGCCGCATCAAGGGACCGCCGTCGTTCTTCGGCGCGCTCGGTCAGAAGATGATCGAACAGAGCCCGGAAGGCGGGATCCTGATGGTCTTCGCGCTCTGACGGCCATGTTTTCCTCCTGGGGATCGATCCGATCGTGATCCAGGAGTCGTCGCGGCGGAGTTCGCGCTCCGCCGCTCTTTTTCGAGCGCTATGATCCCGGCGCAGACGGAAGACCGTTGCGTCGGCTGTGGAAGACCGGAGGCGTCTTGTTCGAGAAGTTTGCGGTGACGGTACTGACCGTGGCGGCATGCACGTCGGCTCTTTCCGAGGTGGCCATGGGCGACGACGAGGCGGCTCGTCCCGTCAATCCCTACGCGGGCGACAAGGCGGTCGCGCAGGAGGGCGCAAGCCTGCTCAACCAGTACTGCGCGCACTGCCATGGGCAGTGGGCGGTCCAGGGCGAACGGCCGCGCGACCTGCGGCGGCTGCGCATCCGCTACGGTGACGATGCGATCTCGATGTTCCGCACCACCGTCGAGGAGGGCCGCATGGACAAGGGCATGCCGGTCTGGAAAGGCGTATTGAGCGACGAGGTCCTCTGGAAGATCTACACGTTCCTGGAAACCGTCCAGGCGGAGGACTAGCGCGATGGGTTGGGATCGCGCACGTGCGGGCTCGCGATTGCTGTTGTGGCTGGCACTTGCGGTGCTGCCCGTTTCCCACGCCGCCGCGCACGGCGTGTCGTTGAAGCTGCACCACCCGTATTCGGCCGACTCGGCCTTCCATCGCAACTTCCTGTTGCCCTGGACTGCCAAGGTGGAACAGGAATCTGGCGGGCGCATCCGGTTCCACCTGTATCCGGATTCGCCGTCCGGCGAGTCCGGGCTGGGCCTGTACGACAGCGTGCGGGAAGGCGATGCCGTCCACGTGGCGTGGACGCCCGTTCCCGTGTCGCCGCAGCACTTTCCCCGGTTGACCGCCATGCAGCAGCCGTTCACCGTGCGCGGCGCGGAGGGCGGCAGCCGTGCGATGTGGGAGTACACGGTGGCGAACGACGTGCTCGATCGCGATTTCGATGAAGTCCGGGTACTTGCGATGCACTTCGGCGACGCGGCGAGGCTGCATTTCGGCAAGGCATTTCCGACGGCACCCACGGACATGGGCGGACGGCGCATCGCAGCGGTCGCACCTGCCGACGCCGAGTTGCTGAAAGCCGCGGGTGCGGAACCGGTGCTCTTGTCCGCGGATCGCGTGGTCGCTGCCGTCGAAGAAGGGGCGGTGGAGGGTGCGCTGCTTTCGTGGGAACGCACCACGGCGGTCGGACTGGACCGCGTCGCGCGCTCCCACGTGGACCTCCGTGCCGGCACCCCCGGCATGACATCGGCCGCGTTCGTGCTCGTCATGGGCGTGCGCACCTTCCGTTCGCTGCCGGACGATCTGAAGACCGTGGTCGAGGCCAACAGCGGCCGGGAGACGTCGGCCTGGCTGGGTCGCGTGCTCGACGAAGCCGGCGTGCAGGCGCGCGCGGCCGCCGTTGCGCGCGGCGATTCGGTGCGCACGATGACGCAACAGGAAGAAGATCGATGGCTGGCGGCCGCGCGGTCGGTGTCGAACACCCAGGCCGCAGCCCTCGAGCGCACGAACGTGCGCGCGTCGCCCTTGTTCGAGAGCGCACGCGAGCAGTTGCAGGAGTTCGACACCGTTCGGTGACGCCGGCCGGCAGGAGACGCTTCAGACCATGGCGACAGTGGAATCCAACGGAGTGCGGCTGTACGCGGAGTCGACCGGCGACGGCGTGCCGATCGTGTTCGTGCACGAGTTCGCGGGCGACTATCGCAACTGGGAGCACCAGGTGCGATTCCTTGCGCGCCGCTACCGCTGCATTACGTTCAACGCGCGCGGCTATCCGCCGTCCGAGGTCCCGCAGGATCCCGAGCGGTACAGTCAGACCCACGCGGTCGACGACATCGCCAACGTACTGCGGCATTTCGGCGTGGAGCGTGCCCACGTGGTCGGCCTGTCGATGGGCGGGTACGCGACGCTCAACTTCGGCTTGCGCTATCCCGCCATGGCGCGGTCGCTGGTCGTCGCGGGGGCGGGGCACGGGTCGGATCCGGACAAGCGCCAGCAATTCCTGGCCGATTGCGACGAGCTCGCCAACCGCCTGCTGCAGGTGGGCATGGAGGAGGGCATCACCCATTACGCCAACAGTCCGATCCGCCGCCGATATCGCGAGAAGGATCCACGCGGCTTCGAGGAGTTCAATCGCCAGTTCGCGGAGCACTCCGCGCTGGGCTCGGCGCTCACCATGCGCGGCTACCAGATGCGGCGTTCCACCATCTACGAACTGGAGCCGCAGTTGCGCACCCTGACGGTCCCGACCCTCATCGTGACCGGCGACGACGACGAACCGTGCCTGGCGCCCGCGCTGTTCATGAAGCGGACCATCCGCGATTCCATGCTCTGGGTGGTGCCGCGCACCAGCCATCCGGTCAATCTCGAGGAACCCGACGCCTTCAACCGGATGGTGTTCGACTTCATCTCGGCCGTCGATCGGCGCAGCTAGGGGACATCATGGATCTTCGCATCGCCGGCAAGTCGGTCGTGATCACGGGGGCGTCCGCCGGCATCGGGCTCGCGTGTGCACGCCTGTTCGCCGAGGAAGGTTGTCGCCTGACGCTGGTATCGCGTACCCGGGCACGGCTCGACCAGGCGACCGCCGAAATCGGTGGTGACGTCCGCGCATTGTCCCTGGATCTGAGCGAGCCTGCCGGCATCGAGGCTCTGGTTGCGCAAGCGGGAGTCCCGGACATCCTGGTCAACAACGCCGGCGCGATCCCGGGCGGAGGACTGGAAGATCTCGATGACGCGCGCTGGCGCTCGAGCTGGGAACTGAAGCTCTTCGGCTACATCGGCCTCGCGCGGCACCTGCTGCCCGCGATGCTGCAGCGGGGCAGCGGCGTGATCCTCAACATCATCGGGATCGCCGGCGCCGCACCGCGCTACGACTATCTCGCCGGTTCGACGGCGAACGCGGCCTTGATCGCGTTCACGAGAGCGGTCGGGGCCCACAGCGCCATGCGCGGTGTCCGGGTGCTGGGGTTGAATCCCGGGCCGACGCAGACCGATCGTCTGGTGAAGCTGTACCGGGACCGTGCCGCGGCGCGTTTCGGCGATGCGTCGCGATGGCAGGAACTGGTCGCGGATCTGCCGTTCGGCAGACCGGCACTGGCAGAGGAGATCGCCGACCTCGCTGTGTACCTCGCCTCCGGCCGCGCCTCGTACCTGAGCGGCGTCGTCGTCGATGCGGATGGTGGTGCCCTGTACGGAGCCTGACACCGCGATGTTCTCCGCGCTTTCTCTGGATGCCCAGTTCGACGCCTTGTTCCGTGCAGGCGAGTGCGAACCGATCGATTGCGGGCCGGGCGACCTGCGGGTCGTTGCTGCCCGCATCGAAGGTTCGCCGTCGACCGTGGTCGGCTTCGACTATGCCATCCAGCACGGATCGATGGGGGCGCGGGAGGCCGATCAGCTCGTGCAGGTCATGCAGCACGCGCGACGCGAACGGGTGCCGGTGGTGTTCCTGATGAACACCAGCGGCGTGCGCGTGACCGAAGGTACGGTCGGTATCGCGGCGTTGCGCCGGGCCCTGCAGGCGGCGCTGGATGCGCGTCTGACGGGCGTGCGCATGCTCGCACTGATCGGGCGGAACTGCTTCGGCGGTGCGAGCGTGCTGGCGGCGGCATGCGAGTGCCGCATCGTGAACCGCCAGTGCATGATCGGGATGTCCGGTCCGCGGATGATCGAGCAGGGTCCGGGCGGCGGCGCTGCGTCCATCCTCGATGCGGAGGCGGCAAGACATCTTCTCGGCGGCGAAGCGCGCGCGCTGGTGTCGCGGGACTTCCTGCGGGTCGACGACGATGCAGAAGCCTATCGCGCCGCGCTGATCGACTGGATGCGCGGAACTGCCGGATCCGGGATCGACGAGGACTTTCTCACCCGACTGCGCGCGCGCCTGCGAGAGCGATTGCAGACCGAGGGGCGATGGCCTGCCGCTGCGGAGACGGCAACGACCCTGGAAGGGGCGGCGGCGACGGCCGCGCGCAACATGCTGGGTGATCGCTACGAGGTCACGCGCTCGGGACAGTTCCTGTCGGCTCGGGCGACGGGGGGTGGCGACGCCTTCGTCTGCGGCCTGGCAGGTGGAGCGAGGGCCGATGCGGTCGATGTGCTGCAACTCACGGCAGCACTGGCCCATGCGCCGCCCGGCACCCGGGTGATCGGCATCCTGCTCGACTGCGAGAGCCATTCCACTCAGGCGGCCGATGAGAAAGTGATCCTGTCCGAGTACTTCGCGTGCCTCGCGCTCCAGATCCGCCTTCTGCACCACCGCGGCATCGAGGTGAGGCTCATCTTGATCGGTGTGTCCGGTGGCGGCGTCTTCGCCGCCCTGGGGTGTGCCGCGAGCAGGGTCTGCATGGCGCGCGACGCGCGGCTCCGGGTCCTGCCGCGTGCAGCGATGGCTGCCATCAACAAGGTGGAAGGTGACGAGGAAGGCACCGTCGACCGCGCACTCGAGACCGGCGCGGTGGACGAGATCCTGGATGCTTCCTGGAGCCCGATCGCGCTGAACGACAACGGCAACTTCTACGCCGCGGTCGCTCGCGCCTGGGTCGCGCGACGCGATGCTTCCTGCATCGAAAGCGATGCCGGCATCGTCTACAGCTTCGCGGAGATCGACCGATTGTCGGCGCGCTACGCGCACGCCCTGCTCGCACTGGGCTGCGAGCAGGGCGACCGGGTCGCGGTGCAGGTGGAAAAGTCGCCGCAGGCCCTCGCGCTGTTCCTCGCTTGCCTGCGCGCCGGCATCATCTACCTGCCGCTCAACACGGCGTACCAGCCGGCAGAACTGGTGCATTTTCTCGCTGACGCCGAGCCCCGGGTCTTCGTCTGCCGGCAGGAGACGCTGGAAGCGATGCGCGACCTCGCCGGCGGGTTGGGGGTACCGCACGTCACCGGCCTCGATCAGGACGGCGGGGGTTCGTTCACCCAGGCGGCAGCGGCATATCCGGACCGGTTTCCGACGGCGCTGCGCTCGCCCGAAGACACCGCGACCATCCTCTATACGTCGGGGACGACCGGTCGCTCCAAGGGCGCCATGCTGAGCCATCGGGCGCTCGCATGGTGCGCACAGACCCTGGCCAGCTGCTGGGAGTTCAGCGAGCGCGACGTGCTGCTGCACGCGCTGCCCATCTTCCACGGGCACGGCCTGTTCGTCTCTTCCTGCGTCGCGCTGGTGTCGGCGGCGCGGCTGATCTTCCACCGCAAGTTCGACGCGACCGCCGTGCGCGAGGCCCTGCCGCGCGCCACCGTGTTCATGGCGGTACCCACCTTTTACCACCGGCTCCTCGCCGACGATGCGTTCGGCCGCGAGGCCTGTCGCGGACTGCGTCTGTTCACCTCGGGTTCGGCGCCCCTGTCCGCACCGGTGCACGAGGCGTTCCACGAGCGCAGCGGATTCCGGATCGTCGAACGTTATGGCGCGACCGAAACCATGATCCTGACGTCGAACCCGGTGCACGGTGAGCGGCGTGCCGGTTCCGTCGGCCGGCCGCTTCCGGGCGTCGAGTTGCGCATTGCCGACAAGGACGACCGGCCCATGGCTCCAGGGCAGGTCGGCATGATCCAGGTGCGGGGGCCAGGCCTGTTCTCGGGCTACTGGCGCATGCCCGAGAAGACCCGGGAGGATTTCACGCCCGACGGCTTTTTCAGGACGGGTGACCTGGGCACGCAGTCGGAGGACGGCTACGTGACCATCACCGGACGCGCGAAGGACATGATCATCAGCGGCGGGTACAACGTGTATCCGATCGAGGTGGAGAGCGTCCTCAACCTGCATCCCGCGGTTGCCGAGTCGGCGGTGATCGGCGTGCCCCACGCCGACTTCGGCGAAGCGGTCGTGGCGGTGATCATCGCGAGCGGCGCACACTGCGATCCGGACGAACTGGTAACCTGGGTCAAGGCGCGGCTGGCGAACTACAAGGTGCCGAAGCACGTGGTCGTCGTCGACCAGTTGCCGCGCAACGCCCTCGGCAAGGTACAGAAGAACGTGCTGCGCGAGTCCTACGCGGATCTTGCGCGAAGTGCGACGAGCGGAGCTTAGCCGGCGCGGCAGCCGCGCCGCGAACGCAACCGGGAGGAGGACCGGCATGGAGGCAGTACGGGACGCGTCATCGCGCGCCGGCATGACCAGCACCGAGAAGCGCGTGATCATCGCATCGAGCCTCGGCACGGTGTTCGAGTGGTACGACTTCTTCCTGGTGGGGGCGCTCGCGGCCGACATCAGTCGGAATTTCTTCTCCGGCGTCGATCCGACCGTCGGCTTCATCCTCACGCTCTTGAGCTTCGCTGCCGGATTCGCAGTCCGCCCGCTTGGTGCCCTGGTCTTCGGGCGTCTGGGCGACATCGTCGGTCGCAAGCACACGTTCCTGATCACCATCGTGCTGATGGGCATCGCCACGTTCGCCATCGGTCTGCTGCCCGGCTTCGCAGCCATCGGCATCGCGGCGCCGGCAATCTTCGTGGCCATGCGCATGCTGCAGGGGTTGGCCCTGGGCGGGGAATACGGTGGGGCGGTCACCTACGTCGCCGAGCATGCCCCGCACCGGCATCGCGGTTCATGGACGTCGTGGATCCAGATCACTGCGTCGGCGGGGCTGCTCCTGTCCCTCGTGGTCATCCTCTCGTTGCGCTATGCCTTGGGCGAGACGCAGTTCGCGGCCTGGGGTTGGCGCCTGCCTTTCCTGTTCTCGATCGTGCTGCTGCTGATCTCCGTCTGGATCCGTCTCAAGTTGAGCGAATCGCCGGCGTTCGCGCGCATGAAGGCGGCCGGACATACCTCGAAGGCGCCCTTGTCCGAGGCGTTCGGGCGATGGCCGAACCTGCGTCTCGTCCTCATCGCCTTCTTCGGGCTGGCGATGGGACAGGCGGTGGTCTGGTACACGGGACAGTTCTATTCGCTGTTCTTCCTGACCCAGGTGCTGAAGGTGCAGGGCACCACCGCCAACTGGCTGATCGTGACGGCCACGGTGCTGAGCACGCCGTTCTACTATCTGTTCGGTACGCTGTCCGACCGCATCGGCCGCAAGCCCGTCTTTCTCGCCGGTCTCATGCTGGGTGCCACCTGCTTCATCCCGCTGTACCAGACGCTCACGCACTACGTGAATCCGGCGCTGGAACGGGCGCAAGCCGATGCGCCGGTCACCGTCTTCGCTGATCCGGCGGACTGCTCGGTCCAGTTCAACCCGGTCGGCACGGCCAGGTTCCAGACCTCGTGCGACATCGCGAAGAGCAGTCTCACCTCGGCGGGCGTGAGCTACGACAACCTTGCCGCGCCGGCCGGAACCGTGGCGGAGGTCAGGATCGGTACGCGAACCGTCGCTGCGTACGACGGCCGCACGTCCGGAGCAACGGCCAGGAGCGCGGATTTCAAGGCGACCCTCACCGCCGCCTTGCGCGAGGCAGGCTACCCGGAAAAAGCGGACGACTCCGCCGTGAACCGGCCGATGGCGGTGCTGATCCTGCTTGCGCTGATGCTGTTCGGCACCATGACGTACGGACCGCTGGCCGCAATGCTGGTCGAGATGTTTCCGACGCGTATCCGCTACACCTCGCTCTCGCTGCCGTACCACGTCGGGATCGGCTGGTTCGGCGGTTTTCTTCCGGCCGCCGCGTTCGCGATCATGGCCGCCAGGGGCGACATCTACGCCGGCCTCTGGTACCCGGTCATCGTTGCGTCGGTCGCGTTCGTCGTCACGCTCGCGTTCATGCGAGAGACCAAGGACGTGGATATCTTTGCAGAGCGCTGAACGGTCGCGTCGACGAGCGCTCTACGCGACCGCACCGCCGCACGACGATCCTGCCCCGGCGGTGCAGCCGTAGCAGTGATTCGCGGTGACGATGGCGCGACGACCCAGGGAGGCCGCGTCGAAATCGCGGATATGCCGCGGTACGCCGGCCGTGACCGGCAGGTCCAGCATCTGGTTGAAGTCGCAGTCGTACAGCGTGCCGTCCCAGCCGACGGAGATGGTGTTGCGGCACATCACCGCCCGGGCCGCCGCGGGATTGAAGGCGTTCGCGAGCCGCTCCATGTAGCCTTCGAAGTTGCCGCTCGCCAGCAGGAACTCGAGAAACCGGCTGATCGGCATGTTGGTGATGGTGTAGAGATTGTTGAAGGTGATGCCGTGGGAGTGCGCGAGCTCGTGCCTGAACAGCGCTTCGATGCTTTTCTGCGCGGGCGGCAGGAAGGCGCCGACCGGGTTGTGCACCAGATTGAGCGTGAGCCCGCTGCCCTCGATACCGTAGCCGAGCGCGTTCAGCCGGCGCAGGGCCTCGACGGATTTCTCGAACACGCCCTCGCCGCGCTGTGCATCGGCTTGAGCCGGTCGAAAGTACGGCAGCGACGCGATGATCTCGACACGCTGCTCCGCGAGGAACTCCGCCAGCCGCTCCTGCGGTTTCACCAGCAGGACGCTCAGATTGCAGCGGTCCATGACGTGGCGGCCGAGCGCGCGCGCCTCCTGCACCAGCCAGCGGAAGTTGGCGTTTAGTTCGGGGGCGCCGCCGGTGATGTCGACGGTGGGAATGTCGGTCCGGACCAGTGCGCGGATGCAGAGTTCCGCGGTCTCGCGGGTCATCTGCTCGGTGCGCTCCGGGCCCGCATCCACGTGGCAGTGACGGCAGGTCTGGTTGCAGAACTTGCCGACGTTGATCTGAAAGATCTCGATGCCGGTGGCCTCGAGCGGCAGCAGGCCGGCGCGGGCGACCCGCTCGTCGAAGCGGGGCCAGGAGCCCGGGCGTGCGAGCGTCTCCAGCTGCGTGCGATTCGACGCGAGCGGTGCCTGCCTCGAGACCAGGGTCTGACCCATGTTCAGCTCTGCTCTGCGGCGACCGTCACATCGACAGTTTCTCGGCCACGTTGCGCATCTGCACGCCGTGCACCAGCGAGGCGCCGCCGCGGATGGCGCAGGCGACGTGGGCCACTTCGGTCATCTCCTCGATGTTCGATCCCTGCTGCAGCGAGGCCTGGGTGTACGCATCGATGCAGTAGGGGCACTGCACCGCGTGCGAAACGCCCAGGGCGATCAGCGCCTTCTCGCGGGCGGTCAGCGCGCCTTCGGCGAACACGGCGCCGTAGTAGGCCATGAACTTGTCCCACAGATCGGCGTTGCCCTTGCCCATGTCGGCGAACTTGCCGAGGTCGTGCGGATGGTAGTAGGTATCCAATCGGATCTCCGGTCGTGCCGCGCGGCGGCGCTGCGCTGGCCCGTGGCAAGGTAGCGCATCGCATGATGGGCGCCAAGCCTGGCGGCAGGCTGCGTCGCATCGCGTAACATGCGTTCATGATCCAGTCGCGCTTCGTCGATCTCGTCAACGGTCAGCGCCTGCACTTGCTCGAAGCCGGTACCGGGCCGCTGCTGATCTTCCTCCACGGTTTTCCCGAGTTCTCGGGCATGTGGCGGCGGCAGCTCGAGCATTTCGGCCGGTCGCGCCACTGCGTCGCCCCGGACCAGCGTGGACACAATCTGTCGTCCAAGCCGCCCGCGGTCCGCGACTACCGGGCCAAGCCGCTGGTGGAGGACGTCGTGCAGCTCGCCGCTGCGCTCGGTCACGAACGCTTCACGTTGATCGCCCACGACTGGGGCGGGGCGATCGCCTGGAACGTAGCGGCCTGGCATCCCGACTGGGTGGACAAGCTGGTGATTGTCAATGCTCCGCATCCGCTCACCTTCCTGCGCGAACTGAGAAGCAACGCGGCCCAGCAGCAGGCGAGCGCGTACATGACCCTGTTCCGCACCGACAAGGCCGAAGCGGTCCTGATGCAGGACGGCTTCCGGCGCCTGAAGCGGATGACCATCGAGCAATGGGGGGCGAACGGCGGGGACGCGTCGGAAGCGGTGGTCGCGGACTATGTGTCGGCCTGGAGCCAGCCGGGCGCGCTGACCGCCATGCTGAACTGGTACCGCGCCTCGCCGCTGCATCCGCCCGAGCCGGATGCGCCCCTGCCCGATCTGGACCCGGCGCTCTTTCACGTGCGCGTGCCCACGCTGGTGATCTGGGGCGAGCGCGATCAGGCGCTGCTGCCGCCGATTCTCGATGGGCTCGACGAGCACGTCGACGACCTGCAGGTGGAACGGATTCCGGATGCGTCCCATTGGGTCGTCCACGAGCGCGGCGATCGCGTGACCGCATCCATCGAGCGTTTCCTTGCCGCGTGAGATGATCGACCAGCTTCCCGTGAGTCGCCCATGATGACTTTCCGCTTCCTTCTCGCAGCACTCGCGCTGATGTCCGGTGCAGTCGTCGATGCCGCACAGGATTGCAGCCGACCCAAGAGCAACGTCGAACGACTCATCTGTTCCAACGATCGGGTGAGCGAGGCCAACGAGCGCCTCGCGTTCTCGTTCTTCCTCAAGTACCGGCGTACGCCCAACGACGAGCTGCGCGAAAGCATCCGGCTGGAACAGCGCGACTGGGAGACGAAGGTGCGCGATGCCTGCGAGGACGTGCCGTGCCTGCTGCGGGCCTACGAGGAACGCACGCTCTACCTCGACCAGAATTAGGATGAACGGAAGCTATCAACGCGGCGGACGCTGGGGAAACCCCAACCTTTGCCTCTGGGATTTGGCCTTCCGCCGCGTCCCCCGCGCTGAGAGCTTTGGGTTTGTCAGTCCCCGGCCGACATGAAAGTCCTGGTAAGTCCCGAGACGCTCGACGAGGCACGCGCCGCCTTCGACGGCGGTGCCGACATCATCGACGTCAAGAACGTGGAAGAGGGCGCGCTCGGCGCCAACTATCCCTGGGTGATCCGCGAGATCGTGCAGGGCATCGGTCCCGGCGCCGTCTTCGCGGCGTCCATCGGCGATCTGGGTCATGAACCCGGCAACGCCGCGCTCGCGGCTCTCGGGGCCGTCGTGAGCGGTGCCCGCTACGTCAAGGCGGGCCTGTACGGGGTGCGCTCGGTGGCGGAGGGGACTGCCGTGATGGCTGCAGTGAGGCGCGCGTGCAAGGAACGCGCGCCCGAGACCATGGTCGTTGCCGCGGGGTATGCCGACCGGGAGCGATTCGGCGGCATCGACCCTGCCGCCGTGGTCGAGGTCGCGCAGGCGGCGCAGTGCGACGTGGTGATGCTCGACACCGCGGTCAAGGATGGCCGCACGTTGTTCGATGCGCTCGACGCCGCACAGCTCCGCACCTTCGTCGATGCGGGCCATCGCGCCGGACTCACCGTGGCGCTGGCCGGTTCGATCCGCTTCGAGGACATCGCGCGCGTGGCGGCTGCGGGTGCCGACATCATCGGCGTGCGCGGTGGGGTCTGCATCGCGAACGATCGCACGACACGAATCGACGCCGCTCGCGTACGTCGCTTCACGCAGCGCTGCCGCGAACTGGCCCATGCCGCGTGAAGCGCCGGTCCGGGCCTACGTGGGGCTCGGATCGAATCTCTCGGTGCCGTTGCAGCAGATGGCGAGTGCGCTCGACGCTCTGGCGGCACTGCCCGATACGCACGTGGTCCGCGCATCGTCGTTCTACCGGACCGCCCCGGTGGGCTACGCGGGTCAACCCGACTTCGTCAATGCCGTGGTCGCCATCGATACGGGGCTCGCGCCGCGCGCATTGCTCGACGCGCTGCTCGCCATCGAACGTGAGCACGGCCGCGTGCGTACGGTGCCCAACGGACCCAGAACCCTCGATCTCGACCTGCTCGCCTACGGTGACGTGCAGTTGAACGAGCCCGGTCTGACGATACCCCATCCACGCATGCACGAACGCGCTTTCGTCATGGTGCCGCTCGCGGAGATCGCGCCGGACTTCGATGCGGCGGGACACGGCACGGCCGGTCGGTTGGCCCGAACGCTCGCTGCAGAGCAACGGGTGGAACGGATCGCGACCGACTGAGGGTGGCCGTCAGGAGAGACGCGCCAGCGCCGCGTCGACGCCGGAGACGATGCGCCAACGGAAGCGCCTGTCGGCGACATAGTGAGGAAAGCAGGGGTCCACGATGCCGGCGGCCGCCAGAGCGTTTGCATCGTGCTCCAGCGATGCCGGAACGGCGCACGACTTCACTACCAGCAGTTCTGCCGCGTCCAGGTGGTTCGCAAGCCAGGCCGAGAGGCTGTCGGAGGTCATGTCCCAACTTGCCGGGACGTCCGGTGCCGGGTCGACGAGTGCGACCGGCAACCAGATGGGCGTCAGGGCGCGCTGCCAGGCGTGCTCGAACTCCGCGATCGTGCTCGCGCACGTGAAACGCGCCGCAACGGAGGCCAGCGCGCGTGCCGACATCTCCATGGCGGCAAGCGCGAGGTGATGCGCCGTGACATCGGTGAACCCGAGCTCCTGCTGGGCAGTGCGCACCGCGTCGGCGAAGGCGCCGCCACCCGCGACGACAACGCAGCGACGCTGCGAAGCCGCTGGCCAGGACTGCAGCAGGCGGACCGCGGCGTCCGAGCGCATCAGACTCCCGCCCACCTTGACGACGAGGACGCCGCTCACGCCGTTCGCTGCGCCAGACGCGCGACCGCATAGGCGGGCCCGCAGACGTCCACGGCCGGTGCGTCCTCGGCGCCCATGCCGACCAGCGTCGCGAAATCGAGGAAGCGGCGATCGAGGGCGGCGGCGAGCTTCGCTGCCAGGAAACTGCCGACGCCGAGACCGACTACGGATGCGTCGGGTCCGATCCGTCCGCGGGCAAGCTGGCGGTCGCAGGCGGTGCGCAGGAGCCGCTCCTGCGCGCGCGCGAACCAGGCCGCCAGGGCCAGCCATTCGTTCTCGCCGGCGGCATTCGCGTCGAGGCCGACCATGCGGGCGAGCCGCGCGATGCTCTCGGTCCTCGATTTTCCGCGGCCGTCGGCGGTGTCCGCGTGATCGAAGGTCGGATCGAGTTCACCGCGAATGCGGTAGAGATCGCCCGAAGTTGCGAAGTGCTCGGCCATCACGCCGACCTCACGCCCGCGGAACGGCACCTGTTGCGCGAGCGCCATCAGGGGCGTGCGCACCACGCCGGTATAGATCAGTGTGCCCGCCGCGAGTCGCTCGTGGTCGTCCTGGGGCGGGTCGACCGGTTGGCCGCCCGCCACCAGCATCAGATCGGTCGTGGTGCTCCCGATGTCGAGCACGAGCGCGTCGTCCAAGAGGCTCGCGGTCAGCAGCAGCGTGGCGCGCCAGTTGGCGGATGCCACGTCGTCCCAGCGTTCGCGCGCCGTCGCCATGGTCGTGAAGCCCGTGCCGTCGAAGACCAGGACATCGCGAGGCAGGACGACACTGCCGAAGGTCTCGAGAATCGCGGTCACGCCGGCGGCCCGGTCCGCGAAATGATCGACCAGCTCGCCGGTCATGGTGACGGCGTGTCGGTGGTCGCGGGCATCGGCCGCACCCAGCGACTGCAACGCGCGCGCGAGTTCGTCGGGGCCGAGCCACAGGCGGCAAGGCGCCTGCACCGCGCGCACCAGTCGTCCCTGCTCGTCGAGCACGGCAAGCTTGACGTGTGCACCCCCCAGGTCCCACCCGAAGATCATGGGATGCGAACGCCCGTCTCAGTCCGGCAGTTCGACGTCGATGCTGGTGCTGCTGCGCATGGGCATCTCGAACGTACCGTCGTCGCCGAGCAGATCCAGCACGAGCTTTGCGGGATTGAAGCCCAGCGCGGCGCGCAGGCCGACCCAGGACGTGGTGAGGCGCGGATTGATGTCCACCACCCGCGGACTGTCCTCCGACAGGATGACGTCGATCCCGAAGTAGCCCGCGAGCCCCGGCAGCGCGCGCGCGATCCGGGTGACCAGCGCGGCGAACATCCCGTCCGAATCGGGCAGCGCATTGACCTGGGTACCGGTGTAGGAAAACACGCCGTCGCGCACCTGCACGCGCTGCCGGTTCACGCACAGGAGCCAGCCGATGCCGCCGCGCGCCAGCGCGCACAGGCTGAGCGGTTCGCCGCCGACGTAGGGCTGCAGCACGAAGCGGGCGGCGTCGGGTCGCGAGGCGATCCAGCGTTGTGCGTGGTCGGCCTGGGTGAAGAGCCGCGTGTGCTCGCAGCCGCAGCCGTCGTCGGGTTTGGCGACCCACGGACCGCCGAGGGATGGATGGGGTTCGTCCGGCCGGAATGTCGGCACCGAAGCGATGCCGTGCTGGACCAGGAGCCGGTGGGTTTCGCGCTTGCTGGCGGCGATGCGGACGGTCTCCGGATCGGTGCCGATCAGGCGCCGGCCCGCGTCCAGGATGGAACGCGAGAGCTGCTCGAGCTCGCCGCCGGTCTCGGGTGCGATCGGCCAGACCGCATCCGACGATTCGATGAGGGCACGCATGGCTGCCCGCCAGCGGGGGGCGTCGCGCACGATCTCGGACTGGGTCGCCGCGATCGGCGGTGCGACACGATGGTCATAGAGCGTCACGACCTGCACCCCGGGAACGCGGATCAGGTCGCGCACGAGCGCATCGCGCATCATGCGACCCTCCAGGGCGAGCGAGGCGGGGATCGGTACGCCGAGCATACCCCCCCCGGTGATATGCTCGTACGCAAATATGTTCATCGAACGTCCCGGTGGCGCGTGTTCGTCGTTCCCGTGATCGACCTGATGGGTGGCCACGCGGTGCATGCACGGCGGGGCGAACGAGCATCCTATCACCCGCTGGCGACACCGCTGGCGCGATCGAGCGATCCGCTCGACGTGGTGCGCGGTCTGCTGGGCGCCGGGCCGTTCCGGGCGCTGTACGTTGCCGACCTCGACGCGATTCGAGGCTCCGGCAATCACGCCGAGTGCGTGCGTGCCATCCGGGCCGAGTTTCCCGGCCTCGAGGTGTGGTGCGACGCCGGCGTGCGTGACGTGGCGCAACTCGAAGCGTGGTCGTCGACGGGGTTGCGGCCGGTGATCGGCACCGAGAGTCTGCCGTCTGCGGCCGCGCTGGCGTCGATGCTCGCGGTCTGCCCTTCGGCGATGCTGTCGCTCGACACGCGCGGGGCGGAGCGCCTCGGGCCCGCGGAGTTGTTCGTCCGGCCGCAGGCGTGGCCGTCGACCGTGATCGTGATGACGCTCGAGCGCGTCGGGTCGGGCCGCGGGCCGGCCGCCGATCGGTTGCGCGCCGTCCGCGCGCTCGCACCGGATCGTCGGGTGATCGCTGCCGGCGGCGTACGCGACACCGAGGACCTCGAGACCCTCGAGGCCCTGGGCGTGCACGCGGCGCTCGTGGCGAGCGCAATCCACGACGGCAGTCTGGATCGCGCTGTGCTCAGCCGCTACGCGGGCCCATGACGCCGGGCCCGCGCGCGGCGGTCACTTCGGAGAGAACGGGTGCTTGGCCGACGCGCGCTTCGCGGTGACTTCCGAAGGCTGCGGATCGCCGCGCACTGCGCGCTCGATCGACTCCTTCACCGCCTTGTAGTTGTAGTCGTAGATCTTGGCGTCGTCCGCCGCTTCCCAGTGGATGAACACGCCGACGCAGATGAACACGTCGTTCGCCTCGTCCTGGGGAATGGTGCCCTCCGCCACGCAGTCGGCCACTGCGCGCGCCACCGCTGCCTGCGCCGGTCCGAACATCTGCACCGCCTGCTTCGCGCCCTTGATGGTGACCTTGTTGAACATGACCGTGCTGGGCTTGCATGGCAAGTTCGGCGCGACGACCGCAAGGAGCGACGTGAAACCGTCCTTGTTGTTGGTGAGGCTGTTGGCGAACGCGGTCTCGGCAGCGCTGCCGCGCGGCCCGAGGATCAGGTCGATGTGCGCGACTTCGTTGCCATCGCCGACCAGCGATTCGCCGACCATCAGTTTGTTGATCTTTGCCATGGTGCTCCTCCGATTTCGTCGTAGTTGAACAACCAACGCTTCGAGGGCGATTCCTACCCCGTCGTGCACGCGAGACAGTGGTTCAGTGGCCGCTTGGGCTCCACCCCGACACTTCTTCCAGCAAGCCTGCGAACAGCGTTGCTACGGTGAGATCGGCGCTGGTGCCCGGGTTGATCCCGCGCGCCTTGAGTTCGCCGTCCCACGAGCACAATCGTGCCCGGAATGCCCTGCTGCCGCGTGCGTCGAGGGCGACGCGCGCCGCTTCCTCGCGCAGGGCATCCGCACAGCCCGGTCCCAGTTTGCGCAGCACGTGCGAATCCGGGTAGCGGCTGAGGAACGCCAAGAATACCTCAGTTGCGCTGTGGCGCCAGTCGAGTTCGCGCCTGCGCCCGGCGCCGAGTGCCGTGAGTCCGGTCCCGAGCACGTCCGCGTACCCGCCGGCGTATTGCGCTGCAATGCGATCGCGCGGCGCCGCTTCGCGCATGGCCTCGAGCAGCGAGACGCTGGCCGGCGCGTGCACGTCGTGACGATCGCTGCGACCCAGTCCACCGGGGCGGGCGAGGCGGATTGCAGCGAACGCCCGTTCGGCGTCGTCGACCGTCAGAGCCTCGAGCGTTTCGCCCAGCGTGCTGCCGGCCGACAGCGCAGTGTGGGCGAGCGGCGCCGCGAGCAGCACGATGCCCAGATTGGTGTTGGTGCCCACCGCGGCCTGTGTGGCTTCGATGGCTCCGAGGATGCGTTGGCCGACGGTGGCTGCCGATGCCGCCAGCGCGGGAGCCGCTGCTCGCGCGCTGACGATGAACTGCGCAGCCGAGAGGTCGTGGCCGGTGCCGTGGAAGCCGACGTTGCCGGGCTTCAGCGCGCTCACGTCGAGGATGCACGCGTCCACGAAGGCCTGGGCCACGGCGTCGGACGAGAGCGCCATCACCGCGCGGCCGATCGCGCGACAGCGAGATGCCGGTCGTGGAAATGGCGTGCGAGCCGGAGCGCGATGTCCTCGCTGCTGACCGACTGCAGCCCGCGCCAGGCGGGAATGCCGTTCACTTCGATCACCGTCGGCGTTCCGTCCGCGGTCCGCATGAGATCCACGCCGGCATAGTCCGCACCGACTGCGGCGACCGCCCGCTCGGCAAGGTGGCACAGGTCGGGCTCGAGAGCGGCGGATTCACAGCGCGCCCCCTGGGCGACGTTGTGCACCCAGTCGGCCCCTTGCCGCGTCATCGCGGCGATCGAGCGGCCGCCGATCACGAATACCCGGTAATCGCGTCCGCCTTGCGCGCCCGGTTCCACGAAACGCTGCAGGTAATAGACGCCTTGCACCACGGCTTCATCCGGCAGTGCATCCCCCGGGCCGAGCCGCACGAGCCCCTTGCCCTGGGAGCCGAACAGCGGCTTCACCACGATGCGGTGACCGGCAGCGGTCTCCCGCATGAGGACGCCGCGCGCCTCGGCGGCCGATTCGGTGACCCAGGTGGCGGGCGTTGCGATGCCCGCGCGGCGCAACAGCATCGAAGTCATGGACTTGTCCACGGTCCGTTCGACGGCACGAGCGCTGTTGCAGACGGGCACGCCCCATTCGGCAAGGGCGTGCAGCACGCCCAGTCGCAAGGTGACCTGCTCGAAGCTGCCTGCCGCGATTTCGCGCACCAGCACGCCGTCCGGCAACTCGCCCTCGAATCCGGGGATGACGATGCCGTAGCGATTCGCTTCGAGGTCGATCCGGCAGTCGCTCAGCGACACGACGCGGGCATCGACACCCAGGGCGGCGAACGCGCGCCCGAGCCGGCGACCGTGCCAGCCCGGGGTGTCGGTGGCGATCGCGATGGTGCGGACTGCCGTCACCGGGCGAAGGATTCGTGCAGTCGATCGAGATCGCGCGCCCCGGCCTCGAACACCGCGCCGGTGTCGAGATTGCACACGCGCACGGCCGCCGGCGCGAACAGCAGCGGATCGATCTTGTAGAAGTCGTAACCGTAGTCCTTGAAGATCCGCGCGAACGGCTTGCCGTAGTCGCGCGAGGCCGTGGCGGGCAGCGCGTCCGCGAGCGTGCGCGCGGCATCGTCGCTGGTGTCGACGAACAGTGTCGCGTGCCCGCCGAACAGGATCGCGTCGTTGGTGCGGCCCATGGCCGTCACGAAATCCGGCGCGGGGGGTGGAATCGGTGCCCAGCCCGTGCCGTCCACGATGGCCGCGAGCGGGAAGCCCAGCGTGTGCGCCTTGTGCAGCGCGACCTCCAGCACGCGCGCGACGATCTGCACCGTACCGGCGAGACTGCGGGTGGGGGTGAGGATGAAGGTGAGTCGGCTCGCGTCGAGCCCGCAATCGACGGCGACCTTCCCGATCACCGTTGCGGGGGGCGGCCGGTCCACTTCCAGCACGAAGGCGGCGCGATCGGCACGGTCTTGGTAGCCCAGAACATCGAACAGCGACTCGCGGTGCGCGACGGCGCGACCAGGGCCGGAGGCGAGGGCGCGGAAGGCATCCCGGCCGTCGCCCTCCGAAATGCTCCAGCCTGCGTACTGGCTCGCGAGGCAGGCGAGCACCGGATCGGTGCTGTGCACGTGGACGTGCGTTCCACCTTCACCGGGGACGAGATGCACCGTCCCGAGCCCGCCCATGCAGATCTCGGCGATGCGCCGGCCGGCTTCGAGGCCGCCGCGCGCGTCGATGCCGGCATCTATCAGCGTGGCGCCGTCGGCACTGTGCGAAACGCCGAGGCGCAGCGTGGCCGCGGACCCGACGAGCCCATCGACCAGCGGCACGGCGAGCCGGTTGATGCTCGGTCTCGTCTCGAACGGCGGCTCGGCTTCGTTCACGGGGCGGCTCCGATGGCGAGCGCAACACCGCGACTGGTCCACGACGCGACGGTCCGAGCGATCGCGGCACGGCGCCGATCGAGTTCGGCAAGCGCAGCCTCCATCGTCGGCCCGTCGGCGACGACGGTCAGCACCGGTGCCCCGGCGGGAATGCGGGTGCCGGGCATCGGCAGGTCTCGACCCCAAGCGGGCCAGACCGCATCATCCGGCGTCACCGTGTCACGATCGGCGTAGACGATGCGCAGGGCGCGGCTCGACGTCTGCCCGGAGCGTCGTTCGAACCCGCGCAACGGACCTTCGAAGCTCGCCATGTGCCAGTGCACCAGTCCCTCCTCGTAGTCGGGGTCGTAGAGCTCGAAGCTCGCCGTCGGCCGCGGGTTGATCTCCAGCGCGACGGCGTCGTCGCCGGCCAGCAGGAAATCGACGCCGTTCAAGCCACGCAGACCGGTCACGCGCACCAGGCGATCGAGTCGCGTCTGCACCGACGCGCGCAAAGCGGGTGCCAAGCTTACGCCGGACACGATGCCGGCGTGACACCAGGGCAGTGCACCCATCGCCTGGGTCAGCAGGCGGTTGCAGCCGAGCACGTGTGCGCGTTCGCCGTCGGCCAGGAACGTCACCGACATCGGCGTGCCCGTGACCTCGCGCTGATAATAGCGATCGATGCCATGCCGGCGTCCGGATGCGCGGTGTATGTGAATGCCGGCGGCGCCGCCGATCCGCTTCTGCAGCCAGGCGGCGCGATCGGCAGGCACGGCGCGTTGCGTGTCCGGCACGGTCCAGCCCTGGGCCCGAAGGAGTTCCGGAAAGATGTCGGGGTCCTTCAGCGCGCGGACGATGGTGGAGTCGTTCGCGTACAGCCGGCCGTGAGTTTCGATCCGGTCGAGCAGGTCCGGCATGCGTTCGAAGCCGCTGCCGGTGACGATCGAGGCCCCGGTGCCGTCGCCGATCTTCGCCAGCGCGGCCAGCATCCGTTTCGTGTCGATGCCGATGCCGGCGCGCAGGCCGACGTTCACCGCGTGACCGGCCCGGCGCGTGTCGGCATCCGCGAAGGCATCGAGGATCACGATGGCACCGTGCTGCCTGGCCGCCGATTCGGCGAGTGCGCGGCCGGACACCGCAACGATCACCAGCGGCTGGGAGGGCACGATGGCAACGTCAGCCTGCGGCAACCAGCTCGCGCGCCTTGGCGAACGCGTCGCGGAAATCGAGATACTGCGCACGCTCGCCGTTGCGCATGCTCTCGAACAGCAACCGTTCCACCTGGTACTTGATGTTGCCGACCGCGAGGGCGCCGATGCCGACGGCCTTGCCCGACCCTGCGCCGGTCAGTGCGACGCCGTCGTCCATCACGCCGATGCCGGCAATGCCGGCCGGCGGCACCGCGTTGATGTCGGCCGCGACCAGCAGCGCCTTGGCGTGCGCGAGGGCAGCAGTCGGCAGCACCTCGGCCCCGGCCTTTGCGGCGCTGATCACGACATCGGCGCCGGCGACCAGCGATCCGATGTTGGCGCCCGCGGCGAATACCGGTCCCACCGTGAGACCGTAGCGGGCATGCACCAGTTCGGCGGCTGCCTGGGCGCGACCCAGGCTCGTATGGCTTGCCAGCTCCACGCGCGAACCCTCCTGGGCGCACAGGGCACTTGCCACCAACCCGACCGGTCCGGTGCCGCCGAGGACCAACACCCGGCGCCCGGAGAGTTGGCTGCCATGCGCGCGTTTCAGCTGCCGTTCCACCGCGGCGACCACGGCGCCCGCGGTCGTGAACGCGCCGCTCGGATCGGCGAACACCGACACCTCGAACGGCGGCACCATGGCCTTGCGGGCGGCGTCGAGCATGTCGAGCGCCACGTCCACGTCGCGGCCGCCGATGAAGATGCCGGTGCGGCGCACGCCCTTCGGTCCGCGCGAGAAGATCGCGTCCTGCGTGAGTGCCGCGACGCCGGCAGTGCTGACGCCGGTGTAGGGGACCACGGCATCGAACCCGGCATCGAAGGCCATGTTGACGTCGAACGGACTTGCCTGTGCGGCGGGCGTGAAGAGATGGAGGATGTGAGGTTTTTCCATGACGGTTCAGCGGCGCTGGTCGCGCCCTTGTTGTGTGGCGCCGGCGGCAGCGGCATTCCAGGCTTCGAGATGGTGGCCCGTGTTGCGTCCGCGGACCACCGCGAAGTCGAGCTGCGGGCGATCGGCGAAGACCCGGCGCGCTTCCGCCAGCACGGCATGCGCGCGCACTTCGGAGTCGATCAGCGCGAAGCCGGTGGGGCCCCACGACGTCTGGCCCACGCCCCCGATGCCACGCAGTTCCAGCCAGGCGAGCGCCGCGGCAACGGCGTCGCTCGCGAAGCGTCCGCCCTGCGCCAGCGCGAAATAGTCGCCCACCACGCGCTGGATCTCGCCGACCGCGGCGCCGAAGCGCTGGCAATCTTCCTCCGCGAGCGCGGGCATCGCACGCATCAGCACCAGATGCGCGAGATGCGCTGCCCGCTCCTGGGGAAACGCCTTGAGGCGGCGGAAGGCGTCGCGCTCGGCTTCACCGTGTAGGCCGCGCTCGTTGCGATCGAAGACCAGCAGCATGCGCCACGCAGGCGGGAAAGGCAGGCGCGCGATCACGGGCGGGGGGCCGCCGCCCGCAGCGCGGCCGCCGTCCACCACGAAGCCACCCTGCTCGAAGGCGCCGATGCCGATGCCCGAACGCGCACCGCGATCCAGGCGCGTCGCGGTGGACATGGAGGAATAAGCGATGCCGAACAGTTCGCTGAACGCGCGGCCGATCGCGAACGCGAGTTGCGTGCCGGAGCCCAGGCCCGCGTGTTCCGGGATGGCCTGGTGTATCCGGACTGCGACACCATCCGGTGGATCGTGTTCGTCGACCAGGCGCTGCAGGTAGTCGAGGGCCCGGGTTGCGTCGGGACCTTCGGCGTGCAGCCGGTCGGCGCGGCGCAGCTCCACCACCGTCGCGAGGTCCGCCAACGCGAGCCCGATGCTGCCGAAGCGCCGGCCGAGGCTGCCGCTCACGTCGATGAAGCCCAGGTGCAACCGCGCCGGGGCCTCGACGCGCACGTGCGTCGGCGTCGTTGTTGCGCCGCACGGTGCTGCCGGATGTTCGTTCCTTGCGGACATCGTGGGTCTCGGTCGGGAGAAAAGTGCCCTGCGGACAGCGTGTGCGGGCGAGTGTGCCACAAGCAGCCCGCCGTTTTTGAACGTGCCATTACGCGGTAAGCTCGTTCCGGTCACGGTCGATCGCTTCCACCTCATACCCCGATGTCCCTGCGCGAAGCCACCTGCGCATTCTGCGGCCTGCTGTGCGACGATCTCGAGGTCGAGGTCGCCGGCGGCGTGTTGCGCGTGGTCCGGGGCGGGTGCGCCCGCAGCGAGGCGGCGTTCGCGGCGCTCGGCGAACCGGCGGCTCCGCCGCCTCGGATCGCCGGGCAGGCCGCGACCCTGGATGCGGCGGTCGCGGCGGCGGCGGATGTGCTCCGCGCGGCGCGCCGGCCGCTGATCGGCGGGCTCGATGTCGATGTCAACGGCATGCGTTCCACGCTCGCGCTGGCGCGGCGGATCGGTGCGGTCGTCGACCATGCGGACGGCGCGGCCAAGTACCGCAACCTGCACGTGCTGCAGGAGTTCGGCGGCATCACGACGACCTTCGCCGAGGCGCGCAATCGGGCCGATCTCGTGGTGCTGGTGGGTGACGGCTGGTCGAGGCGGTTCCCGCGTTTCCTCGAGCGCATCGTCGCACCGGGAGCGTCCGGGGCTGCGACAGCCGCGCGTCGCATCGTCACGGTCACGGCCATTGATCCCGCCACCCGGATGGCTCTCCCGAAAGGGGCCGAGGTGCTGGCGCTCGACGCGCCGCTCGTCGGATTGCCGGCCGTGTGCACCATGCTGCAGGCGCTGGTGGAAGGACGACCGGTGCAGCCGGCACGCCTGGCAGGCGTTTCGCAAGAAGCTCTGGTGCGGTGCGCGGAATGGATACGCGCGGCGCGCTATGGCGTGGTCGTGTGGTCGGCGGCCGATCTCGACTGGCCCCATGCAGAACTCACGGTGCAGGCCATCGCGCGCCTGGTCCGGACGCTCAACGGGTCGACGCGCTTCGCGGCATTGCCGCTGGCCGGCACCGACGGGGACCTGACGGCCAATGCCGTGCAGACGTGGCAGTCCGGCGTGCCGCTGCCGGCGAGCTACGCGAACGGCTCCGTGGATTTCGATCCGAACCGGTACGCGCTGCGCGACGTGCTCGCGCGCGGCGAGGCGGATGCGCTGGTGTGGGTGTCGAGCCTGAGCGGCGCCGTACCGCCGCCGGCCTCGGGGGTTCCCACCATCGCGCTGACGCGTGCCGACGTTCGGCTCGGCATGGCGCCAAGCGTGCAGATTCCCGTGGCCACGCCCGGCATCGACGCATCCGGACATCTCCTGCGCAGCGACAAGGTCATCACGCTGCGGCTGCCGCGCCTGCGCGAGAACGGGTTGCCGTCCGCATCGACCGTGCTGGATGCACTGCTGGGGCAACTGGAGCAGCGATGCTGACCCGATTCGTCGGTGCGCGCGTCATCGATCCGGTCCACGCGACCCCGGACGCGGTACGCGACCTGTACGTGCGCGACGGCCGGATCGTCTCCGGTCCACGCGACGGCGAGCCTGTCCATCGCACATGGGATGCTGCCGGTGCGATTGCCATGGCGGGCGCCATCGACCTGCACACCCATATCGGCGGCGGCAAGGTCAACATCGCGCGCGGGCTGCTACCGGAACTCGGTCGCGAGCATCCGCTCGCGGCCACCGAGGTCTGCGGCGCCTGCACCATGGGGCCGGCACCTTCGACGCTGGCGACCGGCTATCGCTACGCTGCGATGGGCTACACCGCCTGCTTCGAGCCGGCGATGCTGCCGGTCAATGCGCGCCAGGCGCACATGGAGATGGGTGACACGCCGATCGTCGACAAGGGCGCCTACGCGATGCTCGGCAACGACGACTTCCTGCTGCGCCTGCTCGCCGATGGTGCCGACCGTCGCGAGATCCGTGACTACGTGGCCTGGACGCTGCACGCGACCCAGGCCATCGCCATCAAGGTGGTCAATGCCGGCGGCATCAGCGCCTTCAAGTTCAACCAGCGCAGCCTCGACGTGGATGAAGCGCACGTCCACTACGGCGTCACGCCGCGCACCATCCTGCGTGAACTCGCGCGCGCCGTGCACGATCTCGGCGTCCCCCATCCGCTGCACGTGCACTCGAGCAATCTCGGCGTGCCCGGCAACGTCGACAGCACGCTCGCCACCATCGATGCCGCGGAAGGGCTGCCGATCCATCTGACGCATCTGCAGTTCCACAGCTACGGCACCGAGGGCGACCGCCGGTTCTCGTCGGCCGCCGCACGCATCGCCGAGAAGGTGAACGCCTCGCCCAATGTGAGCGTGGACGTGGGGCAGATCATGTTCGGTCAGACCGTCACGGCTTCCGGCGACAGCATGCTGCAGTATCGCAACGCGCGCCATGGCCGGCCCGCCAAGTGGGTCGTGATGGACATCGAATGCGATGCCGGCTGCGGCGTGGTGCCGTTTCGCTATCGCGACCGGGACTTCGTCAATGCGCTGCAATGGGCCATCGGACTCGAACTGTTCCTGCTGATCCGCGATCCCTGGCGGGTGTTCCTGACCACCGATCATCCGAACGGCGGGCCGTTCACCAGCTATCCGCACCTCATCAAGCTGCTGATGGACGGTAGCTTCCGCAAGGACGTGCTGGCAAGGATCAACCCCGAAGCCGCTGCCATGACCGCGCTGGGCAGTCTCGAGCGCGAGTATTCGCTGCAGGAAATTGCAATCATGACCCGCGCCGCGCCGGCACGGATACTCGGGCTCGAGGATCATGGCCATCTGGGTGCGGGGGCGGCGGCGAACATCGTGATCTATGAGCCGCATCCCGACCCCGAGGTCATGTTCGCGACACCGCGCTGGGTGTTCAAGGACGGCGAACTGGTCGCCGAGCGAGGTGAGGTGAAGGCGGTGCCGCAGGGGGCGATCCACACCGTGAAGCCCGACTTCGATCGCGGTATCGAGCGCCGGCTGAAGACCTGGTTCGAGCAGCACCACACACAATCCCTGGCGAGCTTCAAGATCGACGACGAGGAAGTGTGCGAGTGCGGGCGCGCGCCGCGTCTCGCGGTGCACGCGTGCCGGGCACGATCGTCATGAAGGTCGCCGGCGAACTCGACGGTGTTCCGGTCGAGGACACGTTCGCCGAGGCCTTCGGCATGCGGGCGACGCGCCTCGTCATCACGGGTGAGACGCGGGCATGGGCACGCCATGCGGCGGTGGCCGCCACCGGCTTTGCCACTTCGGTCATCGCGTGCGGTTGCGAAGCCGGGATCGAGCGCGAATTGTCGGTGCGCGAGACGCCGGACGGGCGACCCGGCATCTCGATCCTGATCTTCGCCATGTCGTCCAAGGATCTGCAGAAACACCTGGAACGGCGCACCGGGCAATGCGTGCTCACCTGTCCGACCACCGCGGCGTTCAACGGGGTGCCGAACGAGGTCGCCCACGAGTGGCTGCAACTCGGCGGGGCGCTGCGCTATTTCGGCGACGGCTGGCAGATCTCCAAGCTGATCGGCGGCAAGCGCTATTGGCGCATTCCCGTGATGGACGGCGAGTTTGTGTGCGAGGAGAAGGCCGGACTGGTGAAGGGCATCGGTGGCGGCAATTTCCTGATCCTGGCGGCCGACGGGGCAAGCGCGCGCAGTGCGGCGGAACGAGCCGTTGCGGCCATGCGCAAGGTGCGCAACGTGATCCTGCCGTTCCCGGGTGGCGTGGTGCGGTCCGGCTCGAAGGTGGGCTCGAAGTACAAGACGCTGATTGCCTCGACCAACGACGCCTACTGCCCGACTCTGGTGGGCCTGACACGGTCGGCACTACCCGAGGGTGCGGGCGCGGTGCTGGAGATCGTGATCGACGGTCTGGATGCAGGAAGTATCGCTAAGGCGATGGACGTGGGTATCCGTGCCGCTTGCCGCGGTGGCACCGGCGCTGGCGTGGTCGGAATCACCGCCGGCAACTACGGCGGAAAGCTCGGGCCGCACCATTTCCATCTCAAGGAACTGTTCGCGTGAGCGCGCTCAAGTTCGTGCTCAGGCATACGCCGCCGAGTGCGGTGGATGTGTCCGGGTTGCGGCCGGCATTGCTCGCCGGCAAGTCGCGCAAGGAAATTACCAAGCTGCCGCTGACCGGCTGGAACGAGATCCATCGGGTGGGGGACCTGTTCTCGATTCGCGGGGACGACGCACAACGGGTCGTGGTCGACGGCGCCGATGAACGCCTGCTGCGGATCGGGGCAGGCATGGAAGGCGGAGAACTCACGGTCGTGGGTACTGCAGGCGACTATCTGGGCGAGTCCATGCGCAGCGGAACGATCGTCGTGCGCGGCGACGTGGGTACGTTCGTAGGTGCCGGTATGCGTGGCGGTCGCATCGACGTATCGGGAAATGCAGGCGCATTCGCCGGGTCAGGTCGAGCGGGGACGTTGCAGGGCATGGCGGGTGGAGCAATCGTCGTGCGCGGCAATGCCGGCGATCGCGCGGGGGACCGGATGCGGCGCGGGCTGCTGCTGATCGAGGGCAATGCTGGCGACTACTGCGCGTCGCGGATGCTGGCGGGTACCGCTGTCGTGCTCGGGCGCGTGGGCATCGATGCCGGTTACCTCATGCGGCGCGGGACGCTGATCCTCGGGCGGTCACCGGCGGAGTTGTTGCCGACGTTCAACCATAACGGCTGGCACGATCTGCTGGCGATCCGGCTATTGCTGGAATCACTTACCGTGTACGGCAAGCGGTTCCAGTCCTTCGCGCGGAGCCGGCCTTCCCTGTCGCGCTGGTTGGGTGACCTCGGGTGCGACGGGAAGGGGGAGATCCTGATCGCGCCTGGGCGGCCTTAGGCTGGCTCAACCTGGAAAGCCCTCAACGCCGCGTTAAGACCTCTGCGTTTCGACGGACCGCTACCGCCGCCGCTGCGTCTCGTATCCAACGACGCAATCGCGATGCGCCTCCAGCTTCGCGATCTGAAGCCGCAGCCCTTGCACCTGAGGGTATTCGAAGCACATCGCCACGATCCGCTCGGCCAGGGTCTCCAGCAGGTTGATGTGCCCCGCGTTCACGATGTCGAGGATGCCCTGCCGCAGCTTGTCGTAGTCCAGCACTTCCTCCAGCCGGTCGTGCCATTCGAACGGCGGCTGCAGTTCTATGCGCAGGTCGAACCGAAGGTTCTGGGGGTGACCCCGCTCCTGGGGGTACACGCCGATGTCCGCCGGGATCACGAGGTCGCGGATGATGAGCGCGCGCACGTCGCGGTCGTCTTCGCGGTTCCACACCAGCGGATGCAGCTGGTACAGGGGTTCCTTCATGTCCATGGGGCCGTCGCTCGCGCGGATCGGGGTGGGGGCGGAATGCTACACCAGGGGGCGATCGGGTAAAGTGCCGTTCGACGCGACCGTGCACGGAGCGAACGCCATGGAACGCAAGAAGCAGGATCCCTACACCGAGAGCGAGATCAAGCAGCGCCTGGAGCGGGACCTCCCGCAGTGGTACTTCGAGGAAGGCTGGATCCGCCGCAAGTACCGCACCGAAGGCTGGAAGGGCACGCTGATGGTGGTGAACACGGTGGGTCACCTGGCCGAAGCGGCATGGCATCACCCCGATCTCACCGTGTCCTATGCGTTCGTGATCGTGAAGCTGCAGAGTCACGACGCGAAGGGCATCACCGACCGTGACTTCGAGCTGGCCCGGAAGATCGAGGAAGTGGTGCACTGGCAGCCAGGCAAGGAAGGCGGCGCGCTGACCGGTACGCCGGCGGACGACCAGCGCTTCCGCTACGTCAAGTACGACTACTGACGAGCGGCATGGAACGGCCGGAACGCCCGCGCCTCGCCTGGGGTCTCACCGGCTCGGGCCACTACCTGCGCGAGTGTCTCGATCTCGCGAACGAGCTCGACGATGTGGATCTCTTCCTGTCGCGGGCCGGCGAGGAAGTGCTGCACATGTACGGGCATCCGCTCACGGGCTTGCGCGAAGGCTTCCGCATCTTCCGCGACAACACGGCGAGTGCGGCACCGGTGGGCCTCTTCTATCACGGCCACTACCACACGGTGGTGATCGCGCCGGCTACGTCGAACACGGTGGCGAAGTGTGTGGCCGGCATTTCCGATTCGCTGCCCACGAACATTTTCGCGCAGGCGGGCAAGTGCCGCATTCCCTCCATCGTGTTCGCGTGCGACACGGCGCCGCAGATGGAGACGGAGTCGCCGGGCGACTGGGTCACGGTCTATCCGCGGCCCATCGATCTCGAGAACACGCGTCGGCTCACCGGGTTCGATCAGGTGATGGTCGTGGAGACGTTCGACGATCTGCGGGCAGCGCTGCAGAAGCGCTTGGCCGAAGTGCGACGCGAACTTGCCGCGACCGCGCCGGGGCGGCTGCGCAGCGGCTCTGCGAAGTGAATGCCGCGGGGCAGGAACGCCTCCTGTTCCTGACGGGCAGGCTGGCGGAGAAGAGTCTCAAGCGCACGCTGACCGCGATGGCATCGCCGCCGTTCGAATGGGAAGTGCGCGAACTGGGCCTGAGCGTCGCTGCGCTGATGACGGCCGACATGATCGAACGGCGCCTGTCCAAGGTCGAAGGATTCGACCGGATCATCGTGCCGGGGCGCTGCCGCGGCGATCTCGATCGGGTCGCTGCGCACCTCGGTATGCCGGTGGTGCGGGGGCCGGAGGAACTGGCGGATCTGCCGAAGTTCTTCGGGCGCTCGACAGCGGCGCACGACCTGTCGCGCTACGAGGCGCGTCTGTTCGTCGAGATCGTCGATGCGCCGCAACTCTCGGTGGCGGCCATCGGTGCTCGGGCAGGGGAGCTCGCAGCCCAGGGCGCCGACGTGATCGACCTGGGGTGCCTGCCGGCGACGCCATTTCCGCATCTCGAGGAAGCGGTGGCGCACGTGAAGTCGCTCGGCCTCGCCGTCAGCGTCGATTCGCTCGAGCCGGACGAATTGCTGCGCGGCGGGCGAGCCGGTGCGGATTTCCTGCTGAGCCTCAAGGAAGACACGCTCTGGATCGCCGACGAGGTGGCGGCGACGCCGATCCTCATCCCGAGCGTGGCGGGCGATCTCGTTTCGCTCGAACGCGCGATGGCGGTGCTCGACCGCAAGGGCCGGCGCTATCTC
This sequence comes from Burkholderiales bacterium, assembly GCA_019745565.1. Classification (GTDB taxonomy): domain Bacteria; phylum Pseudomonadota; class Gammaproteobacteria; order Burkholderiales. The sequence continues at coordinate 118,475 of JAIESW010000016.1, forward strand.
GCCGACCCGATCCTCGACCCGATCCACTTCGGGTTCACCGATTCCATCGCGCGCTACCACGCATTGCGGACGGCCCATCCGGACGTCGCGATCATGATGGGCATCGGCAATGTCACCGAGCTCACCCATGCGGACACCATGGGGATGAATGCGCTGCTGTTCGGCATCGTGTCGGAGTTGCGCATCGGCACGGTGCTGGTCGTGCAGGTGAGCGAGCATGCGCGGTCGGTGGTGCGCGAGGCCGATGCGGCGCGTCGTATCCTGCTCGCGGCCCGGGAGGACGGCGCTTTGCCGAAGGACATCTCCGGCGTGCTGATGGCGTTGCACGAGAAGCGGCCGTTCGCCCACGATCCGGACGAGATCGCGGAACTGGCTGCCGCGGTGCGCGACCCCAACTTCCGCGTGATGACGGCGCCGGACGGCGTCCACGTGTTCAACCGCGACGGTCACCGTGTGGCGACCGATCCCTTCGCGTTCTGGCCCGGGCTTGGCCTGGAGAACGACGCCGCCCATGCGTTCTATCTCGGGGTGGAACTGGCGCGTGCGCAGATCGGCTGGCAACTCGGCAAACGCTACGTGCAGGACGAGGAATTGCGTTGGGGGGTTGCCGTGCCCGAGAGGGCCGAGAACCTGCTCGAGCAGAAGGCGCCGGGCACTACTCTCGCACACGGTCGGCGCAAGCGCTCGGGGACGGAATGAGATGACCTTCCCGCCGACGGGCCCGCGGCGCTTTTCTTCGAAAGGCTGAGGCGATGATCTGGGAAACCGTGGTGACGACGCGATCGCCGGAGGGGCGCGTGCACATCGCACCGATGGGCATCCGGGTCGAGGAAGGCCGCGTGGTGCTCGCGCCGTTCCGCCCTTCGACCACGCTCGACAACGTGCTGGCCACCAGCGCGGCCACGGTCAACATGACCGACGACGTGCGCATCTTCGCCGGCTGCCTCACCGGGCGCCACGACTGGCCGACCGTGGCCTGCGAGCAGATACCCGGCGTGCGCCTGGCCGATCCCATCGCCCATCGCGAGTTGAAGCTGGCCCATGTCGCGGACGACGCGACGCGCCCGCGGCTCGTCTGCGACATCGTGTTCGAGCGCACCCATCGCGCATTCTCGGGCTTCAACCGTGCGCAGGCGGCGGTGGTGGAGGCAGCCATCCTGGTGAGCCGCCTCGACCTGCTTCCGGCCGAGAAGATCGATGCCGAGATTGCGTACCTGACCATCGCGATCGAGAAGACCGCGGGTCCGGCCGAGCGCGAGGCCTGGGGCTGGCTCATGGCACGGATCGAGCGCTTCCGCGGCGCTGGTCGTCAAGAAAAAATCTGACAGTGCTTGCGCTGAATCTCACCCGGGAGCCCTCTGGGAGCGGGTCTTTCCGCGGTCAGAAATCTTCCCGGTGATGCGGCTCTCCGGGGTTTGCATGCGGCGACGCAACATCCTGAATGATTGGACAAAAGTCCGACGTAGCGCGTTGACCCGCAAGGGGCGATGTGCTTAGATCGAAACGTCCCTGCCTGGGAAGTAAACCTGCAGTTGCGTGGCTCTCAAAGTCGGTGAAGCTCATGCGTCTCCGACTTTGCGGTGCTCGTCTACATGGCGGCATCGGTGGAGCAAGAACCGGGGGCAGTAACGATGTGAAGAGTGGCGACCCGTCGTGCCGGGTAGCCGCGTTTTTCATTCGGAAAAATCTCGGGAGGAGTGACGCAATGAAGTGCACCTATAAACAGGTAGTGGTTTCGCTCGCGCTCGCAACGGCCCCCTTGGCGGCGTTCGCGAATGCGGACGTCGAGAAGCTGACCGCAGACCCGAAGAACTGGGCGATGCAGGCCGGCGACATGTACAACCAGCGCTACAGCAAGCTGAAACAGGTCAACGACAGCAACGTCAACAAGCTGCAGGTGGCCTGGATGTTCTCGACCGGTGTGCTGCGCGGGCATGAAGGTTCGCCCCTGGTGATCGGCGACATGATGTACATCCATTCGCCGTTCCCCAACAAGGTGTTCGCGATGGATCTCAACACCAACAAGATCGTGTGGAAGTACGAGCCGAAGCAGGATCCGGCCGTCATCCCGCAGATGTGCTGCGACACGGTCAACCGCGGTCTCGCCTACGGCGAGGGCAAGGTCGTCCTGCAGCAGGCCGACAGTACCCTGGTCGCCCTGGACGCCAAGACCGGCAAGGTGGTGTGGTCGGTGAAGAACGGCGATCCGAAGCTCGGTGCCGTCAACACCAACGCCCCGCACATCTTCAAGGACAAGGTGATCACCGGCATCAGCGGCGGCGAATGGGGCGTGCGCGGTTTCGTCGCGGCCTACAACCTCAAGGACGGCAAGATGGCCTGGAAGGGCTACAGCACCGGTCCGGACGAGGAGATGCTGATCGATCCGAACACCACCACCACCTGGGCGGATGGCAAGGTCCAGCCGGTCGGTGCCAACTCTTCCCTCAAGACCTGGAAAGAGGATCAGTGGAAGATCGGCGGCGGCACCACGTGGGGCTGGTACAGCTACGACAAGGCGCTCAACCTGATGTACTACGGCACGGGCAACCCGAGCACGTGGAATCCGGCCCAGCGTCCCGGCGACAACAAGTGGTCCATGACCATCTTCGCCCGGGATGTCGATACCGGCAAGGCGAAGTGGGTCTACCAGATGACGCCGTACGACGAGTGGGACTTCGACGGCATCAACGAGATGATCCTCGCCGACATCAACGTGAAGGGCAAGCCGACCAAGGCGCTGGTGCACTTCGACCGCAACGGCTTCGGCTACACGCTCGACCGCACCAACGGCGCTCTGCTGGTCGCCGAGAAGTACGATCCGAAGGTGAACTGGGCCACGCACGTCGACATGAAGTCCGGCCGTCCGCAGGTCGTCGCGAAGTACAGCACCGCGCAGAACGGTCCCGACGTGAACACGAAGGGTGTGTGTCCGGCAGCGCTGGGCAGCAAGGACCAGCAGCCGGCCGCTTACTCGCCCGACACCAAGCTCTTCTACGTGCCGACCAACCACGTGTGCATGGACTACGAGCCGTTCGCGGTCGAGTACACCGCGGGTCAGCCGTACGTGGGCGCGACGCTGTCGATGTACCCCGCGCCGGGCAGCCATGGCGGCATGGGTAACTTCATCGCCTGGGACGCGGGCGCCGGCAAGATCGTCTACTCCATCCCCGAGAAGTTCTCCGTGTGGAGCGGCGCGCTCGCCACGGCCGGCAACCTAGTGTTCTACGGAACGCTCGAGGGTTACCTCAAGGCGATCCGCAAGAGCGACGGCAAGGAGCTGTGGAAGTTCAAGACGCCCTCCGGGATCATCGGCAACGTCTTTACCTACGAGCACAAGGGCAAGCAGTACGTGGGCGTCTACTCGGGCATCGGCGGCTGGGCCGGCATCGGCATGGCTGCAGGGCTGGAGAAGGACACCGACGGCCTCGGCGCCGTGGGCGGGTATCGCGAGTTGAACCAGTACACGGACCTGGGCGGTTCGCTCACCGTGTTCGCGATTCCCGGCGGCAACTGACGGCTCGAACCTTCGCGCACCGTCATCGGTAGTGGCATCCCGCACGTTGTTCGTGCGGGATGCCATGTTTCACCCATAACGAAGGAGCATGCAATGCATCGAGTGAAGCTCGCGGCAGCCTTTTTTTGCGCGTCCGCCGCGATCGCCGTGGCCGAAGACAAGCCCGGCACAGTGAAGACCGATCTCTACACCGTCACGGACGGATACAAAGTCGACGCCAACACCATGAAGGGTTTCCGCACGTGGCGTGCGGCTGCCTGTGACCGCTGCCACGGCGCGAACCAGGAAGGCCTGGTCGGGCCGTCGCTCATCAACAGCCTGAAGATCCTCACCAAGGACGAGTTCAAGGCCACGGTGACCGAGGGCCGGCTCGAGAAGGGCATGGTGGCGTTCAAGACCAGCCAGCAGGTCATGGACAACCTCGACAACCTGTACGCGTATCTCAAGGGCCGCTCCGACGGCGCCATCACGCGCACCAAGGTCGAGGAGCTGAAGGAGTGAACGCGACCCTCCGCGTTGCCGGCCTCGCGCTCGTCGCTGCAGCTGCGATGTCCGCGGCGAGCGCGCGCGCCGACGATGCGCCCGACCGCAAGTCGTTCCGCGTCTGCAGCGATCCCGCGAACCTGCCGTTCTCGAACCAGGCGGGCGAAGAGTTCGAGAACAAGATCGCGGAACTGCTCGCGGGCAAGATCGGGTTGCCGCTCGAGTACTACTACTTTCCGCAGCGCATGAATTTCGTGCGCAACACGCTGCGCTTCAAGCTGCCCGACGAGGACTACCGCTGCGACGTGATCATGGGCGTGCCGGTGGGCTTCGAGCAGGTGTCGGCGACGTCTGCGTACTTCCGCTCGACCTATGCGCTGGTGTACGCCAAGGGTCGCAAGCTGGACGGCGTGACTTCCGCTGCGGACCTGCTGGCGCTCGGCGAGAAGCTGAAGGGCGTTCGCATCGGCGTCTACGATCGTTCGCCCGGCACCGCATGGCTCGCCCATCATGGCATCGTCGATTCGGGCGTGCCCTACCGGATGTTGAACGCGCGGCCGGATTTCTATCCGGGCGAGATCATCGAGAAGGACCTGGTGGCCGGCGACATCGATGCGGCCATCGTGTGGGGTCCGGTGGCCGGGTATGCCGCACGCAGGGTCACCGATCAGGAACTGGTCGTCGTTCCCCTGAAGTCAGAGCCGGGCGTGAAGTTCGACTTCGCCGTCGCCATGGGCGTGCGGTTCGGGGAGCCAGGCTGGAAGCGCACCATCGAAACCCTCATCGCCGAGAATCAGGCACAGATACTGCAGATACTTAAGGAGTATCGTGTGCCTCTGGTGGATGAGAATGGAAATCCGATTCCCTGACGTATGGAGATCAGTAGTCAGCCCAGCGCTTCGCACAATCGGGCAGATCGCAATCGCGGTTCGGCAGTCGGAGCGGGTGGATGCTCGCTTTCCGGTCGCGGCGGGCTTGGTGCTGCTCGTTTTTTGTGCACCGGCCCAGGCGATCGACGCACTGGAACTGCGGGCAGCCATGCAGAAGTTGGCCCCCAGCGTGGTGCGGATCGAGGCGGCGCGCGGCGACCAGGGACGCAATGCCATGGGCAGCGGTGTGGTCTTCGCGCCGGAGCGCGTGGCGACCAACTGCCACGTGGTACGCAATGCCGCCGAAGTGGCGGTGCTCTCGGGGACCATGCGCTGGGAAGCCACGGCGCGCCAGGCGCATCCGCAGCACGACGTCTGCATCCTGACGGTTCCCGGGTTGCCGCTGCCGTCGGTGGATTCGGCGCCCTCGTCGTCCGCGAAGGTGGGCAGCCGTGTGCTCGCGCTCGGATTCAGCGGCGGGTTCGGCATGTCGCCTTCGACCGGAGCGGTCCAGGCGGCCCATGCCTTCGACGGAGGTCACGTGCTGCAGACCGATGCCGGCTTCAGCTCCGGTGCGAGCGGAGGCGGGCTGTTCGACGAATCCGGACATCTCGTGGGGCTGCTCACGTTCCGTCTGCCCGCGCGCGGCGCGTATTTCTTCGCGGTACCGGTGGAATGGGTGCACTCCGCAGCAGGTGCCGAGGTCACGGCGATCGGCCCGATCGTCGGCATGGCGTCGTTCTGGGAAGGACAGACGAACCTGCTGCCGTACTTCCTGCGCGCGGCCACGCTCGAAGCGGCCGGCAACGCGCACGAGTTGCTGGAGCTGACCGCGCTCTGGCTGGAAGAAGAACCGCAGAACGCCGACGCGCACGCCTTCCGCGAGCGCGCATTGTCGCTGCAACGTTAGTCCGGAGGTCGGCATGATGGTCAAGCGGCTGCTGTGCGCCGCGTTGGCGGCGTTCGCGCTGCCGGCGGCGCACGCCAACGATTTCCCCACGGTGGACCGGGTCGAGTTCGTCGAGGCGTGCATGCGCGATCGCCAAGGCATGCGGCAGGAGTTCCTCTACAAGTGCGCGTGTGCCATCGACGCGCTGGCGGCGGAGGTGAAGTACGACGAATACGTCGAATTGCTCACGGCCGCCCGCGCGATCACCATTGCCGGCGAACGCGGGGCCGTGGTGCGCGAGGCCGCCGATGCGCAGGCCATGGCGAAACGTTTTCGCGCCCTCGAGGACAAAGCCAAGAAGCAGTGCTTTTTGGACTGAGCGGCCGCTGCCGCGAGTCACCGCCGTCACGGAGGGGGCAGTCCGATGAAACATGCCGTGGTGGTTCTCTGTTGGGTCGGTCTTGTGATGAACGCCTCGGCCGCGACGGCCGACGCCGATGCCGCTCCCGACATCTGGGCGTTGGTTCGCACCAGCCTCTTCGGCGATCGTCCCATCCACGAGCCGGCCGACGACGTGGTGCGCCTGCGGGTGCCGGCGCGCGCCGCCGACGCCGCGGTGGTGCCGCTGGCTGTGAGCCTCGGCAGCGCGCAGAGCGACGACCGGTACGTGAAGGCGCTGTACGTGGTGATCGACCGTAATCCCTCGCCCGTGGCAGCGATCTTCCGGTTCACACCGAGGAGCGGGCGCGCGGACATCGAGACGCGTGTGCGGGTCGAGGAGTACACCCACGTGCGCGCCATCGCCGAGATGAACACCGGCGAGTTGTACGCTGCGACCAGGTATGTGAAAGCTGCAGGCGGCTGCTCGGCACCAGCCGCCAAGTCGAGCGACACCAGCGCGCTGGGACGCATGCGGCTCGTGCTGGAGGACGGTACTGCGGAGGGGACGGCCACGGCACGCCTGTCGGTGATGCATCCGAACCATTCCGGCCTCGCGATGGACCAGTTCACGCGGTACTACACGCCGGCCTACTTCGTTCGCTCCATCGCCGTGAGTTACCGGGGCGAACCGGTGATGACGGCGGACGTGGATTTTTCCATCAGCGAGAACCCGAGTGTGCGGTTCCACTTCATCGCGCGCGAGGCGGGTGAACTGAAGGCTCAGGTGGTGGACACGAAGGACCTCACGTTCGAGACGGTGCTCGACGTGAATCCACTTGGGGCGGGGAAGGCTTCGGCGGAGGTTGCGCGGTAGGGACCACGCTCACCGCGAGCCCCCATCCCAACCTTCCCCCACCGTTGGTGGGGGAAGGAGTGCATCTGCTTGGCACATCGCGAACCAGGTGCACTCCTTCCCCCGGAAGAAGCCGGGGGAAGGCTGGGATGGGGGCAGCCGTCGTCTAAACCGTCACCGGTCGCGTAACGTCCGCAGACCCCAACGTGGCCGCAAGCAATCGATCCAACTGATCGCCAGCCCCAGGCGGCAGTGCGCCGCCCGGATGCCGCACCGTCGCGGTGGACAACAACCCGCGCCGCCGCAGGATCTCCTTGCGCACCGCCACGCCAGGCTGCTGCTCGAACACGATGAGCGGCAGGAAGCGTGTGTAGAGCGCACGCACGCGCTCCCAGTCACTGCTTCGAGCCGCACGCGCCATCGCGCTCAACACTTCGGGAAACGCGAAACCGGTATTGAAGCCGTCGCTGCCGGCTTCGAGATCGAACAGTCCGTAGAGCGCACCCAGCCCGGTGAGAATGCGCACGCTGCGCTCCGTCATGCCGGCCCGCAACGCGCGCAGCTTGGGCGGTGTCGGCACCGCCTCTTCCTTGATCGCGATCACACGCTCCACTTCGCGCACGATCTTCAGCATGAGCGGCACCGGCATGTGCACGCCCGTCGATGCGGGGTGATCCTGCAGCACAATGGGCAGCCGCGCGCGCTCGCCGATGCGGCGGAAGTATTCGAACACGCGTTCATCGCTCGGGACCGGCTCGGCGGAGGGCGTGATCATCACCGCCGAGGCACCGAGGTCGGCGGCCATGGCGACCAGATCGACGGTCGCCTGGGTGCCGGGGTGGCTCGCGCCCACGACCACCGGGACGCGACCCTGCGCCGCCGCGACGGCGGTGCGGATCGCCTGTTCGCGGTCGCGATCGGACAGGCGGTTCGACTCGCCGAGCACACCGAGCACGGTCACCCCATCGGTGCCGGCATCCACCATGAACCGCACCAGGCGGTCGAGGGATGGGAGATCGAGGGATTCGTCCTCCCGAAACGGCGTCGCGAGGATAGGGATCACGCCATGAAGGTCGAGCGTCGTGGCCACTGTGGGCACTCCGGATGCGGCGAGGCGCGAATTCTCGCCACGCGGGCGCCTGCTGTAAACGCTCGTCTACAATGGCGGGCAAAACAACAACCGGGTACAGGGGAGGAGAAGAAGCATGGACATGCCCATCAATGCGTTCAAGCGCGGGCTCAAGGAGAAGCGCAAGCAGGCGGGCTGCTGGTTGAGCCTCGCGAGCCACACGGCGGCGGAGATCTGCGCGGGTGCGGGGTTCGACTGGGTGCTGGTCGACATGGAGCATGCGCCGGCCGACCTGGAGAACGTGCATCGCCAGTTGCAGGCAGTGGCACCGTATCCGGTCTCGGCGATGGTGCGCCCGCCCTGGAACGACACGGTGGTCATCAAGCGCCTGCTGGATGTGGGCGTGCAGACGCTACTGCTGCCCTATGTGCAGAACGCCGAGGAGGCGCGCCGTGCCGTGGCCGCGGTCCGCTATCCGCCGCACGGGGTGCGCGGCGTTTCCACCAGTTCACGGGCCAACCGGTACGGGCGTGTGAAGGACTATTTCACGCGGGTGCATGACGAGATCTGTCTGCTGGTCCAGATCGAAACCGCCGCCGCGGTCGGCGAGATCGAGGCGATCGGCGCCATCGACGGCATCGACGGCCTGTTCATCGGGCCGCAGGACCTCGCGGCCAGCTACGGCCATCTCAACAACCCGGGACACCCGGAAGTGCAGGCGGCCATCGCGGACGCCATCACGCGCATGAAGCGGACGGGCAAGGCGGCCGGCATCCTCGCGTTCGCGGAAGCCGACGCGAAGCGCTGGTTCGACCACGGCGCGGACTTCGTCGCGGTGACGTCCGATCAGTTCCTGGTGGCGAAGGAGTCGGCGGCCGTCGCCGCGCGCTTCAAGAGCTAGGGCAAACGGGTTGACCCATTTGGGGGAACGGCCGAACGCCTAACGGAGGGAACTTCAGCCCGCGCCGGGCCGCCCCAAGCGGGCTGGCCCCTTGGGGGGAGAGGCCGAAGGCCTATCGGGGGGGACGTTAAAACCCGACCCCGATCCCGAACCGGAACACCCACGGACTGGAATAGGGCGAAGGCGACTGGCTGCCGTAGCTGAAGTTGTACAGCGCGGCAGCATAGACGCTCGCGTTGCCGCCGATCGACTTCGAGACGCCGCCGCCGCCGAAGAAGCTGGTGGCGTTGGTGCGGTTGGTGGACAGGTCGGCGCGGACGTATTCGTAGCTCAAGGTCTCCACTTCGCCTTGCACGAAGAATGGTCCCACGACGGTGTAGCGAGCGAAGAGGTTGGCGCCGTAGTCGTTGGTGGTGATGTCGCGCGCGAACCGCTCGTCCTTGCTATGGCGGTATATCAGACCGGCGCCCACCGACAGGCGCTCGTCCACGCGATAGCCGACGAACGGCGAGATGTTGAGGTAGCTGACGTCGCCGAAGCCCACGCCGACACCGGCGCCGTAGAAGACGCGACCGGCGTTGAAACTGGCGGAGGCCTGGCTCCACGCGTCGGTGGCGACGGCAGCCAGGAACAGGAGGGCGGCGGCGCGCCAGGAGGATCGGGACATGTCGGGCTCCGGGTCGGAATGGGGTTGATTATGGCCGCGTTGCCCGGCCGCGGCGACCACCGGGTGGATCCTGTTGCGGGGCAGCAGAGCGATGCGCACAGCGATGGTGCGGCGCGAAAAATGCGCACCGCGTGCGGGCAATGGTTGACAATGTTCCGCAGCGGAAAAAAAATTGCATCGGTCGGCGGTGCAAGGCGCGCCGACTCGTCGCGGAACGCGTCGGGGACGCAAGAATCCCCGGGTGCTCCGACCTACGCACAATATGGGAGACCAGCCATGAAGCGGACCCTGACGTCTGTCGCTTTCGCCGCCGCATGCCTCGCCGCAGCGCCGGTCGTCCTGGCGGACGAGCTGAAGGACCTGCCGTCCGGCGCGAAGCCGCTCGGAGGCGAGCAGCACGCCATCGCGACGCTGTCCAAGCCCTATCCGAAGCGTGTGTATGTGCTGGAGCCCGTCTTTCCGGTGTTCGTCGCGGGCAAAATCTGGGTCATCAACGGCGAGAAGCAGGACATCGAGGCCGTGATGAGCGCCGGCTACGCGCCGAACTTCGCGATCGCCCCCGACCACTCCCAGCTCTACGTGTTCGACACCTACTGGTCGAAGGGCTTCCGCGGCACGCGCACCGATATCGCCACCTTCTACGATCCGCTCAGCCTCACGATCGGCACCGACGTCGACCTGCCGAAAGGCCGCTTCTTGGTCGTGCCGAAGAAGCAGAACGCCGAGGTGACGCCGGACGGGCGCTACCTGCTGTCCTACAACCTCGCTCCGGCGACGACGGTGAGCGTTGTCGACACGAAGGAGCGCAAGTACAAGGGCGACGTCGAGATTCCGGGCTGCGGCCTGATCTTCCCGTCGGCCGGCAACCGCTTCTCGTCGGTCTGCTCCGACGGCACGCTCGCCACCGCGACCTTCGACGCGAGCATCAAGGCGACGGTCACGCGCAGCGGCAAGTTCTTCGATCCGGACAACGACCCGGTCTTCGAGCACGTCGGCATCGACAAGAAGAAAGGCACGGTCTTCTTCGTGAGCTACGAGGGCAACATCTTCCCGGTCGACATCTCCAAGGAGAAGCCGGTGTTCCAGCCCAAGTGGTCGCTGCTCACCGATGCCGACAAGGCCGAGAGCTGGTACCCCGGCGGGTGGCAGCTGATCGCCCTGCACCGGGCGACGCAGAAGCTCTACGTGCTGATGCACAAGGGGCCCAAGTGGACGCACAAGCAGGGCGGCGAGGAAGTCTGGGTGTTCGACGCCAAGACGAAGAAGCGCATCGACCGCATCAAGCTGAAGGAGCACGCCATCTCCATCACGGTGTCCCAGGATGCGGAGCCGTATCTCTTCACGCAGACCGAGAAGCCGAGCCTCATCACGTACAACCTGAAGGACGGCTCCGAGGTGGGCGAGGTGGAGTTCGGGATTTCGCCATACCTGCTCTACGTGGACGGCGACTGAGTCCATCGACCGCCGGCACGCTCGCGTGACTCTCGATCCGATCCTCCAGCTCACCGCCGCGCTCACGCTCGCGCTGGTGTTCGGGCTGGGCGCCATCGGCAAGTTCGCCGCCTGGGCCGAACTGGAAGGCGTCGTTGCCAACTTCCGGGTGCTGCCGCGGGCGCTGGTGCCGGCGGTGACCCGCACGCTGCCGCCGCTGGAATTGCTGCTCGCCGTCGGCGTGCTGATCCCTGTTACGCGAGAGGCCGCGGGGCTCGGCATGGCGATCCTGCTCGCGGTGTTCGCGGCCGCGATCGCGGTCAACGTCGCTCGCGGGCGGGTCGACATCGATTGCGGCTGCTTCCGCTCCGCGCTCCGGCAGAACCTGTCCTGGTGGCTGGTGCTGCGCAATGCATTGCTGCTGGTGCTCGCCCTGGCGTGCCTGGCCGATCCGGGGTCGCGCGAACTCGCCTGGGCAGACAACTTCATCGTCGTGATGGCTGCGCTGACGCTCGTCACCGCCTACCTGTCGGTGGGCTACGTCACGTTGAAGACCCCGCCCACCTTCGAAGACAACTATCAGCGCTCGCTGTCACGGCGAGGTTAGGAAGACACCATGTCCTACGAAGTGCTGCTCTACTCGAACATTCTGCTGTGGGTCGTCGTTCTCGCGCTCGGTGCCGTCGTCTTCGGCATGGTGCGCCAGGTGGGCATCCTGCACGAGCGCGTCGCTCCCATGGGCGCGATGATGAACGACCACGGTCCCGAAGTCGGCGAAATGGCGCCCGACATGAAGATCGCCGGTATCGACGGCGATCTGATCCGCATCGGCGGCGCCGCGGCCGATCGCAAGGGCCGGCTCCTGCTGTTCGTGTCGCCGACTTGTCCCATCTGCAAGAAGCTGCTGCCCATCGCAAAGTCGTTTGCGTCCGGCGAGAAGCTTTCCGTGGTGCTCGTGGGTGACGGCGACGTGGCCGAGCAGCGCGCGATGATCGCGCAGCACAAGCTCGAAGGCATTCCCTACGTGAACTCGCCGCAGGTCGGCATGACGTTCCAGGTGGGCAAGCTGCCCTACGCGATCCTGATCGACGAGGATGGCGTGATCCGCGCCAAGGGGCTTGTCAACAGCCGCGAGCATCTCGAGAGCCTCGCGATCGCGCGCGAGACCGGCTACGGCACCATCCAGGCCTATCTCAAGGCGCAAGGTTACGTGAAGGACGATGCGGCAGCGCATCGGGAAGCTGCCTGAAGCAGGTACGGGGTTCGGATTGACTATCATCGAAACGGCGTTGGACTAGAGGAGAAGCGGTCATGGCCAAGGGACTCCAGTTCATGGACAGGTTCTTCGAACGGATGAGCCGGCGCACGGCGCAGCAGGTGTCGCGACGGCATTTCCTGTCGGGATTGGGCGCGGCCATGGTCGGCTCGACCTTCCTGCCGGTGCTGCCGGTGAGCCGCAAGGCGCAGGCGGCCGAAGATCCGGCGGCCGCGTGGGCCAAGCAGGTGGAGGCGCAGACGAAGGATCCGCGCGCGTGCAACTACTGGCGCTATTGCTCGAGCGACGGCTACCTGTGCTCCTGCTGCGGCGGCGGTCCGGCCACCTGCCCGCCGGGTGCGGTGCCTTCGCCCACGTCCTGGGTCGGCAGCTGCCTGAACCCCGACGATGGCAAGATGTACCTGATCGCCTATCGCGACTGCTGCGGCAAGGATTCCTGCCCCAAGTGCAACTGCCTGGGTACCGCCGGCGAGAAGCCTGCGTACATTCCCCAGCTCAACAACGACATCATCTGGTGTTTCGGCGCGAGTTCCATGATCTACCACTGCTCCAGCGCGGCCATCGTCGGCCAGATCTGAACGCAGGCGGGAATCTGATGAAGTGGCGGATGGCCAGCTTCGCGCTGGCCATTTCGTTTGCGCTGCCGGTGGCCGGAGGAGAGACGCCGACGGTCTCGCCCGATTCGGTGCCGGACGTGCTGGTGCGCGAGCAACGCACCGTGCTGCCCAAGGTGGCACCGGTCGAGGAGGACTACGCGCGCAACTGCCAGGGCTGTCACGGTCACGAGGGACATTCGGTCGTCGAAGTGCCGCGTCTCCAGGGGCGCGCCGGCTGGTTCACGCACACGCGCGAAGGTCGGGCGTATCTGGTGCAGGTGCCCAACGTGCTGCAGGCGAATCTGACGGACGAGCGGGTGGCGGCGATGCTGAACTGGCTGCTCACCCAGTTCAGCAACGAACAGCTGAAGCCCGGCTTCGAACCCTACACGGGGGCCGAGGTGCATGCGCTGCGTAAGCAGCGGATCGAGAGCGTGATCACCCGGCGGCGCGAAGTGGTGGACGGCCTGGTGCGTGCCGGTGTGATTCCGGACGCGACTGCGCTCGCCTTCAGTCTCGAGCCGGGCCGATATTGATCTCGCGCCGTCGCTTCCTGCAGGCCTCGAGCGGTCTGCTGCTCCCCTTCGCGGATGTGGGATTGCGTGCGGCGTTCGGTTCGCAACCGGAGTTGCCCGCCATGCCGGAGCTGGCATTCGATCGCAGCGAACCGGGGCTCGCCCGCGGCAAGCTGGTCGCGACACCGGCACGCACGACGATCAACGGGCAGGCCGTCAATGCGCTCACATACAACGGCAGCTTCCCGGGGCCGCTGCTGCGCCTGCGCGAAGGCGAGACGGTGCAGCTCCATTTCGAGAACCGCACCGATACCGACAGCAACCTGCATTTCCACGGACTGTCGCTGCCGCCCGGCGGCCGTGCGGACAACGTGTGGATCCACCTGCCGCCGGGCGTGTCGTTCGACTACGAGTTCGTCGTCCCGCGCGGCAACGCAGGATTGCACTGGTATCACCCGCACATCCACGGCTCGACCGCGCGGCCGATGTTCCGGGGTCTCGCCGGTCCGATCCTGGTGGAGGGCGACTACGACTTCGAGCGCGAACTGGACTGCGATGACCGTCTGCTGGTCTTGAAAGACATCACGCTCGACGGCGACGACGTGGCGCCCCACACGCGCAATGAATGGGCCGTGGGCAAGGAGGGCAGATTGCTGCTCGTGAACGGTGTGGAGCGGCCGATGATCCGTGCGCGGAAGTCGCTCGTGCGGCTGCGCCTGCTCAACGCATCGAACGCGCGGTACTGGCGGCTGCAGCGATCGGACGAGCGGCCTCTCGTGGTGATCGCTCACGACGGCCGCTATCTGGAACGACCGCAGGAATCGCCCGACGTGTTCCTCGTGCCCGGTGCGCGTGCCGAAGTCCTGGTGGCGCTCGACGACGCGGTGCCCGTGGATCTCTGGTACTACCCGACGCCGCGCCGGGGCATGGCGTTCACCGAACCGCAGCCGCTGCTGACGATCGAGCCGCCGCCCGCTCTCCAACGCGTGTCATGGCCGGCGACGCTGGTGCCGTACAAGCCGTTTCACGAAAGCGAGGCGGAAACCGAGCGCGAGATCATCCTGTCGCTGTTCAACATCTGCACGCGGTTCCTGGACGAGAGCCGGGTCGACATCCACACCCATCGCGATGCGAAGGAGATCTGGCGCGTGCGCAACGTCGACATCATGGATCACCCCTTTCATCTGCACACCTGGCACTATGAGGTGCTCGATGTGAACGGACGTGCGCCGGCCTACCGGGCGCAGCGCGACATGTTCAACATCCGCGAGGGTGACACCGTGCGCATCGGCATCCATTTCACCGAACACACCGGCCGCACTCTCTACCACTGCCATTTTGCCGAGCACGCGGATCGCGGCATGATGGCCATCCTGCAAGTCGATTAGCGAGCCTCACCCACGAAGGAGCCTGCCATGAACCGAACCCTCGTTCTCCTCACTCTCGCCCTGTGTTCCGCCGGTGCGCACGCGGGCGATCCCGAAGCGGGCAAGGCCAAATCCGCGTCCTGTTCGATCTGTCACGGGGCGGACGGCAAGGCGCAGATTCCCATGTATCCGAAGCTGGCGGGTCAGAACGCGCCGTATCTGGTGAGCGCGCTCAAGGCCTACAAGAACGGCGATCGCAAGGGTGCGATGGCCGGCATGATGACGCCGAACGTGGCGAACCTCTCCGACGCCGATATCGAGGACCTCGCGGCGTACTACCACAGCCTGCAGCCATGATCGCTCCGGGGGAGCGCACTGCGCTCCCCCGGTGCCTGCATCACCAACTCGGTTCGCGATCGGGCGTCGCGCCGATCTTGTGGATCGACAGATCCGCACCCTCGAATTCCTGTTCCGCGTCGAGGCGCAGGCCCACGAGGCGCTTCAGGAACTGGTAGATGATGAGGCCGCCGACCACGGCCACCAGAATCCCCAGCACCGTGCCGATCAATTGCGCGCCGAACGTCACGCCGCCCATGCCGCCGAGCGCCTTCGATCCGAAGATGCCGCACGCGATGCCGCCCCAGGCGCCGCACAGGCCGTGCAGCGGCCACACGCCCAGCACGTCGTCGATCTTCCAGCGGTTCTGGATGAGTGGGAACATGAACACGAACAACCAGCCCGCAATGCCACCCACCACCAGCGACCCCACCGGGTGCATGACGTCCGAGCCGGCGCACACGGCGACCAGTCCGGCGAGCGGGCCGTTGTGTACGAAGCCCGGGTCGTTCTTGCCGAAGAAGGTCGCTGCGAGAATGCCGCCCACCATCGCCATCAGCGAGTTCATCGCGACCAGTCCGCTCATCTTGTCGAGGGTCTGCGCGCTCATCACGTTGAAGCCGAACCAGCCCACCGTGAGAATCCAGGCGCCCAGCGCGAGAAATGGGATGCTGGACGGCGGATGGGATGAGACGCCGCCGTCCTTCGAATAGCGGCCGCGGCGGGCACCGAGATGGACGACCGCCATCAGACCCAGCCATCCGCCCACGGCGTGCACGACGATCGAGCCCGCGAAATCGTGGAAGGGCGCACCGGTCGCCTCCTGGATCTTCTCCTGGATGCCGAAGGCGCCGTTCCACGCGATCCCCTCGAAGAACGGATAGACGAAGCCCACCACCAGGAACGTCGCCGCGAGCTGCGGATTGAAGCGAGCGCGCTCGGCGATGCCGCCCGAGATGATGGCCGGAATCGCCGCGGCGAACGTGAGCAGAAAGAAGAACTTCACCAGCTCGAAGCCGTTCTTCTGCGCCAGCACTTCGGCACCCGTCATGAAATGCACACCGTACGCGATGCCGTAGCCGATGAAGAAGTACGCGATGGTGGATACCGCGAAATCCACCAGGATCTTCACCAGCGCGTTGACCTGATTCTTCTGTCGCACCGTGCCGAGTTCGAGGAACGCGAACCCTGAGTGCATCGCCAACACCATGATCGCGCCGAGCATGATGAACAGCGCATCAGAACCGTGTCTGATCTCCTCCATGACGCCTCCGTGATTGTCGTTATGACCGCGGGGCGCAGTATGCCGTTATTTGAGTGAAGCGTGAGGTGCTAGGAGTGAGGCGCGAGGCACGGGTGCGAGCCGCGACTACGTCAGCCGGAGGCACTCCTTCCCCCGCGTACGCGGGGGAAGGTTGGGATGGGGGCGCCGTGCCGCGTCAATCCCGCAACCTTGTGTCCAACTCTTTCAAGATTCGCACCGCCAGGACCTCGGGCGTGTCCCCGACGTCGATGGTGAGCGCCGCGCTCGGCGGCTCCAGCGTATTGAACTGCGACGCGAGCAGTGACGCCGGCATATAGTGGCCCTTGCGCGCTGCGAGACGCGATCCGATCAGCTCGAAACTGCCGGCGAGATGGACCCAGCGTACGTCGTCGAGGCCGGCGCCGATCCGGTCGCGATAGCGCTGCCGCAGGGCGGAGCAGGCGAGCACGGCCGAACCGTCCTCGCGCAGCAGCCCGTTGAGCCGGTCCAGCCACGGCCACCGATCGTCGTCGGTGAGCGGTTGACCCCTGCGCATCTTCTCGACGTTCTCCGGCGAGTGGAAATCGTCGGCATCGAGGAACCGCCAACCCAGCCGCTCGGCGACGATCCTGCCCACCGTGGTCTTGCCGCTGCCGGCCACGCCCATCAACACGATTACGCTCATCGCTTGACTGCGTGGCCGCCGAAGCCGGCGCGCATCAGCGCTAGCAACTTCGAGGCGAAGTCGTCCTTGCCCTGGCTCGCGAAGCGGGCCATCAGCGCGAGACTCATCACGGGGGCGGGCACACCCAGTTCGATCGCTTCGAGCGCGGTCCAGCGACCTTCGCCGGAGTCCGCGACGAAGGGTTTCACCGCATCGAGCGCTCCATCGTCGCGCAGGAAATCCGCGGTGAGATCGAGCAGCCATGAACGCACCACGCTGCCGTGCCGCCACATCTCGGCGATGGCACCGAGATCGAGGTCGAACTCGCGCTTTGCTTCCATCAGCGCCAACCCTTCGGCGAGCGCCTGCATCATCCCGTACTCGATGCCGTTGTGGACCATCTTCACGAAGTGACCGCTGCCGGCGGGTCCGCAGTGCAGCCAGCCCGTGTCGGGCGTCGGGGCCAACGCGCGCACGATCGGCTCGACGATGCGAGCCGCTTCGGGCGCACCGCCGAACATGATCGCGTAGCCGTTCGCGAGACCCCATACGCCGCCGGAGACGCCGGCGTCGACGAAGTGGATCCCGCGCTCCGACAACAGTACTGCACGGCGCTTCGAGTCGCGGTAGTTCGCGTTGCCGCCGTCGACGATGACGTCGCCCTTCGACAGCAGCCCGGCCACCGCGACGAGCGTCTGCTCGGTGACGTCGCCCGCCGGAAGCATGATCCACACGACGCGCGGAGCGGGAAGCGCCGCGACCACAGTTTCGAGACTCGCGACGGTAGCGGTGCGTGCCTCGTCAGCGAGTCCGGCCCGCGCATCGGCGCTCGCATCGAACGCGATCACGTCGATGCCTGCTCGCGCGAGGCGCCGCGTCATGTTGGCGCCCATGCGCCCCAGTCCGATCATGCCCAGCTTCATGTCTTCTCCCCGCGGCTCCATATCGACCGCTCCGTATAATGCCGCGCATTCGATCAAGCGGGCAGGGGTGCGCGATGCCGAAGGTGAAGTTCGGAAGCCTCGCGGAGCTGAAGGCTCTGGTGGGCAAGGAAGTCGTGGTGAGCGACTGGGTTGAAGTCACGCAGGAGCGCATCGACCGCTTCGCTCAGGCCACCGACGACTTCCAGTGGATCCACGTGGACGTGGAACGAGCGAAGCGCGAATCGCCGTTCGGCGCGCCGATCGCCCACGGGTTCCTGACGCTGTCGCTGCTGTCGAAGTTCCTGAACGAGTCGGTGGACTTCGGTCCGTCACGGATGGGCGTGAACTACGGCGGCAACCGGGTGCGGTTCACCGATCCGGTGACCGTGGGCAGCAAGCTGCGCGCTCGGCTGGTACTGGGAAATCTGGAGAATATCCCCGGCGGGGTGCAGATCCAGTGGAACGTGACGATGGAGCGCGAAGGCAGCGAGAAGCCGTGCCTCGTGGCGGAGTGGCTCACGCGTAGATACGACTGACTGTACGAACAACGATCAACGCGGCGGACGCGGCTTGAACCGAAGCCTTCATTCTGCTTTGCGGTTTTCCGCCGCGTCCGCCGTGTCAGCCGCGTTCAGCGCTTTGCCTCGAGTGGTTACGCTGCCGCCGGCATCGCCGAATCGAGCCGCTCGGCAGCGAAAACGTAAGCATCCATCCCGATGACGCCGTAGGTCACGGCCGAATGCACGCGTTCGTGGCGACGTCCGCCGGCAGCGGCGCCGTAGGCCACGAACAGTGGCAGGAAGTGATCCTCGCTCGGATGTGCGCGCACCGCGTACGGTGCGAGATTGCGGTAGTCGACCACGGCTTCGGTATCACCAGCCGCAAGACGCTCGGCGAGCCAATCGCGGAACTCGGTCACGTACGGTGCAACCGATTCGTTCTCGCGCGACATACGGAATTCGCGCAGGTTGTGGGTCACGCCGCCGGAGCCCAGGATCAGCACGCCTTCGTCGGCGAGCGGCGCGAGCGCCTGACCGACGGCGTAGTGATGCGCGGCTCCCAGGTGGGTCTGGATGGAAAGCTGAGCAACCGGGATGTCGGCCTGCGGCCACATGTGCAAAAGAGGGACCCACGCACCGTGATCGAGACCCTGCTTGGCGTCCACCGACACCGGAAGCCGAGCCGCACCGAGCAGTGCTGCGACCCGTTCCGCCAGCCATGGCGCGCCGGCCGCAGGGTAGCGCAGCCGGTAGAGCGGTTCCGGAAACCCGTAGAAGTCATGGATGGTTTCCGGCGCGTTGGCCGCGCTCACCGCCGGGGCTGCGGTCTCCCAGTGCGCGGACACCGCGAGGATGGCCTTGGGGCGGGGCAGGCGCGTGGCCAGCGATGCGATGGCTGCGCCGGTGCTGCCGGGGTCCAGCGCGAACGTCGGCGCGCCGTGCGAAACGAAAACGGTGGGTAGGGCGGCCATGGGCGGCTCCGGAAGAACGGTTCATGACACACTGTATGGGCTCAAGGCGGGGGAATAAAGAGCGCGTCGGTGTTGTCGTGCGCGATCGCGTAACTCGAGGATTCGGCAAGGACATGGCAAGAAGCGATTTCAAGCTGGCGCACCGGATGCGGGTGCGCTGGGCGGAGGTGGACCGGCAGGGCATCGTGTTCAACGGCCACTATCTGATGTATTTCGACTGCGGCATCACGGAGTATTGGCGGGCGATCGGGACACCGTACCCCGAAGGGCTGGCCGAGCACGGCAGCGACCTCTACGTGGTGAAGGCCACGGTCGAGTACCACGCCTCGGCGGGCTACGACGAGGAGATCGACGTCTGCGTACGGGTAGCGGCCATCGGGCGCTCCAGCGTGCGGTTCGCAATCGAGATCCATCGCGGTCCCGACCGGCTGGTGAGCGGCGAAGTGGTGTACGTGAACGCCGACCCGGCGACCCGCAAGTCGGCATCGGTGCCGGACTTCCTGCGGGACGCTATCGCACGCTTCGAGGGGCACACCCCGGTTGGGTGAAAGGGGGTGCCGGTGGCATACTCCGGGGTTCTCCACGTCCGCCCGAGGATCCACCGACACCATGCAGAACAAGGACAGGCTGTACATCGGCGGGCAGTGGGTGGCGCCGTCGGCGACCGGAACCCTGAACGTGGTGTCGCCTTCCACGGAGGAGGTCATCGCGACCATCCCGGCCGCAACGGCCGAGGACGCCGATCGGGCAGTCCGTGCAGCGCGCGATGCGTTCGAGGCATGGAGTTCGACGCCCGCCGCGCAGCGCGCGGAGTTCCTCCGGAA
Organism: Burkholderiales bacterium; assembly: GCA_019745565.1. Classification (GTDB taxonomy): domain Bacteria; phylum Pseudomonadota; class Gammaproteobacteria; order Burkholderiales. The sequence goes on from JAIESW010000016.1 coordinate 138,747, forward strand.
GATCCACGAGGGTCTGAAGGCACGGCAGGACGAGATCGCCCGCGACATCGCCACCGAAGTCGGCATGCCGCTCAAGATGGCCACCCGCATCCAGGCGCAGATGCCGATCCTGTCCTTCGGCCTGTACGCCAAGCTGGCTGCGGAGTACGCGTTCGAGGAACAGGTGGGCAACTCCCTGGTGATGCGCGAGGCGGTCGGCGTGGTGGCGGCGATCACGCCGTGGAACTACCCGCTGCACCAGATCGCGGCGAAGGTGGCCGCGGCGCTGGCGGCCGGTTGCACGGTGGTGCTGAAGCCCTCGGAGGTGGCACCGCTCAACGCTTTCATCCTGGCCGAGATCATTCACGCGTCGGGGCTTCCGGCGGGGGTGTTCAACCTGATCACCGGCCTCGGCCCCGTCGTGGGTGAGGCGCTGGCCGCGCATCCGGACGTGGACATGGTTTCGTTCACCGGGTCTACCCGAGCCGGCAAGCGCGTCGCGGAGCTGGGCGGCGCGGCGGTCAAGCGCGTGGCGCTCGAACTCGGCGGCAAGTCCGCGTCGGTGGTGCTGGACGACGCCGACCTCGGCACGGCGGTGAAGGCGACGCTGAACTCCTGCTTCCTCAATTCCGGCCAGACGTGCAATGCGCTGACGCGCCTGCTGGTGCCGCGGGCGCGCCATGGTGAAGCCGCGACCCTCGCTGCCGAGGGGGCCAAAGCGTTCACGCCGGGCGACCCCCTGACCGACGCCGGCCGGATCGGACCGCTGGTCACGTCGGCGCAACGCGATCGCGTGCGCAGCTACATCCGAAAGGGCATGGAGGAGGGGGCGGAACTGGTGGCGGGCGGCGTCGAGCCGCCGAACGGTCTGGCGAAGGGCTGGTACGTGCAGCCGACCGTGTTCGGCAACGTGAAGCCCGACATGACCATCGCCCAGGAGGAGATCTTCGGGCCGGTGCTCGCGATCATTCCCTACGACACGGAAGCCGACGCGATCCGCATCGCCAACGGGACCGTCTACGGGCTGGCTGCTGCGGTCTGGTCCGGCGACGAGGGCCGCGCCCAGCGGGTGGCGAAGCGCCTGCGCGCCGGCCAGGTGGATGTGAACGGTGGCGCCTTCAACATCCAGGCGCCCTTCGGCGGGTTCAAGCAATCCGGCCGCGGGCGCGAGCTCGGCAAGTACGGCCTCGAGGAGTTCCTCGAGTTCCGTTCACTACAGTTGAGGCCGGTCGCCTGACAAGGCGAGCGGGCCAGAATTCCAGATATCGATACGAACGAAAACGGAGGAGGAGCGATGGATTTCGATTTCACGCCGAAGGTGAAGGAACTGCAGGGAAGAGTCTCGGCGTTCATGAACGAGCACGTGTATCCCAACGAATTCAAGTTCCACGAGGAGGTCGAGGCCAATCGCGCCAAGGGCAATGCCTGGATACCGACCCGCATCGTCGAGGAACTCAAGGTCAAGGCCCGGGCCGCGGGACTGTGGAACCTGTGGCGGCCGAAGGATCACGGCGGCACGCTCACCAACCTCGAGTACGCCCCGCTGTGCGAGATCATGGGGCGCATCTCGTGGGCACCGGAAGTGTTCAACTGCTCGGCCCCCGACACCGGCAACATGGAAGTGCTGCTGCGCTACGGCGCTCCGGCGCACCAGAAGCAGTGGCTGGAGCCGCTGCTGGCCGGTGAGATCCGTTCGGCGTTCCTGATGACCGAACCGGCGGTGGCCTCGTCCGACGCCACCAACATCGCCTGCCGCGTCGAGCGCAAGGGCGACGAATACGTGATCAACGGCCGCAAGTGGTGGTCGTCCGGCGCCGGCGATCCGCGCTGCAAGGTCTTCATCCTGATGGGCAAGACCGACCCGGACAACGCCGACCGCCACCTGCAGCAGTCGATGGTGCTGGTGCCGGCGGACGCCAAGGGTGTGAAGATCCTGCGCGCGCTCTCGGTGTTCGGCTACGACGATGCGCCCCATGGCCACATGGAAGTGGATCTGGTCGACGTGCGTGTGCCGGCCAGCAACATCCTGCTCGGCGAAGGCCGCGGTTTCGAGATCGCCCAGGGCCGTCTCGGGCCGGGGCGGATCCACCACTGCATGCGCATCATCGGCCAAGCCGAGCGGGCGCTGGAACTGCTGTGCAAGCGCCTGCAGGCGCGGGTGGCTTTCGGCAAGCCGGTGGCCGAGCAGAGCGTGTGGCACGAGCGCATCGCCGAAGCCCGCATCATGATCGAGCAGGCGCGCCTGCTCACGCTGAAGGCCGCGTTCATGATGGATACGGTGGGCAACAAGGCGGCCAAGGCCGAGATCGCCATGATCAAGGTGCTGGCGCCCAACATCGCCCAGCAGGTAATCGACTGGGCGATCCAGGCCCACGGCGGCGGCGGGGTGTCGCAGGAATTCGCGGTGGCGCAGATGTACGCACACAACCGCACGCTGCGGTTGGCCGACGGTCCGGACGAGGTGCACCGGAGCCAGATCGCCAAGCTCGAACTGCGGAAGTACCAGCACCGATGATCCGGCTCTGCGGGTTTCCCGCGAGCAACTACTACAACAAGATCAAGCTCGCGCTGATCGAGAAGGGCCTCGACTTCCAGGAGGAGATCGTCTACCCCTCCCAGGAGGAGGCGATGCTCGCCGAGTCGCCCATGGGCAAGGTGCCGTTCCTGCGTCTGGGGGAGGGCGCCCTGGCCGAATCCCAGGCGATCGCCGAGTACCTCGAGGATGTGCACCCGCAACCGCCGCTCTATCCGCGCGATGCCTTCCAGCGGGCCAAGGTGCGGGAGTTGATCGAGGTGATGGAACTGCACCTCGAACTGCCCGCCCGCCGCCTGTACGGGGAGGCCTTCTTCGGCGGCAAGGCTTCCGACGAGGCGAAGCGCGAAGTGGAACGCCTGCTCGCCAAGGGGATGCGTGCCTTGGGACGAATCGCGCGTTTCGGGCCCTACATCGCGGGCCCGGAGTACACCCACGCCGACTGTGCTGCGATTGTCCACCTGCCGACGGTGGTCGGGGTCACCAAGACCATCTACGGCACCGATCCGCTCGCGACGCTGGTACCGGCAGCACCGGCCTATCTCAAGGCCATGTTCGCGCGCCCCGCATCGAAAACCATGAACGAAGCGCGCAAGGCCGGCCTCGAGACGTTCCTCGCATTGCGCAAAGGTGCGGCACCACGCTGAAACGCGCGCGGGCGGGCGCTGAAACGTGCCACGCCCTGCTGTGCACAACGGACCACGTTGTGTACGCACATGTATGACGCATCGAGCCTATGTTGTGCGTCGCACAACATCGCAACACGCTGATTGCGAAGTGCGTTGTTTGCCGCCGTCGTACGTTGCGACGCAGTGCAATTACGCGACTCGTTATATCGGTTAAAATACAAGGCTTTTCAAAGGGTTCGCGCACTTTTGAAGTTGTTGAACCCCCTGTGTGGTTCGTGTAGTTTCCGCGCGTCTTGCAGTTGTGTAGGACGGCGTAGTTCAACAACCTCGAACCTGACCGAAAGGGGGAGTTTAGCAATGAATATCTCGTTTAACCTTAACGGGAAAGCCACAAGCGCGGATGTCGCCCCCGACACTCCGTTGCTGTGGGTCCTGCGCGATACGTTGGGAATGACCGGCACCAAGTTCGGTTGCGGCAAGGCGCTCTGTGGCGCCTGCACCGTGCACCTGAACGGCAACGCCGTGCGCTCCTGTCAGACCCCGATCGGCTCCGTAGCCGGTCAGAAGGTCACCACCATCGAGGGCTTGCCCGCGACCCACGCGATCAAGAAGGCCTGGATCGCACTCGATGTCCCGCAGTGCGGCTACTGCCAGCCCGGCCAGATGATGCAGGCCGCCGCGCTGGTTGCTCAGAACAAGAAGCCGTCCGATGCGGACATCGACGCCTGGATGTCGGGCAACATCTGCCGTTGCGGCACCTACCCCCGCATCCGCGCCGCGATCAAAGACGCTGCGCGCATGGCGTAACGGAGGCCCCTCACCATGGAAAACATTCAAATGACTGCCCGTCGTGATTTCCTGAAGGCTTCCGCTGCGGTCGGCGGTGGCCTGACACTCGGCATGTACCTGCCGCTGGGCGCCAAGGTGGCCGAGGCGCAAGCCAAGACCAACTCGCCCAACGCGTGGGTCAAGATCGGCACCGACAACAGCATCACCATCATGTGCGCCCGCTCCGAGATGGGGCAGGACGTCTACACCTCGATGCCGATGCTGGTGGCCGAAGAGCTCGAAGTCGACATCAACAAGATCAAGGTCGAGTTCGCTCCGCCCGCCGAGGTCTACATCAACTCCCTGCTCGGCGGTCAGCTGACCGGTGGTTCCACCGCCGTTCGCGACGCCTGGGAGAAGCTGCGCAAGGCCGGTGCCTCCGCCCGCATCATGCTGGTGGCCGCTGCCGCCAAGGAGTGGGGTGTCGACGCCGGCCAGTGCAAGGCCGCGAACGCCACGATCACGGGCCCCGGTGGCAAGAAGACCACCTATGGTGCCGTGGCCGAAGCCGCTGCCAAGATGGAAGTGCCGAAGGACGTGCCGCTCAAGCCGGCCAAGGAGTTCAAGGTCGTCGGCAACAAGGCGCAGAAGCGTCTGGACACGCCGATGAAGGTCGCCGGCACGGCCACGTTCGGTATCGACGTCCGCGTCCCGAACATGCTGTACGCCGCGGTCGCCATGCCCCCGATGATCGGCGGCAAGGTGCAGAGCTTCGACGATACCCGCGCCAAGAACATGCCCGGCGTGAAGGCCGTGGTGCAGTACTCGCGCGGTGTCGCCGTGGTGGCCGAGTCGTACTGGCAAGCCAAGAAGGCGAAGGACCTCCTCCAGATCACCTGGGACGAGGGCCCCAACGCCAACAACGACATGGGCAAGGTGTGGTCCGGCCTGAAGGACGCCTCCAACCAGCCCGGTGCCGTGTTCCGTGAAGCCGGTGACGCCGACGGTGCGATCTCCAAGGCCTCCAAGGTCTACGAGGCCACCTACGAGTTGCCGCACTTGTCGCACTCGCCGATGGAGCCGCAGAACACCGTTGCCGACGTGCGTGCCGATGGTGCCACGATCATCACGCCGACCCAGTTCCAGCAACTGGTGCCGTTCGTGGTGGCCGGTGCGACGGGTCTCAAGCCCGAGCAGATCACCGTCATCACGACGTTCCTGGGCGGTGGTTTCGGTCGCCGCGTGGAAGTCGACTACACGATCGATGCTGCGGAAATCTCCAAGGCGGTCGGCGCTCCGGTGAAGATGGTCTGGAGCCGTGAAGACGACATGACGCACGACTCCTATCGTCCGGGCGGCTACTACAAGGTGCAGATGGGCGTGGACGGCGGCGGCAAGCTGGTCGGCTATCGCTACCACGGCACCAGCCCCTCGATCTCGTCGCGCCTGTTCCCGAGCATCGTGAAGGATGGCATCGACCCGTTCTCGGTCGAGGCGATCGACAACTTCCCGTATGCGGTCCCGAACCACAAGCTCACGTACCAGATGCACGACACGGGCATCACGCCGGGTTACTGGCGCGGCGTGTCGCACAACCTGAACGCCTACGTGGTCGAGGGCTTCATCGACGAAGTCGCCCATGCGCTCGGCAAGGACCCGATCCAGTTCCGTATCGACAACCTCGAGTACGGTGAGGAGAAGCACAAGTGGTCCGGCCTTTCCGCCGGCGTGTCGGTCGGCGGCCGTCTCAAGAAGGTTCTCGAGACGGTGCGCGATAAGTCCAACTGGGCCCAGAAGCTGCCGGAAGGTCGCGGCAAGGGCGTGGCCGTGATGGAAGGCTACAACACCTGCCTCGCCTGCGTTGCCGAAGTCTCGGTCACGAAGAACTACGACGTGATCATCGACAAGGTGACGTACGCGGTCGACGCCGGCCAGCTGATCCACCCGGATCAGGCCAAGGCCCAGATCGAGTCGTGCACGATCTTCGGTCAGTCCGCGTGCATGTACGGTGAGATCACCGTGAAGAACGGCGGTGTCGAGCAGACCAACTTCGACGGCTACCGCGTCGTTCGCATGAACGAAGCGCCCAAGGCCATCGATATCCACTGGCTCGAGAGCAACAACACCCCGGGTGGTCTGGGTGAACCCGCCACGGCGCTGGTCCAGGCCGCGATCGGCAACGCCATCTTCGCCGCCACGGGTATCCGTGTGCGCAAGATGCCGTTCACGCCCGAGAACATCAAGGGCTCGATCAAGGCGTAAGCAGGTTCAACCGCGGTTCACGCCGCGGTAGGCAGCATCCCGGCCTCAACGCAATGCCCCCAAAGGGCAGGGCGTTGAGGCCGGATTCCTTTTGAGGCATGCTCTCCCGACGGGGTCGCTCGTCGGCCAAGCAAGGGATTTTTCGCAATGGACAGCGTCGATCTGCAGGTACTCAAAAGCACCGCGGCGTGGTTGGCCGAAGGGCATCGCGTCATCCTGGCCACGGTCACCGAGACCTGGGGTTCCTCGCCGCGCCCGGTGGGTGCAATGCTGGCGGTGCGGGGCGACGGCATGGTGGCCGGCTCGGTCTCCGGCGGCTGCGTGGAGGACGACCTGATCGAGAAGGTCAGGACCTCGTCGCTGGCCGCGGCGAAGCCCGAGACCACGATCTACGGGATCAGCAAGGAGGATGCGCAGCGTTTCGGGCTGCCCTGTGGCGGGCGGCTGCAGCTCGTCCTAGAGCCGGTGGCGGACCGCGCAACCGTCGATGGCGTGCTGAGCGGCATCGAGCGGCACGAGCTGATGGCGCGGACGCTCGACATGGATTCCGGTGTCGCCACGCTGAAGGCTGCGTCGCGCAACGACATCCTCGAATTCGACGGCAAGCGTCTTACCACGGTGCATGGGCCGCGCTGGCGTCTCCTGGTGATCGGGGCAGGCCAGCTTTCGAAGTACGTGGCGCAGATGGCCCAGGCGCTCGACTACGAAGTCGTCGTCTGCGATCCGCGTGCGGAATACGCCGACATGTGGGATGTACCCGGCGTCGAACTGACGCGCGGCATGCCGGATGACGTGGTGGTCGAGTTGAATCTCGACAGCCACAGCGCCGTGGTGGCCGTTACGCACGACCCCAAGCTGGACGACCTCGCACTGCTGGAGGCGCTCAAGTCGCCCGCGTTCTACGTGGGCGCGCTCGGCTCGCGCCTGAATACCGAGAAGCGCCGCGAGCGTCTCGCGCAGTTCGATCTGTCGCAGGCCGAGCTCGCGCGTCTGCACGGCCCCGTGGGGCTGCGCATCGGCAGCAAGACGCCGCCCGAGATCGCGGTCGCGATCCTGGCGGAAATGACCGCGGTGCGCCACGACGTGGCGCTCGAGACGGTCGGCATCAAGACGCTCGACAAGTCAGCGACGCAGACCGTCTGCAACTGATACGACCGGGCGGCGGAATCATCGTGCGGGAGCCTTCGGGGCTCCCGCTGTCTTTTGCACGGAGGAGCAGATGAGACTGAAGGACAAGATCGCGATCGTCACCGGTGCCGGCTCGGGCTTCGGGGAGGGCATCGCGAAGCGCTTCGCGCAGGAAGGGTGCGCCGTGATGGCCGCGGACATCAACGATGCGGGCGGTCGCAGAGTCGCGGACGAGATCGCGGCTGCGGGTGGCAAGGCGCAGTTCGCCCATGCCGACGTGTCGAAGGACGCCGACTGGGCCCGACTGGTGAAGGCGACCAAGGATGCGTTCGGGGGCCTTCACATCGTGGTGAACAACGCCGGCATCACACACCGCAACCAGCCGCTCCTCGACGTCCCGGAGGAGATGTTCGACCGCATCTACGCCGTCAACGTGAAGAGCCTCTTCCACAGTGCGAAGCACTGCGTGCCGCACTTCCGGTCGGTCGGCGGCGGTGTGTTCATCAACATCGCATCCACGGCCGGCATCCGTCCACGGCCGGGGTTGACCTGGTACAACGGCTCGAAGGGCGCTGCGATCATGACCAGCCGCTCCATGGCCGGCGAATTGGCGCCGGATCGCATCCGCGTGAACATCATCAATCCGGTGGCGGGCGAGACCGGCATGCTGCCCGAGTTCATGGGGCAGGACACGCCTGAGATCCGCGCGAAGTTCGTGGCGTCCATCCCGCTCGGCCGGTTGTCACGGCCGCTCGATATCGCGAACGCGGCCCTCTACCTCGCGTCGGACGAAGCGGAGTTCATTACCGGGGCGTGTCTGGAGGTCGATGGCGGCAGGTGCATCTAGCCGCCTGTCCGCCCCTCAGGCAACGACTACCCGAGTCCCACCTTCCGCTGCTGCCCGCGCCAGCAATGGCGGCAATGGCGCATCGGTCACGATCGTTCCCAGCGCCGAGAAATCGCAGACCGTCTCGACCGAGGTACGCTCGAACTTGCTGTGATCGAGCACCAGCAGCGTCGCGGCGGCACGGCGCAGCATCACGCGTTTCACCGCTGCGGCCCCCGAGACTGCCTCGCTCGGACCTTCATTCGTCAGGCCGGTCGCGCCGATGATGGCGACGTGCGCATGGAAGCGCGCCAGGTAGTCGGTGGTGTCCTCGCCGAACACGCTGCCTTCGCCGGCGTGGTAGCGGCCGGGGCACAGCAGCACGCGGAACGTGGGGTTCGCTCCGGCGGCGATCGCGACCCCGAGGCTGTTGGTGATGATGGTGAGGTCGCGCCGCAGTTGCGCGAGGTGGCGCGCGACCGCGCGCGTGGTGGAGCCGCCGTCGAGCGTGACGAGTTGCCCGTTCTCGACCTCCTGCGCCGCCGCCGCTGCGATCCGGAAGCGCTCCGCAACGAGCGTGCGGTCGCGTTCGCCTACGCTCGGTTCGGCGACGAAGGGCGCCAGCGTCGCACCGCCGTAGGTGCGGCTCACCAAGCCGGCATCCACCAGTTCCGCCAGATCGCGGCGGATGGTTTCGCCCGACACGCCGATGCGCTGCGCGAGTTCGGACACGCGGATGGCCGCGCTGGAGCGGACCTCCGAGATGATCAGCGAGTGGCGGTCCTTCTTGTTCAGGGTCGGCGCTCCCGTGCCTTGGCCTGGATCAACGCTTCCGCCACTTCGGCGAAGCCGTGCGCGGAGCGTCCTTCCGTGATCCAGCGCGGGTGCGCCGGCATCGCATCCAGGGAGTCGCGCACGTTCGCGACACCGACCGCGTTCGGAAAGTAGCCGAACATCGGTGCGTCGTTGGGCGAGTCGCCGACGAAAACGACTGCCTGCCGGGTCTGATCGAGGTCGCGGCCGAAGGCTTCCTTGAACAGCAGCCGCGACGTGGAAAGCTTGTCGTAGCCACCGAACCAGCCGTTCACGTGGATCGATGACACCTTCGCGGTCGCCCCGAAGCGCTCGAAGATCGCGACGATGCCGTCTACCGCGGTACGCGGCAGGGGTGGCACGTCCTCGCGGAAGTCGATGGCGAGATCGGCCTCGCGGTAGGCCTGGTCCGACGCGACCGCGGCGCCGGGCACTTCGGCGAGCACTGCCCGCTGGATCTCGTGCAGACGATCGCGCGCGATGCGCCGTTGCCCGTCGTCCTTGGCGTAACGACGGAGCATGCGCTTCGTCGTCGACTCGTAGCGGAAATAGAATGCGCCGTTCTCGCCCACTACGGCATCGACCGGCCATTGCCGTGCGATCAGATCGCACCAGCCCGCCGGTCGCCCGGTGACCGGAACCACGAGGAAGCCGGCCTGCTGCAGGCGTTCGAGCGCGTGATAGGCGATGGCAGGGAGGCGGCCCTCCTCGGTCAGCGTGTCGTCGATATCGGTGAGGACAGCATGCACGGAGGCGCGCACTTCACGGGGACAGCGGTTCCAGGGTTCGAGCATGTTCACAGGGAGTCGACGTAAGTCTGCAGGGTGCCTGCAGCAGCGGCCAGATCGAGACAGGTGTAGCGGTCGCGGATGCGGCGTGCGTGCAGTGTCGCTTCGCGATAGAAGGTGCGCGGGATGCCCAGCGCTTCGGGTGTCATCGGTGCGTTCACCGCCCGCAACGCCGCCTCGATCGTGTCGACCGGGAGCAGGACATCGCGCACGGCGGAGCGGATCTCGGGCCACTGGCGCTTGAGCCGCACATCCAGCGCGCTCATGGCAGCGGCGTCGAAAGCCTTCGGCGTGAACGCCTTCCAGCACTCCTGTCCGAGTACGCTCCCGAAGTGTTCGGTGAACGCTTGCGGCGTATCGGCGGTTGCGCGCAACGACGGACTCTCGTCGGCGGCGAACAACTGCGCCTGGAGGCGTGCGATGGTGAGTGTCGTGACCGCAATGTGCTCACCGTGGAAGCTCTCGGGCCACTCGGGCTTGCCCAGCATGTCGATGTAGTGGCTGATCAGATGCTCGGCTTGGCTCGCCGGATAGGATCCGCCGCAGATCGCCATGCCGAAGCCGGACAGCGACAGCGTGCGCGCCAGGAGGGCCAGCGCCGGACGTTCGCCGCGGCAGAGGCCTGCGGCCAGGGCGAACAGGGCGGGTTCGTCCTCCTCGAGCAGTGCGAACGGTGCACGGCGGTAGGTCTGATCCAGCAGCAGATGCGCAAGCAGCCAGTCGGCCTGAGCGGTCGTGCGACACGCCGAGTCGCCGAAGCCGGCTGCGATGAGGCGCGGCGGTGCCTTGCCCAGCACGTCGAGGTCGAGGAACACGCCCGCTGCGCCCGAGGCGGGGAGCGTCTTCTTGTGACCCCGTTCGGTGATTGCGGCGTTCACCGACGTATAGCCGTTCATGGAGGGTGCGGTCCCGAATACGACGTACGGCTTGCCGGACAGGTGCGCCGCGTACTTGCCGAGATCGTTGATCGTGCCCGAACCGACCGCGACGATCGCATCGCACCCTGATGCCGCATCGCGCACCAGGGCGACCGTGTCGGCGTCGGGTTTCGGATGGGGCGGCAGGACGATCTCCTGCACGTCGAACGTCGCCGCCGCTGCCGCCGCCACTTCCGCTCCCATTGCGGCCCTGGTATCGGGGTCGTGCAAGACGGCGAGCCGTGCGCCGAGCTTCAGCGGTGCGAGCAATGCGGCGGCGGAGCGGGCGAGATCGGTGCCGATCACCACCGTGCGCACCGGCACCGACAACATGCCGCTGCCGTCCGGATCGGGGAACCGTCCTGCGAGCAGCCGTTCGAGGTTGTTGGACATCAGCGGCGCATCCCTGGTCGGGCGATCATGCGGCGGCCTCCGCGTCCTCTTCGCCGAACCACCGACGCACGGCGTTGCGCCCGGCCGCATCCAGATCGATGAACGTCTTGGTCCGTCGGTAAAGGAAGTCGTCGGCCGTGACGGCGTCTTCGCGCGACGAGGCGTGTCGGAGTTCCGCTTCGCAGATGCCGGGTGCGATCTCGCGCGAGAGCGACGGACGCTGCCGGACCGCTTCGAACAGTTCGGCGGCGACGCTCCCATAGGTGGCGACCCAGCGCGAACGCAGCTTCGGGGCAAGGTACATGGGGCCGCTCGCTGCCAACGCCGCGTGGCGATCGATCGGAAGATCGCCGCCCGTGATCGGCTCGTGTGCCGTCCACGGTTTCCGGCGAAAGCCCAGCGCAGGTTCCAGCGCTGCCAGCACTCGCTCCGCGAGCACGCGATGCGTCGTCAACTTGCCGCCGAAGATAGTCACCAAAGCCGTCTTGCCGTGCGCTTCCACCTGCAGGCGGAAGTCGCGCGTGACCTTGGACGGGCGGTCGCTGCCGTCGTCCACGAGCGGACGCACGCCGGACCAGCTCCAGATCACGTCGCCCGCCGCGATCGGCCGGCGGAAGTAGCGGTTGTGCACACCGATCAGGTAGTCCCGTTCCTCCGGCGTGCATTGCGCGGCGGTGGGGTCGGCATCGTGCGGCACGTCGGTCGTGCCGATGATGCGGAAGCGACCGTCGAGCCACGGGATGACGAACACGACCCGGCCGTCGTCGTGCTGCAGCGTATAGGCCTCGGGCCGGGCGTCCGGGCGGGCGGCGACGACGATGTGGCTGCCCCGCACGAGGCGCAGTCGCACCGGGGATGACGCACGACCCTCCACGCGCTGGAGCAGCCGGTCGGCCCAGGGCCCCGAGGCGTTCACCACGGCGCGAGCGGTGACTGTGGTCAGCGTGCCGCGGTGCTGCAACTCGATGTGGAAACCTGCTTCGGTCGGCACCACGGCGATCGCCTCGCAGCGGTTGCGGATGTCGGCGCCACGCTGCCGTGCATCGAGCAACGTGCAGAGCGTGAGGCGCGCATCGTCGGTCCAGCAGTCGGGATAGTGGAGGATCGCGGTGGTGGCCTCGGTGCGCAACTCACCCAGCTCGGCGGTTGCCTCCGGTGTCAGACGGCCCGTGCCGGACAACCGATGCCTGCCGGCGAGCACGTCGTACAAGGTGAGTCCCAGGCTCACCATCCAGGCGGGGCGCGGCTGCGATTTCGTGATCGGCAGCAGGAAGCGCAGCGGCGCCACCAGATGGGGGGCGATCGCCAGCAGCGCCGCACGCTCATGCAGCGATTCGCGAACGAGACGGAACTCCCCGTGCTCGAGATAGCGGATGCCGCCGTGCACGAGCTTGGACGACGCGGACGAGGTCGCGGCCGCGTAGTCGTCGCGTTCCGCCAGCAGCACGCGGTAGCCGCGGCCGGCCGCATCGCGCGCCACGCCGGCACCGTTGATGCCGCCGCCGATGACGACGATGTCATACGTCGGTGTGGTCATGGCTGGTCGTACATCGGCGCGAGTGCGTCGAACAGGCGGCGATAGCGGGCATAGGCGGCTTCGGCGGCCGCGCGGTCCGCCGCCCGCGGCTCGATCACGCTGAAGGGTCCGGCATCGGGTGTCGTCAGCCGTCCGCCGTTGGCCGCCTGGGCGGCAAGAGCCGCGGCACCCAGGGGCGATGTATCGGTCACCGCGCTGGTTTCCACGGGCAGGTTCGCGATCGTGGCGCGGATGCTTGCCCACAAGGTGCTCCGGGCGCCGCCGCCCACCAGGCGGATGGATTGCACCGGTACGTCGAGCGATCGCAGGCGGTCCGCCACGTCGCGCATGGCGCAGGCGCAACCTTCGAGGACGGCACGCGCGAGTTCCGCCTTGCCGTGCTTGGCGGTCATGCCGTGGAAGGTGCCTCGAGCGTTGGCGATCCAGCGCGGTGCCATGGCCCCCGACAGTGCCGGGAGGAAAGTGACGCCGTCGGAGCCCATCGGTGCGGTCGCTGCGAGCTGCGACAGTGCCTGTGGCGATTCCACGGAGAAGAGGTCGCAGAACCACGTGACCGCACCACCGGACAGCCAGCCCGGGTTGCTGATGTAGGAGCGGCCGCCGAACCACCCGTGGGTCTCCACGAGCGCACCGTCGTCGATGACGGGTGTATCGGAAACCGCGCCGAGCGCCTCGGCCGTGCCGAGGGAACAGGCAAGGCGGCCCGGATCGAGCACGCCGGCGCCCAGCGGATTGGAGAAATCGTCGCCGGTGCCGACGGCGACCGGCGTTCCCGCGGAAAGCCCGGCGAGTGCGGCGCCCGCGGCGTGCAATCGGCCCGCGACGTTGCCGGCCTCGTCGACGCGCGGCAGGCGTGCCGCATCGATGGCGAAGGCGTCGAGCAGCTGCGGATCGAAGGTTCTGGTCCGCACGTTGTAGAGCATGGTGGTCGACGCGATGCCGTGATCGAACACGCGCTCGCCGGTGAGGCGTTCGACCAGGTACGACGTCGGCTGATGCCAGGTGCGCGCCCGGGAGGCGTTGGCATCGTTGCGTTCGAACCAGCGGATCTTTGCTGCCATGTGGCTCGCGTCCAGCACCAGGCCCGCACGCTGCCGGACGAGGTCGGCAGCGATGTCGTCGATCTCGCGGGCGGCGCGGCGATCCATCCACACGATGCACGGCGCCAGGGCGTGGCCCGCCGCATCGGTGGGAATGCAGCCGTCGAGTTGGCCCGCGATGCCGAGGGCCCGCACCGCCTGCGGTGTGATGCGGGCCTGCTCCAGCGCGCGCCCGATCGCCGGGCCGAGCGCGTCGGTCCAGAGCTGCGGGTCCTGCTCGGCCCAGCCCGCTTGCGGAAAGTGGGGGCGGTAGCCGACGGAGGCGGAGCCGATCACGCGCAACTCGTCGTCGGTGACGATCGCCTTCAGGCTCTGGGTGCCGATGTCGACGCCGACGAAGGCCAAATCACTCACCACCACTCAAGATACGCCGAAGGGCCGTGCGCCCCAGCTGCGCTGGACGCTGCCCAAGCGCGGCCGCTGACACCTCAGCCCGCGCCGGGCCTGCCACCGGCCGGAGCGTCACGTCAGGCGGCCTCGCCGAGGCGCAGGCGCACGCTGTCGGCCATCACGTCGGCGAGCTGCGAGATGACCGAGCCTTTCTGCGGGCTGTAGGTGCCGGAGAAGATGGCCGAGCCGATGGTGAAGGCATCGGCACCGGCCGCCGCGATGGCGCGCATGCGGTCCATGGTGTCGATGCTGCCGGCGACCACCAGCCGTCCTTGCGGTCCCAGACCGCGCCGCGCAGCACGCACCAGCTCGATCGGATCGGCATCGGTGGCGCGATAGGCGAGCAGGTCGGCGCCGGCGCAGCCCTGCGCCATGAATGCGCTGCATTGGCGTTCGACCTCGTCGACCCCGCCGGCGAGTTTCGTGGGATGGCCGAACGGCGTGCCCGGAAACGGGTAGTAACCGATGTTCGTGCCTGCCACGATCTCGAGAATCTCCTGCGCCTGGGTGCCGCCGAGCAGGCAATCTACACCGATACGCCGTGCCGTCTCGGCCGATTTCAGGCAGGCTTCCGGTGAAGTGCTGACCACTTCCATGTAGACCTTCCCGCCGCTGGCACGGATGCGCTCCGTCAGGCGGTGCAACACCGTCTCGCTCACGCCGACATCCTTGAAGCCCACGTGACGCAGTCCGAGCGGGCGGATCAGGTCGAACAGTTCGAGGCAGTCTTCGATGGTCCGGTCCTGCCGGGTCAGCATGAAGATGAAGTCCATCGTCGGGTTCCTCCGGCCCTGTCCGGCGTGCCTCGAGGCGGCATGCCTGGTGGTTGGATCGATGTTGTAACTCACACAAAATGGCTTTGCAAGTTCCAAGCCGGTATGACAGGATCGCGGTGCGCGGCGGCTCTCCGGGCAGCCCGTACCGACGCTTTCTTTTCATGGGAGGGAGAAGAGAAATGGGACGGATGAACGGGTGGTTGCGCGGATTGGCGGTCGTGGTCGCGCTGTGGCAAGTCCCACATTCTCATGCCTGGACACTGGAGGAGGCTGCCAAGCCCTACAAGGGCGTGACCGTGCGCACCATCGGCGAGGCGCTGCCGCCGCTGGAGGCCATGAAGGCCATGGCGCCCGAGTTCACCAAGCGCACCGGCATCAAGGTCGAGATCGAGATGTACGAGCACTCCGAGGCCGTGAACAAGGTCATGCTCGATCTCAACAGCAAGCGTGCCCGCTACGACTTCATCCTTCAGCCCCATCGCGAACTGGGCAAGTTCGTCGCGAACAAGCATCTACAGCCGATCGATCGCTTCCTCGACGATCCGAAGCTGCGCGACCCGTCCTTCGAACCCGCTAAGGTGCTCTATCCGGGCCTGTGGAAGGAGATCTCCTGGTACCAGGGCAAGGTCTACGGTTTTCCGTTCACCGCGCTCACCATGTATGCGTGGTATCGCAACGACCTGCTGAACGATCCGAAGGAGCGCGCCGGCTTCAAGGCGAAGTACGGCTACGATCTGCAGCCGGCGCGTGACTGGAAGCAGTACCGCGATCTCGCCGAGTGGTTCACGCGGCCCGACAAGGGCCTCTACGGAACCGCGCTCCAGGGCAAGCGCCACGAAGCGCTGTGGTACGAGTGGCTCAATTTCCTCTACTCGTTCGGCGGCGATGTGCTGGACGTCAAGGCCGGCTCCGATTGCGGGCCGGTCATCGTCAACAGCCCCGAGGCCATCGAGTCGCTCGAGTACTACAAGAGTCTCGTGAAGTTCTCGCCGCCCGACACGCTCAACTATTTCTGGGACGACGTGATGGCCCTCATGCAGCAGGGCAAAGTCTTCGAACTCATCATGTGGAACGATGCGACCTACGCGGTGGCCGAGGACAAGGAAGCCTCCACCGTCGCCGGCAAGATGGCGTTCGACCTGGTGCCCCAGGGGAAGGGCGGCAAGGTGGGTCAGGTGGAGGGGTGGAGCTACCTGATTCCCGCCTCGGCCAAGAACCAGGCCGCGGCGTATCTCTTCATCCAGTGGATGATGGCGTACGATCAGCAACTGAAGCAGCATCTGAACGGCGGAGCCAGCGCACGGCCCGACGTCTACGCCTCCAAGGATGTCCAGAAGCTCGCCTATGCCAAGGCGTCGATGCAGACCAATGAAGTGGCCAAGCCGAAGGCCACGCTGCCGCAATCGGGCGAGATGACGGACATCCTCGTGCGCGAGATCTCCACCTTCCTGGTGGGTCAGAAGACCGCCAAGGCCGCGCTCGACACATCGGCGAAGGACATCTCCAAGCTCCTGGGCAAGTGCGCGCCGCTCAAGTATCCCGTCAAGTGACGGCCTGCCGGGAGCGCCATTGCAGGGGGTAGACACGGGCGGCACCCGCGGTCGACTGTTGTTCGATCGGGGAACCGCCTGGTTCCTCCTGGCGCCGGCCGCGGTGCTGGTGGTGATCTTCCTGGTGGGGCCGTTCTACTACATGACGTGGACGGCCTTCACCGATCTGTCGTTCGCGAACCCGGATCAGCACGGCGCGTTCATCGGTTTCGACAACTTCCGCCGCCTGATGCGCGAGGACGACATCTTCTGGTCGAGCTTCGGACGCACGCTGCATTTCGTCGTGGCCAGCGTCGGCCTCGAGTTCGTGCTGGGTTTTGCGCTCGCGCTGCTCATCCATCGCAGCGTCCGCTCGACCCGTGTCGTCCTGACGCTCCTGCTGATACCGATGATGCTTGCGCCGGTGGCGGTGGGACTGTTGTGGAAGCTCCTGCTGCAGGGCGACTTCGGCATGGTCACGCACTACCTGCGCAGCGTGGGGCTGCTGGCTCGCGACGCAGCGATCTTCTCCGACCCGTCGCTGGTGATGCCGGCCATCGTCGCCATCGACGTGTGGCAATGGACGCCGTTCGTGACGCTGGTGGTGCTGGCCGGCCTCATGAGCCTGCCGCGCGAGCCCTTCGAAGCGGCCACCATGGACGGGGCCGGTCCGTGGCGGCAGTTCGTCGACGTGCTGCTGCCGCTCATGCGCCCCATCATCGCGCTGGTGCTGCTGCTGCGCGGCATCGACGCGTTCAAGGAGTTCGACAAGGTCTTCATCCTCACTGGCGGCGGACCGGGAACGGTGAGCGAACTGCTGTCGATCTACGCATACCGCGTCAATTTCAAGAACTGGGACATCGGCTACGGCGCCGCCGTGGCGTTCATGGTGTATCTGGTGGTCGTCATCCTGTGTTCGATCTTCTACAAGGCGGTCTACTGGAAGCCCTCCGGCGAAAGGGTCGCGGCATGACGCCCGGCACCGCGTGGCGGCGGATCGCGTGGGCGGTCCTGGCGGTGGCGGTGGTGATCGCGGTGACACCCTACGTCTGGCTGCTCCTGACCTCGTTCAAGACGCGCGTCGACATCCTGTCGCCGGAACCCACGTGGCGATTCGCACCCACCTGGGCCAACTATCCCGCGGTCTTCATCGGCAAGGAGTACCTGCCGCTGCTGTGGAACTCGCTGCTCATCGCCGGCTTCTCGACGCTGCTGTCGCTCGCGATCGGTGCGCCTGCGGCGTATGTCTTCGCGCGCGAGCGGTTTCCCGGCCGGGAGGATCTGTTCTTCTTCTTCCTCACCACGCGCATGGCGCCGCCCATCTCCATTGCCGTGCCGCTGTTCCTCTTCTTCACGGCCACCGGCATGATCGACACGCTGCATGCCGTGATCATCGCGCACACCTCGTTCAACCTGTCGCTGGTGGTGTGGATGATGCGCGGCTTCTTCGCGGATATCCCGCGTGAGATCGACGAGGCCGCGCAGATGGACGGACGTTCACGCCTCGGCGCCTTCCTGGGTGTCGTGCTGCCGCTCGCAGCTCCCGGCCTTGCGGCCACGGCCGTGCTCTGCTTCATCCTGAGCTGGAACGAGTTCCTGTACGCGTTCCTGCTCGCGGCGTTCGAAGGCCGGCCGCTGACCGTGGGCATTCCCGGACTGGTTACGCCGCATGGCACGCTGTGGGGCCAGGTGGCGGCTGTGGCGGTGGTGGCGACGCTGCCCATCGTCGTGTTCGCCATGCTGGTGCAGAGACATCTCGTCCGCGGCCTCACCTTCGGCGCCGTGAAGGCCTGATATGACGATCCCCCCGATAGGCCTGCGGCCTCTCCCCCAGAGGGGGCCAGCCCCCTTGTGGGCTGAGGCCGGACACAGACAGTCCCTGCGGACTGTCTGTGCCTACCGAAGGCCATCGCCCTCCGGGCGATGGCAGGCCGGCGAGGGCTGATGGGCGTAGCACTACGCGGCATCCGCCGCACGTTCCCCGACGGCACGGTTGCCTTGCACGGCCTCGATCTCGCTTTCGAGCAGGGGGAGTTCATCGTGCTGCTGGGTCCTTCGGGCTCCGGCAAGACCACGGCTTGCCGCATGCTCGCGGGGCTCGACGTGCCGAGCGCCGGAACCATCGAGATCGACGGGCGCGACGTGACATCGTTGCCGCCGCGCCTGCGCGGCATGGGCATGGTGTTCCAGAACTATGCGCTGTATGCGCACAAGTCCGTGTTCGAGAACATCGCGTATCCGCTGCGGGTGCGGAAGTTCGCCGGCGATGCGATCCGGTCCAAGGTGCAGGCGATCGCCGCGATGCTGCGCATCGAACCCTATCTGCATCGCAAGCCCGCGGAGCTTTCGGGCGGTCAGGCGCAGAGGGTCGCGGTGGCGCGGGCGCTGGTCTGGGAGCCGGCAATCTGTCTCATGGACGAGCCGCTGTCCAACCTCGACGCGTTGCTGCGCCTGCAACTGCGCACCGAGTTGAAACGGCTACATCGGGATCTGCGCAAGACCTTCGTGTTCGTGACCCACGACCAGGAGGAGGCGATGACGCTCGGCACGCGCATCGCAGTGTTGCGCGACGGCCGCCTCGAGCAGTTCGAGGCCCCGCGCGACATCTATCGCCGGCCCGCGAGCCGGTTCGTCGCCGAATTCATCGGACGCCCCGCGATGAACACTTTGGACGGTGAAGTCCGCGATCGCCGGTTCCACGCACCGGGCCTGTCGATTCCCGTCGGCGAACGATCTTCGGGCCCCGTCGTGCTCGGCATCCGCCCCGAGCAGATCGAGATCGTACCCGCCGGCACGGAAGGGGCGGTGCCGCTGGTGCTCGACGTGTGCGAGCCGGTGGAGCCGGATGTCCTGTGGTTCCTGCGGGCCGGCGACCGCTCGCTGATCGTCCGCGGTACCCATGACGACGCGACGGCGGAATCGGGCCGGACATTGCACGTCCGGTTTCCGGTCGCGGCGCTGCATTGGTTCGATCCCGCAACCGGCGCGCGGCGCCCGTGAACCTGCCCGGCTTCGTGCCGCTGTTGGCGGCGATCGCAGTGTGGTGGGCCTTCGCTCGCTGGAACCGGCGGCGCCGGTGGTTTTCCACCGGCGAGGTGATCTTCTGGGACGCGATCCTGTTGTGCGTGTTCCAGCTCGCGTGGCTGCGGTACTTCTGACGCGGATCAGAACCCTTCGATGAACGTCCGGGCCAGGGGGATCCAGAGGCTGCCCAGGCGGAACAGGATGCCGGGCAGCAACACCGATGCGATGACGATGCCGATGTGCGGTGCGGTGTTGCGCTTCTCGAGGGCGGAGCGATAGGCGATGACGACGGGGGCGAGCATCGAAGCGTAGGTGAGGTGCAGCACCGGACCGAATACCAGGAGGTCGCTCACGGCGCCTGCGTACGCCATCTTCCATAGCGCCAGACTGTGATCGAACAGGGCGAGCGTCCCGCAGAGGAAGAAGAGCGCCACCGGATGCCACCGGCCGCGCGCCAGCAACCAGACCCATGCGAGGTAGGCGCCGGCGAAGCTGCCGATCCACAGGAAGCCGTTGACCAGCAGATTCGGATGCAGGTCGCCGCGCGCGAGCAGCGCGAGCGGTTCACCGACAAAAGCCGTGTACACCGTGCCGATCAGCACCAGGTGCACGGCGGTGGCTGCGGCACGGCGTGGCCGCAACACGGCGGGCTTCCACAATAGCAAGAGCGCGAGTGCGTACAGCACGAGATGCCACCCGTAGTGCCAGTCCGACGACAGCAGGAGCGCATAGGCACCGATGCACCAGACGGCGTAGAGCGCGACCGGTGCGCGGCTCCGCCAGCGTGCGTCCATCACCCGTGTCGTGGCTTCAGACCACGCCCTGCGCGCGCAAGGCGGCGATCGCCTGTTCGTCGAGGCCGATGCCGGCGAGGACCTCGTCGGTGTGCTGGCCGAGCAGCGGCGGTGCGGAACGGTGTTCGACCGGTGTGCGCGACAGCTTGATCGGGCTCGCCACCAGCGGCACCTTGCCGGCAGTGGGATGCGGCAGTTCGATGCGCATGCCGCGATGCTGCACGTGCGGATCGTCGAATACCTGGGCGATGTCGTTGATGGGTCCGCACGGCACCCCCGCGGCTTCCAGGGCCTCGCTCCAGAAGTGCATGGGCTTGCGGCCAATGCGCTCGGCGAGCAGCGGCACGAGGATCGACCGATGCTTCACGCGCGCCGGATTGGTCGCGAAGCGCGGATCCGTCGCGAGCTCCGGGGCCTCGGCGATCTCGCACAGCCGGGTGAACTGACCGTCGTTGCCCACGGCGACGATGATGTGACCGTCCGAGGCCGCGAAGGTCTGGTAGGGCACGATGTTCGGATGAGCGTTGCCGGCCCGCGCCGGCGGCTTGCCCGAGGCGAGATAGTTCATCGCCATGTTTGCGGTCATCGCGACCTGGGTATCGAGCAGCGCCATGTCCACGTGCTGGCCGAGGCCGCTCTTCTCGCGTTCCGCCAATGCTGCGAGCACGGCGATGGTCGCGTACATACCCGTCATCAGGTCGGAGACGGCCACGCCCACCTTCTGCGGCCCGCCGCCGGGGAGATCGTCGCGCTCGCCGGTGATGCTCATCAGGCCGCCGAGCCCCTGGATGATGAAGTCGTAGCCGGCGCGCGGCGCATACGGGCCGGTCTGTCCGAAGCCGGTCACGGAGCAATAGACGAGTCGCGGATTGAGCTTGGCGAGGCTCGCGTAGTCCAGGCCGTACTGCCGCAGGCCGCCCACCTTGTAGTTCTCGAGCAGCACATCGGCGCCTTGCGCCAGGCGCTTCACGATGTCCTGACCTGCCGGCCTCGAGATGTCGAGCGTGATCGACTTCTTGCCGCGGTTCGCCGCCATGAAGTAGGCCGCCTCGCGCGTGTCGTTCCCGGCCTGATCCTTCATCCACGGCGGACCCCAGCTGCGGGTGTCGTCGCCGGCGCCGGGGCGTTCCACCTTGACCACGTCGGCGCCCAGATCCGCGAGGATCTGGCCGCACCACGGAGCGGCGAGGACGCGCGAGAGGTCGAGGACCTTGAGGTGGTCGAGGGCCCCCACGCGGTGCTACGCGCTGAACGCCTGGATGCCGGTCTGCGCGCGCCCGAGGATCAACGCGTGCACGTCGTGCGTGCCTTCGTAGGTGTTGACCGCTTCCAGGTTGAGCATGTGGCGCACGACGTGGTACTCGTCGGAAATGCCGTTGCCGCCGTGCATGTCACGAGCCAGCCGCGCGATGTCCAGCGCCTTGCCGCAGGAGTTCCGCTTGATCAGCGACACCATCTCGGGAGAGGCGCGACCTTCGTCCATCAGGCGGCCCACGCGCAGCACCGACTGCAGGCCGAGCGTGATCTCCGTCATCATGTTGGTGAGCTTCAGCTGGATCAGTTGGTTGGCGGCGAGCGGCCGACCGAACTGCTTGCGATCCAGCGTGTACTCCCGCGCTGCATGCCAGCAGAACTCCGCTGCGCCGAGCGCACCCCACGCGATACCGAAGCGTGCCTTGTTGAGGCAGGAGAACGGTCCCTTGAGCCCCTCCACTTCGGGCAGCAGGTTTTCCTCGGGGACGAAGACATCGTCCATGACGAGTTCGCCGGTCACGGACGCGCGCAGGCTGAACTTGCCTTCGATCTTGGGTGTGGACAGTCCCTTCATGCCGCGCTCGAGAATGAACCCGCGGATGACCCCGGCGTCGTTCTTCGCCCATACCACCGCGATGTCGGCGATGGGGGAATTGGTGATCCACATCTTCGCGCCGGAGATCCGGTAGCCGCCGTCCACCTTGCGGGCGCGCGTGATCATGCCGCCCGGGTCGGAGCCATGGTCGGGTTCGGTCAGGCCGAAGCAGCCCACCATCTCGCCGCTGGCGAGCTTCGGCAGGTACTTCTGCCGCTGCGCTTCGCTGCCGAATGTGTAGATCGGGTACATCACCAGCGAGGATTGCACGCTCATGGTGGAGCGATAGCTCGAGTCTACGCGTTCGATCTCGCGCGCGATCAGCCCGTAGCTCACGTGGTTCACGCCGGCGCAGCCGTAGCCTTCGATCGTGGGTCCGAGGAAGCCGAGAGCGCCCATTTCGCTGATCACCGCGCGATCGAACTTCTCGTGGCGATTGGCCTCGAGGACGCGCGGCATGAGCTTGTCCTGGCAGTAGGCGCGGGCGCTGTCGCGCACCATGCGCTCGTCGTCCGTCAGTTGTTCCTCGAACAGGAAGGGGTCATCCCACTGGAAGACGGGCTTGCGGGCGGGGGCATTCATGGCGCACTCCGTGATTGGCGTCTCGAGCCCCGCATGGTAGCGGGGCGGGCGCGGCCTTGCCAGCAGGCGCCGGGCGGGCTGCGGTCGATGTGTAGAATCCGTCGAATCGTGCCGGACCACCGGCCGCAACCCAAGAACAAGAGGGAGGAGGCTTGTGAATCCACGCTGGCGGCAGCGGCCCCCGGGGTCGACCTGGGGTGACTTCGGGCCGGACGACGAACTGGGTCGCATCAATCTCATCACGCCGGAGAAGGTGCGGCAGGGCGCCGCGGAGATCCGCGAGGGGGTGAGCTTCTGCCTGTCCATTCCGCTCGACTATCCGGGCGGACGCAAGCTGAATCCGCGCCGCGGACCGCCCGAGTTGACCCCGACCTCGCGCCTCGGCAAGCCGAACATGAACTTCCCGCTGCGCAAGGAGAACGGGCACAGCACCGACGTCGTGTGCGACGATCAAGTGCTCCTCACGCTGCAGTACTCGACGCAATGGGATTCGCTGGCGCACGTGGGTGCCTGGTTCGATGCCGACGGTGACGGCAAGCCAGAGATGGTCTACTACAACGGGTGGCGTGCGAACGAGCATGTGGTGGGGCCGGTGATCCACCACGACGATCACGAGGAAGCCTGCGGTGCGCACCTCGGAGCGCTCAAGCTGTCGATCTCGAATTTCGCGGTGAAGCCCATCCAGGGGCGCGGAGTCATGCTGGATTTCCATGCGCATTTCGGTGCGGTGCGCCGTGCGCTGTCCTATGACGACGTGCAGCGCGTACTCGATGCCGACGGCATCGAGGTGGAACAGGGCGATCTGCTGGTGATGCGGACCGGATTCACCGATGCGATCCTCGGGATGAATCGCGATCCGGATCTCGCCCGGCTCGAAGCCATCAGCATGGGCCTCGACGGACGCGACGAGAAGCTGCTGCAATGGATCACCGACAGCGGCGTCGCGGCCATCTGCTCCGACAACTATGCGGTCGAATTCTACCCGCCGCGCGACGTGCCGGGGGCGAGCGCGCACCTGCCGCTGCACCAGCACTGCCTGTTCAAGCTCGGCGTGCCCCTTGGCGAACTGTGGTGGCTCAAGGATCTCGGCGAATGGCTGAGGGCCCACAAGCGCACGCGCTTCATGTTGACGGCCCCGCCATTGCGCCTGCCCGGCGCGGTCGGTTCGCCGGCGACGCCGGTCGCGACCGTCTGACCCCGAAAAAGAGGAGGCTTCCATGGGCAAGCATCTCGACCGCTTCCGCATCGACGGCAAGGTCGCATTCGTCACCGGCGGTTCGCGGGGACTCGGCCTCGAGATCGCCGAGGCGCTGGTCGAGGCCGGTGCGAAGGTGGCGCTGATGGCGCGGCGGCCGCAGTACTTCGAAGAGGCGTTGAAATCGCTGCCGAGCGCGCTGTGCATCGTGGGCGACGTGAGCGTCGAGACCGACGTCGTCAAGGCAGTTCAGGAGACCGAGAACAAGCTCGGCACCGTCGATATCCTGGTGAACGGTGCCGGCGTATCCTGGGCGGCACCCGCAGTCGACATGCCCGCCGAGAAACTGCAGCAAGTGACCGCGGTCAATTTCTACGGGACGTTCTACGCGTGCAAGGCGTGCGCGCCCGGCATGATCGAGAAGGGCTACGGGAAGATTATCAACATCGCGTCGGTGGCGGGGTTGAAGGGCGAAGAGCCCGACATCCTCGATGCCGTCGGCTACACCGGCAGCAAGGCGGCGGTGCTCGGCCTGACCCGCGATCTCGCGGTGAAGTGGGGGCCGCACGGCATCCGCGTGAATGCGCTGGCACCCGGGTTCTTCCCGACCAAACTCACCGAGAAGGTCATCCCGCGCGTGACTCACGCGTTGCAGACTCACAACCCGCTGCGTCGTGCAGGGATCCCGGGCGAATTGGCGGGCGCCGGATTGTTCCTCGCGAGTCCGGCATCGGACTACGTGAACGGGCATACGTTGGTGGTCGACGGTGGGGGCGTTGCGGGCTAGCGAGGGGCTGTAGCTACCGGGAACCGGCGTTCGGCAGACCAGTTCGGCAGGAGAAAGCGATGCGCATCCTGATGGCATACGACGGAACGATCGAAGGCCAGCGCGCGCTGCTCGCGGCGCCGGAGATCAATCTGCTGCCCCACGACGAGACGCATCTGCTGGCCGTCCTGCCGATGCCGGCCGGCCTGTTCCTCGCCGAGGGCTACGTGCCGGGCCAGGTGATCGACGAGGAGCGGGCGCAGGCGAAGGCGCGGCTGGACGAGTGTGTCGCCGCGCTCATCGCGCAGGGTTTCCCTGCCACGGGCCACATGTCCTGGGGCGAGCCGGTGGAGGAGATCTGCAAGCTCGCCGCGCAACTCAAGTCGAGCATGATCCTGGTCGCGCATCCGCGGGCGACGTCGTTCGCCGCACGCTGGTGGCGCGGCTGGGTGGGGTCGTCGCTGCTCGAGCAGACGCCTTGCAGCCTCCTGGTGTCGGTCTACTAGGCTGCGACGATCGAGTCACCGGGCGTCTGGCGCAGTGTTGTGCGTCGCTGCCCCCACCTAGCCCTCCTCCAGCAAAGCTGGGGGAGGGGACGTATACCCCTTCCCCCGGCTACGCCGGGGGAAGGTCGGGATGGGGGCCATCCGGCCGCCCCTACTTCGGTTTACACACCGACTGACCGTCCTTCCAGCCGGCGCGGTACTGGCTGTCGGACGTGTAGCGGGCCTTGTCCTCGGCTTCCGCCACCTTGCGCTTGGCGGCGTCGCAGCCGGCGTTGAAGCCATCCCGGAACTGCGGCGGATAGCCGGCCAGGTTGTAGCGGGCCGCAGGCGCCTTCTGCGCTGTCCCGGAGTTGCCGCCGGTGGCGCAGCCTTGCAGCATCAGGACGGTCGCGCAGAGCGCGAAAACGACGAGGTCCGACGTTCTCACGTCGGACCCCGGCGGTGAATTCGAACTCGGAAGCGACCGTTCAGCCGATGGTCAGGACCAAGCCGTTCATCAGACGCACCCGCTGGCCGACGCTGAAGCGCGGCTTGATGTGTTCCTGGATGACGCGCATCGTGCCGTCGTCCATGCGCAGCTTCACCACGAAGCCGTTGGAGGAATTGGACGTGTCGGGTGCGCTCAGGTTGCTGGCCGACGAACCGTTCGGATCGCGCATCACCAGCGGGCCACCGGAGGCCGCTGCCAGTGCGTCGGGTGTCATCGCCTCGATGGACTGGACACGTCCGCAGGTCGTGCATTCGTGGGACGACATGTGCAGCGCCTTGTCGCCCTTGGCCTTGGCCGCAGCCTTGGAGCCCTTGAACGAGAAATCGCCCGCCGGATTGCCGGTGCGCGCGAGCGGGAGATTGCCGGTGATGGCCGCCACCCCGATCCCGCTGAACACCACGACCGACAGCGCCGCGGCGACCATCAGCGGAAACAGCAGCCTGCTCCTCGATTCCATGTTGCCCCTCCGTTGCGCTTCCCTCGGGGAGCACGATCGGTCCCCGTAGCAGGGAGCATATCGGCCGAGAAGCACAGGGCTTTAGAGCAACGCGCGTGCCGACGGCGCAAATCTCTGATAAATCACCCATTTGGGTCCAGTCGGCAGGCGTCGGAGAGGGGTCTGTCTGTCACTGCACGACGACAGAACGGCGCCGGAGGGCGCGTCTTTCAGGTGAGGGCCTTGAAGAGCCCGGGGTCGAGGTGATGCCGGTGCAGGAGCTTGTAGAACTCGGTCCGGTTACGCTTGGCGAGGCGCGCTGCGTGGGTCACGTTGCCGCTGGTCATCTTGAGCAACCGCGCCAGGTAATCGCGCTCGAACTGCCCGCGAGCCTGCTCGAAGGAATCGAGTTCGGTCGCCTGGATGCGCAACGCACTCTCGACCAGCGCGGGACTCACGACGGCGCTGGTGGTGAGTGCCACGACCTGTTCGACGACGTTCACCAGTTCGCGCACGTTGCCGGGCCAATCGTATTTCACGAGCCGCTGCAGTGCGTCGGCGGAGAACGCATTGACGGTCTTGCCGTACTTGCGCGCGATGTTGGTGAGGAAGTGGCCGGCGAGCAGCGGCACGTCTTCGCGCCGGTCCCTCAGTGGCGGCAGCGTGAAGCTCACCACGTTCAGCCGGTAGTAGAGGTCTTCGCGGAACTGCCCCTCGCGAATCGCCGCGTCGAGATCGCGATGGGTCGCCGAGACGATGCGCACGTCCACCGGCGCCGATTGCGTGGCACCCACCGGACGGACCGTCCGTTCCTGCAGCACACGCAGCAGCTTCACCTGCAATGCCACCGGCATGTCGCCGATCTCGTCGAGAAACACGGTGCCGCCGTTGGCAGACTGGAACAGGCCCTCGTGGTCGCGTGCGGCCCCGGTGAAGGCGCCCTTCACGTGACCGAACAGTTCGGACTCGAGCAGCGCTTCCGGAATCGCACCGCAATTGATCGCCATGAACGGCTGGTCGCGGCGCGGGCTGGCGCGGTGAATGGCCTGGGCAAGCAGTTCCTTGCCGGTGCCGCTTTCGCCGCGGATCAGGACGCTGGCATCGCCGGTGGCGACCAGCTTGGCACGGGACAGCACGGCTTCGAACTCGGGGTTGCGCGTGACGATGCCGCTTTTCCATTCCTCGGAAATGTCGTCCGTCGTGACCGGTGCCGACAGATTCACCGCGCGGGTCACCTGGGTCACCAGGTCCTTGCCGTCGAATGGCTTCGTGAGATAGCCGAATACGCCGCGCTGGGTCGCGGCCACTGCATCCGGAATGGTGCCGTGGGCCGTGAGGATGATGACCGGCAGGACCGGATTGGAGCGATGGATCTGATCGAACAGCGCCATCCCGTCCATGCCGCCCATGCGCAGATCGGTCACGACCACCTGCGGTGTCGATGCCGAGAGAATCGCAAGCGCGCGTTCGCCGCTGTCGGCGGTGGCGACCTCGAATCCGGCGGACTGTAGCCGAATGGATACAAGCTTCAGCAGGTCCGCATCGTCGTCAACCACCAACACTTTTGCTGTGGCTCGCATCATTTCTTCCTCTGTTTCTGATCCTTTTCAATCATAGCGCGCTCCACGTCCTTCAGTGCGTCGAGTTTGCGTTGCAGCTCGTCCGCGCGCTTCTGTTCTTCCCTCACCTTCACCGCCTGCACCTGCACTGCGGCATCGGTTTTCCGCGATTCTTCCAGATTGCCAAGAATCAACTGGGCGATGCCGCGATACGGGCTGAGGGGGCTCACGTCGCCGCGAATGTAGGGGTCGAGCAGCTGCATGGCCTGGGCTTCACTGCGGAACGAAGTGCCCGGCTGCAGGTACAGCAGGATCAGTTTCATGCGCGCCGACTCCGCGCCGGTGGCGGTGAAATCCTTGCGCGCCTGGTACAGGGCCGTCTTGAGATCGGCCTGCGACCTCTGCTTGAGATTGGCGAGAAACAACAAGGTTTCATCGGTCCCGGTGAAAACTTCCTTCACCTGCGGTTCGCACGGCACCGGTTCCGCAACCGCGGGTGGCGGTTGCTGCGGCTCCGGTTCCGGTTCGGGCCGCGGCGGCGTGGTCTGGCAGGCTGCGAGCAATACTGTCGAAAGCAGGATTATGACGATGGTCTTCACGTGGCCCTCTTAGGCTAGGCAGCTTGCAGCTGCTTCTGCGTGAGCGGCAGCGACACGCGGATGTGCGCGCCGCGACCGCCGTCGACGATCTCCACTCGTCCCCGATGGGCGGCGACGAACTCCTTCACGATCGCGAGTCCCAGGCCGGTGCCCTTCACCGGTCCCTGGTACGGCGCACTGCCCTGGAAGAACGGCTCGAACACGGCATCGCGCTCCTCCTGCGCGATGCCCGGTCCCTCGTCCACCACTTCCAGGCGAGCTTCCTGTCCGTTCGAGCGTGCCATCACCAGGATGCGTCCGCCGGCCGGCGAGAACTTGACCGCGTTCGACACCAGATTGTCGACCACGGCGGCGAGCTTGTCCTGGTCGGCCTCCAGCACGATGGCCGGGCAGTCCACCTGGTAGCGCAGGCCCTTCGAGGCGATGGTGAGGCGGTGCTGCTGCCCGGCGCGCGCGATGACCTCGGACAGCGGGACGGGTGAGAACGCCACGGCACCGCGCTGATACTGCGCGGTGTGGAACGACAGCAGATCCTCGATCAGGCGCTGCAGGCGGTGGGTGTTCTGCTTGAGGATGGTGGCCACCTCACGCTGCGCAGGCGACAGATCGCCCAGCACCTGTTCCTCGAGCAGATCGATGCCCTCCTTCAGCGACGCGAGCGGCGTCTTCAATTCGTGCGACACGTGGCGCAGGAACCGCGTCTTCTGTTCCTCGAGGTCGATCAGCCGCAGGCGCATCCATTCGAGCTGACGCCCGAGGTGCTGCAGGTCTTCCGGCCCCTGCACTTCGACGCGCGAACCGAAGTCGCCTTCGCCGAGCCGCCGGATCGCCGCGTCGATCTGCGAGATCGGGCGCGAGATCAGGATGATCGCACCCACCACGATGAAGAGCGCCACCGGCACCAGCGCGACCAGTTGCCAGAAGATGAAGCGCTGCACGCCCTCCGAGACCGACTGCAGCGACGCGACCTCGCGCTCCACGACGCCGCTGCCCATGTCGTCCAGCGCCTGCGCGAGCACGTCGAGCGCGCGGAACTCGGCGAGCAGTGGTGCCAGCGATGCCGGTTTGCTGCGACCGGCCTCGACTGCCTGGGCGATGTCGAGCTCGCGCTGCTTCAGGGTCTTCAACTGGTTCGATTGCTCCGCATCCAGGCGGAAGCTGCCCATCCGCTGCGCGGCCTCGAGGAAGCGGGCGCGGGCGTGGTCATAGCCCTCGAGCAGAGCGGTGTCGCCGAGTGCGGTGAACTGCCGCACGCTG
Organism: Burkholderiales bacterium; assembly: GCA_019745565.1. GTDB lineage: Bacteria > Pseudomonadota > Gammaproteobacteria > Burkholderiales. The sequence goes on from JAIESW010000016.1 coordinate 168,172, forward strand.
CGCTCCATTGCGTTGGCCTGCTCGATGATGAGCCGGCTCGTCTGCGTGGCCTGGACCGCCTGCTGCACGGTGCGCTGGCTGCGCTCCACGATCTCGTGGATCGACACCGCGTTGTTGACGATGGCGAAGATCAGCGGCAACGACACCAGCAGGAAGCCGGCGATGATCAGCTTGAGGAAGGAGCTCGGATAGTAGATCGGGCGCCGCAGCACCCTCAGCAATCGCATCAGGGGCTCGGCACGCAGCCGGCTCGAGCCCTCCAAGTGTGCGGACTCAGGCGTCAAAGCTGACTTCGGCACGGCCGATGGGTCCGAATTCGGCGGCGACGGCATCGCCGGCCTTCACGGCCACCGGCGCCACGCACGTGCCGGTGGTGACGACCTCACCGGCACTAAGACCCGTGCCGAGGCGCGACAGCTCGTTCGCGATCCAGGTCAGGGCGACTCTCGGGTCGCCGAGCACGTTAGCGCCGCTGCCCGTCTGCACCAGCTTGCCGTTCACGAAGGCCGTCACCGGATGGCGTGCGAGATCCATCTCGCGCCACGGTGCCTCGGTCGCGGGGCCGAGGGCGAACCACGAAGCGCAGGCGTTGTCAGCGATGAGTTGCGGTGCGCCGACGCGAACGAAATCGCGGTAGCGGGAATCCGGAACCTCGATGGCCGGATGCAGCGTCGCCACGGCGGCGAGCACTTCCTCGGTGCTGTACGGAGCCGCGCGCGGCGGCAGGTCGCGCCCCATGCGGAACGCGAACTCGGCTTCGAAGACGCCCATCAGGTTGTGCGCGAGCGAGAACGTGGCCGGGCACGTGCGGGCACGCTTGCCGAGCAGTGTGCCGGGCAACGGACCGTCGACACCGATGTGGGCCTGGCCGGCGCTGCTGGTGGCTGCGATCTTCCAGCCGAAGCGGGTGTCGCCCGATTGTTTCGCGATGGCGAGCTGGACGGCGAATCCTTCCTCGCGCGAGGCGGGACGGACGTTCTCGGGCAGGGCATCCAGGGTCGTGCCGCCTTGCCATGCCTTCCAGAGAACTTGTGCGGCTTGCTCGATGGATGCGGGTGTCATGTCTTTTCCGTTCAGGCAGCGGCCGCCGCGCTCTTGGGCGCTCGGACCAGGTTGACGAGCGGCTCGCCGCGGGCGAGGCGGTCGAGGTTGCCGGCCATGATGCGGCAGCGGCGCTCGAGGAGCGCGTCGGTCCACGCTGATGCGTGGGGCGTCATGATCACATTGTCCAGTTCGTGGAACGGGAAACGCGACGGTCGCAGCGTCGGCACCTCGTGCCCGGTCTGCGGCGGATAGTCGTACCAGGTGTCGATCACGGCGCCGCCGATGCGGCGGTCGCGGCAGGCCTCGAACAGTGCCTGCTCGTCCACCGTGCGGCCGCGGCCCACGTTGATCAGCACCGCGTCCCGCTTCATGTTCGCGAAGGCGGTCGCGTCGAACAGGCCGCGCGACTTCTCGTCGAGCGGCAATGCAGACAGCACGAAGTCCGACTCGCCGAGCAGTTCGTGGAACCGATCCATCCTTTCGATTCGCTCGGCCCAGCCGTCGGCCGGCTTCGGCGTGCGGTTCACCGCGATCACGCGCATGCCGAAGGCATGCGCGCGCTTCGCGACTTCGCGCCCGATGCGGCCGTAGCCCACGATGCCCAGTGTCCTCCCGAAGACCTCGCCGTGGGTCGCAGCCGGCCCGGCGAGCCACGAACCCCACCACCGGCCGTGGCGCAGTTCTGCATCCATGCGGCGCATGCGGATGCGCCATTCGAGCATCGCTGCCAGCACGTACTCGGCGATGCCGATCTCGTGCTCGTAGGCGTTGCAGACCGAGGCCGCGGGCGGTACCGCATCGAACACGATGTCGTCGGTCCCCGCGCCGGGCAACTGGATGAGGCGCAGCTTCGGGGCCGGCGGGAACGACGCGGGCCAGTTCATGGATATCACGGCGTCGGCGTGAGCCAGCGCCCGGGCGAACGCGGCCGAGTCCGTGTGGTCGGCGACGGTCCAGGTCCAGTGGGTCGTCAGGAGGCGTTTGAGCGCTTCGAAACGACCGTCGTTGTCGATGGTTTTTAGAACGAGGAGCACAAGTGGGTTTGAAGCAGCGGCGAAGTGCCCCGCAGTGTATGCGGCCGTCCCATGATTTCAAGGGTGCAGCCGGGGGGCGATGACCAGTTGAACCTCACGAATCGATAGATTTCGTGCAAAATGGCCCGTCATGTCGTCCATCATTGTCGCGACTGGTCCGCAGCCGCGGATTCCGGTCTGGGGTTAGATATGGAATAACAATACGTTAAACCCAGGCACGCACCCCGCTTCCTGCCGTGGAATAGAGAACGCGCAGGTGGTAGTTCTCAAGTTATCCTCATGCACTGGTTCGACGGCACGCGACGCCGTTGCCGACGCGAGTCCCGCCACAGCAGCTTTTCCGCCCGTCCCCCAAGTCACGAACAAGGAGAGTCACAGATGGCAAAATCGCCCGCCGAAGAAGGCGCGAAACCCGCTGAACAACCGCAGGCCCCGAAGGTGCGGTGGGATACTCACAGCCTCAAGAGCACGTACGCGAACTTCTGCAACGCGACGAGCACCCGCGAGGAAGTCGTGCTGAATTTCGGCGTCAACCAGAACTGGGATCGCATGTCCGGCGAAGTCGAGATCGAACTCGATCACCGCATCATCCTGAGTCCGTTCGCGGCCAAGCGACTTTCCGACCTGCTGCAGAAGCTGATGGCCGAATACGAGAACCGCTACGGGGAATTGAAGTGACCCATCGCACATTCCGGTCGCGATGACCCAGCCCCAGCCCGATTTCGAGCCGGTCGTCGGCCCACAGGTCGACGAGCCGGCTGAAGAAGCCGCCCTGTGGGCGGCTTTTTCGTCGGCGTGCACGGGCGAGGCCGCCGCCGGTCCGTGGGCCCGACTGCAGGCGCGCCGCATGCGCAGCGCGCGCGCCTGCGCCGTCTTCCGGGTCGTGCAGGACGGCATGATGCTGGTGGCGGCGTGGCCCGATTCGGACACGCTGCCGGGCGATCTCTCCGAGAGCGCACGCGAGGGCGTGCAGCAGGGCATCGCCCTGGTGCGCTCCGCCGCGCGCGGTTTCCATCTGGTCTGCCCCCTGAGCGGGGACGACGGCTGGGTCGCCACGGTCGAAGTGGCGCCCTTGTCGGCGCCCGCTCTGCAGGGCACGCTCGATATGCTGCACTGGGGCGTGGGCTGGCTCGAGGCGGCGCGCGCCCGCGGCGTCGCGCACACGGCGACGGTCCAGGCTGAACGGCTCGAACTGGCGGCGCGGCTTGCCGAGAACGTGGCGCGGGAGAGCGACGCCAAAGCCGCATCGACGGCGCTCGCCGCCGGCATCGGCGCAGCGTTCGGCGCTTCGGCCGTGTCGGTCGGCGTTCTGCGTCGCGGCTCGCTTTCGGTGCGAGCGCAATGGCAGAACCCGGACGCTCCGGAAACGCTGGGCACCGATTCCGTCGACGCGGTTCCGGACGGTCCGCCGCCGCTGGTCGACATCACGCCGGCGCTCCAGAGTGTGCTCGAAGTCGGGCGCGCGATGAGTGTCGAACGGCACGAGCCGGTGCCCGACGGCGAGCCGGAACGCAGTCCGGCGCCCATCGAACTGCTGGCGACGCATGCGCACGTGTGCGCATTGCCGCTCCCGGGGCCCGAGGCTCCCGCCGGTGCGATCCTGGTGGAACGCACGGTCGGGGAGCCGTTCTCCCACGACGAGGTGGCGAGCCTCGAGACCATCGCACTGCAGGCCGCACCCCTGATCGAAGCGAAGCCGCTGGCGCGGCCGGTCACGGTGACGCGCGAACGGCGCGCCTTCGTCGCGCTGTTCGGGCCGGTGCGCATGAAACTGAAGCTGACACTCATCGCGCTGCTGACGCTCGGCCTGGTCATGCTCGGCGCCACGGGCCCCTACGCTGTCCCGGTCGAAGGTGTCGTGGAAGGACAGGCCCCGCGCACCCTGCTGGCGCCCTTCAGCGGTGTGCTGGGCGAAGTCGCCGTGCGCAAGGGCGATGCCGTCCGTCGCGGCCAGTTGGTCGCGCGCATGGACGACAGCGAACTCCTCCTGGAGCGCGATCGCCTCGCGGCCGAGCGCAACCAGCTCGCACAGATCACTCGCGAGGCGCGCGAGATCCGCGATCGCGTGGCGACCGAATCGCTGGATTCAAAGGTGAAGGAAGTCGATTCGCGGCTGCGCACGGCCGAGGAGCGGCTCGCGCGCACCCGTATCGTTAGTCCAACCGACGGCGTGGTCGTGGGGGGAACCGCCTTGAACGCGAGCGCCGCGCGGGTGGAAGCCGGCGCGACGCTGGTGGAGATCGCTCCGGTCGATAGCTACCGTCTGGTGCTGTGGGTCGACGAACGGGATCTCTCGCTGTTGCGCGAGGGGCAGGCCGGCGCCATCGCCCTGCCGGGGGAGACGTCCACTCTCGGGTTCACGGTGAAGCGTCTGGCCGGTGTGTCGACGCTGCGTGCCGGCCACAACCGTGTTCGCATCGAAGCACAACTGCAGGACGTGAGCGAGCGCACCCGGCCCGGGGTCGAGGGCACCGGCACCATCGACGTCGGCAAGCGCAAGCAGGTGTGGATCTGGTGGCGCACGCTGCAACGGGATCTCGAAACCTGGCGCTGACCGGGTTCACACTGATCACGGTGGTCCGTCATTTCCACGATCGCAGGTGAGCGTGGGGCGCGCGCGTTTACAATGGCGGTCTCTTGGCAATCGATGCAATCGCCTTCCGGTGAATCCGACGCGCCCGCTTTCCGATCCCACGCTCGAGCCGTTCCTGGCGACCAGCGTGGCGGCGTTGTCCGATGCGGTGGATGCCGTCGTTGGGAGGTCCGGTTGCATGCTGGGCGGCATGCGACCGATCGTGGAGGGGGCCTTCGTCGGCCGTGCCGCGACGGCGCTGCTCCGCCCAGCGCCGCGTGAAGCGGCCACGCGCGAGGCTTCGTTGCGCGATTCCGTCGGCATGATCGACGAATCCCTGCCCGGCGAGGTCGGCATCATCGTGCTGGAAGACGGTCTCGACGTGGCCGGTCTGGGCGGGCTGATGGCGGTGGCGGGCCATGCGCGCGGCATGGCCGCGATCGTCTGCGACGGGGCGGTGCGCGACCTCGACGAACTTCGCGCCATCGGACTGCCCATCTATGCCCGCAACGTATCGCCGGCGGCGTCGGTCGGCCGGCACCTGAGCGTGGGGCGTCAAGTGCCGGTGACCTGCGCCGGCGTGCCGGTGCAGCCGGGCGACATCGTGGTCGGCAACGACGACGGTGTGGTCGTGGTGCCGCAGGAGCACGCCGAAGCCGTGGTGAAATACGCGCTCGACATCGAAGCGCGCGAAGCGCGCATGGTGCCGCTGATCCGCGAGCAGCGCGGATTGCGCATCGTCGCCGAAAAATTCAATCGCGGGTAGGATGAAACAGCCCCCACGCTTCCTTAGGGGGGCGCGTCAGCGGCTCAAGGTGGCCCGGCGCCACTGACTTTCCCTCGGAGTCGATTCATGAGAACCATCGATCTGCGCAGCGACACCGTCACCAAACCTTCCGAGGGCATGCGCGCCGCCATGGCTGCAGCCGACGTCGGCGATGACGTCTACGGAGAAGACCCGACCGTCAATCGCCTCGAGGCGCGGCTGGCGGAGATGCTCGGCAAGGAGGCCGCGATCTACGTCGCGACCGGCACCCAGAGCAACCTGATCGGCCTCATGTCCCATTGCGAACGCGGCGACGAATACATCGTCGGCCAGCAGGCGCACACCTACAAGTACGAAGGTGGCGGTGCAGCGGTGCTGGGCAGCATCCAGCCCCAGCCCATCGACAACGAACCCGACGGGACACTCGATCTCGGCAAGGTGGCCGCCGCGATCAAGCCGGACGATTCGCACTTCGCGCGCACGCGCCTGCTCGCCCTGGAGAACACCGTGGGGGGCAAGGTGATCCCGCTCGCCTACATCGCGGAAGCGGAAAAGCTGGCGCGCTCGCGGGGCTTGAACATGCATCTGGACGGCGCGCGCCTGTTCAATGCCGTCGTGAAGCTCGGCATCCGACCGACCGAGATTGCGCGCCACTTCGACACCGTGTCGGTGTGTCTGTCCAAGGGGCTCGGTGCGCCGGTCGGGTCCGTGCTGGTCGGTTCGAAGACGCTGATCGATCGCGCACGGCGCTGGCGCAAGGTGCTGGGCGGCGGCATGCGCCAGGCGGGGCTGACGGCTGCGGCCGGACTCTACGCGCTCGACCACAACATCGAGCGTCTCGCCGAAGACCACGCCAACGCGCGCGCACTCGCGGAAGCGCTGGGGAGCATCGACGGCGTCAAGATCGACCCCGCCCTGGTGCAGACGAACATGGTGTTCATGAGCGTCGCGCCCGATCGCGTCGGGTCGCTGCGCGAGCACCTCGCGCGCCGCGGCATGCTGATCTCGGCCTCGCCCACGGTGCGGCTGGTGACTCATCTCGATATCAGCCGCGACGATGTGACGGCCTTCGCCCAGGCGGTCCGCGAGTTCTTCAGCGAATCGCGCACGACCCGGGCACCGGCTCACGCCTGAGCCGGCTGGCGCCGCGCACCCCATGGGGAGTCGCTGCACCGAACCGATCACGCGCCGCGACCTGAAGCGCATCGCGGGCGTTGCTCGCCGCGAACGGCAGGACTTCTTCCGGCTCAACCCGGCGTGGGCGCTGCTGTACGGCAAGAGGCTGCTGTGCGTGGGACTTGCGGGGGAAGCGGGTGCGCACGCGGTGAACGGCGTGACCGGCTTCGAGCGCTTCGAAGTGTGGAACTTCTATGCGGTGCATCCCGATGCGGCATTTCCGCCCCATCGCAAGGCGCGCGAGGACTACGGCGATTCGCACTTCGGGCGCGATCCCGCGCTGCCCGACAGCTTCAAGGGCCGGGCGGTGGACGTGCAGGGGCGCAGCATCGAGGCGAAGCCCGGCGACGATCCGGTGGCGGCGCTGCAGCGCTATCTCCGTACGAAATCCACACCCACTGCGGCCGAACTCGCTCGGCAGAACATCGTGCTGCTGGAGCCCGATGCTCTGCTCGGCTTCGAGGCCTGGCCGACGCTCATCGCGGCATGAACCGGACGATATCGTGAAGTCCTGGCGCGCCTGGGCCGTCGCATGCCTCTTCGTGCTCGGACGCGGCACGGCGCTGGCCGGGATCCCGCCGGTCGCTGCGGACGGCCAGGTACCGACGTTGGCGCCGCTGTTGCAACAGGTGACCCCGGCAGTCGTCAACATCGCCGTGCTCGCCGGCAACGCGGAATCCGAGAATCCGATGATGCGGGACCCGTTCTTCCGGCGGTTCTTCGGGGCTCCGGAACAGGCGCGGCCGCAGGTGAGCGCCGGGTCCGGTGTGATCGTCGACGCGAAGAACGGCTACGTGATCACGAACCATCACGTCATCAAGAATGCACGCGAGGTGATGGTGACGACCAAGGACCGCCGCCAATTCCAGGCGCGTGTACTCGGTTCGGATGCCGGCACCGACATTGCGCTGCTGCAGATCGATCCGCAGGATCTGGTCGCGCTCAGGTTCGGCGACTCCGATGCGATGAACGTCGGCGACTACGTGCTGGCCATCGGCAATCCGTTCGGTATCGGCCAGACCGTGACGTCGGGCATCGTGAGTGCACTCGGACGATTCGGCATCAACACCGAAGGCTACGAGGACTTCATCCAGACCGACGCGTCGATCAATCCCGGCAATTCGGGCGGTGCGCTCGTGAACTTGAAGGGCGAGCTGATCGGCATCAACACCGCCATCATCGGGCCGGCCGGCGGCAACGTCGGCATCGGCTTCGCAGTGCCCAGCAACATGGCGCAGAAAGTGGTGGCGCAACTCGCCCGGTTCGGCGAGATGCGTCGCGGCCGATTCGGCGCCACCGCGCAGGACGTGGTACCGGACATCGCAAGAGCGCTCAACGTGACGCCCTACGAAGGCGCGGTGATCGTCGACATCGTCAAGGACGCTCCCGCCGAGAAGGCCGGACTCCGGCGCAACGACGTGGTGCTGGCGTTGAACGGTCGGTCCGTGCGCGGTTCCGGTGATCTGCGCAACCAGATGGGACTGATCCCCGTGGGCGATACCGCGGAATTGCGTGTGCTGCGCGACGGCAAGGCGATCGTGCTGCGCGTGACCATCGAGGCCGCGCGCACAAGTACGGCCACGGGCCGTCAGACAGTACCCGAACTGTCCGGCGCGCGCGTCGGCAATCTCGAGCGCGGCGGGCGTTCCGAAGCGGTCATCGTCGTCGAAGTCGATCGGGCCAGTCCCGCGTGGAACCATGGGCTGCGGCCCGGTGATCTGATCATCGGCGTCAACCGCCGCAAGGTGCGCGACACCAACGAGTTGCTCGCTCAGCTGCGCGGCGTCGAGCGGCCGCTCGTCCTCAATCTGCTGCGCGGAGACTTCGGCATCACACTCGTGATCCGCACCTGAAAAGTGTCCCGATACCATGTACCGCCGCTCACCGCGCCCGAGGGCCGCGCGTTTCTGTGGGACTACCTCATCAATCACGTCGCGCTGGACAAGGCCGACGCCCGGGCCAACGGCGGCGAACTCGACTTCCTGGGCTTCTGCGTAGGGCACTTCGCCCGTTCGCACGCGCAGCTCCTCCAGGATCTCTTCGTCCTGTACCGCACCGGTTGCCGGCACGACGGCTTCTTCGTGGAGTTCGGAGCCACCAACGGTGTGGATCTGAGCAACACGTGCCTGCTCGAACGCGAGTACGGGTGGAAGGGCATCCTCGCCGAGCCGTTTCCGGTCTGGCATCCGGCATTGGCCGCCAACCGGACCGCAACGATCGATCATCGGTGCGTGTGGTCGGCGAGCGCGGGCAGACTCTCGTACGTCGCCTCGTCGGCGCCCGAGCTTGCGGGTCTGCGCGCGCGCGCCGCCGGCGATACCCACACCGAGCGCCGGATGCGCGATGCCGGGGAGATCGAGGTGGAGACCGTGTCGCTGCTCGATCTGCTCGAGCAGCATGAAGCCCCCCGCGATATCGACTATCTGTCGGTGGACACCGAAGGCAGCGAACTGGACATCCTCGCCGCGTTCGATTTCTCGCGTTACCGGATCCGCATCGTTTCCGTCGAGCACAACTACATGGACGCTACGCGCGACGGCATCCGGCAGGTGCTCGAGGCGAACGGGTACCGCCGCGAACTGGAACAGTTCTCCAACTGGGACGACTGGTACGTCCGACCCGACCTCTTCTGAATCAAGCAGCAGTGCCAACATTGCCCATGAACATCGAAATCAACCCGGATCGGCTGTGGGATTCGTTGATGACGTTGGCCGAGATCGGCGCCACACCCAAGGGTGGTGTGCGGCGGCTCGCGTTGACCGAGCTCGACCGTCAGGCGCGTGATCTCATCATCCGCTGGTGTACGGAGGCGGGCTGCAACGTGCTCTTGCGGGCAATGATGGAGCGCGCAGGGGTCGCGCACCGGTAGCGGGGCGAGCCACCCGGCAGCGAGTTCAGTCGGGCCGGATTTCGAGAATTCGATACTGGGCGCGAATGTATCGCCCCGTATTGGCGTCGATGCCGGGAACGTTGGACGGAAACGGAACGACGATGGGGGGCCGTAGCGGCACTCTACTGCCGTGCTCCTTCCTTTGCACCGCAGATGTAAGGGACCAGAAAGGTAGCCGTGCCACATTCGCCCGGTTGCTCGGCGACAGCGGCCGGGGTTGGGCGTACCGATTTTTCCGCCGACCGGAGTCGCAGGGCGGCAGTTCGCATCATCCGCCCGAGCGTTCTCGCCGATGCCCCACATTCCCCTGTTCTCCACCCCGATTTCGCTCTACGACCTGGCGGGGATGGATGAGATCAATCGCGACATTACCGAGCGCCTCGTCGCGGAGTCCGCCAGCGTGCCGTCGGTCCATCGCAGCAACGTGGGCGGATGGCACTCACCGCCCAATCTCGCACAGCGCCAGGACGGTTCGTTTCGCGCCCTGATCCAGAGCATCGTTCCACGGGTGCAGGAGACCGTGGACAACCTCGCGAAGCAGAGCGGGCAGGGCCTGCCGCCCATGCGCATCGGCATCAGCGCGTGGGCGATGGTGATGCGCAACGGCAACTACACCATTCCGCACGACCATTCCGAGGCGCATTGGGCGACGGTCTACTATGCCGACGCCGGCGATCCGGACGAGGGGTCGCATCCGGATGCAGGATTGCTCGAGTTGGTGGATCCACGCCACGGCGGCCGGCCCATGCCCGGTCTGGATCTGGTGGGCACCACGTTCACGGCGTTGCCGCGCACCGGGCGCCTGATCGTGTTCCCGGGATGGCTGCTTCACTACGTGCACGCGTATGTGGGCACGCGGCCGCGGGTGTCGATCTCCTGCAACGTCACGTTCGAGGTGGCGCCGCAGCAGCGGTGACGGACGTTCCCGGAGGAATCGTGCTGGTTCGGCTTCGGTTTCGTGCGCTGCAGGGACGCACTCGAATATCCGTAAGGGGCTTGCCAGTGTGCCTTCCGTAGCCTGAGTCAGAGCTCTGATGACGCGCCCGCAGTATGGAGGACGGTTTCAGCAGCGTGCCCCAGTAGTCGCATGGACGTTGCTGGCAATGGTGTTGTGCTTGAGCGGGTGCGCGTACAACGTCCAACCGGCCGCCACTAAGGCCGTAAACATCTACTCGTCTTACGAGAATAAGGTCCCAGGCAAGTGGGTCATCGTCTTTGAACTAGGCGTGAGGGACCTGTCAAGAGACGTAAAGCCCGCCTCCTATGTATGCAGTGCCCATCACTATCCGGTGCAGTTCGGCGATTCCCTCGCCATCTCACTGAAGCACACCTTTCAGGCTCTGGTCGAAGACGTTGAGGAACGGTCCACGCTTCCTACGACCGACGAATTGATCAAGATGGGGGCGGTAGGCTCCGCTGTTGTGCGCGTGGACGATTTCTCCCCCCGGCTTACTTGCTCGATGGGGTTCTGGAGCGGTAGCTGTACTGCCACAGCAGACCTTACGTCGGCATCAACGCTAAGCGCATTGACGGCAAGGGGCTTGCCACTGCAGCCACGGGCTCGAAGACCTTCGACGGCGACTCGGGGGCATATTGCGGCTCTGCATCAGCATTGCTGTCCGAGGCTTCTACTCGCGCTATGAGGGACATGCTGGAAAGGCTGGCGGAACGAATCGCGAACGCAGCCAATCTGCGCGGTGAACTCAAGGCTCAATAGCGTTGCTCATGCCAGATGTCTGCGCACCCGTGCGCACTTCGATGGCGACGTGAGGGGGCTACTTTGCTCGTTGCATCAAGTGATTGATGCACCTTGACGTGCCGCCCCATTCACCCAGTTGGGGAGAATTCTGGTGCCGGGAGCCGGAATCGAACCGGCACGCTGTTGCCAGCGCGGGATTTTGAGTCCCGTGCGTCTACCTATTCCGCCATCCCGGCCAGGGTCGCGAAGGGCTGACGATTATCCATCAGCCGCCCCCGGCCGGAAAGGGCGCGCGCGGCGGACGGGGGCGTCTGCCATAATCCGCCCCCCATGAAGCTGGACGAGTTCGACTACGTGCTGCCGTCGGAACTGATCGCGCAGCATCCGCCGACGGAGCGGGGCGCGAGCCGCATGCTGACCGTCGATGGTGCGACAGGTTCGTTCCGCGACGGGTGGTTTCGCGATCTGCCCCGTCTGCTCGAGCCGAACGATCTCCTCGTGTTCAACGACACCCGAGTCATCCGGGCGCGGCTGATCGGGCGCAAGGCCACGGGCGGGCGCGTGGAGATGCTGGTGGAGCGCGTGCTCGACGATCACCATGCATTGGTGCAATTGAGCGCGAGCCACACGCCGCGCGAAGGTTCGTGGCTGCAATTCGGCGGTGATCTGCTGGTGGAAGTGCTGAGTCGGCATGGCGAGTTCTTCCAGGTGCGCTTTGACTCGGAGGCCCCGGTCCTCGATCTGCTGGAGCAGCACGGGCAGTTGCCGCTGCCGCCCTACATCGAGCGCGAGGATGAGGGCGACGATGCGACCCGCTACCAGACTGTCTATGCCGACAAGCCCGGGGCCGTCGCCGCACCCACGGCGGGACTGCATTTCAGCGAGCCGATGCTGGAGCGCATCGCGCAGACGGGAGCCCGGTCGGTGTTCCTGACATTGCACGTCGGCGCAGGCACGTTCCAGCCGGTGCGAGTGGACGATGTGACGGAGCACCGCATGCACGCCGAGCGCTACCAGATCGGGCAGGACGTGGTCGATGCCGTCGTCGAGACCAAATCAAAGGGTGGGAGGGTGCTGGCGGTCGGCACCACGAGCCTGCGCGCGCTGGAGGCAGCCGCGGCGCGCACCGGAACGCTCGAGGCCGGTGGCGGCGAGACCAACCTGTTCATCCTCCCGGGCTTCAAGTTCAAGGTGGTCGACCGGCTGCTCACCAACTTCCATCTGCCCAAGTCGACGTTGCTGATGCTCGTGAGCGCCTTCGGCGGCCTCGACACCATTCGCCGTGCGTACCTGCATGCGGTGCAGGAGCGCTACCGCTTCTTCAGCTACGGCGACGCCATGCTGATCGAAAGGGCATGAAGTTCGATCTGGTTGCGACGGACGGGGCGGCGCGCTCCGGCACGCTCACGCTGAACCACGGCGTCGTGGAGACACCGGCCTTCATGCCGGTGGGCACCTATGGCGCGGTCAAGTCGCTGAGTCCCGAGGATCTGCGTGCGCTCGGTGCGCAGATCGTGCTGTCTAACACGTTCCACCTGTGGTTGCGGCCGGGGCTCGAAGTGATCGAACGCCACGACGGGCTGCACCGCTTCATGAGCTGGGATGGGCCGATCCTGACCGACTCGGGCGGGTTCCAGGTGTTCAGCCTCGGTGCCTTGCGCAAGGTGACGGAGGAGGGCGTCAAGTTCCAGTCGCCGGTGAACGGCGACCGCCTGCTGCTGACGCCGGAAGAGTCGATGCGGATTCAGCGCGTGCTGAACTCGGACGTCGCGATGATCTTCGACGAGTGCACGCCGTATCCGGCCACGGAAGAGGAAGCGGCGGATTCCATGCGGCTGTCGCTGCGCTGGGCCGAGCGCAGCCGGCGCGCCTTCGAGGGCAGTCCGAACGCCCTGTTCGGCATCGTGCAGGGCGGCATGTACGAGGCGTTGCGGGACGAGTCGCTGGCCGGTCTGACCGGCATCGGGTTCGACGGCTACGCCATCGGCGGGCTGTCCGTCGGCGAGCCCAAGGAGGACATGAGCCGCATCCTCGCGCACACGGCCCCCCGCCTGCCCGTGGACAAGCCGCGCTACCTGATGGGGGTCGGCACGCCCGACGACATCGTCGAAGCCGTGTCGGCCGGCATCGACATGTTCGATTGCGTGCTGCCCACCCGCAATGCGCGCAACGGCTGGCTCTTTACCCGCCATGGCGTGGTCCGGCTGAAGAACGCGCAGTATCGCGACCGGCTCGATCCGCCCGACCCGGATTGCGCGTGTCACACCTGCCGCAACTACACGCTCGCCTATCTGCACCACCTCAACCGGGTGAACGAAATCCTGGGTGCGAGGCTCAATACCATCCACAACCTCACCTGGTACCACGAGCTGATGACCGGCCTGCGATCCGCGATCCGGGCCGGGACGCTGGCCGGATTCGTCCGGGATTTCCGGGAAAAACAGGGGCGTGGCGCAGGGGCCGCATGCTAGAATGCGCGCCTTTTTTCGGGGCTGGCGGCTTGACGCATCCGCCCCGGGCCCGAGGTTTCATCGAGAGAGGGTAGGCAAATGGGGGTGACGCAGGCGTGGGCGCAGAGCACCGGGGCAGCGCCCGGGGGCTTCGATCTGTTGGGGATGCTGCCCATCATTCTGATGTTCGTGGTGCTCTACTTTCTGATGATCCGTCCGCAGGCCAAGAAGGCGAAGGAGCACCGCAACATGGTGGCCGCCCTGCAGAAGGGCGACGAAGTGGTTGCCGGCGGCGGCGTGCTCGGCAAGATCACCAAGGTCGGCGACACCTACGTGAGCATCGAGGTCGCCCCGAACGTCGAGATCCAGGTGCAGCGGCCGTCGATCCAGCTGGTCCTGCCCAAGGGTTCGATCCGCAAGGCCGACTGACCGGACTGGTGCCTCGGGCATGAACCGCTACCCGCTCTGGAAATACCTGGTCATCGCCGTCGCGCTGGCGATCGGTCTGCTGTACGCGGCACCGAACATCTTCGGCGAAGTGCCGGCCGTGCAGGTCTCGCCGGCCAAGACGACGCTCAAGGTGGACCCGGCACTGATGGGGCGCGTCGAACAGGCGCTCGCCGGCGCCGGCATCGAGCCGAAGGGTGCATTCCTGGACCCGACCAGCCTCAAGGTCCGCTTCGCCGATCCGGATACGCAGATCAAGGCGAAGGACGCGATCCAGAAGGCGCTCGGCGAAGACTACGTCGTGGCGCTCAACCTCCTGCCCAACGCACCGCGCTGGATGATCGCGATCAACGCGCTGCCCATGTACCTGGGTCTGGACCTGCGCGGCGGCGTGCACTTCCTGCTGCAGGTCGACATGAACGGGGCGCTCACCAAGGCCGCCGATCGCTACGCCTCCGACATCCGCCAGGAGCTGCGCGAGAAGGACATCCGCTATGGCGGTGTCGCCCGCGAAGGCCAGAGCGTGCAGGTCAAGTTTCGCGACGAAGCGACCCGCGACAAGGCCCAGGCCATCATAGAGCGCAACTCGCCCGACCTCCTCGTCAGGCAGCAAGGCGCCGCCGGCGAGCTGCTGCTGGTGGCGACGCTGAAGCCGGAGGCACAGAAGCGCATCCAGGAGTTCGCGCTCCAGCAGAACATCACCACCCTGCGCAACCGCGTGAACGAGCTCGGCGTGGCCGAGCCGATCGTGCAGCAATCGGGCGCCGACCGGGTGGTCGTGCAGTTGCCCGGCGTGCAGGACACGGCGAAGGCCAAGGAGATTCTCGGGCGCACCGCCACCCTGGAAGTGCGCATGCTGGACGAGGATCACTCCGATCCCGCGTCGATCCAGGCGGCCATCGGCGGCCAGGTGCCGTTCGGCGACGAACTGATGTACGAGCGCAGCGGCGTGCCGCTGCTGCTCAAGAAGCAGGTCGTGCTGACCGGCGACAGCATCTCGGATGCGCAGCCCGGTTTCGACGGTCAGACCGGCGAGCCGGCCGTGCACATCAACCTGGACGGCAAGGGTGCCCGCATCTTTCAGCAGGTCACGCGCGAGAACGTCGGCAAGCGCATGGCCATGGTGCTGATCGAGAAGAACAAGGGCGAGGTCATCACCGCGCCGGTCATCCGTGGCGAGATCGGCGGCGGCCGCGTGCAGATCAGCGGCCGCATGACCACGCAGGAAGCGAAGGACGTCGCCCTGCTGCTGCGTGCCGGCGCGCTGGCGGCGCCCATGGAAATCGTCGAGGAGCGCACCGTCGGCCCGAGCCTCGGCGCCGAGAACATCGAGAAGGGCTGGAAGTCGACGTTGATCGGCTTCAGCGCGATCTCGCTCTTCATGATCGCGTACTACGCGCTGTTCGGCCTGATCTCGGTGCTGGCGCTTGCCACCAACCTGATCCTGCTCGTGGCGCTGCTGTCGATGCTCCAGGCGACCCTGACGCTGCCCGGCATCGCGGCCGTGGCGCTGACGCTGGGCATGGCCATCGACGCCAACGTGCTCATCAACGAGCGCATCCGCGAAGAGCTGCGCAACGGCAACACGCCGCAGAACTCCATCTTCGAGGGCTACAAGCGCGCCTGGGGCACGATCCTCGACTCCAACATCACCACGCTGATCGCCGGCATCGCGCTCTTCATGTTCGGCAGCGGACCGGTACGCGGTTTCGCGGTGGTGCACTGCCTCGGGATCCTGACTTCCATGTTCAGCGCCGTGGTCGTGTCCCGCGGCCTGGTCAACCTCCTGTACGGCAGCCGCCGCAAGCTCGACAAGCTCCCCATCGGCAACACCGACTGGCACAAGCGCGCTCAACCCGCGTGAACGCGACACCGAACGAACCAGCCCACTGACGCGACATGGAATTCTTCCGCATCCGCAAAGACATCCCGTTCATGCGCCATGCGCTGGTGTTCAACGTGATTTCGTTGATCACCTTCCTGCTGGCGGTGTTGTTCCTGATCACGAAGGGGCTGCATTTCGGCGTCGAGTTCACCGGCGGTACGGTGATGGAGATCACCTACGGTCACGCGGCCGACCTCGACAAGGTGCGCGCGGTCCTCGAGGCGAACAAGCTGTCCGATGCGACGGTACAGAATTTCGGCAGCTCGGAAACCGCGCTGATCCGCCTGCCGGCCAAGCAGGACATCAGTGGGGCCAAGTTGTCCGAGCACGTCATCGAACTCCTGAAGGCGCAGGATCCAAGCGCAGAGCTGCGCCGTGTCGATTTCGTAGGCTCCCAGGTGGGCAAGGAACTGGTGGAGAACGGCGCCATCGCGCTGCTGCTGGTGGCGGTGGGCATCGTGCTGTACCTGTGGCTGCGCTTCGAATGGAAGTTCGGCCTGGCCGCCATCATCGCCAACCTGCACGACGTGGTGATCATCCTGGGCTTCTTCGCGTTCTTCCAGTGGGAGTTCTCCCTGCCGGTGCTAGCCGCCGTACTCGCCGTGCTGGGTTACTCGGTGAACGAATCGGTGGTGGTGTTCGACCGGATCCGCGAGAACTTCCGCAAGATGCGCAAGGCGACGGTGCCGGAGATCATCAACAACGCGATCACCAGCACCATGTCGCGCACCATCATCACGCACTTCTCCACCCAGTTGATGGTGACTTCCATCCTGATCTTCGGCGGCGAGACCCTGCACTACTTCGCCCTCGCACTCACGATCGGTATCCTGTTCGGTATCTATTCCTCCGTGCTGGTGGCGAGCCCGCTGGTCATGTGGTTCGGCGTCACGCGCGAGGATCTGGTGAAACCCGAGAAGAAACGCGAAGAGGCGGTCGTCTGACCGCCTGAGCCCGCCTCCATCCATCGTGGAGTGGCTTATGCAGATCGTCGGGCTGATCCTGCATCTGGATCAGCACCTGCTCGAGTTCACGCAGAACTACGGCGCGTGGATCTACGGCCTGCTGTTCGTGATCGTCTTCTGCGAGACCGGCCTGGTGGTGACGCCGATACTGCCCGGTGACTCGTTGCTGTTCGTGGCCGGCACCCTGGCCGCGGTCTCCACCGCTACCGGCGAGGCCGTGCTGAACGTGCACCTTGTCGCTGGGCTGCTCCTGGTGGCGGCGACTCTTGGCGATTCAGTCAACTACGGTGTGGGCAAGTGGCTCGGGCCGCGTGTGTTCCGGATGCAGGACTCCTGGTTCTTCAGCCGGAAGTACCTGGAAGCTGCCCAGGCGTTCTATCGCAAGCACGGCGGCAAGACCATCGTAATCGCGCGCTTCGTCCCCATCATCCGCACCTACGCACCGTTCGTGGCCGGCGTAGGCGCCATGGACTACCGCCGGTTCATCGTCTTCAACGTCGGCGGAGCCCTGCTCTGGGTGCTGCTGCTGGTGTACGGCGGTTACTTCTTCGGCAACCTGCCCTGGGTGAAGCTGCACCTGTCGAAGGTCATCCTCGGCATCGTCGTGCTCTCGATCCTGCCGGGCGTCATCGAGTACCTGCGCAATCGCCGTAGCGTCAGTTGAGAGCCGACGCCAGCTGGCGCCGGTATCTAGACACCAGTTCGTGACCGCTGCCCAGGACGTCGAAGACGTTCAGCATGGTCCTGCGCCCCGCATCGTCGCCGAAACTGCGGTCGCGGCGGATGATTTCCAGGAGTTGTTCGAACGCCGCTTCGTGGCGGCCCTGTGCGATGTGGACGTTGGCGAGCTTCAGGCGCGCGTCGAGGTCGTCGGGGTCTGACGCAACACGCCGCGCCAGCGCATCGGCGTCTTCGCCTTGGGGCGCCGCGAGTGCCAGACGGATGCGAGCGATGACCGGCGCCAGCTTCGGGTCCTGATTCGTCAGTGGGCCCAGCGCGGCGAGATCGCCCCGCGTTGCATCGAGCCGGCCAAGGGCCAGATGCGCTTCGGCACGATCGACACGCGCGCGGTCGTTGCGCGGTTCGAGCGTCACCGCCATATCGAGCAGGGTCAGCGCTGCGGCGGCGTCGCCGGCTTCTAGCAGCTCCCGGCCTTCGCGCCGGCGGAGTTCGGCCGGCGTGGGCAGCAGCCGTTCGATGAACGCCCGCACCGTGGACTCCGGCAGCGCGCCGAGGAATTCGTCCGTGAGTTCGCCGTCCACGAACGCCTTGACCGCAGGAATGCTGCGAACGCCGTAGTCCATGGAGAGCTGCTGGTTCTCGTCGGAGTTGACCTTGACCACACGGATGCGGCCTTCGTACTCGGCGGCCAGCCGTTCGAGGACGGGGCCGAGCGCGCGGCAGGGGCCGCACCAGGGGGCCCAGAAGTCCACGAGGACGGGGACGGTGTCGGAAGCTTCGATGACTTCGTGCTGAAAGGTGGACTGGTTCGCGTCGACCGTGTGGGTGGACATGGGGCGGGTTCCGGAGGCCTCGGTAGGTTGAGGACAATGGAGGTGAACGGCGAGGGAATCAAGGTGGCAGGCCCCCGTCCCAACCTTCCCTCATGCTGGTGAGTGGGGGAAGGAGTGCATCTGCTTTCGCCATGCAGACCAGAGGCACTCCGTCCCTCGGCGTGAGCCGTGGGAAGGCTGGGATGGGGGCTGCCGTTAGACCATCACCGCCCGATCACTTTCCCGAACAGCACCCACTCCTTGCCGTCGAACTTTCCGAGCTGCGCCGACTCGATCAGGAAGAAATCCGTCGGACTGGTGTTCCACTTCACGCCCGGCAGCATCATCGGGACCTGCAGATCGCGGATGTTCGCCATCTGCTTCATGATGTTCTCGCGCGAGAGGTCGTCGCCGCAGGCCTTGAGGACGTGCACCAGGCCCTGAGCGATGACATAGCCTGCGACGTTGAAGGCATCGCTGATGTTCCCGTCGGGATAGTACTTCTTGAACCATGCGGTGTAGACTTTCATGTCCGCGTCGTTCGCCCATTGCGGATCGGTCGGATCCTTCAGGTACACGGCGGTGATCAGCCCTGTCGACTTGTCGAGACCTGCCGGCGTCAGTACCGAGCCCACGGACGCCGACACGTTGTTGAGGATGTGGAGCGGCTTCCAGCCCAGATCGGCCACCTTGCGGATGGCCTGCGCGGCGAACTTCGGCGTGGTTACGTTGTAGAACGTGTCCGCGCCAGAGGCCTTCAGCGAGACGATCTGCGAGTCCACGGTCGGATCGGTTACCTCATAGCTCGCTTCGGCGACGATCATCTTTGCCGCCTTGTCGGCGAGTCCGTCCTTCAGGCCCTTGACGTAGTCCTTCCCGTAGTCGTCGTTCTGGAAGAGGATCGCGATCTTCGCGTCCGGTTTCTGATCCAGGATGTACTTTGCGAAGATGTGACCCTCGGCCTGGTAGTTGAGGTTGAAGCCCATCGTCCAGGGGAAGTTCTTGGGATCCCCCCATTTGGTCGCACCGGTGTTCACGAAGATGTGCGGCACCCCCTTGGCGTTCACGTACTTGTGGATGGCTGAATTGGGCGGTGTTCCCAAGGTGCCCGCCAGCAGCAGTACCTGCTCCTGCTCCACCAGCTTGCGAACCTGTTCCACTGTCCGCGGCGGGCTGTAGCCGTCGTCCAACGTGATGAAGTTGATCTTCCGGCCGTTGACGCCGCCCTGGTCGTTGATCATCGCGATGTAGGCCGCTTCGGCCCGCGGGATGGTGCCGTAGGCCGAGGCCGGACCGCTGTAGGGGCCGGTGTTGCCCACCTTGATCTCGGTGTCGCTGGCGCCCGGCCCGTACTTCTTCTGTGCGAGGGCGCCTGGGCTCGCGACAGCCAGGCAGACGGTGGCAAGGACGACGGAAATGCGTGCGGACAGCGACGGCAGCATGACGTTTCCTCCTGTCGAATCGGGTGAGCAACCTCGGCGCTGTATACGCCGGGGTGCCGCATGCTTCAATGCTGCGCCGCAACCGCCCGGCGCACGGGCATAATCGCGCCCTTCATCCATACCGCATCAGTCCGAAGGCAAGTCTCCATGGCCCAGTACGTCTACACGATGCATCGCGTGGGCAAGATCGTTCCGCCCAAGCGCCAGATCCTCAAGAACATCTCGCTCTCGTTCTTTCCCGGCGCCAAGATCGGCGTGCTCGGCCTGAACGGCTCCGGCAAGTCGACGCTGCTCAAGATCATGGCCGGCATCGACAAGGACATCGAGGGCGAAGCCGTACCGATGCCCAACCTGAACATCGGGTACCTGCCGCAGGAGCCGCAGCTCGACCACGAGCAGACCGTGCGCCAGGCGGTGGAGGCAGGCATGGGCGAAGTCATGGAAGCGAAGCAGAAGCTCGAGGCCATCTACGCGGCCTACGCGGAACCTGACGCGGACTTCGACAAGCTCGCCGCCGAGCAGCAGAAGTACGAGGCGATCCTGGCCGCTGCCGGCAGCGACACGGAGCATCAGCTCGAGATCGCGGCCGATGCGCTGCGTCTGCCGCCTTGGGACGCGAAGATCGCGAACCTGTCCGGCGGCGAGAAGCGCCGCGTGGCGCTGTGCCGGTTGCTGCTGTCCAACCCCGACATGCTGCTGCTCGATGAGCCCACGAACCACCTGGACGCGGAGAGCGTCGACTGGCTCGAGCAGTTCCTGCAGAAGTTTCCCGGGACCGTGGTGGGCGTGACCCACGACCGCTACTTCCTCGACAACGCGGCCGAGTGGATTCTCGAACTGGACCGCGGTCACGGCATCCCGTGGAAGGGCAACTACAGCTCGTGGCTGGAGCAGAAGGAAGAGCGCCTCAAGCAGGAGGAAGCGAGCGAATCCGCCCGCCAGAAGACCATCAAGAAGGAACTGGAGTGGGTGCGACAGAATCCGAAGGGCCGCCAGGCGAAGGCGAAGGCACGCATCGCCCGCTTCGAGGAGCTTTCGTCGTTCGAGTACCAGAAGCGCAACGAGACCCAGGAAATCTTCATCCCCGTGGCTGACCGGCTCGGCGACAGCGTCATCGAGTTCAAGGACGTCACCAAGGGTTTCGGTGACCGGCTGCTGATCGACAAGCTGTCGTTCAAGATCCCGCCCGGCGCTATCGTCGGCATCATCGGGCCGAACGGCGCCGGCAAGTCCACGCTGTTCCGCATGATCGCCGGCAAGGACAAGCCCGACAGCGGCGAGGTGATCGTCGGGCCGACGGTGAAGCTCGCCTACGTCGACCAGTCGCGCGATGCGCTGAAGAACGACAAGACGGTATGGGAGGCGGTGTCCGACGGCGCCGATATCCTGACCGTGGGCAAGTTCGAAATGCCCTCGCGGGCGTACATCGGTCGCTTCAACTTCAAGGGGGCCGACCAGCAGAAGATCGTCGGCAACCTCTCCGGCGGTGAGCGCGGCCGGCTGCATCTTGCAACCACCCTGATCGCGGGCGGCAACGTCCTGCTGCTCGACGAACCGTCCAACGACCTCGACGTGGAAACGCTGCGCGCGCTCGAGGATGCGTTGCTGGAGTTCGCCGGCAGCGTGCTGGTGATCTCGCACGATCGCTGGTTCCTCGACCGGATTGCCACGCACATCCTGGCATGCGAAGGCGAATCGCAATGGGTGTTCTTCGACGGCAACTATCAGGAATACGAAGCCGACAAGAAGAAGCGCCTGGGTGAGGAGGGCGCGCGGCCCAAGCGCATCCGTTACAAGCCGCTCAAGAAGTAGTCCTGCACTGCAGGCGCGGCCGTGAGGCAGACCGACGAGGAGTTTCGATGAGGCTGAGCGTGCGATGGTCCGTGCTGATTCCGATGCTCATCGCGACCGGTGCAGACGCGCAGGACTGGCGGGAGAAGGAGAAGCTGGTGGGGCTCGGGGCGTACATCCGTCCGGCGTACGTTGGTGCCGACTCGATGCGCACCGAAGCGATCCCGCTGCTCCGCGTCTACGGTGAACACTGGTTCGCGCGTACCACGCAAGGACAACTGGAGGGTGGCTATCGCATCGGCCTCACTTCCACGCTGACCGCGGGTGCCCAGTTATCGTACGAACCGGGCCGGCGCACGAAGGATTCGGCCTTCCTGATCGACCGCAACGTGGCGACCATCGATCCGGGCGCGGCCGTCGGCGTGCACCTCGAATGGGACGAGAAGTTCGGCCCCTCGCCCGTCAACGGCCTGCTGCGCTGGCGGCAGAACATCGACACCGACCAGGGTGCAAAGGCCGATGCCCGCTTCACCGTCGGGATTCTCGGCACCGAGCATCACCGGGTCGGCCTCTTCGCGCAGCTCACCTGGGCGAGCGAGAAGGCCAGCCAGACCTACTTCGGCGTGACGGCTGCCGAGTCCACGGCGACCGGGTTGCCGGTGTATTCCGCGGGCGCCGGCCTGCGCAACACCGTGCTCGGTGTGCTGGGAGCGTACGACATCTCACGACACTGGGTCGCGCTGTGGAGCGCGGAATGGCATCGCCTGCTGGGCGATGCGAGCGACAGCCCTTACACGCAGGACCGGAACAACTACTACTACACGATCGGCGTGACCTACCGGTTCTGACAGACCGACTGAAAGCGAACAGGCACCCGGAGGTGCCTGTTCGTTCGATCGCCGGCGGATGTCAGAAGCCGGTGGCGGCGAGCCAGCCGCCGATCTTTCCTTCATAGCGCTCGCGCAGCACGATGATCGGGCCGGCGCAGGTCTTGGGCAGCGACACCTTCGCCTTGATCTTGGCATCGCCGGTCTTGCTGAGCGCCACGGGTTCGGTCTGCGCGACGACCTTCAGGCCGCCGGGGCCATTGCAGAGCACCGCCGCGGCGACGGCATCCACCCCGTCGGGGGTGCCGTTGTACTCGCCCACGGTGGTGTCGTTCAGCACGAGACCCTGGACCTCGACCTCGAGCGAGCCGTTCTCGCTCAGCTCCGCTTCGCCGGATTTCAGCTTCCAGATCTTGCCGCAGGAGGGCACGTCGCCGATGGCGGTCTTGTTGGCGAGGCAGGCGGTGAGGGGTGATTCGAAATCGTCGTCGGCGGAGGCGACGCCGGCGACGCCGAACATCAACAAGGCGGCGGCAGGCGCCACGATGCGTGCGAAACACTTCATGGGAATGGCTCCTTGGTGTTCTTGGTTGGCATGGAAGGGAAGCGACCGACAGCGAACGCTATCGATCGAAACCATTCTGGCATCCGTCGTCTTACCGATCGATTACCAATGCCGAGGCTGATCGGTGAGAAAAGACGACGGAGCACACGACCTCGGCCCAGGCCGGCGGGCTGTGATCTTGTGCCCCATCGAGGCGGGGAGAGAGACCTGCCGTTGAAACACCGTAACCGTACGAGCGTTGATGGGGCGCGCATTGGATTCACCCCCATCGACGCGCTGTCGTGCCGCCTACGTCGCTGGCCCCCACCCTAACCCTCCCCCAGCGAAGCTGGGGGAGGGGATGTACACCTCTTCCCCCGACTGCGTCG
>JAIESW010000067.1 GCA_019745565.1 Burkholderiales bacterium
TTCTACGGTGCGCGGCATAGCGTCAAGCCCGGCATCACGGGGTGGGCTCAAGTGCGGTTTACGTACGGGGCGTCGCTTGAGGACGCGATCCGCAAGCTTCAGTTCGATCTCTACTACGTCAAGAATCACAATCTGCTGTTGGATCTCGCGATCCTGTTCGCCACGATCCGCGTGGTGCTGTACGGCGAGGGCGCCCGCTGACGGGTTCGGGGCCGCGCCGGGCGGGCCGCCGGCTGACGCTGCCACGCCACTCCCGACGACGACCGCATCTACCCCGCATCCGGGCAGGCTTCTCCAAGCCTGTTCAAAGGGTTATCCTTGGCGTGTGCTCCGGGGCGGGCAGGCTGGCGAGGCCTATCGATCGCTCCGGTGCGGAGCGAATTCGCGGTCCGGGCCCTGCGAGCAGCTCGCCCTCCGTTCGGTTCGCGTCCTCTCGACCCTGATCACCTGAATCCTCGATGCTCGGTGTCCCGGCAGCCCTCTGGAGCTACGCGATCGGCACGATCGCCTACGCCGCGCTGCTCGCGCAGATTCTGTTCGGGCGTCGCGCTTCGCGAAAGGGCTCTCTGCTGGTCGTCGCGGTAGCGCTCAGCGTCTTATGGGAGGCCTCGGGAGCTCTGTACGCCCTCCATCCGACCTCTCCCTGGTGGCAGTTGTACCGTGCGATGGACGCCTTGCGTCTTGGTGCCTGGCTCGCCTTCGTCGGGACTCTGCTTTTGTCCGCGAATGGGCGGGAGCAGTCCTGGCGCAACTGGCCACCACTCGCGTTCGGCATAGCCGCGCTCGCTTTGGCGAACTTCGCGGGAGCCTTGGTGCCGGATCCTTCGCCGGCGGACGAGTTGCTGGCCTCGAGGCTGATCCTCGCACTGACCCTCGCCGTGGCCGTTGCCGGACTGGTCCTGGTCGAGCAACTGATGCGCCGCGCGGATGAGCACGCCCGCTGGGCCACGAAGCCGTTCTGTATCGGACTGGGCGGGATGCTCGCGTTCGATCTCTTCCTGTACTCCGACGCGTGGTTGTTCGCGCATCTCAACGTGCACGCCTGGAGCGCACGCGGTCTCGCTCACGCGGTGGTGATACCGCTCTTCCTGGTGGCCGCTGCGCGCAGTCGCGACTGGAACATCGATATCGCGATCTCTCGCAGCGTGGTGTTCCGGTCGACCGCGCTGTTCGCGGCCGGCGGATACCTCTTGGTCGTCTCCGCGGCCGGCTACTACGTAAGGTTCTTCGGCGGCGCTTGGGGACAGACGCTCCAGTTTGCCCTCCTGTTCGTAGCCCTCCTCGTCTTCGGCCTGGTGTTCACGTCGGGAACGATCCGTTCGCGCGTGCGGGTTTTCGTGAGCAAGAACTTCTATTCCTATCGGTACGACTACCGCGAGGAATGGCTCCGGTTTACGCGGGCCTTGGCAGTGTCCGAGTCCGGTATGCTCTTCGACGCGATCACGCGTGCTCTCGCGGATCTGGTGGAAAGCTCGTCCGGGACGGTGTTTCTGCGAACAGGCGATCGATACGTGCAGGTGCACCGCTGGAACATGGTGCCGCTCACCGAATCGCTCAGCGGGACCGAATCGCTCGCCCGCTTCCTGCGCTCGTCCAGCTGGGTCATCGACCTCGACGGCTACGCAGCACATCCGGAGAAGTACCACGGGCTCGCGCTACCCGAGTGGCTGCGGACCCTGCCCGACGCCTGGATCGTCATCCCCATGCTGGTCGGCGACGACCTGGTCGGTTTCGTCATCATTGGACGAGGGCGGGTCGATTTCGAGATCAACTGGGAGGTGCTCGATCTGCTGAAGACGGCCGCACGCCAGGCGGCGGGTGTCGTCGCGCAGTTCCAGATGGCGGAGGAACTGCTTGAGGCCCGCAAGTTCGACGCCTTCAACCGCATGTCGGCGTTTGTTGTGCACGACCTCAAGAATGTGGTGGCGCAACTCTCCCTCGTAGTCACGAACGCGGCGCGGCACGGGCACAAGCCCGAGTTTCAGAAGGACATGATCGAGACCGTCGAGCACGCTGTCGAGCGCATGACCTCGCTCATGCTTCAGCTGCGTTCGGGTGCCAAGCCGGTGGAGAACGCTGCCAAGGTCGATCTGGTCGCAATCATCGAGGGTGTGTGCCGCGAGAAGGCGCAGCAACCCTGCCGGGTCGTCGCACGCCACTCCGGCAAAATACTTGCATACGGGCACAAGGATCGGCTGCAACGGGTGCTGGGACATGTCGTGCAGAACGCCATCGAGGCGTCGCGAAGCGGCAGCGATGTTGTCGTAACTCTCGGAAGGGTTGGGGATAAGGCAGTGATCGAAGTGACGGATACCGGCGTTGGCATGACCGAACCGTTCATCAGGGACCGGTTGTTCAAACCATTCCAGACCACGAAAGCGAGCGGCATGGGCATCGGGGCTTACGAAAGCCGTCAGTATCTGCGGGAGATCGGCGGTGATCTCGAAGTGACCAGCGAGGTTGACAAGGGGACCAGCATGCGCATCGTCCTTTTGGCAGCGGGTGAGGCGCAGGAGGCCCTGCACCACGGAGAAGTGGCATGAGCGAGAAGCCACGCACGCTGCTGATCGTCGAGGATGACCCTGCCCTGCAGAAGCAGATGCGGTGGGCTCTCGACAAGTACGAGGTGGTCACCGCGGAAGATCGCGAGAGTGCGCTTGCTCAAGTCCGCCGCCATGAACCCGCGGTCGCGACGATCGATCTCGGGCTGCCGCCCCATCCGGACGACTCGACCGAGGGTTTTGCGCTGCTGAACGACATCCTGCGGGCCGCGCCGAACACCAAGGTCATTGTCGTGACCGGCCAGGGCGACCGCTCCAACGCAGTCAAGGCCATCGCCTCGGGAGCCTACGACTTCTGCGTCAAGCCGTTCGAACCCGACGTGCTCGAATTGATAGTCGAGCGGGCTTTCAGGCTGTCGGATCTGCAGGACGAAGTGCGCCGGCTACAGAGCCAGGTTTCCGGGCGCGGCGGGCTGGTCACGCGCGATCCGTCGATGCTCAAGGTGGTGCAGACCATCGAGAAGGTAGCCGATACCAACGCCACGGTGTTGCTGCTGGGTGAATCCGGCACCGGCAAGGAACTCCTTGCCCGCGCCGTCCACGACGCTTCCGAACGTGCGTCGCAGCGGTTCGTGGCGATCAACTGCGCGGCGATTCCGGAGAACTTGCTCGAGAGCGAACTCTTCGGGTATGAGCGCGGCGCCTTCACCGGCGCGGCCAAGCAGACGCTCGGCAAGTTCGAGTATGCCCACAAGGGCACGCTGTTCCTCGACGAGATCGGCGACCTGCCGGGCGCCCTGCAGGCGAAGATGCTGCGCTTCCTGCAGAACCGCGTGGTGGAGCGTCTCGGCGGTCGTGAGGAGATTCCGGTGGACGTGCGCATCGTGTGCGCCACGCACCAGGACCTGCGCTCGCTGATCGCGCAGGGACGGTTCCGCGAAGACCTGTTCTATAGGCTGTCCGAGATTGTGCTCGACGTGCCGCCGCTCCGCGAGCGCATCGGCGACGCGAGCCTGCTCGCGCACCACTTCGTGCGGCGTTTCGCCGACGAGCACAAGCGCGGCAGCGTGTCCCTCCACCCGGACGCGCTGGATGCGATCGAGAAGTTTCCGTGGCCGGGCAACGTGCGTGAACTGGAGAACCGCACCAAACGTGCGGTCATCATGCTGGAGGGCAACGTGCTGCACGCGTCCGATTTCGGCCTCGACGTCGTCGAGGCCGAGCCGGAACTGCTCAACCTGCGCCACGTGCGCGACCACGCGGAGAAGCAGGCGGTGGTGCGGGCAGTTTCGCGCGCGAACGGGAACGTGAGCAAGGCGGCGGAGATGCTCGGCGTGAGCCGTCCGACGCTCTATGACCTGATCTCGCGGCATGAACTCAAGTTCGCGCGCGCCACGACCAACGGCGACACTCAAGAAGGATAGGCGAGCCCGATGAAACTTTTCCACAGCGCCAGGTCACATCTGGCACTTGCCGTTTTTTGCGCGGTTCTTGTCCAGGGCTGCGGGCGTGGCGACGACCCCGACAACTTGCTCTCATCCGCGCAAGGGTACCTCGACAAGCGCGACTTCAATGCGGCGGCGATTCAGTTGAAAACGGTCTTGCAGAAGCAGCCCGAGAACGCGAAGGCGCGCTACCTGCTGGGTTCGGCACTTCTCGAGATGGGCGACGCAGCGAACGCCGAGAAGGAACTGCGCAAGGCGGTCGAGTACAAGTATCCGGATCCCGCCGCCGTGGCTCGGGTCGCGCGTGCGATGCGGATGCAGGGCTCATCGGACAAGGTGCTGAAGGAGTTCAGTGGCGATGCGGCCGGCGGCGAGGCCAATCCTGCATTGCTGACCGAGGTCGGCATGGCGGAACTCGATGCCGGACGGATCGCACAAGCCAAGGTGGCCTTCGAGAAGGCGCTGGCCGCGGCGCCAGCCACCGCGATCGCCAAGGTCGGTCTGGCACTCGTCGCGTTACGCCAGGATGGCGACAAGGCGAAGGCGAATGCGCTGACGCAGGAGGCGCTGGCCGCGGATCCGGCGCAGATGGATGCCCTGATGGTCAAGGCCGACCTGCTTCTTGCCGAGGGCAACGAGGCCGGCGCGATCGCAGCCTATCGCGAAGTGCAGAAGAACGCGCCGTGGAACTACCTTGCGGCCAACAACCTCGTCATCATGCTGAACGAGAAGAAGGACTATGAAGGAGCGCGCCAGGCGCTGGCCACGTTTCGCAAGGCCGCACCGGGCGATCTGCGTGCGCCGTACCTGCAGGGCGTGATCTCCTACCGCGAGGGCCATCTGGACCCGGCACGCGACGCCGTGCTGCAAACGCTCAAGGCTGCACCCACCTATCCGCCCGCCCTGTTGCTTGCCGGTGCAATCGATTTCGACGCTCGCAAGTATGTACAGGCAGCCGAGCACTTCCGGAAGGTGGTAGAGAGCAAACCGAACGATCCGCGCCCGCGCGTGATGCTGGCAACGTCCATGCTGCGGGCGGGGCAGGTCGCTCGGGCGGCGAGCGCCCTGGAACCGCTCATGAAGAGCACGCCCGATTCACCGGGTGTGCTGGCGCTCGCGGGGGAGATCGCCCTTGCCAAGGGCGATCCGCGCCAGGCGCTCGAATACTTCGAGAAGGCATCCGCGAAATCCAAGGACGATGCGTCGCTCCGGACCAGGGCGGCCCAGGCACGCATGGCGACCGGCGAATACGACCGTGCGGTACGCGAACTGGAGCAGCTCGCGGCCACCGATGCGAAGAACACTCAGGCCGATCTCGCCTTGATCAGCGGTTTCATCGCCAAGCGGCAGTTCGATCGCGTGTTCACCGCAACGCAATCCTTGCGCAAGAAGGTTCCAGACAGCGCCTTGCCCGATCAGCTCGACGGCGTCGCGCATCTCGGCAAGGGCGAGAAGACGCAGGCGCGCGAAGCGTTCACGAAGGCGCTGCAGAAGCAGTTCGACAACATTCCCGCGGTCTCGGCGCTCGCGCAGCTCGACCTGCAGGAGGGCAAGGTGGACGACGCGATGGGTCGATTCAAGTCGATCCTGGAGAAGTCGCCCAACAACGTCTCCGCTCTCCTGGCCCTCGCGGGCATCCAGGCAGGCACGCATCAACCGCGGGCTGAGGTTCAGGCGACGCTCGAGCGGGCGGTCAAGGCGGATCCGCAGTCGGCCGAAGCGCGGCTCGCCCTGCTCGATTTCCTGGGCACCGGCAAGGATCCGGACAAGACGCTGCAGGCCGCTCGCGAAGCCAACGCCGCGATTCCCGACAATCCGCGGTTGCTGGAACGTCTCGGGATGGCTCAGCGCGCCGCG
The DNA here is from genome assembly GCA_019745565.1 of Burkholderiales bacterium. GTDB lineage: Bacteria > Pseudomonadota > Gammaproteobacteria > Burkholderiales. Next base: position 5,804 of record JAIESW010000067.1, read on the forward strand.
GGTGACGCCAATCAGGCTCTGGCCTCCTTCTCGAAGGCCGCGAGCCTCGTGCCGACGGCGGCGGGGCCCCACGTCCGGATCGCCAGCCTGCATCTGGAGAACAAGAACTACAGCGCGGCCGAGACCTCGCTGCAGAAGGCGATCTCCCTGGAGCCCACCAATCCCGCGGCGAACGAACTACTTGTGGGGACCTACATCGCGCAGAAGAAGTACGACGCGGCCGTGCAGGCGGCGAAAGCCTTCGAGAAGGCGGCTCCGCGGATTCCCGCGGGGCCCTACCTCGAAGCTCGCGCCTACGCGGGCGCGCAGCGCTGGAATGATGCCGAGACCGCGCTCCGTCGTTCCCTTGCCATGACTCCCTCGCCCATCGTCGCGGGGGTCCTCTACGACGTCATGGTCCGCGGCGGAAAGGAAGCGGCGGCGGAGTCGTTCGCTCAAAGCTGGATAACCCAGCGTCCGAAGGATACCGGGATGTTGACATACCTGGGCGACAGGGCGATGGCGGACGGCAAGTACGCGCTTGCCGCCCAGCGCTACAAGGAGGGCCTCGCCCGCCGCGGGGACGATCCGGTCGTGCTCAACAACCTGGCGTGGGTCCTGGGCAAGCTCAAGGATCCGAAGGCCGTCGACTACGCCCGTAAAGCTCTGGAGCTCGCGCCTGACAGCGCGGCGATCAAGGACACTCTCGGCATGCTGCTCGCCGAGGCGGGCAAGCTGGACGAGGGTCTCGCGATGCTGCGAAGCGCGCGCGACGAAGCTCCCAACATTCCGGCGATCCGTATCAACCACGCAACCTTGCTCGCACGCTCCGGAGACAAGGAGGCGGCCCGTAAGGATCTCGAGAACTTTCTTACCACCCTCCCCGCGGAATCGCCGTCGAGAGACGCCGTGCGCAAGGCCATCGAATCCCTCTGAGCTACGTCTTCGCTCGCGTCGCTCCTGCGAGCATTCTCATCCCTCAGCAACCGGAACCCCTTCATGACCACCATTGCAGTCGTCGGCCTCGGCTATGTGGGTTTGCCGCTCGCGGTTGAGTTCGGCAAGAAGTTCGACACAGTCGGGTTCGATCTCTCTACGCGGAAGATCGAGGCGTATCTGCGCTTCGAGGACCCCACCGGCGAGATGTCCGCCGAGGAACTTCGCGCCTCGAAGCGCCTTCGCTGCACGAGCGACCCGTCGCTGATCGCGACGGCCGACTTTGTCGTCGTCGCAGTACCGACGCCGGTCGATGTCGCCCATCAACCCGATTTCAGCCCGCTCGAATCCGCCAGCGATTTCGTCGGCCGCCATCTGAAGCGCGGCGCCATCGTGGTGTTCGAGTCCACGGTGTATCCCGGTGCGACGGAGGAAGTATGCATCCCGATCCTCGAGCGCGTGTCTGGTCTCAAGTGGAAGCAGGATTTCTTCGTCGGCTATTCGCCGGAGCGCATCAACCCAGGCGACAAGGAACGGACGCTCACGAAAATCCGCAAGGTGGTCTCCGGCGACACGCCGGAAACACTCGAGCGCGTGGCCGAGGTCTACGGAAGCGTCATCACCGCCGGCGTGTATAAGGCCACCAGCATCAAGGTCGCGGAGGCCGCGAAGGTGATCGAGAACACGCAGCGCGACCTCAACATCGCGCTCATGAACGAACTTGCGATCATCTTCGAGCGCGTGGGCATCGACACGCTGGAAGTGCTGGAAGCGGCGGGCACGAAGTGGAATTTCCTGCCGTTCCGACCCGGTCTGGTCGGCGGTCACTGCATCGGCGTCGACCCTTACTATCTCACGCACAAGGCCGAGATGCTCGGTTATCACCCGCAGGTCATTCTGGCCGGCCGGCGCATCAACGACGGCATGGGCAAGTACATTGCCGAACAGACCGTGAAACACCTGATCCAACTCGGGTTCCCCGTGAAGAATGCCGACATCGGCGTCCTCGGCCTCACCTTCAAGGAGAACTGCAGGGATCTACGCAACTCGCGCGTGGTGGACATCATCCACGAGCTCGAATCCTACGGGGTGCGGGTCCACGTTCACGATCCCATCGCGGAGGCTGAAGAAGCGCAGCACGAGTACGGCGTGGATCTGTGTTCCTGGGAGAAGCTGCCGAAATGCTGCGCACTGGTCGCCGCGGTCGCGCACCAGGAGTTCAAGCAGCGGCCAATGGACGATTTCCTGGCGAAGCTGCTGCCGGGAGGCCTGGTGGCAGACGTGAAGGGCATGGCCAACGCCGCAGCGTTCCGTGCGGCCGGAGTGCGGGTCTGGCGTCTCTGACCCATGGTGACGACCGACTCCGTCATTGGTGAGGCGTTGGCGGCCGAGGTGCGCGCACAACGGCGGCGTTGGCTCGTCACGGGCAGCGCAGGTTTCATCGGTTCCCACCTGGTCGAGCATCTGCTGCTTCTGGACCAAGAGGTGGTCGGCCTCGACAATTTCGCCACCGGCCACCGGCGCAACCTGGAGCAGGTGGCCGCGATCGTCGGCCCGGAACGCTGGCGCCGCCACCGGTTCATCGAGGGCGACATCCGCGATCTGCCGACCTGTCGTTCCGCATGCGAGGGTATCGACCGGGTCCTGCACAACGCCGCGCTGGGGTCGGTACCGCGTTCCATCGAGGACCCGATTGCAAGCAATGCGGCGAACATCGACGGTTTCCTGCACATGCTGGTTGCGGCCCGCGACGCCGGGGCGAAGCGCTTCGTGTACGCGGCATCGAGTTCCACCTATGGCGACAGCCTGGCGTTGCCCAAGGTCGAGCACGTGATCGGCGCGCCGTTGTCGCCGTATGCGGTGACGAAGTACGTGAACGAGCTGTACGCCGACGTCTTCGCCCGATGCTACGGCCTGCCCGCCGTCGGCTTGCGGTATTTCAACGTGTTCGGACCGCGGCAGGATCCCGACGGTGCCTATGCGGCCGTCATCCCCCGTTGGGCGGCGGCGCTCCTCACCGGAAGGACCGTCTACATCAACGGTGATGGCGAGACCAGCCGCGACTTCTGCTTCGTCGGCAATGTGGTGCAGGCCAACCTGCGCGCTGCACTTACCGAACGGGCCGACGCCGTGAATCAGGTCTACAACGTGGCCGCGGGCGGTCGCACGACGCTCAATGAGCTGTTCGCGATGCTCCGTCATCTCGCGGCACGGGAGCATCCCGAAGCCGAGGCCAGCACGCCGGTTCATCGCGAGTTTCGCGCGGGCGACGTCCGGCATTCCCAGGCGGACATCGCGAAGGCGGAACGCCTTCTGGGCTACGAGCCGCGCTTCGACGTTGCGACAGGCCTCGAGGTCGCCATGCAGTGGTACGGGGAGTTCCTGGCTGGGGTGCCCTCGCCCGCGGGCTGAGAGGAACCCCTGGGGATCAGCGGCCCGCCATGCGCAACGCGAGCTGCCCCAACAGTTCGTGCAGCGCGTAGGAGCTGCCGACGAAGGTGCTGAGACTGGGCAACAGATCGCCCCACGATTCGACCTCGAACGGGCGCAAGGTCAGCGTGGGAGCGGGCACCACGTCCAACCCGACTGCGTGAAACTCCGCGAGGGCGCGCGGCATGTGAAAGCCGTGGGTCACCAGCACCACCTTCCGAATACCTTCTTTGTTGAGGATGGCCGCGGTGTTGACGGCGTTCTCGTGGGTGTCGCGCGATTGTGACTCGGTCCAGCGCACTGGGACGCCGAACTCCCGTTCCAGGGTCTCCTTCATCAGATCAGCGTCGGCGGTCCCGACGAAGACCATGCCTCCCGTCACCAGGACCGGCAAACCGGTGTCGCGTGCGAGACGGGCTCCGTAGCGCACGCGTTCGAGGGTCGTCCACTTGAGAGTGTCGCCGCCGTACTCGTCCGCGTGCCGGCGGATTCCGCCGCCCAGGATGACGATCGCCTCGGCCTTCCGGACTTCGGCGAGATCGGCCGGAGGAACATGCTCGAGCGCCAGGGACAGCATGTGTCCCGTGATCGGCAGCGACAGCAGGAAGAACGATCCCGTTCCGAACCAGAGCAGCGCGCGCGCCAGCCGCGGTGCACGACGCAGCAGGAGCAACCCTGCGAAGAGGGGCAGCAGCAGGCTGAGGGGCGGCAGCAGGACGACGCTCACCACCTTCTTGAGCAGGAACAGCGTATCGTTCATCGGGAGCGAGCCGGCGCGCGCCTCACTTGATCGTCCGGAGCAGATTCACAAGGTAGTTGGCAGGGATCGCGTAGCTGATGCCGCTCGGCTGCGACAGGACGTTTTCCTTCGTACCCTTCACGAAGACCATGTTGACGATCCCGACCACCTCGCCGGTGGTCTCGTTGTAGAGCGGGCTGCCGCTGTTGCCGGGATAGGCCGTGGCGTCGAGCTGGTAGATCCCGAAGACGTCGGAGGCGAGCCGCTTGACGGTCGCCGGATCGAGCTGCGCGGTGTCGGGGCGCGGCAGTGCGATGGGTGTGATCGCGGATAGCATCGCCCGGTGGGTCACGGGCGTCAGGCCGAGCACGCTGCCGATGGGAAAGCCAGTGAACAGGAAGAACTCGCCATTGCGCGCCGCGGCGGTCTCCGACAGGGACAGTGCCGGCAGTGGCCGTCCGTCAGTGAGCTTGAGGATGGCGAGATCGTGCTCGAGATCGACGGCGATCTTGCGGACCTCCCGCACGGCGGCGCGGCCGTCCTGGGGAATGGCGATCGCGTAGGTCTCGAAGCGTTCGCCGTCCAGCACCTTCGCGGCGACGTGTGCGTTGGTCGCGATCAGGGTGCCGTCGCCGATGGCGAACCCCGAACCGCGGAACTCGAATTGCGGCCGGCGATCCGGTTGGAAGGTACCGACCGCGACCACGGACGGCTTTACCCGGTCGATCGTGTCCGGCGGGGCGGCGTTCGTGGCCAATGCCAGACCACCGATGATCGCTGCCGCGAACAATCGCACGAGTCTGCATGAGGCTGGGGCGAGCAAGACGCTGTTCATGGTTCTGCGCGATCTTCCGGGATGATTTCGGGCGGCCCAACTCGTGGGGTACTGTCAGGTAGCACCCGGTTTCAGGGCGGCGAGCACGCCGCGGGTGAGCTTTACCGTGGTGTGCCGTACGAGGAGCGGCGGCGGCATGCGCAGGCTATGGTATCGGATCAACAGCGCCAACTGTGCGATACGCTTCCACGCGGTCGGACCCCGATCTGGGTCCGGAGGTTCGAGCGCAGCCACGAAAAGGCTGTCCATGAGCCGGACGACGGCCCCGGCCGGAGAGAATGCCGCCAAGCTCGCGACCAGGTCGGGCGATACTGACGCGTCCAGGATGCGGACTGCGTATCGCATGGCGTAGTAGAGGGGGCGCACCAGATCGTGCAGATGCGCGCGCTCCATCAGGCGTTCCGTGGCCTGTACGGAGTCGAAGCCTTGCAACATGGCGGCGATGTCGGTGAGATCGCGCAAGCGGTCGCGGCAGTCGGAATCCTGAAACAGGTGCGCGCACGCGTGGAGCAGGCGATCCTCGGGTGACATCACCCGATACGGCGTTCCGCTCAACGCCACCGAGGCTGCGAAGATTGCCGCAGAGTCCGGGTGCCGGCGCCCCGTGGGCGGCAGGATCCGTCGATGCAGATCGAGCTCCAGCGGCTGGTCCGGCAGGCGGAACGGGGGAAGCTCGTGGCTCCACTCGCGATAGTAGTGTTCCGTGTACTCGTCCACGGGTTGCATCTCCCACCCGATGGTGCGGATCGCAGCTTCGGCGTCGGCGAACCGTGATTCGGGTACGAGCACGTCCACGTCCGCGACGAGGCGTCCATCCGCCCACGGCAGTGCCTGTTGCAGATAGCCGGTGCCCTTCAGCAGGATCACGGGTATCCCGATGCGGTCGAACGCAGGCGCAAGGCCGGAGAGGGCGCTGCGCGACATCTGGCGCAAGTAGTCCGCAACGCGGCGCTCGCCCTCGATCACGCGGCGGACATCGTCGGACAGTCCGGATGTCACGCCGGCCGCTTCCAGGCGCGCACCGAACTGGGCCAGCAGCCGCGTGCCCCGCGCAGCGCGCAGGATCCGATCCCATTGCCGGGGTTCGAGCGCGACGGCGGTCTGCGGCCGTTTCCAGACCGCAAGCAACTCGCTGCAGCCGGTCGGCGTCATCTCAGGAGGCGACTCGCTCTCGTCGCTCGTCGACCGGCTCTCTGGCGTCCTCGGTAAACGAACCGCCGGCCTTGTCTGTCAGCTCGACCAGAGCGTCGAGTGCACGGTCCAGGTCGCCGTACGCAAGTTCATGGCATTCGACCGTCTGCATCATCATGGCGACGGCATCGAAACCCGCCGGTCCCAGCATCGAATAGTTGAACGAGTTCGTCGCTATTTTCGCGAACGCCTTCGCCTTCGACATCGGGGTGAGCGACAGCGTCCGGTCGGCGTGGAATTTGGGAAAGATGACGAGTCGCGGCACGACGCTTTGCCGGCGCCGCGATACGCTGGCGATATCCGGAGCGAGATGGGCGACGCGGCCCTTGCGCGTCTTGGGAAACTCGGGCCCGATGATCGCGTCGGGCGCCCAGGCGCGGATCACCTCGATCGACCGGTTCTTCAGGGCCACCGGCTTCAGCAGTGCCAGAACGCGGGCATCGGTCAACCGCACGACACCGAACTCGTCCGACAACAGTCGGAAGCCGCGCGTCGACAGTGCCGCCGCCAACGTGCTCTTGCCCGACCCCGGCGTGCCCGGCAACAGGATACCCACACCGTGCCGCTCGACGCTCGCGGCATGGAGCAGCAGGTGCTGATTGAGGCGTTCGGCTACGCAATGGTTGATGCCCCACTCGATGAGCGGCACGTGAGTGTCCGCCGGAAAGGCTTCGAACGGTTCGGTGCGATCGACGAGAAAACGCACTTGCGGCCGGAACCATTGAAGGATGCCGGTGCCACGACGCAGTTCGGCCGTCACATCGAACACGCCGGCCGTGGATTCGAGTTCGAAAGCTCCATAGAGCGCATGTAGGCAGTCGGCATAGCCCGGTGCGTTCGACCGGACCCTGATACGGGCTGCACCGAGATCCAGTCCGACCCCCTCGCCTGCGAGGTGAGCGCGCAACTCGGACGCGGTGAGATCGCCGACGGTTGCCATCGCCCGGGACTCTACTCAACCACCAGACCGATGTCGACCAGGGCGCTCAGGGCAGCGCGGACATCCTCGGCAGTGAGGTTTTCCCACGTCTCGGCCAGCCGCCGACGCAGTTCCGCTTCTTCGAGCGGGCCATCCGCCAGGCATTCGAGCACCGATGCCGCTGGCTCACGCAGATAGTGCGTTTCCCAGGAAAGCGGATTGAGCGCCAGGACATCGTCCCCGTAGCGCTCGAACCGCACCGAGGCGTCTCCAACGACTCTCCACATCTAGGACGCTCGTGCGGCCTGTGCCGTGAGCGCCGCGGCCGTCACGTTGCTGCCGCGGGCCGGGCGCAGATTACGACTTGATGGGCTTCAGCGACGTCCAGCAGGAACTGGTGATCGTGCCGCCGTAGTTCTTTTCCACTCCGTACCCCACTTTGATGGGTTCAGTGCCGGAGTCCTGCACGTACACCAGCATCTGACGCTTGCCTATCGGCGAACTGCCGGTGCGGCAATTGTTCTTCGTGTAGCTCGACTTGACCGCAGTCTCGTTACCGCTCGAATCGGTGGTCAGCTGCCAGTAGGTCGTGTTATCCGTCCCCAGGTAGTACTGCCCGGACTGTTTCTTCCAGGAGCTTCCCGAGTAGACGTACAACTCATGGACGTCCACCTGCCCGCGCATCCAGTCATCGGTGTCGCTCGGCAGAATAGGCTTTGGTTTCGGCGAGTTCTCACCCCGCTGGGCATCGCGGTAGAGGCACAGCGCCGCGCTGGATTTGGCGGTCGCACCGCCCTGCCGTACCGTCAGGGCGAGGGGGACCGACATGCTTCCGACCACTAGTCGACGGCGCTTCGCGTCCATATTCGACCTCTAAAATTCAATGTGTTAGATCTCAACCGACCCCTGCACGGGAATCGCCCTGGCGGCAACGGAGGCAGGTTTCACTCGGGATTTCGACCCACTCTTGTATGGAAGGCTACCAAGGTCTGAGCCCAGTGTAAACCTCACTAATTTACAAGTTTCTGAAAGGCCCCCGGACTGAGCGGCGAAGCGGGATTGACCGGGCTCGCACCGATCGGAATAGTGATCTCGTAGGTCGGCCTCAACTGGATTCCGCCCACCGAGCCAGGGTCGCTCGCGGTACCCGCAACCTTCGATTTCAGCCTGAGGCGGTAGTCCAGCCGCGGCGGCAGCACGAACTGATCCCATTCGAGGCGCACGTTGCCGCTGGCCGTCACTTGCGGGGGCGTCAGTTCGGTTCCGACTCCGACGAGCACATTGTTCACGACACGCGCGGTGCCCGGCCCCGGCGCGACCTGCACGAAGAAGCCGTTCTCGGTGCGATCATTGACGAGCGTGTTGTGCGATACGTAGAGCTCGTTGCGCGGCCACTTGTAGCCCTCGGCCCCGAACGAGATGAGAGCCGGATTCTCCGTGAGCGCGCTCTGCTGGATGAGATTGCCGATCACGACGGCGAGTCCGCCTTGAGGAAACTCGATCTCGTAGCTCGACGTCCCGCCGATGTCGTCGGTGAGCCGGTTATACAAGACGTAGTTCTCCTGCGCGCGGCTCTTGATCAGGTGGCCGACCTTGCCCGAGTGGAAGTAACTGCCGCGAACCGTGAGTTTGGAGATCCCGCCGATGTACACGCCGTGCGATAGACCATCGCCCGCGCCGTTGCGTGCGAACTCCGAATCCTCGATCGTCACGGCGAGTGCCTTGTCGTCGCGCGTGAGTATGCCGTTCTCGTTGTCGAAAAAGGCGCAGCGGCGTACGGTCAGGGTGCCGCGTTCGAGCCGGATGCCCGCACCGTTCTTGTCCGGTACCTTGGCGCGGTGGAACTCGATGTCCTCGACGGTCACGTTCCCGCCCCGCAGCACCCAGATCGCCTTGCGTTCGGCGGCGAAGCCGGACGCAATGAGCTTGGGCCGTCCACCCACGCCGCGGATCGTGAGATCGTTCTGCGTCCACACCGCCACGTCGCCGCGGTAGTCGCCGGCTTCGATCTCGATCACCGAACCGTCGCGTGCGAGCTTCGCGGCTTCCGCGACGGTCGCGACCTGCCCACGCGGGCCGACGCGGATCACCTCCGGGGATTGCGCCGCTGCCGCAGCGCACAGGATCATCGCGATCGACCCGGAGGTCACGCGGACCATTCGCGAAGACAGGGGCCATGTTGCCTTGCACAGAGTTCTGTTCATGGGATCCTTCGGTGGCGATGCGGCGAAGTCCGACGGTGCGCAGATGCACATGCACGCCCCTTCGTGGCGGCCCTTTATTTTCGCCCAGGCGAGGCCGAAGGCAACACCCTGCCGGCGGCCGCTGCCGGCGGTTCCCGCAGCAGTCCGAGCAGGACGAACAGGAACAACATAAGTCCCAATCGCGGTTCGTCGAACAGCGCGTCGAACAACCCGACCGTGAAGAGGGCCAGCAGGGCCGCGAGCACCACGGCCGCGAACCCTTCGCCGCGCAACACGCGTCTCGCGAGTACGAGCAGTGCAGTGCTCAGGAGCAATCCGAGGCTCGCGAGCCCCACCCAGCCGGTCTCGAAGAGACTCTGCACCACCACGTTCTTCGTGTGCCACGGCAGGTGGCTGTCGGTTGCGAAGAACCAGCGGTCCATGCCAGCGCTGAAACTTCCGTTGACGACAAGCTCGCGGCCCGTGTCGTCCTTGAGCGAGACGTTGTCGACGTCGATGCGAGTGCCCTGGTCGGGGTGATAGAAGGCGAGTTCGGTGGGCCGCTGCTCGAAGCGCCGGCCGCTGCCGACCTCTCCCGAGTTGAAGCGGTACGTGAGGTGCTGCCAATCGGGCCGGTTCGCTTCGCCATGCAGCTGTGCCCAAACGCACCGGAACGAGTACAGGATGGATTTCTCGCACACCGGAACCGTGATGGTCGCGGGCCCGTCGGGCGCGCGGACGTCGACGGAAATAGTGTAGAAGCGTTCCCCTTGGATGGGGATGCGCTGCCCGAAATACAGCGTCTCGCCGCTGCCCAGCCGCAGGAACGTGCCGCCGTTCTCACCGACGAAGCTGTAGGTCGTCGGCATCACACCGCTGCGATTCCGCGCGAGATAGGTCCGCGGGAACGTGCCGAGCCCGTCGCCGAACAGGCCCGGCACCAGGCCGGGGGAACGGATCTCGAGTGCGTCGCGCCAATGGTGCAAACGGGTGTCGAAGTCCTGGCTCACCGTGGAGAAACGGAAGCGGACGTAGTCACCGAACAGGATCGGCAGCGCGACCGCGGCGCCCACGAGAAGCACACCCAGCGTGGTCAGACCGCCCAGCTTGAGCGCGCGGCGGTGCGAGGTGGCGAGCTGGATCGTCCACGCGGCGCCCAGGACTGCGAGAGAGACGGCGAAGCCCAGGTAGCCCCCGCGCGCGAAGGTGACCAGCAGCGCGTAGATCGCGCCGCAGAACACCATGGCCGCCACCGCGACCACCGGTGCACCGCCGCGCCGGAACGCTCCGACCGCCGCCAGCAGGAACGGAATGGCCGAGACGAGGTATCCCTCGACCATGCCGCCCCCGGTGTGCATGCCGAAGAACATGCCGGTGATCCGGTATTCGCTGTCGAAATTGAAAGGGCCGGAGAAGAGGATACGTTCCCACAGCGCGACCGCGACGGTGCCCGCCAGACCCGACACGATGCCGACGGACAGGGCGGGCGGATAAGCCCGCCCATGGGCGTCGGCAGCGACCAGAGGCAGCAGCAGGAAGGCCCAGAGCAGCGACTTGCCGATGCGAAGCGCGTTGTACGGACTCCAGTAGCTGGAGAACGCGTTCAGCCCGAGCTCCGGGAACGGCCAGAGTCCCAGAATGAGCGACACGATCCACGATCCGGTGAACAGAGCGAGCGCCAGTCGGCCGCCCGGAACCAGCCTGCGCGCTGCCGCCGTGGGCGCGAGACGGAGAAACGAGATGCCCGTCACCGTCAGCACCAGCATGTCGAACTCGTCGTAGAGGAACCGGCCCGACCATGGGGCGAGATTGAAGACCGGCAATGCCGCCAGCACCAGCGCCAGGCCCCACGTGGGACGCACCCACGAGATGCCGGCCGCGGCGACCAACAGACCCGCGATGACGGCGGGAGCCAGCGGATAGCACCACACGGAGACTGCCGCAGCGACGAGCAGCAGCGCGCCGGCAAACTTTCGCCAGGTTGGCGGACGCCCCACGACGGGACGCGGCGGTGGCGTTGGGGCCCGATCACGCGCGGGCGCAGCCGGTGCCGACCCGTTGTGAATGAAGGCGGCCACCAGCGCCAACGTGACGGGGGCGATGATCGCGGCGATCAGCACGTTCGTCGGGTCGGGCCGCAATGGTGCGACGAAGAGCTTGGCCCCTTCCACCAACAGGGCCAGACCGCCTGCCAGCACGCTCGCGGCGACCATGGAACCGCGCGAACGTCCGCCTGCGATCGCCCAGACCAGCACACCTGCCGGCGCATAGAGCGCAAGCTGCCCGAGAACGCTGCGGACGGCGTTCGCTTCGCTCGTGAAGTAGTGGTAGTAGAACGGCAGGAAATGCAGCGTGGCGAGCTTGTCGAGTCCCCCGGCCGGACCGGTGCGTGGCCCGCCGAGCGCGCCGGAGGCGTACGCGACGAGGACGACGTAGGGAAGCGCGGCGACAAGCGCTAGCGGGGCGCGTGCGCGCTGCCAGCGATGCCACGGGACCTCCGACAGGCTGGGACCGACGGCGAAGCCGGCGACGATGCCCGCGGTCCGCAGCAGTGCCGAGGCGCCGGTCGTCGTGCCCGAGAAGATCCACAGCTGCAGCAGCTCGATCCCGACGCCGAATGCGAGCGCGAAGGCGAACGCGCCGCCCCAGGTTGCCCGCAGGCGCAGTCGCAGCCAGAGTCCGATCGGCACCGCGATGAGGCCCTCCATGCCGAGGCGGATCATGCACAGGGGCAACGAGCCGCAGTTCTCGCGATCGATGAACCATGCGTCGCGGCCCAGCGCCTGACGGATTTCGAACTCCGACGGCGACACCATGAAGTCGTAGGGATAGAGACTCAACGCGAGGTACGCGATGAGATAGAGCGTCAGCGCCGCGGCGGCGCGGCCAGCCTCGGGATGCGCGGCTCGTGCCCACAGGGCGTCGAAACGGGCGCCCGCGAGTCTCCACGCGGCGATGCCGATGGCCGAGCCGATGCCCTCCGCCAGCAGGTCGTTGAGCGACACGGTTCGAGGTGGAAAGCTCTGCTGGATGAACTCGAGACCGACGGCAAGAAGAGCGCACAGCGCGAAGGTCGCGGCGTCCCCCGCGACGGAGCCGATGCGCGAATCGGTCCGCAGCGCGGCCCGCAGCAGGTAGCCGAGCGGGATGTAGAGCACGATGTTGGCGATCCAGTCCGCACGCGCGTAGGCGCCCAGACGGAGGTACGGAATCTCGCGGAAGCGCGCGAGCGCATCGGCGAGCGTCACGGGCTGGTAATCCAGCGGAAGCAGGCTGCCGTACGCCACGCACAGGGCGCAGATGACGGCGAGCCGGGCCGCGTCGATGCGACGCGTGCGCGCAGCGTTCACGAGCGCACCTTGCCGGACCGTGTCATGCGCATCGCCATTCGGTTGCCGTCCATGTCGCCCCGCCCGTCAGACGCGTCGGAGCCAGGCGACGGTCGCTTCTTCCGCTCGGCGCGACCATTCCGCACGGGAGAACGTGTGATCCGCATCCGCGACGACACAGCGGGCCGGTCGCAGCCGGTCGAGTACCTGATGCCAGGCGTCATCGTCTCTTGCAAGGTCGAGAAACTCGCGCGCCGTCAGATCGACCTCCGCAGTGATGAGCAGCACCGGTCCGTCGAAGCGTCGCAGACCTTCCAGCATGAGCGATCGATAATCGGTCTGCTCACGGTTCTGCGCCGGAGTGCGCAGGGAGCGCAGCTTGGCAAGCAGTTCCCCGAGGGCCGCGCGTACGTCGAGGTTGCCGGAGACGAGTTTCGTCCAGAACTCCAGCTGCATGAGCCGCGCGGCGTAGTAGTGGCGGACATGGGTCCGTGCCAGCGTCGTCTCCGTGCGTACCCACGGATTCACCAGAATCAGACCGCCGAGCCGCGACGAGTGCGCGGCGAACATTGCCGCGGCCGAAGCCCCGTCGCACAGTCCCCACAGCACGATCTTCGTCACCGTAGGGCACGCGGTCCGCAGAGCAGAGATGGCGGCGTCAATGTCATCCCCGATGTCCTCGAAGCTTCGTGTGGTCCCGGTGCTGTCGCCCATGCCGCGCACGTCGAAGCGCAGACAGGGATGGCCTGCCCGGGCCAGGGCGCGGGCGAGCTCAACGAACTGACGGTGACTTCCGATCCGGTACTGCGGACCGCCGACGACGATGACCACGCCCGGCAACACCGGCGTACCGGCCGGCTCCGCGAGTACGCCCACCAGCGTCTCGCCGCCGCACTGGAACGTCAAGCCGCGTTCGTCGATCACGCTGCCACTTCGTTCATGACGGCAGTCGTCGCATCGAGGAGGGCTGCGCACTCGGCGATCTCCGCCGTTTGCCAGAAGTGCTCTCCCGCCACGACGTGCCCGGCGGCGCGGACACCGGCGGTGCGCCAGGCATCCAGCCGCTGCTGCCCGCCGATGCTCATGGCGGCGATTTCGCCCGTGCCGACTTCGAGCCAGGCCACGCGATCGGGCGCCGGTGCATCGAGCCGTACCTGCGCCATGCCCGCGGCCAGTGCCGGCGAGATGCGGTAACCGGCGACCTCTACGGTGCTGCCGGTGCGCAGGCGCTCGCGCAGGCTTTCGCCCGCCATGGCAGCATTGCCCCTGGCGAGCGCTGCCTGCGTGGAACCGATGCGCAGGAACTGGTGCAGGTGCTGCTCTCCGGATGTGACCGGTTGCCAGAAGAGGAAGCGGGGTGCGAGTGCGAAACGATGAGCGGCGCTCATTGCGAGGAGCGCCCCGGCACGCAGACCCCACAGCCACGGGGCTCCGGGAAAGCGAGTTGCAAGCCAGGCTGCCCCCGTCTGAACGTCGTCCTCCCAGCGCTCCCACGTCGCGTCCTCGAAGTCCCCGTCGCTGTCGCCGCAACCGCACGGGTCGAGCAGCAGGGCCGCCCATCCCGCCGCAGCCAGCGTACGCGCACCGAGTGACAGCATGCGACGCGACTTGTTGAGTTCCTCCGCGAACGGAGCCACGCACAGCAGCGCGCCGCGGCAATCGCCGTCAGGCCGGTGCAGCACACAGAACCGCCGTGCGCCCCGGTCACCCAGATGGAAGACCTCAAGCCGCACGGTGCGAGGCTCAGCGGGCGATCTTCGACTCGACGAAGGTGACGAGGCTGCCGAGCGTCGCGAAGACCGAGCCGTCGATCTCGTCGTCGGCCACGGTGAAGTCGAAGCGCTCCTCCAGGGCCGTAAGCAGCGTCACCACGGCCATGGAGTCGAGCTCGGGGATCGCACCCAGGAGAGGCGTCGAATCGCGGAACGCGGCCGCCCGCCCCTTGAGGCTCAGGGTCCGATCGAGTATCTCCACCACGTCTTCCTTTGCAGCCACCAGCATTCTCCCTGGATCGCGCCGCCACCGCGATGCGCGACCCGACCGATTATGATTCCGCCGCTCGCCGAATCCGGTGCCGAAAAGGCACGTCCCGTGCTCGAGCGCCCCATCCTTCCCAGATTCCGAACGTTCCGACCGGCATGACCGAACCGCGGCGGGTGCTGATGATCGCCTATCACTTCCCACCCGTGCAAGGAAGCAGCGGCGTCCAGCGCACCCTGCGATTCGCGCGCTGGCTGCCGCAGTTCGGGTGGCAGCCCGTGGTGCTCACCGTGCACCAGCGCGCCTATGAGCGCGTAGTGGACGACCCGGGCAACGCCGTGCCGCTGGGCCTGGAGGTCCACCGCGCACAGGCGTTCGATGCCGCACGGCATTTCGCCGTGAGCGGCCGGTATCCCCGTGCGCTGGCGTTGCCCGACCGATGGAGTTCGTGGTGGCTCGGAGCCGTGCCGGCGGGCCTGGCGCTGGCGCGCCGCCTGCGGCCGCACGCCATCTGGAGCACGTATCCGATCGCAACCGCTCACCGCATCGGCGCGACGCTCCAGCGGTGGACCGGGCTGCCCTGGGTCGCCGACTTCCGCGACCCGATGGCGCAGGACGGCTACCCCCCCGATCCGCGCACGTGGCGCAGCTTCCGTCGCGTCGAGGATCTCGTCTTCGCGCGGGCGAGCGCCTGCGTCTTCACCACACCCTCGTCTGCCGCGATGTACCGCGCGCGGTATCCGGAGCGTGCCGATCGCATCCGCATCATCGAGAACGGGTACGACGAAGAAGCGTTCGCGGGCCTGGCATCGCGCGAACCGATGCCCACCGGCACCGGGCCGGTCACCTTGCTGCACTCCGGATTGGTGTACCCGGACGAGCGCAATCCGAGGCCGCTGCTGGAGGCGCTCGGCCAGCTGGTCCGAGCGGGCCGCGTCAGTCCGGCGGACCTGCGTTTGCGGTTCCGCGCGCCCGGCAGTGCCGAGGCGCTCCGGGCCGCCGCCGCCTCGGCCGGAGTCCTCGACATGGTGGAGATCGCGCCGCCGGTGGGTTATCGCGAAGCCCTCCAGGAGATGCTGCTCGCGGACGCTCTGCTGGTCCTGCAGGGCGCCAACTGCAACGAGCAGATTCCCGCGAAGCTGTACGAGTACCTGCGCGCGGGACGACCGATCCTCGGCCTTGCGGACCCGCGCGGCGACACGGGGAGGGTGCTGGCAGCGGCCGGTGTGCGGCATCTGGCGCCACTCGAATCGGTCGCAGCGATCGCCGACACGCTGCCGCGGTTCCTCGAGGCCTTGCGTTGGGACGAGTTGCCGAAACCCGACGGCGAAACCCAACATGCATCGCGGCGGGAACGCGCGGCCGAACTCGCCGCCGTGCTGGACGGGGTGGCCGGCGCATCGCGTCGGCTCCCGGTTCGGCCATGATCGGGTTTCGAGTCGTCGACAGTCTCGATGCCGTCGGCGAGGCGCTGGATCGACCGGAGGCGTTTTCGGGTGCGGAGTTCTTCCAGACCCTGCCCTGGTTCCGGAACCTTGCCGCCACGGCCTCGACGCCCGGCGACCGCATGCGCGTGGTGCTCGCCGAGGATTCGACCCGGGGCGTGGTCGCATGCCTGCCATTGCTGGCATCCACCGTCAGACGCTATGGCCTGCGCGAGCGTCGCCTCGTGGCCCTCGCCAATTTCTACAGTCCGTTGTTCGGGCCCGTTGTTCACGCGAACAGTCGCGCCGACGGGCTCGCGATGGCGAACGGCTTGGCCGCCTTGGGGGCCGAACTGGCCGCGATCGACCGCATCGACATGCACCCGCTCGACACCGCGGCCGCGTTCTACGCCCAGGCGCAGACCGCCCTCGGCGCGGCGGGATTCCAGGTGGACACCTACCACTGTTTCGGCAACTGGTTCGCGGGTGTCGAAGGTGTCGATTTCGATCGATATCTGGCCGCACGCCCCTCGAGACTGCGCAACACCCTGCAGCGCGCGGAGCGGCGCCTCGCCCGCGAAGCGCGTGGACAGATCGAGATCGTCGTCGAACCGGGTGCGCGATTGGAAACCGCGCTGGCCGAGTATGACGCCGTCTATGCGGCAAGCTGGAAGCGGCCGGAGCCGTATCCGGAGTTCATGCCGGGGCTGTGCCGGATGGCCGCGGCCCACGGCTGGCTGCGCCTCGGTGTGCTGCGCATCGACGGACGGCCTGCCGCCGCGCAGGTCTGGCTGGTGAAGGACGGCAAGGCATCGATTTTCAAGCTCGCATACGACGGCGCGTTCGAGCGGCTTTCGCCGGGTACCATCCTCACTGCCGCGCTGATGCGCCACGTGCTCGACGTGGATCGCGTGGTCGAGATCGACTACCTGATGGGCGATGAGCCCTACAAGCGCGACTGGATGGCCGAACGGCGCGAACGGCGCGGGTTGATCGGTTTCAATCGCCGGACGCTCGCCGGCCGCCTCGCGGCCGTGCCGCATTTCGTCGGTCGTCGCCTGCGGGGGCGCTGAAGGTCGTTGCCGTGCCGGTTGCCTCGCGTCCGGATTGTCGAGTTTCTTTACGCTGAATGTCGTTCCCGGCAGACGGACGACCCCCGGCAACGGCGCCTGACCCCGGTCGGTGCGCAAGGTGGGCTGGTTCGACTACACTTCCGGCCGCCCGGCCGGGGTGGCGGCCAGGGATGCGCGCTGGGCTGGCTCGGACATTGCGGGCGTCGCGCCATCATCGGTAGCGTCTCTGCCCCGCCCGGCAGCCTTCCCCGTCGCGTTTCGCGCCCCCGTACCGCATGGCTTTTCCCGGCACCTCTTCATGACACCCGTACGGTGCCTGCTCATCGCGAACATCTTCGCGCCCATTCACGGTGGGTCCGCCGTCGTATACGAGCACCTGTGCCGCTATTCGCCGCCAGGAGCGATTCGAGTGCTCGCACCCTGGCGGCACTACCTCTCCGGGCAGGAGATCGAAGGCTGGCGCGCACACGACGAGACGGCGACGTACCCGATCAGCCGCGTGGAACTGCTGCGCCCGCTCGCGCGCGAAGGCGGCTCGAGCCTGTTGCGCTCGGGCTGGGGCTTCCTCACCGAGGACCTGCCGCTCAAGCTGCGCGTCCTGCGTGAGGTGCAGCGCATCGTGCGCGAGCACGGTATCAACGTGATCTGCGTCGGCGAGCTCAACTCGGGGAGCTGGATCGGGGTGGCGGCGCGCAGGCTCTGGGGCTGTCGCATGGTGAGCTACATCCACGGCGAGGAAGTGACCGCGCAGACGTCGTACCGACTGTACGGCCGCAACCGCCGCCGCTATCTGCAGGCCGCCGACGCCGTCGTGGCCGTGAGCGATTTCACGCGGCGCGCCCTGCTCGAACTGATGGGCGTTCCGCCGGGCAAGATCGAACTCATCCACAACGGTGTCGATACGCAGCGCTTCTCGCCGGGGCCGCGCAACGACGCGCTGCTCGAGCGCCTCGGCGTCCGGGGTCGGCGCGTGATCTTGAGCGTCGGCCGTCTCGTGCCGCGCAAGGGCATGGACAAGCTGATCGAAGCGCTGCCCCGCATCCGGCGCGCGGTCCCGGACGTCATGCTCCTGATCGTGGGCGAGGGCGACTACCGCGAGGAACTGCAGCGGCTGATCGACGCCAACGCGGTGCAGGACAACGCCGTTCTCGTGGGCAAGGTCTCCCACGACGAACTGGTGGAGCTGTACCGGTCGTGCGATTTTTTCGCGATGCCCAACCGCCACATGCCGGATGGCGACACCGAGGGCTTCGGGCTCGTGTTTCTCGAAGCCAACGCCTGTGGGAAAGCGGTCATCGGCGGCCGTGCCGGCGGCGCGGTGGAGGCCGTGCGCGACGGGGAGAACGGGTTGCTGGTGGACGGCGCGGCACCGCACGAGATCGCCGACGCCGCGATCCGGTTGCTCACGGACGACGCGCTGCGCAAGCGCATGGAAGCGCGCGCCATCGAGATCGCGACGGCCTCGAGCTGCCGGGTGCGCGCAGCCCAGTTCCACGCGCTCTGCCAGCGGCTGGTCCGCAAGAGCTGAACGCGATGACCGGGAAGACGAAGACGCTGCTGGTCGTGGCGGGCGAGTTCCCGCCGCTCAAGACCATCGGACGCATCCGTACGGTCAAGTTCGTCGACCACCTCCGCGCCCACGGCTGGCGCAGCGTGGTCGTCGCTGCGGCGCCGACGGGGCGGGAGCCGAACTTCGATCCGTCGCTGGCGCGGGAGATCCCGGGTGACACCGAGGTGGTGCGCGTGCCTCTGGTCGACTACGAAGAGCGCATCGCTCTCGCCGCCAAGCGGATGCTCGGGCGTGGCGGAACCGCGACGCCGGCTGCCGTGGCGGCGAGTGCCGGACCCCCGAAGACAGTCAGCGCCGGGGGTGGTACGCCGCCGGGCGGCGCGCTCGATCGTGCCCATGACCTCGTGCGGCACGTGCTCAAGCACTACGTCCATGTTCCGGACAACTATCGCGGCTGGGCCCGGCTCGCGCAGCGCGAATGCGAACGGATCTGCGCGACCAGGCACATCGACGCGATCTACACGACGCTGCCGCCGTTCAGCAGCGCGCTCGTGGGCTACAACCTCCGGCGCAGTACCGGACTGCCCTGGATCGTCGACTACCGCGATCTCTGGTACGGCGACGTCCTGCGCGAATGGCTGCCGGCCTGGCGCACCCGGCTGGAACTCGGCATGGAGCGGCGGCTCCTGCGTCGCGCCGACGTGATCGTCACGGTGTCGGAACCCAAGACCGCCTACATGCAGAAGCTGCATCCCGGGCTGAACGCACGATGGGACACGTTCACCAACGGCTTCGACGTCGAGACCTATCGCGACCTCGCTCGCACGCGCCCCTTCGACCCCGGTGTGATCGAGTTCGTGTACACGGGCCGCCTCTTCAAGAACCGCCGCGGCTACGCCTTCGCCGAGGCCCTGGGCCGGATCGCGCGACGCGACCGCAACCTCGTGGCTCCGGTGCGGGTCCGCATCGTCGGCGGCGTGAGCCCGGAGATCCGGACCCGCTACGACGAGATCCTGCGCGAATACGACATCGCGGCACATTTCCGTTTCGAAGGGGACGTCAACCAAAGCGCCGCGCTCGACGCCCAGGTCAACTGCGACTACCTGCTCCTGATCGTCGACACGGGCGAGACCTCCGACGGCGTCATCCCGGGCAAGCTGTTCGAGTACATTGCCGCCCGCCGCCCCATCTTCGCGCTGTGCGACCCCGGCGTCACGCAGCAGATCCTCGAACGCTCCCGCGCCGGCGTCGTCATCCCGGCCGAGGACGTCGACGGCGTGGAGCGCGCCCTGCTCGAGGTGTTGCGCACCCCGGTGCCGCAGTCGGTGCAACTCGACGAGGACTATCTCGCCCAGTTCGACCGCAAGGCGATCGCCGCGCGCTTTGCCGGCCTGCTCGACGAGGTCGCGGCCCGGCTGCCGGCGCGCTGATGTCGATGATCCGGGATGCACGTCAGAGGCTGAAGGCCTTCGTCGTGAAGAGCTTCTTCACTTACGACGCCGCAGCGTTCGTGCAGGCCGTGCGCCGGCTCGGCATCGAACCGGGTGACACGCTGATGGTGCATTCGGCCTGGAATGCCTCGAACGGTTTCGACGGCAAGATTGCCGACATGGTCGCGGCCCTCAAGGACGCCGTGGGTCCGGAGGGGCTGCTGGTCATGCCGTCACTCACCTACCAGAACGAGAGCTCGGGCGACTTCCTTGCACGCGACGTGCCGATGAACGTGCGTCGCAGCCCGTCGATGATGGGCATGCTGAGCGAGGTGTTCCGGCGCGGCGCCGGCACCGCCCGCAGCCTGAGCCCCACCCATCCGTTGCTGGCATGGGGCCGTGACGCCGAGGCGTTTCTCGCCGGACACGAGCGGGCGGAGGTGCCCTTCGGGGAAGCCTCGCCGTTCGAACGGTTGCGGGTTCGCGATGCCCGCATCCTCGCGATCGACGTACCGTTCTCCACCATCACTTTCACCCACTACATCGAGGACATGATCGCTCCCAGCCTGCCGTTTCCCCTGTACGAAGCCGACGTGCGCTTCGGGCGCGTGATCGATCACCAGGGGCGCGAGCACCGCGTGCCGGTCAGGGTCATCAGCCGCGAAGCCAATGCGTTGCGGCGGGAACATCGCTACGTCGAACGCCTCGATGCGGCGGGTGCACTGCGTCGGGCTCGCATCGGCAACACGCGGCTGCTGGCGGTGCGTTGCGCCGACATGGTGGCTTGCGCGCGGGCGATGATCGCCGAGGGGAGCGGTTTCTTCGATGCACCTGCCCGGGAGGCAGCGGCATGAGCATCGCGGAGAGGATCCGGCAGCGCGCCCGCGTCTGGGCGGAACGGTCCGGCATCGGCCGCACGCAGCCGCAGGACAACCGGGTGCATCTCGACGCGGCGATCGCCTGGCTGAAGCGCGCCCAGGACGCGACGCCAGACGATGGCGTTTCCCAGACCTATCTGGTCCGCTATCGCAAGTGGGCTCCCTCATATCCGGAAACCACCGGCTACATCATTCCGACCCTGTACCGCTACGCGGCCCTGACCGGCGACGCCGACGCCCGCGCCCGTGCCCGCCGCATGGCCGACTGGGAGTGCGAGATCCAGCATCCGACCGGCGGGGTGCTCGCCGGAGCCCTCGGCGACTCCGACCAGCCGACGATCTTCAACACCGGCCAGGTGTTGTTCGGTTGGGTGCGTGCGTTCGAGGAGGAGGGCGACGAGCGCTATCGGGCCGCGGCCGTCCGCGCCGCGAACTGGCTGTGCGACGTGATGGACGAAGACGGCTGCTGGCGCAAGTTCGGTTCGCCCATGACCGGCAAGCAGGTCAACACGTACAACACGCGTTCCGCCTGGGGCCTCGCGCGCGCGCACGAGATCACCGGCGACAAACGCTATCTGGACGCCGCCGTCCGCAACTGCGAATGGGCGCTCACGCAGCGCCGCCCGAACGGCTGGCTGGAGAACAACTGCCTGCAGGACAATGCGCAGCCGTTCGTTCACACCATCGCCTACGCCATGCGCGGCCTGATGGAGATCGGCCGCTACGCCGGTCGCGACGATTTCCTGGCTGCGGCCCGAGCGATCGGCGATGCGATGCTCGCTGCCCTGCCGGCGGACGGCAACCTGCCCGGTCGGTTCGACGCGGAATGGCGGCCGACGGTGCGCTGGTCCTGCCTGACGGGCGACGCCCAGATCGCCATCAACTGGGGCCGGCTCTACCAGTTCACGGGGGAGGAATGCTACCGTGACGGCACGAGCCGCGTGCTGCAGTTCGTCAAGACCACGCAGAAGCTGGCCGGAGCCCCGGCCGAGACCGGCGGAATCAAGGGATCCCATCCGATCGACGGCGGGTACCATCCTTGGCAGTACCCGGACTGGGCCGCGAAGTTCTTTGCTGATGCGTTGATGATAGATTCGGCGAACCGCGGGATGGGTGCCTACGTCATCGGCAAGGGCCCCTGAGCGTCGGCCTGCTTGACAATCCGCCCCTAGACAGAAGGGGCGGACGGGTCAATCGTATGAGTCCGGCATGGATGATGCCTGTAGTCTTGTAGTTCCGGAGCCCCTACATGCAACCCCTGAGCCGTAGGCTTTCCCTCCAGTTCGCGAGCTTTGCAGCCATCGGGGCCGTGGGTACGGGCGTGCACTATGCCGTGCTGGTGGCGCTGGTGTCCGGCCTCGGCTGGTCGCCGGTGCTCGCCACGTCGATCGGCGCGGTTTGCGGGGCGCTCACCAACTACTTTCTCAACTATCGCCTCACTTTCCGCAGCCGGAAACGGCATTCGGAGGCGATGATCAAATTCATGGTCGTTGCCGCGATCGGCCTCGGCATCAACGCCGCCATCGTGAAGTACGGCGTCCAACTCGCGGGCCTGCACTACCTGGTCGCCCAGGTCCTCGCGACGGGGGTGGTGCTCGTGTGGGGTTTCCTGGCCAACCGCGTCTGGACCTTCCAGGGAGAAGCGCAACATGCAGAGGGATGAGGGCGTCCAGCGCCCCGCATACTCGTTGTCCGTGGTCGTTCCGGCCTACAACGAACAGGAAGTCCTAGGCGAATTCCATCGCCGCCTCGTCGACGTCCTCGACGGTCTGCCGGCGGTTAGCGAGGTCGTATACGTCAACGACGGTAGCCGCGACCGGACTCTCGCTGTCATGCAGGAACTGCGGGCCCAGGACGATCGCGTGTCGATCGTCGACCTGAGCCGCAACTTTGGCAAGGAGATCGCGCTGACCGCCGGGCTCGACCATGCCGCGGGCGACGCCGTGATCGTGATCGATGCGGACCTGCAGGATCCGCCCGAACTGATCCCTGCCCTGGTCGCGGAGTGGCAGTCGGGCTTTGATGTCGTGTACGCGCGGCGCATTGCCCGCGACGGCGAGACCGCGCTGAAGAAGGCCACGGCTGCCGCGTTCTACCGCGTCATCCAGCGCGTCTCGCGGGTGCAGATTCCTGCGGATACCGGCGATTTCCGCTTGCTGAGCCGGCGCGCCGTCGCTGCCCTGGGCAAGCTGAGAGAACACCACCGGTTCATGAAGGGCCTGTTCGCCTGGATCGGTTTTCCGCAGAAGGCCGTGCCCTATCGCCGCGATCCGCGCTTCGCGGGCGACACCAAGTTCAACTACTGGAAGCTCTGGAATTTCGCGCTCGAGGGCATCACCTCGTTCACGATCGCGCCGCTCAAGATCGCGACCTACACGGGGATCGTCGTCGCCTTGCTCTCGTTCCTCTATGCGGCCTGGGTCATCTACAAGACAATCGCCTTCGGCGACCCGGTGCGCGGCTACCCGTCGCTCATGGTCGTGATCCTGTTCCTGGGCGGCGTGCAGCTGCTCTTCATCGGCGTGATGGGCGAGTATCTCGGGCGCCTCTTCAACGAGGCCAAGGGTCGCCCGCTGTATTTCATCAACTCGTACGACCGGGCCGGCACCATGGGGCGGATTGCCAAGCTCGGCGGACGGGCTCCGCAGGTGGATCTGCCGCAAGCCCAGCACAGCGCCCACGCGGGCGAATGAACGCTGCGACCACCGGTGCGGATGCCGGGCGGAAGACCGCCCGCCGCATCACGGGCGGAACGGCAGCCGTCGCGGTGCCGGTCGCAGTGGTCCTCGTGGCCTTGCTGGTCCGCCTGCACGATCTCGGGAGCGAGTCGATCTGGCTGGACGAGGCCTACAGCTTCGGCTTCGCACGGCCCGATCGCACCCTGAAGGAGGTCGTCTGGGCGACGGGCGGCGATTTTCACCCGCCTCTCTACTATCTCGTGCTGCACGAATTCCTCCGTTTCGGGCAGGACGCGTTCTGGTTGCGACTGCCGTCCGCTCTCTGCGGCGCCCTCGCTG
Organism: Burkholderiales bacterium; assembly: GCA_019745565.1. GTDB lineage: Bacteria > Pseudomonadota > Gammaproteobacteria > Burkholderiales. The sequence goes on from JAIESW010000067.1 coordinate 29,657, forward strand.
CGGGGGCGGTAGCGGTGGCCGGGCGCGTCGCGGCGGGTACCGTCGCGGGCCTGATCGCCGGCCTCCTGTTCGCCCTTGCGCCGACCCCGGTCGCCTACGCTCAGGAAGCGCGGATGTATGCCCTGCTTTCGCTTGAGATCGGCGTCGGGCTCGCTGCGTTTCTCTGGCTCGCCAGGGATCGTGCCCGGCTGTTCCCTCCGCCCCGCGCGGTGTTGGGGTCGGGCCGAGGAACAGCTTTGCCTGTTGCCTGGGTGCTGCTGTCTGCAGCAATCGGAACGGCCATGCTTACCCACAACCTGGGCGTCTACTTTCCCGTGCTGGTCGGCCTGGCGGTGCTGATGCTGTGGCGCGCCGGCCCGGATCCACACTGGCGCGACCTTGCGACGGCGGCGATTTTCGGAGTGCTCGGCCTCCTGCTCTGGCTGCCCTGGGTTCCCTATCTCGCGAAGCAGCTGAAGCAGGTGAGCGGCGGCTATTGGATCGCCGCGCCCACGTCGGCCGATGTCTTGCGCGATTTCGTCGCGCTCACCCTGGGTCGGGAGGAGGCAGCGCTGGGCCTCGCAGCGGTCCTCGTTGCGCTTGCCCTGGTCGCATTCGCGTTCGCACGTGCCCACGAGGATAGACGCACGTTTGCGCTGCTGACGCTCTTCGCGCTAGGCCCCATCGCGCTGGCTCTTGTGGTCAACTTGTGGCGACCCCTGTACCTGCCGCGCACGTTGTCGTGGGTGGCCATACCAGTTTTCGTGCTCGTGGCGGCGGCCCTGGTGCGCCTGCCGAGCCGCGCTCTGACTGTGGCGCTCACCATCACTCTGCTCGCTGTCACAGGTTATCAGACACAGCGCTATTTCGCGACGCAGTCGAAGCCCGGATGGGCTGAGATCGTGTCCTACCTCGCCGGACACTGGCAGAACGGCGACGCCGTCGTTATCCACCGCGCCAGTGCCATATTGCCCTTCGATTTCCATCGCCATGCTGCGACGCTCCGCACCGCCATGCCGGATCCGATCGGGATTGCGGATCCCGCCGATGCGGCGATGGCTCTGCTTCCGCCCGGCACCAGGCGCGTGTGGCTGATCTATTCCTTCGCGGATCAGGACGATCGCGACCGGCACATTCGCCGTACGTTCGCCGATGGCGGGCGTATCGTGGAGACCCGCGATTTCGGCGGCCCCCCAGACCTAGGACGTCCGACGGTGACGTTGATCGAACTCCGACGGACGGGATTGTGACGGAGCGATCGCTGTTCTCAGGTGCTCGGGGCAAAACACTGGCATCCGCCTTGGGTGGCATTGGCCTGGGAGGGCGGCACGAGATCCTATGGTCCGTCGCAGCGGGTCTGGTCTACGGCCTTGCCATCGCGCTTCTCACCTTCCGCACTGAACTCAGCGTGAATTCCGACGGTGCCTATCTACTGTCGGGTGCCGTCCATCTGGCGGCTGGTCACGGCCTGATCGGTTTTGACGGCGAGCCGCTCGCGTATTGGCCTCCGGTCTACCCGGCGCTGATGGCCGTCGCGGTGAAACTGGGCTTCGACGTGCGCTGGGGCGCCTGGGCTGTGAACGCGTTGGCCGCATTCGGCACCATGTCCGCAATCGCCTACTGGTTGCTGACAACCTGCGAGCGACGGGCGCTTGCTCTGCTGGGGATGGTTGCCTGCGCCGGACTGCATCCATTGCTGGAACTCCTTAGCGACGTCCATCCGGACGGCCTGCTGCTAGGGTTGACCCTGCATTCCATCGCCGGAGCCGCTGTCTGGCTGCGAGGCAATCCGCGAGGTCTCGTCTACGGGCTCGTCTTTGCCGCTTTAGCCGCGGTAACAAAGTATCAGGGGCTCGGCATCCTGATGGGTTGGGGGTTGCTCGCCCTGATGCGAGCCCGCGAACGCGGCTTGACCGCGACCGTGCGCACGTTGGCCGGCGTTGTGATCGCCACGTCGCCCCTGGCAGCCTGGCTCGTGCGCAACGTGACGATGGCCGGGTCGCCCACCGGCGACCGTTCCACCACCAATACCATGGCTGACTATGTCTCGCGGTATCTGCCGAGCGTGCTGGACGGGGTGACGAGCTGGTACCTGCCGGAGAGTCTCCCGACAAGCCTGCGCGTGGCGATCGTCGTCGCGGGCGTGGTCGTGCTGGGCGTCACCCTGGCGTTGTTGCTGCGTCATGAACGCGCGCACGCTGCAGCACGCGCCGGAGGGGCAGCCTTGATCACAATGAGCGGCACCTATCTCGTATTTACGCTCGTGGCTTCGATAGCATCCATGGCGCTCGGCATCCAGCGCTACCTGGCGTTGCTGGCACCCATGTTCGTGATGATGACGATGCTGGCGCTCGATCGCCTGGCAGTCCGCGGCAACAGGAAGATCGTCGGCGTGGCCGCGGCGGTCGTTGCCTTCGTGCTCCTGGCGGTGCCGATGGTCCGGAGCGCTCACATGGCGGCCCGCATCCAGGAGGGCAAGGCGGGCTACGTGTACGGCGACTGGTACACGGAAATCCGGCCGGCACTGAAGCAGTTCCCATTCGACGGTGTGGTACTGTCGAATCATGCAGGGTTCGTCTGGACCTCCGCACGTGTACCAGAGCGCCGCGTGGAGCAGGCCACCTGGCAGGAATGGCTGGCGGCCGGACCGGAAGCTGCGCGCGGGCATATCGTGGCGTTACTGACCGCTCCCTCGCCGATCATCCCGGCACCTGCCCGCAACCTCTATTTCGTCGAGATCTACAAGTCGGACCACAAGGCGCTGTACGCGGCCGATCTCGAGAAAGCTTTCCGCCTGACGCCGCTGGTGCGTGTGGCCGACGGAGCGATATGGAAGCTAGAATGCCCTGAAGTCTGCAAATTTCCGGGGTACGCTCCAGCAGCGCGCCCGTGACGACGAGGTCTGCCCATGCGACTGTCGATCGTGGTGCCGTGCTACAACGAAGAGGCGGTGTTGCAGGAGACGGCCAAGCGCTTGCTTGCGCTAATGGGTGGCATGGTGATCGACGGCAGGATCTCCGTGGACAGCGAACTACTGTTCGTCGACGACGGTAGCCGTGACCGGACCTGGCAGCTGATCGAGGAGCTGGCTGCGAGAGATGCGCACGTTCGCGGCATCAAGCTGTCCCACAATCGAGGGCATCAGAACGCGCTGCTGGCGGGCTTGATGTCGGCGAGCGGCGACGCGATCGTCAGTATCGATGCCGATCTGCAGGATGACATAGGCGCGATCGTGCTGATGGTGGACCGCCACCGGGCGGGCTCGGACATCGTCTACGGCGTGCGCAGCAGGCGCGCGCGTGACACGTGGTTCAAGCGCTGCACGGCGCAGAGTTTCTACCGCCTCATGAACTGGTTTGGAGCCGAGTCTATATTCAACCATGCCGACTTCAGGCTGATGAGCCGGCGTGCTCTCGAGGCACTGCGGCGTTACGACGAGGTGAACCTGTTTCTGCGTGGCCTGGTGCCGCTCCTCGGGTACCGCACCGACATCGTGGAGTACGAGCGCGGGGAGCGTTTTGCGGGCGAGTCAAAGTACCCACTGAGAAAAATGATCGCCTTCGCGCTGGAAGGCGTCACTTCCTTCTCCGTCGTGCCGTTGCGGGTGATCACGTTCGTCGGCTTCGCGGTGTTCGGTCTCACCCTTATCATTTCCATATGGGTGCTGTGGGTGCGGTTGTTCTCGGAGGAGGCCGTTCCGGGCTGGGCCTCGACGGTGTTGCCCCTGTACTTCATCGGAGGGGTGCAGATCCTGTGCATAGGGATTGTCGGTGAGTACCTCGGCAAGACCTACCAGGAGGTCAAGCGCCGGCCGCGCTACATTGTCGAGACCGTTACCGGAATGCCCATGAAACCAGCCGGACCTCTTGTCCATGGGACCGATGCCGGCGCTGTTGCGGCCTTAAGGATCCGAGAACAGGACGGGAGTCTCAGATGAACCGGGCCGAGTTCGACCGCTTTGCGGACGAGTATCGGGCCATGCATGCGGCCAACATTTCTGCTTCGGGCGAGTCGCCGGAATTCTTTGCTGAGTACAAGGTGAAGGATGTCGCGGACGCTGCCGCGCGCACGGGGACTTGGCGATGCGTGACGCGTGTTCTCGATTTCGGCGCCGGCATCGGTAACTCGGTCCCATTCTGGCGCCGCTACTTTCCGGACGCGCGAACCACGTGCGTTGATGTTTCGGGCAAGAGCCTGAGCATCGGACACGAGCGCATGTCGGCGGACGCCAGTTTCGTGCAGTTCGACGGCCAAACGCTGCCGTTCGCCGACGGAAGCTTCGACATCGCTTTTGCCGCCTGCGTGTTCCACCACATCGAGCATGATAGGCACGTGCACCTGCTCAGGGAACTGCGCCGCGTGCTGAGTCCTGACGGCACCATGTGGGTGTTCGAGCACAACCCCAACAACCCGCTGACAGTGAAGGCGGTGAACGACTGTCCATTCGACGCGAACGCATGCCTCGTCCAGGCGCGGCAGATGCGGCGCCGCATGCTCGAGGCCGGGTTTGCCGAACCCCGCGTACGCTACCGGATCTTTTTTCCTGGTCCCCTTCGCGTGTTGCGAAAACTGGAACCGACACTGGTAAGACTACCTCTCGGCGCTCAGTACTCCGTCTCCTCACGCCCATGACACGGTCGATTGCCCGTACCGCGCCGCGTTACTTGGCGGTCGGAGTACTGAACACGTTCGCCGGGTTGGGCGTCATATTTGTGGCGAAGGCGATCACCGGGGCCGGCGATGTCGCGGCAAACATCGCCGGCTACGGTTCGGGACTCGCACTGAGTTACATCCTCAACAAGCACTGGACCTTCGCTCACCGTGGTCCCTCATGGTCGTCGCTCCTGCGCTTTGTGCTGGTCTTTGCACTCTCGTACATGTTGAATCTGGGGACCGTCCTGCTGTTGATCGGGATGGGGGTCGACAGCTACGCGGCGCAAGCGGCGGGAACCGTGCCCTACGCGGCTTTTGGCTATTTAGCGAGCCGTTCCTTCGTATTCGGGACCGATGCGCGTCGGCAAAATTGACACCCGGGACGCGACCGCGCGCTCCTTGCGACCGGAAGATACTCGGTTCCACTGGAAAACTGCCCCAAGCGAAGCGAGAATAGAAGCTCGGTTCTCCCGAACGGACCGGCGGCTGCAGCCGTGAATCATGCGACCGTCTGCATGTCGATGTCGTGTCTGTTTTCGAGTAGGCGAGAAGGAGGCCGAGATGACCGCGCAACGAAACAAGCTGTTTCAGGGACGGCGCGGACTGGCATCGAACTGGTTAGATCAACTAGCCACTCGCTTGGCGACACCTGATCCTGTTCCAAAACAGAGGCCGCCGACCCCAAGGTTCCGCTCGCGTCCCCTGTTCGAAGGGTTGGAGGGGCGTCTGCTTCTCAGCGCCGATCTGGCCCCGGGCATCCCAGCACCACTGGCTGATATGTCCATCGCGAATACGTACGTTGCGGTGATGGCCGTGACGGTATCGAACGCCGGAACGACCCCTGTGGATGTGCCTACCCGTGTCAATGTTTACGCGTCCACGGATGCTGCACTCGATTCCGGCGACACGCTGGTGGGCACAGGTTTGGTCGCCGCTGGCAATCTCGCAGGCGGTGGCAGCAGGAAGATCGAGATCACGCTGGCGTCCTCGCTGGTACCGTCTCTCGGCCAGTACAACCTGCTGGTCCGGACGGATGCCGACAACGCAGTTGCCGAGACCAACGAGAACAACAACGTGGCCAGCGTCGGAACGCTCCGCGTGGTCGATCCCGGCACCCTAGCCGCGTCTATCGCTTCCGCCGCCGGACCGTCGTTAAACCTCGATTCCGCGAGCGATACGGGGACGGTGGGAGACCGTCAGACAAATACTCCCGTCGTATCGCTCGTAGGATCCGCGACCGCCGGGGCGAACGTGACGCTGGTGGGCCTCGGACTCAGCACGACGGCGGACAACCAGGGGGCGTACCGGTTCTCGAATGTGAACCTCGCGCTGGGTGCCAATGTGCTCAAGGTCCGGTCGACCAGTACCACCGGCACGGTGAGCGAGGCGTTGCGCAGCGTGGTGCTGGTCGAAACGGTCGATGCCGCCGACCCGGCGGCGGTGGGTGCTCTGCGGCAGGAGTTGATCACCTATCTTTGGGGTACAGGCTCGTTGCCGACGGGAATGCCGTCGCAAGTCCAGAGCAACGTGGCGAGCCCGCTGTTGGGTTCGCCGATCGCTAATCTTGCCCGGATTGATAAGCTATCGATCGACATGCCCTTCGGCTTCCAGTCGATCGCGTATTTCTTCCAGCCGCAAGGGACGGCAACGAAGCTCGTTGTGGTCCAGCAGGGTCACTGGAACGACCTCGATTCTGGCGGAACCGGAACGATGATCCGCACGCTGGTGCAGGAGGGGGTGGCTGTGGTCGCTCTGCAGATGCCGGGATTGGGTCCGAACACAGGTCCCGTCCTCTATCCGCACGAGAATCTCGCGGCCTACGATTCGGCCGGTTTTGCGGCGCTCAGGCTGTTCGTCGAGCCGGTCCATACATCCCTCAACTACTTGCTGGCGCAGAAGTCGTACGACACGGTGGCGATGATCGGAGTGTCCGGCGGCGGATGGACGACGGTTCTTAGCGCCGCGATCGACACCCGCATCTCCATCAGCTATCAGGTCGCGGGTTCCTACCCGATGTCCTTTCCCACTGGAATCTATCCACGGGACTGGGAACAGGCCGGTGTTCATGGACCGTTGTACGGAGAGATCGGATATCTCGATCTCTACGTCATGGGGTCAGTCGGTGCGGGACGCAAGCAGGTGCAGGCGCTCAACAGAATCGATCCCGTGGTGTTCGACGGGACCGATTGGAGGGTTTATCAGCCCGGCTTGTCGGCCCTCGTCGCATCGATGGGCGGGACGTTCCTCGTGCACCAGTACGAGAATGTTGCTCACACGATCGACGACACCACTAGTCTGCTGCTGCTGCAGGACCTGGGCATCGTGCGCGTTCAGGTGTCCAACGATGGGGCGTCTGGTTACAGCACGACGGGGACGTGGACGAGTTGGACGGGTCAGGGTTACGGCAACAACGTGCAGGAGAGCCGCGCGAGCGATGCGGCGAGTGTGGCGACGTGGCAGTTCACGGGGCTGGCGAGCGGGCAGTACCGGGTATCTGCGACGTGGAGTGCGTACACGAATCGGGCAAGCAACGCACCGTTCAGCATCAACGGTGGGGTGGCGGTGCTGATCAACCAGCAGCAGGCGCCTAACGACTTCACGGCTAACGGGGCGAACTGGGAGAACCTCGGGGTGGTGAACATCACAGCGGGGACGCTGAGTGTGTCGTTGTCCAACGTTGGGGTGAACGGCAACGTGATCGCTGATGCGATCCGGATCGAGCGCATAAGTGATGCGGCGCCGACGACAGTTCCAGCGCTGGCGGGGCTGAGCAGCACGTCGGCGGCGGCGGGTAGCCCGTTGACTCTGACGGGTGTGAACTTCGGGGCGGCGCAGGACAGCGGAGCGGTCCGGTTCGGGACGACGACGGCGATCGTGAGCGCCTGGAGCGACACGCAGATCACGGTGGTGGTACCCACGGGGTTGTCGGGTCCGGTGAACGTGACGGTGAGCACGGTCAATGGCACGAGCAACGGTCTGCCGTTCACACCACCCGCGGTGGTGTTGATCGGCAACGATGGGGCGTCTGGTTACAGCACGACGGGGACGTGGACGAGTTGGACGGGTCAGGGTTACGGCAACAACGTGCAGGAGAGCCGCGCGAGCGATGCGGCGAGTGTGGCGACGTGGCAGTTCACGGGGCTGGCGAGCGGGCAGTACCGGGTATCTGCGACGTGGAGTGCGTACACGAATCGGGCAAGCAACGCACCGTTCAGCATCAACGGTGGGGTGGCGGTGCTGATCAACCAGCAGCAGGCGCCTAACGACTTCACGGCTAACGGGGCGAACTGGGAGAACCTCGGGGTGGTGAACATCACAGCGGGGACGCTGAGTGTGTCGTTGTCCAACGTTGGGGTGAACGGCAACGTGATCGCTGATGCGATCCGGATCGAGCGCATAAGTGATGCGGCGCCGACCGACCCCTGACAATCCCTTTGCATGCCGGACTCTTCAGGCACCGGAGGCCGGAGGGACCCGCCTCAAGCATGGACGGATGGCCTCCGTCCGGAATCTCAATGTCAAGAGTGATCGCATCATGGAGCCCCGATGAGAAGAACCTGCGGAATCATCATTCCGGTCTACAACGAGGACCGCGCGATCGCGGACACGGTGAAGCGCATCCAGGCCATCTGTGCACAGATCGCCGACTATGACTTCGAGATCATCTGCATCAACGACGGCTCGTCGGACCGCTCCGGGGAGATACTTGCCGCGCTCGCCGGAATCACTGTTCTCACACATGAGGTGAATCGCGGCTACGGCGCCGCGCTTCGTACGGGACTCGACTACTGCACCCGCGAGTGGGTGTTCATCACCGATGCCGACGGTACCTATCCGCTCGAGGATTTGGTCCACTTGCTCGAGGCAGCCGAAAGCGGTTTTGACATGGTCGTCGGCAGTCGGGAAGGAGCGGGTATATCGCGCAGTCCCTTCCGCAGGCTCGCACGCTGGATCCTGCGCAAGATGGTTCACGGCCTCACCGGGGTCATGGTTCCGGATCTCAATTCCGGCATGCGCGTGTTCCGCAAGACCTTGTACGTCGAGTTTCGCCACCTCCTCCCACTGGGGTTCTCGTTTACGACGACGCTGACTGTTGCGTCCCTGTACAGCGGGCGCCGTGTCCGCTACGTACCCGTGGACTACCAACGGCGCATCGGGAAGTCGAACATCAAGCCAGTGAAGGATTTTCTCGGATTCGTCATCTTGATCGTTCGACTGGCCTCCTACTTCGATCCCCTCAAGTTCTTCCTGCCAGCCGCGATGGGCCTGTTTGGATTGGGGGTCCTGAGGGCGGTTCGCGACGTGATCGTCGTCAACCAGTTTGGCGCGCTTTCCGTGATCCTGTTAATCACGGCGTTCCAGATATTCGCGTTCGGGGTGATCGCTGACGTGATAGTGCGCCGCTTCCAGGTCATCCCGAGCAACCCGCAACTCTCGAACCCCAATTCGCTTGCCGGTCTGCAGCAAGTGGTCCGGGAAGAGTCGCAGAAGCACTAGATGTCGCTTCTGCTCAAGGTCCTCGTGTCGGCCGTTCTGTTGGCGATCATCTGCTTCCAGGTCGATTGGCACGACGTCCTGGCCGCGTTCTGGACGATCGATTGGGAGTGGTTGCTCGTCGCGTTCCTGGCCTTCAATCTGGCGACGGTGTTCTCGGCAAGGCGCTGGCAATTCCTGTTGGCTGCGATCGGTGCCATGGGGGCGCGAATCGGCACGCGGCCCGCGGTCGCGACGACCTACGTGTCATTGTGGTTCTCGAACTTCCTGCCGACAGCTTTCGGAGGGGACATCGCGAGAGTCCTGACCGCTCGACGGGCCGGCATGCATTTTCCCGTGGCGGTTTCATGCGCGCTCATCGACCGATTACTCGGCTTGGTCACGTTCGTCGCCTTGTTCTTCTTCGTGGAAGCAGGTCTCTCCCTCGCGGGCTTCGAGGGGCCCATGCTTCCGCTTGCCTCCATCCTGTTCTTGGGATTCGTCGCCGCTTACTTCGTCGTATGGGTCGGTACCCGGGTTCGCGTTCCGCGCAGGTGGCTGCGGTACCGCTTCACCCGTTACCTCGCGCGTGCGGTTCGTGTCGTTGCGTCGCTCGGAACACGACCGACCTGCCTGCAGGGGGCTCTTGTGGCGAGCATGCTGTCGACCATGATGTCCATCGTGGCCTATTGGGGCGCCATCCGTTGTGTGAGCGCCGGCGTCGGAATCTCCGTAGCAGTCACGGCGTCGGTGCTGGGGATTCTCGCTTCGGCACTGCCGGTGAGTCTCAGCGGCTGGGGCGTGCGCGAGGGAACCGTCGCGATGGTGTTGATGCAAAGCGGGTTCCTGGCACCTGGCGAGGCCAGCCTGATTGCCCTCCTGAACGCCACGGTGATCGCCGCGACCAGTCTGGTCGGTCTCGTTGTGTCGATCGTCGTCGATTGGCGGCGGTCCGATGTCATGCCGAACGGCGCTCATGGCACCTGAGAGCCGAAGTCGTGCCGGCTGCGTGCCGTAGCTGACACCATGTGCGGAATCGCCGGCCTGGTGACCGGGCACCACATTTCTCCCGATCGCGAGGTACTCGCGAGGATGACGCGAGCGCTTTCGCATCGCGGGCCGGACGCCGAAGGTCTGGTGATCGACGGCGCGGCCGGGCTCGGGCACCGGCGGCTTTCGGTTCTGGACCTGAGCGCGGCGGCGAGCCAGCCCATGCGTGATTCCGAAGGTCGATTCGTCCTCGTGTTCAACGGCGAGATCTACAACTTTCAGGAGATCCGTGCCGACCTCACGAGGATGGGGCATGTATTCGCGTCGAGCGGCGACACGGAGGTGGTGCTTGCTGCCCTCAGGCAATGGGGGCCAGCGGCGCTCCAGCGCATGGTCGGAATGTTCGCGATAGCGCTCTGGGACAACCTCAGACAGACGCTGTTCCTGGCCAGGGACCGGCTGGGCAAGAAGCCGCTCTTCGTCGCGGCCTTGCCCGGCGGGGGGCTCGCCTTCGCGTCCGAACCGCGTGCCCTGGCGGCTCACCCCGAGGTTGGGCGGCGGGTCAACGCAAGATCGCTGAGCCAGTACCTGCGGCTGAACTATGTGCCCTGCAACGGCAGCCTTTATTCGGGCGTGACGAGTCTGCCGCCTGCCACGTTTGCCGAGTTCAGCCCCGGCGGTGCGCTGCGGACGACGCGCTACTGGAACCTTGCCGGGCAGTTCCAGGACAAGCGCTCGTTCCGGAGCGAAGCCGAGGCCGCCGAGGAATTGCGGGCCTTGATCGACGATGCCGTGCGGCTTCGGCTGGTGAGCGACGTGCCGCTGGGTGCGTTCCTGAGCGGGGGCGTCGATTCTTCCACCATCGTTGCTTCCATGATGAAAGGAGTCGGCCGGAGCAGTGTCCTCACGTTTTCCTCCGGTTTCCTGGAAGACTCCTACGACGAATCCAAGGTCGCAGAGCGACTCGCCACGGAGTTCGGCCTAACGCACCGCACCCAATCGCTCGACACCCGAACCCTCGATCTCCTGCCGGCGGTCCTCGCAGCGTCAGACGAACCGCTGGCGGACACTTCCACCCTGGCGATGTACTTCCTGTCAAACTTCACTCGGCAGTCCGTCACTGTTGCGTTGTCCGGCGACGGGGGCGACGAATGCTTCGCAGGATATGAAACATACGTCGCTGACAAGCTGCACGCGCTCGCCGGACGCACACCCGCCTGGGTGCGGCGAGGCCTTCCGGGTGTGCTGGACAGACTGCTTCCGGTCGATCACAGGAAGGTCGGATGGCCCGAGAAGCTGCGGCGGTTCTCTACCGCGCTGACGCGGGATTTCGGCAGGGCTCACGCTTCGTGGCGTGACATCTTCGGACAGGACGAGCTGAGCGAGGTCCTGAGGCGAGACCGCAGAGACGGCGACGACGGCGATGTTGACGAGCATTTGTACGAGTCGTACTTCGCTCCGCATTTCGCCGAAGTGGCCGGCTGCCATCCCGTCGATCAGGCAAGCTACGTGGACATCAAGACGTGGCTCGTGGACGATATTCTCGTGAAGGCGGATCGCACCTCGATGGCTCACTCGCTGGAGGTCCGCTGCCCGTTGCTTGACCACCGGGTCGTCGAGTTTGCGGCTCGTCTTCCCGCAGACATGAAGCTACGCGGCTTCAGAAAGAAGCATCTTCTCAAGGTGAGCCAGGAAAGCCGGGTCCCGGACTGGGTGCTTCAACGCCCGAAGCAGGGGTTCAACGCCCCGGTATCGCAGTGGGTCCTGGGCCCCCTTCGCCAGCTGTGCGGCGACACTCTGCATTCGGAGCACATGGATGCTTGGTTCGAGCGCGGCGCCGTGGCGAGGCTCCGGGAAGACCACGAACGCAGGGTTCGCGACAACGGGCTCAAGTTGTTCGGGCTGTTGACGCTGGGCTTGTTTCTGCGCGGAACCACATGACGGACCGCGAACATAACCCGCTACCGGCCGCGAACGGTCGGGTTCGCGCCCGACGGCAAAAAACTTCCAATGAGCCAGAGCAACAACACCGGGGCCAGATAGAAGAGGAATCTCGTGGGATATACGTAGCGATCGAGTCCCTGCTCCACCAGCGCGATCAGGACCATTGCGCCGATGAGCGAGAGCGGAACGATCATGCAGACTGCGGCGACTACCTGGGCATCCGCGCTTCTCTTTCCCATGAAGACGACAGTCGCGCATGCCAGCAGTAGGAACGGAAAGAGCACCCAGACACCACTAACGTAGAGCGGCCTGTGGACATACCGGTCATAGACAACGGCGAGGCGCGGCCAGAACAATTCCTGCAGCGCGGGTTCGATCGCGTCGGGCCCTGGCGGCAGACGCTGACTGGATACCGGCCTGCTTTCGGGCTGCAAAGCGAATTCGCGCAATACATATGCGCGGAACGCGGTCAGTGTGTCAGGGTCCTCGAACCGGGGCAACTGGCTGCGGTAACCCGCGTGTATGCCGTCGCTCAGGTATGGAATCGGGCCATACATCTTCCGATAGTCGGATTCCTGATCCGGCCATTCGTACCGCGCAACGCCGATGAGCTGCATCCTCAGGGACGTGTAGACGTACTTCGCGTAAGCCCGGGGGTCGCTGGAGATCGCGAAGCGACTCAGTACGCCGAGTTCCCGTGCCTGAGCGTTCATCCCTTTGATGCCCGCGGCGTCCAGTGCCGGGATAATCGTGTACCAGAGGGCCTGGTTGTAGTGTCGGTCATAGATCTCGTGCAGATGCCACGGGTCCCAGCTCGACCGAAGCACTGCGCGCTCGCTCTCGGTGACGGCGTCCTGCACTTGGCGCACCGCCCGATTGACCGGCTCGGGAAACTCCGGCATTTCCCGCCAGTAGGTCGCCGTTGCACCGGCCAGGTTGGCGGGACCGAACGGCGACACGGTGAATTTTCCCAACGTGACGTAGTTGTACACGCAAAGTGCGAAAAGCATCGCCGGGAACGGCAGGGCGAAGCCGACGAGGGCACCGCGTTCGAACCGACCGATCAAGAGAACCGCCAGCACCAGAAGGTACGTCCCTGCGAGGAACAGGCCTGCCGGCTTCAAGAGCACGGCAGCTCCCATGACGATGGATGCGACGACGAGCCATGGGGTGGACCGGCGAACCAGACCCGGCATCAGGCTGGCGACCGCTGCGATCAACGCGTTCGCGTACATCGAGTCCGCTGTCATGTACAGCTCGTACATCTGCGCCTGTCGCGATCCGACGATGGCGACGCAGGGCAGAAGTGCCGGAAGGGCGGACCATGGGCGCGCCAGATAGAGCCCCAGGCACAGGGACAGGGCGGCTGCGAGCGTGAACAGCTGCTGGGCGACGAGGACTGCGCGGACGGAGTCCGTGATGGCCAGGGCAACGCAGAGGAATATGGGGTATGCGGGCGTACGGATGTCGAAGGTCGGCAGGCGTCCCTGCGCGATGTCGAAGGCGATGGCGAAATACGTTTCGCTATCCGGGTAGTAGATCGGGATGGGCGGAACGACCCAGTACTGCATTCGCGTAGCGACGAACACGGCGCAGACTATGGTCATCGCACCGATCAAAGCGGCGCGGGTCGAGGCGAACGCGCAGACCAGGGAAAATTCACGCTTCGTCGACAATGGTGTTCGAATCCGGTTTTCTTGAGAGACGCCCATCGCATCGTCCCGGATGCGGTTGGAAGGTATGTCCGAACTCAGGCATTGCATCCATCAACGCTTCCGCGAGAATGCCACCGATCCGCCATGAGAGATAGGGCGGTACCGAAGGGTGACGAGAGCGGGGTCTAGCCGCCGGTGGCGCGATCAACGATGGGGAAAGCAGATGACACGTACCTCGTGGTCGGGTCCGGCCCGACCGGCATTACGTGCGCCCAGCGGCTCCTCGAGTTGGGCGCCCAGGTGACCCTGGTCGACATCGGCCGGACCTGCGAAGGGGATCGAGTGGAACTGGTGCGAGAGCTTCGGTCGAAGGCACCGGACGAATGGGACGAGGCGTCCAGGCGGACGATCGGCTCTCAGACGTTGCCGCAGGATGGGCAGGGGCCGCGCATCAAGCGCGTGTTTGGTTCGGATTTCCCCTACGTCCACGACCAAGAGGCAATGATCACCCAGAAGGGCACGCGCTGCGTGACGTCGGCTGCGGTCGGCGGCCTCAGCAACGTGTGGGGCGCAGCGATGCTGCCATTCCGAGCGGCCGATCTGTCTGCCTGGCCGCTGCAGTTAGACGATCTTGGTGCGCACTATGCATCGGTCGCGGGCATGGTGGGGCTCGCAGGAGTCCACGACGGTCTGGAGTCGCTGTTTCCTTTCTATGGCGAACCGCTGTCCCCCTTGGCTCCCAGCAGACAAGCTTCGTGGGTGCTCGGCCGCATGGACGAGAATGCGGCCGCATTGCGGCGAGCGGGGTTGCAGTTCGGTCGATCACGGCTGGCGGTTCGCAGGGGACTCTGTCAACGATGCCAGCTCTGCCTGACGGGGTGCGTCTACGATGCGATCTACAGGACCAATCAGACGCTTTCGGTTCTCAAGAAGCATCCCGCGTTTCGCTACATGAGCGGAGCCGAGGTTCTCTCCTGTCGCGACGACGGGCCCGGCGTGACCGTCCGATACCGGGACTTGAGGACCGGGTCTGTCCGTGACGCGCGCGGCACGCGCGCATTCGTCGGCGCGGGAGTGTTGTCGACTGCCAAGATAGTCGCGCGCTCGCTTGGCGCGAAGGAGCTTCGCCTCCGGCTCCGTTACCATCCATACCTTCTGATACCAATGGTACTAGGACATAACGAAACCGAAGTCTCAACGGAACGCCTGCATGCGCTCGCGCAAGGCTTCATCGAGATCGACGACGCGGCGATCTCCCCTCGCATGATCCACCTCCAGATGTACACGTACAGCCCGCTGTTCGCTGCGGAACTGCGCGGCCGGGGACGCGTCGTCGCTTCGCTCGCACCCTTTGTCCTGGGTCGTCTGGTCGCGATGCAGGCCTATCTACACTCCGATGACGGGGAACCGGTCGACATGAGCGTACTGGTGGAGGCCGGCTCCGCGCGCGCGCGGATCATTCTGAACGGTGCGTTGAGCGAGCGAAACCTGGGTACCTTGGCGAAGGTCCGGCGCAAGCTCTGGGAGGTTGCGCGCCTGACCGGAATGGTTCCGATTCCGCGTGCGCACCAGATCGGCGCGCCCGGCGAGGGCAATCACATCGGAGGAACGTTCCCGATGTCGGCGCGCCCTCGGGACCTGGAAAGCGACGTGCTTGGACGGGTCGGTGGCGCGCAGAGACTTCATGTGGTGGACGCGTCCGTTCTGCCGTCGCTTCCTTCCAGCACGATAACGTTTACGGCCATGGCCAACGCCCGTCGAATATCCGAGGCTGCGGCGGCGTTGGATTGAGTGAGGTCTAGAAGATGAGAGTTGCTGTCACGGGAGCGAGTGGGCTGCTCGGCTCCGCTGTGGTGGCCCAGTTGCGCAAACGCGGGCACGAGGTCGTTCAGCTGTCTAGACCGGCTTTTCGCCTCGGCGAAGAAGTGCCCCATGAGTTGCTTGCGGGAGCGGAAGCGCTCGTTCACTGCGCCTACGACTTCAAGGCCTTCGGGTGGGACGAGATCAGGCGCGTTAACGTCGAAGGCAGTCTTCGTCTCCTGAAGGCTGCGCAGAACGCGGGCGTGGGGAGGATCGTCTTCGTGTCCTCGATCGCGGCCTTCGACGGTTGCCGGTCGCTGTACGGCAAGGGCAAGCTGCAGGTGGAAGGCCGCATGCGGGACGCCGGAGGTCTGGTGGTGCGGCCCGGGATGATCTTCGGCGATGCGGCCCGGCGGGGCATCTTCGGAGCGCTGGAGGGGGCGGTGAGGCTGCCGATCGTTCCCGTTTTCGGCAACGGATCGTTCCTGTTTTACCTGGTTCACGTGCAGGACGTCGCGCGACTGATTGCCGACTGCGCGGAAGATTTCGAGGGCTGGCGAGGCAAGCTTTTCGTCGCAGCCCATCGTGAGCCGATCACCTTCAAGGCACTTCTGTTGCGAATCGGTTCCAGAGTGACCGGTCGCGGCGTCGCGACTTTCCCCGTGCCGGTGGGTGTCGGCTTACTGATGCTGAGGACACTCGAAGCCTTCGGGTTGCGGCTCGCGTTCCGTAGCGACAGCCTGGTCAGCATGGCTCACTTCGACCGGGCTCCGCCGTTCTCACCGGAGATCGACTACGGGCGCTTTCGTCCGTTCGAGTGATGGCATTCCGGAAGTCCGCCGGGAGCTCGATACGCGCACGGGTCGTGGGTTCACTTCCGGGACGCGTCCAATCTGCACGGGCGAGACCGTTCGCGTCGACTCGTCTTCTCGGTGTGGTATCCACCGGCAGGTACGTCGGCGGACTTGCTGCCGGCGACACCCGGAAGGCCGGGTTCGTACGAAAGTTGCTTGAGCGGTGCCCAGATAGACCTGTTCCCAACCGCCCCTGCCGTGTGTGCACTCGGTATCGCGGACGAAATCCCCTATTGCCGGAATCATGGATGTAACCGTTGCCATCTGTACCTGGAACCGCGCGACCCTGCTTTCGCGGGTGTTGACGTCGCTGACCGAGCTGAACCGTCCGATCGACACGAACTGGGAACTCCTGGTCGTCAACAACAACTGCACCGACGACACCGACAGCGTCGTCCAATCCTTCGCGGACCGCCTGCCGATACGGGTCTTGCACGAACGAGCCCCCGGCCTCTCCAACGCCCGCAACAAGGCCATCTCGGAAGCCTCGGGACGGTACATCCTGTGGACGGACGACGACGTGCGGGTTTCGCAGAACTGGCTCGAGGCCTATCTGGCTGCGTTCCGGCGGTGGCCGGACCACGGCATCTTCGGCGGACCGATCCGGCCGGAGTTTGAGGGGGATCCGCCAGGTTGGCTTACCTCCGTGTGGAACAAGGTTGAGACTGCCTACGCGATGCGCGACTTCGGCATGGACGAGCTGGAGCTGTCCGCGAGAACGCACCGATTGCCGTTCGGCGCGAACTTCGCGATCCGGTCAGACCTGCAACGCAGCCATCCCTATGACCCGAAGCTCGGGCGCAGCCCGCAGAATCTGTTTCTGGGTGGCGAGGAGGTAGCGGTCATGGCGAGGATACTCGACGCCGGAACCCCGGGGCGCTGGGTGCCGCACGCGGGCGTCCTCCACTGGGTTCCCAGAGGGAGACAAACAGTCGCCTATCTGCGGGGCTATTACAAGGGCCAGGGTGTTCACCAGGCGATGACGATGGCGCCCGACCGGACCGCACGCCTCCTCCTGGGCCGCCCAAGATGGCTCATTCGCCGTTACCTGCAGCAGGAGATTCGATATCGGGTTGCACGACTCACGGCTTCTCCGACCGAATGGATCGATGCCCTGGTCGTCGCCAGCGAAAGTGCGGGGATGCTCGTCGCCCTGTCCAGCAACGGTGCCGCGGAACCCCGAGGGGTCTGACGGCAGGAACCACAGGAGTCGGTCTTGATCTTCGAGAAGCTCTCAAACATCGAACGCCACATGCAGTTGTATGGGCCCCTGAAGGGGCTGGATGTGTACTTCCGGCCGCGCTTGGCGCGCGGTGAGGTGGTCGAGATACATCCGTTTGAGCCTTCGAAACCCGTCTTTCTGAGAACGGGAACCAGCGATCTCACGGTCTTCCGTCAGGTGTTCATCGATCGCGAGTACGGATTGCGCGGCTTTCCCCAATGGGATTCCGTGGCGCGCAGGGCTGCCGAGATCCGGGCCGCCGCCAAGCGTCCTGTGATCCTGGACGGGGGTGCCAATATCGGCCTCGCTTCGATCTACTTCGCGCGGGAAATTCCGGAAGCACTGATCATCGCTGTGGAGCCGGAAGCGTCCAACTTCGCCCTGCTGGAGAAGAACACTTCCGCCTATGCGAACATCGTCCCGTTGCGCGCGGCCCTGATGGATCGTCCCGGTACCGTGAACATCGCCAATCCGGACGCGGAAGCATGGGCCTTCCGGGTGGAGGAGGCGGGAAGTGTCACGGCGGCAGCTTCGCAGCAGGTCGAGGCGAGAACGGTGCAGTCGATCTGCTCCGCGGTACCCGACGGTGAACTGCTGATCGCCAAGATCGACATCGAAGGCGCGGGGCAGGCGTTGTTCCGGTCCAGTACCGACTGGGTGCGGGGTGTGGGCGTGCTGATTGTCGAATTGCACGACTGGATGCTGCCCTGGGAAGGATCAAGCTTGCCGTTCCTCAGCATCGTTTCCAGCGGCGAGTACGACGTCGTCAATCGGGGCGAGAACACGGTTGCGTTCAATCGCCGGGTGCTGCGGCGTGCGGAGTGTGCAATCTGAAATCCGATGTTCTCGCCTCGTGCGGGACGGGTCGCGACGGCCACCCCGCAAAGTGAAGTCTCCGTCGTTGGAACATGCGCCCCTCGTTTCCCGTAGCGCCGGTGACGGGCGTCGCCTTCCCTGTCCATGAGTTCGACCAGAAGATCTCTCGTCTTCGTTTTCGCCGAGCGTTACGCGTCGCTCGGGATCCAGTTCGTCAGCGGTCTCGTCGTGGCGCGCATTCTCGGACCCCACGAGATGGGCTTGTTCTCCATCGCGTTCGCGGTCACCCAGATCATCGGTACTGCCCGGGACTTCGGAATACCGCAGTACATCGTCCAGGAGAAGGAGCTCACGGCGGCGCGGGTGAAGGCTGCTCAGACGGTGAGCATCATCATCTCTTGGGCTCTTGGACTCTGCCTTGCGCTGATCAGCGGCCCGGCTGCGGATTTCTATCAGGATCCTCGGGTCCGGCAGCTCGTCCTGTTGCTGTCTCTCAACTTCGTCCTGCTTCCTTTCGGGCAGGTGTCGATGGGGTACCTCCAGAAGACCTTCCAGTTCCAGAAGGTGATGGCGATCGGCATCGCGAGCGCTGTCGTCAGCGCCGTGACGGTCGTGTGTCTCGCCATGCTCGGTTACGGAGCGCTCAGCATGGCTGTGGCGAACATTGCGGGCAGTGCCGTGACCGTGGCTGGTGCGGTGGCTTGTCGCCCAAGGGATGTGCCGATGGGGTTGGGCCTCAAGGATGCCGGTCGGATCCTTTCGTTCGGCACCCAGATCACCCTCATCCATGCCATGTACGCGGTTGGCGCCAGAACCCCCTCTCTGATGATCGCGAAGCTGTTGAGTTTCTCCGCAGCGGGAAGCTACGAGCGGGCGAGCAGTCTCGTTGAAGTGTTCAACACGACGATCATGCAAGCGGTCTGGAAAGTCACGCTGCCCATCTTTTCCCGCGATTCGCACGATCTCGTAGCGGTCCGCGGCACCTACCTCAAGGTCACGGCCTACCTCACCGGAATCGGTTTTCCATTCTTCATCTTCCTTGCCGTGCTCTCGCCTTCGGTCATTCACGTGCTGCTGGGCCCGAAGTGGTCCGAGGCCGCGGCCATTCTGACGTTTCTCGCGCTCAGCGGTGCCGTCAACCTGTGTATCGGTACTTCTCACAACCTGCTCACGGCTCTCGGCCGTGTCGCGGTCATCCCGAGGATCGTTGCGGCCGGCTACCTCATCTATTTTCCGTTGATCGGCCTACTTGCCCCGTTCGGGATCGCGGCAATCGGAGGCGGTGTACTTGTTGCCACCGTCCTGGCGGTCGCGCTCACCCAGTATCTGCTGCGCAAGGAGATCCCGATCGTTGATCTTGCCCGGATATTGGCGAGAAGCTTCGCGGCCGCTTTGCCGGTGCTGGTTGTCGCCCTGGGCGCGCGCTTCCTCTTGCCACCCATGTCTTCGTTCGCTCTGGCCGCTGCCCTAGTCGGCGTGGCCGCGGTCTGCGCGGCCGCGTGGTTCGTCGTCCTCCGGTGGGTCCGTCATCCGCTCTGCGAGGAGATCACCCGTGCCCGCCGCGTGATCGCCGCGAGGTGATGCGGACTATTGGCCATCTTGAAGCCTAGTACGCGCTCGGTCGAAGACCCGAACGACGTGCTCGTGGGCGGGATGGGCAAGAATCCGGACCGCGAGCAGCCAGGCGCATGCAGCGCCCGATCCGCCCAGGACGACCGTAAGGAGTGGCTTCGCGTGCAACGAATCGAACGGCAGGACCACCAGAGCGGATGCCGCGGTCGTTGTTACGGCGATCACGGCGCTGCTCGACACGCTGCGGAGCATCCTCCTGATGCCGTACCCGACAAGTCGCCGGAGAAACAGCGCGTGAACGCCGGCGGACAAAAACGCGCAGAACACGCTGCCGAGCATCATCGCTTCCAGCGAGATGAAAGACGTGGCGACTGCCGTCGCGACGATGATCGGCGCAAGTATCGCCTGAACCATGAACCGCTGCCTGGGATGTCCGATCGCCGTCAGGAGCGCCGGGGAAAACGCGAACAGGGGATAGGCGAAGGCGCCGACGACCGCGATGCGTGCCAACGGGACTGCCCCGTCCCATTGCGGACCGAACAGCAGCAGGACCATTTCCGGCGCTAGCACCGCAAGCGAGCCGAACGTGGGCCACGCAACGACAGCAAACAGTGCGAGAGTCCTGTCGTAGTCGTCCCGCAGGTCCGCGCCGTCCCGGTGCCGCTGAGCGAACGCCGGCAGCGCGACGCGCACCACGGCCGTCGTGACGAAGTCGTTGAACTGGCTGCATAGACCGGTGGCCCGGCTGTAGAGCCCGAGAGACTGGAAGCCGAAGCGGCTAGGTATCAGCAGATCGTTGATCTTGCCGACGATGTCCTGGAGCAGGTTCGCGGCGGTGATCGACAATCCGAAGGAGGCTACGCGCCGCAGATCCTCGTGCCCGGGACGAAGCCAGCTGTCGGCCGGCCTCAAGGCTCCGACGATGAGGACCTGGGTTGCCGTACCTGCCACCGCCGCCCATGCGAGACCCACGTAACCTCGCCCTTGCCAGGCGAGGAAGATCGCGAAGCCGGCGCTCGCTAGGCTCGACGCGGTCTGCACAAGCAGGATGCGGCCGAACTGCATGTCACGCGTCATCAGGGCGAAGGCGGGCGCGCCGAAAGGCAGGATGACGAAGTTCAGGCAGAGGATGCCAAGGACGTCGGCGAGGCCGGGTTCACCGTAGCTGCCGGCCAGGGCATCCTTTACAAGGAATATCACGACTCCCGCGATCCACGCCGTGTAGAGCGTGACGGTGAAGCCGGTGCGCAGTCGTGCGGGAGAGAGGGTCTTTTCTTGCACGAGATACTCGCCCACACCGAAATCGCGGATCGTCTGCGCGAAGCTCATGACGGCCGAAGCCAGCGCGTAGACACCCACTTGCGCGGGCGTCAGCAGACGGGCGAGAACCATGGTACTGCTCACCGTAACCGCCAATCCGAGGTAGCGCTGGACAAGCGACAGAACCACTGCGCGTCCGACCGGTGTCACGCCGGATTGCCCTGGACGGCATCGCCGCACAAGTGGCGCGGGGGATGCGCGCCGTGCAGGCGATGTCGAGACGGAATGGCCCGCGTCATTCGACAGCGCCGGGCGGACATGCGAGCATAAACGGCGTGCCGGTTGCGTCCCCGCATACAGTCAATTGTTCGCCCGCCCTTCATATTGAACCGGGAAAGCAGGGCGTGTACCCGAAATCGCCCTGCGGCTGTGCCGTGTGGCAAGCGATGGAGACGGGAAAGGGGGACCGATGCAGGGGCATCATCCCGATGCCGAACCGCTTCCCTGGCCGTATAAATCCCCCACGCGCAACGCTATGGCTTCCAGAGAATACGTTTCCTGCACGCGGTTCTTCGCATGTGCCACCAGCCGGCGCCGATGATCGGTCGACGTCAGCAAAGTGGCACAGGCGTTGGCAAAGGCGTCAGGATCGTCGGCGATCAGAAGGTCCTGGTCCGGTTCCACTTCCAGTCCCTCCGCGCCGATGGTGGTCGAGACCACAGGGCGTTCGTGGGCGAAAGCTTCGAGAATCTTGATTCGGGTACCGCCGCCGGTGCGGATCGGAGCCACCACGATATCGGCGTCGGCATAATGCTCGGAGACCGACGGCACGTCCGCGAGCACCTCGGCGCCAGCGTCCTGCGCCCAGCGGTACAGTTGCGCACCCGGCCTCCGGCCGACGATCCGGATCGCGAGCGGGAGGGACCAGCGGCGCCGCAGGGCGGGGACGACATCGCGGAGCAGGAACTCGACGGCATCAATGTTGGGCGGGTAGTCGAGACTTCCCACGAACAGTACGGTCCCACCCAGTCCTTCGCGAGCGGGCACGACGCGCTCCGGCATGCGAATTCCGTTCGGCAGAACGCCGGTCCGAGCGTTCCCGACGCGCGCCGCGAGCACTTGACGGTCGGTCTCGGAGCATACGAGCAGCCGCTGGAACCAGCGGGCCATGCGACGCTCGCTCAGCGCGAGCTTAGCTGCTTCGACGCGGGTGCCGAGGTAGGCCAAGCGTCCCAGAGACCCGCGGTGCAACTCGGCGTGTCGGCGCGTGGCGCGGGACTCGATGTCGTCGAGGTCGAGCAGTCGGACGGGCGGTATGTCCGCCAGGCGTGCTGCGATCGCTCGAGCAACGGGCGCGGCGCGCAGCCGGAAGACGTGCAGTGCGTCGAAGCGTTGTCCTTCGAGGCCTACCGCGAGACGCCTGATCAGCGCATCGGGGTAGTCCGTGCACTCCATGGGGCCGGGCACGAGCATGCGCGCGAACAGCGGCAGGGTTCCCGGCAGGGATTCGATCCGCTGGCGCTGGCTGCGTTCGCCCGGTCCGATGCCCTCGACCACGATCTGCCTACACGCGCGGCGAAAGAACTCGGGTATGGACGGGACTGCATGGCCGGGCACCGCCAGCGCCAACGCCAGGGTTACGTCGAATTGTTGGTTAAGCGCCTCTATCGACATGCCGAACCGCATTTGCGACCCCTGGCCTGCAAGCGCTGGAACGACGGTGCCGACGACCAGGATCGAGGGGCGTCCGGCGGTGCTCATGCCCGTGGCGCGCTGACCACGCGAAGACGACGGAGAAGCGGTCGGGCCGTACGGCTGCGGAGGGGCATGGGGTCGTGCTGAAAGTCTCGACGGTGATTCCTGCCTACAACGCGGCCGCATTTGTCGCACGCGCCATCGACAGCGCACTGATTCAGGGATTCGATCAACAGATTATCGTGGTGGACGACGGATCGACGGATGATACCGCGCGCGTCGTGTCCGCCTATGCCAATGCTGTGGAACTGGTGCGCACGGCGAACCGTGGGGTCTCCGCCGCGCGCAACGAGGCGATCCGCCGTGCCCGCGGCGAGTTCGTGGCGTTTCTCGACGCCGACGACGAGTGGCTGCCAGGCAAGTTGTCCGCTCAGCTCGAACTGTTCGAGCGTTACCCCGACCTCGGCACCGTCATCGCGGACGAAGTGCACGTCGATCCGCAAGGTACCGTGGTGAGGCCGTCGTTCTTCGGGTCTCGCAGCTTTGCCCGGGAGTTGCCAGAAGCGCCCGGTGTCGTCCCCAAGCCGATCACATGGCTAGTGAAGGAGTCGTTCTTTCCGACGTCGAGCGTCCTTGCGCGCCGCACGGTGCTTGCGCAAGCAGGCTTCTTCGACGAGACGCTCAGCATCGTCGAGGATCGGGACCTCTGGATCCGCCTTGCGCTGGCAGGACCGGTCGGTATCGTGCCTTCGGTGCAGTTGCGCTACCTCACCAATCAGAGTGCGAGCCTGTCTCGGGCAAGCCGGGCGCGCTGGGCGCGATCCCTGAGCCGTGTGCTGTGGCGGTACCGAACCCGTATCGAACCGCGCCTGCAATCAGAAGGTGCCGGTCGTGGCGTTCTGGCTACCCAGTTCGTCTCGGCCGGAGACGTGCTCTGGCATGCCGACGAGCATGCGGCAGCCTGTACGAGCTACGTCCGTGCAATGCTGTGCGGGGACGCAAGCAGGCTCGGTAAGGCGATCGTCTGCGCCACCGGCGCTGCGCCGCTCCTCAAGCGGTTGAAGCGCGTTCTCCGCCGTCCGACCACCGCGGGCACGGACGGGCCTGCGGCATGAACATGGAAGCGGGTCGAGATAGCCCGGGCCGCCGCTCCGGGGAGCAGCCCGGGATTCTTCCTGTCGGACTGCTGTGGGGAATCACGACGGTACTCGGCGTTTGGTACGGGTTTCAGTACGCCGTGTCGCCGGAACGGCTGTTCGACTACTTCGCGGTGGGCACGGCAGCCTTCTTCGCCGGTCTGGCTGCGCTGCTGGTTGCCGCTTGGCGAAGCCGCGGCGCGCAGGTACGTGAGCGTACGACGGCGGGCGTCCTGCTGTCCGCTGCGGCGGTTCTGCAGGGTCTGTATTTCTTCTCCAAGGCCCTGCCGGTGTCGTGGATCGTCGTCGCTGCCGTCGTCGTCGTGCCGGCCTTGGCGCTGGTCTGGTGGCGCGCCGGCCTGGCTCTTGCCTGGGTTGGTGTTGCGGGCCTCCTGGCCTACTGGGCCATTGCGCTGCTCGAACCCCTCGACGTTGCTGCCGCCAACATGCTGCCGATCATCCAGGCAGCGTGTGTGGACGTCGCGGCGGGCGTCAATCCCTACACGAAGACGTACCCGGACATCGCCACCCTGCCCCTGTATTATTTCCCCGGGCTGTGGGTGCCCTACTGTCCGTTCGAGTGGTTGCACCTGGATGTCCGCTGGCTCAATGTCTCGCTCGATCTACTAGTGGTCGTGCTGCTTGCGCGGGCCTGCGGCGCGCCCGGGCGCTGGGATCTGTTCGGTGCTTGCGTCCTGCCGTTCCTGTTGTCCCCCCCCTTGTTGCAGATGCTCATTCACGGGCACCTCTGGCCTTACTGGACGATGATTGCGTTGGTTCTGTATCTGCTGACTCGCGCTCGAATCGCCGCTGCCGCATCCGCTCTGGCAGCCGGTCTCGGCATGCGGCAGCTCGCTTTGTTCATGGTGGTCCCTCTGTCCGCCGCATTTCTGGCCGGCGGTCCGCGCACGGTTATCCGCCGTGCCTTGCTGGCTGCCGGGGTTCTCGCCGTGTTGCTGCTGCCGGCAGTAGCGGCCGTGGACAGTTTCGTGTCGCACTTCTTCACCTCCATCGCAAACGCGAACGCGACGCTCAACGTCCATCCCGGCAACCCCCACGACCAGATTGCCCTGTCCGGTCTGCTGCCGGGCGGAATGCGTCCCGCGCTGTTGCAGGCGCTGCAGGTGCTGGTGGCCTTCGCAGGGTTCGGGGCTGCTCTCTGGGCAGGCCGCGGGAAGCCCACGCCCGCGGCGCTGCTGATCGCCGGTTGCGCCTACCTGTGTGCCGTCGGGCTCAACCCGTTCGTGAATCGCTACTTCTACGTGCCGGGCATCATGGTGGCGTGCGTCGCGCTGGCGCACGGCGTAAGGGCGGGAACCAGATGATCTTCGACGTCGTCGCACGAATGCGAGGTCGGATGCGGGGGGCGCTCGTCGCCGGGGTTCTTCTCTCGAGCGCCTGCAACGGGTTTGCACAGACGAGTGGCTGCGACATTCAGCTGGGCGGCGGCTACGGTCCGTTCGACTACCAGGATCCCGAGAACAAGGTACCCACGCCTGCCGATCCCATGGGCCGCATCAAGCGGGTGGAGAACGTGCACTTTCGTCCCGAAACGGAGTTTCTCCAGGTCAGGAATGTCGAGCGGCTCGCGAGCGACATCCAGTACACGCTCAACATCTTTCCCAACAACTTCCGCGCCCTGATATCGCTGTCGCGGCTCGAACTGAAACTCGGCGGCAGGTTGCCGCCGAACTCCAACGGGAAGTCGGCCGAATGCCGTTTCAACTACGCTTTCGACTTCAAGCCCGACGATCCCTACGTGCTGATGGCCTACGGCATCCACAATCACCTGCGTAAGCAAAACAAGGAGGCGCTTCAGGCGTACAAGCAGGCGGAGGCCCTCGGCCTCGACGCGACGCAGTTCAACTACAACTTCGGGCTGCTCTACTTCGATCTGGGTGACTACGACAACGCGCTGCTGTACGCAAAGAAGGCATACGACGCCGGTTTCCAGCTGCCTGGCCTGAAGAGCAAGCTGCAGAGCATCGGCAAGTGGGAGTAGGAGCACTCGCACACCGCGGCGCGTTCTGCGGTTGGCTCGGCGCGTCCCTGCTGGACGGGCGCATCGTGCTGGCGGGAATGGCCGAACCGCTCGGCGCCGCCAGACAGGACTCGTTCGACTCAGCCGCGTGCGCCGTGTCGGGGGGTACGAGCGTTGCGTTCGAGGATGGGGTCCATGTCGTCATCGTCGGCCGGCCGCGCTGGCGCGATACGGAGGCCCTGCCTCCGGAAGACGTGGCAAAGCGGCTGCATGAAGCCTGGAACACTGTGGGTGCCAATGCCGTCGAGTCGCTCCTCGGTTCGTTCGCGGTCGTGCTCATCGATCACAGACAGCAGCGGATGCTGGCGGCCGTGGACCGCCTGGGCGTTCACCAGCTCTATTTCTCGAAGGTCGGCCCGGCGCTCGTTTTCGCGACGCACCTGCCGCTGATGCGCGGACACCCCGGCTTCGATGCTCACATCGATCCCCAGGCGATCTACGACTACCTGTATTTCCATATGATCCCGAGTCCGCGGACGATCTTCGCGGGCACATCCAAGCTCAAGGCTGGCCACCTGCTCGAATGGTCTCCGGGGCAACCGCAGCGACAGCGCGCGTACTGGATGCCCCGGTTTGGAGGCGGTACCGCAGATCTCCGCGCGTTGTCGCGTGAGATGATGGAAGCCATTCGCGGCGGCGTGGATCGGGCGTTGGTCGGTACACAGGGCAACGTGGCTGCGTTTCTGAGCGGAGGCCTGGACAGTTCGACGGTATCCGGCATGCTCTCTCGTGCCCGCCCCATGCCATCCACCTACTCTATGGGTTTCGACGTAGAGGGCTTCGACGAGATCCACTACGCACGGGTCGCCGCGCGCCACTTCGGAACGGATGCGCACGAGTACTACGTGAAGCCGGAGGACGTCGCGCAGCACATGATCCATGTCGCGACGGGCTGTGATGAACCTTTCGGGAATTCGTCGTTGCTGCCCACCTACTGCTGCGCGCGCCTGGCGGCGTCCGAGGGCGCAGGCCTGCTGCTGGCGGGTGACGGGGGCGACGAACTCTTCGGCGGGAACACACGCTATGCGAAGCAGGCGGTGTTCGAACTGTATGGACGCATGCCGGGCGCCTTGCAGGGGCTGGTGGCCGCCGGTGCATCCATGCTGGGTCCGGTGCCGCTGCTGCGAAAAGCGAAGAGCTACGTGGACCAGGCGCGCATCCCGCTGCCGGATCGCCTCGATACCTATGCTTACCTCAATCGTCATGCGCCCGAAAGCATCTTCACGTCGTCGTTCCTGAGCGCGGTGGATACGGGGGAACCCCCCGCCCTGCGGCGCGAAGCGTACGAGGCTCCCGAGCACGGCGACACGCTCGACCGGATGCTCCATCTCGACTGGCACTTCACGCTTCACGACAACGACCTTGTAAAGGTAAACACGGCTTGCCGCCTGGCCGGTGTCGACGTTGCCTACCCGCTGCTGGACGACGATCTGGTGGCGCTGTCGTGCCGGGTGCCGTCGGCCTGGAAGATCAAGGGGACGCAACTGCGCTGGTTCTACAAGCAGGCGATGCGAGGCTTTCTGCCTGCCGAGATCCTCGACAAGCGCAAGCACGGTTTCGGTCTGCCCTTCGGCGTGTGGACTCGTTCGGATGCTGCACTGCAGGCGCTAACGCACGGCGCCGTACGCGCGCTTGGACAGCGCGGTTGGTTCGAGCCGGCGTTCCTCGAAGATACGTTGCGTCGTCATCGCGAAGAACACGCCGGCTACTATGGCGAACTGGTGTGGATTCTCGCGGTGCTCGAGTTCTGGATGCAAGCGCACGCGCCAGCGGCCTGAGGCACTGTCAGGAAACCGCGTAGCGTGTCTGGCGGCGGCTCAGGATGAGGCGTGCGGTGAATGCGAGCGGGCTATCGTCCCACGGCGTGAAGCGCGGGAGCTGATAGCGATCACTGCCGGAGGTGGAAACGCCCCAGGCCGTGCTGAACGCGGCCTCGAAGCCGAGACGGCGGACCAGATCCACATGGCGGGCGTCGTAGTCGTAGCCGGGAATGCCGTTGGGGAAGGCGAACAGGCGCACCGGCGCATTGATGATGCGTTCGAGGTCGGCGCGGCTGCCAGTTATCTCGGCTTCTCCCACTTCGAGCGGAATCCGCGTCAGGATCGGGTGGGTGCGCGTATGGCATCCGATCTCCATGCCGGCTTCGTGGAGCGTGCGCACGTCGTCGTCGGTCATCATGAGATCGTCGGGCAGCCGGCATTGACTCTCGCGGGCCAGTTCGTGCAGCGCCTCTTGGCGCAGTGCGGGATCGGCTTCCTTCAGTCGCTCGATCACGGTGTCGATCGCGGTGCGGCGCGCGGGCAGGTCGCGCAGTGAAATCGGCCCGATGCCCAGCTCCGGCAACGAGAAGCTTTCCGCCTTGGTCTGCCGGATGATCTCGATGACATCGTCGTTCCACATCCGCCCGCCGTTCAGGTAGCCGCTTGCGACGAAGAACGTTGCCGGTATACCGACGGAACGGAGCACCGGGAGTACGGTGGTGACGTTGTCGCGGTAGCCATCGTCGAAGGTGATGCTGAGGGCGCGAGACGGCAACGATCCTTCGGCGAGGCGGCGCACACCTTCCGTGAGCGGCATCACTTTGAAGTTGTCGCGCAGCAACTCCATTTTGTAGCGGAACGCGGCTCGCGTCGGAATGCCGGGCACCAGCGGATCGACCGTCTCGGCGACCCGATGGAAGATCAGTACCGACAGGCGCGGGCCGCCCCAGCCTGGTGCCACCAGACCGCCGAGCTCTGTGATGGCCTTGATGATGATGCTCATTTCAGCCCGTCCGCGGGAGTTCGGGCTGCGGCGTCGCGGAGGCATCCGCTCCTGTGCGGCCAGGGGTGGCTTGCTGCCTCCTCTGACCGCGAGCAACGGCGGCCTCGTGCTGTCGTACGAGCTCGTTCATCGCCACCAGCAACACCATCAGGTAGAAGGGAACGTCCCAATAGGCCAGACTCAGGAAGGCCCCCCCCACGAAGAACCCGAGCAGGGAGACCCGGATCATTCGCGCCAGGTCCGCGCACCATGCGAGTTCGGGATAGTACCGTGCCCGCTTCGAGATCCGCATGGCGAGCAGGTAGGTGGACATCCAGAAGGCAAGGTAGATGGCGAGGCCGGTGAAACCGTGCTCACCCAGCACCTGGAAGTAGATGCTGTGGGCCACGATGACGTAGCTTGGGTCGGGCGCGTACTGCTGATAGATGACCGGGGCGGCGGTCGCGAATCCGGCGCCGGTGATCCGGTCCTTCGCGATGTTGATCGCCATGGACCAGGCGTTGAGCCGGCCCTGCGCGGAGGCGTCCTCCTCGTAGGTCTTGATCGTGTTCATGCGCTCGTACCAGCTCTCGGGCATGAGGGCTAGCACGGCGGGAATCAGGAGCACCAGCCCCATGCTGAACGCGAACTTGTTGCGGCTTCGCGTCCAGAGCGCGAACGCCATGGCCGAGATGGCAAGCAGCGCGCCGCGCGACTGGCTGCCGATCGCGGAGAAGGTACACAACACCATACCGCCGTACAGGCCGTACTTGATCCACTTCCGGTGCACTCGCGTCGTCAGGAAGTACATGAGCGGAATGGTGATGATGATGGCCAGCGCGAGCTCGTTGTTGCCTTCGACGAAGCTGTCCGGAGGGCCCCACACCCGGTTGGCCCCGCCGCCGGTCACGGTGAAGACGCCGCCCTTCAGGCCGTAGTAGCCGAGGGATAGCACGATGGTCCAGACCATCAGTTCCACTTGGCGCTCTTCGCGGATGATCGCGGCCGACACGAAGATCATGAGCATGATCTTGAACACCCGCCAGAGCATGTTGCTGCTCTCGCCGGGAATGATCGCGAGGTAGGTCGTGAGACCCATCCACGCGAGCAGGAGCAGCAGGAGCAGCACGGGCGCGGTAAGCGGCATCCGGATCTTGTCGCGCCCGGTAATCATCCCGATGAAAGTGGCCACCGCAGCGAGCTGGGCGAAGGGGAAGTTGTAGGCGAATCCCCAGGTGTTGCGATGCGGGTTCATCACGCTGATCCACGTCCACAGCAGGATGCCGACGTAGGGCCTGCGGAGCGCGTAGATGGCGGCCCCGAAGGCGATGAGGGTGATGACGATGTCGCGCATGCGGTGGTGTGAACTCAGGAACTCTCGCGGACTGTGTCCGGGTGTGCGGTCCGGCTGCCAGTCGGCAGGGTGACCGGTGTTCGCCCGCTGGCGCGCCGGTAGACCTCCACCTGCCCGTCGGCGATGGTGGCCCAGTCGAATCGCTGTGCGTACGCGACCGCTGCGGCAGCCTCTACGGGCGTCCGCAGCAAGTCCCGTACCGCGTCGGCAAACGCCGCAGGTGTGCGCTCGCTAACCAGCCGACCCACCGAGGGATCGACGATCTCGGATACACCCCCCACATCGCTTGCCACCACCGGCGTTCCGCACGCCAGCGACTCCAGCAGCACGTTAGGCCAGCCTTCGCGCGCAGAACATAGCAGCAAGACGTCCGCGGCGGCATAGGCGAGCCGCAGGCGGTCCTGGGCCATGGGCTCCGACCAGTGCACCCGGTCGCCCAGTCCTTCTTCCTGCACGCACCGCCGCAACACTGCCTCGTCGGGACCGTCTCCCACGATCAGCAGTCGGGCATCCGGCAGATGACGCAGGCTCCGGATTGCCAATTCGTGCCCCTTCTCCGGGCGCAGATTGCCCACAGAAGCGAGCAGCAGGCCTGACTGCGGCAGCCCGAGAGCCTGCCGGGCTTCGGCGCGCGGTGCCGGGCGGAAAAGCTTCGCGTCCACGCCGTTACGGAGCACTGTGATGCGGCTACCGGGGATGCCGAGGCTCTCCATACGGTCTGCCAGCGCCCTGGAGACCGCGATGATCTCAGAGGCCGTGGCGGCCGCCTCCAGAATGGCCCGGCCAGGTCCGGCCAGGGTCGCGATCAGGTTGATGTCGCTGCCTCGGGCCGTGATGACCAGCGGCTTGTCGAGGCGCCGAGCCACGTGGGCGGCCGCAACACCGTCAGGGTAGAAGTAGTGTGCATCGATCAGGTCGAAATCGGCGCCACTTTCCCGACGCCGCCGAAGGATGGCCCGTTCCAGCGCGCCGGCCATGGCCAGCGGCTGCAGCCGCATCCCCAGGAGCGGCAGCATGAAGTAGCGCGGATGCGCCACGTCTATGCCGTATCGAGCTTCCTGCACTGGGACTCGGGCGTAGTCGCCGTATGCTCCGAATCGCGCCGACCGGAATGGAAACCACGGTACGGGTGCAATCACGGCCGCTTCGACGTGCCCTGTGGCGAGGACCTGACGCAGGCGGGTTTCGACAAAGATGCCGTGACGCGGCTTGACGGCATTCGGATAAAGCGACGTGGTCACCAGGATCCGGATCGGCGCTCCCGATGACCGAGCAGCGGATTGTGCGGTGTCCGACACGGGTCAGGGGCGGGCGACAGCGTCGCTGCTGCCTCGAGAGGCGAGACCCGCGCGGGGTGCACCGGCCCGTTCACCCAGGGCGATCACGCGCCGCGCGTTCTCCGTCCAGGTGAGACCCCGCGTCTGTATGGTGCGCGCCGCCCCTGCCGCGATACGGCAGCGGAACCCGGCATCGGTACACAGGCGCAAGAGACCGGCTTCGAAGGTGGAGTCGTCCCGCGGATCGAACAACACGGCGTTGTCTCCGTCGGTCAGTATCTCGAGCAGGTTCGGCACCGACGGGGCGAGCACGGCCTTGCCGAGAGCGAGATACTCGAACAGCTTGAGCGGAGATGCGTAGGGCACCACGGCCGGCTGGAGCGCAACGTCGAACGCGGCCACGTGCTCGGGAATCTTCTCCCGGGCGACCACACCGGTGAAGCGGACGCGCTCGGCAACGGCAAGCGAGCGTGCCAGCTGTTCGAGATCGGCTCTCGCAGGCCCGTCACCGACGACGAGGAGCACGGCGTCGGCGGGGGCATTCGGGCCCGCGAGCCAGCGGACGACGCGGTCCACGCCGTGCCAGTCGCGCACGAAGCCCGTGAATCCCAGCACGAGGCGGTCCTCGAGACCCAGCTGTCGCTTGGCCACGGCCGCATCGGGGGCCTGGGCGAAGTGTTCTTCGTTGATGCCGTTGGGGATGACGACGATCCGCTCGGCGGGCACGCCGCAGGCGGTGACGTGCTGCGCAAGGACGTGAGTGACGGGCAGCACGAAGTCGGCATTGCGCCAGACGGTTCGCTCCGACCAGCGGGCCAGGGTGCGGAGCGCAAGGCCGCCGAAACGCTCGCGTTCCTCGGCGAGCGGCGCGTTCACCTCGAGGAGCAACGGCAGGCCGAAGCGCCGTTTGATCATGACACCGGCGAGCAGATACAGGTTGTAGCGCTCGTACAGCACGTGCGGGCGGAACGTTCGGGCTGCCGCGGCAAGGCGCCGATAGGCCACCCAGGAATACGCGAGCTCGAGGAGTTCGTAGAGGGCACTGGGCAGCATGCGCTTTAACCGGTGCACCCAACCCACCTTTACGCCCATGCCTTCGGCCTGGGCCGCGGTGGGGCCGACGACGAGGACCTCGTGCCCCTGTTCGCGGAGGGCGGCGATCAGCTCCTCGATGTGGACCGCCTGTCCGTCTTTCGACGCGGTGCGGTGGTGGTACAGGATCCTCATGCCCGGCGCGTCGTCATGGGCTCGGCGCGAGGGAACGCTCGGGAGACTCGATCGACGCAGCAGCAGCGACCGGTTGCCCCTGGCGGCGC
The DNA here is from genome assembly GCA_019745565.1 of Burkholderiales bacterium. Lineage (GTDB taxonomy): Bacteria > Pseudomonadota > Gammaproteobacteria > Burkholderiales. Next base: position 62,436 of record JAIESW010000067.1, read on the forward strand.
AGGAACGCGTCGAACATGAGGAGCCCCCAGATCGAGGGACTGTGGTCGCGCGCACCGCTCAGATGCTGGTCGGCGAGGCGCTTCAGGTTGCCGGCGTCGAAGAGACCGGTTTCCGCCAGTCCGGTACCCGTCAGCACCTGCAGCACGCGCTGACGCAAGGGGCCGCGGAACCACGAAGCGAGCGGGACCGAAAAGCCCATCTTGGCGCGGTACAGCACATCGCGCGGCAGGTGCGGCTCCATGGATTTCTTGAAGAGCCACTTCGCCTCGGTTCCGCGGATCTTGAGGTCGGACGGCAAGGTCGCCAGCCATTCCACCAGCGGATGGTCCATCAGCGGCTCGCGCACCTCGAGGGAATGAGCCATCGAAGCGCGATCCACCTTGGTGTTGATGTCACCGATCAGGTAGGTGTGCAGGTCGAGGTACTGGATCAGCGCGAGTGGATCGTCGGTGTCGGCGCGCCGTGCGTGGTGGCGGAAGACTTCGATCGCGTTGTAGCCCTGGAGCGAAGCGCGGAAGGCACTGGAGTACAACCCGCTGCGCACCGGTTCGCGGATGAGCGAAACCGTCTGGAAGTAGGCCTCGACCGCGTCGCGCGCCAGGGCCTGGAACGTGGTCTTCGCGCGGAAGACGCGAGGGGCCCAGTCCGCTTTCGGGTAAAGTCGACCGAGCAGACCGAACACGGGGCGGCGCACGCCGAGCGGCAGTGCGTTACGCAGGCGTTGCTCCATCACGTGCAGCTGATAGCGACGATAGCCGCCGAAGTTCTCGTCGCCGCCGTCACCGGAGAGCGCGACCGTCACATGTCTCCGAGCGAGCTGGCAGACGCGGTACGTCGGAATGGCGCTGCTGTCCGCGTACGGCTCGTCGTAGAGACCCGCGAGAGTGTCGAGAAGCCCGAAGTCGTCCGTGTCCACTTCGTCGACGAAGTGACGGGTGCGATAGCGCTCGGCCACGGCTTTCGCGTAGCGCGTCTCGTCGAACCTGGGATCGCGAAACCCGATGGAGCAGGTATTGATGGGATCGCTCGAAAGGCCGGCCATCGCCGCGACCACGGCGCTGGAGTCCACGCCGCCGGACAGGAACGCCCCGAGCGGCACTTCGGAGATCATCCGCAGTCGGATCGATTCGCGCAGGCGCGCGACGAGTTCCTCGCCGGCCGTCGCCGCGTCGATGCGGTTGTCGAGGGTGAACCGGACATCCCAGTACTCCACGGGCTCGCCGACGGGCCGTCCGCGCACGATGGTGAGCGTGCTCGCCTGGGGCAGCTTGCGCGCCTGGCGGTAGATGGTTCGAGGCTCCGGCACGTAGCCGAGCGCGAAATAATCCTCCACCGCGAGCGGATCGATCTCGGTGGCGAGATCGCCGTGGGCGGTGAGGGCTTTCAGTTCCGAACCGAATAGCAGGAGGCCGTCCGGCAGCAGCGCGTAATACAACGGCTTTACGCCCAGTCGGTCGCGCGCGAGGAACAGCGTCTCGCGATTGCGATCCCACAGCACGAACGCGAACATGCCGCGGAAACGCTTCACGCAGTCTGCGCCCCAGGCTTCCCACGCGTGCACGATGACCTCGGTGTCGCTCCGCGTGTGGAACACGTGTCCCAGCGCTGCGAGCTCCGGGATGAGTTCCTGGTAGTTGTAGATCTCGCCGTTGAAGACGACGCACACGCTGCCGTCCTCGTTGTAGAGCGGTTGCTGCCCGGTGGAAAGATCGATGATGGAAAGCCGCCGATGGCCGAGGCCTACGCCGGGCTCCACGTGCGTACCGCCTTCGTCGGGGCCGCGGTGGAACTGCGCCTGGTTCATGCGATCGAGCCGCGCGCGATCGATCTCGCGCCGCCCGCGGGTGTCGAAGATTCCGGTGATGCCGCACATGTCTGGGTCGTTTTCCGTCAGGGGGCGAGGCTGGTCGTGTCCTTGACCGGGCCCGGTACGGCGATCGGTCTTCCGGTCCGGCTGGCGAGCAGGCTGGCATAGAGAGAATCGTAGTCGGCGACCATGCGGTCGAGGCTGAACCGGCGCTGTACCGTCTCCAACCCTGCCTCCCCGTCGCGGCGGGCCGCCTCGGGGTCGCCCAGGTAGTTCAGCATGGCCTGCGCAAGCGCAGCGGCATTCTCCGAGGGAACGAGTCTGCCGGTATGGCCGTCCGTCACGAGTTCCGGATTGCCGCCGACACGGGTGGCTATCACCGGCAGCCCGGTCGCCATCGCCTCGAGGATCGTGTTCGAGATGCCTTCGGCTTTGGAGGGCGACACGTAGCAGTGGACGTGCCGGAGGATCGATGCGACGTCACTGCGTTCGCCCGGCAGCCACGCACGGTCGAGAAGGGCGGCGTTCTGCAGGACCGCGCGCACGTCGGCGAGCTGAGGACCGTCGCCGACCATGACCAGCCGCAGCTTGCCGGCAGCCGGATGACCGCTGCGGCACGCTTCGACGAACGCTCTCGCGAGGTTGACCGGATCCTTCACGGCCTGCATGCGGCCGACGGCGGCGATGCTGAAGACATCGGGGCCCGCGAACGGGAAATCCGCTGGGGGCGAACCCGTGATGTCGTTGCGGAACCGTTGCAGGTCGACGCCGTTGTAGATCTGGGCGATGCGCCGTGCCGGGACGCCGATCCGATTCTCGAGGTAGCTGCGCAGGTGCTCGGACAGCGCGACATAGCGATGTACGAAAGGCCGGTACATGCGCCGGGCGAGGCGATGGCGCGGGTTGGTGCCGCCCACGTCGCTCATGTCCCAGCCGTGCTCTCCATGGATGCGGACCGGCACCCGCGCGAGGCAGGCCGGTACGGAAGCCTCCAGCGCCGCGAGGTTGCGCGTGTGGACGATGGCGGGACGCAAGCCGCGGAACAAGGCGACCAGCCGCGGATACAGCGGCAGCAGGTGCCCGGGAGGCTTGCCGATGGCGATGTATTCAACGTCGTTGCGCTGCACGCGTCGGCAGAAATCTACCGATACCGTGTCGAGCGCGACAATCACGTGGCGCCAGCGCTCGCGCGGCAGGCGATTGATGAGGTTCACTACACCGTTCTCGAGGCCGCCGACGTCGAAGCGGAACAGGACGTGCGCGATCAACGGCGCCTGCTTATCGACGAAGGGGCTCATTCTGCGGCTCCGCTCTCGGCGAGCAGCCGGTCGATCGCCGGCGCCAATTCGCGGGCGAACGGGTCGATGAGGCTGTGCGCATCGGGTGCATCGTCAGCTGTCCGGGCAACAATCACCACCCGCGCGGCGTCGTCTCCATGTCCCAGCAGCTTCGAGAGGGCGACCAGCAGCTTCACGATCGAGCGGCGGTTGGTGTAACGCCCATCGACCCAGTAGAAATCCACCGCCTCGAAACGGTTTCCCCCTCCGGAGATGAGGGTGGTGTTCGCGACGACCGGCTCATTCAGCCAGTTCAGCGGGCGATTGCGTTCCCGGATGATCTTCCAGGTCCGGTCGTCCACCCGAACAATGATGTTGTCGGAGTTCGCGACTTCCTGGCCGTCCATCTGGCGGCGAAAGAAAGCGACATGCACCGAAATGGTTTGGTCGCCGTTCGCGTACGAGACCGAGCGGGCGGCTACCGCCCCAGGCAATCGCGGATGCGGCGAGTCTTCCACGAGCGGTACCTGCTTCCAGGGGCCCACTTGCTCCGGCAGGGTGAGCGAGGGAGTTCCGTAGGGCAGCGTGCTGGTGAGAGCGAGCGAGAGCATCGGCCAGGCTCCGGCGGCAGCCAAACAGGCGAGGGCCGCCGCCGGGATGGTCAGAAGCGGCGGCTTGACCGCTGCCGATGCCGGCCGTGCAGCCGGAATACCGTCGTCGTCCTCCGCCCAGAACGACGCCACCCAGAAGAGCAGCAGGATGACCACGCCGAAGAAGACCCAACCGTAGATAAGGTGGTCCGCCCCCACGGCGAGCTCGTTGTCGCTCAAGTGTCCGATCATCACGATCAGGTAGGCGCGCACCCAGTTCGCCACGACCGGTAGCGCGATCGAGGCCAGGATAAGTAGCGCCTTCTTGTAGGGTGTCCGGTAGTACAGATGGGCGAAGAGCACGCCGCCCATGAAGGACGCGATCAAGTAGCGAACACCGCTGCAGGCTTCCACCACCGACCAGGATCCGGTCGGGATGACGAAATGGTTGCCCTCACGAAAAATGGGAATGCCGCTGGCCCGTAGGGCCGTGACGGTGAAGTCGGCTGTGCGGTCCATCATCACTGGCATCAGGAACTCACCGAAGGGTACGGCGAACAGCAGGAATACGAGCGGAAAGGCAATGATCCACGATGCTTCCAATCCGAGGATCGCGACGATCGCCAGTTGGAGCGAGAACATGTAGCAGAAATGCTGGGCTGCGGCGACGCTGCCGAGCTCACCCAGCAGCCAGCCAAAGCCGGCGAGGAAGATGCCGAGAATCGCCGGGGCAAAGGGTCTGATCGGAACCGTCTGCAGACGGTGGCGTTGCCTCCATGCGAGCCAGACGGCGAGCGGCGCGATCAGGAAGCCGTGAGTGAAGGTCTCCGAGCGCGACCAGATAGCCACCATCGAAGCAGCGGTGTTCCAGTAGAGCGCGGTGAGGCCGACCACGGCAAACACGATGGCCCAGGTGGCCGACCGCAGAGTCGTTGCCGCGGCGAAGGGTGGGCGAGGGGAGGCGAGTTCCATCGGCATTCTGCGACCGCTTCAGGCGGACAGTGCCTCTGCCTGGGTGTGCGGCGTCTGTCCGGTCTGCATACTGCTATCGTTGCCCGAGCGCCTCATCAGCGAATCCAGTTTCCGGAGCTTCTGTGCCCAGCCGTAGTCGGCCAGCACCCGCTCACGTGCGGCCTGCCCCATCTCTCGTGCGCGTGCGGGATCCAAGAGCAAACGGATCCGCTCGGTCCATTGCGCGGGCTCGTCCGCGACGGCGATCTCTCGGTCGAGCTGCACCGTCAGTGCATGGGCACAATCGGGTGTCGTTATCACGGGCAGTGCCATTGCCATAGCCTCGAGCACCTTGTTCTGGATGCCGCGGGCTACGCGCAACGGCGCGACGGCAAGCCGTGCGTGCCGCAGCCACGGACGTATGTCGGCAACCCGGCCGGTAACGGTGATGCCCGGTCGCGAAGCGAGTTCCTGCACTGGCTTTGCGGGGTTCATCCCGACGATGTAGAAGCGCACATCGGGGAACTCGGCCTGGATGCTTGGAAGGCAGCGATCGGCGAACCAGCGCACTGCATCCACGTTTGGCCAGTAGTCCATGGCGCCCGTGAACACGATCGGGCGTTCCGCGGCCCCGAAGGGGGATTCGGACCGGATCTCCGGTGAGAAGAAGTCCGTATCGACCCCGTTTTCGACGAAGGCGATGCGATCGCGCAGGTCAGGGGCATGGTTCGCGAAGAGGTCCGCCTCCGCACGGGTGACGAACACGCTGGTCGCGGCTCTGGCGGCGAACTTCCGCTCGGCCGCCAGCAGCGTTCTGCCCTCGCGCCGATAGATCCAGGAGAACGGCCACGCGTGGGAATCCGCATAGGCCGTCCATTTCGCCGAGTCCATATCGACGAAATCCACGACGGTGCGGTCGTTCAGCGCGGACGGTACGTACTGTGCCATCGGCGACGAATAGACGAAGACGGACCGGATGTCGTGAGCCGCGGCGACGCCGCGCACCCAGTGGGTCAGACCCGCATCACGGTAGTACGGCAGGCTCAGGGCCTCGCCGGAAAGCAGGCCGCCGAGGCTGCGCAGACGGGCGAAGGCAGGGTCGAGGCGGGCCACGTGCACATCCGCGCAGATGCGGCGCATCTCCTCGACGTGCGGCCAGTCGGCGGGATCGTCGACGAACGTGCCGAGGAACACCTTGCGCCCTTCGCACAGGTGCCGGAGAAACCGGTACGAACGGACCTTGTCACCCTTGTTCGGCGGGTACGGCAGGCGGTGACAGAGAAACAGCAGGGGTTCCATGCGTTGAGCCCGGCTTCAGCCGAGGTTGCGGACGATGTAGGGCCCCAATCCGTTGGCCACGGCGCGAGGCAGGCGGCGCCAGAGGCGAATGAACAGCTGATACTTCGGATTGAGCGGGTTGTTCTCGGGAATCCGGTCCGCGGTCAGCAGTGCGTACTCATAGTGCAACGGCTCGGGTTCGAAGCCCCAGTTCTTCTTGAAGTCGAAGGATCCGGTGCCGCGCTTGCTGCGGCCGTAGTCGAAAACGCGGTAGCCGCCTTCGCAGCCGTGGCGCATCAATTCCCAGTACTTGAAGTCGTTGGCGGCGGTCGTTCGCGCGGCCGCCACGTCGCCGGCGTAGTAGGGCAGCACCTCGTCGCGATGGTAGAAGGTAAGAACGCTCGACAGCGCCTCGCCCTCCTTGGAAAACACGGTAAGCACGTTGCAGTCGCGGCCGAACCGATCGGCGAGCGCGCGGAAATACCGACGGGGAAGCGCCGGTGTGCCATGCCGGTGGACGTTATCGGCGTACAGACGGAAGAAGAGGTCGACATCGTCGTCGAGGCGGCTTGTGAGTCCGGCGGCGATGCCTTTGCGGACCATGGCGCGCTGCTTGCGCGGGATCGCGAGCATGTTCGCCTCCACGTCGGGCGCGATCGCCTTGCGGAAGGTGACGTAGAGATCCTGCGCCGGCCAATCGGGCATGCGGGCGGCGCGGTTGCGGAACTCCACGTGGCTCACGCCCTGGCGTACTCCGATATCGCGTGCCGCGGCATGCAGCAGCGCCGATGCCTCCGGATCGTCCGTGGCGACACCGCCGTAGACGCAGAAAGGCAGCGAGGTGAGGCCGTGGCCGAACAGCCGGCTGCGGATCTCGGCGAGCGGCAGCACGCCCACGATCTGACCGCCGCGCTCGGCCAGCAGGAAATGCGTGCGGTGTCCGAAGATGTTCTCCATGAGATCGCGCCATTCGATGCGATGGAAGAACGTCGCGCCGGGGCACGTGTCGACGAAGGCGCGCCAGCGCGCCGCGTCCGCCCCCGAGTAGAGTCGCACGGAGACGCTCGCGGCGGCGTCGAGGCGGGCAGCCTCCTGCAGCGACACCGGATTCACGGCGCAGCGCCGGGGAACACGCGGTCGACCCGGTCCCACGAGAAGTCGCTCAGCAACCGGTCCAGGCGCCGCTGCATGCGGGCGAGGTTCAGGTAGTGCCGGAAGCGGGTCTTGGCGCCGACGCCTTCGATGCGAGGCTGCTCCGGATCCACCTCCCAGGGATGGAAGTAGAAAATGGCGGAGCGTCGGTCGGTACGGTTCACGCGGTCGATCATCCAGCGCGATACCGCATAGGGCATCAGGCGGAAATAGCCGCCGCCGCCGGCGGGTAGATTGGAGTTGAACACGCGGGTGGTGGTGACCGGAACTTCCAGAAGGCCTTCGCGCGCGTAGTAGGGAAATCGCGGCGCGTCCGGCATGCCGTAGTGATCGTGCCGGATGGGATACACGCTGGAGCTGTAGCGATACCCGGCCTCGAGGATGCAGTCGAACGCCCACAGATTGCGCTCTCCGATGGAGAAGCTCGGCGCACGGTAGCCGTGAACGCGTTGACCGGTCTGTTGCTCCAGCACGTCCTTCGCGAGGCGGATGTCGTGCAGGAACTGCTCGCGCGTCTGTTCACTGGCACGCAGGTGCCCGTGTCCGTGGCTCGCAATCTCATGGCCGGCCTCGGCGATGCGTCGCACCACGTGCGGATAGCGCTCGGCGAGCCATCCCAGCGTGAAAAACGTCGCCTTGGCCCCGTGGCGGTCGAACTGTTCCAGGATCGCATCGATGTTGCGCTCGACGCGGCAGGGCATCGCGTCCCAGGTGTGCCGGGGAATGTGGGGGGCGAAGGCCGAGACCTGGAAGTAGTCTTCGACGTCGACGGTCAGGGCATTGGTCTGCTGGGAAGCGCGTGGCATGACGATCTCCGGATTCCGTTCACTTCCGCCGCAGGCCGAGGTAGCCGAGCAGGCCCGAATCGTTGTCTGTCGAGGGCGGCGCGTCGTCCAGCAGTTCGGGAGGTGGAGGTGACAGCTCGAGTCCGGGATGCGCAAGCCGATCGTTGACAGGGGCGTCTGTGATGGGACGGGGAGCGGGCGCGGTCGGTTCGACGTTCGCCGCGGTTGCTGCTGGCGCAGGCGGGGTAGCAGGACGGACTTGGTCGTTGCGGTGCGTGAGCCGTACCAGGACGTCGAGCATGGTGATAACCGCTTTCTCAAGGCGCTCCACACGCTCTTCCAGAGGCATTTCCGCAGGGGCGCCCTTACCACGACCGCGCCCCTTGCGCTTCAGCACCATCGCCTCGGCGATCGAGAGCATGCTCGCGAGCTTGGGGGCGCCGAAATCGCTTTCAGTGAAGCGGCGCGTCGGAACGGCACCTTCGGCCGCCATCTCGTCCATGTCGAGGCCGAGTGCCGATTCCTCCTTCAGCTCCGCCAGCACTTCCTCGAGTTCCGGCGCACCGAGGTTGTACTGTTCATTGAGGTAGGCGAAGAGCAGCGCCCTGTTCGCGAGCGTGTTTATCCGTCGCGGGATACCACCGGACGCGTCGTGGATGCGGGTGAAGAACTCGTCCGAGAAGGACGGCTTGCCGTTCCACCCTACCTTGCGCAGGCGATGCTCGATGTAGTGGCGCGTCTCGTCCTTGCCCATGGGGCCGAGGTGGTAGGACGCGAGCACCCGCTGGCCGAGCTGGCGCATGGTCGATCCGCGCATCAGCTCGCGCAGTTCCGGCTGGCCGATGAGGATGCTCTGCACGAGCGACGTCTTGCCGAGCTGGAAGTTGGAGAGCATGCGCAGCTCTTCCACCGCCCGCTGGGTGAGGTTTTGCGCTTCGTCGACGATCAGCACCGGCCGCTTGGCGTGCGGCACCAGGGAGACGAAGTAGGCTTCCAGTTCCGCCAGCAGCTGCGCCTTCGTCTCACCCTTGGCGGGGATGCCGAAACCGGTGGCGACGGCGCGTAGCAGATCTTCGGCATCGAGCTGTGTGCTCACGAGGTTCGCGGCAACGATCCGGTTCGGGTCGATCTGCTCGAGCAGACAGCGCACGAGCGTGGTCTTGCCCGCGCCGATCTCGCCCGTGATGACGATGAAGCCCTCGCCCTGGTAGAGACCGTAGGTCAGATAGGCGAACGCGCGTTTGTGGCCGCGGCTCTCGAAGTAGAACGAGGGGTCCGGATTCAGCTGGAAGGGCTGTCCCGTGAGCCCGAAGAATTCCTCGTACATGGCGGTACCTTCCTAGAAGCGGTGGTCGAGCCCGACGATGATCGCGCGCTCGTCAATGGTGGTGGTCGTCGTCAGCGTGCCGCCCGAAGACTCGAAATGGGACATGCGCAGGCCGATCGTCCCGGTAGTCTTCGGGCCCAGGGTCACGTTGTAGCTGCCGAACAACGTACTGTTGGTCGAATCCGTGGGCGTAGTGCCCGAAGTGGCGCTGACGCCCTGGCTTCGGTTGAGGGTGTAAGTGAGGGACAGATTCGTGAGCGGCGTCAAGCGATGGTTTCCGGCGACCGTGAAGCCTCTTCCCCGAACCTGGTTGAAGGCGGAGAAGATGTCGAGAGGCAACGAGTTCGCGATCGGAAACAATGATTCCGTGGACGACGCGAACAGCGTCAGGAACACGGAATTGCGCCTGCCAATTGCGCCCACCGTCCCTTCCAGACGCTCTACCAAGGTGACGCGCGGCGCGTAGAACACCTGCGCATTGCCCACCTGTGTGGGAGAGCCGAGCTGCGAAAGCAGATTCTGCACGGCCAACTGGCGCTCGAACGGATCCGAGATGGTCTGCGAGAACATGGTGTCGAGCTGACTCGCGATGTCGCCGGCACCGATGCGCAGCGCTTCGGTGGGGTAAAAGGACGACTGGCGCGAATAGTTGAGGCGCCAGGAGGACATCGATCGTCTGTGATTGAGCGACGCAAGATACGACGGACCGTAGAACCGCTCTTCCCAGGAGGCATTGAACGAGGTCCGTGGCGTCGGATTCCATGTGCCTCCTGCGCCGTAGACGGCACTCGACGACATTGCGGAACTGGAGGTCGGGCTGGTGGTGGAACTCGTACCCGTTCCGGCGAGCGTGGTGAAAGACTCATAGCCGCCTATGCCGAACAGGCTCACCTGCTGATCCGGCCGCCATGTCAGGCGCGCGCGCAGGATGTTGTTCTCGAAGTCGGCACCCACCGGATAGCGGACCTGGTTCTGGGTGCCGTCCACGGACCATTGGACTACGCGCGGGGGTGATTCGACGCGCGCCCGCGCGTTGGTGCCCGTGGTGCGGATCCCGTTGGGAGCGGTGGAGTCGTTCCAGATGGTTTCGTAGCGCAGGAGGTAGCTGTACTCACCGGCGAACTGGCCCTTGATATAGGGCGCTATGGCCAGTGTCTGTTGATACTCCAAGTTGTTGGATGCGCTGCCAGCGTAGCCCGCGGTCGGTCCGAGTGGCGACACATAGATGGTGCTCACGTTCGCGCGGGCGTCGACGTAGAAGAAGTTCTCGACGGCCTCGAGCGTGGCGTTGCCGTTCAGGGTAGGACTGACGCGCGGGTCCGCGTTGCCCGCGAGGTAAACATACGCCGGCAGAGCAGCGGTTCCGTTCAGTTTGAGGCGGGCGCTGTTTACGCTGGCGGTAATTCCTGGCGTCACTTCGGTGATGAAATCGGTCGCGCGATTCGTGGCGCTGTAGAACACGTTGTCCGTCAACGTGCCGCGCAGGCGCAGGTTGGTCTGGATGCGAACCGACTTGCCTTCCAGCGCGGGTCCTGCGCTGACCTGCGCGAGGGCGACCGGCGCGGCGGCCGACGTCAACGCCGCTGCGATGCAGGCCGAGACCAGAACGGCCCTAGTGCGGATCTGTGGGGAAGTCCGGGGCTGACTCGACGGTGGCGTCACGGGAGCTCTGGGAAGGAATGGAAGCGCGTGACGGAGCGTCAGCCATTCGCCTCTCGGGCCGAGCTGCCATAGGCCCCATAACTGCCGTAAGTCCCGTAGTAGCCGGTGCCGGTCGTGGTGGTTGCCTTGTTGAGCAATGACATGACCACGGGGCACGACTCCACGGTCGCCATCGCTTCCTTGACCGAAGCGATCCGGGTACGGCCTTCTTCCACAACCATGACGATCTGACCCATGTGCGATGCCAGTACGCGCGACTCCGTCGTCGCGAGCAGCGGAGGCGAATCAAACAGGATGATCCGATCGGGATAGCGCTTTCCGAGTTCCTGTACGAGGTCTGCCATGGCATCGCTTGCCAGCAGTTCGGCAGCTCGCGGGTGCCCGGTCCCGGCTTGCATGTACGAGAAGCGGTCGATGTTGGTCTTGTGCAGCACGTCGGCTACCTGCATGTTCCGATCCGTCAGCAGGTCCATCAGGCCGATGCTTTTAGGGATGCGGAGCATGCGCGGCAAGGATGGTTTGATCACGTCGGCATCGATGAACAGGACGGTGCTGTCGAGCTCCATGGCGATGCTGAGCGCGAGGTTGAGCGACACGAAGCTCTTGCCCTCACCGGGCAGAGCGCTGGTGACCATGATGAGGTTGGCGTCCTTGACCTTGGCAGCGCCCTTGCCTTGGGCGTTGCGCAGCAAGGGCCGCTTGACGATGCGCAACTCGTGGGCGAGTTGCGTGTTGGGCGCGGCGGGACTTAAGAATCCGGCCTCCTGCAATCCGATCAGGTCGATCTCGACATGCGGTGCCGTGCGGCGCGGGGCACCGGCCGCAGGTGGTGCCGGCACGGTCGGTCGCGACGGAGCAGGCGACGCCGCCGCGCGCTGTGGCGTCGGCGGCGGAACGGTCTCCTCGTGGCGGTGCGAATTGCGGCGGAATACCGCCGCCTCGACCGCGGGTGTCGGCACGGGGGGCTGGGACTGCGCCTGCGGAGCAGGGACGGCAGCAATGACCGGCGCTTGTGCCGGCGCGAGCGGTGCCTCCGGCGTTGTCCGGGTTTCCTCGAGCGCCACCGCACCGGAGATATCGACGCCGGCGTTCTTCAACTGCTCGAGGCGCTTTGCTGCCTTTTCAATCAGACTCATGGGGTAAGAGTCCCTCAGTTGGAGAAAACCAGCAGCATCCCGAACATGCCGCCGTACGCGACCAGCAGCATCCCGAAGCCGCCGACGAAGGCATAGGTCTGGTGGCGCTTGCGCTTCAACACGACGGGGCTACGGATCTGCGACACCGCGCCGAGGACGGGGCGCTCTGCATGGGTATAGAGGGACCGGGTATCGAAGAAGACCGGGAACAGCTGTCCGATGCCGAAGCTGACCGCCACACCGGCACCGATTGCGGCGACCAGAGCGAGCGAAAGCAGCAGCAGACGATTCGGCGCGACAGGCTTGGACGAGACTCGCGGCGGATCCACGACACGGAAGTCCACCGACCCCGCAGATTCCTCCATCTTCTCCGAAATGGTCGCCGACTCGCGCCGGGACACGAGTGTTTCGTAGTTGCGCTTCTGGACTTCGTAGTCGCGATTCAATTGCGCGTACTCGGCCTCCACCTCGGGAACGAGGCGAGCTGAGCTACGCAGCGTCTCGTAACGGCGTTCGTATTCCGCCAGTCGCGCCCGAAGCGAGGCTACCAGGGCTTCCGACTCGGAAAGAGATATCTTGATCTGCTGATACACCGGATTGCGGTCGATGGACCGTTGACGAGGCTTTCCGGCGCTGCTCACAGGGCGCTTGCGGGCGGCGAGTTCCTGCTTCTTCTGTTCCTCGAGTTGGTCGAGGATTCGACGCGTCCCGATGACGTCGGGATGGGCGTCCGTAAAGACGCGCAGCAGCTCGTCCAGCTTCGATTTCTGAGCCGCGATACGCACGTCGATCTCCGGGACTGCTTCGTCGACCTGAACCGCTTCTGTCACGTCGTCGGGGATGAAGACCGGATCTTCGCCGGCCAGCTCGCGCTTGAGCACATCCCGCGACTGCTCGGCGGAGCGCAGCTCGAGACGTGCCGTTTCGATCATCTCGGCCATCTGTGTCATCTGCCCGAAGTGATCACGTCCGTCGGAACCGGCACGCCCCATGTTCTTGAGTCGAAATTCTTTCAGGCGGTTCTCCGCTTCGACCAGCTTCGTTTCGTAGGATGCGATCTGATCCTCGATGAAGCGCTTGGCCTGATCAGTGTCCTGCCGCTTGGCGCCCAGACCAGATTCCACGAAGATCGAAAGGAGCGCCTGGACCACCTTCTTGGCTTCCTCTGGACTGCGATCCTGATACGTCAGGTTGTAGAGATTGTCGCCGCCGGACATGCGGATCTGCAGCGTGCGCACGAGGCGGTCGATCATCTCCTCGCGCTCTTTGGGAGACTTAAGTTTCAGATCGAGATCAGTCATCCGGATCAGGCGCTCGACGTTGGGCCGGCTGATCAGCGTTCGGCTCAGCATCATCACCTGCTCATTGATATCGGGCTGGACGGCCAAACCGGACAGGAGCGGCCGCAGCATGGTCTGCGTGTCGACGAAGATCCGCGCTGACGCCTCGTAACGGTCGGGGGTGAGGAAGATCATCACGGCACCGCCGACACCGACGATCCAGGCGACGACGAGTCCGATCCAGCGTCGACGCCAGGTGCCTTTGATCGCGGTGATTGCTTGGGAAACGGCTGATTCCATCGGGATGCGTAGTCCGCTGGGGGGGCGTAGGGTTAGAACCAGCTCTGCGGGATGATGAGGATGTCGCCTGGGAGCACATCCACATTGGCAGTGACATCACCACGCTTGATGAGGTCATTCAGGCGCACTGAATACTGCTTGCGCTTGTCCTTCTCGTAGCGCACCAGCACGGCTTTGTTGCCCGCGGCGAAATCGGTGATGCCACCGACGGCGATCATGACGTCGAGCAGGGTCATCTTCTGCTTGTAGGGCAGGGCTTGCGGCTTGGCCGCCTCGCCGACGACACGGATCTGCTCGCTGTACGGGCCGATGAAGCCCGTGACGATGACCGTGACGATAGGATCGCGGATGTACTTGGCGAGTGCTTTCTCGATGTCGCGCGCGAGCTGCGTCGAGTTCTTGCCCATGGCCGGCAGGTCCTCCACCAACGGGACCGTGATCCGTCCGTCAGGCCGGACCGGAACGGAGCGCGAAAGCTCGGGATTGCGCCAGACGATCAACTCAACGTTGTCGAGCGGACCGATGATGTAATTGTAATCGGGCGATGCAACCGTTTCAGGCGCCCGGGGATTGGTCGCCGTCGATGCGCACCCTCCGAGCAGCATGCCGATGGTGACGGTGAGGGCGGCTGTCAGGCGAACGGGCATCAGCCGGAAGCGGGTTTCCATGAATTCCTCCAACGGGCACAGGGTCGGATACGGGCAAATAGAGCGAAATTCTACTCTTTTGTTAGGTTTCGCGTCTCGATTGGGCACAACTGCCGCCGGCCGGGTGGTGTATTCCACGCTTCCGTCCCGCATTCGCGCCTGTTCGAACGCAGGATGGTAGCGAAAGTCGTGCCTCTGCCGTTAGCTAACGGGGTTGGGGGGCTCCCGACAACGGTTGGGCTGCCCGTACCGGGCGCCAGCCGGGGGACAGCGCGTTGCCAAGGTTGCTGCCTCTGGCTACTCTGCCCGGGTGACTGCAGCGACCGCAACTCCTTCGCAGCGCTTCTTGTTCGGACGGTTCCGTAATAGCCGCTTGCTTCCGCTGCTGAAGTTCGCGCTGCTGTCGGCCTTCCGTGAGCCGCGCCGAGCTCTCGTCGCACTTCTGACGATCATGTTCGGAGTCCTGGGGCTCGTGCTCGCCGGCGGGTTCATCGAGTGGAACCTGTGGTTCGGGCGGGAATCGACCATTCGCTCCCAACTGGGGCACATCCGGATCTATGTCCCGGGCTACCTTGAGGGCGGTCAGGCCGACCCTTACCGGTATCTGCTGCCGGGAGACAGCCCCGATTTTGCCTTGGTCGAGGGGATTTCCAAGGTAGTTACCGTGGCGCCCCGGCTCGGTTTTGCCGGACTGATCAGCCACGGCGAGGCGACCCTTTCGTTTCTTGGGGAGGGGGTCGATCCCCAGCGTGAAGGCCGCCTCGCGCAGGCCGTGAACATCGTGGCGGGCCAGGGCCTGAGCGAACTCGACTCGCGCGGGTTCCTGCTGGGCGAGGGACTGGCCGACAACCTTGGCGTCAAGGTCGGCGATACCGTCGTGCTCCTGGCGAATACGCAACGCGGCGGCGTGAACGCCATCGAAGGCACGGTCCGGGGTCTCTTCCGGACGATCACCAAGGCCTACGACGACGGGGCGATCCGCATCCCTCTGATCGCGGCCCGGCGCCTTCTCGCGACCGCGGGCAGTCACCACTGGGCCATCCTGCTCGAAGACACGGACGATACGCGCCGGGTCACGCACGAACTTCAGGAGAAGCTCCAGGGGCGGGCGTATCAGGTGGTTCCCTGGACCGAGCTCGCCGATTTCTACAACAAGACGGCCGCGCTGCTCGGCAAGCAGATGGCGCTCATGCAGTTCCTGATCGGCGTGATCATCATCCTCAGCATCGCGAACACGCTGATGCTGAGCGTGATGGAGCGCACGCGCGAGATCGGTACCGCCATGGCCCTCGGGCTCACGAAGGCCGACATCCGGAAGCAGTTCCTGATGGAAGGCGTGGTCATAGGGGTGCTCGGCAGCCTGATCGGTCTTGTCCTGGGCATCATCCTTGCCCGTGTCATATCGAACGTCGGCATTCCGATGCCGGCCGCGCCTGGTATGTCACAGGGGTTCACGGCCGAGATCATGGTGACGCCATGGCTCGGATTTCAGGCGTGCGCCGTCGCCATCGGATCCTGCCTGCTCGCCAGCACATACCCTGCCTGGCGGGCGTCTCGGATGGTCATCGTCGATGCCCTACGTCACGGCCGATAGCCTGAAGGGCTTGTTCCGTCTGGCGCGGCGGAACGTCGTGCGGCAGCGGCGCCGTACTGCCGTCACGCTTTCCGCGATCGTGTTCGGCGTGGCCGCGTTGATCCTGGCGGGTGGTTTCGTCGCGGACGTGTTCGTCCAATTGGGCGAGGCGCTGATTCACTCGAAGAGCGGGCACATCCAGGTGGGTCGGCAGGGCTTCTTCAGCTACGGATCGCGTTCACCTGAGAAGTTTCTGCTCGAGGATCCCGACGCCGACAAGGTCTTCATCCGTGGCCTGCCGCAAGTCGAAGCCGTGATGGCGCGGATACAGTTTTCCGGACTGCTCAACAACGGGCGGACCGATCTTCCGGTGATTGGTGAGGGAGTCGAACCCGATCTGGAGCCCAGCGTGAGCACATACATGGCGATCGCGGCAGGGCGCCAACTGACCGAGAAGGATGTATTCGGTGCGATGATCGGTGAGGGTGTGGCTCGAGCGTTGAATCTCGCGCCAGGCAATCGCGTAACCCTCGTGGTCAACACCCTCGACGGCGCCATGAACACGATCGATCTGGAAGTGGTCGGCGTATTCCAGACGTTCTCGAAGGAGTTCGACGCGCGCGCGATTCGCATCCGCCTCGCCGCCGCGCAGGAACTCCTCTACACGAGTGGCGTGAACACCCTCGTGATCTCCCTCAAGCGCACCGAGGATACCGATACGGTCGTGGACATGCTTCGCAAGGCCTACCGCAAGCAGAACTACGACGTGAAGAGTTGGGTGCAGCTAAACGACTTCTATGAAAAGACCGTCGAACTCTACCGCCGCCAGTTCGGCGTGTTGCAACTGGTGGTGCTGCTGCTGGTGATGCTGAGCGTGGTGAACATCATCAACATGAGCGTTTTCGAACGCGCTGGCGAGTTCGGGACCATGCGGGCGTTGGGCAATCGGGACCGCGATGTCTTCGTGCTGTTGATGGCGGAAAGCGTTGTGCTCGGGGCGGTCGGGTCCACCGTCGGCGTACTGTTGGGCGTCGGCCTCGCGCTACTCATCTCAAAGATCGGAATTCCGATGCCACCACCACCGAATGCAGACCTTGGATACACCGCCTATATCCGTCTAGATGCACTCAGCATTGCGCTTGCTTTCGTCGTGGGCGTGCTGGCTACCGTATTTGCGTCGGTTTTCCCGGCGCTTCGCATGGCTAGGATCGCAGTGGTGGAACAGCTAAGACGGGCAGTTTGAGCAAAGCGATGGCCGTGACGCACCTGCTCTTTCATGTGGTGCGGTCTTCATGGGCTGCACTTCTGCGCAGGTGCACGCATGTGAGCTGATGCAGGGTGTCGGCGGACGCCCGCTCCGGTGGGATGATTTGTTTCCCGACCGTCCAGAAATCGCCGCTCCAGAAGCGCCATAACTCCTGTTCGACGATCTCCCCATCGCTTTCCGCCAGCCAGCGATCGAGATCGCGGCGCGAGTAGGATTGCGCGACGTAGGGCAGGCCGCGTCCGTAGCTGGACCCAGGCAGGTCGTAGACGTTGGCCACATACCGTCCCTCGGTATACGGGAATGTCAGGATCAGGCTGCCACCAGGATTGAGCAGTCTGAACATGTTGCGTACAGCCGCTTCCGGCGTCTTGATGTGCTCAAGTGTGCTGATACAGCACACAAGATCGAACCGATCCTTCAGTCGGGTTTCAGTGATGTCGTCGTCGAGGACGTGGTAGTGGCGGTTCGTCGTCCACTCTGGCCAGTAGTCCCTGACATTGTCCGTTGCGGTGACCAGGGGGCCGCAGTTGGAGATCAGATGCGGCAAGGCCGTCATGCCGGTGCCTACGTCCAGCACTCTCAATGGATACAGTTCGGCGAGCTTTCGAAAAAGAAAGGCGTACTCGACCGGCCTTTCGTTGAATCGCAGGAAGGACTGGGCTTCGAACTCGAGGCGGCACCTTCTGCGCACGTAGGTGTCGAGAATATGGCGCAGAACCCCTTTCGCCGCGCGATACGCGTTCATCTGGATGGTCCGCCGAACTTTTTGCCGTCACTCATTACCATGCGCGCGCACTGGAGAATTCTCGCGTACGCCATGGATAGCAGCAACCGGGCCAAGACCTTGGATCGAGGGAACGGCAAGTTCCGAGGCGCATCGCGCCATGCGAAGACCGCAGTGGAGGAACAGGCGGCTTCAGTTGACGACCGACAAAAAAAACCCGGTCACTAGGACCGGGCTTCATGTTGCTGGAGTTACTTATTATTACTTGCGCAGCTTGCGGCGGCCTACGGCAGCAATGCCGAGGAGCGCGAGACCCGTCAGGGCGATCGAACCCGGTTCCGGCGTGAAGTAGATGCTCGCATTGCCGCCGATCGTACCGGCAAACGACGGGCTGAAGTTGAAGTTACGGAAGTTGCCGTTCAGGTCTACATACAGGTAGAACGGGTTCGGCGCGATAAAGTACGCGGTGTTGTTGCTGATGTCGCCGACAAGGATGTCGAATCCACCACCGAAGCTTCCGCTTCCGGCGTTAGGCAGCTTTTGTCCTTCGCCCTTGATCAGATCGATCGCCGTAGCCAGCAGGATGTCGTCACCAGCGCCGGATGTCGGCGTGGCCAGCGTACCCGCAGTCGGAATCGTGCTGTTCGGCGTCACAACGGTATTCTGCAGCGGGTCCGCCCACAGTTGCAGGGACGCGCTGGTCGCGGTAAAGACCGCCGAGCCGTCGGGATTAGCCGCGAAGGTACCGGCAAAAGCGAACAGGCCGTACAGGGCGTAGCCAGCGGTCGGGGCGGCGTTCAGGCTAGTGCCGGCGATCGGCGTCTCATTGATGTCAAAATACGAACCGACGTTGAATACACCGTTGGTCAGGAACGTCGTCGTTGAGGTTGCCGCCAGGTATTCGCTGTACTGGCCATTCATCTCGTACGCCGTGACTGCATTAGCAGGCGCACCGGTGATGGCGCTTTCCTGCACGGTGAAGGCAGAACCCAAGCTGATGGCGTATGCGCTGCTGCTCAGGCCGAATGCCGCCGCCATGGCACCCGCTGCACACATTTTTCTAAGTACTGACTTGTTCACGGTTGATCTCCCAGTCCAGGTTGCCAGGCGATATTGCTGACGCGCTCTATTGAGCAGAAAGCGGGCCAGAACAATTTATTGCGTAATAACAATTGGTTGCAGACCACTTCCTGATTTGCTGCGCCAGCCTGTAAAGTGCCTCGACGAGGGCGTGATCGGCGGGGCGTGCGCATCTCGCGCAGCTCCTGGGCAATGGCGCTGTGCGATCGTCCTACATCAGGCTGCTTAGTCGAGCGGCCGAGACCACCAACGTGCTTCCGGAGCGCTGCGGTCCGATATGACGAGGTTGGAGCGACAGTCATGGAGCAGGCTAACGACGAACTGCAAAAGATAGAGCGTGCCTACGATTCGCCGCCGCTCTGGTACGACATCCGCGGCTTCTTCATCCTGACATTCGCCTACCGGAGCACGCTCTGGGCGCAGATCGCCCTGTTCGGCGGCAACATGGGTCCCCGCCATCTCGAGGGCGCCATCGGCTCCGGAACCCTCTGCGGGATCATCCTAGCCTGGAGGCGTCTCACCGGCCGGCCTGTGAAGTCCGAGATCGTTGGTTTCGATTACGCCCCATCCATGCTCGCAGGTGCGATTCGTCGCTTCAAGACGACACCCAACATTCGCTTGATGCAGGCGGACGTCGCGGCGCTGGATCTGCCTGACAACTATTTCGACACAGCCAACGTTGCGAATGCGGTGCATTGCTTTCCGGATGTGGATGGCGGACTGAGGGAACTTCATCGCGTCCTCAAGCCAGGGGGCCGTCTTGCCATGAACGTCCTGCTTTTCGCCCGGGGCATCCAGCCTTTCAAATGGATCGCGGAGAAGATCGACACCTGGGGTATGCGCAAGGGCATCCTGTACACGCCTTACCAGGAGGCGGACATCCGTCAGCGCATCGTCGATGCTGGCTTCGATATCGAACGGGAAGAGGTGTCCGGCAATACCTACAACGTGGTGGCACGCAAGAAGAGCTAGGTCGTCCCGCGCCCCATCGGGAGGCGACGGAGCGCGCCTCGCTGCGCTGCGCGAAGCCCCGAGAGCCCCTGCGCTAGCCAGGTTCCGAGTTCCTGAGCTTCCACTTGACCAGCGCCATCATGAGCTTCTGCACCGGATTGCCGCTGCCTCCCGGGCGCCAGGTTTTGACCAGCTTGTTGCGGTAGGCGTCGAAATGCACCCCCCAAGGCGCGCCGTAGACCTTGCCCCGCTTGAGAAGGATCTTGAGTGCTTCCGTCCCGGCGACGCCAGCGCACAGCTGGCACGCCATGCCAGTCGAGGGGCCCGCCCGCTCGCCGAACTTCACTCGGCTCGGATCTGCCAGGTAGGTGCGCTGGAGCACGGCCGGCGAGAGGCCGATCAGGAACCGCAGCGCTTTCTCCTTCTGCGATAAGCCCTTGAGTCTGAAGAACTGCTCGAACGTCGGGCCACCCGGGAGGAAGTTGATCATGGCTGCTCCCATCCCGAGCGGAGCCACGATGACGGCAGGGATGCCTAACTCCGCAAGTTTGTCGTAAACGAGCTCGCGAGCATCAAATGCGAAGTAATCGAGAGCATCGACGTACAGATCCACGCCGTCAAAGAAGTCATCCACGTTCTCGCGATCCACGCCCTTCGGGAACAGCCGGATGCCGAGCTCGGGGTTGATATCCCGGGCCATGGCAGCCAGCACCTCCACCTTCGGCTGGTCGAGCGTCGAGACCATGGCCCCCGCCTGACGATTGAAATTGGCCAGCGCGAAGGTGTCGAAGTCGGCGATGTTAAAGTTGCCGATGCCGAGGCGGGACAGCGTGAGGAGGTGGATTCCCCCCGTGCCGCCCAGCCCGCCGATGGCGATGCGCTTGCCGCGAAGGATCCGTTGCTCTTCGGTCGTGACCCAACCGATGTTGCGCGAGAAGGCTTCTTCGTAGGAGAACATGGGCTTGCGCTCGGTAGTTCCAACCGAGCATAAAGCCCTTGCCCGAGTTGCGTCCAGCCGCTACATGCGTGTGTAGCGGGACCGGGGGGGGCTTGGGGTTCGACTATGCGACCAGCGCCAGCAGCGGTTCCCGCGAGACGATGCGCTGGAACACGATGGATTCCTGGGAGGCCGGGAACACCCAGGGATACAGCGTGCGGGCGAGTCGGGTGCCGAACAGTTCGGTGCTACGGCGGATGCGGTCGGCGGCCCGGTCCAGATCGAGGCGCAGCAGCATGCCGGAGGTCTTTACCCTGGCGTTCCACCGCACGTCACCGAAGATCTCGAACCCCAGCATGCGACGATAGAACGCTGCATGCCGTGGCGTGACCTCGATCACGAGGTCCGTGCAGCAGTTCAACCGGTAGGCATGCAGGAACACGATGTGGAACAGCGCCCCCATCAAGTGGCGCGACTTGCGGATAGTGGGGTCGGCCGCCAGTCGGATCATCTCGCAAAGCTGTCGACCTTGAGTCCGCAGCGAATCCAGTTCGGCGCCGTACAGGCGGTCCGCATACAGGCCCTTCTGGCTCTCGGGATGAAGCGTGAGTGTTGCAATGGCATTGCCGCGGGCATAGTCCGCAGCGACCAGTGCACGTGGTGCTCCGTCATCTTTGCCTTCGAGCGAACCACTGTAGCCGCGGCGGCGATACATCCGCTCGAGAAGTTCGCGTGCCAGGCGGCATTGCTCTTCCGTGTCTGCGATCCGGATCGCCGTAAGGTCGGGGCGCGGCTCGGGGCGATCGATCTGCGACCGCAGCAGGTTGAGCATCGCGCGATGTCGCGTGATCTCCCGGGCTGTCGTCAGCGCCGCCGCTGCATGTCCGTGCGCCTCGACTTTGAGCGGCGGGTGCGCAACAAAATCGGAAACCGGATCGGAATCGAGAACGAGAGACGCTTGCATTGAAGACGGTGCTAATGAAACGGTAGGCTGTAGTCCTGTCGCATCGTGCCGCTGGAGCTCACGATGCGCAGCGCATGGTGCGATTTCAAACGAGGCCGAGCGTATGCGCGCGATGTGTATCGCGCAAGACAGCTCTCGCAAAAACTTCGTCGGGTTTCGCCGACGTCGCACATCGACAACGCAGGCAGACCGGCCTGCGTTACCCCGTGCGTTCGATGTTGCGCAGGCGCTGTATCACGCCCTCTTCTTCCTTGGCGGAGAAGGCGTACGGATAGAGCGAGCGCTCGGAAGAATCGGGGCCCTGACCGCCGAACTTCCGGATCTGCTCGGCAGCGTGGTCGAGGTCGAGGCGCAGCAGTACTCCGCGCGTGTTCACCCGCGGATTCAGCCGCTCCTCGCCGGCCTGCTCGAAATGCAGGAGGTGCTTGTAGAAGAGTCCGTGCTGCGGCGTCACCTCGATCAGCAGATCGGTGCAGCCGCTCAAGTGATAGGCGTAGATGAACGCCACGTGAAACAGCGCCGTCAGGACACTCTTCGATTTGACGCTACGGTCGACGGCGAACTTGATCATCTCGCACAGACGACGGTCGCGCGCGCGCAACTCGTCCACCTCCTTGGCGTAGAGGCGGTCGGCGAGCAGGCCGCGACCGCTGCGATCGAGAGAGACTGTCAGCGTGCCGATCGCGTCGCCGTTGCGATAGTCCGTCGCGACCAGCGCCATCTGGTCAGGACGCGCGTCCACGCTGTGCCCCGAGCCATAGCCGCGCCACGCGTACATCTTGTTGATGAGCATGCTCGCGTCACTGCGGCGGCCCGCCGAGTCCGCTGCACGGATGACGAAGCTGCGCTCCGAGGCGTGAACACCGAGGATGCCCGACTCGAAGACGTCCTCGAATGCCTCGGGGTTGTTCGAGAACGGATCGCCGTCGTCCTCGTTGAGGGCGCCGAGCAGGAATTGGCGACGGTCCGTCATCGCGGCGCGCGCCGGAGGATCGTGGCGCAACGAAGCGGTCGCTGAAATGACTCCCGCATGTGACCACCCACTGTGGGAAGGGACTAGAAGGTGTACCGCGCTTCTGCGTAGACGCGATCTCGATTGTCATACCGGCCGAAATACCCCCGGGCCGGGCCGGTGAATATATCCGCCCCTAGCGCGAGGCGCCAGTTCTTCTCGGGCTTCCAGGTGAGGCGCGGGCGGATCAGGCTCTCGTTGCGCTCAAGGCTCTGGATCACGAGAATCTGGGGCTCGAACCCTCGCGCCATCTCATAGGCGAGCAGCCCGCTGACCCCGGCCTCGTTGCGATCGACCAGCACCAGCATGGTCGGGTCGAATTCGAGGAAATGGGTGGTGAAGTACTGCAGGTTGAGGCGCATGTCGCGCATGGGGATGAAGTCGGCCGACAGGATGTAGGACAGCGTGTCGAGCTGGACGACGCCGTTCGTAGCGTCCAGGCGGCTTACGCTGTAGTGGCGCCCCGTCGTGTAGACGCCTTCCGCGCGCAGGACGCCGAAGCCGAAGTCTTTCGTGACGGTGCCGCCCCACTGGTTGATGCGGTCGTGCCGCGGCTGGTACTGCACCGTCGGCGTCGGCGTGGGCAGGATGTCGCGGTAGAACGTGGGTTGCGCGTCGAGCGAGGTGTAGAAGAAACCGGCGAGATCCCATCCGCCGGCGAGAGTCGATACGCGAAGGCCACCGTTGGAATTCGCGAGCTTGTTGGACGGCCGTACCGGATCGGTGAACGAAAGTGCCGCGCCGGGCAGCGTGGCCTCGGCAGGGAACGGATAGAACTCAGAACCCGGCTTGCCGATGTTGTCGTAGCTCGGGAACGGGATCCAGATGAGTTCGGTATTGAAGCGCTTGCCGAAATGCTCCGCTCGGACCGCCCATTGGGGGATGCGCAGCACGTCGAACTGCGGCAGCACGAAGTCGCGCATGTCACGCGCCGAAACGACGTCGGCGAAGAAGAGCCCAACCACCTCACCCCAGATGATGTTTTGCCGGCCGAGGCGGAAGTCCCAGCCGCCGGCCGCAGTGTCAAGGTAAGTCTCGCGGACCAGCAGGTTGAGTCGCTGATCCTCCTTGACCGGGTCGGGATAGCGGTCGGTCACGAAGTACAGCGGGTCTACGTCGAGCCTCAGGTTGACCTTCCACTTGGTCGTGGCGCTGAAGGCGCCTTCGGTCCCGACCTGCAGGCGGTTCACGAAGCGGGACCACTGGCCCGGTTCGTTGTAGCGATAGGCGGCCTCCGTCTGCAGGAAGCCCCTCAGTCGGAATCCCGCGCCTTGGTCGGCCTTCGCCGCCGCGGCAGCGGCCGTCGGGGCACCCGGCTTCGTTTCACCCGGCTCGGGCTTGTCCAGCCCGAACAGGTCGTCCTTCGAAAGCGGAAGATCGTCGTCGCCGCCGGCGGGTGTGGCAGCCACACGGGTGCTGGAAGCCGCCGTGTTGCGTGTCGTGGCAGAGGTGGCCCCACTGGCCGTCGTGCTCGCTGGAGCGGATGAACTCTGGACGGCCACGGTCTTTGCGACGGACGGCGCCGGCGGGACTGACGCCGCTGGTGCGGCGGGAGCGGCGGCTGCGCTCGGGGGCTTGGACGAGATAGCAGCGCCGGCGGTTTTTGTGGAGGTCTTGCGGTGCTTCGCGGCCACCGGGGCTTTCTTAGGGTCCTTCAGTGTCTCGGCGAAGCCGGAATCGCTCAGCATGAGTCCGAGCACCGCTGCGCCGGCTGCGTGCGCGAGCCGTGGAAGCCCGTCCGACGGACGGCGGCGAAGCACCTTCATGGGATCACGACTCCTTCGACACCTTGCGGTTGTGCCATTTGCCTTCCAGTCGGGCGGCGATGGACTGGATCTGCCCGTCTTCGATCATGATCAGCCGGTTCGCCATGTCCATCACCTTCTGGTCGTGGGTCGAGAACACGAAGGTGGTCTTGAGGTCCTCGTTCAGCTTGCGCATGAGGTTGAGAATATCCGAGCCGGTGTGGTGATCCAGGTTCGCGGTGGGCTCGTCGGCCAGCACGATTTTCGGCTGGGTCACCAGCGCCCGCGCGATAGCGACGCGCTGGCGCTGTCCGCCCGAGAGCTGATTGGGACGGTGCTTGGCGAACTTGCCCAGATGCACCAGTTCGAGGTACTTCGCCACGAGTTCCTTGCGTTCCGCCGGGGTGTATTCCGGGCGTTGAAGCAAGGGATACTCCACGTTCTCCGCTGCCGTGAGTACGGGGAACAGATTGAAGGTCTGGAAGACGAAGCCGATCGTCTTCGAGCGCAGGTCGGCGAGCTGGTCCGGTGTCTTCCCGCTGACCACAGTGCCGTCGATCTCGATGATGCCGCTGGTCGGCGTGTCGATGCAGCCGATCAGATTGAGGATGGTCGATTTGCCGCTGCCGGACGGCCCGGCGATCGCGAGGAATACCCCGTCCGCGATACCCAGGCTGACCCCTTTCAGCGCGTAGACCTTCTCCTTCCCGAGCATGTACTCCTTGTACACGTCCTGTATCTGGATGAGACTCATCGACAGTTCGCGGGGTGTGATCGATGTCACAATGGTAAGGCATCGTCATGGTGTTGTTTTCGGAGGTTCTCGCAAATGCTTGAGAGCATTGCCCGTATTTGGCGCGTCCGGAAGCGGTTCGCAGGCTTGGCGCTGCTCGCGCTGGGGATGCTCGGGCCCGGTTCTGCCGTTGCGCAGGGGCAGGACGCGGCGAAGCAGGTGTTGCTCGAGTCCGACCGGGTGCGTTTCCCGCAGGAGTCCTTCGAGATGGATGCGAGCATCGACAGCTTCAGCGATGGCCAGCCCACCGAGAGCCGCAAGTACCGCATCCTGTCCAAGGGCAACGAGAACACGGTCGTGATGGTCACGGAGCCGGCCTCGGAGCGCGGCCAGATCATGCTGATGAAGGGGCGTGACCTCTGGATCTTCCTGCCCGACGTGTCGCAGCCGGTACGCTTGTCGCTCGCCCAGCGGCTCACCGGTCAGGTGGCCAACGGCGATCTGGCACGGGCCAACTTCTCCGGCGACTATGACGCCAAGCTGTTGCGGACCGAGCAGATCGAGGGCGAGAGCTATAGCGTGCTCGAACTGACCGCGGTAGACCGCGGCGTGACCTACCAGAAGGTCCTCTACTGGGTGAAGCAGAGCAACGCGTATCCGTTCAAGGCCGAGTTCTATTCCGCCTCGAACCGACTGCTCAAGACCTGCCGCTACGAGAACTTCCAGACCATCGCGGGGCGCGTGCGCCCGACCCGCATCGTCATGACAGACGGCCTGCGCAAGGGCGACGAGTCGATCCTCGCCTACAACGCCATGCGTCTGCGCGACCTGCCGGACAAGGTGTTCAACAAGGACTACCTGAAGCGTCTGCAGTAGGTTGCTGGCGGCCCGTCGTCACGCGAGGACCTGCTCAAGGATCTGCACGATCCGCTCGGCCGCCCGGCCGTCCCACAGTTCCGGAATCCGGCCGACCTTCGCGCGGCCGTCGAGGATCGACGCGGCAGCGGCCACGATGGCCTGGGGATCGACGCCGACGACGCGATTGGTGCCGACATCGACGGTGATAGGACGCTCGGTGTTGGTCCGCAGCGTGAGGCAGGGGACACCCAACGCGGTGGTTTCCTCCTGCAGGCCGCCGCTGTCCGTCATCACCAGCGCCGCGTCCTTCCAGAGGTTGAGGAAGTCCATGTAGGCGAGCGGCGGTAGCAGGACCACGCCGGGGTCGAGCGCGATCCCGAAGCGCTCCATCGCGGCACGGGTGCGTGGGTGCACCGCGAAGAGGAGCGGCAACCGGGCCG
This sequence comes from Burkholderiales bacterium, assembly GCA_019745565.1. Classification (GTDB taxonomy): domain Bacteria; phylum Pseudomonadota; class Gammaproteobacteria; order Burkholderiales. The sequence goes on from JAIESW010000067.1 coordinate 88,913, forward strand.
CCACCTGATTGAGTGCTTCCACGATCCCGCGCAACGTCGGTCCGGAATCGACGTTCGACGGCCGGTGCAACGTGACCACGCCATAGCGTTCATGGGTGCTCTTGAGCCGGGCCGAAGGCAATTGGGATGGATCCCAGTGCCGGAGGCGTTCGCGCTGGTAGAGCAGGTTGTCGACCATGACGTGCCCGACGAAATGGATGCTGTCGGGAGCGTGGCCCTCGCGCAGCAGGTTGTCGCGTGCGGCTGCTTCCGTCACGAACAGGTGGTCGCTGATCGCATCGGTGACGAGCCGGTTGATCTCCTCGGGCATCGCGCGGTCGCCGCTGCGCAGGCCTGCCTCGACATGAGCGACGGGGATCTGCAGCTTCTTCGCGGTGATGGAGCAGGCAAGCGTGGAGTTGACGTCGCCCACCACGATCACCGCGTCGGGGCGTCGTTCCAGGCAGGCCTGTTCGTAGCCGACCAGGATCTTGGCGGTCTGTTCGGCGTGGCTGCCCCCGCCCGCGCCGAGATGATCGTGCGGCGCAGGGATGCCCAGCTCCTCGAAGAAGACGTCGCTCATCTCGCGGTCGTAGTGCTGGCCGGTATGCACCAGGCGGTACTCGAAGCGGTCGTCCCGCGCCCGGATCGCTCGGATGAGCGGCGCTACCTTCATGAAGTTCGGTCGCGCTCCGGCGACCAGGGAAAGCTTGATCACGTCGAATATCCTGCGGGAGTTCCCGGGTCAGACCAGCACTTCGACCGGGGCGGGATGGCTGAGAAACAGAAGAGGGCTCGCGGTGTAGCCGTAAGCGCCGGATTGGAAGACGACCACCAGGTCGCCCGGATGCGCCTCGGCGAGTTCCATGTGGTCGGCCAGCAAGTCGAGCGGCGTGCACAAGGGGCCGACGACCGAAGCATTCTCGCGCGCAGTCGCGCTCATGCGGTTGCCGATCACGACCGGGTAGTTCTTGCGGATCACCTGGCCGAAGTTGCCTGAAGCGGCGAGATGCTGGTGCATGCCCCCGTCGGTCACCAGGAAGACGTGTCCGCGCGAGATCTTGCGGTCCACCACGCGGCAGACGTACACGCCGGCTTCGCCCACCAGGTAGCGACCCAGTTCCACCACGAGTTCCGCACCCGGCAGGGACGTCGCCGCCGCAGCGCCTAGTTCCGCCAGATTGTGCCCGATCGGTGCGAGATCCAGGCGCTGTTCGCCCGGGAAGTAGGGGATGCCGAAACCGCCCCCGAGATTGAGCACCTTCACGGGCGAGGGCGCTGCTGCGGCAAGCCGCATCGCGAGTTCGAAGGTCTTGCGCTGCGCTTCGCAGATGGATTCGGCCTTGAGGTTCTGCGAGCCGGAGTAGATGTGGAAGCCTTCGAAGGCGAGTCCCTGGTGGCCGATCTCGCTGAGCAGAGCCGGCACCTGCTCGGCATCGACCCCGAACTGCTTCGGGCCACCGCCCATCTTCATGCCCGAAGACTTCAGCTCGAAATCCGGGTTCACCCGTACCGCGACCCGTGCTGGGCGTCCTTGCGCGGCGGAGATGGCCGCGAGGGCGGCCACTTCGCGCGGCGACTCGACGTTCAGAAGAATGCCGGCTGCGACGGCCTGCGCGAGTTCGGCCTCGGACTTGCCAGGGCCGGCGAAGCTGATTTCCCGTGGGTCCATGCCGGTGTCGAGCGCCACCCGCAGTTCGCGGCCGGAAGCCACGTCGAGTCCGTCGACCAGGCGTGCCATGTACGCCACCAGCGCCGGCATCGGGTTCGCCTTCATCGCGTAGTGAAGCTTGATGGCCGGTGGCAGGTGCCGGCGCAGCTCGGCCACGCGCACGTCCAGCAGGCGGCGGTCGTATGCATAGAACGGCGTGGAGCCGACGCGCTCGGCGAGGCGATCGAGCGGCAGGCCGCCGACGATCAGCTGATCGCGGTCGACGTCGAACTGGTCCATCGCCGCGTGGCGCGGAGGTTCGCTCATCGGGCGGCCACCTGGGTATCCGCGCGGTACTCGCGTGCGAGCGTCGGGCGGTCGATCTTGCCGTTCGCGTTGCGCGGCAGTGGGCCGCCGCGCACGTCCACGACGGCAGGGACCATGTAGGCCGGCAGTTGCGCACGGCACAGGGCGAGCAGTTCGTCGCGATCGAGGGTGCCGCCGGGCCTTGGCGTCACGATAGCGACGATCGCCTGCCCGAGGGTGTCGTGATCGACGCCGAACACGGCGGTCTCGCCCACGAGCTGCGTGCTGTACAGGACCTCCTCCACCTCGGTGGGACTGACCCGGTAGCCGGAGGTCTTGATCATCTCGTCGCGGCGGCCGATGAAGTACAGGAAACCCTCGGCGTCCCGGCGCACCGTATCGCCGGAAAATACCGCCAGCTCCGGGATGACGAGCCCGCTCTCGCGCCCGCCGACGCCGTACGGCAGCGGCTTGAACCGCTCGGCCGTCTTGTCCGGGTCGTTCCAGTAGCCCATCGACACGAGGGCGCCACGGTGCACCAGCTCCCCGGGTTCGTTCGGTCCGGCTTCGGTGCCATCCTCGCGCAGCACGAGGATCTCGGCGTTCGGGATCGCCTTGCCGATGGAGTCGGGACGGGCATCCACCTCCTCCGGCGGCAGATAGGTGGAGCGGAACGCTTCCGTGAGCCCGTACATGAGGTACGGCCTTGCTTTCGGGGCGCGCGCGCGGATCGCCTTCAGTGTCTCGAACGGCATGCGTCCGCCGGTGTTGGCGAAATAGCGCAGGCGTTCGCTGATGGCCTTCGGCCAGTCGAGTTGGGTGAGCTGGATCCAGAGCGGCGGTACCGCGGTGAGGCCCGTCGCGGATTCCTGCTCCATTGCGCGAATCACGTCGCGCGGCAGCAGATAGTTGACCAGCACCACCCGCGCCCCGACGTGGAACGCCGTGGTGAGCTGCGAGAAGCCGGCATCGAAGGACAGCGGCAGGGCGGAGACGATCACGTCCTGCGCGGTGTTCTCGAGATAGGTGGCGACGCTCTTGGCGCCCGCCACCATGTTGCGGTGGGACAGGACGACCCCCTTGGGCTTGCCGGTGCTGCCGGAGGTGTAGAGGATCGCCAGCATGTCGGTATCGATCACACGATGCGCTTTGGGTGCCGCTGCGTCGAGCAGCTCGTTCCACCCGATCACGGCAAATTTGCCGAGACCCTCCTTCTCGGACGGGGTGTTATCCCCGATCAGCACGACGGTGCGGACATCCGGGCACTGACGCAGCGTGTCCGCGATCAGGGCGAGGCGCTCCCCCGATGTCACGATTACCCGGACGTTGCAGTCGCGCAGGATGTGTCCGACCTGTTCCGGTTTCAGGAGCGGGTTGAGGGGAACGAAGACAGCGCCCGCCGCGGCGCTGCCGAAGCAGGCCACGACGTTCTCGACTCGCTTCTCCAGGAAAACAGCGACGCGGGCTGCGCGTTCGATGCCGAGTTGCAGGAGTCCCGCTGCACAGCGCTCGATCGCCGTCTGCAGGGCTCCATAGGTGGTGTGGGTGCCGCCGTGGGTGAGGGCTGCGGCTTCGGGGGATCGGAGCGCGCTCAGCGCCGGTAGGTCGTGGAGCAGTACAGCGTCTGGCATGGGTGCAGGAATGATCAATGCGCGGCGCGCGGGATGCGGGAAACGAGCGCAAACGCTATGCCCGCGCGGCAGGCTTCAGGTTTCGGTGAAGACCGGCCGGCTCCAGATATCCTTGAGGGCAAGCACTTCCACCAAGACCTCTTCGGCGCGTTCGAAGGGCTTGCGGCCTTCGACACCGAGAAGGCCGTCGAGGCAGGGCTGAATCTGCGAGAGCTGGACCGGCAGGTGCAATGCTTCCGCCCGCTCGGGCATCCGGCCGGCCAGGGCCGACTCCACCGTGGCCGAGTCGGTGCTGAGCAAGGCCAGGAGGATCAGCCCCAAGGCCCGGAAATCGGCGCGCGCGCCACGGGCAAAGTCGAGGCCGGCGGCTTGGTCATCCCCGTCGCGCGCGAGCAGGGCCAGGACCCGCGACGTCACGTTGAAATCGGTGAGCACCAGGACGCGTTCGTCCCGGAAGCGGTAGTGCTCGGCACGCAGGCCTCCGTGAAACAATCCCAGATCGTGCAGCGCGTCCAGCGCCAGCGCCATCTGGGCGAGCAGCGTGAGAGCGGTGCCGATGGAGACCCGCTTGCGGATCGTGTCGCTGAGAGGTTCGCCCTTGAGCCCCTCCACAGCGACGAAGGCGTGGGCCCCCGTGGATCCCACCTCGTGGATGTTGACGACATTGCGCTGCTCCACTGTGGACAGGATGCGGTACTCGTCCAGATAGCGCTCGACGAAGTCGACCGGAGTTTCGGCAAGAGCCAGTGTCTTCGCGAGCTCGTCGAGCCCGGTCGCGGTGTTCCGAGTGGCGTAGGTGGTCACAAACTTCCCTTGTCCGATACGCCGCTCGACGCGCCGGTCGGGCAGCTCGGGCAATCCGTCGCGGCCGATCGCCCGCCCGCCGGTGAACACGATGGTCCGGTCGGCTGTTTCCGGATCGACGTCGCCCGCGAGGCGGGCGAGCATCGCATTGGCGAGGACGGCTTCCCGCACCTCGGCCATCATCACTAGTTCGTCCGGCGTCGCGACGCCGGGGTTGTAGCCCAGGGCTTCGAGGATCGGGACCGTGACACCGTGGTCGGTGTCGGTAAGGGTCGCACGGCGGCCGAACTGGAAGCGTGACTCGGTTCTGAGGGCTGCCGTTTCGGTGACCGCGATACCCCACGCGAGCCCCTTCGCTCGCCCGTTCAGTCGGTTGGCAACGTCCGCCGTCTGGCCTGCTATGCAGGAGGACATGGGGCCTCCGAGCGCCAGGCGTGCCACGATGACGTCCCCGGTGTGGACGCCGCAGCCGATCGAGAGCGTTGGTGCCGGTGCGTCCGGCAGTTCCGTTTCGGCCCAACGCTTGATCCTGCGGGCGGCCAACAAGGCTGCGAGCGCGGAATCGAGTGCGCGAGTCGCATGGGAGCGCCGGGAGTTCGGGCCGGCTTCGAACAACGCCAGCAACCCGGTGGCATCGACGCGTACGACCCAGCCCCCATGTCCGAGGACGATCTCCCTGGCCTCCGCGACGAACCGCTGAAGCAATGCGTCGAGGCTCGTGCTGCGAAGCGAACGGGCCAGCGACACCAGATTGCGCAGAACGATGGTGAGGACCGTCGCCTCCTTGGTTTCCATAGCAAGGGAGGATGGTCCAGGCGCAAAAGGCCGACGCGTCGCGCCGGGCAAGCTCTCTTCCGGCGACCCGCCGTTATCCGCCTCAGCCAGCGCCAGACTGCGGTCGACCGCGTCGATGAACACGGCACGTACCGGGGGTTTGCTCACGACGGCGGCGGATTCGATCTCGGAGGCCTGGGTCATCGCGACCGCATCCTGCGTCGGTACCAGGAACAGGATCGGCGTGCGCGCCGTGCGCGAATGCGAGCGGACCGAGGCCGCCAGCGCGAACGCGCCGGTACTGCGGGAGTCCGCCGCGATCACGATGAGATCAGGGAGCCGGCTGCGTGTGAATTCAAGGGCTTGCCTGGGATCGCTGAGGGCGGCCACGTCGTGGCCCTGGGTCGTCAGGTGCAGGGTGCACCACTCGCGTATCGGCCGATCGCCTTCGACGAGGAGGATCTTCTTCATGTCGTGTGTGTCTCTGCCAAGGCCTGTGCGGGCGATTCGGGAACCAGGCCGCTCGGTCCGCGACGGTGCATCGCTTGGGCCCCGAACATGCTTACGGGAGGGGGGCGACACCGCCCCTTGCATGCCGGCTTCGCTCGCGAACAGGCGGTTGGCCCAACAACACGAACCCCGAGACTATGCTTTGCGACTCCATGTCCAGATCTGAAATGGTACCCCAAGCATGAAGCGAGGCCCCCTGCCATCGTTCGCAAGGATCGTAGCGATCCTTTGCCTGAGCATCCATGCCGGCATCGCGTACGCCGCGGATTCCGCTCGCTACTATGAGGACGCCCTGGCGCGCTACGAGCGCAAGGACATCCCCGGTGCGATCATCCAATTGAAGAACGCGCTGCAGGAGGACCCGCGGAATCTTTCCGCCAACATCCTGCTCGGCAAGGCCTACCTGCATTCGCTGCGGCCGGATGCGGCGATGGAGTCCTTCAACAAGGCGCTTTCCTATGGCGCCGATAAATCGGAAGTGACCGTCCCCATGGCGCAGGCGCTGCTCGATCAGGGCAAGGCCAACGAAGTGGTGAGCCGATTCCCGCCGGAGTCGGTGACCGGTGCCAGAGTGCCCGAGCTGCTGCTCGTCCGCGGGCTTGCTCAACGGCGCATCGGCGATACCACTGGGGCCGTCGCATCCCTGGAACGTGCCATCGCCTTGAGCCCTCGTTCGTCTGCGCCGCAGTTAGCTCTGGCGGAGCTCCGCATGCAGCAAGGTCGTCGCCAGGACGCGGTGAAGCTGATCGACGGCGTGATCGCGGCGAATGCGGCGGACGCCCGCGCGTGGCTGATGCGAGGCACGATCCTCAGCTCCGTGGGCGACGTCAACGGCGCTCTCGCTGCCTACGAGAAGTCGCTTGCAGCCGATCCGACCTTTGCTGACGCACGGGTCGCGCATGCGACCCTGCTGCTCAACATGGATCGCGTCGACGCTGCGGAAGTCGATATCGAGTACTTCCGACGCAACAACCCGACGGAGATCCGCGCCAAGTATCTGCGGGCGGTCGTTGCCGGCAAGAAGAAGGACGGCGAAGCGGCACGGCTCGCCCTGACGGAAGTGTCCCAGGCCATCGACCCGTTGCCGGTGGACGCGCTCAAGTCGCGCGCCCCGGATCTGCTGCTGCTGGGTGCGCTCGCCTATCACGGGCTGGGCAGCATGGAGAAGGCGCGCGTCTATCTCGAGCATTTCGTCGCGGTGCAGCCCAACCATCTCGGTGCCCGGCGTCTGCTCGGTTCCATCCTGGTCACCCAGCGCGATTTCGTGGGCGCGACCAAGATGCTGGAGCCCGTACTGCAAGCCCTGCCCAACGATGCGCAGACGCTCGCCATGCTGGCCAACGCCTACATGGCCCGCGGGCGCGCTGAGATTGCGGGCCAGTATCTGCAAAAAGCACTGGCCGCCGGCGCGTCGGCGCCGCAGGTTCATGCAACACTCGGGTTCAGCCTGCTCCAGCAGGGCCAGCAGGAGTTGGGACTCCAGCACCTGCAGACCGCTTTCGCCAAGGATCCGATGGGCAGCGGGACGGGGTTGCCACTCGCGGTCGCCTACATGCGCCAGGGCCAACCGAAGCACGCGGTGGAGGTGGCGCAGGCCATGCTGAAGGCCGCGCCGGGCGATCCGATCGTGTTGAACCTGATGGGCGTGGCGAAGATGGCGGCTGGCGACAACGCCGGCGCCAAGACCGCCTTCCAGGAAGCGATACGCGGGGCGAGCGCGTTCTCAGCCCCGCAGCTGAATCTCGCCAAGCTCGAAGCCAACGACGGCAACGTGAAGGCCGCGCGGGAGCGCCTGCAGGCCATGCTCAAGGCCAATCCGCGCGATACCCAGGCAACCGTGGAACTAGCCAATCTCGAAGAGCGCGATGGCCGCCCGGCCGAGGCGATCCGCCTCCTCGAGCGGGCGCGCTCGGTGGACGGCCGCAACGTGCCGGTGGCGATGCTGCTGGCGGAGATCTACATGCGCGGCAATGAGGCCTCCAACGCCCTGCAGGTGGCGCGGTCCGTCGAAGCCTATGCGTCCAGCAACCTGGAGCTCCAGCAAGTGATCACCCGCGCGATGATCGCGACCAACGACGTTGCCGGTGCCCGGGCGAACCTGCAACGCATGGCACGCATCGCATCGACCGATCCGGGTGCGCTGCTGCGTGTGGCACAGCTGCAGCTGCAGGCCGACGACGCGGTGGCGGCCTCCGACACGGTTGCGAAGGCGCTGGGGCTCGCGCCGAATCTGCTTGCGGCGCGTGCTTTGCAGGTGGAGGTGGATCTGAGACGGGGCCAGTACGATCTGGCTGCCGGGCGTGCCGCCGCGCTGACGCGGTTGCAGCCGGACGAGGCCATCGGGTATCGACTGGCCGGCGACGTCGCACTGGCGCGGGGCAAGTATGCCGACGCCGTGGTCGCCTACCGCGCAGCACTGGCAAAGCAATCGACGGTCGATCATGCCATTCGCGTTTTCAGGGCACTGGCGGCATCCGGGAATCCCGGCACCGCCACGGCTTTCCTGGAAGGTTGGGCCAAAGACAAACCGGCTGATCCCGCGGTTCGCCGTGCACTGGCAGAGGGTGCGCTGCGCGCGGGGAATCTGCCGGTCGCCCGGCAGCGCTACGAGCAGATCCTCAAGGATGGCGGGGAGGACGGGAATGTCCTCAACAACCTTGCCAATGTCTTGGCGCGCCAGAACGATCCCGGGGCCCTGGAGGTCGCGCGGCGGGCCTACAAGGTGATGCCGGAGGATGCCGGGGTGCTCGACACGCTGGGGTGGCTCCTGGTCCAGGGCGGATCCCTGGACGCCGGTCTCAAGCACCTGCGCGAGGCCAGAGTGCGCGCTCCGGGGAACCCTGAGATTCGGTACCATCTTGCTGCAGTTCTCGCGCAGACCGGGCGCAAGGCCGAGGCGCGCGAGGAACTGGATGCAGTCCTTGCGGAGCACCCGGTGTTCGAAGAATCGGAGTCCGCGAGGCGGCTGCTGCGGTCATTGTCTGAAAGTTGATGTCGGGTTTGTTTACAAGGGCGACGCCGATGCGAGAGGTTCTTCGAAAAACTCACGAGTTTTCAGATTTCTGGCTCGCTGGTTCACGGATTGCTTTGAACTGGAACGCGTAATAGCGCCCGAGAAAAACCTAGAGACCAAACATGAACTTGAAGCGAATCTTCCTGGCGAGTTTCGGTGCGGTTGCTGCCGTTGCGGCAGTCCCTGCGGGCGCTGCATTGAACTGGAATTTTGCCAACGGTACAGGCAATTGCACGGCCAGCACGAACGCCGGATGCTGGGGCAACACGATTACGCGGACTTCGACCGGAGGTTCGACCAACTTCAGCGCGACGGCGGAAGCGTACTCGAGCACCGGTACCGGTGGTGTTATCCAGGATGCCTATCTGGCGTCCTGGAGCGGCGGCCTCGGGGTCGCGAACCGCAATACCAACAGCGTCGATCCCAATGAGGGTACGCCGCGCGCGACTACCGCTCCCGAACACTCCATCGATAGCCAGGGCACCAATGCCGTCACGACGACGAACGGTACGGGCGCCGTGTACGACAGTGTGTTGTTCGCGTTCGCAAATGCGGTGACTCTGACTCAGGTGACTCTGGGCTGGGCAGCATACGACAGCGACATCTCCGTGCTGGCGTGGGTCGGCCCGGGGTCGCCGCCGACTGGGACCAATGCGCTCGATCTCGGTTCGAAGACGTATGCGAGCTTGGTTTCGAGCGGCTGGGCGTTGGTGGGGAACTACATGGATGTCGCTGGCACACCTGCCCAGAGCGCAGGCGGCAGCAGCGGGACTTACACCACGCTGATCAACGGGGCTGCGAACGCCGACAATACCACCGGGTCTGCCGTCTACTCGTCACAGTATTGGCTGGTAGGAGCCTACAACCCGGTGTTCGACGGATCGTCTTGGACGGCCGGCAACGACTTCGTCAAGCTCAGTTCAGTGGCCGGTGTGAAGACCCCCGACCGGAAGGTGCCGGAGCCGGCATCGGCGGCGTTGGTCGCCTTGTCGGTGTGTGGAGTGCTTGCGATGCGCGGACGTCGTCGTCAGATGGCGCGGTGATAACACCGACGGACGGGTAAGGGTTGTGGAGGCCTCGCTCAGTGCGGGGCCTTCGTGTTTTCAGGGTTCCTGGGTTCTGCAGGGCATTGGGTAGACGACAGGGGCGCAGCAGCAGGACCGCGGGGGCAACCGTCTCCTCTGCAGGAGATGAATCGCTCAACTTGGGTCTTGCGGGCACCCTGCCCGACGCTTGCCGGCCACGTACTCGTCGATCAGCGTGCGATAGCGCCCGCGCCCGAAACTGTCGAAGTGTCCGCCGTGCACGACTTCGATCGGCAGCTCACGCAGCCGCTGCATGGTCTCCAGATAGGTCGGGATGTGCGAGTGGTAAGCGTCGTCCACCAGCGGCCCGTCGTACACCGCGTCGCCCGAGAACAGTACGCCGGTGGCCTTCTCCCAGAGAGCGATGGAGCCCGGGGAGTGCCCCGGCACGTGGATGACTTCGAAGATCCGGTCGCCGAGATCGATCACGTCGCCCGCAGCGACGAGGCGCGTTGCCGGTGCCGGTTGCACCCGATAGCGGCTCCGGTCGTAGCCATCGGGCGGCAGCCGCTCGAACATCTCGACGACCGCGTAGCGATCGGCGAGATTCCAGTCGTTCCGCGGGTCCGCGAGGATGTGAGCCTCGGCAGCGTGACACAGGCGCTGCGCGAACTCGTGGTGGTTGCCGACGTGGTCGAAGTGGGCGTGGCTCGCCACGGCCAGGGTTTCGCGCTCGCCCAGCCAGGTGATCTGGCGCTTGAGGCTCACCACGCCCATGCCGCTGTCGATCAGCAGATCGCGGTCGCGCCCGCGGACGTGCCAGATGTTGCAGCGATAGAACGGGTCGATGTAGTGCTCGTCGATGTGGGTGATGCCGTTCGCCAGCCGGCGAACGCGATACCACTCCGCTGCAGCGGCCCGTGGACGCGGACTCACGCTGCACTTTCCACCGACGGTGCGCCGAGGGGTGTACGCCTTGGCGGCGTTGGGCGCTGCGCAATCATGGTGCGCGACATCTCAGTCCTCCAGCAGCACCAGGCCGCTGCGCCTGGCGCTGATGGGCACGCATTGGCCCACCGTCCGGGATTGCGGTTCCACCTTGGCGAGCAGGCGCAGGCCATGGATGTTGCTGCCGGCGACACGCTGGAAGCTGCCCTGGAAGATGCAGTCCTCCACCTGCATCTCCCCCAGCGGCTGATCGCCGTCGGCACAGCGGCCGATGCGCAACGCTTCGGGTCGCAGCGCGATATGGACGAGCGATCCCACGGCGCGATCCCCCGATACTTCGACGCGCCCGCAGACGGAGTCGACCACGATGCGGCCATCGGTACACGCCACGACGGTGCCCTCGATGACGGTGCTCTCGCCGAGGAAGTTGGCGGTGAAGCAGGTGCGCGGGCGCTCGTACACGCGCGTCGGCGGACCGATGTCCTCGATGCGGCCCCGGTTCATGATGACGATGAGGTCGGCGATGGCCATCGCTTCCTCCTGATCGTGGGTGACGTGCACGAACGTGCGGCCCTGCGAGCGCTGAATGTGCCGCAACTCCTCCTGCATCTGACGGCGCAGGCTCAGATCGAGAGCTCCCAGCGGTTCGTCGAGCAGCAGCAGCGCCGGCTCGGTCACCAGCGCGCGTGCGAGAGCGATGCGTTGGCGCTGGCCGCCGGACATGGCAGAGATGGACCGGCCGCCGAAGTCCTCCAGGCCAACCAGCTTCAGCGCGGCTGCTACGCGCTGAGCAATCTCCGCCTTCGGGACGCCGCGCACGGACAGCCCGAACGCGACGTTGCGAGCGACGCCGAGGTGCGGGAACAATGCATAGTCCTGGAACACCGTGGCGGTCGGGCGTTTCGCCGGCGGCACCAGCGTCACATCCTCGTCGCCGATCAGGATCCGGCCTGCGCTCGGCAAGGTGAATCCGCCCAGCATCGACAGCACGGTCGTCTTGCCGGAACCGGAAGGGCCGAGCAGGACGACATAGGCACCCGGTGGGACGTCGAAGGAAACGTCGTCCACGGCCGTCACAGCGTCGTAGCGCTTGCTGACGCGGTCCAGCTTCAGTTCAGCCGGCTCGCGCATCGCGCCTCCTGCGCAGGAGAGCCACTTCGAATACGATGCCCGCGGCGAGCGAGGCGAGGAATACCAGTGTGCCGGCGGCGTTGGTCTGCGGATTGAGACCCGTGCGCAACATGCCCCAGATCACGACCGGCAGCGTGGGATCAAAACCCGACAGCAGAAAGGCGACGATGAACTCGTCCCACGAGAACGTGAGCGAGAGCAGGAATGCGGCCAGGATCGCCGGCCGTAGCAGCGGCACGGTCACGCGCAGGAACACCTGCACCTCGGTGGCCCCGAGATCGCGCGCCGCCTGTTCGAGCCGCGCCTGATCGCGGTCGAATTGACCGTAGACCACCGCGAACGCGAGCGGCAGGTTGAGCACGACGTGTCCGATGCCGACGGCCATCAACGACTTGCCGATGCCCACCGCCGAGAACGCGACCAGCAGTCCCACGCCGATGACGAGATACGACACCGCGAGCGGCAGGAACAGCAGCGCTTCGATGGCGCGCGCGCCTGGCACACGATGGCGCGCAAGCCCCCACGCGGCGAGCGTTGCGAGCAGCGTGGCCACCAGCGAAGAGAGGACGCCGACCACGATGGAGTTGAAGCCTGCCGACGTGATGCGGTCGCTCGCGAGCACCTTGGCGTACCACGTGAGCGACGGGCCTTCGAATGGCGGCACCGGAACCTGGCCCGCGTGAAACGAGAACAGCACCAGCACGGCCACGGGCAGGTAGATGAACACGAACAGCGGACTCATCACGAGCACGCTGATCCAGTCCCAGCCGCTGTGCGATGCGTTCATGTCCGGCGTGCCGTGAGCCAGCGGGCCAGCGCGAGATAGGCTGCGGTGACCAGCAGCATGAGCAGCATGGACAGCGCGGCAGCCATGGGAATATCGGCGCGCCGGTTGATCTGCAGCAGGATGACCTGCGGCATCAGCAGCTCGGTGTTGCCGCCGAGGATCTGCGGCGTCACGTAGTCGCCGATGGCGATGACGAACGTGAGGAACGCCCCGGCCGCGACACCCGGCATCGACAGCGGCAACGTCACGCGCAGGAACGTCTGCAATCCGTTGGCGCCGAGGTCGGCGGCCGCGCGGCGCAACTTGGGGTCGATGCGCGCGAGACTCGCGTAGATGGTGAGCGTGCACAGCATCACGAAGAAGTGCACGAAGCCCAGCACCGTGGCGCCGCGATTGAACGAGAGCGCGACGGGCTCGGTCGCGAAACCGGTCGCGAGCAGGAAGCGGTTCACCACGCCGTCCGGCGCCAGGACCAGCAGCCATGCGTACGAACGCACCACGTACGACGTCCAGAACGGCAGCACGGCCAGCATCAGCCATGTGCGTTGCCGGTGGAGCGATACTCGCGTCGCGATGACGTAGGCGAGCGGATAGGCGAGGATCACCGAGATCACGGTGACGATCAGCGTGACCTCCACCGAATTCCACAGCGCCAGCCGGAACGTGTCCTGTTCGAGGAAGCGGCGGTAGTTGTCGAAGCCGGGATCCGTGACCAGGACACCGCCTTCGCGCCGGAACAGGCTCCAGACGAGGATCGCTGCCGATGGCACGACGAAGAAGGCGATGGTCCAGAGTGTGGCGGGCAACGCGAGCGCAAAGCCGCGCAGCGCATCGCGCCGCGCGCCGCGTGCTTCCGCCGATGGGACCGGTGCCCCGCTCGCGGCGAGGCTTCCGTTCATCGCGAGGCTTCCGGGCCGGCCGCTACTTCTGCAGCACGTCCGCCCACATGTCCTGCATGGCCTTGTCGAAGGCCTCCGTCGGGGACGGATAGGGATAGGACTTGGCGAGGAACTTCGGTTGTTCGTCCCAGCGCAGGGTCTTCTTCTGCGCGCTGGTCAGGGCGGCCTTGCCGTTGGCCGGCATGCCCCAGTAGCACGATGACGTCGCGAGCTTCGCCTGGCCCTCGGGCGACAGCACGTACTGCACGAACGCCGTCGCTTCCTTCTTCTGCTTCGACGCCGCGAACACTCCGATGGCCTGCTGCCAGCGGATGCCGCCCACGTCCGGCAGCACCCAGTCGAGATTGGGCTTCTCCGCCATCAGCCCGGCGACGGAATACTCGCCGCCACCCGCAACGATGGCGACCTGCCCGGTGGCGAGTGCGGTCTGCGATGTGGTGACGTCGCCGACCAGGGCCGAGTTGGCGCGGATGGCCTTCAGCTTTTCCTTGATGGCCGGCAGGTCGGCTTCGGTCAGCGTCTGCGGCTTCTTGCCCAGTGCCACGGCCACCTGCCCGATGACCGGCAGGTAGTAGTCGTAGACGGCGATCTTGCCCTTGAACGCGGGGTTCCACAGCGTCGCGACGTCGCGGGCCTTGTCGGCCGGCAGCTTGGACTTGTCGAAGGCGATGGCGTTGTAGCCGAACTTCTCCGGCACCGCGTACATCTTGCCCTTGATGACGTGGTACTCGGGCAGTCTCACCACATCCGGAATGTCGGCGAGCGGAAAATCCTTCGGGTTGAGTTCGGCGAGCAGGCCGCGCTCGACGACGCGGCGCACGTCGGTGGAGTCGACCACGAAGACGTCCCAGTCGCCCGGCTTCGACTGCTCCAGCAGCGACAGCGCCGTGCCTGTCCCCTCGTAGTCCTTCACGTTGACCTTGATGCCGGTCTTGGCCGTGAAGGCCTTGAGGAACGGTTCGTCGGTGTGGTCGCACCACACGAGCGCGTTGATCTGCCCGGCGGCGAGGGCGGGGCTGGAGGCCAAAGCGAGGCAGAGTACGGCGCCGAGGGCGCACCGCACGCGAAGCCAGGGTCCGGTCATGATGGGTCTTCCTGTGGAAACGATTGTGTTCAAGGCGATGTCGTCGACGGCGACCGGACGCCTGCCGCGAGCCCGTCGGGGCCCCGCGGTGGCGTGCTCTGCTCCGGAACTGGACCCGGAGGACGCACGGACGAAGGATGAGATCCTCGCTGCCGCAGTATAGCGGGAGGGCGGCTGATCCTCAGCCGTCGCGACGCACCTGCTTGCGCGGATGGGATGACAGTTCGACGACGTCCGCGCCAGCATCGGCTTCGATGCCTTCGGCGGCCTGCTGTTCGAGCAGCATCCGGTACTGACGCTGGCTGGCCTCCGACGGCGGGATGCCCAGCACGACCGAGAGGATCTGCTTCATGCGCCGGTAGACGCTGATCGCCTCGGTCCGCCGGCCGGTGCGTTCATAGCAGCGCATGAGACCCCGGTGGAAGCCTTCGACGACCGGATCGGCCTCGATGCCGCGGAGGTAGCAGCGGATCGCACTGGCAGGGTCTTCGGCGTCTTCGAGAGCGGCGCCGCAGTCCGACAGTGCATCGATGAACCGCCCGCGCAGGCGTTCGCGCGTTGCGACGCTCCAGGGTTCGCTTTCATCTTCGGGGAGGAACGATCCGCCGTAGAGCGCGAGCGTCCCGGCGTCGGCCAGCTTGTCCGGCGCGAGTCGGCGCTCGAAGGCCTGGGCATCGACCCAGCACAGTTCCGGGTTGAGCGACATGCGCCCGCCTTGATGCAGGATCGCCTCGGTCATGCCGAGCAGACGGCGCAGGCGGACGAGCGTGATGGAAAGCGCGTTGGCCGCGGCGTCGCCGTCATCGTCGGGCCACAGCGCATCACACAGCGCCTGCTCCGGCACGTCGCGCACGCCGAACGCGATGATCGTCTTCAGCAGCGACAGGGTTTTGCGGGGGAGCTTGCGCGGAAACTCGAGCCGGTTGTCGTTCACGTACACGTCGAAGCGGCCGAGCGTCACGATGCGGATCGTCCACGGCCAGGCATCGGGCGCGTCGGAACGTGGCTTCAGCCGGAACAGGGAGATCAGTTCCCGGACAAGATCGGGCTCGACGCCGGTTTCCAGCGCGCGTGAGAACAGGCGCGGCATCGCCCAGTCGCCGAACCGCAGGTAGTAGCGGTCGTTGTCCCGCCGCGCCAGCGACAGGGCCCGGGCAAGCGCGTCCCGCGCGGTCGCGGTCTGCCCGTTCAGTTCGGCGAGGCGCGCTTCCAGGAGGGTCACGACCGGCTGGTAGCAGCGGAAAATCGGCGTTCGTTCCACCAGGTTCCGCGCGTGAGTGATGATCGGTTCAGCCTTGGCCGCGTGTTCCAGTTCCAGCAGGATATCGGCGCCGGACAGATCGAAGATGAGTTCCTGCAGGCGCGAACCCACGCGCATGGCCATCTGGTTGGCGAGCAGGGCGCGCCGCGCAGCGTCTTCGGTGAGTCCCCGGTGGACGGACTGCCGTGCCCGGAACAGGAGGAACTGCGCTTCGTGCATGACTTCGCGATCGGCGGCCCGAGGCATGGCTTCAGCCTGGGCCAGCGAGGCGTCGGCTGCCGACCATCGCACGGCGCGCCACTCGATCGTGAACTTCCACAAGGTCAGCGCGAGGGCAACCACGCGCAGCCCATTGGCCTCGGCGATCGCCAGGCCGCGCCCGATGCTGTCGAGCGCGTCGTCGTAGCGCGCTTCCTGGAATCGCAGCCAGCCGACCTGACCGTAGCTCCACGCGGCCTCCGAAGGATTGGCCGTCGAGCGCGCGGCGAGAGTCAATGCGATGTCGGCGAAGCGGTCGCCGCGCTCGAAGTCGCCGCACAGCCCGCTCACCACCAGAGCACCCAGGGCGGCACCGAGGGCCACATCAGGATCCTCGCACGCGGGCAGCAGGGCTTCGACGCGCAGGTAGGAGGGTTCGAGCAGCGGGTGCCAGGGCCGCGCGTGGAACAACGTCATGCAGAGCGTGCCCTGGATGCGCAACTCCGCCTCGACCGAAGGGAACCGCGATGTCCGGGCGATCTCGGCGAGATACTCGTCGAGCCAGCCGTCCATCGCATCGAGCGCGTGGAACCCGAGGAACGCGCCGCTCACCAGCGTCGTGAGGCAGTCGAGCAGCCCGCTGCGGTTGCCGTCGGCCCGGAACAGCTGCACGGCGCGTTCGAGCACGATGGTGCCGTTCTCCGGTTCGGTCTGGAGAAGACAGCGCCCTTGCCAGTAGACCAGCCACGGCTGCGATGCACGTCGCTCCTCGGGCAGCGCGTCGATCCAACGGCGCAACGTTTCGCGCCGACCGGCCTTCAAGAGCCGTCCGGCATGCTCGAGGAGCAAGGTTTCCGCGGCGCCCCACTGACCGTGGGCGAGCCGCAGGTCCATCGCGGCATCGATGTTGTCGATGTCCTCCAAGGCCCGCGCCGTGCGCGCGATACGTTCGGCCAACTCGGCAGGTCGATAGGTCGCATGCGCTCGCGCGCGGAGGAAATCGAGGAACAGTGCGTGAAACTGATAGGAGGGTTCCGGTCCCGGCCGCCGGTCGGTGAACAGCCGGCGGCGATACAGTTCCTCCAGGAGCGCCGGCGCATCGGGGTCACCGCTCAAGGTCATCGCGAGCTGTGCGGTTACGCGCGGCAGGAATGCGACCGACAGCAGGATCGCGCGCCGCGCCGCCGACGTCTGGTCGAAGATGAGATCGGCGAAATAGGTGAAGACGGATTCGCGCGTCTCCGACGGCAGCTCGCGGGCGTTGCCGTCCGCATGTTCGAGGCGCTCCAGCATCAGAGTGATGCCGGCAGCCCATCCCTGGGACTGGTGATGCAGCGCTTGCACCAGCCAGCCTTCGGTCACGCCGCGCTTGGCGCACATGGCGACGACTTCGTCGCGGGTGAACTGCAGCCGGTCCCATCCGATGGCGGTCATGGTTCCGTTTGCGGTGAATTGCACGAACGAGGGTGGCGCGTCGGTGCGACTCACTGCGACGATGGTGCAACCGCGCGGGGTCTGCCGGATGCATTCGTGCACGATCTCGTGCAGAGCGGTTTGCTCGGGGGCATCCTGGTAGTTGTCGAGGACGACCGCCGCGCCGGCGGGCAAGAGCGCGAAGAGCGCGCGGAAGTAGAGGCGCGAGAACCCGGCGAGGTCGCCGAGGTGCTCCGACGCGAACCGGGGCAGGGTTCCCGGAGCTTCGGGGACGAACGCGTCGGCCGCGCGGGCCAGGTGGTCGAAAAGAGCCGCCGGATCGGCGTCCTCTGCGTCGACCTGATACCAGATGGAAGGAATCGCCCGGATTTCGAGCCAGGTAGCGACGAGCGTGGTCTTGCCTGCGCCCGGTGGCGCCGCGATCCACAGCAGCGGGCGGCCACGATTGCCGTCGAGCAGCGCGAACAGACGTTCGCGCGCGACCACGTCGAACAGCCGTGGCGGGCTGACCTTCGCCGGCAACGTCCTCCTGCCCATGCGCATGCCTCCGGCCGCCTGGATCACGCCGCACGCCGGTGCGCGCCTTGCCCGCGCACCGGTCCCGATTCAGCTCACTTCAGTTCGTAAGTTCCCTTGTTGCCGTTGCATACCTGGAACGCCGCGTCCTTGGACGTCGGCCAGAACTCCACCTTGTATTCGCCCTTGATCGTCATGCCATCGTACTTCCCCGAGCCCCAGGGCGAAGTGTAGGTCCCGCCGCCGCCTTCGGGGCTGTCGGTGTACTCGAGCCACCATTTGTCGCCGTCCAGGTCGATCATCTCGCACATGCCGAAGCCGCGCTGGCGGCCGTTCAGGTTCATGTACGTGCCGTAGCACACGCCCGAGGTGCGATCGAACGCGCGACCCGGCGGATTCGTGAGAACGTTCGCGATGCCTTCGTAGTGGCTCACCATGTTCCTGTCGCCGCCGTTCAAGGCCTTGGCCTGGTCGACCACGCAGAAGGTGAACTCGTAGCTGCCTTTCTTCGGCATGTTCACCTTGCCGGCCAGCGCGACGTCCGTCAGGACCATCGAACCCACCCCGATGGCTATCACTGTGTATGCCTTCATCAAGTCTCCTCCTCGTCTGATGCGTTTGTCGGGAAGTCGCGGCGGGAAGGAGGAAGGGCCCGCAGCACCTGCCACAGGACGTCGGCCGAACGGAACCGGACTCGTTCGCCCGTGGTTACGTCCTCGACGATGCCGGCAACCCCCTCGGGGTCGCGGCGATACACGCGGACGACGTAGAGCCCGAGTTCGCTCATGGTCCGTTCCCTCCCTGCGCCGGATCACGGTAGCCGCGGGCGGGGTACGTATCGACTTCGGATTCGCGACGGAGTCCGGCCGTCGGGTTGGAAAGAGTCGGGCAGACGGGCTTGACATTGATTTTATTTGGAATAAACTAAAACCAATTAGCACTCATCGCCGGTGGAGATCCCTTGGCTTCGCGTTCCTACAGCATCGACAAGCGACGGCAGCTCCAGTCAGAGACACGGGCGCGCATCGCCGCCGCCGCCGCCGAGTTGCATGCGGTCAAGGGCGGGGTGGCCACCAGTTATGCCGAGATCGCGCAGCGCGCCGGTGTGTCGCTGCCGACCGTCTACAACCATTTCCCGAACCTGGGGGAGTTGATCAAGGCCTGCACCTCGCATGTCGCAGCGCGCGCACCGATGCCGGCGGTCGATCGGATACTCGCGGCGGCGGATCTGCAGGCAGCCGCAGAGCTGCTCGTCGCAGACATGGACAAGCTCAACGCCTACTTCGAGCCGTGGTTGGTGTGGCGCGAAGAGCGGGTAGTCCCGGCGCTGGACGAAGTGATGGCGCGGGGGCGCAAGCAGCAGACTGCGATGCTGGCCGAACTGCTGTCGAAGCATCCGGTATCAGCCGATCCCCATGAACTCGCGCCCGTGTGGGAAACGCTGCTCGGTTTCGACGTATGGCACCGCATGGTGCGCGAACACAAGCTGCCGCGCACCAAGGTGCGCGCGATCCTGCTGCAACTGTTGCTGGCTGTCGTCGGACCGCAGCCTGCCGTGACAGTCTATCCGCGTCCGAGGAGAAGGTCATGAGCACGATGCCTGCCGCTTCGATCACCGAGGTCGCTCCCGACACCTATCGCATCAGCATCCCGGTGCCCCCCGAATTCATGCCGGGCGGATTCTCGTTCAACCAGTACCTCGTGGTCGACGACCAACCGCTGCTGTTCCACACCGGGCCGCGCAAGCTGTTCGGAACGGTCCGCCAGCAGATCGAGAAGGTGTTGCCGGTCTCGGAACTCCGGTACATCGCCTTCTCGCACGTCGAAGCCGACGAATGCGGCAGCCTGCCCGAGTTCCTGGCTGCGGCACCGCGTGCGCGACCGGTCTGCAGTGCCATCGCGGCTCTGGTATCGATCAACGATCTGGTCGACGTCGAGCCCATCGGTCTGGCCGACGGTCAATCGATCGAACTGGGTCACCACCGCCTCACGTGGCAGTCGACGCCGCACCTGCCGCACGGCTGGGAATGCGGCTATCTCTTCGACGAGACCGCGCGCACGCTGTTCTGCGGAGATCTGTTCACGCAACCGGGCATGGGCGAGCGGGCCATGACCAGTGAAGACATCCTCGGACCGAGCGAGGCGATGCGCCACGCCATGGACTACTACGCCCACGGCCGCGACTCCGGCGCTCTGTTCGAGAAGCTGGCACTGCTCGGTCCCGAGCGGCTCGCCTGCATGCACGGCAGTGCCTGGCAGGGCGACGGTGCGGCAATGCTGCGAGCGCTCGGACGCGCGGTGTTGCAGTGATGCTTTCGGAGGATGAGGCCCGAACCCGTCAGGTGGGTTCGGGCAGCGTCCCCATCTTGCCGAGCGCGTAGTCGCGCTGCGCCTCCATGATTTCTTCGCGGGTGTTCATCACGAAGGGCCCCACGAGAAGACCGGCTCGCCGATCGGTGCGCCGGCCAGCACCAGCAACTCTGCGCCTCGCCGCTGTAGAGCTCGACGTCACCGCCCGAGGGCGGCAGCAACGCCATGTGGCGTGCCGACATGATCAAGCATCAGCCACGGGTCGACGAAGTCGATCTCGCGGCCGGGAAACGGCCGATCGACGATGAGCCCCGGCGCGGGCTGGGCCTTGCGCGCCGGGATCACCGCGAGAGGTTGCCGGCTTCTGGTCGCCTCACGCCATGTCGAACACGATGACTTCCGCGTTCTTCGCGTTGGTGAGCTTGAGGCTCGTTTCGGCCACCACCTTCAGGCCATCGCCGGCGCCGAGCTTGCGCCCGTTCACTTCCACTTCGCCGCGCGCCACGTGCACGTAGGCCCGATGGGAAGAATCGACCGGCTGCTCGACCGTATCGCCTTCGCCGAGCAGTCCGGCGTACATCCACGCGTCCTGGTGGATCCGCACCGAGCCGTCGCGCCCGTCGGGCGAGGCCACCAGGCGCAGCCGGCCCTGCTTGTCCTCCGCCGGGAAGTTCTTCTGCTCGTAACTGGGCGGAATGCCGCGAGCCTGGGGCTCGATCCAGATCTGCAGGAAATGGACGAGATCCTTCGGCGAGTGGTTGTACTCGCTGTGCGTGACGCCCGTGCCGGCGCTCATGCGCTGCACGTCGCCGGGCTTGATGACCGAGCCGGTGCCCATGCTGTCGCGGTGCTCCAGCGCGCCTTCCAGCACGTAGCTGATGATCTCCATGTCCCGGTGCGGATGGGTGCCGAAGCCCATTCCCGGTGCCACGCGGTCTTCGTTGATCACGCGCAGCGTGCCGAAGCCCATTTCGCGCGGATCGTAGTAGTCGGCGAAGGAGAATGTATGGAAGCTGTCGAGCCAGCCGTGATTGGCGTGGCCGCGATCGTCGGCCTTGCGCACTGCGATCATGATTCCGTCCTTTCAATCAATTTGCAGTTTCGACTGCGATAGGACCGTAGTGTGGGCGCAAGTGGCCGGTTTCAATACGGAAAGTTTCGAAGCATTCGTTCGAATGGTTCGAACGACTGGGGTCGTTCAGCGTCGAGACACGTCCGTCGAGGCGTCCAGATGTCGGCCGAGGATGGCCAGGTCGCGTGGCATCCCGTCGAGCAGGGCCACGCCGGGGAGCCAGCCCCAGGGCTCGAACTCGTAACGGCTGAACAGCGCGACGCTGCCGGCGTTGTGGCCGAAGACGAACGCCAGGAGCGTCCGGATTCCCAGCGCGGGCGCCTGGGCGAGAGCCTCGCCCAGCAGATAGGTGCCGAGGCCCTGGCTGCGGTTACGCTCGTCCACGTAGACGCTCACCTCGACCGTGCCGCTGTAAGCCGGCCGACCGTAGAACGACGACAGCGAGAGCCAGCCCCGCACTTCGCCATCGATCTCGACCACCCACAGCGGGCGGCGGCCCGGCTCGTGTTCGCTGAACCACTCGAGCCGGCTCTCGACGCTGACCGGCTCCAGGTCGGCCGTCGCGACGCGCGACGGGATGGTGGCGTTGTAGATCTCCACGATGCGCGGCAGGTCGCCGATCACGGCATTGCGATGGGAAAACGGCCCGGCCGTCACGAGAACACCATACAGGTGGTGGAGCCGTGGGCGACGATGCGGCCCTGCGAATCACGCAGCCAGCCTTCGGCGGTCGCGACCTGTTTGCCCACGTGCACCACTTTGCCTTCCGCTTCGACCCGTCCGGTGCGGTCGGTCATCGCGCGCACGTAGTTGATCTTGATCTCGAGCGTCGTGTAGCCCTGCCCGGCCTCGAGTGTCGAATGCACCGCGCATGCCATGCAACTGTCGAGCACCGTCGCAGCCCACCCCCCGTGTACCGTGCCGATGGGGTTGTAGAAGCGTCCGTCCGGAATGCCGGCGAACACGATGCGGCCCTTCTCCACGGTGACGGCGTCGAAGTCGAAGACCCGGCTGATGGGCGGCGAGGGCAGCCTGCCGTCGATCCAGGCTTGCAGGAACTCGACACCGCTCATGCCGCGGACCTGATCGAGCGGTGTGACGCCATAGTTGCGAACCGTCTTGCCTGCATCCACTGCCATTGGTTCCTCCAAAAAAAGAAACCCGGCCACGGGGCCGGGTTTCGCGACGCGGTGCGAGGCGGCCCGAAGGTCAGGACGCCTGCGGTGAAGTTGCGAGATCGCCGCCTTCCTCCTGGCGCTTGTGGACGTTGCGCACCAGCACCGAGTAGACGGTCGGGATCACGAAGAGCGTGAGCAGCGTACCCAGCGTCAGGCCGCCGACCACCACCCAGCCGATGGCCTGACGCGATTCCGCCCCGGCGCCGTGGGCGAGTGCCAGCGGCACCGCACCCAGCACCATCGCCGCAGTGGTCATCAGGATCGGTCGCAGGCGCAGGGTGGCCGCTTCGGTGACCGCTTCGATGCGTCCCATGCCGCGTTCCCGCAACTGGTTCGCGAACTCCACGATCAGGATCCCGTGCTTCGTGATCAGGCCCACCAGCATCACCAGGCCCACCTTGCTGTACACGTTGAGCGTGCCGCCGTGGCCCAGCTTGGCGTTGATGAACATCACCAGCGCCGCACCCGTGATGGCGAGCGGCACGGTGAACATGATCACCAGCGGGCCGACGAAGCTTTCGAACTGCGCGGCCAGCACCAGATAGATCACCAGCAGCGCGAGGCCGAAGGTGACGATCAACTGCGCGCCCGACTCACGGAACTCGCGCGAGATGTTGTCGAGGTCGGTCCGGGTTTCCGGTCCGAGTTCCGACTTGACCAGCTGATCCATGTGGTCGAGCACCTGACCCAGGGTGTAGCCCGGAGCCGGCTCGCCGTTGATCACTGCGGCACGCAGCTTGTTGAAGTGGTTGAGCTCCTTCGGACCGACGGTTTCCTGGATCGACACCAGGTTGGAGAGCTGATGCAGGGTGCCGTCGGAGCCGCGTACGTAGATCGACGTGAGGTCGCTCGGCTGGCGACGCTTGTCGTCCTCCATCTGCACCACCACGTCGTACTGCTTGCCTTCGTGCTTGTAGCGCGTGACGTCGAAGCCGCCCAGCAGCGTTTCCAGCGTGTGGCCGATGGTGTCCATCGATACGCCGAGGGCCGAGGCCTTGTCGCGGTCGATCTTCACCGAGAGCTGCGGCTTGTTGAGTTTGAGGTCGGTGTCCAGCGCGGTGATGCCCGGATACTCGCGCAGCTTGCCCATCATCTTGTTGACCTTCACCTGCAGATCTTCGTAGGTGTTGCCGTAGATGACGTACTCGACGCTCTTCGCGAACAACGGTTGCCCGAGGGCGGGGAGCGCCTTGGTGAACGACAGCGCGCCCGGCAGGCCGCCGAACAGCTTCGGACCGAGTTCCTTCGTGATCGCCTGCTGGCTCCGCTGGCGCTCGGCCCAGGGCTTCAGCACCGCGAACGCGACGCCCAGGTTGACCGGATTGGGCCGGTCGAGGCCGGGCGCCACGACGGCGAACATCGTGTGGATCTCGGGCACGCCCTTGCTCATTTCCTCCACCGCGTGCATGTAGCCGTCGGTGTAGGACATGCTGGAGCCTTCGGGGGCGATGACGAATGCGAGGAACATGCTGCGGTCCTCCTCGGGCGAGAGCTCGTCCTTCAACTGCGAGACCAGCCACACCATCGTGCCGATGGTCGCGAAGAAGACGATGCCGATCACCCAGCGATGGCGCAGCGTCCAGGAAAGCATGCGGCGATACGTGTTGACCATGCCGGTGAAGAACGGCTCGGTCTTGTGATACAGCCAGCTGTGGTCGTGCCGCAGGAACTTCGAGCACATCATCGGCACGAGCGACAGCGCCACGAAACCGGACACGATCACCGACGTGGCGACCGTCAGTGCGAATTCGGTCATCAGTTTGCCGACGTTGCCCTCGGCGAACGAGAGCGGCGTGAACACGGCGGCGAGCGTGATGGTCATCGCGATGACCGCGAAGCCGATCTCCTTGCTGCCGATCAGCGCCGCCTTGAAGGGCTTCATGCCCTCCTCGATGTGACGGTGCACGTTCTCCAGCACGACGATGGCGTCGTCCACCACCAGGCCGATGGAAAGCACCACGCCCAGCAGCGTCAGCGTGTTGATGGAAAACCCGAGCACCTTGAGGAAGGTGAAGTGCCCGATGATGGACACCGGGATCGTCACGGCCGGGATGATGGTCGCGCGGAACTCACGCAGGAAGAAGAAGATGACCAGCACCACCAGCGCCAGGGCCACGAAGATCGTCTCCATCACCGAGTCGACCGACGCCTGGATGAACTGCGAGGTGTCCACTGCCACCCACATCTTCATGCCGGGCTGCAGCGTGCCTTCCAGACGCGGCAGCAGCTGCTTCACCGCATCGGCGACTTCGAGCGTGTTGGCGGTGGACTGCTTCACCACGCCCAGTCCCAGCGCTTCTTCGCCGCGCACGCGCACGATCTTGCGGTTCTCGTAGGGGCCGGGTGCGGCGCGCCCCACGTCACGGAGGCGGATCGGATACCCGTTCACCTCCTTGATGATCATGTTGTTGAATTCTTCCGGCGACACCAGATCGGTGCGCGCCTGGACCGTGAATTCGCGCTGGGTACTCTCGATGCGCCCCCCGGGCGAGTCGAGGTTCTGGCGCTTCAGCGCATCCTCCACGTCCTGGGCGGTCAACCCCTGGGCCGCGAGGCGTTCGCGGTCGAGCCACACACGCATCGAATACTTGCGCTCGCCGCCAATGATGACGGACGCGACGCCGGGAATGGCTTTCAGCGGATCGGTGAGGTAGCGGTCCGCGAAGTCGGTCATTTCCATCGGCGAGTGCTGGCCGCTGGTGAGCGCCACCCACACGATCGGCTGGGCGTCGGCCTCGATCTTCGACACGACCGGATTGTCCGCGGCCGCGGGAATGTTCTTCCGGACCCGCGCGACGCGGTCGCGCACGTCGTTCGCCGCGCCGTCGATCTCGCGGCTCGTCACGAAGGTGATGGTGATCTGGCTCACCTCTTCGCGGCTCTGCGACTTGATGGTCTTGATGCCTTCGATGCCCGAGAGCGAATCCTCGAGCGGCTGGGTGACCGCGCTTTCCATGACCTGCGCCGTCGCACCCTTGTAGACGGTGCGCACCGAGACCACGGGCGGATCGATGTTCGGATACTCGCGCACCGGCATGCGCGTGTAGGAAAGATAGCCCACCAGCACGATGAGCAGGCTCATCACCGTGGCGAGCACCGGACGGCGGATGGAGACGTCGGAGAGGACCATCGGATCAGCCCCCCTTCTTCGTGTCGGCGGCGGGCGCGGCGCCCGGTGCGGGACCGGAAGCGGTGGCCGGCGGTCGCGGCAGCACCATGACCGGTGCGCCGTCCTTCATCTTCATCTGGCCGTCGGTCATGACGACGTCGTTCTCCCCGAGCCCCTGGAGCACTTCCACTTCACCGGGGCGGCGGATGCCGAGCTGGACCTTGGTGAGCATCGCCTTGCCGTCGACGATCCGGTAGACGAAGGCATCGCGACCCTGGGGCCAGATCGCTTCCTCGGGAATGATGATGGCCTTCGGCCGCGATTCGAGGAGGATGCTCACGCGGCCGAACATGCCGGGCTTCAGCTTCGACTGGCCGTTCGGCACCTGGGCGCGGGCCAGCACCGTACGGCTCTTCTCGTCGACCGTGGGTTCGATCGCGTAGATGCGGCCCTCGAAGACGTCGTTGGGGAAGGCGTCGGTGCGGATGCTGACCGACAGGCCCGGCTTCAGCTTCGAGACGTAGAGTTCGGGAACGCGGAAGTCGAGCTTGAGCGATCCGACGTTCTCGAGCCGCACGATGTCGTCACCCGCCTTCACGTAGGCACCGGGGCTGATGAGGCGCAGGCCAACGATGCCGCCGAAGGGCGCCGTGATCGTCGTCTTGGCGAGGGCGACCTCGTCCTGCTGCTGCTTGGCGAGTGCGACATCCATGCTGCCCTTGGCCACGTCCACGGCGTCCTGGCTCACGAACTTCTGGGCGAGCAGTTCCTTGGTTCGCTCGTAGCGCTGGCGTTCCTTGGTCGCGTCGGCGGTGGAGCCGGCGAGGCGCGCCTGATATTCGGACGGATCGAGGGAAACCAGCTTCGCGCCCTTGCTGACGCCCTGGCCTTCCTGGAAATTGAGCGATACCACGCGGCCCGGAATCTCCGACCGGATCACGACCGATTCGGCCGGCAGCAGGGTGCCGATAGCGGTGATCTCGTTCTGCACCGGACCGACCTTGACCGGCTCCGCTTTGACCGGCAGCCCCATGGGCTTGGCCGGAGCGCCTGCAGCTGCACCCGGCTTCGGCTGATCGCCGGGTTTCGATTCGGCGGGCTTGGCGGCACCCGGAGACGGCGGCTTCGATTCGGAGTTGCTCCCGCAGCCTACGATCAAGGACGCGGCCAGCGCAGCCGGCAGGAGCGAAACGGACAACGGACGGCGCATGATTTTCACTGGAGATGCCTCGAACGATGCGTGCTGCGGTGGCAAAACCCTCGGCGCCATCCTCCTCCCGAGAGTGTGGCGCCGCGGACTACGTCGATCTGGACGCCGCCGGGATGAACTCCTGCCCCAAGTCAGTACTTCTTCCAGCCGGCGATCGGTGCTGACCAAAGGGTCAGTAATTGCTCCTTATCATAGCCGAGTTTACGCCCCCTTCGCCATGCGACTTTCCCTCGACGCTCTAGCCACCCTCGATGCCATCGCCCGCCGCGGCAGCTTCGCCGCCGCGGCCGAGGAGTTGAATCGCGTGCCCTCGGCCGTGACCTATGCCGTGCAGAAGCTGGAGCAGGATCTGGGCGTGCCGCTGTTCGACCGCAGCGGTCATCGCGCGAAGCTCACCCCCGCAGGCGCGGAACTGCTGCGCGAAGGGCGACACCTGCTGCGCTCGGCAGCCGAGATCGAGCGGCGGGTGCAACGCCTGGCGGAAGGCTGGGAGACCGAACTCGCGATCGCCGTCGACGACATCCTCCCGCTGGAACGGATCTACCCGCTCGTGGGGCGGTTCTATGCGCTGAACCCGGGCACCCGGTTGCGCGTCGGGTCCGAAGTGCTGGCCGGGACCTGGGATGCGCTCCTGTCCGGAAGGGCCGATCTGGTGATCGGGGCTTCCGGCGATCCGCCGTCCGAGGGCGGCTGTTCGCTGAAGCCCATGGGTACCGCGGCCTTCGACTTCGTGGTTGCCCCGACTCATCCGCTGGCGGCGGCGCCCGAACCGCTGGCACCCGAGGCCATCCTGCATCATCGGGCGATCCTGGTCGCCGACAGTTCGCGGACCCTGCCCTCGCGGACCACCGGGCTGATCTCAGGACAGGACTGCCTGACCGTCCCCAGCATGCAGGCGAAGATCGATGCCCACGTGGCCGGCCTGGGCGTGGGCTACCTTCCGGTGCATCGAGCGAGGCCGCTCGTCGCGGCCGGCACGCTCGTGGTCAAGTCCGTCCAGGAATCCAAACCCACCGCGCAGCTTTATGTGGCCGCCCGACCGCGTGGGGCGGGCAAGGCGCTCAAGTGGTTCCTCGCCCAACTCGAGGACCCGGCAACGTTGAGGGCGCTGCTGGCCTGAGGTAACTACCTGTCCCGGGGTCTGCCCTCGGCTGAAACCGGTTACGCGAGATTGCCGCGGCGTCCGGCGGGGCAGGCCCGGCGCATGGCGATCATGGATTCGGCCTGGCGCTCGCGGCGCATCTCCTCGCGCACCTGATCGATGTCTAGCGTCTTCGCGCGGCGCAGCATCGCCTCGAACTGAGGCGCCGAGAACTTCGCCGGCCCGCAGTACAGACCCACGCCTTCACGGAACAGCACCAGGGCAGGGGCAGCCTCGATGCCGAAGAGACCCGCCAGCGCATTCGGCTCGCTCCAGGGGGCCCGCCGGAAGGTCACTTCCGGCATGCGCTGCATCACGTCCTCGAACACGGTGCGGAACGACCGTCCGGCTTCGCTGCCTTCGTCGTCGAACACGATCGCGAGCATCGCGTGCGCCGCGATCAGTGCATCGAGCGTGTCCTGGTCAGGCAGCGTGGCGACCATGTCTCAGGACTGCGCCGCAGGCTCCGCGGCGTCGCGGGCGGCGATCTCGCTATGGACTTTCGCCATGTCGATCTCCTTCACCTCCTCGATCAGTTTCTCGAAGGCCCCGCCCATCATAGCGCCGGGCTGGGAGAACAGGATCACCTGCTCGCGAAAAACCATCAGGGTCGGAATCGCGCGGATGCCGAACTGCTGGGCGAGTTCCGGGACGTCCTCGGTGTTGAGCTTGGCGAACACGATGTCGGGATGCTGCTCCGATGTGGCCTCGAACACCGGGGCGAAGGCGCGACAGGGGCCGCACCAGGGCGCCCAGAAATCGATGATCACGATGTCGTTGCCTTCGATGGTGGACTCGAAGTTGTCCAGGTTGAGTTCGACGGTGGCCATGAAGAGACACTCCTGCTGGGAGGGATGAACGGACCGCGCGGCTGGCGCGGGGGGGGTGCCGGGCAAGATAGGGGCGGGCGTGCCCGAACGCAACCGTCGCCCACCCTGAAAATTCCTATGGCGCCGATAAGAACAATTCATCACCCGACGCGACGCCGGTCCCTATACTGGAATCATCGCCGCAAACAGGACCGGACCAGACAAGGAGATCGATCGTGAAACCGAACATCGGCTTGAGCGACGTCCAGCGCAAGGGCGTCGTGGAAATCCTGAACCGCCTGCTCGCCGACGAAGTGGTGCTCTACGTCAAGACGCGCAACTATCATTGGAACGTGGAAGGCCCCGACTTCAGCGAGACCCACAAGTTCTTCGAAGCCCAGTACGAGGAGCTGGACGAGATCATGGACGACGTCGCGGAACGTGCGCGTGCCCTGGGTGGACGCGCTGCGGGTTCGCTGGCGGCCTATCTCAAGCTCACCAAACTGACGGAAGACGACGGCAAGACCACGGGCGAGAAGAACATGATCAAGGACCTGCTGGTAAGCCACGAGACCATCATCCAGCGCCTGCGCGAGGAAGTGGATATTGTCGGTGACAAGTTCCACGACATCGGCACCAACGACTTCATCACCGGCGTGATCGAAGCGCACGAGAAGATGGCGTGGATGCTGCGCTCTTACTTGGCGTGATGTTCCCATTGTGGGGTGCGCGCCCTTCTCCCCGGGGAGAAGGGTCGGGGATGAGGGGGAGCGTTCACGGTTTGCGCAGAAGTCGGCGCAGCCGACTTCGGTCCCTCCCGCAGGGAGGGATGGATGGCTGATGCCCGGCCGGTGATTCTTGCGGTCGACGATGAGCCGGAAGTCTCGCGCGCCATCGCGCGCGATCTGCGTGAGCGCTACGGCGGCGACTACCGCATCATGCGGGCGGAATCGCCGCTGTCCGCGATGGAGACGCTGACCGAACTGCGCCTGCGCAACGATCCCGTGGCGCTGCTGCTGTCGGACCAGCGCATGCCCGAGATGAGCGGCGTCGAGTTTCTCGAGCAGGCTTCCAAGCTGTTCCCGACCGCTCGCCGGGTGCTGTTGACCGCGTATTCCGATACCGAGACCGCGATCCGCGCGATCAACCGCGTGCGCCTCGACTACTACCTGATGAAGCCGTGGCATCCGCCGGAGCACAATCTCTATCCGGTGCTGGGGGATCTGCTCGACGATTGGCGAGCCACGCAGAAGCCGCAGTTCCGCGGCGTGCAACTGATCGACCACCGCTGGTCGCCGCTGGGGCACGAACTGCGCGAGTTTCTCTCGGGCAACCATGTGCCGTACCGCTGGCTCGACGTGGAGCACGATCCGGAAGCGCAGCGCATCATCGAGCTGCTGACGCCGGACGAGAAGACCGCCTGCAACGCACCCAAGCTCAAGGGACTGCCGCTGGTCGTGC
This sequence comes from Burkholderiales bacterium, assembly GCA_019745565.1. GTDB lineage: Bacteria > Pseudomonadota > Gammaproteobacteria > Burkholderiales. The sequence goes on from JAIESW010000067.1 coordinate 119,154, forward strand.
TGCCCGACGGCACGCGCTTGCAGCGGCCCAGTCCGACCCTGCTGGCCGAACGTCTCGGCATCTCGACGCACACCGCGACGCAGGTGTACGACCTGCTGATCGTGGGTGGCGGCCCGGCCGGCCTCGCGGCTGCGGTCTACGGCGCCTCCGAAGGGCTGAAGAGTGCCATCGTCGAGCGCGAAGCGCCGGGCGGTCAGGCCGGCACCAGTTCGCGCATCGAGAACTATCTGGGCTTCCCGTCGGGGTTGAGCGGCGCCGACCTGTCGCGCCGCGCGGTGGCGCAGGCCCGTCGCTTCGGCGCGGATCTGATCCTCACTCAGGCGGTCACGGGATTGCGGGTGCAGGCGCCGTACAAGTTCGTGCAGTTGTCCGACGGCTCCGAAGCGAGCTGCCGAGCGCTGGTCATCGCCAGTGGCGTGCAGTACCGCAAGCTGTCCGCGCCGGGACTGGAGGAACTGACCGGCATGGGTGTCTTCTATGGCGCGGCCACGACCGAGACCGTGGTATGCCAGGGCCAGGACGTGATCATCGTCGGCGGCGGCAACTCCGCCGGGCAGGGTGCGATCTTCCTCGCGGACTACGCACGGACCGTCACCATCATCGTGCGCGGCGCCGGGCTCGCGGCGACCATGTCGCGGTATCTCATCGACCGCATCGAGGGCACTGCAAACATCGAAGTGCTGCCGTACACGGAGATCGCGCGCGTCACGGGCACCGATCATCTCGAGACCGTCACACTCTCGAACGTGCGCACAGGGGAAGAAGAGACGCGCCACATCGCCGCGGTGTTCATCTTCATCGGCGCCGAACCGCGTACCGACTGGCTCGGCGACTCGGTCCTGCGCGACGATCACGGCTTCATCCTGACCGGGCGCGACCTGCTGGTGGACGGCAAGTGGCCCCCGGTGTGGAAGCTCGATCGCGATCCTTTCCTGCTCGAGACCTGTGTACCCGGCGTGTTCGCGGCGGGCGACGTGCGCCACGGTTCCATGAAGCGCGTCGCGGCTGCGGTCGGCGAGGGGTCCATGGCGGTGTCGTTCGTCCACCAGTTTCTCGCCGACCTGTGATCGGACGCGAACTCCTCCGTGCGATGCCGCTGTTCAGCGGCCTGTCGAACGAACGTCTCGATTGGGTGTGCGAGCGGCTCACCGATTTCGAGCTCGCGCCCGGTGAGGCGCTGATACACGAAGGCGACGAAGGCGCGAGTTTCGTGATCCTGATCGAAGGGGCGCTGCTCATCACCAAACGCGCCAACGGCATCGAAATGCCCGCCGGCCGTCAGGATGCGCCGGCGTTCCTGGGCGAGATCCCGGTCCTGTCCGGGACGCCGGCGCAGGTCACGGTGCGCTCCTCCGGTCGCAGTAGGCTCCTGCGGCTGGATGAGGACAGCTTCCGCGAGCTGATCGCCACCGACGTCACGTTCAGCCGCACGATCTTCCAGACCCTGGCGCGCCGGGTGTCGGGTCTCGAATCCTTCGTGCGCCAGCGCGAGAAGATGGCATCGCTGGGCACGCTGACCGCAGGTCTGGCCCACGAGCTCAACAACCCGGCTGCGGCGGTGGCGCGGTCCACCGATCGCATGCGGGCGATCGCGCGCGATCTCGAATCGATCTCCTGCGAGCTGCACGCCTCCGATCTGCCGCATGAGGCCATGTATGCGCTGAAGGCGCTGAGCGACGCCGCGACGAGCGGTCCGGTTCCTCCGCGCACGCCGATCGAGGAAAGCGATCGCGAAGAAGCCTTCGGTGAATGGCTCGACGGCCGGCAGGTACCGAACGCGTGGAAGCTCGCCGCGGTGTTCGCGGCTTCGAAGCTGGAGCTGCCCGCGGTGCAATTGATGCTCGGCAGTGCCGGGGACGCCGTTGCGCCGGCGGCGCGCTGGCTCGCGGCCACGGTGGAACTGGCCGCGCTGGTCGACGAAGCCAATCACGGCGCTGCGCGCATCGCCGACCTGGTGAAGGCGATGAAGTCCTACTCCTACATGGACCAGGCGCCGAGGCAGGAGGTGGACATCCACGAAGGCATCGAAGCCACGCTGACGATCATGCGTCACAAGCTGAAGCACGGCGTCGAGGTGGTGCGCGAATACGATCGCACGCTCCCGAAGGTGTCCGTGTACGGGTCAGAGCTGAATCAGGTCTGGACCAATCTGATCGACAATGCGCTGGACGCGATGGACTGCAAGGGCACTCTTACCATCCGCACCCGGCGCGACGGCGGCAACGTCATCGTCGAAGTGGGTGATTCAGGCCCCGGCATCCCACCGGACGTGCAGACGCGGCTGTTCGAGCCGTTCTTCACCACCAAGCCCGTCGGCAAGGGTACCGGCCTCGGGCTCGACATCACCTGGCGCATCGTCGTGAACCGGCACGGTGGCACCATCAAGGTCCATTCGAAGCCGGGCGACACGAGATTCCTGGTGGTGCTGCCGATCGAACCCAAGTTTCACTGACCAGACGAGGTATGCGATGACCTGTACTCACCTCGATACGATCCAGGACGTCACCCCGAGCGGTCGCGGCTGCAAGGAGTGCCTGGAGATGGGCGATCTCTGGGTGCACCTGCGGTTGTGCCTCACCTGCGGTCACGTGGGGTGCTGTGATTCGTCGAAGAACCGGCATGCGACGAAGCACTTCCATGCGACCGGCCATCCGATCGTGCTGTCGTTCGAGCCGGGTGAGGACTGGGCGTGGTGCTACGTGGACAGCGAGTTTCTCGACCTCAGACTGTAGAGACGGTACGGAACGAAGCATTCAACGCAGCGGACGCGGCGGGCGCGGCGGAAAAACGTGCCCCGCTGTTCATCCAGACCAGAACCTCGAACAAACCCCTTTAGGGTCGTGCCTTTCGCCGCGTCCGCCGCGTTTCAAGCTTCTCTTGTCGCTCGCCGCTACCGAACCCCGAGCAACTCCACCTCGAACACCAGCGTCGCATTCGGCGGAATCACCCCACCCGCACCGCGCGCTCCGTACCCGAGTTCCGCCGGAATGGTCAGCTTGCGCTTGCCGCCCACTTTCATGCCCTGCACGCCCTCGTCCCAGCCTGCAATCACCTGCCGCTGGCCGAGCCCGAACACGAACGGTTCGTAGCGGTCCTTGCTGGAATCGAACTTGGAGCCGTCGGTCAGCCAGCCGGTGTAGTGCACGGTGACCTGGCGGCCAGCGGTGGCTTCGTCGCCGTCGCCGACGGTGAGGTCGTCGATGATCAGGCCGGTGGCGGTGGTGGTGGGCATGGCGGTCTCGCTTTCGTGAAGAAGGCGCGCATTGTAGACGCTCGCGGTGTCCCGTATCGTCGCGCAGCAACGCGACACGGAGGACTTGAGATGAGCGCCCTGCTGAGCGCCGCCGAGCTGGACCACTACCGAGAACACGGCTACGTGTTCCCGCGATACCGCCTGCCCGCCGACCTGCTGGCGCGCCTGCGCGCCGCCACCGACGGGCTGCTTGCCAGCTACACCGACGTGGCCCAGGAGGACCTCGCCAACCCGCACATGATCCCGCCCACCACCGGGCCGGACATGAATCCGTTCATGGCGGCCGCACAGGATCCGGGCGTGCTCGATCTGGTGGAACAGGTGCTCGGCCCCGATCTCATCCTGTGGATCACGCGCGTGCTGTGCAAGCCGCCTGCCGTCGGGCGCGAGGTGCCCTGGCACCAGGACGGAGAGTACTGGCCGATGCGACCGCTCGCCACCGCGTCGGTGTGGATCGCCATCGATCCGGTGTCGCCTACCAACGGCTGCATGCGGTTCATCCCCGGCTCGCACCGGCGCCAGGAGTTGTACCGCCATCACGTGACCGACCGCAAGAACCTGGTGCTCAACCTGGAGCTGGACGCCGACCAGTTCGACGAGACCACCGCCGTCAACGTGGAACTGGAGCCGGGCCAGATGTCGATTCACGACGTGCGGCTGATCCATGGGTCGCTGGCGAACACGTCAGGCGAGCGCCGGGCCGCGCTCATCATGCGGTACATGCCCGCGACGTCGCACTACGACCGGACGCTGGTGCGCCAGCGGAAGGACAACAGCCCCTTCAACATCTACGACCAGCCGCTGTGGCTCCTGCGCGGCAACGACCGCAGCGAGCGCAACGATCTCACCCACGGACACGACCTCTGGAAGCAGCGCTACGCGGGCGGCATCGGCGTGGCGTCCGGCAGCGCGGGCTGATCCGGCTGCATGGAACGGTCCGACGGCATCCGCCGCCTGGTGCTCGATACCAACGTCTGGCTCGACTGGCTGGTCTTCGCCGATCCCGCCGTCGGTCCGATCCGTCAGGCAGTGCAGGACCGGCGCATCGAGATCGTGATGGATCAGCCTTGCGAAGCGGAGCTCGAGCGGGTGCTTGCCTACCCGATCCGCGGGTCGGTCGCGCCCGCTGACGTGCAGGCGTTGTGGATGGTGGAGGCGCTCGGCATGGTCCGGCGGTTGAAGCGCAACGGTGATGGAGCCGTGCCGCCATCGCTGCCGCGTTGCCGCGATCCCGACGACCAGAAATTCCTCGAGCTTGCCCGCGATGGCAACGCGGACTTTCTGGTAACGCGCGACAAGGCACTGCTCGCGTTGGCGCGGCGCCGCTACCAGCCGCTGCCATTCCGGGTGGTCACACCGGTCCAGTTTCACGAGGTCCATCGCGCCGCCGCTTGAAACGCGGCAAGCCGTACCAACCTTTCGCCAGGAGTCCTTGAACCAAGGTCCCCCAATAGAAAGGCGCACGCGATGAATCAGTGGTTTACGCCTCAGTCCGTCCTCTCGGAGGACGACGCACGCTCGACGCCAGGCGGCGATCCGCGCCGGCGCGGCGCACCGCTTCGGCCGTTGCCGCCGGACGCGATCATCCTTATCCCGGCCCGCAATGCGGTCCTGTTTCCCGGAGTCGTGTCGCCGGTCACCATCGGCCGTGCGACGTCGGTGGCAGCGGCGCAGGCGGCGGTCCAGTCGGAGCAGCGCGTCGGCTTCCTGCTCCAGCGCGATGCCGAGCAGAACGACGTCCGCCCGAACGATCTGCACTGGGTCGGTACGGCCGGCCGCATCGTCCGCTACGTGACCGGACAGGACGGTTCGCACCACCTCGTCGTGCAAGGCGAGGAACGCTTCCGCGTGCTCGAATTCCTCGAGGGTTGGCCGTTCCTCGTGGCGCGCGTTGCGTACATCTCGGCTGCCGACGAGAGCGGTCCCGAGATCGAAGCACGCTTCCTGCAATTGAAGGAAAAGGCCGTCGAAGCGATCCGGTTGCTGCCGAACGCGCCCGACGAGTTCATTCCGATCGTGCAAGGCATGGAATCGGCCGGTGCGCTTGCGGATACCGTCGCCAACCTGATCGACGTCAAGCGCGAGGACAAGCAGGACATCCTCGAGACGTTCGATCTGAAGCGTCGTCTCGACCGCGTGCTCGCACTGCTGGCCGCGCGCGTGGAAGTGCTCCGGCTCTCTAAGGAGATCGGCGACAAGACCCGGAAGGAGTTCGACGATCGCCAGCGCGAGCACGTCCTGCGCGAGCAGATGCGCCAGATCCAGAAGGAACTGGGCGACGGCGAGGACACGGCCGCTGAGATCGAAGGCCTCAAGACCGCCGTCGAGGCTGCGGGCATGCCCGAGGAGACGCTCAAGCACGCGCGCAAGGAATTGAAGCGCCTCGAGCGCATGGGCGAAAGCTCGGGCGAAGCATCCATGGTGCGCACCTATCTCGAGTGGTTGAGCGAGCTGCCCTGGAAGGCCGAGGACGTGAAGCCGATCGATATCGCCGAGGCGCGCCGCGTGCTCGACGAGGACCACTTCGGCCTCGACAAGATCAAGCGTCGCATCCTCGAGTTCCTCGCGGTGCGCAAGCTCAATCCGGAAGGCAAGAGCCCGATCCTGTGCTTCGTCGGTCCGCCCGGCGTGGGCAAGACTTCGCTCGGCCAGTCGATCGCGAAGGCCACCGGCCGCACGTTCCAGCGCGTGGCGCTGGGCGGCGTGCACGACGAGGCGGAGATCCGCGGTCACCGGCGTACGTACATCGGCTCGCTGCCGGGCAACATCATCCAGGCGCTGAAGCGCGCCGGGTCGCGCACGGGCGTGCTGCTCTTCGACGAGGTGGACAAGCTCGGCGCGGGCGGCTTCCACGGCGATCCGTCCTCGGCGCTGCTTGAAGTGCTCGATCCGGAGCAGAACTCCAAGTTCCGCGACAACTATCTCGGGGTCGACTTCGATCTGTCGAAGGTGATGTTCATCGCCACCGCGAACCAGCTCGACACCATTCCGGGGCCGTTGCGCGACCGCATGGAGATCATCCAGCTTCCCGGTTACACGGAGGAAGAGAAGCTCGAGATCGCGCGCCGGTATCTCGTGAAGCGTCAGCTCGAGGCCAATGGTCTTAACGCCGAGCAGGCGGTGATCACTGAAGCGGCGTTGCGCCGGATAATCGGCGACTACACGCGCGAAGCGGGCGTGCGCAACCTCGAGCGCGAGGTGGGCGCCGTACTGCGGCGGGTGGCCATGCGGATCGCGGAAGGCGAGGCCGGGCCGATCACGGTGGACGCCGACGATCTGCAGGCGATCCTGGGGGCTGCGCGGTTCGAGAACGAAGTGGCACAGCGTGCCGGCCTGCCCGGCGTGGCCACCGGTCTCGCGTGGACGCCGGTGGGCGGCGACATCCTCTTCATCGAGTCGGCGAAGGTGCCGGGTTCGGGCAAGCTCATCCTGACCGGGCAACTCGGTGACGTGATGAAGGAATCGGCGCAGGCCGCGCTTACGCTCGCCAAGACCTGGACCGGGCGCAAGCTCGACGACGTGGACATCCACGTGCACGTGCCCGCGGGCGCGACGCCGAAGGACGGGCCGAGCGCGGGTGTGGCGATGTTCCTGTCGCTCGTGTCCCTGCTCACCGACAAGCCGGTGCGTGCCGATGTCGCGATGACCGGAGAAGTATCACTGCGCGGACTAGTCATGCCCATCGGGGGTTTGAAGGAGAAGACGCTGGCTGCGCTGCGGGCCGGCATCACCACCGTCATGCTGCCGCGACGCAACGCGAAAGATCTCGACGACATCCCGAACGAGGCGCGCGAGAAGTTGAAGTTCGTGCTGCTCGACCGCGTCGAGGATGCGGTGCGCACGGCGATCGACGGGTTGCCCCCGTCCACGGAGCAAGTCGCCGCCTGAGATCTGACCGACGGTGATGGGGCGGCGCCCGGCGTAGCTGGGGTGCCGCCCCTCGGCGAGCGAGATGGGGTGGGTGATCCGCACGTTCTAGAATCTTCCTGTTCGGCGGGCGGCCGTGGCTGTCCGCTGAACCACAACTACAACTGGGGAGGATGAACGTGCGACGGATCGATCTGCTGCTGTTTGCCGCTGTCTTGTGGGCCGGTCCGGTGCCGGCCCACGCGGACGAAACGACGCTGACCAACGACGAGATCACGAGCTTCGTCACCGGCAAGCGCCTGGCTGCGCAGCGCGGCCAGGCGGATCTGCGGTTGAAGTTCAACCAGGACGGCTCGCTGTCGATCCAGGACGGTCACGCCGTGGAGAAGGGCAAGTGGCGCGTGGAGGGTGACCTACTTTGCATGCAGGTTTCGAAGTGGAGCTTCGACGGCTGCGGCAAGATCGTGCGTGTCGATGGAAAGCTGAAGTTGCTCGAGCCGGCCGGGGACAGGGAGCATCTGGCGTTCGGAGGCTGACGCCAGCCCCCATCCCAACCTTCCCCCAACGAAGTTGGGGGAAGGGGTGTACGTCCCCTCCCCCGGCTTTGCCGGGGGAGGGCGGAGGGTGGGGGCAAGCGAAGCGCCGGCTGTGCCTGGGAAGGTTGGGATGGGGGCGAGCGAGTGTGCCTGCGCCTACCCGCCGTTCCCTCTCTCCGCCAGGAACTCCCCGAGCACCTTCGCCGTATGCGACCTGGTTGCCTTGGCGACGATCGCCTCCGGCGCTCCTTGCGCCACGATCTCGCCACCGGCATCGCCACCCTCCGGACCCAGGTCGATGATCCAGTCGGCCTCGGCCATCACGTCGAGGTTGTGCTCGATCACAACCACCGAGTTGCCGGCGTCCACCAACCGGTGCAGCACGCGGATCAGCTTTTCCACGTCCGCCATGTGCAGGCCCACCGTCGGTTCGTCGAGCACGTAGAGCGTGTGCTGCTGCGCGCCGGCGCGTCCGGGTCTGCCGCCGGCGTCCGATTGATCGGTACGCACCTTCGATAGTTCGGTGACCAGTTTTATCCGTTGCGCCTCGCCGCCGGACAGCGTCGGGCTCTGCTGGCCGAGGGTGAGATAGCCCAGGCCCACGTCCTGCAGCAGCCGCAGCGCGTGATGGATCGACGCGTGGGCGGAGAAGAACTCGACGGCATCGTCCACGCTCATGGCGAGCACGTCGCCGATGGACTTGCCCTTGAACTGCACCGCGAGCGTCTCGGGATTGAAGCGCTTGCCGCCGCACACGTCGCACGTGACCTTCACGTCGGGGAGGAAGCTCATCTCGATCTTCTGCAGGCCCTGACCTTCGCACGCATCGCAGCGGCCGGCTCCGGTGTTGAACGAGAAGCGCGTTGCCTCGAAGCCGCGCATCCGTGCTTCGGTGGTTCCCGCGAACAGGCGCCGGATGGAATCCCAGAAGCCCACGTAGGTGGCCGGGCACGAGCGCGGTGTCTTGCCGATGGGGGTCTGGTCCACTTCGAGGACACGACCGACCGCTTCCGCTCCTTTCACGTCGCGACAACCGAGGAACGTCTCGCCCGGTCCACGGCGCTTGCGGCCTTCCGACACGACGTGCACGAGGTTCGCATGCAGCACGTCGCGGGCAAGCGTGGACTTGCCGGAACCGGAGACCCCCGTGATGACCGTCAACCGCCCGAGCGGCACGCGCGCATTCACTTTCTTGAGGTTGTGCAGGTCGGCGCCCACCAGTTCGATTGCAGGCATCGACGCGCTCACCGCACGCCGTGGCACCAGCGGATGCCGCAGCGGCTCGCGCAGGAACCGTCCGGTGAGCGAATCGGGCGCTGCCATCAGATCCTCGGCCGTGCCTTGCCCCACGACGTGTCCGCCGCGGGTGCCGGCACCGGGACCGAGATCGAGGACGTGAACGGCACGGCGGATGGTGTCTTCGTCGTGCTCCACCACCACCAGCGTGTTCCCCTTCGACTCGAGCCGGGCAAGGGTGTCGAGCAGGATGCGGTTGTCGCGCGGATGCAACCCGATGGTGGGCTCGTCGAGGATGTAGCACACGCCCTGGAGGTTCGAACCCAGTTGGGACGCGAGGCGAATGCGCTGGGCTTCGCCACCCGACAGCGTGGGTGCCGAGCGATCGAGCGCGAGGTAGCCCAGTCCCACGTCCTGCAGGAAGCCGAGCCGTGACTTGAGTTCCGCGAGGATGTCGCGGGCGATCTCCAGTTCGCGTCCTTCCAGCGACAACATCTGGAAGAAGTCGTCCACCTTGCCCACGGACAGCGCCGCGAGGTCGGCGATGGAGCGATCGCGGAACAGCACGTTGAGCGCGATCGGATTGAGGCGCTTGCCGTCGCAGGTGGGGCAGGGTTGCGCGTCGCCTTCGAACCACTCGTTCCACCAGATCTCCTCGCCGGTCTGCTCCTCGTCGAAGCCCTGGATCTTGAGACCCGTGCCGTAACACGTCTCGCACCAGCCGTGCTTCGAGTTGTAGGAGAAGAGCCGCGGGTCGAGTTCGGGGTAGCTCGTGCCGCACGTGGGGCAGGCGCGCTTGGTGGAGAACACCTGCTCCGTCGCTTCCGCCTTGCCCTCCAGCAGGCCGTCGAGCGGCGCGATGACGTGCACGACGCCCTTGCCGTGCTCCAACGCTGTCGCTAGCGCGGCGCGCAGCGTGGGTTCCGCCTCGGGCGTTATCACGAGATCCGCCACCGGCAGTTCCAGCGTGTGCTCCTTGAAGCGGTCGAGCCGCGGCCACTTTGCCGTCCCGATGAACTCGCCGTCCACGCGCAGATGGGTGTAGCCCTTGCCGGATGCCCATTTGGCGAGATCGGTGTAGTAGCCCTTGCGCGCGACCACCAGGGGTGCGAGCAACCCGACGTGCTGGCCGCGATAGTCGCGCAGGATGCGCGCGACGATGCTGTCGACGCTCTGCGGTTCGATCGGCGTCCCGTCGTTCGGGCAATGCTGCGTGCCCAGCTTCATGAACAGCAGGCGCAGGAAGTGATAGACCTCGGTCAACGTGGCCACGGTGCTCTTGCGGCCGCCGCGGCTGGTGCGCTGTTCGATCGCCACGGTCGGCGGAATGCCGAAGATCGCGTCCACGTCGGGGCGCGATGCCGGTTGCACGAACTGCCGGGCATAGGCGTTGAGCGACTCCAGGTAGCGCCGCTGGCCTTCGTTGAACAGGATGTCGAAGGCCAGCGTCGACTTGCCGGAGCCGGAGACGCCGGTGATCACGTTGAAGCCGTGGCGCGGGATGTCGACGTTGACGCTCTTCAGGTTGTGCTCGCGCGCATTGCGCACGCTGATGGCCGTGCCGCCGCGGGCGGCGCGCGCCAGCGGCTGGTAGCTCATGGCCGGTTCCGCGGCTTTCGGCGCGTTGCCGGCCAACGCGGCTGCGTACTCGCGCAACGCCTGGCCGGTGTGCGAGGTCGGATGAGCCATCACCTCGGCGGGTGTCCCGGCGCAGACGATCTCGCCGCCGGCGTCGCCGCCTTCCGGACCGAGATCGATCAGCCAGTCGGACGCGCCGATCACGTCGAGGTTGTGCTCGATCACGATCAGCGAATGGCCGGCCGCGAGCAGTTTGCGGAAGGCGCGCAGCAACTTCGCCGTATCGTCGAAGTGCAGACCGGTCGTGGGTTCGTCGAACAGGAAGAGCGACTTCGATGCCGTGCCGAGGTTGGCCTCGGCCAAGTGGCCGGCGAGTTTCAGGCGCTGCGCCTCGCCACCGGAAAGCGTCGGTACCGGTTGGCCGAGCCGCAGGTACTCCAGGCCCACGTCCGCCAGCGGCTGCAGGCGTGCGAGGGTTTCCTTCGAATGGGCGAAGAACTGCACGGCCTCGGACACCGTGAGTTCGAGGACCTCCGCCATGTTCCTGCCGTCGACCGTGATCTCGAGTACTTCGGGGCGGTAACGCTTGCCGTCGCAATCGGGGCAGCGCAGGTAGACGTCGGAGAGAAACTGCATCTCCACGTGCTCGAAGCCGTTGCCGCCGCAGGTGGGGCACCGGCCGTCGCCGGAATTGAAACTGAAGGTCCCCGGCGTGTACGCGCGCTGCTTCGCGGCCGGTGTGTCGGCGAACAGCTTGCGGATCGCGTCGAAGGCGCCGACGTAGCTCGCTGGGTTGGAGCGCGTGGTCTTGCCGATGGGCGTCTGATCCACCATCACCACTTCGGTGAAATGCTCGTGACCGCGCAGCTCGCGGAACGCCCCGGGCGTCTCCGTGGGCTTGCCCTTCTGCTTGAGCAACGCCGCATACAGCACGTCCTGCACCAGCGTCGACTTGCCCGATCCGGAGACGCCGGTGATCGTGACCAGCCGTTCCAGCGGGATCGTCACATCGACGTTCTTCAGATTGTGTTCGCCGGCACCGAGCAGTTCCAGTTTCGGTCCGCGCGGATCGGGAGCGCGCGGCGCGAGGCCGCTGTCGGCGCGCTTGCGGCCCGACAGATACGCGGCCGTCAGGGAATCGGGCGTGCGCATCATCTCGTCGGGCGTGCCGAAGAAGACGATCTCGCCGCCGCGCTCGCCGGGTCCGGGCCCCATGTCGAGCAGACGGTCGGCCGCGAACATGATCTGCGGATCGTGTTCCACCACCACCAGCGAATTGCCGGCGTCGCGCAGCTTCTGCATCACGGCGATCACGCGCTGCATGTCGCGCGGATGCAGTCCGATCGAGGGTTCGTCCAGCACGAACAGCGTGTTCACCAGTGACGTCCCCAGTGCCGTGGTGAGGTTGATGCGCTGCACCTCGCCGCCGGACAGCGTACGCGACTGGCGATCGAGCGTGAGATAGCCCAGTCCCACTTCGTTGACGAAGCCGAGCCGGCTGCGGATCTCCGCCAGCAGCAGATCGGTGGCTTCGTCGAGTGCGCCCTCGAGCCGCAGGTTCTCGAAGAAGCTGCGAGTGCGCTCGGCCGGCAGCAACATGAGATCGTGGATGGCGAGGCCCGGGAGATCCTCGAGCACTTCACGCGTCCAGTCGACGCCGCGCGGCAGGAAGCGGTTCGCGGGCGCCAGTACGGCGTCGGCGTCCGCTTTCGAGCCCACGCGCCACAACAGCGATTCCGGCTTTAGTCGCGCGCCGCCGCAGGCTTCGCACGGCGTGTAGGCCCGATACTTCGAGAGCAGCACGCGGATGTGCATCTTGTACGCCTTGGTCTCGAGCCAGGCGAAGAAGCGCCGCACGCCGTACCACGTGCCCGGCCAGGACTTGCTCCAGTTCTTCCACTCCGGTTCGCCCTCCAGCACCCAGTGACGCTGCGCATCGGTGAGATCGCGCCACGGGACATCGAGCGGGATGTCGCGCTTCTTCGCGTACTTCACCAGGTCGTCCTGGCACTCGCTGAAGCTGGGTGTCTGCCATGGTTTGATCGCACCCTGGCCGAGGGTCTTCGAGGCGTCCGGCACGATCAGGCCGAAATCGATGCCGATCACGCGGCCGAAGCCGCGGCACGTGTCGCACGCACCGATGGGCGAGTTGAACGAGAAGCGGCTCGGGTTCGGCTCGCTGTAGTGGATGTCGCAGTCGGGGCAATGCAGGTCGGTGCTGTAGCGCCAGGGTGCGTGCGGCGCTGGGCGAGGGGTGTCAGACGTTGGGCGCGAGGTATCGAACGCAGGCACTCCTTCCCCCGCCGTTCCGGCGGGGGAAGGCTGGGATGGGGGCGCGCCGTCGTCCGCCAGCGGATACACGTTGACCCTGCCCTGTCCGACCCGCAATGCCGCCTCCAGCGCCTCCACGATCCGAGCGCGCTCCGCGTTGCCCGCCCGGAAGCGATCCTGGATCACCTCCACCGTGTCCTTCGCGCGCGCGTGGATCCGCGAATACCCCTGAGCTTCGAGCAGCTTCAGGACTTCCTCTTCCTTGAAGTTCTTCGGGACCGGCACCGGGAAGGTCACGATCAGCCGGGGATCGCCTGCTGCGCGCGCCCGCTCCGTCAGATCGTCGAAGATGGTCTGCGGCGTGTCGCGTCGCACCGCACGACCGCAGTGCCGGCAATGCAGATGGGCCGCCCGCGCGAATAGCAGCTTCAGGTGGTCGTTCAGCTCCGTCATCGTGCCCACGGTCGAGCGCGACGTGCGCACCGGATTGGTCTGGTCGATGGCGATGGCCGGCGGGATGCCCTCGACCCGGTCGACCTGGGGCTTGTCCATGCGGTCCAGGAACTGGCGCGCGTAGGGCGAGAACGTCTCCACGTAACGTCGCTGGCCTTCGGCGTACAGAGTGTCAAACACCAGCGACGACTTGCCGGAACCGGACACGCCGGTCACCACCACCAGTTCGCTGGTGGGGATCGCGAGCGTCAGGTTCTTGAGGTTGTTCTGGCGCGCGCCGTGGATGACTATCGCTTCGCCGACGCGGTCGGTGAGGGGGGAATCGGGGGTCTTCATGTCAGTTTGCCTGGCTGCCCCATGGCTTCGCCGCACCCCTTTCATGGCAGGGGCGATGCGTGCGTGCGGGCGGTCTCATCGTGGAATCGGGAGGGGTCGGAAAGGTCGACCCGGAAGCGATCGATTGTAGTCTCGCTGCAGTGCAAACAAACGTTGGCGCGGCACGGGGAGACTTTCCCTTGACCTGCCGGGTGGACCGTCGCACCATGTTCCGCCAACAAAAACCATCGGCTGTATCGGGGAGGATAGGGCGCATGGCATCGATCGGCCGGGCTTGCTCGGCATTTTCGTTCGTGGTGGCGGGCAGTGGATCAGCCATCGGAGTGACGGCAGCAAAGCCGCTGAAGCAGACCCTCTCCCAAGGGATCGTTGCGGGATCCATCGGAGCCCGCTCATGAAGGCCACGATCGCGATGGTTGCGCTGATGGCGCTCGTCCTGTCGCTGGCCGTCCGGGCGGAAACCAGTCCGGATGAAGCGAAGCAGATCTACGACCAGATGTGCGCGGGCTGTCACGGTTTCAAGGGCGACGGCGGCGAGGGACACCGCGGCGGGTTCAGCCCGCACATCGGTACGCTGGCCAACAAGGCCTACATGGCGTCGGTGCCCGACGAGTACCTCGCCATGATCATCAAGAAGGGCGGCGCGGCCATGGGCAAGATCGCGACCATGCCGGCGTGGGAGCACAAGTTCAACGACGAGCAGGTCAACGCGCTCGTCAAGCACATCCGTTCCTTCGCGCCCGCCGAGCATTGATGCCGGCGGCCGCCGAGCGCGTCGAGTTACAGGGAGACGTCCGTAGCAAAGGAGGGCTTACGCCCACGCAGCACGGTAACTGAAGTCGAACTTCAACCGAGGAGGAGGCGAGAATGAGAATACCAATCTACGCAGCAGCACTCGCATTGGTGCTGGGGTCCGTCGCGGGTTCCGCGGTGGCGGACGACCGCGCCAAGGCGGAGCCGGGCGGACCGGCGGGCAAGTGGTCGACCCGCACGCCCGTCACGCCGGATCCGAGCAAGATCAAGGTGGCGAAGGGGTACAAGGTGTCGGTGTTCGCGTCCGGCCTGGACACGGTCACTTCCATCGCCGTCGACAAGGACGACAACGTGTGGGTCGCCATTTCCGGCAACACGTTCGGGTTCCCGCCGGAAGGCATCGACAAGCCGCACGTGAAGATCTTCGACAAGTCCGGCAAGCTCATCAAGGACAAGGTGGGCCTGGGCACGTTCAAGTCCTTCGCGCTGAACGAGATCGGCTATTGCCCCGAGAACGGCCGGATGTACGTGGGCGACTACAGCTACGGCATCTGGGAGATCGACGGCGTGAACGGTACGCCGAAGCTGATCATGAACGAGGTGCCGATCGGCGACCACGCACTGGGCGGCATCACCTGCCGCGACGGCTGGCTCTACTACGCCGTGGGCGCGCCCACCAACTCGGGCTTCTCCGATCCCAACATCCACGGTTGGACCGACGCGATCGACCCCTACTGGGAAAAGCGCACCACCGACGGCATGCCGCCGCTGCCGCGCGATCCGCCCTGCCGCGACATCGTGCTGACCGGCCTCAACATCCGCGACACGGAAGGCAACCTGACGGGCGCTTACCTGCCCAAGGGCACGCCGTCCAAGCCGGGTCAGGTCATCAAGGCACAGAAGCCGTGCGGCGGTGCCATCCATCGCGCCAAGCTGAAGGCCGACAGCAGCTACACGCGTGACGACTGGGAGGTCTATACGATGGGCCTGCGCAATTCGTCGGGCGTGGCCTTCGGACCGAAGGGTTCGCGCTTCGAGAAGGCGCTGGCCGTGAGCGACAACGGCCACAACGACAAGGGCAACCGCCGCGTGGCCAATGCGGCCGAGCGCCTGTTCATCGTCACCGAGAAGGGCCAGGACGCGGGCTTCCCGGACAAGGATGGCGACAACTTCGTCAACATCAAGCGCTCGGGACCCGATACGTACCGCGGCAACAAGTTCGACCCGACGCGGCCCAATCCCCAGCTCTACATCGGGGACAAGCCATTCGTGCCGACCCTGCCGCCGTATCGCTTCATCGACCACTCCATCGGTGTGCGCGGCACGCCGCTGATCGTGGCCAACCCCAACCCGAACGGCTACATCAACCCGGTGCTGGAGTGGGACACGAACAACCCGATGGACGGGCTGGCATGGTCGAACCCCGGTTTCGAAGGCAAGCCGGGTGACGTCCTGTACACCGCGGTGTTCGGCATCATCGACAACGGTCCGGAAAGCCTGCGTCCCATGTGGCCGGCCGTCGTGCGCGTGGAGTTCCTGAACCCGACTGGTGTTAAGTGGAGCATCTTCGCCGAGAACATCGACCCGGGCCCCAACGCCTACCAGAAGAAGGAGAACCGGGGCGGATTCGAGCGGACCAACGACGTCGAGTTCAGCATGGACGGCAAGAGCATGTACGTCGCCGACTACGGCGAGCTGTACGTGAACTACCAGATGGAATCGCCGTTCTACACGACGCCGAAGTCCGCGGTCGTGTGGAAGATCACCAAGGAGTGATCTGCAGGGTGTGACGCATCCCGGCGGCCTTTGCGGCTGCCGGGTGCGCTCAGGAGAAAGCGCTCAACGCGGCAGACGCCGCGTTGAGCGTTTGTTTTGCTCGAACTACTTCGAGGATGACGCCAGCTGCGTGCCTCATGCCTCTAGCGCCGCACTAGCGACTTAGAAAACCAGCAAGCTTACAGCACCAAGCCGGCGACGGGACTCGCGCCGATCTGTGGCTAGAACTCGTAGTTGTCGCGCTCGATCATGGCGCGGTATACCGCGGACGCGCTGGCCTGTTCCCCCTGCTGCAATGAGGTCAGCACCGCCGACTCCGACGATGCGTCCAGGTGAGCAGCAGCAGACTGGTTGCAAGCAGCACAACACCGCTTGGTTCTGGTATTGGATTGGTGTTCTGGCTCACGGTGGAAATGAAGTTCCCGCCGTAGCCCACTTGACCGCCGCCGAGAAGGCCTCCATCCCGGCCTGTCACGTCACCCGTGATCACGAACTGGTACGTACCAGCCAGCAAGTTGTCCACGGAGAAGCTCGACGGCGAGTCATCAACAACAGGACTACCCAGACTGCCGCCTGTGAGGGTAAATGTGTCAATGACGATGTCCCGGGGTAATGACCCATCAAAGGCAAGAGAGAATCCGAAGACGTCCGCTGACCCAGTCAGCGTGAAGCTGTAGCAGTCTTCGAAGTGCTGCACCGCCCCGAATTCGTTTCCGAAACTGCGTAGCGCCGGCGGGCCCATGACGCCAAGGTTGAATTCCTCCGTGCACGGCGCCGCCATCGCTGTTGCGCCCGCCAGCAAAGTCGCTGCGGCAATTGATCGGATGAGATTCACGAGAACCTGCATGGGTGTCTCCCTTAAAGAGCGAAGCGGAGGGGCAAGATTTGCACCACTCAGTGAAATCAACGGCTCGCGTACCCCAAGGGTGCGGCCTGTAAACCGCGTCGACGCCGCTAGCGCCCGCCGGCACTCTCGCCGGCACTCCGCACGCGGCAGAGTGTCAGGGTGCCCACTCGACGGGGTCCGCCTTCGGGGACACCCCTTGCCGTGATCCCGGGTTTCGGCTCGGCGTAACCCTCGGGAAACTCGCGCGCTCGATCTGCTTCTTGGTCAGGTGCCACTCGATGACCTGCCCCTTCGCGCGGTCGGTGACGCGCCAGTGGTAGCGGTGTTCGGTCTTCACGTCGGCCAAGCAGATGGCGGCCGCCTACGCGGCTGGAGTGATCTGCAGGGCTGACGCATCCTGGCGGCCTTTGCGGCTGCCGGGTGCGGCTCAGGAAAGCGCTCAACGCGGCGGAAACCAAGACCACGAGCCACGGCTCGAGCTTTTGACTTCCGCCGCGTCCGCCGCGTTGCGTGTGTTTGCTTCTCCTCGACCTACTTCGAGGATGACGCCAACTGCGGATCTGCCGCGACGTCCGCACCGTTCACGATCACGGTGGCCGCGAACGTGCCGTCGTTCAGTGTCCGCAGCGACTCGAGCCGGATCTGCTTGTGCTGATGGATCATGCTGGCCAGCAGCGCGTTCAGGCGGTCGCGTTTCGTGGCGGCGCTGCTGCCCTCGAAGCCGGTCACGCCGTCGGGGCGGACGCGGATCAGCGCTTCCTCGCCGGGCGGCGACGGTTCGACGCGGAAGCGGCACCAGCCGCCCGAGTCGCAGCCGCGGAACTGGGCCTCGGCGGATTCGGATGCATGAGCCGCTGCGGTGAAGGCCGGCGCGAGCACGAGTCCGAGCGCCGTGATCGATAGTGCAAGCCGCTTCAGCGGCACTTCGGGTACGAATGGCATGCGGCTTTTGTACCACAGCCCTGCCGGACAGTCTCTCGCCGTAAACTGTCGCGCAGAGAACCCTCTGGGAGAGCTCCGCATGGATGATGCGAAAAGACGGACATCGGAGTCCGCGGTGAGTCTGGGCAGTTCGGTGCGCGCGACCGTGCACGCCTTCCTGCGGCGGCAGGGCATGACTACCGTGTTCGGCAACCCGGGTTCCACCGAGTTGCGCTTCTTCCGCGACTGGCCCGCGGACTTCCGCTACGTGCTCGGCCTGCAGGAATCCTGCTGCGTGGCGATGGCTGACGGCTATGCGCAGGCGACGCGTCGTGCGGCCTTCGTCAACCTGCACTCGGCGGCGGGTGTGGGTCATGCACTGGGCAGCGTGTTCACGGCGTTCCGCAACCAGACGCCTCTGGTCGTGACGGCGGGCCAGCAGACGCGGGCGATGTTCCCCACCGACCCCTATCTCTACGCGTCGCGGGCCTCCGAGTTTCCCCACCCGTACGTCAAGTTCAGTGTCGAGCCCGCTCGCGCCGCCGACGTTCCCGCCGCGATCGCGCGCGCCTACTACATCGCGATGCAGAAGCCGTGCGGGCCCACCTTCGTGTCGATCCCCGAAGACGATTGGGACGTCGCGTCGGATCCTCTGCCCGAGCGCCACGTCGCGTTCGACATCGCACCCGACCCGGACGGGCTGGCGGCGCTCGCGAGAGCGTTGGAGGCGAGCCGCACGCCGGTGATCGTGACGGGTGCCTCCGTCGATCAGGACGCCGCGTGGGATCTTGCCGTGCAATTGGCCGAACGCCTGGAGGCACCCGTGTGGTCGAGTCCGATGTCGGGCCGCGCGAGCTTTCCCGAGGATCATCGATTGTTCGCCGGTCATCTGCCGCCGGTGCGCGCGCAGTTGGCAGCGAAGCTGGCGGGACACGATCTGATCCTGGTGTTGGGTGCCCCCGTGTTCACCTACCACGTGCACACGTCGGGCGAGTTCGTGCCGGACGGCGCGACGTTGTGGCAACTCACCGACGACGCCGAGATCGCGGCGCGGTCGCCGGTGGGAGCGAGTCTGCGATGCTCCCTGCGCGTAGGGCTCGCACAGCTTCTCGATGGGCTGAGTGCGAGGCGGAGAGTCGAGGGCAAGGGGCGAACGCTCCCGGCGCCGCCGGCGGCCCGAGATCGGCCCTCCGGCGCTTGGCTGATGCACGCCGTCGCGCGGTTGATGCCGCCCGATGCGGCGATCGTGGAAGAGGCGCCAACCCATCGCGGTGCATTGCGCGACTTCCTGCCGATCCGTCGCAGCGGCACCTTCTACGCGGCGGCGAGCGGCGGTCTCGGCTGGGCCGTGCCGGCAGCCGTCGGCGTCGCGCTGGCACAGCCCGGTCGCAAGGTCATCTGTCTCGTCGGCGACGGTTCCAGTCTGTACTCGATCCAGTCGCTGTGGACCGCAATGGAGTGCAAGCTGCCGATCGCGTTCGTGATCTTCAACAACGGCGGCTACGGTGCCCTGCGCTCGTTCGGCAGCATGCTGGGCATCCCGGGGGCACCGGGGCACGATGTGGAAGGGGTCGATTTCGTGGCGCTGGCCCGGGGCTTCGGTTGCGAGGCGGAACGGGTCGATAGCTCCGCCGATACCGAACGTGCGCTGCGCAGGGCCTTCACGTCGCCGTCGCCCTGCCTGATCGACGTGCGCCTCGACGATGCCGTCGAGAAACTCTACTGAAGCATCTCACCCACCTCGCAAGAGATACCGAAGGTCTGTGCGCCCCAGCTGCGCTGGGCGCTGCCCAACCACGGACAATGACATCTCAGCGGTTAGCCGGGGGTACCGCGAGCTGCCGGTCGACGCACCGCTGGATCATCACCCAGCCGCCGGCCTTCGCGCGCTTGGTGCATGCCTCGATCACGGGTGCGGCCTCCGGCGGGTAGGTCCGCAAGACCTTCTCGGCGGCCTGGTCCTGCTTGACGCAGACGTCGATCGCCTCGGCGCCGAACTCGCCGATGTCGTAGATGCAGCGTTCGACGATCTCGGCCGAGGACTGGGCGTGGCAGGCGAAGGCGTACAGCAGCGCTGCGATGCAACCGAGCTGCAGCGGTCGGCGCAGGGTTCTCATGTTCGTGGAAGCTGGTGCGTCCGCACGTATTCCTCCGTCGGGATTCAAGCCGACGCAAGCAGCGCGAGCAGGTCGTCGCCGTAGCGTTCCAGCTTCTTTGCGCCGACGCCGCCGATGTCGCCGAGCGCACCGAGATCGCGCGGCCGCACTCGCGCGATCTCGGCGAGCGTCTTGTCGTGGAAGATCACGTAGGGCGGCACGGATTGGGTTCGTGCGAGGTCGAGTCGCCAGGCGCGCAGACGGTCCATCAGTGCCATGTCCGCCGGCGGCAGACTGCTTGGTGCGACACGCCGGCTGCGCCGCGTTCCGGCGGTTTCGCGCACGCGACGCAGTTCCACGCGCTGCTCGCCCTTCAACACCGGGCGGCTCGCCTCTGCCAGCTTGAGGGCGCCGTGCGCTTCGTGGTCCACGCGGATCAGATCGAGCGCCGCGAGCTGGCGGAAGACGCCACGCCACACCGCCTCGGTAAGGTCGGCACCCACGCCGAACACACCCAGCTGATCGTGACCCCAGCGCGCCATGCGTTCCCCAGGTTTGCCACGCAGCACGTCGATCAGATGGACGGCACCGAAACGCTGGCCGGTGCGATAGATCGCCGACAGCGCCTTGCGCGCGGCTTCGGTGGCATCCCAGGTTTCGGGCGGATCCAGGCACGTGTCGCAGTTGCCGCAGGGCTGGCTCGGTTCGCCGAAATAGGACAGCAGGCGCACGCGCCGGCAGCTCGCGGTCTCGCACAGCCCGAGCAAGGCGTCGAGCTTCGCGGTGGCCACGCGCTTGAAAGCGTCATCGGCTTCCGAGGTGTCGATCAGGCGTCGCTGCTGCACCAAATCGGCCAGGCCGTAGGTCATCCACGCATCCGCCGGCAGCCCGTCGCGACCGGCGCGACCGGTTTCCTGATAGTAGCCCTCGATGCTCTTCGGCAGATCGAGGTGCGCGACGAATCGCACGTCGGGCTTGTCGATGCCCATACCGAATGCGATGGTGGCGACCATCACGATACCGTCGTCACGCTGGAAGCGGGTCTGGTGCTCGGCGCGCGTGGCCGCATCCATGCCGGCGTGGTAAGGCAGTGCGTCGATCCCCTGGTCGGCCAGCCATGCGGCCGTCTCCTCCACCTTGCGGCGCGAAAGGCAGTACACGATGCCGGACTCGCCGGCATGCTCGTCGCGGATGAACCGCAGCAATTGCGTACGCGGATCGGTCTTGTCGACGATGGTGTAGCGGATGTTCGGCCGATCGAAGCTCGAGACGTACACGCGGGCCCCGTCCAGCGCGAGGCGCTCGATGATCTCGGTGCGTGTCTGCGGATCGGCCGTGGCGGTGAGCGCAATCCGCGGCACTTCGGGAAAGCGTTCGTGCAACACCGAGAGCTGGAGGTACTCGGGGCGGAAATCGTGGCCCCATTGCGAGACGCAATGCGCTTCGTCGATCGCGAACAGCGCTGGCCTGGAGCGTTCGAGCAGGTCGAGCGTGCGCGGGAGGGCAAGCCGCTCCGGCGCGAAGTAGACGAGATCGAGCTCACCCGCGACCAGCGCCCGCTCGATCGTGCGCGCCTCGTCCGCAGCCAGAGTCGAGTTCAGGAACGCGGCGCGAACACCGGCTTGCCGCAGCGCGGCCACCTGGTCCTGCATGAGGGCGATCAGCGGGGAGATCACGATGCCGACGCCGGGACGCAACAGCGCGGGAATCTGGTAGCACAACGATTTGCCGCCACCCGTGGGCATGAGCACCAGCGCATCGGCGCCTTCCGCCACCGCTTCGACGATGTCGGCCTGGAGACCGCGGAATGCCGGGTAGCCGAAGATGTCGCGCAGGACCGCGGTGGCGCGGTCGAGGGTCGGGCGGGAGGACATGGTGCCCGCGAGTATGACCGCTCGGTGTCGGACCTCGCAATGCGTCGAATAGGGTCGGATTCGGGAAAGGCTGTATAGTCGCCGGCCCGGACCCCGCTCGACGTCGATCCTGGTGGCGCGACGGGGATTTCGCCGCAACGCCACGCCCGCCTTGAAACTCAATCCCGACAACGTGCCGCTCACCGAGGCCGACCTCGACCGCCTCGAAGGTTTGCTCGCGGCCGACGTGTTCGGCGAGCACGCCATGCCGCTCGACGCGATGCAGGGATTCCTGGCGGCGGTGATCAGTGCGCCGGACGTGATCCTGCCCAGCCGGTGGTTGCCGGTCGTATTGGGCGCCGATCGCGACTGGGAAACCGTGGAAGAGGCCCGCGAGGCGCTGACCCTTCTCATGCGCTTCTACAACGAGATCGCGCTCGACCTGCTGGATGGTCACGGCGTGGACCCGCTGCTCTACCCCGTGAGCGACGAGAGCCCCGAGCAGGACTACGCCATGTGGGCGCTCGGTTACCTCGAAGGCGTCGAGCTGGCCGATCCGGCGTGGGAAGCATCGAGCGACCGGGACGAGGTGGAGGACCTGCTGTTTCCGTTCCTCATCCTCGCCGGCGGGCTCGAACACGATCCCGTGCTGCGCGAGTCGCTTGGGCTTAATGCGGAAGAGCAGGCCGAGCTGGTGGAGAGCTGCCGCGAGGAACTGCCGATCGCCGTGCAGGATGCCTACGACTACTGGCAGGAGAAGCGCCGCCCCCAGACCGTGCGGCGCGAGGCGCCGAAGATCGGCCGCAACGATCCGTGCGTCTGCGGCAGCGGCAAGAAGTACAAGCACTGCTGTGGCGCGCCGCATACCGAGCACTGAGATGCGACCGGCCGCGATTAGGCGGCGCCCGGCGTAGCTGGGGCGCATAGCCCCGTGGTGTGTGTTGATCGGTGTGCGTACGTCAGGATGTCCTGAGCGCACGATGCATCCGATCGACGGATGCGCGCGTACCAGCATTCCGGCCGTGCGGTAGCGCGTGCGAAACCGATAAATCCGATCGGAGACATGGGTCGTATCTGGGGCGGGCACTTGCCCTCACCCGAACAACTCGACGGAGTAAATCCATGTCCAAGATCATCGTCGCTCAACAGGCGCCGCTCGCGCGCCGCAACTTCCTCGGCCAATCCGGCGGCGTGCTGCTGTCCGCCACCGCGATCTCGCTGATGGCGGGCTGTGAAACCATGGCCCAGAGCAGCAACAAGAGCGAATCGCAGGATGTCGCCATCCTCAACACGGCACTTGGTCTCGAGCACGAGGCGATCAACGCCTATCAGCTCGGCGCCGAGAGCGGTTTGCTCGACAAGGGCGTGCTCGACGTGGCGGTGAAGTTCCAGAGCGATCACAAGGCCCACCGCGACGCGCTGATCGCGACCATCCAGAAGCTCGGCGGCAAGCCGGTGATGGAGATGAAGATGGGCGACTACGCGAAGGCGCTGAAGGCCGACACGCTGAAGTCCCAGGCCGACGTGCTGGCGCTCGCCGCGAAGCTGGAGATGGGCGCGATCAACGCGTATCTCGGCGTGATTCCCGCGTTCAAGAGCGGCGACCTGGCGAAGGTCGCCGGTCGACTGGCTGCCGACGAGACCATGCACTGGACCGTGCTGTCGCAGGCGCTCGGCCGACCCCTGCCGAACAAGGCGCTGTCTTTCGGCGCCTGAGGCGGCGCTATCGATAGCCGCATGCATCGGAAGGTGCATGCGGCATCACGAGGAGACACCATGAACGGCCGACCCATCGTGGCGGCGATGCTCGCCCTTTGCTTCGCACATGCGCACGGCGCCGGCGATCCCGCGCGCGGCGCGGAACTCTACGAGGCGCGTTGCACCGGCTGCCATTCGCTCGACGCCAACCGGATCGGGCCCATGCATCGCCGCGTGGTGGGCCGCAAGGCTGGCAGCGTGAGGGACTACGCGTACTCGCCGGCGTTGGGCAAGTCGAAGCTCACCTGGAGCGAGGCCAATCTGGATCGCTGGCTCGCCAACCCCGAAGCCCTGGTACCCGGACAGAAGATGGGCTACTCGGTCCCGGAAAGTGCAGACCGCGCAGACATCATCGCTTACTTGCGCCGAGAGACCAGCACACCCTGAGAGCGGGGCGGTGCGGTTTCGGCGGGTTTCGGCCGGCGCAGCTCGCGGAACTCGTCGAGCTCCCACGGGCGCATGGCGAGCAGCAGCGTGATCGGGCGCCGGTCACCCAGGGGCAGGTGCTTCTCGTCCTCGTGCTGCTCGCCGAACTCGTTGGCCATCCGCTTCAGCCGCGAGGCCAGCACCGACTGCGTGCCCGCCGAAAGCAGTCCGTTCACCAGCAGCATCACTTCGTTGTCGCGGTCGAAGCGGGCGCGGAAGAATTCGTTCTGGGCACGGGCCTTGAAGTATTGCTGGATCGGGCCGTTGGGCAGCCAGGAGAACGTGTGGGTCACCAGGAGCCGCACGCGGTTCTCGGGCAGCAGTTCCAGGAACCGGATCTTCTCGAGCTGCAGCAGCAGCTTGATGCCTTCGGCCTTGGTGATCTGGTAGCCGTTGACGATATCCTCGAGCGTCAGGTGATTCAGCACGCAGACGGCCATCAGCAGCAGCTTGCGGTCGCTCATGATGGCGCGCTCCTGCTCGGGCTCCAGCTGGGAGACCACGTCGTTGCCGCGGACGGTCTCGCGCGCCAGCCCGCCGAGCGTCGTTCCGGCCAGGGCGCATACCTGCTCGAAGCGTTCCAGGGTGAAGCCGCCCTTGGAGAAGAGACGTTTGACGCTCGCCTGGCTCAAACCCAGTTCCTTGGCCACGTCGGCGTAGTTGAGGCGGCGCTGCTTGAGCGCCCGCTTGAGCGCTTCGGTCAGGACGGCGACTTCGGCCATAGCTCGCTCCAGGAGTCGGTAGCGCCGGATGGTACCAAGAGCTATGCATTCGGCAACCCACCCCTGGTGCTGCGCGCCCCCGCAGGCGTCGAGTTCAGCATCGGTCCCGCGTGCCCGATCCGGAGCACTCCACCAGGAGGGAACATCATGATGGCAAGGCAGACGTTGGAACGAGCGTTTTCCGTGGCGCTGGCGCAGCGCAGCCGCACTCTCGGCGACGAGGGCGCCGAGCACTGGTCCTTCGAGGATGACGACGTGCTCCCGGAACTGGACGGCGACTACGATCCGGACGTCCAGCTGGCGGTCACGGCGGCCGGCCAGGAGCTGATCGAGGAAGATTGAGATGACATCCCTCCCCGATGCGGCCTTGCGGCCCGTGCCCCCAGGGGCCAGTTCTCCTGGAGCGGCCCGGCGAAGGCCGAGGTGCCCGCGGGGCTCTTCCCCCTTCAGGCGGTGCGGCGCTTCTTCCCGGACGGGCGCGACTGCTGCGCGCTCGAGCCGGTGCTGGCGGCCTCCGCCAGCAGCCACTCCGCGAACGTCTGCACCTCCGGCCGGCGGCGCGCCGTGGGGGCGATCAGCAACCAGTAGGAGCGCTGCGTGGCGACCCGGGGGCCGAACGGCGCGATGACGCTGCCCTCGTCGAGATACTCCTGGATCAGCGGGACCCGCCCCAGCGCCACGCCGTGACCGGCCAACGCCGCCCGCATGAGCTGGTCGAAGTAGTTAAAGGCGATCGAGCCCGCCGGCTTTACCCGCCGCACGCCGGACGCTTCGAACCAGGTGCTCCACTGCAGCCATAGTGCCGGATTGACCGGGTCCTCCAGTCGCAGCAGCACGTGGTGGCGCAGGTCCTCCGGACGCTCCAGGGGTTTCCCGGTGCGTTCGAGCAGCCCGGGTGAGCAGATGGGCATGAACTCCTCCCGGAACAGCCAGCGCGCCTCCGGTGGCGGGTCTGCATCGGGCGCATAGCGCACCGATATGTCGATGTGCTCCCGGTCCAGATCGAGCACGCGATCGTTGGCAGCCACGCGGACATCCACGTCGGGATGCATCTGCTGGAACTTGCCCAGCCGGGGAATCAGCCACAGCGACGAGAATGCCATGGTCGAGGTCATGGTGATGCCGCGCGGGACGTTGCGCGGTGACAGGCTCTCCATCGCTTCCCGCACCTGTCCGAGCGCCGACTGGACCGCCTCGCGCAACCGGACGCCTTCCACCGTCAGCGCGAGCCCGCGCCGCTGGCGCACGAAGAGCTTCACGCCGAGGTGATCCTCGAGCGCCTGGATTTGTCGGCTGACTGCCGACTGGGTGAGATACAACTCGTCGGCCGCGTGGGTGAAGTTGAGATGCCGCGCGGCCGATTCGAAGCCCTTCAGCAGATCCAGCGAAGGCAGGCGGCGGACCGTTTCAGCCATGCTTCTTGCTCATGGCATACATTCCCATTTCTCGTTTGTCCGTTGCGGATGTGCCGAGGAGAATCCAGGCTGCAATGATTCTCGCGAATACCGCTACGGTCAACCGGACTGCGCGGCGAGCGGGCAAAGGAGATGCCATGAACATCGAACTGCAGGCTTCCAACATCGTCCTGGCGCGCGACGGCATGATCGCCATCCGCGACGCGCGTGGAGTGCGCCTGAGCTGCATCAAGGGTGTGCTATGGATCACCCAGGACAACTACGTGCAGGACTTCATCGTCGGGCCGGGGCAGACCCACACCATCGACTACTCCGGTCTGACGCTGGTCACGGCGCTCGAGCCGACCACCCTGTCGGTGGGCGAGCCCAAGCCGAGCCTCGCCGCGCGCATCCTGAACTCGATCGCGCGCAGGCTCGGGTCCGGCTTGCTGCTGCGTCCCGCGCCGCTCTGACGGCGCGTCAGGCGCCGGACGCCGTCAACCGTGAGCGCACGTCCTCGATGCGCTTGCGGTTGACGCCGAAGTCGCTGTGACCGAGACGCGAAGCCGAGCGTACGTGCACGATCTTCTCGCCGCTCGGCAGCCAGAACTCGACGTCGTCGACGAAACCCATCAGGGCGGATTCGTACTCGGCGTAGAGGTAGTCGTTGGTCTGCGAGACGATACGAGTCCGGGGTGTCGCACGGACGATTTCAGCGAGTGCCCTGAGCGCGGCATCCGGCGTGGTCTTGTAGGCGAGCGGCGCGATGGCGTGCGTGGGATCCTGCGCCTGGCTGTTCACGCAGTTCGGCGAAGCGGGTGCCGGCTTGAGCTTGCCGTCACGCACGCCGAGGTCGGTGGGACGCTTGCCGCTCAACAACCCCATGGTTTCTAACCTCCCGCTTTCATGCCCCGCTGCACCGCCGGGCGAGCCGCCATCGTCTCGGCCCAGCGCTGCAGGTTCGTCAGACCGGTGGCCGAATCGAGCAACGCCTTGCGCGCCACGAAACCCGGGTAGAGCATCAGGTCCGCGACACTGATCTCGCCGGCGATGAACTCGCGGCCTTCGAGCTGCCGGTCGCAATCGCGGAAGAAATTCACCAGGCGATTCTTAAAGTAGTCGGAGTTGCCTTGCGTCGTGTCGGGCATGGAGTTCTCGACGCGGAACAGGTTGCCGCTGGTGCCCGCGATGTCGCTCGCCGCCTGCATCAGCCATTGCAGCGCCGTGTATCGTGCGGCCCCGCCTTGCGGGAGAAAGCGCCCGGACTTCTCCGCCGCATAGATAATGATCGCGGCCGATTGCGTGACGGTGAGCGGCTTGCCGTCCGGCCCGTCGTCGTCGACGATCGCCGGGATCATCCCGGCCGGATTGATCCGCAGGTATTCGGGCGTCCGCGTTTCACCCTTGCCGATGTCCAGCTTGTGCAGCCGGTAGGGCAGCTCGCATTCCTCGAGCGCCACCGTCGCCCGGTAGCCGTTCGCGGTCGGGGCCATGTATACGTCGATCATCTCGTCTCCTCCGTGTTTTCCGGCGATTCTACGGCGCGCCCGACGTCACGGATACGCGAAGGGCATCGGGTAGGGACGTCCGAAGGGTCGACCGGCGCGCACGGCCTGGACCGGTTTCAACCAACGCGTGCCGTGGCGGCGATTGCCCTTGGTGTCCACGAACGCCACCGGTTCCTCGACGAGCTGCAGGATCGATACGTCGGCGGGTGCGCCCACCTGAAGCGTGCCGAGCTTCTCGACGCGACCGATCACGCGGGCAGGATTGATCGTCGCCATCGCGATCACCTGCTCGAGGTCCAGCCCCAGGTTGAGGAACTTGCTCATGACCCATGGCAGGTACGGTTGTCCCGGTGTGTTGCCGCTGACGGCGTGGATGTCGCTGCTGATGGTGTCGGGCACGAGCCCCTGTGCGAGCGCGGGTTCCGCCACCGTGTAGTCGAAGCTGCCGCCGCCGTGTCCGACGTCGATCACGACGCCGCGCCGCTGGGCCGCAGTGGCCGCAGGCAGCACCTTGCCGTCCTGCACGATGTTGTTGCCGGCGCCGCTGTAGGCGTGTGTGAGGATGTCGCCGGGGCGCAGGAGATCGAGCACCGCGGACAGTTCGCCCGGCGCGTCGCCGATGTGGCATTGCACGCGGAAACCGGAGCCCGCGCGTTCAGCCGCGGCGATGGCGCGCACCAGCGGCTCGAGACCGTGTGTACCCACCACGTTCTTCGACATCCGCACTTTGATGCCCAACGCTACGTCGGCGTTTTCGGCGACAGTCTTCGCGGCGGCATCCACGTCCGCGTAGTCGATGTTCAGCATCTCGCCCACCGGAAAGCCCGCCAGCCCGATACGCGAGATGTGAACGAACGCGAATATGCGCGAGCGCGCCTGCGCGATGATGTAGTGACGCAGCGCCGAGAAGTTGCCCGCTCCGGCGTCGCCGGCGGAAACGTAGGTGGTGGTGGCGGTGAACGGCACGAGCTCGTCGGCCGGCAATCCGATTGCGGAGCCCTGCGGATACACGTGGGCGTGCAGGTCCACCAGGCCGGGCACCACCAGATTGCCGTCGGCGTCGATGCTCTGCGATGCGCGCGCGGGATCGATGGCGGGCTCGACGGCCGCGATGTGTCCCCAGCGGATACCGACGTCGCGCCGGGCGCGCAGGCCTTGCGACGGATCGATCACCTCGCCGCCGCGGATTACCAGGTCGAACTTATCCTCGGCGAACGCGGTCAAGGTCGCTGCGGCCAGTGCACCGCTGCGCCACAGGAACCCGCGTCGTCCCGGTTTCTTCGGTTCGTTCATCGGGCGTCAGCGTGCCACCGCAGGGGCCGCTGGTCCAGCGGCGGCGGGTATCATCCCGCTCTCGTCTTGAATTCCAGCCGCCCCCGCACCACCTCCACGGGGCATTGCCCGTCCCGCCCCGTCACAAGCCCGCCTCCGAAGGAATCGTAGTGCCACCGGTTACCCAGGCCCTGCTCGGGCTCAACATCATCGCCTTCGCGCTGCAGGGCATGTTCGGCTTCGGACTCGAAGCCAACTTCGCGCTGTGGCCGCCGGCCCAGATCAACCATCCGCAGATCCCGAGTTTCCAGCTCTGGCAGCTGCTCACCTATGGTTTCCTGCACGGCAGTTTCTGGCACCTCGCGTTCAACATGCTGGGTCTCTGGATGTTGGGCCGGGACGTGGAGCGCGTCCTCGGGTCGCGTCGGTACCTACAGTACTACCTGACGTGCGTCATCACCGCGGCGGTCGCGCAGCTCGGGGTGATGAGTCTCACGAACGCGCCGCCCTATCCGACCGTCGGAGCTTCCGGCGGCGTGTTCGGCGTGCTGCTCGCCTACGGCCTGCTGTTCCCGCGCCGCGTCGTCATGTTGCTGATCCCGCCCATCCCCATGCCGGCGCGGTGGTTCGTGATCATCTACGGCCTGATCGAGTTGTTCCTGGGTGTTACCGGCTCGCAATCCGGTGTGGCGCACTTTGCCCATCTCGGTGGGCTCGCGGGCGGGTTCTTCCTGCTGCAGTACTGGCGGGGGCGGTGGCCGTTCTCGCGGTAATCCGGCAGGAAAAACCCTCGCCACGAAGGACACGAAGGCCACCAAGGGAGCACGAAGAAAGGCGTTGCGTGCGCGGCTTCAAGTTCTCGTGGTTTCGTGCTGCTGCAGTCCTTCAAACGCCCGCGAATGCCAGTCCGTTCGGCCTCGTCCTGATGCCCGTAGCGAGCCGCTTCCACGGAAAGTCGGCCGGGTCGGCCAGCATCGGTCCCGGAGCCTTGCATACCAGGATCTCCTCGGCGATGGGCGTGAAGTCCGCGCGGAAGTGCACCGAACTCTTGTTGACGAGGATGCCTTCACGCGTCGGTTCGATGCCGACGAAGCGGTACATTTCCTGATCGGCCATCTGCGGTTTCTCGCACGCGACCACCACGCGCACGCCGCCGATACGCAGGCAGGCCGAAGGTCCGAGCGTCATGCGCGCACCGCGATAGAACGGGCCGGTGCAGGTGAAGCGGCCGTCGGAGAGGCGTTCGACCGTGAAGCGGCCCTGGAACGGCGCATCGCCGGGAATGTGCGACTTGCCGCCGAGCGCGATCTCGAGAGTGGCACCGACCCCGACCGCGTGCGCCGCGCGGGCGGCCTCGGGATCGACGATCAACCCTATGGCGGCACGCTGCGCGTTTGCTCCAACCAGAGCGCGCAGCATGCCGGTGGTATCCGAGTTGCCGCCGGCGCCGGGATTGTCCTGCGTGTCGGCGATCACCACCGGGCGCGTGGCACGGCCCGCCACGGCGATCGCCCGCCGCACGCCTTCCTCGGGTGAGAGCACCTCCAGCGCAAAGTCCGCTTCGCGCGCTTCCACCGCTTCGCGCAGACGTTGCGCAGCGCAGGCCACGCCATCCGAATCGTCGCCGTAGGCGAAGACCACCGGACCGCATTCGGGAAAGTCCGCCGCGGGGAAGCCCGGTGTGAACGATGCCGAAGCCACGCCCGTGCCCTCGAACCGCGGCAGGTCGCGATACAGCGTTTGCGTCGGTTCGAGCATCGTGCACTGGGATCCGAGCGGAATCAGGAACGGCACGCGTTGCACCGAGACGTGCGGTTTGGGAGCGCCGTCGAACCGGCGCTGCAGCAGCGCCGCTGCGCGGGCACCGGTCTCGGCCATGTCCACGTGCGGGTAGGTGCGGTATGCGACCAACGCTTCCGCGTGTTCGACCATGCGCTTCGTGACATTCGCGTGCAGGTCGAGACTCGCCACCACGGGCACGTGCGGCCCTACTGCCTTGCGTACTCGGGCCAGCAGCTCGCCTTCACCGTCGTCCAGGTGCTCCGTGACCATCGCTCCGTGTAGGTCGAGATAGACCGCGTCGACGCCCTGCGCCCGCTTGATGCCGGCGACGATCAGCTCGGCGATGCGCTCGAAGGCATCCTCGGTGACGTGGGCGGAAGGGCTCGCCGCGGCCCAAGCGGTGGGGATCAGGTGATGCCGCGCCTTCATCGCCGCGATGAAGCCGGCGATCGGCAGATTGATCCCGGCGACGCCGTCGAACAGATCGCCGCCTTGCAGGAGCGGCGGCCAGCCGCCGCCGCGCACGAAGGCGTCGTAGTCGGCTTTGCTGGGGGCGAAGGTGTTGGTTTCGTGCTGGAAGCCGCCGATGGCGATGCGCATGCTGGGTCCGGAAGAGGATACTGGAGGACCGCGGAGCAGCCTCCGCGGCAGCACGCATTGTGGCCGGGAGCGCCGGACTCAGGCAACGCCGTGCGCGTCGGTCGAAGCGGACAAAAAGACGGCGACGGAGCCACCCGTAGCTCCGCCGCCGTTCAGGGGAGGCCCGTCGCTGCTACTTCGTGGTGGTCGTGCTGCCGGCGTCGGCCGCGCGCCCGAACTCGGCCTTCTTGCCCGCGCGGATCGTGTCGCCTTCCGCTGCGCGCCCGAATTCGTTCTTCCTGCCGACCTTGATCGAGTCGCCGTCCGCGGCGCGCCCGAATTCGGCCTTCTTGCCCGACTTGACAGTGTCGCTTTCGGCGGCCCGGCCGAACTCCGCCTTCTTGCCGGCTTTGACCACGCTGCCTTCAGCCGCGAGGACGCTCGCGGCACCGAGCGCGAACAGGGATGCGGTCAACAACGATGCGATGAAAGAGTTGCGCATGATCGATTCTCCATGATTGAACGGTGTGTGCATTCGTGCCACCGGTCGCGGGTGGCGCCTGCGGAATGCACACTACGCCCCGGATTGATCGAAACCGTGCGGGAAAGATCACATTTCCGTCGCGCGACGGCGGCTCGTGCGATGCGGCATCATGGCGGCCTTCGCAACGGGGAGGAGTCCATGAAGATCTGCATGATCGGCGCCGGTGCCATGGGCGGCGTCTACGGCGGCCTGCTGCTGCGCGCGGGATTCGACGTCACGCTTCTGGACATTCGCAAGGACCACCTGGACGCGATCCGCCGCGACGGATTGAAGGTGGAAGGTGTGCGCGGCGAGCATGTGATCGTCATCGACGCGCGCGCGAACACCGACGGACTGCCGGCCTTCGACCTCGCGATCGTGTTCACCGATGCCAACGCCACGAAGGATGCCGCGATCATTGCCGCGCGCATCCTGAAGCCGGACGGCTTCGCGATGACCCTGCAGAACGGCATCGGCAACGTGGAGGCGCTGATCGAGGCGCTCGGGCGCGAGCGCGTGGTGGCGGGCGTCAGCATGAACAGCGCGGCGAACCCGGCGCCGGGCCGATCGGCCTACACCAACGCAGGCATGACTTCCATCGGCGAACTGGATGGGCGCGACACCCCGCGCATCCGCGAAGTGGCGCGCATGCTGAACGCCGCCGGGATCGAGACCGAGATCGTTCCCGATCCGATGAGCTACGTGTGGAGCAAGTTCGTGCTGAACTGCGGCATCAACGCGCTCACCGCGGCGACGGGTCTGCGCAGCGGCGAGATGTACCGCACGCCGGAAGTGAGCGCGCTGCAGGACCGCGTGATCGACGAGATCCTGATGGTGATCGAACGCAAGGGCGTGACGCTGGCCGAGCCCGATCCGCGTAAGAAGATCAAGGACCACTGCCGCATCCGCTACAACAAGCCGTCGATGATGCAGCATGTCGAGCAGGGCCGCCGGACCGAGATCGACGCGATCAACGGGGCTCTGGTGCGCGAGGCGCGGGCGCTGGGATTGTCGGTCCCGTACAACGAAGCGGTCGTGGCGATCGTGAAGGGAATCGAGAAGAGTCGCCGGCAGACGCTGCACGAGCCGCCGATCGACTACAAGCAGCGCGAGGCGGAAGCGGAGGCGGAGGTCGCGGCGGGGAAGAAGTAGGCGGCATCGCTGGCCCCCATCCCAACCTTCCCCCACCGAAGATGGGGGAAGGGGCGTACAGCTTTCCCCCGGCTGCGCCGAGGCAAGTAGTGCGAGCAATGGGCTCTGCCGTCGAAGTACATCCCCTCCCCCAGCGAAGCTGGGGGAGGGTTAGGGTGGGGGCAATCCCCTCGTCTTCCCCGGGCTACGCCCGCGCCGCGGCGTTTGCACGAACGTGCCCGGCTGCCGAGCCTCTTCCACCAGCCACTGCTCCAACGCCCGTACCGCAGGTCTGTTGCGTGCGGCGGGATCGATCACCAGATAGTACGCACGCGGCGACGCGAGGCTGCTCGCGAAAGGGGCGACGAGCTGGCGCTTCGCGAGCAGATCGTCGACCAGCGGGGAGCGGCCCAGTGCCACGCCCTGACCCGCGACTGCCGCGAGAATGACCTCGCCGTAGTTGTTGAAGCTGAGCGTGGTGGCCGGTTGCAGATCCGGCAGATGCATGGCTTTCAGCCACGGATCCCAGTCGGTGGGTATGCCGGCGTCGACGGGGAGCAGCATCTGCAGCAGCGTGAAATGTCGCAAGTCCTCCGGCGCGCGCAAGGGGTGCTTCGTCCGCTTCAGCAGTGACGGCGAACAGACCGGCAGCACGGTTTCCGCGAACAGCTGCGTGCCGTCGATCGAGCCCGCGGGCGCATAGCGGACGGCCACGTCGATGCCATCGCCGCGCAGGTCACGTCGATGGAAGCTCGCGTCGATGCGCACGTCGATGCCGGGATGGGCCTGGGTGAAGGCCGGCAACCGCGGGATCAGCCAGAGCGAGGCGAGCCCCGGCGTCGTCGTGAGTGCCAGCACCTGGCGCTGGCTCGGCTGGCGGATGCGGGCCACGGTGGTCCGCAGTTCCGCGAGCAGGGTGGTGCAGGTGTCGAACAGCCGCTGACCCTCGTCGGTCAGCACGAGCGCACGGTGGCGGCGCCGGAACAGCGCTACCCCGAGATCGTCCTCGAGCGCCTTGATCCGCCGACTCATCGCCGACTGGGTCACGAAGCGCTCGGCAGCCGCCCTGGTGAAGGACAGGTGGCGTGCCGCCGCCTCGAACTCCACCAGGAGTTCCAGCGGCGGCAGACGGGTGGCGGGTTTACGCATGCGCAGCAGGAATGCGTAGCATTCCGAAGTTTCGTTTGAGGCCGGCTTTGCGATGGACGAGTATTCGACCGGTCGGCGGGCGGGGTCAAGTTATTCGCATTCCCTCCGAGCATGCTACGAAGGAACCGTCCATGAGCCTGATGTCCTCGATCCTTGCCGTTGCCCGCCTGCGGCGTGGCCCGACCTTCGGTCTGGTCGATCACGTTCCCCTCGCCGACGGGCGTGCGGTGACGGTGCGACCGGTGCTGCCGTCCGACTTCGAAGCGGAGCGCCGGTTCGTCGTCGGCCTGTCCGCGCAGTCGCGCCATCGGCGGTTCCATGTCGGGGTCGCCGCGTTGCCCGACGCGATGCTGCAGAGCTTCACGCACATCGACTACCGCACCCACGTTGCGCTGGTGGCCGTGGCCGACGACGGGCTCATGCCCACCCTGGTGGCCGATGCCCGCTACGTGGTGCTCGACGACTCGGCGCAGGCCGAGTTCGCCATCGCGGTGGCGGATCATTGGCAGGGCATCGGTCTTGGCCGGGAGCTGCTGACGCGGTTGGGCACGCACGCCCGCCGCAGCGGATTGCGTCGCCTCTGCGGCGACGTGCTCCGCGACAACGCAGCGATGATCAGCCTGGTGCGGAGCCTCGGCGGTCGTGTGCGGTCCCACCCTGAGGACATGCTGGTGATGCGGGCGACCTTCGACTTCTAGCTCGCCTTGGACCAGGCAGAATGCTCCCGGAGCATTCGGGAGACCGCACCATGGCTGGATCGGAAAGACCGCGCACCGTCGTCGCCGCAGAGGCGCCGCTGCGCGCGAAGGCTTCGAACTATCCGGACATCTTCGCGCGGCGCTTCGGCGGGCGCGACAAGCGTCCGCTCGGCGACCTGTTCGGGCTGAAGAACTTCGGCGTCAATCTGACGCGCCTCGCTCCCGGCGCGATGTCGTCGCTGCGGCACGCACACAGCCTCCAGGATGAGTTCGTGTACGTGCTCGCGGGTCGCGCGGTGCTGATCACTGACGCGGGAGAAACGCCGCTCGAAGCCGGCAGGTGCGCAGGCTTTCCTGCGGGCACGGGCGATGCGCACCATCTCGTCAATCGCGGCGACGAGGAGGTCTGGTATCTCGAAGTGGGCGACCGGACCGCGGGGGACGTCGGCAGTTATCCGGACGACGATCTGCAGGCGGTGAAGCGTGATGACGGCGGGTGGGAGTTTCGGCGCAAGGATGGGACGGCGTATTGACGGCCGCGCCGGTCGCTCGCCCCCATCCCAACCTTCCCCCAGCGAAGCTGGGGGAAGGGGTGTACATCCCCTCCCCCACTTTCAGTGGGGGAGGGTTAGGGTGGGGGCCAAGCGTTTGCCGGAGCCACCTCTAGGCGCTATCCCCCACGAAGATGTTCTTCTTCACGATCGCGTGCACCCCCCAGTTGCCGTCCACCACCTGCGTCACGCCGAAGTCCACCGCCACGGACATCAGCGACACCGCTTCGTCCTCGGTCAGTCCCTGCGTCGTCATGAGGAAGTGGCGCATCTTGCGGAACGCGTCCTTGAGCGCGAGATCCACCGACGATTTGCCGTAGATCTCCGATTGCGCCTTCGCGCCGAGGTCGGCCAGGTAGTTGGGATAGCTGAACCCGTGCACCAGGAAGTCGGTCTGCGTCTCGAGCAGCGGGAAGCCCAGCTTCTCGAGCGGCGTGCCGGCCAGCGTCGCCTTCTTGTGCAGGATCAGCTGGAACGTGCCGGTGAGCGAGCATTCGATCGCGGTACCGCACAGCTCCGAATCGCCTTGCGACGCATGCGGGTCACCCACCGAGAACAGCCCGCCGGGCACAGATACCGGGTAGTACAGCGTCGCGCCCTTGCCGATGCGCCAGTTGTCGATGTTGCCGCCGGTGTAGCTGGGCGGGATCGAGTCGACCATGTCGGCTTCCTTGGGCGCCAGGCCCATCACGCCGAAGTGCGGGCGGATCGGCACGCGCACGTTCTTGAGCACTCCCCAGTTCTCCTTGATGGTGCTGTGGTCCACCGGGACGCCGGGGTAGTCGATGATCTTGTGCACGACGCCGAACGGGTCGGTCTGCGGCGTCCAGCGGAAGTTGTACAGCGCCTTGGCCCAGTCGCGTTCGCCGCTCGCGTCGATCTCGTAGATGGTGATGACTTCGCGCTTCTTCGGTTCCTCGATGAGATCGTTGAAGTGGAAGCCCCACCACGCGGCGGCGTTGCTGCCGAAGCTCTTGCCCTTGAACTCCGGGTTCGCGCTCGGCCGCGGTTTCACATCGAGGATGCGTACCTCCAGGATGTCGCCTTCCTCCGCACCGGTCACCGCGATCGGCCCGGTGCAGATGTGTACGCCCAGGCCTTCGCCCGCGCCACGGCCGAACAGCGATGCGTCCATGGGCCCGGCGCCGCGCCGGTTCACGCCCTTCTTGGTCTTGTCCCAGAAGTAGACGCTCTCGGCGCCCGGGTCGCCCTTGACCATGCGCGCGTTGTCGTCGTTGGCGTGGTGCGTCAGCGTCTCGATGGTGACGAAATCACCCGACTGCACTTCCACCAGCGGCTTCAGCGATTTGCTGAAGTAGCCCCAGTGCACGGTGTCGGCGGTGGCCGGGATCGAATAGTGCGAGATGGTGCTGCGCTTCATCTCGGTCTTGGCGAGCGCCAGCGACGAGGTACCCAGGCCGCCCAGCGCGGCTGCCGCGGCGGCGCTGCTCGCCAGCGAGCCCTGCAGGAAGCTGCGGCGCGAAGCGTCCGCCGGCTTCGGCAGGTCCAGTGATGCCGTGTCCAGCGGCACGTCGTGATGATGGTTCGGGTCGCTGCAGCAACCGTTGTGATGCTCGCTCATGTGTGGTCTCTCCCCAGTAGGCGAATGCGTTCGACGCGAACGAAATCCCGCCGCGCGCGTTGCAAGAGCGGGACCATGCGCGACATCCCGCGTGCGGTGCGCGCTTCTCGCTACCGATTCAGAGAGTTGAGCCGTGCCGCACGAGTTGCGACGCGAACGCCGGCGCACCGGCACAGTGCGGACATCGCACCGCCGGCCTCACGAAGGCGCACGGGAGTTCAGGCGGCGGCGTTCAGCAGCCGCTGCACCGCGTCCGGTCGAGGCAGCGGGGCCACGGCACCGTATCCGGTGCAGGTCAATGCGGCTGCGGCATTCGCGTAGCGCACCGCCTGGAAGAAGTCGTCGCCGGCGCTCAGTCGGGCGAGAAAGCTGCCGGCGAAGCAGTCGCCTGCACCCGTGGCATCCACCGCCTGGATGCGATGCGGCGCGATGCGCTCGCGCTTGCGGCCGTCGGAGGCGGCCACGCCCGCCGATCCCAGCTTGAGCGCCACGAACTTCGCTCCAAGTGCGTGGGCCCAGTCGACGATGGCATCCGGCTCGTCGCGGCCCGACAGCACACGCACGTCGTCGATGCTCGGCAGGAAGTAGTCCGCCAATCCGATGGTGGCGTTGATCACCGCGCGTGCACGGGCCAGGGGCCACAGCTTGAGCCGCAGATTGGAGTCGTACGCGACCTTCGCGCCCGCGGCCCGGGCGGTGTCGATCGCCGTGAACGCCGCGTCGCAAGCGCTCGAGCTGATGCCCTGCGTGATGCCGGATGTATGGAGGAAACGCGCGCGACGGATCACGTCGAGCGGCAGGTTGCCGGGCGCGAGGCGGCTCGCCGCGGAGCCGGCCCGGCGGTAGCTGAACGCATGGCCTTCGGGCCCGTGCGTGACGAAGTACACCGCGGTCGGCGCCTCGGGGTCGATCGCCACCCCCGAAGCGTCGAGACCCTCTTCCCGCCAGAGATCGAGAAAGAGCCTGCCGAACTCGTCGTCGCCCAGTCGCGTCACGTAGCCGGCGCGCGCACCCTGACGGGCCGCGGCGATCATCGCATTCATGGTGTCGCCGCCGAAACCCTGCAGGTACCGGCGGGTATCGCCGGGAACCTGGTTGAACTCCACCATCGGCTCGCCGACCGACACCACATCGAGCAAGGGCGCGTTCATCGGCGCGTCATGCCTGCACTTTGCCGAGATAGCGCGCAGCGTGTTCGATCACGCGCGCGCGATCGCCGGCTTCGAGCGCGGGGAGATCCACGATGTTGTTGCCCACGCCGACCACCACGGCGCCGGCGCGGCGATACGTTTCCATGTTCTCGACCGAAACCCCGCCCGTGGGACACAAGGGAATGTCGGGGAACACGGCATGCAGCGCGCTGAGATGGGACGGTCCGCCGCTGCCGGCGGGAAAGACCTTCACGACATCTGAGCCGTGGCGCCAGGCCGCGAGCACCTCGCCCGGCGTGAACCCGCCCATCAGGCACGCGCGGCCGTGCTCGTGCGCCAGCGCTCCCATGCCCGGGACGAGGCACGGCGAGACGAGGTAGTCGGCGCCGGCGTCGATGCACGCGCGTGCGGTCTCCACGTCGAGGATGGTGCCGGCGCCTACCAGGAACCCGGGAGCCATGCGCGTGCGCAGGTCGCGGATCAGCGTCATCGCGTCCGGCGTGGTCAGGGTAAGTTCGACGGTGCCGAAGCCGGCCTCGACGAGACAGTCGATGGCCTGCCCGGCGAGTTCCGCAGTCTTGAGGCGCAGGACCGGGATGACCGACGTGGCGAGCAGTCGTGCCGCCACCGGATGCATGGATTCTCGTTGCATGGGCGAATTCTCGATGCCCGGCGCACGCAGATGCAAGTGCGGTCTGGTCCGGACCGCGACAGCCCGCAGAAAAGAGGGCGGCGCGCGATAGGAGACCCGAGTGCGCACCGCCCCTGAAGCTACAGCGGGGAGATGGTGAAACAATGCTCGAACATCGAGCCGATGCGCGTTCCAGGCGGGATTCGATACCCGGTGCGTGCCCGGTGCGACGTCCTCTGACACTTTGCCTCAGCCCCTCTTACCGATGTACTACGTATTGGCGCCGTAGATCCGACTTGGACCGGAGGGCTGCGTCGCATCTGCTAGACTTGCTGCGACGCAACAATCATCTTGGGTGTCCGTATGTTGAAAGGCAGATCAGCGATCGTGACCGGCAGCACCAGCGGCATCGGGCTCGGGATCGCGCAGACGTTGGCGGCGCAGGGGGCGAACGTGCTCCTGAACGGCTTCGGCAACGTGCCCGAGATCAAGAAGCTGGCCGCGAAGATGGAAGCGGAGTACGGCGTGAAGGTGATCTATTCCGGCGCCGACATGAGCCGGCCCGCCGAGATCCAGACCATGGTCGCGGAGGCCGCGAGCCAGCTGGGCAGCGTCGACATCCTCATCAACAACGCCGGCATCCAGCATGTGGCGCCGGTGGACGAGTTTCCGCTCGACAAGTGGGACCAGATCATCGCGATCAACCTGACCGCATGCTTCCACACCATTCGCGTGGCATTGCCGCACATGAAGAAGCGCGGCTGGGGGCGCATCGTGAACATCGCCTCCGCGCACGGGTTGGTGGCGTCACCGTTCAAGTCCGCCTATATCGCGGCCAAGCACGGCGTGGTGGGCCTCACCAAGACCGTGGCTCTGGAGACGGCGCAACTCGCCATCACCTGCAACGCGATCTGTCCCGGTTACGTGCGCACCCCGCTGGTGGAAAAGCAGATCGACGACCAGGCCAAGGTCCACGGGATTGCGCGCGACGAGGTGATCGAGCGCGTCATCCTGGAACGCCAGCCGTCGAAGCGCTTCGTGGGGATCGACGAAGTCGCCGCCCTGGCGCTGTTCCTCTGCAGCGAAGGTGCTGCCGGCATGACCGGCGCCGCGTTGCCCATCGACGGCGGCTGGGTGGCTCAATAGCGCCCGATACCGTGCCGGCGGTCATGGCGCTGGAGCACCGTCCGGTACTCCACGTCGCCGGAGTTGCGCCGCACGAAGCACGCGCCCATGGCCTTGACCAGCGTCTGCAGCGGCCAGACCCGCGCCCACTCCCGCACCGACAGGTCGAACGCGGCGAGCGCCGCCAGGACGCACAACGCCAGGAAGCACCACAACGGAACGTCGACGCTGCCGCTCACGGTCCGCATACCCTGCCGGGGAAGAGCCGGGGAGCACGGTAACGCGGAGGGCGGTGGTCAAAAGCGCACCGGCCGCCGCGATGTGCTGGCGGCGGCCGGTGCGATGGATTCCGGCTTACAGGTGCTCGGCGAGGATCGCGTGCGCAGCGCGCGGTTCGACCGCGGGATGCGAATGGATGGTCACGAGAGCGGGCTCGGTGGTCGTCGCATCACGGCGGTACACGATCACCGCAGGGTGGTCGCCGTTCGTGTTCACGTCGCGCGAGAAACCGTGCGCCGGGTGCAGATAGAAGCGCATCGTCTGCTCGTAGGTGGAGGCCTGATTGATGGTGCCGGGCTCGGCGGCCTGGACGGTCGATACGGCGAACGCGGAAACGACGGCGGCTGCAAGAAGGTGGCGGTTCATGGTGATCCCCTTGGAAGACATGCACGGTTGGTGATGTTCTCGGCGGCCTCGTGCCGTCGGTGAGCCGCTTATCGCACCGCGCGTGCCAGTGAAAAATTCCCAAGAGGATCAGGATGTTGATCGAAACCACAGCGTACGGCCGTGAACCGGTCTGTTGGGCCGGCCCAACGCGGCATGCTGACGGCATCCGCCAAATGCTTGTCGTTGCACGCATTTCGTCTGTTGGGCGGGCCCAACACGCCGTGCTAGCGCTCGGAATCCTTGAACTGCTTCGGATCCAGCGCGTGCCGGCGCATCAGGGCGTAGAACTCGCTGCGGTTGCGTTGCGCGAGGCGCGCCGCATCGGTGACGTTGCCTCGCGTCTGCTTGAGCAGCTGTACGACGTAGTCCCGTTCGAACGCCTGCTTGGCCGTGTCGAGCGGGATCTGCGGCTCGGTCGGCTGGGCGATGACCCGTTCCATCAGTGCCGTCGGGACGACGGTCTCGGTGCACAGCGCCACCGCTTTCTCGATCGCGTTCTGCAGCTGGCGCACGTTGCCGGGCCAGGGTGCGGCCATCAGCATCTCCATGCTGTCGGGCGAGAACGCGCGGACCGGACGGCCGTAGCGGGCCGCCAGGGTGCGCAGGAAGCGCGTCGCGAGAACGGGGATGTCTTCACGGCGTTCGGCCAAGGTCGGCAGCCGCAGGGATACGACGTTGATGCGGTAGTAGAGGTCCTCGCGAAACCGTCCTGCCCGCACTTCCGCCTCGAGGTCGCGGTGCGTGGCGGTGATCAGGCGCACGTCGACCGCGACGTCCTGCACCGTGCCCACCGGCCGGACCTTGCGCTCCTGCACCGCACGCAACAGCTTCACCTGCAGGCTCATCGGCATGTCGCCGATCTCGTCGAGCAGCAGCGTCCCGCCGTCGGCCGCGCGGAACAGCCCTTCGTGGTCACGCGCCGCACCGGTGAAGGCGCCTCTCACGTGTCCGAAGAGTTCCGATTCCAGGAGCTGCTCGGGCATCGCGCCGCAGTTGACCGCGATGAAGGGCCCGCCGGTTCTGGAGCTCGCGCGATGCAGCGCCCGTGCGAGGAGTTCCTTGCCGGTGCCGCTCTGTCCGCGGATCAGCACGCTCGCATCGGTGCCGGCCACGAGCTTCGCTTCGCGCAGCAGCGACGACATTGCCGGGCTGCGCGTGACGATCTCCGCGCGCCACGCTTCATCCGCGCCGGCAACGTGGCCGCTGCTCGCGAGGGCACGTTCCACTTCCGTCAGCATGGCGGTGGCCTCGAACGGCTTCTGGACGAACGCGACCACGCCGCGGCGCGTGGCGGTCACCGCATCGGGCACGTTGCCGTGAGCGGTCATGATGATGACCGGCAGTCCGGCGAAGCGCTTGGTGATCTCGTCGAACAGCGCGAGCCCGTCCATGCCGGTCATGCGCAGGTCCGTCAGGACCAGATCGACGTGCGTTACCTCGAGCTGCGCCAGCGCCTTGGCGCCGCTCTCGACCGGAATGGCCGCGTAGCCGTCCTTGTCGAGCCGCATGGCCACCACACGCAACAGCGCCGGATCGTCGTCCACGACCAGGATCGTGGCCTTCGGGGCTTCCGCGACGGCGCTCACGGCGGTTTGCCGCCGGTGCCCAGCTGGCGGCCGATGGCCTCGAGCAGCAGCTTGACCTCGATCGGTTTCACGAGATAGTCGTTCGCGCCCTGCGCGAGCCGGGCGGCGCGCTCCGAGTGATCGGCGCTGGCCGTCATGAAGATGAACGGTATGCGCACCGTCCGCGGATCGGTCCGCAGGGCGGCAAGCACGGCATCGCCGTCCATCCCCGGCATCCGGAGGTCGCACAGGATGAGGTCGGGTTCGCGGGTCCGGGCGAGTCGCAGACCGTCGAGGCCGTTGATCGCCGTCAGCACCTCGAAGCCCTCGAGGGTCAGCACCCGCGCGAAGTTCGCGAGGATCGAGGAGTCGTTCTCGATCAGCAGGATCTTATGCACGGGCTCCGCCGCCGATCTCGGGAATGACGACCGTGAACGTCGAGCCCTCGCGCGGCACGCTGCGCACCGCGATCCGGCCGCCGTGTAGTTCCACCGATTTGCGGACGATCGCTAGGCCCAGACCGGCGCCGGCGATGTGATTGACGTTGCGCCCACGGTGGAAGGTTTCGAAGAGTCGCGCCTGGTCCTCCACCGGAATTCCCATACCGTGGTCCTCCACCTCCAGCAGGATCTCGCGGCCGTCGCAGACCACGCGCACTTCGATGGTCGATTCGGCCGTCGAATACTTGATCGCGTTGGTGAGGAGGTTGCCGAGGATGTGCTGCAGCAGCTCCTCGTCGACGACACGCTCGGCGCTCGTGCCCTCGAACGTCAGGAGCACCTGCTGCTGCGCGCGCACCGCAGCGCATGCTTCATCGACGATGCGTTCGCACAGCGCCCGCAGGTCGAGACGCCGCGGACGGAACTCCAGTCGACCCGCCTCCGAACGTCCGATCAGCAGGATGTCCTCGAGCATGCGCGTCATGCGCTGCACCGAAGCCTTGATGCCGCCGATGAGATCGGCACGCTCGCGTTCCGTGAGGCGCTCGCCGTAGTCGGCCAGCAGTTCGGTCGACGACAGGATCGTCGCGAGCGGCGTGCGGAACTCGTGCGACGTCATCGATACGAAGCGCGACTTGAGTTCGTTCAGCTCCTTCTCGCGCGCCAGCGCCTCCACCAGCTCCGCCTCCGCGGCCTTGCGCCGGGTCAGATCCACCACGGTCCAGATGGTGCCGACGTTGAGGTCGCGCCGGTCGATGGCACAACCGCTCACCAGGCACCAGAAGGTGGATCCGTCCTTGCGCCGAACCCGGCCCTCGGTCTGGAAGAAGCCGGTATCCACGAGCTGGCGGTTGATGAGCGGGCCCAGCTCGTCGTAGGCCTCCTGCGAACCGTAGGTATGCCGCACCGACCGGCCCACCAGTTCGCCCGCCTGATACCCCAGCAT
Organism: Burkholderiales bacterium; assembly: GCA_019745565.1. Classification (GTDB taxonomy): domain Bacteria; phylum Pseudomonadota; class Gammaproteobacteria; order Burkholderiales. Next base: position 162,529 of record JAIESW010000067.1, read on the forward strand.
GTCGCTCTCGAAATGCTTGTTCACCCAGACGTACTCGCGGTTGCGCACCAGGGCGATGCCCATCACCGACGACTGCAGGATGGCTTCGCGCTCGGAGAGAGCACGGCGCAGATCCTCCTCGAGCTTGCGGCGCGAGGTGATGTCGGTGAGGACCCAGATGCTGCCCTGGGCCGGATCGTCGGGCCGGATCGCGCGGCCGCTGATGAAGCACCAGAAGAGCGAACCGTCGCTGCGTTTCATGCGAGCGCGGGTCTCGTAGATGCGGCCCTGCGTGAGCAGCGGATAAGCCTCGGCGCCGAGCGCCTCGTAGTCCTCGCGCGACGGATACAGCATCGCCGTGTTCTTGCCGGTGAGTGAGCCGCGCGGATAGCCGAACAGCTGCTCCTCCAGCATCCGGTTGCACCATTCGAGGCGGCGGTTGCGCAGCAGCCCGATGCCGACCACCGAGTGTTCGAGAATCGCCGTCTTCTCGGCCAGGGCCGCCTGCAGGCGTTCCTCGCTCTGCCGCAGGGCATCGTCCGCCGCCGTCAGTTCGGCGAGCTTCTGCGTGAGCTCCACCGTGCGTTCCGCGATGCGCTGCTCGAGGTCGCGGTTGAGCGCCTCGATCTCGGCCTGGCTGCGCTTGCTCTCGCTGATGTCCGAGAAGGTGACCACGGCGAACCTGCGCCCGTCCGCTCGCATGATCGGACGGAAGCTCACGAGCGAATCGAAGATGCTGCCGTCGCTGCGGCGGATGCCCCATTCCAGCGGGATCTTCGAGGAGTCCGCGAACAGTGCTTCGAGGAACTTCTCCTTGACCGCCACCACGCCGGGTGGCGCGCACATCGCGTAGTGGCGCCCGATCAGATCTTCCGGTCGATGGCGCACCAGTTCGCAGAAGAACGGATTGACGCGCGCGAACCGCCCCTGCTCGTCGATCACGCAGATGCCGATGCGCGCGACGTCGAACACGGTCGCGTACAGGTCGAGATCGAGCTGGTCGAGGTCCACGGCGGAATGGAGGGGCGACGGTCCGGTCTGCGGTGAGCCGCATTATCCTCCCGTCCTGCCGGGCCGGAGAGCGTCCGGGATGCCATGGGATCGCGAACGATGTTCAACGGACTGGGGCAGCGTGCGTTGACGCTGTGCTGCGTGATGCTGCTGTTCACGAGCGGGCGAGTAGCTGCCGACGATGCGGTCGTGACCTCGGCCGTGCACTGGGTGTCGCGCGGCGAGGCTCGAATCCACGTCTGGGAGAAGTTCGCCGGCTCACCCACGGGCAAGCCGGTGCTGATCCTTGCGCACGGCTCGGCCACGGCGGGCAAGGAGAGCTTCGATCTTGCAGTGCCCGGGCGGACCGACTACAGCCTGATGGATCATTTCGCTCGCGCCGGCTTCGACGTGTTCGCGCCGGACGTGCACGGGTTCGGTCGCTCGACGCATCCCGAGGGTTACGTCACGACCGATGCGGCGGCGGAGGACCTGGATTCGGTCGTCGATGCCGTCCGACGCGAGCGCGGCGTGCCGCGCGTGCATGTGGTGGCGTGGTCGTGGGGCACGCAGTACGCGGGGATGTTCGTCTCCGCCCATGGCGACAAGGTCGATCGTTACGTGAGCTATGCGCAGATGCACGCGGACAGCCCCGACATCGTCCGGCGCCGTGCCGACCTCGAGCGGTATCGGAGCACCGCGTGGATCGCTGTGCCGCGCGATGCCTGGAAGGCGCGCTTCCGGTCCCTGACCCCGCCGGAAGTCACCGAACCCGAAGCGATGGAGGCATTCGCCGATGCCGCCACGGCGATCGAGGTTCGCACGTCCACCGGGCCGCACCTGGACATGGTCACGCGCCTTCCGATGGTGGACCCGACCCGGATCGCCGTGCCCACCCTGATGATCCACGGGCAGTACGACGACGTCGCCGACACGGCCGGGCTGCTACCGTTCTTCGGGCAGCTGCCGAACGCCGACAAGCGCTACGTCGTCATTCCCCAGGCGGGCCACATGATGCACCTGCAGGCGGGGCGGTACGCTTTCTTCGACGCGGTCGTCGATTTCCTGAGGGCAGGCGGATCGCGGTGAATCAACGTCGGGAACGACGCAGGGCGGTGCCACTCACGAGCAGCAGGCCCGACGCCATCCAGGCCCAGGTCTCAGGTTCGGGAACCGGGGCTGCGGCCCGGGTCAGATCGGTGCTGACGCCGGGATCAGCCGTTGTGCGCCGCCGCAAGCGCCGCCTGCTGTGCCGACTGGTGATTGTGTGCCGCTGTCATCCGCTCGAGCACGTGGCGCGTCATGCTGAGCGCCAGTTCGTGTTCGCCGATGAAGACCATCCCCGCCTGTTCCTTCCGCAGCAGTTCGGCTTCTTCATCGCTGTGAGTACGGACCAGCGTTTCCACGTCGGGCTTCAGCGTGCGGGCGATCTCGATCATCTTGCGGGCACGGAAGGTGTCCGGGGTCGCGATGACGAGCAGGTGAGCCCGGTGCACGTGGGCCTGGATCAGCACGGCAGGATCGGACGCGTCGCCGGATACCGCCGGGATGCCGCGGCTGCGCAGCTGTTCGACCACTTCGCGGTTCTGCTCCGCCACGACGATGGGGATGCCGCGCTCGATGAGAGCTTCGCCGATGCGTCGGCCGACCCGGCCATAGCCGACGATCAGCACGTGCTCCGTGAGCTGGCTCTGGTCCACGCTCATGGGCAGTTCCGCGAGCGGATCGTCCGGGCGTTCCATGGCGCGCGCCAGCTTCGAGCGCGAGCGGATCCATTTCTGCAGCGGCTCGATCGCGTTGAACAGCAGCGGATTGATCGCGATCGAGATCAGCGCACCCGCCAGGATCAGGCTCTGGCCGTCGGTGGGCAGGAGCTTCATGGCCACGCCGAGGCCGGCCAGGATGAACGAGAACTCGCCGATCTGCGCGAGGCTCGCCGAAACCGTCAGTGCCGTGTTGAGCGGGTACCGGAACGCCAGCACGATGAGGAACGCCGCCAGCGTCTTGCCCACGACGATGATGGCCACGACCACCACGACCTTGAGCGGCTCCTGCAGCAGCATCGCCGGGTCGAACAGCATGCCGACCGACACGAAGAAGAGGACCGAGAACGCATCGCGCAGCGGCAGTGATTCGTCGGCGGCACGATGGCTCAGCGCCGATTCGCGCATCACCATGCCTGCGAAGAACGCGCCGAGCGCGAACGAGACGCCGAACAGCTTGCCCGAGCCGAACGCGATACCCACCGCGGCCGAGATCACGCACAGCGTGAAGAGTTCGCGCGACCCGGTGCGAGCCACCTGCCACAGTATCCACGGAAACACGCGGCGGCCCACCACCAGCATCAGCGCCACGAACCCGGCCACCTGACCGAGCGTGATCAGCAGCATGGTCGTGAGGCTGCGCTCCTCCGTGACCGAGTGCCCGGCGTCGCCGCCCAGCCAGCCGGCCAGCGGCGGCAGCAGCACCAGCACCAGCACCATTGCGAGGTCCTCCACCACCAGCCAGCCGACGGCGATGCGGCCGTTGATGGACTCGAGCACCCCGCGGCTTTCCAGCGCGCGCAGCAGCACCACGGTGCTCGCGACCGACAGGGCGAGCCCGAACACCAGGCTGGCACCGAGACTCCAGCCCCAGAAGTACGCCACCCCGCCACCCATCAACGTGGCCACGGCGATCTGGGCGATCGCGCCCGGCACGGCGATCTTGCGCACGGCCAGCAGATCTCCCAGCGAGAAGTGCAGGCCGACGCCGAACATCAGCAGCATCACGCCGATCTCCGCGAGCTGCGTGGCGAGTTCCACGTCGGCCACGAAGCCCGGCGTGGCCGGGCCGATCATGATGCCGGCGACCAGATAGCCGACCAGTGCCGGCAGCTTGAGACGGACGGCGACGAAGCCGAGGATCAGCGCCAGGCCGAGTGCGGCCGCGATGGTGGTGATGAGCGTGATTTCGTGGGGCAAGGTGTGGTTCCGGTGGCGCGGGTGATGCTGTTTGGATAGGGCCCGCGCGGCTCGAGACTGACTCGCTCAGGGCCCAGTAGAGACGACGATACCATCCACAAGTTCGCGGCGGACTGCAGATTCGTTGCAGCGCCGCGGCAGGTCAGCGTGTCGCCCAGCCGCCACTCACCGGAAAGACCTGGCCCACGAAGCATTCCGCGGCGTCGCTGCACAGGTAGGCCGCGAACAGGGCATCCTCCCGCGCCGACACGAGACGCCCCAGCGGCACCTCGCGCTTCAATCGTTCCTGGAACGCAGGCTTCGCCTGCAACTCGGCCGGGAAATAGGTGGGGTTGTCGACGAAGTTCTGCGCGATGGCATTGATGCGGATGCCGAGCGGGGCGAGTTCGACGCCGACAGCCTGCGCCCAGGCGAGCTGTGCGCCGCGCGCCGCGCTGTAGGACGACGTGCGCTTCATGCCGCGCAATGCCGAGGCGCTGCCCATGACGAGGAAGCGGCCCCGGCCCCGGGCCTGCATCTGCGGCAGCACCGCCTTCAGCAGGCGCGGCAACGGATCGACCATGTGCGCGAAGACGTGACGCCATTCGGCTTCGCTGACTTCGGCGGCCGGGGTCGAAGGTGCCGGCACGGCGAGATTCGCGAGCAGCACGTCGATGTCCCCTGCAGCGGCCACGGCCGCCGCAGCCGCTGCCGGCGCGTCGAGAGCCCGCGTGTCGGCCACGATCTCGGCACCGCATTCGGACAGGGTCGCCTGCAGTGCCGGACCCATGAACTGGTCGGCCTGCGTGAGCAGGATGCGCAGACGGGAGAGATCGATGGGCGGCATGGGGAATCCCGGAATGGCGCGCGAACGCCGATCCTCCGAAGCATAGCGGCACGCGCCGCCGCCGCAAGCTGATCGAGGGGGCGAGGCGCGTCAGCGCCGCCGGCCGCCTCCACCGCCATGGAAGCCATGTCCGGGGCCGCTGCGCCCAGGGGCTTGTGCGATCGCAACGTTGTGCGAAGGTGCGAAGCCGCGCCCGTCCGCGTTGTTGCCGAAGGAGCGGCCTTCGAACCGGTCGCTCAACGCCGGCGCGGGCATCGTACGATGCTCGAAGTTCATCGGTCGTCCGGGATTGTCGTGCCAGGAGGACGGTGAACGTACCGAGGCTGCGCCGGGCGCCGGACCTGCCACCGGCGGCGTGGCGCGCTGGGCCGAGGGCGGTACCGTGATCCATTGGGACCGCGAGGGCGGCATCGACGATCCGCCGGACCACGCGCGAGGCGCGGTTGCGTCACCCCGGACGATCGTCGGGAGCGATGCCGGTGTCGACGAACGGGACGGTCCTCCGGTGATCGAGAGGGGATGTGGAGCCGCTGCGCTGCCCCAGCGGTTGTAGACATTCGTGATCGTCGTCCGGTTTGCGACGAATTGCTGGGGCACGGGTGCTGCGGGAGCGACGCGCGTAACGATGACCGTCGAGCCCCACGGCCCCCACCAGGGGCGGAAACCCCAGTAGGGGCGCGGATAGAACGGCGGTCCCCACGGACTCCACCAGGTGTCGCACCAGCCGAACCCGAAACCCCACGTGATCGGCGGGCTGTACCAGACCGTGCCGATCCATGGGCGATAGCGCCAGCCGGTGCCGTACACGACGGTGCCGCCCGCCACATAGGAACCCACGTAGCCCGACGTGTACCCCGTGGCGACGGCGTCGTCCCCTGATCCGTAGAGGCGGACGTAGGTCACGTAATGCAGCGGCGAACTCGGCGGGATGGCGTAGATCACGGGCGGTACGTACGTCGCGACCGACCACGGGCCCATGGGGTTCGATGCAACGAACCAGACACCGTTGTCGAGGGCATAGAAATCGTTGGCGTCCACGCGGATCACCGGCATGGGTGCGTTCACGGCGGATTGCAGGCGCGTCCCGGCGATGGGCTCGAACCGTGGCTCGCCGTCGTAGGTGATATCGAGCGTGGCCGCGTTGCGCTTGACGGTGGCCACCTGTGGCACGTTCGTCGCGATGACCGCCTCCTCCGCCTGCGGTGTGCCGGGCACCGACGCACGCACGCCGGCGACGGGACTGTCGGGCGGGATCGCCGCGAAGTCCGCCGGCAGGCTCTCGCCCGGCAACCAGCGCCAGGGGCCGTCGCGCAGCGAATCCGACTGGAACCACCGCCCAGAAAGGAGCACGTAGTGCCGCCGGTTGCGCGAGTCGAGGAAGAGCTGGTTCGGCGAGTTCGTGACGTACGACAGCCGCGTGTTCGGGATCGCGGCGTACTGCGGCGGTCCGTCGGTCTGGATCAGCTCCGTCGGCGCCGCGCTGACCACGATCTCCGGCAGGCCGTTGCGACCGTTCTGCGGTCGTTCCAGCAGATCGACGCGGCCGGTGGCTGCGGCTTCGTCGCGCAACTCTTCGAGGCCCGCCGGCGCCGCCGCAATGGGTCCCCATGGCCCGTCGATCGCCGGCGCTTCGAACCAGGCCTTCGCCACCGCGAGCGAGTACCGGTTCGTCGCGCGATCCAGAACCAGAAACGCGCGCGTGTTGATGACTCGCGAGTACGAGGTGCCGTCGATCTCCCGCAGCGCCGGTTCGCCGTCCACCGGAACCAGCAGTGCCGGCTGATCGCGATAGACGATGCGCGGCGCTTCGTCGTGCGGCGGTCGCACGCGGAACAGACGCCGGGCATTGTCGATGTCGACGTCGGCCTGCAACCGGTCGAGGGGAACGCTCCAGCCATCATCGGGAAGCTGTTCGCGGAACGCGGCGAGGAACGCTTGCTCCCGTGCCGTCGCCGTCGGAAACCGGACCTTCGTGATCGCTATGTCGCGGATGGTGACCCGCCGCGATCCGGCGTCCACGATCGTGCGCGCCGTCAACGAGATCTCGCCGTAGTCGGGCCGGGCGGCAGCGCCCGCTTGCGCTCCCACGGCGGCGCGAGCGCGCAGGCGGTCATCCTGCCATTCGTCGAATTGCGGGTAGTACATGGTGTACGTGACGCCGTCTGCAACGAATCGCAACGGCCACGTGGTCCCCGAGGGAGCTGTCGCGGATGCTGCAGGGACGGCACCGTCTTCCGCGGTGTCGGCAAGCACGGCTGCCGCGACTCCGCCGAGGCTGAGCGCATACAACGCACCAATGATGACGACTCCGGATCTCATGGCAGCGCTCCTCGATTCAGGGCCGGTACGGACCGGCGCGCGGTGCCTCAGCGTAGGAGCGCGATGCTTACGACAACCTTTCGCGACCGGACGGTCGCGACGCATCGAACCCGCGCCCTCATGCTCCAGTGACCGTCCGATCCCCCGGTAAGTTCAAGGACGGCGACCGCGCACCTTCGTCCGGACGGGGCGTCAGACCTTGAACGTGCGCCGGATCTCGGGCTGCACCAGATCGATGTACTCGGGATGCTTGCGCAGATAGGCCGCGATGAACGGGCACGCGGGGATCACGTGCTTGCCCTGCTTGCGCGCATCGTCGAGCACGCCCGCGGCGATGAATCCGCCGACGCCCTTGCCTTCGTGCTCCGGCAGGACCTCGGTGTGGGTGAACATGATGCTGTCGGAGAGCAGGTTGTACTCGGAGTATCCGACCAGCACGGCGTCGTCGAAGGCCTCGTAGCGGTGCAGCGGATCGTTGTTCTTGAGTGTGAGCATGGTACGGTCGGGCGGCGGTCAACCCGCGAGCGCGCGGCGAAGCTGGTCTGCGAGCTTCGGACCGTTCGTGCGGTTCCAGGTTTCGTTGACGTTGAGTACGAAGACCGCGCCATCGTTCCCGCGCACCGGCGCCGGCATCACCACCCCTTGCGCGCGCATGCGCTCGGGCAGGGATTCGGCCTTCGCGTCGTTGACGATCATCCGGAAGACGTTGGTGCCGTTGGTAACGCGCTCCACGCGCAGCGGTCCGCCGGTGGCAGCCTTCTGAAACTGATCGAACACGGTGATGGCGGACGCGAATCGCCCGACGAAGCCCTCGGCGTAGCGCCGCGCCAGCATCGCAAACGGCCAGGCATTGAACAATGCACCCCCGAACATCCTGCGAGTATGCGCCATGCCGTCGAGCGCCGCGGCCGGTCCGGCGAGTATCGCGCCGTTCACCGAGTTGAAGCATTTCCAGAGCGAGACGTAGACCGTATCGAACGGCGCCGCGTAGTCCGCGGGAGCGATGCCGGTGTAGGCCGAAGCGATGAACATGCGCGCGCCGTCGAGGTGCAGGCCGATGCCGCGGCGGCGGGCTTCCGTACACACCCGCGTCATCTCGGCGCGATCGAACAGCTCGCCGTAGCGACGACGTACCGGGGATTCGATCGAGATCGCTCCGATCGACGCGGCGACGCGCCCCGACGCCGTGCGGGCGACGGCACGCTCCACCTCTGCCCATGTGAACGTGGCGCGGTCGGGCGCGAGCGGCAGCAGCGTCAGGCCGCTCAGCGTCTGGCTCGCGTCGCCGGTGTCGTTGTAGACGTGGCTCACGTCCTGCACGGCCGCGCGGCGGCGATTGCCGGCGAGCGCGCGCAGCGCGAGTTGGTTCGCGAGCGTGCCGGTGGGCATGAACAGCGCGCGCTCCTTGCCGAGGAGCCGCGCGAACCAGGCTTCGGTTTCCTCCACGATGCCGCCAAGGCCGTAGATGTCCATCGCGGGCGGTTGCGCCGCGCACAGTCGCGCGAGTTCGGCGGAAACCTCCGCCGGGGTCAACGACAGCCCATCCTGCTCGAGATGGACCAGCGCCGATGCTTCGGATGCGGAATCGGATGGGGCGCTCATGGCCGGCAATGGTATGCCGAGCGCACTCGCCGCTGCCAGTTGTCCGAAGAAACGGCGGCGTGGGAGATCCTGCGATTCGAGCTTGCTCATGACGGCATCCGGGCGACATCGCTGCCACACACCGCGACGGCAGCTTCGCGACGAAGGCTACCTCAAAACGTGGATGCAGCCGCGCGGCACCGGCGTGCGGCGAACAGCGACTCGATCCTCCAGAGGACCCCAGCAAAGATTGCCGGCTTCGTGTCCATCGCTTTCGAGGATGAGCTGCTGCGCGGGAGATGCGTCGTGAGCGGCAGCGCGTTCACCCGCTCAGTGGTGATCTGGATCATGGCGGGACACAGGCGGTGACCCGCACCGGCCGGCTTGTCGGATCGGGCCGATGCGGATCCGGGTCGCCGTGTCAGACGACGGGGTGAGGAGAGGTCGTCATTGGCAGTTCCCCGACCACTTCACGGCAGAAGTCTTGCCGGCGAGCGGCGTGAACTCCCATTGCAGCGACCCCGAGGTCTTCGCGAACTTGCCGGTGCCGCCGACGAACTTCCCGGTGCCCTTGCCACCGGTGCCGTCCGTGACGACCCAATCCTCGTTCAGCACGTCGCCGTCCTTGTCCCTGCGTGCGCAACTGCCGCTGCCGGTCGTCTTGCCTTCAGCAGTGGTGAGGAAGCTGCCGATGCACTCCCCCGAGACGAGATGGTAGGGCGCTGCCGGATCGTCGCCCACGGTCACGCTGGTCGCGCGCAGCGTTGCGAGCGTGGTGCCCTTGGAGATTTCCGTGGGTTCCCACGACACCACGTTGTTGATGTTCGTTCCGGAGCACTTTGCAGCGAGAGCAGAAACCGGTGCGGTAGTGCAGACGAGCAGCATACCGAGGCACAGCAGTTCGTTGCGTGCGTACATGTTGTCTCCCTTTGGATGTTGGCGTCATGCCGCGTCGCCGGCCGGCGAGCGGATCCCCCGCGCGAGCCATGCATCACCGGAGATCGTCCGCACCGTCGGCTTGACGCAGCGGCGGTGGGAGAAGGTGCACCGAACTGCGGGTGCGGGCCACCCCGTCGCGCGGGGGGAGGCCACGTTACGGGCCGGCGGCTTACAGATTGCCCACCGATTGGTTTGCGGGCCGGGATCGGACGCGCACGTGGCCCGGCAGCCCCGGCCGGAGCCCGATCGGCCCCCCGGCTCGCCCCGCGAGAGGCGGGACTCAGCTCTTCGCGCGGCTCCGCGATTTCGGTTTGATGCCGAGCCCTTCCAGATACTTCTTCACGTCGCGCTTGCCGACCGACCGGAGCGCCACGATCTTCTGGATCTGCTCGGCACGCGGGCGCGCATTGCCGAGTTCCCAGTTGTAGACCGACTGACCGGTCACGCCGAGCACCTTGCCCATCTCGGCAGCGGACAACCCGAGGCGGGCGCGCAGCGACTTGAGGCCCTTGGCACCGAAGCGGATGGGCGTACCCGCCGATTCCGATGCCGATTCCGTTGCCGCCCCGGAAGCGCTTTTGCCGGCGCGCCGCCCGAATTGCGCGATCTGCTTTTCCAGGCTCGCAACTTTGGATTTGAGCGCGGCGATCGCGTGCCGGTACTGGGCGGAAGCCTTCTTGGTCGCGAGGAGTTCGGCGCGCAATTCCCGCCGCGCCAAACGCGTGATTTCCTGCTTGAGGATGGTGCCGATGTTGGGCATGGACAACCTATAGTGTTTGACGAAGTTTTAAAGCGACCCGGGCCCAGGCCGTGCTGTGGATTGATGTCGAGACTTCTACGGACGAACGGTACTCCTTTCGTGCGCGCGCGGCGGGGTGCGCCTCGACCACTCGGAGTCCGGCGCCCCGTGCGGAGCCGGACAGTCAAAGTTTAGCGCAGTCCGGTCTTGGGGAGGGTTATCCACAGCCGACCGCTCGTGGGGCCCGGCGGCCAAGTCGGCGCGGCTTTCATCGCACCACTCCGGGGCGGCGGCGGCTGAAATAGTGCGCCGGATCGCCGGAGGCCGGAGGCCGCTGGCACCAACCCACTGAATCCTAAGCGGCCCGCGACGGGCGGCAGCTCGAACATCCGTGGTCCGCTTATTGCCGTTGCCTCCTTTAGCTCTGAGCGCCGCAAGGCCCTCGAGGCACCTCGGCCCACCGCACTGCGTGGCCACCAACAGGGGAGACGACGCATGACGACGGCAAAACCGGCAATCTGGGTCCCCGGAGACTGGAACGCCTTCTTCGGTTTCGGCACCAACATTCTCGTCAACATGCTGGTGCTGACGGGCCTGCTCCGTTACGTGCTGCAGATGCCCGACGAGATCGTATTCGGACGCATACTGCCCGCGTGCGGACTGATGCTCTTCATGAGCACCATGTACTACGCGTACCTCGCGTACAAGCTCGCGCAGAAGACCGGCAGATCCGACGTGTGCGCGCTGCCTTCCGGCACCAGCGTTCCGCACATGTTCGTCGTCGTGTTCGTGATCATGCTCCCGATCAGCCTGAAGACGGGCAACCCGATCAAAGGGTGGGAAGCGGGGCTCGCCTGGGTCTTCATCCAGAGCTTCGTGCTCATGATCGGCGGCTTCATCGCGCCGTACATCCGTCGCATCACGCCGCGCGCCGCGCTGCTCGGCACCCTGGCCGGTGTGTCGATCGCGTTCATCTCGATGCGCCCCGCGCTGGAGATGTACATGACGCCGGTGATCGGCGTCGTGTGTTTCGCCATCATCATCGCGAGCTGGTTCGGCGGCGTGCGCTACTACAAGGGCATTCCTGCCGGGCTGGTCGCCATTGCGGTGGGGATGCTGGTCGCCTGGGGTTCGGCACTGCTCGGCTTCAGCTATGGCGGCATGAGTCTCGATAGGCTCGCCAACTCGTTCTCGAGCTTCGGCTTCTCGCTGCCGATCCCGGCGATCGGCCACGTGTTTTCCGGCTTCGAGTTTCTCGGGATCATCCTCATCACCGCGATCCCGTTCGGGATCTACGACCTGGTGGAAGCCATCGACAACGTCGAGAGCGCCTCGGCCGCCGGCGATAACTTCCCCACCACGCGGGTGCTGACCGCCGACGGCATCATCAGCCTGATCGGCTGCCTGATGGGCAATCCGTTCATCCTCGCGGTCTACATCGGCCATCCCGGCTGGAAGGCGATCGGCGGGCGCATCGGCTACTCCGCGGCCACCGGCATCATGGTGATCCTGCTCTCGTGGCTGGGGATCATCGCGGTGATGATGTCGTTGATCCCGGTGGTGGCCATCGCACCGATCCTGCTGTACATCGGCATGTTGATCGGCGCCCAGGCCTTCCAGGAAACGCCGAAGAGCCACGCACCGGCCGTCATCCTGACGCTCGTGCCGCATGTGGCGGCATGGGGCAAGCTGCAGATCGACAACGCGCTCGGCGCCGCGGGCACCAGTGCCGCCGCGGTGGGCATCGACAAGCTGGGACAGGTGGGCATCCTGTATCACGGCCTCGAGGTGCTGGGCGGCGGCGCGATCCTCACCAGTCTCGTGCTGGGTTCGGTCGCGGTCTTTCTGATCGAACGCGAGTACGTGAAGGCATCGGCGTTCGCATTGGTCGGCGCCGTCATGACCTTCTTCGGCTTCATGCACGGCGAGCACATCGGTTTCGCCCAATCGCCGACGGTGGCGCTCAGCTATCTCGCGGTGGCGGTAGTGCTGTTCGCGTGCAAGTACGCGACCGCTACGCCCAAGGCGGTGGAGCATCACGAGCACGGCGGTCCGATCGCCGAGCCGGCGGGTTGACGCGTGCTGAGACGTGATGAAAAACGCCGGCTTCGAGCCGGCGTTTTCCCTGATGCGCCTACTCGTCCAACCAGTATTCGCCCGCCGACTGCTGCTCGAGCGATTTGGCTCCCGGCGCACGTGAGCCCGAGCCCCTCATCTGCCCGCGGATGCCCTTGAACTTTCCCGTGCCTCCCAGGTAGTTTTCCACGAACGTGAAGTGTCTCGTCCCGTCAGGATCGGCCTGCGTGGTGCCGGTTGATCGGCTGAAGACCCTGTTGCCGTCTTCGAGGGTGTAGACGGTGTACGTGGTGAACGGGCCGTTGCCGCCGATGTAGTCACTGGATCCGCGGGTGAGGCTCTGTTTGACGAATACGCCGCCGAAGGCAAGGTCCCGCGCCGGGAAGCTGTAGCGGATCTCATAGACCCGGACCTGATGGCCCGGGATATCGTCGACGTCGATCGCATGTTCCTGGAGATATTGCGAGGTCGTGGTCGGCGGGCGGGTGACCGAGTACTTCTGCTGGGCAGCAGCTTCGTCGGTGGAGATGCCCAGGCCGGCGCCTGAGAGCAGCAACAGACCGATGGATGCACCAATGTGAGTGTTCATGTCTTTCCCCCATGAGGATGGCGTGGCGGCCGCCGGGCGGCTTCGGTCGCTCTTCGTGCGGCGCGCGGGCCAGAATAGGCCCCGACGCCTTACGGATCGCACACAGTCCGGACCCGATCGGACGGCTCGCCATCCGATCTCACGGAAACCGCCGGCTCCGGGCCGGCGTTCTCGATGGTGCAGAGGTGCGATCCGAGGATCGCTTCAGGTCGTCCGTATGGACCGCAAGTCCTGTTCGCCGAGTACGAGGTGCCGATCCAGCGGGACACCGTGCGAATAGAGGCTCGCCTTGACGGCGAGTTCGAGTTCCCGTCGATTCCTGCGGATGAAACGATGCACGCTGTCCTCGTCGCTCGGCGTTGCACCCATCAGGTGCGCCAGCACTTTGCGCTCGATCGAAGCGCGAACCATTCTGCCGTCGACATCGACCAGCAGTTCGACGGGCAGCGAGGGAAGGACGCGACAGTCGGTGCCCAGAAGTGAAACGTTCATGAGGCCTCCCTGGAACAGGTGGGGCGCGCAGGGGCATCGTGCCCTCCGGTAGTCATCCCGTTCGAGGCGTCCCGACAATGGGTACGACAGGACCGCGAAAGGGGAGTTCGCCACGGTTGCCGGATTGCGATCGGTGACTCGTCACGATCCCATCGAGAGGGATCGCGGCGCGGTTCGGTCAGCGCTACTCGGAGGGGGCGCTTCCCTGGTCCGTGACCTGAGCCGGCGCTTCCGCCTCCAGGGGCGCAGCTCCGCCGGGAATCTCCACCGTGAGTTCCAGCGACTGATGGCGCCCCGGCGATGCCGGATCGGAAGCCGTTGTGCTGCGCTGGTCTCGATCAGACCGTCGTCAGACTAGATCGATTCCACATATAGGACCAATGCTTCCCGATCCTTCATGGACATCGTCCGGAACCGTTCTCGCGAAGCCTCCGCTTCACCGCCGTGCCACAGGATCGCCTCGATGACCGAGCGCGCGCGCCCGTCGTGCAACAGCGCAGTGCTGCCGTTGACCGTCTTCGACAACCCGAGCCCCCACAACGGCGGTGTGCGCCAATCGCGCGGACCGGCCTGGAAATCGGGCCGGTAGTCAGCGAGTTCTTCGCCCATGTCGTGCAGCAGCAGGTCGGTGTAGGGGCGGATGGTCTGATTCGCCAGCTGCGGGAGATGCGGCACCTTTGCCGCAGTCCTCAATTCGGGCACGTGGCAGACGGCGCACTTCGCTTCGACGAACAGGGCGGCGCCGCGCGCGAAGCGAGGATCGGCCACTGAACGCCGCGCAGGCACCGCGAGACCCTGCAGCCAGAACTCCATCTCGACCCAGTCGTTGTCGATCAGTTCGCGCGGTGCACCCGGCGTTTCGTCCAGGCAGAGCGCCTGCGCCGGCGGGCAGTTCTGCGCCGGGAAGAGTTCGGAGGTGACGCCCATGTCGCCGATCGCCGCGGCGGCGATCTGCTGCCTGAGGCTCGGCTGATTCGCCTTCCAGCCGAAGCGGCCGAGTGCGTGACGGCCGTTCACGGCGTCCCATACGCGATTCGGCCGGCCGCGGACCCCCTCGGCGGTCTGTCGTTCCGCGATCGCCAGCAGCGTCTCCTCAGGGACAGTCTCGAGCAGCCCGAGACCGACCAACGCCTGTGCGTTGCGTACCGACGTCATGGCACCTGCACCGAGGGGACCGAAGCGAAGATTCTCGATGCGCAGTCGCGGCTCGCGCAGTTCGACCGTTTCCCCGTCGGCAAAGGTGACCGTGCGCGTCTTCCAGTCGAGATACAGGTCCGCCTCGGGCGGCACCGGCTCGGTGCTGTACGCGTCATCCGCCGTGCGGCCCTGCAGAGAGTCGTTCTGGAACTGGTCGCCGTAGTGCGGGTCGGCGCGCGGTGCACCTTGCTCGTCCGTGCCCGGGAGGCTCAGACGAACGATCATCGAGCGCAACTGCTGATTCGCCTCGGTGGGCGGAGCGCCGCGCCCTGCGTTCGCGTGGCAGATCGAGCATCGATCCGCGATGAACGTGGGGCCCAGTCCCCAGTCGCCGTTCACGCCGGCGAAGACCACCCATCGGCGATGGAAGTGGCCCCGTCCCATGTCGAAGGCCTTGCGCTGCTTGTAGTCCAGCACCGCAGCCGGTTCGGCATACGCACTCGAATCGGTGCGGGCGACGGTGAAGGTGCCGGCCGACAGGGCTTCGTCCGGAATGTGGTCGGCGTCGGCGGAGAGGATCGACGGCGGCAGCAGGCACGCGAGCATGAAGCTGCATCCGGAAACCATGCCGGCTGTGGATGGACGACGGGTTGCGATCTGGCTCACCTTGGCTCGTCAGTTCACGCGGGTCAGGGGCCGTCTCGGTTGTCGGCCGCACGAAACGTACGCAGAGTAGCATCTCGCCCATCCAAGCCGGCCGACGAGTCCGTCCGACCCGTCCCCGGAGGATCATCGCCCATGAACCTCACCGAATCGCTCCTGCACGCGCTCAAGGCCAACGGTGCACGCCAGATCTTCGGCATCCCCGGCGATTTCGCGCTGCCGTACTTCCGCATCATCGAAGAGTCGCAGATCCTGCCGCTCTACACCCTTTCGCACGAACCCGGCGTGGGCTTCGCGGCCGATGCATCGGCACGGGTCAACCGGTCAATCGGTGTGGCTGCCGTCACCTACGGCGCGGGCGCGCTCAACATGATCAACGCGGTCGCGGCCGCCTATGCCGAAAAGTCGCCCGTGGTGGTGCTCTCGGGCGGACCGGGCAAGGGCGAGGCGAGTTCCGGTCTGCTGCTGCACCATCAGGCCAAGACCCTCGATTCGCAGTTCCGCATCTACGAGGAGATCACCTGCGACCGCGTGCGCCTCGACGATGCCGAGCGGGCGCCGACGGACATTGCCCGCGTGCTGAGCAGCTGCCTGAAGCACTCGCGGCCGGTCTACATCGAGATCCCCAGAGACATGGTGGGTGTGCCTTGTGGGCCGGTACCGGAGCTGGCGCCGGTGACGGTGGACGACGAGGCGCTGGCCGCGTGTGCGGACGAGGTGCTCGAACGCATCCAGAGCGCATCGACGGCCGTGCTGATGGTGGATGTGGAAGTCCGCCGCTTCGGTCTCGAGGAGAAGGTGGCCGAACTGGCACTTCGGCTGTCGCTGCCGGTGGTCACGTGCTTCATGGGTCGTGGCCTGCTGTCGGACTCCGACGCCTCGCTCGTCGGCACCTACATGGGTGTGGCCGGCCTGCCGGAAGTGACGCGGCTGGTGGAGAACTCCGACGCCCTGGTCCTGCTCGGCGTGATCCTTTCCGATACCAACTTCGCGGTTTCGGAGAAGAAGATCGATGTCCGCAAATCCATCGTGGCGTGCGACGGCGAAGTGCGGCTCGGCCATCACGTCTATCCGAAGATCCCGCTCGGCGCGCTCGTCGATGCCTTGCTCGCACGAACTCAACCGCGAGCAAGACCGCACAACGTCGTACGTACCACTTATCCGCGCGGACTGGTGGCCGACGGCAGCGAGATCACGCCGAACGACATCGCCGTCGCGGTGAACGACCTGATGGCCGAGCACGGCAAGATGCCGATCGCGTGCGACGTGGGCGACTGCCTCTTCACCGCGATGGACATCGAGCACACGGCGCTGGTCGCGCCCGGCTACTACGCCACCATGGGTTTCGGTGTGCCCGCAGGTCTCGGGCTGCAGGCGGCCACGGGACAACGCCCTTTGATCCTGGTCGGCGACGGCGCATTCCAGATGACCGGCTGGGAGTTGGGCAATTGCCGGCGCTACGGATGGGATCCGATCGTGCTGCTCTTCAACAACGCATGCTGGGAGATGCTGCGGACGTTCCAGCCCGAGTCGCGCTTCAACGTCCTCGACACCTGGGGCTTCGCCGAGATGGCTGCAGGGCTCGGCGGGAACGGGACTCGCGTCCGCACGCGCGCCGAACTCAAGACCGCGATCGATCGCGCGTTGGCGCGACGCGGTCAGTTCCAGTTGATCGAGATCATGATCCCGCGCGGCGTGCTGTCGCAGACGCTGGAGCGGTACGTGAAGGGCGTCAGGCGACTCGCGGCGGCGCAGCCCGGTTGACTGCCGTCAGCCGCCGAAGCGCGTCCCGAGGTCAATGCCCGGATGCATGGACCTGTCCGCGCGCTGTCGTGGCTCGCCGGTCGACGGTTATGGCTTCGAGCTCGCGCTCGCCTGCCGGAACTCGTCCGGTCGCAATGCGAACTCGGTGCCGTATCCGCCGACAGCGAGGCGAGCCGCGATCACTTTGGTGACTTTGGCGAGTGAGCTGAAGTGGTCCGACCCCTCTACGGGAACACAGTGCAACTGGGGGTTCCTGGACTTCTGGCAAAGCGCCGCGAAGTCCTCGGTGTTCGCCGGGCCGTTCGTGCCCTCGATGATGTAAGTCGGCGCGGAGATCCCGCTCAGCCAGTGGATCGGTGAGCGCAGTTTGATCTCACGCGCGCCATACTCTGCGAAGTTCACGGGCACGACGGAAGGCGGATATCGGGTCACTTCGGCGACCGGGCCGAAGGCGAACACCGCCTTGAAGCGACCGCTCGACTCGGCTGTCAACAGAGCCAGGGTGCCACCCGTACTGTGGCCACCCAGATGGATCTGAGTCGGATCGACATAGGCAAACCGCGCCAGATGGTCGGCAGCGGCCAGCACGTCCTCCACTTCACCGAACAGGAACTCCTTGCCGCCGGGATTGGCGTTGCCGCCACGCAACGTGGGAAACATCATGATCAGACCGGCTTCGCGGAACGCCTCGGCCGACTGGTCGTTGGATTCCGGCCCCGGCGACCAGAAATCATCGAGCGAATTCGAATCCCCTCCGGTCAACCAGATGATGGCGGGATGCTTCTGCCCGTCCTTCGGATCGGGCGTTACGAATGCGGGGAGTGTCAGATTGCGGCTGCTCGTGTAGTCCGTCCGTACGAACAGCTGCGGTGGCGGATGAGGCAGCGGTGGCGTACCGCTGGCAGGCACGGAGATGGCGGTCTGGAAACCGCTTCGAGCTTGTTCCAGACTCTCCTGGGATTCGGCGGCCGCAGTGCTGGTCGGCGCGACCGGCGCTTCTGCGCGGGCACGCTGCACCTCGGTCTTCTGCCGATTGATCTCGACGAAGGAGGCCTTGTCGATGCAGTCGTAGTATCGATTGATCGTATAGCCTTGCTGCATGGCGTCGTTGCGCTTTTGCGCGGACCTGAGGGGTGGCCCGGCACACGCTGCTTCGTCGTATTCCGGCTTCGGCGAGCGATCCCGCACGAACAGCATGAATGCGCCGAACGCGATGATCATTGCAACGAGGCCTTGCAGCGACCTGTTTCCCATCCGTCATCCGTCCGAGCGTGGTGTCGGTTCCGTCACAGTGTGGCTCTGTGCTGCAGAGTATAGGGTGCAGGCACCGACGAAAACGCACACGAGCCACAGAGCCATGGGCCGGATGCTTGCTGTCAGAACGCGATGCTGCGGGCGCTGCAACGAGTCAGAAGCCACGGAGGTCGGTTCCGGAGCAGTTTCGAGTGGTGACACGATGTATCTGGCGACTACGAAAGTCGGATGGACTTCGATGGGCCCCGCGCCGCATTCAAGCTCGATAGCAAGGATTTCTCAGATCGATGCCAAATAGAAGAGTAGTGCTTCTCTCTGATCTCGCGCCAGCTTCCGGTACGCGTCGCGAGAAATCGCCGCCTCGCCGCCGTGCCAAAGAATGGCTTCGGTCGCGTTCCTCGCGCGCCCGTCGTGCAGCATCGGCGCGTACTCGGCGCCCAGTACCGTCTTCGCCAACCCCAGTCCCCACAGCGGCTGCGTCCTCCAATCCCGCCCCCCCGCCTTGAAATCCGGCCGGTGGTCCGCAAGGCCTTCACCCATGTCGTGCAACAAGAGATCGGTGTAAGCCCGCACCTTCTGGTTCTCGAGCATCTTGAGGTGCGGCACCTTCTCGGCGGTTCTCAACTCGGGTACGTGACACACGGAGCACTTCGCCTCCACGAACAGCTTCTCGCCCTGTTTGAACTTCGGGTCCTTCACGTTGCGGCGCGCCGGCACCGCGAGGGCCTGTTCCCAGAACGTGATCTCGTTCCAGTCGTTCTCGATCAGTTCGGGCTGGTTGCCGGGCGGTTGATAGGCACAGTCGGTCTGCGGCCCCGGACAGTTTTGCTCCGGATAGAGATCTGACGTAACACCCAGATCGCCGGCATAGGCGCTCGCGATCTGCTGCCCTACGCTCGGTTGATTGGCCTTCCAGCCGAAGCGGCCCAGGGAGATCTTCTTGTTGACGTCGTCGCGCACGTAGTTGGGCCGGCCGTTGAAGCCCTGCGCCTTCTGTTCCTCCGCGATCTTCAGGATGGTTTCCTCGGGTACCGCTTCGAGCAGGCCGAGGCCCTGGATCGGTTGTGCCATGCGCAGCGAGATCATGGTGTCGTCGCCGATCGCGCCGAACCAAAGCTTGCCCCAGCGCACCTTCGGCTTGCGCAGTTCCACCACTTCACCGTCGGCGAGCGTGACCTGGCTCGTCTCCCAGTCGATGAAGACTTCGGCTTCCGGCGGCACGCGATCGCCGAGGAAGGTGTCGTCGCGATCCTGCCCCATCAGCCCCTGGTTCTGGATCTGGTCGCCGTAGGCCGGATGCGGCTTCGGGCCACCGTGCTCGGTCTCGCCCGGAATGCTGAGGCGCACCAGTACGGCCATCACCTGTTCGTCCGCCTTCTCCGGCGGCATGCCGCGCCCGGCACGAACGTGACAGGTCACGCACTTGTTGGTGATGAACGTGGGGCCGAGACCCCAGTCGCCGCCGATGGACGGGAACTGCACCCACCGCTGGTTGAAGTGATGCCGCCCGCGCATGAACCTTTCCTGCACCTTGTAGGGCAGGCCGTTCGGCGCCTGGTCGAACGCGTGCTCGTCGAAGCGGGCAACGGTGAGGGCGCCGGCCGATAGTTCCTCTTCCTCGAGCGCACCGGTGGGGTCCACACCCAGAGCGATTCCGGCACAGGCCAGCGTTCCGACGGCGATCAGCGCGGCTCTACGGCGGATTTTCGGTGTCATCGAGATCCTCACTGCGGGCTCCTCGTTGTTGTGTCCGGCCTTGCCGGTACGGTAAGCCAAGCAGCGACTCGAATACAACCGCGTCAACGGGCAGGGACCGTTGACACGTGTAACACCCTATTCCGCCACGAACCCCAGTTCGCGATGGCTGCCGTCGCAGAACGGCTTGTTCTTCGATGCACCGCAGCGACAGAGCGCGGCTTCCTGCCCCTGCCAGGCGAGCCGTCCGCCGCCGTCGAAGATCTGCATCTCGCCGTCCAGGCGCAGCGGACCGTTCTGCCGCAGCGTGATCTTGAGCCCTGGGTTGGGCGGGGCTTTCGCGGGCTTCGAGTCGGTCGGTCCCGTCACGAGGCCGAGATCGGAAAACCCGGTCTTGGCGTGCGACCGGTCGCAGAACGGCTTGTTGGCCGATTGTCCGCAGCGGCACAACGCGACGCGCGTGTCCTTCGCCACCGTCCCGCCGTCGGACCCTCGAACAATCTCGATCTCACCGCGCACATGCAGGGGACCGTCGCTGGCGATGGTGACTGCATTGACCTTGGCAGGTCGCTCGGATTTCGTGCCGTTGCCGAACTGATACTTGAGCGCGCCCGACGGGCAACGCTCGATCACGCCCATGACGGCCGTGGCGCTGGCCGCGTTCGCATCCACCCAAGGCTTGCGCGAGGTGTCGAACACCTTCGGCAGGCCGCGCACGCACTCGGCTGCATGGATGCAGATCGCAGCGTCCCACGTGACGGTGATCGTGTTGCCCTTGTAGACGTGAATCCTGGATCCCAACGCGGAACTCCCGAACGGCGAATGCAGCAGTATCCGCGAACCTTGCGCGTGACTCAATCCGCAAGAGTCAACGCGCGAGGTCCTTCGTGCGGGCCACCACCACGGCGAAGAGGTCGGCGATGCTCGCGAGGCTCGCGTCGTGGATGCTCTGCGCCGGAACGACACCGCCCGAGGGCTTCGGCAGATCGCGCGTGGCCGTGGCGCCGGCCACGACCGTCACGTTGTAGCCCAGGTTGAATGCGCCGCGCGCTGTCGAGTTGACGCACATGTGGGTCATGAAGCCCGCGAGCACCAGGTTGGTCGCGCCGATGGCCTGCAGCCGCTCGTGGAGATCGGTGCCGACGAAGGAGTTGGGATAGTTCTTCACCACCACCGGTTCGTTGCCGCCCGGTGCCACCGCTTCGGCAATGCGCCCGATGTCGGCATTGATGTCGAACAGCGATCCCGGGCCGTCGTCCTGCTGGATGTGGAACACCGGAATACCCGCGTCCCTGGCAGCGGCGAGGAGGCGTTGGGCTTCGGCGAGCGCTTCCTCCACGCCGGTGAGTTGCAGGGTACCTTGACGATATGTGTTCTGGCAGTCGATCAGGACGAGGGCGGAATCCTTCAGGGGATGCGGCTCGGCGGGGAGACCGACGACCGCACGCAACGTGGTGGCTTGAGTCATGGGATGGCGTCGAGCGGAGAGATTGCCTTCAAGTCTACGCGGTCGCGTGGTACCGCTGCAGGTGTTGCCGGATGGTGCGCCAACCAGCCGCAGGCACCATCGCGGAGCGCGCCGGTCGACGTCGGCGAGGTACCGTCGGTGGTCTTCCCTGCGATGGAGATGAGGCGCTGCTGCATCATGGTCGCGGCACGGAACCTGCCGCAGGTTCGCCACACCCGTCAGCCCCACCCAGGAGACCGCCATGATGAATCTGACGCCCACCGAGATCGACCGACTCACCCTGTTTACTGCGGCGGAACTTGCGCGCCGCTACCGGTCCCAGGGGATCCGCCTCAGCCATCCGGAGGCGGTCGCCCTGATCACCGATGAAACGCTGACGGCCGCGCGTCGCGGGTTGAGCCATGCGGAGTTGGTGAACTTCGGTGGGCAGCTGCTCACCACCGACGACGTGGAACCCGGTGTCGCTTCGATGATTCCCTACATCGCGCTCGAGGCCTCCATGACCGAGGGCACCAAGCTGGTGGTTCTGTTCGATCCGGTGAAGCCCGGCATGCAGCCGCCGGCAGACGAGCCGGTTCCGGGCGAGATCATTCCCGCCGGGGCCGACGTCGAGTTGAACGTGGGGCGCCGTCGCGTCACGGTGGAAGTGCTCAATAGCGGCGACCGCGCCATCCAGGTGCGCAGTCACGCGCATTTCTTCGAAGTGAATCGCGCGCTGCGTTTCGACCGGGCGCAGGCCTTCGGCATGCGGCTCGACCGCCCCTCCGGTACCGGCGTGCGGTTCGAACCGGGTGTGCTCGTGAAGGTCGATCTCGTGGCGATCGGCGGGACCGGCGAGGTGCACGGCTTTGCCAATCTCACCGATGGTTCCATTCACGATCCTGCGGTCAGGGCGGCAGCGCTCGATCGTGCGCGCCAGCGCGGCTACCTGGGGGCGTGACATGGCAACCCTATCCCGAGCCGCGTACAACAATCTCTACGGACCGACCCGAGGCGATCTGGTTCGGCTGGCGGACACCTCGCTCCTCGCGGAGATCGAGCACGACTTCACCCATCCGGGCGACGAACTCACGACCGGCGCCGGCAAGGTCATGCGTGACGGCGAAGGCTTCGAACCCGGAGGCACGTACGCATCCGGTGCCCTGGACATGGTGGTGCAGAACGCCACCATCATCGATGCCGTCGCCGGCATCGTGAAGGCGGACATCGGCATCCGCGACGGGCGCATCGTCGCCGTCGGCAAGGCCGGGAACCCCAGGATCATGGACGGGGTCGATCCGCGGCTGCGCTGCGGTCCGAACACCACGGTCGTGCACGCCGACGGTTTCATCGTCACGGCCGGTGCCGTGGAAGCCCACGCGCATTTCATCTCGCCGCAGCAATGCTGGCACGCGCTCGCGGGCGGTACGACGACCATGATCGGCATGACCCCGGGCCCGCACTTCGACGTGAGCTGCTCCGGACCCAACGTGCTTGGGCGGCTGATCCAGGGCGCCGACGAGTTTCCGCTCAACTTCGGGTTCCTCGGCCGCGGCTGCATGGACGTGGGCGCGGTCGAGGAATCGGTGGCCGGCGGCGCGCTGGGCGTGAAGATCCACGAGGACTACGGGGCATCGCCCGCGGTGCTGGACGGTTCCCTGCGCGCGGCCGATCGCAACGACTTCTCCGTCCATATCCACACCGACACCATCAACGAGTTCGGCTTCTGCGAAGACACCATGGCGGTGATCGGCGACCGCACCGTCCACATGTATCACACGGAGGGCTCCGGCGGCGGGCACGCCCCCGACCTCGTGCGGGTGAACGGCTATGCCAACGTTCTGCCGTCGTCGACCAACCCGACCAATCCGTTCACTCCCTCCGGCTTGAACGAGGGCGTGCCGATGACCATGCTCGCGCACTTTCTCAACTTCGGCATCCCCGAGGACGTGGCGTTCGCGGAAGCGCGCGTGCGGCCGCAGACCATGGTCGCGGAGGATCTCCTGCACGACATGGGCGCCATCTCCATCTTCGCCACGGACACGCAGGGCATGGGGCGGTTGGCCGAGAACGTCGCCAAGTGCTGGCAGCTCGCGTCGGTCATGAAGGACCGGGTCGGCCGCTTGCCGGAGGAGCGCACCACTCGCGCGGACAACGAGCGCATCAAGCGCTACGTCGCCAAGTACACCGTGAATCCCGCCATCGCCGCAGGCATCGATGCTCACGTAGGATCGATCCAGTCCGGGCGCATGGCCGATCTCGTGATCTGGCCGCGAGCGAGCTTCGGCATCAAACCGTTCCTCGTCATCAAGGGCGGCTTCGTCGCCTGGTCGGTCATGGGCGACGGCAACGGCAGCATCTTCATGGCCGAGCCCATGGTGCAGAAACCCATGTGGGGCGCGCTCGGCCGGGCGAAGAACGCACTGTCGGCGGTGTTCGTGAGCAAGCTCGCGCTGGAATCGGGAGCCCGGGAGAAGCTGGACACGCAGAAGCCCTGGCTGGCGATCTCGAGCGTGCGTCGCTTGCGCAAGACGGACATGATCCGCAACGACGCTTTGCCGTCCATCGAGGTGAACGCCCAGACCTTCGAGTGCTTCGCGGACGGCAGGCGGTTGTGGGCCGAGCCGGTGACCCGCGTACCGCTGTCGCGGAAGTACATGCTGAGATGACGAAGGTCGCCTCCGTGCCCGGCCGGAAGACTCACTACATTGGTGCACGAGGTCTACCCGGGCGCACGTTCCGGGCGCATACTCCGCGCGGTCCGGACGCGGGGAACGGCGATTTCCCTTTGCGTTCCGGGGCTCGGTGCAGGCGTGCAGCGGATCCGAAGGCCGGCACGCTTTCTGCGATGCGCAACCCGCACTTGGTGTGGCTCGGATCTCAACTGCCGTGAGCGCTGTACCGTTCTTCTTCGACATCCTGGCCTACAGCGCGATCTTCGTGCTGGTCGTGCTCGGTCTCGGCATCATCGCCAGCATGATGGGCATCTTCAACTTCGCGCACGGCGAGTTCGTGCTGCTGGGTGCCTTCACGGTCTACATGTTCCAGCAGAAGGGCATCCCGACCTGGGTCGGGATGATCGCGGCGCCCTTCGTCGTTGCCATCGTCGGGCTGATTCTCGAGCGCATCGCGATCCGGCGCTTCTACACCGCGCCGATCGTCGCGATGCTGGGCACCTACGCGATCGCGCTCGCGCTGAGGGAGGCCGTGCGCGCGCTGCTCGGAGGCCGCTTCCACAACGTGGATGCACCGCTGGCCGGTTCGTTCGTGCTGGGCGAAGTGTCGATCTCGCAGTGGCGATCGGCCGTCATCGTCATCACGGCGATCGTGATGGTGTTGTGCTGGTTGCTGCTTACCCGGACGAAGTTCGGGCTCCAGATGCGAGCCGCCCTCGAGAATCCGGCGCTGGCCCGCGCATCGGGCATTTCGGTCAACCGCGTGTATGCGACGACGTTCGCGTTCGGCAGCGCGCTCGCCGGTCTGGCCGGCGGCCTGATGGTGCCCATGTATTCGATCAGCGCGGACATGGGCGTCCCGTTCCTCATCAAGTCCTTCCTCGCGGTGATGCTCGGCGGCATGGGCAGCTTCGAGGGTTCCATCGCCGGTGCGGCACTGGTCGGCGCGTCGAGCGCAGCGCTGCCCTGGGCCATCAAGCCCGTGGTGGCGGATCTGCTCGTGTTCGTCATTGCAATCGTCATCGTAAAGTTCCGGCCCGAGGGCCTTCTATCCACCTGGAGGAAATGATCAATGAGCCAAGACGATCTCAAGGGGCGACTCGATTCCGAATCACGCCGGTTGTTCCTGCAACGCTCCACCGCCCTCGCCGGGATGGTGGCCCTCGGCGGCGGCAGCTATGTGCTGAATCCGAAAGGTGCCTGGGCCGCCGACCCGATCAAGATCGGCATCGCGACCGACCTGACCGGCGCCATCGGTTACGCCGGCATTCCGAACCTCAACGTCGCGAAGATGGTGGTGGAAGAGATCAACGCCGCCGGTGGCCTGATCGGCCGGCCGCTCAAGATCTTCGCCGAGGACACGGCCAGCAACGAGCAACTCGCGGTGACGCGGGTGCGCAAGCTCGTGACCCAGGACAAGGTGGACGTCGTGTTCGGCGGGATCACCAGTTCGATGCGCAACGCCATCAAGGACACCATCGTCAACCGTGGCAAGACGCTCTACATCTATCCGCAGCTCTACGAGGGTCTCGAGTGCACGAAGTATCTCTACTGCACCGGTCCGACGCCGGCGCAGCAATGCGACACGTTCATCCCCTGGCTCATCAAGAACGGCGGCAAGAAGTTCTTCCTGCCCTCGGCCGACTACGTGTGGCCGCACGAGCTCAACAAGTACGCCCGCAAGGTCATCGAGAAGAGCGGCGGCGAGGTGGTGGACGAGGTCTACTTCCCCGTGGACCACAACGAGTACAGCGCCGTCGTGAGCAAGATCATGTCGAGCGGCACCAACGTGGTGTTCAATACCACCATTCCTCCGGGCACGCCGGTGTTCTTCAAGCAGCTCTTTGAAGCCGGCTTCCAGAAGAAGGGCGGCCGACTCGCCTGCGTGTACTACGACGAGAACGCGCTCAACATCACGCCCGCCAACGAGATCGAAGGGCTGGCGAGCTGCCTTGACTACTTCAAGGCGGTCAACGATGCCTACGGCAACAAGCTGCAGGAAAAGTACACCAAGCTCTACGGCACGAAGAATCCGTTCACCGCGGGCAGTGCGTCCACCGGCATGTGGCGCGGCATCAATCTGTGGGCCGAGGCCGTGAAGACCGCCAAGAGCGTGAAGCGCGACGACGTGGCGACGGCCCTCGACCACGCGAAACTGGCGGACGGGCCCGGCGGGCCGTGCGAGGTCGTCCCGGGGACGTGGCACGTGAAGATGCCCATGTACATCGCGGTGGCCAAGAGCGGCAAGTACGAGATCATCGAGAAGAGCTCGGGCCTGGTGGACCCGCGCGAATGCGTGAAGACCTGAGCGCGCCCGGCGCGGTCAGCGTGCCGGCCGCCTCGCGGCGGTCCGGCAACGTGAGTGCGTGGGTGCGGACGAGCGGGAACGGATGGTCATGTCGGTGAACGCCGCTCCGCCGCCCTTTCGGCGGGTGCTCCCCATCATCGAGATCGCGCTGCTGGTGTTCGCGTTGCCGCTGCCCTGGGTGCTCGACGACTTCTGGGTGTTGTTCGCCACCAAGATCTGCATCCTGGCACTGCTCGCGCTGTCCTTCGATCTGGTGTGGGGCTACGCGGGCATCATGAGCTTCGGGCAGGCGCTCTTTTTCGGTGTCGCGGGCTACGTGACCGCGCTGCTGGCGACCAAATCCGGCGTCACGTCGATCTTCGCGCTGATGCCGGTCGCGGCGTTCGTGGGGCTGGTGCTCGCTTTCGTGGTCGCTGTGATCGTGATCTTCGGCAAGCGCATTCCGTCGGTCATCTTCGTCGCATTGGGCACGCTGACCGGCTCGTATGCGGTGGAGCGGCTCGCGCGCGGCTGGTCGTGGGTGGGCGGGCAGAACGGCATCTCGTCGCTGCCGCGCCTCACCGCCGGCAGCTTCGAGATCGAGGAGGGCATCGTCTTCTTCTACATTGCCCTGGGCATCCTGGTGGCCACCTACGTGCTGATGCGGCTGCTGGTGCGCTCGCAGTTCGGCCTGGTCCTCACGGGAATTCGCCAGCAGGAGGCGCGGATCGCGTTCTTCGGCTATCAGGTGCAGAGCTACAAGGGCGTGGTCTTCACGCTGTCCGGCCTGATCGCCGGTGTGTCGGGCGGGCTGTTCGCGTTCCATGAAGGTTTCATCGGGCCGGGGCAGCTCGGGCCGGTGCTGTCCACGCAGGCCGTGCTGTACGTGCTGTTCGGGGGCGCGGGCACGCTGATCGGTGCTGTGCTGGGCGTGGCGATCATCGAACTCATCAGCTACGTGCTGCCGCAGTTCACATGGCTCGGCGAGACCGTCACGGCGTTCCTGGAAACCGGTTGGCCGGTCGTGCTCGGGTTGCTGCTGCTCGGTACCGTCATGTTCCGGCCTACCGGTCTGATCGGTCTTCTGGTGAGCGATCGCGAGCGGGTCGGCTCGTTCGGGAAGGCAGCGCGTGCCGCGCCGCCGCAGAAATCGCAGGCGAGCCATGAGCCTGCTTGAGGTGCGGGGTCTCACCAAGATCTACGGCTCGCTGACCGCCCTCAAGGATGCGCGGATGACCGTGACCGGGAACGAGTTCCACGGCCTGATCGGACCGAACGGCTCCGGCAAGAGCACCCTGCTGAAGTGCATCGCCGGCGCCGAGCTGCCTTCGGGTGGAACGGTGCACTTGTCCGGCCGCGACATCACGAGAGCGACGCCCCCGGAGCGCTCGCGCGCAGGGATGAGCCTCAAGTTCCAGATCACGGCGATCCTGCCGCAGCTGTCGGTGTACGACAATCTGCTCCTCGCCCTGCAGGCGCACGATCCGATGCTGGCGCTGATCGCGTCGCGGACGCGCGGTCGGCTGCACGACGAAGTCATGGAGCTGCTGACGCGCTTCGGGCTGGCGGACCGGCGCGACCAACTGGCCGGCTTCCTGTCGCACGGGCAGCAGCAGTGGCTCGAGATCGCGATGGCGCTGTCGCGCAAGCCGAAGCTCCTGCTGCTCGACGAGCCCACGGCCGGCATGAGTCCGCAGGAGCGCCGCGCCACGGGCGATCTGCTGGGGCCGATCAAGGCGCGCTGCTCGCTGCTCATCGTCGAGCACGATCTCGACTTCATCAAGGACATCTGCGATTCGCTCACCGTGCTCGATCAGGGTGAGGTGGTCGCCAGCGGGCGGACCGACGACGTGCAGAACGATCCCCGCGTGAAGGAGGCGTATCTGGCCCATGGCTGAAGACGCGCTCCTGCTCGCGGAAGACCTGTGCACGTTCTACGGCACCAGCCAGGCGCTGTTCGATGTCACGCTGAAGGTGCCGTCGCGCGGCGGCGTCGCGATCCTGGGGCGCAACGGGGCGGGCAAGACCACGCTGCTCAAGTCGCTCGCGGGCGACTTGAAGCCGGCCCGCGGCAAGGTTCGCTTCAACGGCGGCGACTGCACCCGGATGCCCGTGGAAGCGCGGGTCCGGCGCGGCATCGGCCACGTGCCGCAGGAGCATGGCGTGTTCGCGCGGCTCAGCGTGAAGGACAACCTGCGTATCGGTGCGATGGCGGCGCCCCGCGGCGAGGATCGCATCGACGAGATGCTGCAGCTGTTTCCGCGCCTTGGGCAACGCCTCGGTCAGCAGGCCGGCACGCTCTCGGGCGGCGAGCGCAAGATGCTGGCGATCAGCCGCGCGATGCTGGCAAGCCCGCATCTGCTGATGTTGGACGAGCCCACCGAAGGCGTGTGGCACGGCGTCGTCGACGAGATCGCCGCCTGCCTCGAGCAACTCGCGACGACCATCGCCGTGGTGATTGTCGAGCAGCACGTGAAGATGGCTTTGAGCGTCGCGAAGTACTGCTACGTGATGGACCGTGGCCACGTGGCGCTGCAGGGATCGTCGGAGGAGGTGCGCGACGATCCTGCGCTGGTACGTCTGCTGGCACCCTGAACCCCTTGCGCCGGCGAGTGCCGGTGCCCACAAGCTGCTGCATCCAACGAGAGGAGAGTCCCATGGCTGTGCAATACCCCACCCCGGAACAACTACTTGAGGCGGCCGACGAGGTCGGTCTGGCGCTGTCGGATGCCGACGTCGCTTCCTACCTCGCGCTGCTGAAGGGCAACGTCGATGCGTACAACGTCGTCGACGCATTGCCCGACTATCTGCCGCCGGTGAAATATCCGCGCACGCCGGGCACGTTCCCGTCGCCGCAGGAGAACCAGCACAACGCGTGGTACGTGAAGACGTCCATCAAGGGCGCCGCCAGCGGCCCGCTCAAGGGCAAGAAGGTCGCGATCAAGGACAACGTGATGGTGGCCGGCGTGCCCATGATGAACGGCAATTCGATCCTCGAAGGCTACGTACCGGACATCGACGCCACCGTCGTCACGCGGTTACTCGATGCCGGTGCCGAGATCGTCGGCAAGACGCATTGCGAGTCCTACTGCATCTCCGGCGGCAGCCATACCGGCGCCAAGGGGCCGGTGCACAACCCGCTCAAGATGGGCTACTCCGCCGGCGGATCATCGTCCGGCAGCGGCGTGGTGGTGGCGCTGGGCGAAGCCGACATGGCCATCGGCGGCGACCAGGGCGGTTCCATCCGGATGCCCTCGTCGTGGTGCGGCATCTACGGCATGAAACCGACCCACGGGCTCGTGCCCTACACCGGCATCATGCCCATCGAGATCTTCGTCGACCACACCGGTCCGATGACGGCGACGGTTGCGGACAACGCCCTGATGCTCGAGGTCATCGCGGGCCACGATGGTTTCGATCCGCGCCAGTACGGACCGGCCAAGAAGGTGCGGTACTCGAAACTGCTCGACGGCGGCGTCAAGGATCTGAAGATCGGCGTGTTGAAGGAAGGCTTCGCGCGCCCGGAATCCGAGGCCGAGTCCGACAAGAAGGTGCTGCAGGCGATCGGCCTGTTGAAGAAACTCGGAGCCAAGGTGGAGGACGTCTCGGTGCCGGAACATCTGATCGCACCTGCCCTCTGGGTTCCCATCGGCGCCGAGGGCATCACCCAGACCATGATGTTCGGGGACGGCTACGGGCTCTCGCGCCGTGATCTGTACGTGACCAGCCTCATCGACAAGCTGCACGGCTGGCAGCTGCGCGCGAACGAACTGTCGGAGACGACCAAGCTGCTCACGGTGCTCGGCGTGTACATCAAGAAACACCACGGCAGCCACTACTACGGCAAGGCGGTCAATCTCGCGCGCCGCGTGACCGAGGCCTACGACGCCGCCCTGGCGGAGTACGACCTGCTCGTGTTGCCCACCATGCCGATGAAGCCGACTCCACTGCCGCCGGCCAACGCGCCCCGGGACCTGTACGTTCAGCGCGCGCTCGAGATGATCGGCAACACCTGCCCGTTCGACATCTCGCACCATCCGGCGATGACGGTGCCGTGCGGTCTCGTGGACGGCTTGCCGATCGGCCTGATGCTGGTCGGCAAGCACTACGACGAGGAGACGATCTATCGTGCGGCAGCCGCCTTCGAAGCTGCGGGGGACTGGAAGAAGATGTGATGGGGGTCGCGTGGGTGCTGCTCCCCCATCCCAACCTTCCCCCGGCATAGCCGGGGGAAGGAGTGCCTACGCTGCATGTCTCCTCCGTAAGCCGTGACCACATGCACTCCGTCCCCCACCTTCGGTGGGGGAAGGCTGGGATGGGGGCTCGCGATCGCGCCCCCGCAACCTCAAGCGTATTCCGTCACCGGCGGACACGAGCACACGAGATTGCGATCCCCATGCGCGTCGTCCACACGGGCGACGGGTACCCAGTACAGCCTTCCCCCGGCGTAGCCGGGGGAAGAAGTGCCTGCGCTGCATCTCTTCTCCGTAAGCCGTGACCACATGCACTCCTTCCCCCACCTTCGGTGGGGGAAGGTTGGGATGGGGGCTCGCGATCACGCCCCCGCAACCTCAAGCGTATTCCGTCACCGGCGGACACGAGCACACGAGATTGCGATCCCCATGCACGTTGTCC
>JAIESW010000029.1 GCA_019745565.1 Burkholderiales bacterium
TCGGACAAGGTCGTCGCGCTCGACTTCGGTCGCAAGATCGCCGACGGCCTGCCGGGGGACGTGCAGCGTGATCCCGGCGTGATTCGCGCGTACCTCGGCGCCGAGGCCTAGAGCATGGCTGCGCTGCTCGAGGTTACCGACCTGCACGCCGGCTACGGACCGACCAACGTGCTGAGCGGCATCGCGTTCAACGTGGAGGAGGGCGGCATCACCGCGCTGCTCGGTGCCAACGGCGCCGGCAAGACCACGACCCTGCGGGCGGTGTGCGGCATGATCCGCCGCCGCGGCAGCGTGACGTTCGCGGGCGAGCGCATCGATGGCCGGGCCACGGAAGACATCGTGCGTCTCGGCCTCGCTCACGTGCCCGATGGGCGCGGCACATTCGTGCAGCTCACCACGGAAGAGAACCTTCGCATCGGTGCGCTCACGCGGCGCGATCGCAAGGCCGTCGCCGCCGACATGGATCGCATGTACGGCTACTTCCCGCGCCTGCGCGAACGCGGATCGCAACAGGCGGGAACCCTGTCGGGCGGCGAACAGCAGATGCTCGCGATCGCCCGTGCACTGATGCTGCGGCCCAAGCTGTTGGTGCTCGACGAGCCGTCCTTCGGCCTCGCGCCGCTGGTGGTGCAGGACATCTTCCGCATCATGCGCACCGTCAACCGTGAGGAGAAGGTGAGCATCCTCCTGGTGGAACAGAATGCCCGGCTGGCACTCGAACTGGCCGATCAGGCGCTTCTGCTCGAAACCGGCAAGGTGGTGCTGGGTGGCCCGGCCGCCCAGATCCGTGACGACGAGACCGTGCGTCGTGCCTATCTCGGTTATTGAGACAGGGCCGCCCTTGTACTCCGAATACGACCAGTACGATGCCATGGCGCTCGCAGCCCAGGTGGCGCGCGGCGACGTGTCGCCCGCAGAGCTGCTCGAGGCGGCGCTCGATCGTCTCGACGAGGTGAATCCGGAGATCAACGCGGTGACCCAGGACCACCGCGAACTCGCACGCCGCTTCGTGGGCGACGGATTGCCGCGCGGCCCCATGCACGGCGTTCCGTTCCTTATCAAGGATCTCTACGCGACCATCACCGGCACCGTCACGAGCAACGGATCGCGCTTCTTCTCCGACAACGTGGCGGATCACGATACCGAGATGGTGGCGCGCTACCGGCGCGCGGGCCTGGTGCTGTTCGGGAAAACCAACACGCCGGAGTTCGGGTTGACCGTGACGACCGAACCGCAGGCGTTCGGTGCCTCCCGCAATCCGTGGAACCGTGCGTTTTCCACGGGCGGCTCCAGCGGCGGCAGCGCAGCAGCCGTGGCGGCCGGTATCGTCCCGGCGGCGCACTCGAGCGACGGCGGCGGTTCCATCCGCATCCCGGCGTCATGCTGCGGACTCTTCGGTCTCAAGCCCACGCGCGGGCGCAATCCGGCCGGTCCCGATCGGGGTGACGGCTGGTCCGGCATGTCCACCGAGCACGTCGTGTCGCGCAGCGTGCGCGACAGCGCGGCGTTGCTCGACGTCACGCGCGGACCGGATATCGGCGCGCCCTACTTTGCGGCGCATCCGCGTCGATCGTACGTGAGCGAAGTGGGCGCCGAGGCCGGCCGCCTGCGCATCGGCGTGATGGATTCCACCGCGGACGGCGTGCCGGTGCATCCGGAGGTCAAGCGCGCGGTGCGTGCCGCTGCGGCACTCGCAGACAGCGCAGGCCACGCCGTCGAGGAGGTTTCGCCGCGATTCGTGGACGAAAGCTATGGGGAGGCCTTCCGCACCATCATCGGCGGCAATGTCGCGATGGCGATCCGCAAGCACGCGGCGCGCATGAGAAAGGACATCCCGGCCGAGAGTTTCGAGACCATCACGTGGCTGCTGGCGAGCCAGGGACAGCAGCAGACCGCCATGGAGTATGCGACCGCGGTCCAGACGATGCAGCGCGTCGGCCGCAACGTCGGAGCCTTCTTCACCGAGTTCGACGTGCTGATGACGCCGACGCTGCCGGATCCGCCGGTGCGGCTCGAGCATTTCCGCATGACCACGGACGATCCGGGCGCGGAGGGTCCGAAACTCGCGCGCGCTACCATGTTCACCAGCGTGTTCAATGCGAGCGGCAACCCGGCGGCGTCGCTGCCGCTGCACTGGACGCCGGAGGGTCTGCCGGTCGGGGTGCAGATCGTGGGTCGGTACGGCGACGAGGCGACGCTGTTCCGTTTGGCGGCGCAGTTCGAGGCGGTTCAGCCTTGGTTCCGGCGGAGGCCGAATCTGTAGAAGCAGGAAGGGCGAAACTCTTTCAACACGAAGGACGTGAAGGACACGAGGGTGCGCGAAGGAAAGCGAGTGTCGGGGGTAAGGCTGATGGCGGACGGTCGCGGTGCTTCCGCAGGCGTCGAAAGGAGCACGGTTTCCTTTGTGCTCTTCGCGTCCTTCGCGTCCTTCGTGTCGAAAGCGGTTGCCGCGAACGCACCCTGGAGCGCGTGATGGAAGCCTTCCTCCACCAGATCCTCTCCGGCCTCGCGGCAGGCGGCATCTACGCCAGTCTCGCCCTCGCGCTGGTCATGATCTACCAGTCCACCCACCACATCAATTTCGCGCAGGGCGAGATGGCGATGTTCTCGACCTATCTCGCCTGGACCTTCATCGACGCCGGCTTTTCCTACTGGATCGCCTTCGTCGCCACGCTCGGCATCTCCTTTCTCGCGGGCATCCTGATCGAACGCATCGTCATCCGCCCGGTGGAGCGCGCGCCGGTGCTTTCGGTGGTGATCGTCTTCATCGCGCTTCTGGTGATCTTCAACAGCCTCGCCGGCTGGATCTACACCTACACCATCAAGTCGTTTCCGTCGCCGTTCTCGGCCGGCCTGTTCCCGCAGAATCCGTACATGTCGCCCCACGAGATGGGGACGATCGCCGTCACCTTCATCGTGTTGATCCTGCTCTACGCGTTCTTCCGCTTCACGCCGCTGGGGCTCGCGATGCGCGCGGCGGCGCAGAACCCCGTGTCGAGCCGCCTCGCGGGCATCCGCGTGGGCTGGATGCTCGCGCTCGGCTGGGGGCTCGCCGCCACCATCGGGGCGGTGGCCGGCATGATGGTGGCACCGGTCGTGTATCTCGATCCGAACATGATGGCCGGCGTGCTGCTGTACGCGTTCGCCGCCGCGTTGCTGGGCGGCATCGACAACCCTTTCGGCGCGGTGCTCGGCGGATTCATCGTCGGCGTCGCCGAGAATCTGCTCGGCGCGTACGTCATCGGCACCGAGCTCAAGCTCACCGTGGCGCTCGTGTTGATCGTCGCCGTGCTGCTCTTCAAGCCGTCCGGGTTCTTCGGGCGCGTCATAGTGACAAGAGTGTGAGGTGCCTGGCATGAAAGCGGGGGGCGGACTCGACGGACGCCGGCTGGCCGGCGTCGTGCTGGTCGTGCTTGCGCTCGCGGCATTGCCGTTCTTCCTTTCCGACTACCGTACGTTCCAGTTCACCCAGGCCATCGTCTACGCGATCGTGCTGCTGGGGCTCAACATCCTCACCGGCTACAACGGTCAGATCTCGCTCGGTCACGGCGCGTTCTTCGCCATCGGCGCGTACACGGCCGCCATCCTGATGGACCGCTTCGGCGTGCCCTACTGGGCCACGCTCCCGGCGGCCGGCCTGATCTGCTTCGTGTTCGGTTTCCTGTTCGGGCTGCCGGCATTGCGGTTGCAGGGTCACTACCTCGCGCTCGCGACTTTCGCGCTGGCCGTGGCGACGCCGCAACTGCTCAAGTACAAGCGCCTCGAGGAATGGACCGGCGGCGTCCAGGGCATCGTGATCATCAAACCCGACCCGCCGTTCGGCTTGCCGCTGTCGCAGGATCGCTGGCTGTACCTCTTCACGCTGGTCGTCGCGATCGTGCTGTTCGCGGTTGCGTGGAACATCCTCCGGGGGCGAACCGGCCGTGCGCTGATCGCCCTGCGCGACCAGCCCATCGCCGCGGAAGCGATGGGCGTGAACGGTGCCATCTACAAGAGCACGGCCTTCGGGATCAGCGCGCTGTACACCGGTATCGGGGGCGCGCTCGGAGCGATCGCCGTCCAGTTCGTGGCGCCGGACAGCTTCACCGCCTTCCTTTCCATCAGTTTCGTCGTCGGGATCGTCGTGGGAGGGCTCGCCACCCTGTCGGGTGCGGTGTGGGGGGCGCTGTTCATCCAGTTCGTGCCCAACTTTGCCGACCAGATCTCGAAGGCGGCGCCCTGGGCCATCTACGGCGCGGTCCTGCTGGCCTTCATCTACCTGATGCCGGGCGGCGTTGCCTCGATGCTGCGCGGCGTGGCTGCGAAGGTGCTGCGGCGCTAGCCGTCGACCGGTGCCGCCGACACGGCGCCGGACCGATGCGCGGTGGGTCCGGCCAGGCGTTCCCCCGGGCTTGCGGGGAAGGGTTTTCCCAATCCGTAGGCCAACCGTAAGGCCGCAACACCCATAGTGGCACCGCCCGGACCGGTCGAGACCGGTTCGCGTGCGGTCGTCCTTAGCGGTCGCATAGGGAAGCGGCAACCGGTGTCGCGGGAGTCCTATTCGCACGCCGGCCTGCACGCACCCGCAGGCAGCAGTAGCATAGCCCCCCACGGATCGCAGACGAGGCGCCATGCCAGAGGCCCGCTTCGCGAAATTCGCCCGTCCTGGAACCGAAGGACTGATCCGGCGCGATCGTCTGTTCGCCCGCCTGGATGATGCGGTGAGTCAGCCGCTCGTATGGATCGCGGCACCGCCGGGAGCCGGCAAGACTTCGCTCCTGTCGAGTTGGATCGAGGAGCGGCGCCTGCCGTGCCTGTGGTACCAGGTGGATGCCGGCGACGCGGACCCGGCGGCGTTCTTCTACTACCTCGGCCTGGCGGTGGTGGGTGTTCTCGGCTGCAAGGAGAGCCCGCCGCTGTTCACCCTCGACGCTCGCGACGTCACTGCCTTCGCGCGCCGCTGGTTCCGCGACCTGTTTGCCCAGGTGCCGGACGAATTCGTGCTGGTCTTCGACAATCTGCACGAGGCTGCCGAGACTGCCGCCGTACAGGAGATCGTGGCCGAGGCCATGACGCAGGCGCCGTCCGGTGTGCACATCGTCGCCATCAGCCGCTTCGATCCGCCAGCGCGCTTTGCCGGACCGGCCGCCACGCGGCGCCTCACCCGGCTCGACTGGGCCGAACTCCAGTTCACCCGTGAGGAGGCCGCGGAACTCACCGCCGTGCTGGGCGTGCCGCCGTCGGCCAATCTCCGCGCGTTGCAGGACCAGGTCGATGGCTGGGCTGCCGGTATCGTGCTTCTGGCTGAGAGCCTGCGGCGCACGCCGGCAGCGGCAACGGTCGCTTCGCCGGCGCACCTGGAAACCATCTTCGAGTACTTCGCGACGCTCCTGTTCGACGACGCGCCGCCCGATGAGCGCGACATGCTCATGCGCATGTCCATGCTGCCCAGCATGACCGCGTCGATGGCGCAGGTCATCACGGGTCGACCCGAAGCGGCGAAGGTGCTCGGGTCGATGGCGCGGCGCAATCTCTTCGTGACACGCCGGGCCGGGACCGAGCCGGTCTACGAATTCCACGTCCTGGTGCGCACGTTCCTGCGCGCCCGCGCTCGCGAGGCGCTGGCGCCCAAGGAGTATCAGCGCCTGACCGCGAGCGCCGCAGCGCTGCTGCAGACCACGGGCCAGATGGAGGATGCCGGTGTCCTGTTTGCCGAAAGCGGCAACTGGGATGCATACGCGGAACTTCTCTGCAGGGTTGCGCCCCAGTTCATCCGCCAGGGTCGGCGCGAAACGCTGCGGATGTGGTTCGTCCCGATACCCCAGTCGCTCATCGAGGCCGATCCGCGGCTGCTCCACTGGTTGGGCGTCGTGCGTACCGCGTCGGATCCGCTGACGGCGCGCGAGCTGCTCGCCCGCGCTTTCGATGGCTACGGTGCGGCAGCGGACGCGGCCGGGCAACTGCTTGCCGCGGCGCAGATCGCGGACAGTTTCTACATCGATGGCACCAACTGGCGGCCGCTCGACCAGTGGATCGACCGCATCGAGGTCCTGCTCGAAGCCTGCGGCTGGAAGCTCGCGGCCGAGCCCGCAGCGCGAGCCGCAGCGAGCCTGTTGCGCGCCCGGTTGTTCCGCTGTCCGCAGGACGCCGCGACGCTGGACCGCGTGCGGCAGGTGTCGGAGAACCTCGAAACCATCAGCGATCCGGATATCCTGCTCGACGTGGGCACTGCCTTGATGGCTTGCCTGTGGTGGCGCGGCGATGCCGACGGCGTGGAACATCTGATCGCCCGCCTGCAGCCGGTCATGGAGTCGGGACGGCCCGAACCGCGCACCCGTAGCATCCATCTGTGGTGGAGCGGCCTGCATGCCGTTCACCTCATCGAGACCGAGCGGGCCCTGGACCTGTTCGAGCGCGGCCGGATGCTGGCGGACGATTCCGGGCTGGCGCCGCTCAGCGGCGAGTTCGAGCGCGGGCAGATCGCGCCGCTGGTGCAGGCCGGCAAATTCGGTGCGGCGCTCGTTCAACTCGAGCAACGTATCCGGCCGTGCCTGGACGGTGCTTCGCTGCACCTGCGTCTCGGCTACTACCTGCACAGCGCCCAATCGCACCTGGGGCTCGGCGATCCCGAGCGCGCGCTCGACCTCATCAAGCGTGCCGAGGCGCTCTGCGAATCGTCCGCTTTCTCCTTCTACCGCATCATCTTCGGCCCGATGCTGGGACGCATCCTGATCGCCTTGCATCGACCCGAGGAGGCGCGCGCGGTATTCGAACGCACGCTCGCGCTGCTCGGCGATCACGGCGGTCCCTGGATGCGCGGCGTCGCGCGCATCGGGCTCGCTCACGCGCTGCTCGAAGAGGGCGATCGCATCAAGGCGCTGGAGATGCTGCAGGCGGGTTTTGCCGAACTGCGGTGCATACGCTACTTCTGGGGTGCGGGTTGGTACTCCACGTACGATCCGACGGTGCTGATGGAGGCCTTGCGGCGCCGCATCGAGCCGGAGTACGTGCGGCATCTGATCCGCCATCGCGCCATCGGTTGCCCGGAGCCGGACTTCGACGAGTGGCCGTGGACCCTCCGCGTGTGCGCCTTCGGCAACTGGCGTGTGGACGTGCACGGCTCTCCCGCGCGCGGCAACGGCGGCAAGTCCGGGCATCGTCTGTCCGATCTGCTGAAGGCGCTGGTTGCGCTGGGACCGGATCCGATCGATGCACGCCTGCTCGCTGACATGCTGTGGCCCGATTCGGAAGCCGACGCGGGCGTGAACTCGCTCCAGGTCGCCGTGTACCGGTTGCGCAAATGGCTCAAGCGCGAGGATGCACTGGTGGTGGCCGACGGCACGCTGCGCCTCGATGCCTCGATCTGCTGGGTGGACGCCTGGGCGTTCGACCGCGGTATCGAGCGGCTGCGAACGATCGATCCGGGCGAGGCGGATTGGGAACCCATGGCGCTGCGCATGCTGTCGCTCTACCGAGGCCCCTTGTTCGCGCACGAGCTCACGCAGAGTTGGATGCTCGCACCGCGCGACCAGCGGCATCGATCGTTGCTCTGGCTTGCGCGCCGACTGGGCGATTTGTTCGAGCGACGTGGTGCCGTCGACGACGCCATCCAGTTCTACCAGCGCGTACTCGACATCGATCCCGTCGCCGAGGAACTCTATCAGCGGCTGATGGCTTGCCAGAGCCGGGCCGGCAACCGGGCCGCGGCTCTGGACACCTATCGCCGGTGCCGCGAGCAGCTCGCCGCATCGCTCGCGGTGGCGCCGTCAGGCGAGACGGAGCGGTTGCATCTCGCGTTGCGGGCCGGGGGGTAGCGGCTCACGAGGAATCCGATGTGACCGGTAAGGCGTTTGTAAGTGCCGGGAGCGCAGACTCTTATTACCATGAGGGAGGGCGCGCCATGACCGACTACGTAGCTCTCGGCAGGCTGCTGATGGCCGCTGCGCTGATGTGCCTGATCGCCGCGTTCGGAAACGCAAATGCCGGCGACATCGACGGAACCTGGCGACTCAAGAAGCGGGTTCTTCCGGACGGCACGGTGCTGGTGCCGCCGGCAGTGGCGGGCATGGGCACGGCGATCGACGGCATGCGCCATCTCAACGTGTTCTGGACCCGACCCGATGGTCGGACCGGGTCGGTCGGCCTGATCTCGAAGTACCGCATCACGGCGAACACCTACTCCGAGACCCTGCTCGCCTCTGCGTTCGATGACGGCTCCGGTAGTCCGGTCGCGCGTGGAACGTCAGGGGAGACCAGGACCGTCCCGGTGACCCGCGAAGGCGGACGGGTGTCGTATCAGTTGCCGTTCGATCCGCCGAAGGTCGTCTACGAAGGCGACACGCTGACGGCAACGCTCGAAGGCGCGTTCGTCGACTATTGGGAGCGTGTGAAATAGCTCGACGAAACCTGCCTGCTGGGACCGCCGCGACTCTCACGGGCTGGGGTTCCGGCGCTGGGTAGTCTCCCACAGCCCGGACCCGCCATGGAGGAGAAGACGATGAAGACGAGCAACTGGATGCTGTGGGTCGGAACCTTTGCCGCAGGCACCATGCTTTGCGGCGCAGCGATGTCCAAGGAGTGCACCGGACGCTGGACCAACGTGGGGCAATCCGCCGAAACGATCGATCTCGGCAAGGGCCATACGCTGACGATCTTCTCGGCACGCGGCAGCGCGACCAGCGATAACTCGCCCATGACGGGTATCGGGCAATGCGGCGGCTACGTTCTCACCACTCCGGACGGGAAGTCCCGCCTTGCGTATGCGTGCCTGCGGAAGACCAAAGACGGCGATTCGTGGAGCGACGCCGGCGGGATCGAGCCTGGTGCCGATCGGGGGACGTGGACCCAGACCGGCGGTACGGGCGTGTTCTCGGGCAAGAACAGCAGCGGTACGTGGCAGGCCGTGGTCGATGACGGCAAGGTCACCACAGGAACCTGGACCGGCAACTGTCAATAGGTCCCGATGCGCGTTCGCAGTCCCTTTCGCCCACCGCTTGCGGTGGGCGGTACCGCCCGGCAGCGGATGTGTGAGCAGCATTAGGTTGCCTCCCTCTAAGCCGGTGTGAGAGTCGACTGAAAGGAGCCTGGACATGAATCGAATCATTGCCGTACTCGTCGGATTCGCGGTCGCTTGCCTTGGTGCATCGAGCTGGGCCGGTCCCGCGGAGGAAGTGGCGCAGATCGCCGTACCGCGCGTACAGGCGTTCCAGGATGGAGACATCGACGCCTTCGTGGCTGCCTACGCGGACAACGCCGTGTTCCATTCGTCCTTTACAACATTCAGGATTGAGGGCAGAGAGGCGATCAAGAATTACTTCAACGAGCTGTTCCTGCTCTATCCGCGTCGACACCTGTTCAATCGACAACCGGTCGTGCGGGTCTACAACGACGACCTCGTGGTCCAGGATGGCTACACCGTGCTGAGTCTGCAGAACGAGCGCGGCGATACGAAGATATGGGACACGCGCTACACGGTCGTGTGGGCAAAGACCGACGGACGCTGGCAGATCGTGGCCCAGCACGTCTCCAGGACTGCCTCTGCACCTTGACGAGGCAAGGCCGACACCGGTCGAAGAGGAGGAACTGTTCCATGAAGCAAGCATCCACTGACTTTCGTTGTGGCCGCGGTCCGCAGTTGCGCCGCATCCGAGCCATCGGCCTGCTCGGATCGGTCACATTGTTCGCGTTTGCTTCGATTGCGAGCGCTGCGGTCATCGAAGTGCAGGCAATACCGGAGCCGAGTACGGTTGCACGGGTGCTTGCTGGAATCGTGATGCTGGTGACTTTGTCGATTCGGGGAGGGACCGGGATGGTCCATCCACACCAAAAACGCGTTGACCTCGCGCGACATTCATCATGTGTCTGATGCATGAGCCGCTGTCGCGGCATCCCAACCTCTGAGGGAATTGCGGTCTTGAACGCAGCGTTTATCGAGAACGGCACGGCACACGAAAACCGTGCAACGCTGATCGAGCGCAACGGGGTGTGGAAGATCGAACTGCTGCAGACGGGCCACGCCACCACCGGATCTCCGTAGCGACCGATGGCTGCTCTCGGATGGATCCGGAGATCGTTGGTCGCAGCGGCGCTTGCAAGCTTCATCGCTGGCTCCGCTGCGGCATCGGCCGGCGATGCATGGCCCGGCAAGCCGCTCCGCCTGGTCGTCCCTCAGGCCGCAGGCGGGCCTGCCGATGTCCGGGCACGCCAGATCGCGGAAGGCCTCGCGAAGTCGCTGGGTCAGCCGGTCGTCGTCGAGAACCGTCCCGGCGCCGGCGCAACGATCGGTGCCGACGTGGTGGCGAAGTCACCGCCCGACGGCTACACCCTGCTCTACGGCACCATCTCCGATCAATCGATTGCGCCGGCGTTTTATCCGAACCTGCCCTACGACCCGCGCAAGGACTTCGCACCGATCACCCAGAACTCCACGATCCCGGCGGTTCTCGTCGTGCATGCTGGCAGCGGGCTCCGGTCGATGCAGGAGTTGATCGCCAAGGCGAAAGCTCGACCGGGTGAACTCACCTTGGCCTCCTACGGCAACGGAACGCTAACGCAACTGCTGCTATTGCAGATGAACCGCGAGGCAGGCGTCGCGATCACCCATGTGCCCTACAAGAATCCGACGACGGGGCTGACGGATGTGGCGGCCGGCCGGGTGACGATGATGTTCGACTACTACCTCACCAGTCGTCCGTTCATCGAATCCGGCAAGGTGGTGCCCTTGATGATCGTCGGTGACCGGCGGATCGGGAGTCTTCCCGCCGTCCCTGCGGCGGCCGAGGTCGGATTGCCCGGCATCAAGCATCTCGCCTGGAGCGGTATCCTGGCGCCGGCGGGAACGCCCAGGGCCATCGTCGCCCGGCTGCATGCGGAACTCGTGAAGACGCTTCGTTCGCCGGAACTTGCTCGCGTCTTCGCGGAGTCAGGCGGCGAGACGGTCGCCAATTCTCCGGAGGAGTTCGCTGCCTTCATCGCGAAGGAGCGCGAAGAACTGGCCGAACTGGTCCGAGCGACGGGGGCGAAGCCGGAATGATCGGTATGAAAGCGATGGCCGCTTCGACCCTGACGATCGCTGCTCCGACGAACTCACCTTTCGTTGCTGCGGATGAATGCCGGGCGTGCACCATCGGGATCGTCGTTCCGTGGCCCGCGAACGGCATGGGGGCCGTCGACGCAAGGATCAACATCGGATGAGCAAGCCCTCGCCCTACGTCCTGGACACGGGCAACGCAGGCGCGGCGCGCCTGCATCTGCTCCAGCGTGTGGTGCAACCAGGGACCTCGCGCGCGTTGGCCGCTGCGGGACTGGTCAAGGGGATGACTGCCGCGGATGTCGGTTGCGGCATCGGCACGGTTACGCGGCAGATGGCAGATATCGTCGGCTCGAGCGGCCGGGTGAACGGTGTGGACGCAAGCGAGGATCAGATCGAACTGGCTCGCGAAGAATCGCGAGCCTATGAGCGCGTCGGGTACACGGTCGCCACCGCCTACGATACGAGGCTGCCCAAGAGCGCCTACGATTTCGCCTACGCAAGATTCGTGTTGTGCCATCTCGAGCGCCCCGTCGACGCGCTGGCGGAGATGTTGTCGCTCCTGAAGCCCGGGGGCAGGTTGCTGTGCGAGGACATCGAAGCTTCCACCCTGATGTCCATTCCGCCCACCGACCCCTACGTCACGACCGCCCGCAAGTCCATCGAGTTCGGTCAACGGCGGGGCGTCGACATGGACTTCGGAGCGAAGATGCCGGGCGTCTTCCAGCAACTCGACTTGATCGACATCCAGATCACCGTCTGGCAGCCGGCCTTCTTCAAGGGCGAGGGCAAGCGCTTCTACGAGCAGACGCTGATGGAGTCGATGCCGTTTGCGCTCGCATACGGCGTGACGTCGCGGGAAGAACTGCAAGCACGCATCGAGGCGATGCGTCGCGTCAACGACGACGAATCCGTGCTGGTGGTGCTGCCGAAGATCTGGCAGGTGTGGGGGAAGAAAGCATGAGCATCGATCAGCTGCTTCATCGGTCATTTGCGGTCGTGACCTCCACGCTTTTCGTGGTCTGCGTGGCAATAGCGACCGACTTTCCCTCGCGCCCCGTCACCATCGTGGTTCCATACCCTGCCGGCGGGGTCGTCGACGTACGCGTGCGTGAACTCGGAGCGTTGCTGGAGAAGAACCTCGGCCAGCAGGTGATCGTCGACAACTGCCCCGGTGCATAGAGAATGATAGGAACGGGGATCAAGGCCGAATGAGCCAGGATTAAGACCCTGCGGGACCTGCGGCATAATCCCCCGTCCGCGCCGGAGAGCGCATTGCAGGGGAGGAGTCATGAAGCTGTCCAAGTCGTGCGTCGCCGCAGCCCTGGTGCTCGGCTCGGTGCTTGCGGTCACCTCCGCCCACGCCCAGAAGAAGTACGGGCCCGGTGCGAGCGATACCGAGATCAAGATCGGCCAGACCATCCCCTACAGCGGGCCGGCCTCCGCGTACGGCACCATCGGCAAGGCCGAGGCCGCGTACTTCCAATGGATCAACGATCAGGGCGGCGTGAACGGCAGGAAGATCACCTTCGTCTCATTGGACGACGGCTACAACCCGGCCAAGACGGTCGAGCAGACGCGTCGTCTGGTGGAACAGGAAGAGGTGCTCCTGCTCTTCCAGAGCCTCGGCACGCCGACCAATTCGGCCATCCACAAGTACGTCAACGCGAAGAAGGTGCCGCACATCCTGCTCGCGACCGGGGCGACGAAGTGGAGCGACCCGAAGAACTTCCCCTGGACCATGGGCTTCAATCCCACGTACCAGTCCGAGGGACGCATCTACGCTCAGTACATCCTGAAGAACCATCCGAACGCGAAGCTCGCGGTCCTGTACCAGAACGACGACTTCGGCAAGGACTACGTGATCGGCCTCAAGAGCGTCCTCGGCGACAAGGCGGCATCGATGATCGTCAAGGAGGTCACCTACGAGGTCACCGATCCGACCATCGACTCGCAGGTCGTCGCTCTCAAGGCGAGCGGTGCGGACACGCTGCTCACCTTCGCTACGCCGAAGTTCGCGGCGCAGACCATCCGCAAGGTGTCGGAGATCGGCTGGAAGCCGCTGCACATCCTGACCAACGTGTCCGCTTCGGTGGGGGCGGTGCTGACTCCGGCGGGTCTCGACAAATCGAAGGACATCGTGACGGCCGCGTACCTCGCCGATCCGACCGAGCCGGAGGTGCGCAAGGAGGCGGCGTTCAAGGTGTGGGAGAACTGGATGAAGAAGTACTACCCCGCCGGCGACCCGAATGATCAACTCAATCTGTACGGCTACGCCGCCGCAGCGAGCCTCGTTCACATCCTCAAGGCTTGCGGCGATGATCTCAGTCGCGAGAACGTGATGAAGGTCGCCGCGAACCTGAAGGACGTCGAGATCCCGATGCTGTTGCCGGGGATCCGGCTCAATACCAGCGCCAATGATTTCGGTCCGATTGCCGAGATGCGGCTGGCGAAGTTCGACGGAACCCGCTGGGTGCTGTTCGGCGATCTGCTGAGCGGTCGGTAGGCTTTTAGGACAACAAGGGGTAACCAGGCATGAACGGCAAATTT
Organism: Burkholderiales bacterium; assembly: GCA_019745565.1. Taxonomy (GTDB): domain Bacteria; phylum Pseudomonadota; class Gammaproteobacteria; order Burkholderiales. The sequence continues at coordinate 13,559 of JAIESW010000029.1, forward strand.
CTCGAAGGCCGCGTGGCGGTCATCACCGGCGGCAGCCGGGGCATCGGACGGGCGACGGCGCTCGCTCTGGCAGGCGCGGGCGCGCGCATCGCCCTCGTGGGGCGCGACACCGCCAAGCTCGCGGAGAGCCTCGAGCTCGTGAGGAAGACAGGTGCGGATGCGGCCACCTTCGTCTGCGACGTCAAGGACGAAGCGCAGGTGAAGCAGTGCGCGGCCGACGTGGCCAAGCGCTTCGGCGCGGTGCACATCCTCGTCAACAACGCCGGCACCGCCATCCGCAAGAACGTGATCGACTTCACGTTCGACGAGTGGCGCAACCTGACCGACACCAACATCACCGGCGTGTGGCTGTGCTGCAAATACTTCGTGCCGCACATGAAGGGCAGGGGCTATGGCCGCATCATCAACCTGACCTCCATCATGGCGCACATATCGAGCACCGGCCGAGGCGTGTATTCGGCGACCAAGCATGCGGTGGCCGGTCTCACCAAGGCGCTGGCGCTCGAACTGATCGACGACAAGATCACCTGCGTTGCGATCAGCCCCGGCTTCATCGCGACCGACCTCACGGCACCGCTGCGTGCGAACGCGGAGAAGAACGCGGAACTGATGGCGCAGACGCCCATGCATCGCTGGGGCACGCCGGAAGAGATCGCATCGCTCGCGCTCTACATCTGCTCGGACGCTGCCGCGTTCATGACCGGCAACGACGTGCTGATGGACGGAGGGTGGTGCGCGCAGTAGGCGGCGACTGATTCGTCGGAGGAGGCATTCGTGCGCGAGCGCCTCCTCCGCGCGGTTGGTCGCCGGCGTGAACCGCTGACCTGGCGGTTCAACCGGGAAACGGTGTCGCGCCCATCAGTCGATCCCACAGATCGATGAGATGGCGACTGTCGGGGACTGCTTTCCTGGTGGCGTGAAGCGGTAGCCCGGGCCAGGTCAGACCGGACGAGGCTGACCCATCGGGCTGGGGGGGGCGCAGCGGCTTTCCGATCTTCCCCGAATCCTGGCGCCTATCTGTTGGTGATCTGTAGCCGTCACTGCCCTAGCGTGGAACGCGCTGAGGGAGGGCCGGTCATGGATCTGCCTGAGAGCTATGTCGTCAGGGTTTATCGCCGCGAACCGAATGCCGTGGAAGGTGTGGTCGTGACGGTCGAAACGGGCGAGGCGGCGCCATTCCACACGTCGATCGAGCTCTGGTCGGTCCTGTGCCGGTACCCCTTGCCGAGGCCATTGCCGATCAATCCCATGGAGGAGAACGAAACATGAAGCTCGCGTCGTTCGTCGCGTTGAGTCTGTTGGCGCTGCCCGCCGTCGCCGGCAAGGTGAACATGCCCAAGGAGGGGCCATTCGAGTTCGACTATTGCGTGACCGGCGTGGGCGAGGGCTTCTCGTCCGGGGACCGGGTGGCCGTCAACCACTACCGGAACGTCGCCAACATCCGCACGGAACCCGCGGGCAAGCCGTTCGACCGATCCGGGTCCACCTGCGTCGGCACGTTCGCGAACCTCAACGGAAAGATGCAGGACTTCGGCGTCTGCGAGGTCACCGACCAGGACGGCGACAAGTGGTACCTCGAGTACCACGGCAGCGCAGACGGTACCGGGGGCACCTATACCGCACCGCACGGGACCGGGAAGTACGAGGGCATGTCGCTCAAGGGGCAATACGTGCTGGACTTCTGGCCTGCCGCATTGAAGGACGGGTTCCAGGGCTGCTTCCACAATAAGGGCACTTACAAGCTCAGGTGAAGACTGTCGGCCGGCCATCGGTGGCGGCATACTGATCGCCACGGCCGACCGGTCAGGGTTGTCCGTGGCGGCTGGCGGCTCCTGGAGGATCCGATCGTGAACCGGCGGCGTGCTTCGATAGCCAAGATCTGCGTTCCGCGGTTGTTCAACGTGGTGCCGCGGGAGCGGCTGTTTGCCTGCCTGGACGAGAATCGCGGCCGGCCGTTGATCTGGATCGAAGGGCCGCCCGGGGCCGGCAAGACATCCCTGGTGGTGAGCTATCTGGAAGCGCGCGGTATCCCGACCGTCTGGTACCAGGTGGACGCCGGCGATGCGGACCCGGCGAAGGTGTTCGAGTATCTGTCGAGGGCGGTGGACGCTTTCGGCCCGGCCGATCTGCCGCCGTTGCCCCGCCTGGTCTCGGAGCATCTCTCGGACATTCCGGCGTTCGCGAGGATGTACTTCCGCGAGTACTTCGAGCGTCTGCCGCAGGGCGTGGTCCTGGTTCTGGACAACTGCCAGGAGGCGACCGACGCGCTGCACGAAATCGCCATGATCGCGGCGACCGAGGTACCGCCGCCCGGCTCGATCCTCTGCGTGAGCCGGAACCCGCCGACCTCGTCGTACGCGCCGTTCTCGGCGCGCGGAACCCTGTTCAGGCTGCAGTCCGATGAACTGAAGCTGACCGTTGAAGAGACGCGGTCGATCGCCCTGGCGCGCGGTCTGCAGGAGGATTGGCTGGTGCAGGCCCTGCATGCGCACGCCTCCGGGTGGGCCGCCGGCATCACGCTCATGCTGGAGCGCCTCGGGCACGTGGACGAAGGGAGGCACGAACTCCCGCAGGGTGCCCGCGAATCCGTGTTCGACTATTTCGCGACGCTGCTGTTCGATCAGGCACAGCCGCACGTGCAGGACACGTTGCTCGCGGTGGCCTCGCTGCCGTACGTGACGCCCGCGATGGCACATCACCTGACCGGCGACGAGGACGCCGGAGCGGTTTTCGAGGATCTGTTCCGTCGGCATCTTTTCACCAACCGACGCGGTGGCGATGAACCGATCTATCAGTTCCACGACCTGTTTCGGGATTTTCTGCGCGCTCGCCTGCGCGAACGCTCGAGCATCGCGGATGTCCGCGCCCGGCTGTGTCGCTGCGCCGAACTCCTGGAGGCGAGCGACGATATCGACACTGCCGCGGAGCTGTGGATCGAGGCGGGCGAATGGTCGCAGGTGGAGCGGCTCGTGATCGGGAATGCCTCCGATCTCCTGAACCGCGGACGCCGCCAGACGCTGGAAGCGTGGATCGGTGCGGTCCCCGGCGAGCTGATGCAGGAGCGGCCATGGCTCTCCTACTGGTTCGGGATGGCGCAGGCGGCGACTTATCCGGAGCAGGGCGTCGACACGCTGCGCCGCGTTCTCGAGCAGTTCCGCCGCCGCGATGACGCGCGGGGGCAGACGCAGTGCCTCACCAGCCTGCTGCGGATCGCCTTCCTGGGCTACAACGCCGTTGAATCGATGCAGCCGTGGCTCGACGAGTTGTTGCGACACCTGGAAGTGCCGCATCGCTTCCAGTCCGCGGACGAGGAACTCGAGGTGTGGGGCGTGTTGTGCTCGGCCTTGTTCTGGGTGGAGCCCTGGCATCCGTGGGCCGTGCTCGCGACGGAGCGCGTCGAGAGCCTGCTCAAGGACGCGACCGATCCGATCGTCATGCTGGCGGCTGCAACGAATGCGCTGTCCAGCTGCGCCATCAGCGGGGACTTCGAGCGCGGCGACCGTCTCATGGCGGCCACCTCTCATCTGCACCAGGCGCCCGGGGTCAGTCCCTCCGATGCTGCATGGTGGTGCGTGCGCGGTGCCGGTCACTTGCGGTTCCTGCAGGCCGACTACGAAGAAGCGTTGCACTGGATGCATCGCGGCTGCGACATCGCCAACGGCAACGGCATGCGCAAGACCTTCACGATGACGATCTATTCGCGATACATGATCGAGTTCCGTATCGCGCGGCCCAGCATCGCCGACGCCACGATGGCCGAGATGCTGGCGCTGCCCCGGCCGCGCAGCGCCGTCGGCGAAGCCATGTTCTTCATCTATCAGGCGCGGCAGGCGCAACTGCGTGGACTTCGCAGCGCGGCTGCCGATTTTGCGGAGCTCACGCAGGCGGCCATCGAGAGGACCAGGTCGCCTTATCAGGAGCTGCTGTTCGGGCTCGTCGACGCCGAGGTACTGATCGACGCGGGACGGTTCGACCGGGCGCCGGCACTCATCGATCGGGCTCGCGAACTGGTCGATCGCTGTCCGATCTTCGATCAGTACCGCCATGTCGTGCCGCTGTGCGATGCCCTGCTAGCGCTCGCCCAGGGCGATCGACCTCGTGCCGTCGAGTTGCTCAAGGAGGCGCTGGCATTGTCGCGACAGGGCAACCGTCGCTATCTGATGCGGTATTACGAGACCTGCATGCGGCGACTGTTCGTGCCCGCGCTGGAGGAGGGTATCGAGCCGGATCTCGTGCGCGAGGTCATCCTGAAATTCCAGCTGCTGCCGCCACCCGGCGCCCCCGACGACTGGCCGCACCCGGTGGAGATACGCACCCTCGGCCGCTTCGAGATCGACGTGCGCGGCACGAAGCTGGAGTTCAATCGCAAGACGCCGAGGAAAATGCTGGCCCTCCTGAAGGCGCTGATCGCGCACGGTGGTCAGCAGGTGCCCGAGCACTGGCTTTGCGACGCCCTCTGGCCCGACGAGGAGGCCGACGATGCGCGGCAGGTCCTGGGGGTCACGGTACTCCGGCTGCGCAAGCTGCTCGGCCGGGACGATGCCGTGATCCAGCAGGGCGGTCGTGTCTGGCTGGATCGGCAGGTGTGCGGGATCGACGCGTGGCGGTTCGAGAGCGGCATGGCGGCGGTTGGGGACGCCGTACGGGCGATGCGAGCGATCGAAGGCTATGGCGGCTCGTTCCTGCCGGACGACGAGGACGAAGCGTGGAGCGTCGCGATGCGGGAACGTCTGCGCGGAAGATTCATCCACGGGCTCGCGAGCGTGGGCGAAGCGCTCGAGGTGCGGGAGCAACTCGAAGACGCTGCGGCGTTGTACCTCCGTGGAATCGACGCCGACGTGATCGTCGAAGTCTTCTATCGCGGGCTGATGCGGTGTTATCGGCGCACCGATCGTCTCAACGAGGCAGTGAGCGTCTATCGGCGTCTGCGCCAGACGCTCTCGGTCGTGCTGGGCGTCGCTCCGGCGGCGGAGACCGTCGAACTCTACGAGAGCATCCTCGCGGATCTCGCGTCGACGCGGACGTCCGTGTCCGAAACCCACCCCTGATCTTCGCCACGACCCGCGGGCGCGGGCCGCCGCGTTCAGCCTCAGCCGTGCTCGCGGATGAGCGTGTTGAGCAGCCGCTTCAGCTGGTCGGCGCGACGATCACCGATGCTGTCGAAGAGCGACTCCTGGTAGGACTCGACCCGCTCGCGCAACCGCGCGACGAACTCGAGGCCTTCGTCGGTGATGAAGACGAGCACCTTGCGGCTGTCGGATTCATCCGCCGCACGATGCACCCAGCCGCGACTCACCATGCGGTCCATCATCTTGGTGAGGGCCGGATGGTTCATCAGCACGAGCTGCGCGAGCTCGCCCATGGAGCGACCCTGCTCGTCGGACAGCACCTCGAGGATGCGCCAATGCTCCAGCTGGGCACCTTCGGCAGCGAGCGAGCGTTCCAGCGCGCCGCTCACCACCCGATTGGCCTGGGCGAGGAGGTAGGTGAGGGAAGACGTGATCGGTGGTTGTTCCACGCCGCTTGTCGTCTGCGAGTCGGGTCGGCAAGTCTTGTCTGGCATCCTGGAAGTTAGCCTATCATGCTCGTTCGTCGATTTCACGTCCGGCCGATGGGGAAATGCATCCCCTCGGGGCCGGCACCCGCAGATAATCATGATCGGACAGTGGGCATGGTCGGGCACCGGAAGCCGCGGCCGGGCCGGGGCAGGGCTTGCGTCAGGAAGGCTGGTACCGACGGCGGACGCGCGGCCGGCCATCAACGTCGGCCTGTTGGTCCCGACCAGCGGTGCCGCGGGTATCTGGGGGCCGTCGTGCATCGCTTGCGCACGGCTCGCAGCCGATGAGCTGAACGCCCAGGGCGGTGTCCGCGGTCAGGAGATCCACCTGCAGGTCGTGGACGCGGCCAGCGAGAATGCCGCGCTGCGGGAGCAGACCGGCGAGTTGCTCGATGCGGGCGAGATCGACGCCGTGGTCGGCATGCACATCTCCAGCGTGCGCAATGCCCTGCTGCCGGTCCTGGGTGGAGAGATTCCCTACGTATACACACCGCTGTACGAAGGCGGCGAGCGCCATCCGGGCGTCTTCACCCTCGGCGAAACCCCGCGCAACCAGCTGGTGCCGGCGTTGACGGCCCTGAGCGGGAGCCGCTCCCCCACGCGGTGGGCGCTGGTCGGCAACGACTATGTCTGGCCGCGCGAATCCCACCGTTGGGCGCGCAGCGTATTGCGCAGGATCGGATGCGAAGTCGTGCATGAGGCGCTGATGCCGCTCGGATGCGACGATTTCGAGGCGGAAGTGGCGGCGCTCGCAGCGAGCGGAGCGCAGGCGGTCCTGCTCTCGCTGATCGGGCAGGATGCGGTCGCGTTCAATCGCGCTTTCGCGGCGCAGGGCTTGAGCGGCACGATCCGCCGCCTGTCGTGTGCCATCGAGGAGAACGAACTGCTCGCGATGGGTGCCGACTGCACCGAGGAACTGTACGTGGCAGGTTCGTACTTCGCGACGCTACCCACCGACGCGAATCTCGCCTTTCGCGAGCGCTATCACGCCACGCGCGGCCCGCGCGCACCGACCCTGAACGCGCTCGGGCAATCCACCTACGAGGGCGTGCACTTTCTCGGTGCCCTGCTCCTGCGTGGTACGCATCCGCTGGCGCCCGGCGAGTCGCTGCGCTTTCACAGTGCGCGTGGCGCTCTGTGGCGCGGCAACGACCAGCCGAGTTGCCCGGTGTATCTCGCGCGGGCCGAGGGCCACGCGCTCAAGGTAATGCGCACGCTGAGTACCGTCGACCACTGAACGTCCACCGATGACCACGACCCTAGCCGCAGACCTGCACTATCTCGAACTGACCGAAGTCGCGCACCTCATTCAGACGCGCAAGGTTTCACCCGTCGAAGTGACCGAGGCGATGCTCGATCGCATCGCGGCCGTGGATGGTCGTCTGCATTCCTATGCACTGGTGACGGCGGAACTGGCGATGGAGCAGGCGCGCCGCGCCGAGGAGGAAATCTCCAGACGGCGCTATCGTGGCGCGCTGCACGGCGTGCCGATCGGCCTCAAGGACCTCTGCTACACGAAGGGCATCCCGACGGCGGCCGGCATGCCGATTCATCGCAACTTCCGTCCGACATTCGACGGGACGGTGGTGAAGCGGCTGTACGACGCGGGCGCGGTGTGTGTGGGCAAGCTGCAGCTGACCGAAGGGGCATTCGCGGATCACCATCCTGACGTCACCGTGCCGGTGAATCCGTGGCATCCGGATCACTGGTCCGGCGCTTCGTCGAGCGGTTCGGGCGTGGCCACTGCGGCCGGGCTCTGCTACGCATCCATCGGGTCGGACACAGGCGGGTCGATCCGTTTTCCGTCCACCGCGAACGGCGTCACCGGTCTCAAGCCGACCTGGGGAAGAGTCTCGCGCTACGGCGCCTTCGAACTGGCAGCTTCGCTAGATCACCTGGGGCCCATGTGCCGGTCCGCTGCCGATTGCGGCATCGTGCTCGGTGCCATTGCCGGCGCCGACCCGAACGATCCCACGGCGACACAGAAGCCGGTGCCGGACTATCTCGCCGGCGATGACCGGAGTCTCGACGGTGTGCGTATCGGCGTGGATGAGCGCTACATCGGCGACGGCGTCGAGCCCTTCATGCTGCGCTCGACACAGGAGGCCATCCGGGTCCTGACCGGCCTCGGCGCTCAGATCGTGCAGGTGCGTTTTCCCGATGTGGACCAGATCCTGCGCGACTGGCTGCCCCATTGCGCCGTGGAGACGGCGGTAGCGCACGAAGCGACTTTCCCGTCGCGGCGCTCGGAGTACGGCCCCGGCCTGTCGGGACTCATCGATCTCGCGCGCGGTGTCAGCGCTGCGGCGTACCAGAAGATCCTGCTGCGTCGGCGCGACTTCGCTGGCCGCGTGGCGGCGGTTTTCCAGTCGGTCGACCTGCTTGCGATTCCCGGGCAGTTCATCGCCTCGCCCACCAATGCGCAGATGGCGACCCTGGGACAGGATCCGAACGCGTTCGTCGCGCTGACGCGCTTCACCTCACCGTTCGACATGACCGGCAGCCCGGCCATCACGCTCACCTCCGGTTTCACGCCGAAGAACACGCCGGTGTCGTTCCAGCTCGTGTCGCGGCACTGGGACGAGGCCCTGCTGGTGCGTGCGGGTCGCGCCTATCAGCGCGAGACCACCTGGCACCGCCAGCGGCCGCAGGTCTGATCAGGCGGCGGTCACGCCGACGCGACCGACGATCCGCAGGTAACCGTCGGGCTCGAGGGTGGCGAGGTCTCCGGTGCGGAGCCACCCGGCGGGATCGATGACCGACCGGGTCGCGTCCAGGTCCTTCCAGTAGAAGTTCATGGTGAGATAGCCACGGACGCGGAGTTCGCCGCGCTCGCCCACGCGTACGATGCGCCCCGCCTCATCGACCACCTTCGCTTCGACGTGAGGCAGTACTCGGCCGATTGCTTCGGCGCGCCGGGATGCAGGGTCGCCCGCGCTCGACTGGAACGCAAGCGGACTCGATTCGCTCTTGCCGTAGCCGATGACGAGTTCGGGCAGATGCAACTCACCGGTGATGCGGCGGAACGCCTCCGGTGTCAGCGGCCCTCCGGCCGCGATGCCGCCGCGCAGGTGCGTGAGATCCGTGGATCGGCGGGACGGATGATCGAGGAGGGTGGTCAGCATCGACGGTGCGGCGTGCAGCATCGTGCAGCGTTGCGAGCCGATCGCGGCGAGCGTCTTCGCGGCGTCGAAGCCCGGTGCCGGGAAGACCATGGTCGCTCCCGCCGCCACGCCAGCCAGTAATCCGGGGCCGAGGCCGAACCAATGATGCAGCGCGCCTGCGACACAGAAGCGGTCGTCGGCGGACAGCTTCATGCATGCGGCGGCGAAGGTTGCATTGTTGGCGAGGCTGCGATGCGTCAGCGCCGCGCCGCGCGACCGGTCGGCCGGACCGCTGGTGAACTGGATGACGGCGACGTCGTCGGGATCGACCGCAGCACTCATTCCGGAAACGCGCGATGTCTGTGCCGGACCCGCGAGGCGACGCAGTGCCTGGAAGGTCATCGCACCTGCCGGCGTCGCGCCTTCGCCGAGCAGCACGACATGGCGCAGCCGCGGCAGCCGCTCGGCGCGCAGCTTGCCGTCGGTCGGGGTGCGATCGATCTCGGGAGCGAGGTCGCGCAACGTCGCCACGTTGTCGCGGTTGCCCGCGTAGCGGGAGAGCACTAGTACGCGGCAGCCGGCGACGTTCAGCGCGTGTTCCAGTTCGGCTGCGCCCCAGGCGGGGTTGAGGGGGACGACGATCGCGCCGACGCGCGTCGCGCCGAAGAACGTGCCGAGCCACTCCTCGCTCGTGGAGGCCCAGAGTCCCATGCGGTCGCCGCGCTTCAATCCCAGCGCGAGCAATCCCGCCGCAACCTCGTCGGCGCGGGAGCGCAGGTCGTACCACGACCAACGTCGGCCGGTCGCGGCAAAGTACGCCGCTTCATGGCCACCGTGGCGCTCGACGGCTTCGTCCAACAGCCCCGGCAGCGTGATGAACCGCAGCGGAACGTCGGTGGCTCCGGCCACGTACGACAGGCCACGTTGCGGCCGGCCGGCCGTGTCGGTTTCGGCGCGCAGCCAGTCGGAGCGGAAGGGGTTGGTGGTCATGGGCGTCCGGCCCCCATCCCAGCCTTCCCCCGACCATGTCGGGGGAAGGAGTGTCTACGCTCGATAGCGCGAGGGCGCGTGCATTCCCTCTCGTCTAGAGGGAGGAAATCGACCCTCTCGCAAGCTGCAGAAATCGGGCACTCCTTCCCCCGCCGCAGGCGGGGGAAGGTTGGGATGGGGGCAACAAAGCCGCTCACATGTTCCGCCAGTCACCCAGCTGCTCGAACGCATGCGCCGCGCGATAGATCGTCGACTCGTTGTAGTGCCGCGCGATCAGCATCAGTCCGATCGGCAGACCCTGGCTCATGCCGCACGGAATGCTCATCGCCGGATGCCCGGTCACGTCGAACGGGCAGGTGTTGTTGATCATGCCGAGGCCGCTCTGCACGTAGAGCGACAGCGGCGCATTGGTCGGCGGAATCGGCATCGCCTTCATCGGCAGTGTCGGCATGAGCAGCAGGTCGAAGCGTGTGAACGCCTCGTCGTAGGTCTTGGTCAGCAAGCGCCCGAGGTTCTGCGCCTTCGCGTAGAAATGGCCGCGATACTGCTTCATGAAATACTCGCCCACCATCATCGAGAGCTTGAGCGTCTGCGATAGCTCGTTGGCGCGGGCGCGCCAGGCGGCGTGGGCGTCGAGCAGGCTCGTGGTGTAGAGGCCCTTCCAATTGAACCCCATGCCATTGCCGTTCATCATCTGCGCCTGCAGGCCCTCGACGGCGATCGGCGTCCAGATGGCCGGGCCGTCGAGGTGCATCGGGATGGAGACCTCCTCGACCGATGCGCCGAGCGCACGGTAACGGTCGGCAGCGGCGCGCACCTTCTGGTCGACGTCGCTTTCGCTTTCCGGCCGGTTGAAGCCTTCGGTCACGATGCCGATGCGCAGGCCCGCGACGCCACGCCCGAGCGCGGTCGTGTACTTGTCCACGCGCACGTCGTACTGGCGCGGATCGAGACCATCCGGACCCGCGAGCACTTCCAGCACCAGCGCATTGTCGGCCACCGTCGTGGTCATCGGGCCGGTGTGATCGATCGTCGCCTCGATGGGCATGACGCCGGTGTACGGCACGAGGCCGTGCGTGGGCTTCATGCCGTAGCAGCCGGACCAGCCGGCCGGCATGCGGATCGAACCGCCCTGGTCACCGCCGATGGCGATCTCCACTTCGCCGGCGCCGACGAGCGCGCCGGAACCGCTCGACGAACCGCCGGCCATGTAGCCGTACTTGAACGGGTTGTGCACCGGACCGGCCGCGCACGTGTGGCTGCCGCCCGAGAGGCAGAAGTACTCGCAGTGCGCCTTGCCGACGATCGTGGCGCCGGCGTCGAGCAGGCGCGTCACCACGGTGGCGTCGACGTCCGGCACGTAGCCTTCCAGCGTGGACGCACCGTTCATCATCGGCACACCCGCGAGGCACACGTTGTCTTTCAGAACCACGCGCTTGCCCGACAGCGGACCGTAGGGCGCACCGCGCACTTCGCTCTTCACCGCCCAGGCATTCATCGGATTCTCGGCGGCGCCGGGACGATAGCCGGGTGTCCGCGGATAGCGCACCGGCGGCAGGTTGTCCGGGAGTTGCGCGATCCGATCGTAGGCCTGCATCGCGCCTTCCATGACTTCCATGTAGTCGGCCACTTCGCGGTCCGACATGCTCATGTGGAGCGAGGCGACGACCTCCTTCATCTGCGCGAGGGTGGGACGTTTGACGGTTGCCATGGTGACCCCTGACGAATGGATGGTGGGCTTGGCTGCAGCGGGCGGCGGACTGTTTGCAGCCGGTGCCTGTGGAAGCGGAGATGCATCGACGCGAGGTACAGCAGCGCGCGCAGGCGACGTTGTCGCGCGTGCCGGTGCGGCCGTCGAGCGTGCGGGCGCCGGCGCCGGGCGTGCCGTGCTGCCGCGCGTGATCCGCGCCGCGCCCATCCCCAGCACCGTCGCGAGTTCGCCACCGGCGAGCTTGTCGGTGTCGAGCACGCGTTCGATGCGACCCTTCTCGAGCACGGCGATGCGGTTGGCCACGTCGAGCACGAGATCGAGGTTCTGTTCCACCACGATCATCGTGAGCCCCGTCTCGTTCCGCAGCGTCGAGAGCGTCTGACCGATCTCCTGCACGATGGAAGGCTGTATGCCCTCGGACGGTTCGTCGAGCAGCAGCATCCAGGGGCTCGCCATCAGCGCACGGGCCAGCGCGAGCAACTGTTGCTCGCCGCCCGACAGGCTGCCGCCGCGCCGATCGAGCAGCTGGGTCAACCGCGGGAACAGCGCGAGCACGCGGTCGAGCGATTCCTGTTCGGTCTCCTCCGTCTCGCGACTCCAGGCGAGCCGCAGGTTGTCGAGAGCGGTGAGGGCAGGGAGGATGCCGCGACCCTGTGGCACGTAGGCGATGCCGAGACGGCTGCGCGCATGGGCGGGTTCGCGTGTGATGTCGACACCGTCCACCGAGATGACGCCGGAGGTGACCGGCAGCAGACCCATCAGCGCTTTCAGCAGCGTGGTCTTGCCCATGCCGTTGTGGCCGACGATGCCCAGCGCGTCGCCGGCGGCAAGCGAGAGCGATACGCCGTGGAGCACTGGTACGTGGCCGTAGCCGGCGCGCACATCGTTCACTTCGAAGACGGCGGCGGAATCGGCCTCTGTGGGCGACTGGATTTCGGTGTTCAAGGTGGTGCTCATGCTGGCCCCCACCCCAACCCTCCCCCAGCGAAGCTGGGGGAGGGGGTGTACGCCCCTTCCCCCGGCATCGCCGGGGGAAGGTTGGGATGGGGGCTGAGACGCTTCGATCTCACGCCCGATTCCCGATGTAGACCTCACGCACCCGCGCATCGGCCAGCACGTCGTCCACGTGTCCTTCGGTAAGCACCGCACCCTGATAGAAGACGGTGATGTCCGCGCCCAGCATGCGCACGAACTCCATGTCGTGATCGACCACGATCACGGACGCGGTCCTGTTGATCTGGCGGATGAGATTCACCAGGCGTTCCACTTCGGCGCCGGTAATGCCGGCGGCGGGCTCGTCCAGCAGCACGAGCCACGGTTCCTGGGCCAGCACGATGCCGATCTCCACCATCTGCCGCTGTCCGTGCGCCAGTTCGCCGACCGTGCGACGCGCGATCTCGCCCAGGCCCACTTCCTCGACGACCCGCTGCACCTCGCTGCCGCACCGGTGCCACCCGTGGGTACGGCGGGCGGCGAGCCACAGGTTCTCCATCACCGTGAGCCCGTTCATCACCGAGGGCACCTGCGTCTTGATCCCCACGCCCATGCGCACGATGTGATGCGGGCGCAGACCACCGACGTCGTTGCCGCGGATCAGGATGCGTCCGCTGCCGTGATCGAGCGGATACTGGCCGGTGAGGCATTTGAAGAACGTGCTCTTGCCGGCGCCGTTGGGGCCGATCAGGCAGCGCAGTTCGCGTTCGCCCAGGCGGAAGTTCACGCGGTCCACCGCAGTCACCCCGCCGAAGCGCTTGGTGAGTTCGATGGTCTCGACGACGGCTTCGCTCACGAGGGTCGCACCGGTGCGGCGACGCGCCTGCGCGCGCGCGTGTGGGCCGAGCGTTGTGTCCGGATGCGCGCCCGTCGTCCGAACCAGTACTGGAGCGCCGGCACGACACCGCGCGGAATCGCCAGCACCACGACCACCAGGATGAAGCCGAGGATCAGCGAGTTGTCGATGACGGTCTGCTCGCTCAACAGCAGCTTCAGCATGCCGAGCACGATGGCGCCCAGGATCGGCCCGACCAGGGTGCCGAGCCCCCCGACGATGACCCAGATGATGACTTCTGCGGCCGAGCGCAGGCTGAACACGCTCGGCGTCACGATCTCGGCCCAGTTGGCGAACAGACAGCCGGCGAGTCCGGCCATGGCGGCGCTGATCGAGAAAATCGCGGTCTTGTACGCCGGCACACTGTAGCCGAGCAGTTCGCAGCGGCCCTCGTTCTCGCGGATGCCCACCAGCACCCTGCCGAACGAGCGGGCGAGGATCCAGCGGCAGATGAGATAGCAGCCGAGCAGCGCGACGGCGGCGACGTAGTACATGGGGACGCCGAACAACGAGACGTCGGGCAGCCCCGGCACGTTCAGCACCGGGAAGCCGGGGATGCCATTGAAGCCGCCGAGCCGCGCGTCGCCGATCGCGTACTTGTCGCCGGCGGTGGCGCTCATGAACTTGAACAGGATCAGGCTCACCACCAGCGTGATCACGCCCATGTACACGTCGCTGATGCGGCCGTAGAACATCATCGCCCCGATGATCGCGGCGACGATGGCGGGGATCAGGATGGCGAGCAGCAACGGCACGGTGCTCTCGCCGATGTTGACGACCGCGATCGCATACACGTACGCGCCCAGGCCGAAGTAGGCCGTGTGGCCGAACGACAGCAGGCCCGCATAGCCCCACATGAGTCCGAGGGACAGCGCGAACAGCGCCCACACGAGCAGGATCGTGGGCGTGTGGGTATCGAAGAAGGCCGGCCAGACCAGGATGATGGCCGCGCCGAGCAGGAACCAGCCCCAGCGCATCTGCCCGATGGACGGCCAGACCTTCACTGGCTGTTCCGTAAGAAGCGGCCGCTGATGCCGGTGGGCATCAGCCGCAACAGCACGATGGCGAGCGCCAGCATGACGATGTCGCCCAGTACCGGTCCGGAGGCGAACGACACGATCTGGCTGATGGTGCCGAACAGCACCGAACTGGTGAGGGTGCCCGAGATCACGGCCCCCGAGCCGCCGGTGATCACGGCGATGAACGATTGGGCGATGTAGCCGCCGCCGGAGGCGGGCAGCAGGCCTGTGAGCGGCGCCAGCACGCCGCCGGCGAAGCCGGACAGCGCGGCACCGATGGTGAAGGTCACCATGTACACCGTACGCGGGTTGTAGCCGAGGGAGGAAGCGACGTCGGCGCTCTGCATGGCACCGCGCGCGATCAGACCGAGGCGCGTGTAGCGCAGCACCAGCCACATGCCGATGTAGAGCGCGATGGTGACGCCGATGATGAACAGGTTGTAGCCGCCCATCTGGTAGGCCCCGAGCTGGTAGCCGGGAATGGGCGTGGGTACGTTCACGGCCGAGCTGCCGAAGATCAGCGTGACAATGCCGATCAGCAGCAACGAGAGGCCCCACGTCGCCAGCATGGTGTCGATCATCCGACCGTACAGGAAGCGGATGACCAGCCGCTCGACGATCAGTCCCACGAGCCCCACCACGATGGGCGCGATCACCAGCATGGAGAACCAGAGATCGATGCCGGCACGCTGGCACGCGAGCGTCGTGTAGCCGCCCAGCATGACGAACTCGCCGTGGGCGAGGTTGATGACGCGCATCATCCCGAACACGACCGCGAGCCCGGCACTCACCAGCGCGATGAACGAGATCATGTACAGGATCTCGAGGATGACGACGGCGGCGTAGTCCAAGGGAGGAGGGGCTGGGGACTAGGGGCTAGGGGAAAGGCAGGGTCGTGGGGGCGACGGGCGTCGCCCCCGTGCTTCGCGACGACCTAGATCTTCACTTCGTACTGCTTGTTGTCGTTCGGGTTCTTGATGAGGTCGCAGTACTGCGCCGTGTCCGCGGGCGGACGCTGCTTGACGGTGTTGATGATGGTGAGCTTCTGGTTCTTCACTTCCATCAGGTGGATGTCGAGCGCGGCGTGGTGGGTCTTGGGATCGATGGTGACCGTGCCCGCCGGGCCTTCGATGGAGATGCCGGACTCGACCGCTTTCAGCATCGCCTCGCGTTCGAGCGAACCGGCCTTCTTCACCGCCGCGGCCCAGGCGTAGATGCCCTGGTACTGCGACACGGCGATCTCGTGCACGATCTTGGTGTCGCCGAAGCGCTTCTTCCAGCGGGCCAGGAATTCCAGGTTCGCGGGCGACTGGGCCTCCTGGCTGTAGTTGCCGGCGATCACGATGCCGTCGCCTTCCGCCGGGGACAGCGCGAGGTGCTCGTTGCCCACGCCGAACGTCGTGGAGGTGAGCGGGATCTTCTTGTTCATGCCCGACGCGGCCCACTGGCGGAAGAACGCCATGTGCGCGCCGCCCACGAGGGCCGCGACCACGAAGTTCGGGTTGGCCTGCTGGATCTTGGCGATGGTCGAGCCGAAATCCGCGACGTCCAGCGGGAAGAAGTCGGTGGAGGCGACCGTGCCCTTGCGCTCCTTGATGTAGTACTGCAGCCACTTGGCGGTGATCTGCCCGTAGTTGTAGTCGGCCGCAAGGACCACGACCTTGTTGCCCCACTTCTTCATCGCGTAGTCGACGATCGGTTCCACCGCCTGCGCCGGCGTGGTGCCGGTCACGACGCAGTTGCGGTCGCACACGCCGCCTTCGTACAGCACGTTGTAGAAGTACAGCGTGTTGGCGCGCTTGAAGGTCTGGCGGATGGCTTCACGCGATGCGGAGGTGATGCCGCCGTGCACGACGTCGACCTTGTCGGTGCGGGCGAGCTGCTGCGCGAATTTGGTGTAGAGCGCGATGTCCGACTGCGTGTCGTACTGGATCGCCTTGATCTTGCGACCCAGCAGGCCGCCGGCCGCGTTCAGTTCCTCCACCGCCAGCGTGGTGGCCATCACCATCGGCTTGCCGTAGATGTCGAGATTGCCCGAGTTGTCGAGTACCGACCCGAGCAGGATGTCCTTGCCCTGGGCAAAAGCCGAAACCGCACCGAGACTGCCGGTTACCGCGAGAGCGCCGGTGGCGCCCAGAAAGTCCCGCCTAGAAACCCTCATGTCGTGCTCCCTGTGGTTTTTCCGACGAAGCATGCGGAACGATTCAACGCCGTCGGCGCGATGAACGGACCTGGGACCACCTATTTCTTGGCGTCGCCGCCTTCGGACTTGGGCAGTGCGCCGGAGAAGTCGTAGCCGATGGATTCGCCGATGCTCTTCAGGGCGGGCAGCTGCAGCGCCATGCCGAGGATGCTGTCCATGACCTGATTGATCGGGGGGCGGGGCGAGCCGCCGGCGTCGCCGACCGTCGTGCCGCCGGGCTGGCCCGGAGCGCCGTTGAACCCGCTCACCTGATGGATGCGGATGCTGTCGATCTTCTCGGCCGGCTTCATCATCTGCGCGACGATCTCCGGCAGCTTGTCGAGGCGATAGCGCTCCAGCTCGAGGTGCATGAGGCTTTCGGTGCGCGAGTTCTCGGCCTTGATGCGGGCGGCCGCGCCCTCGGATTCCGCGAGCAGCTTGGCGCGTTCGGCCTCGGCCAGGGTGCGGGTTGCCTGCGATTCGGCCTGCGCGCGCTTGATGAGCACGGCGGCTTCGGTCTCGGCATTGGCGGAGGCGGTCTCGCCTTCTTCCATGACACGCTTGGCCGCGATCTCACGCGAGCGGTCGGCCACGGCGCGTTCGCGTTCGGTCTGCACGTGTTCCTGCGCGAGCACGATCTCGGTGCGGGCGATCTCGGCCTGGGCCTGCGCCTTCGCCTCCTCGACGTGCTTGCCGGCGAGCTGGATCGAGCTTTCCACCTTGCGCAGCTCGGAGTTCAACTGGGCTTCGATCTCGAGCTTGCGCAACTCACGCTGCTTGGTGATCTCGAGCGCCTTGGTCTCGCGCTCGCGTTCGATGCGGGCATTCTCCGTGGCGACCATGGCCTGCTCGCGGGCGCGGGCGGTCTCGGCGTCGGTGGAGGCCTTCACTTTCTCGATCTCGAGGCGCTGGCTGAGCTGGGCCTGCTCCTCCTCCTGCGCGAGCACCAGCCGGCGCTTGGTCGCGTCGAGCTGGGTCTGGCGCACCGCGATCTCGGCTTCGGCCTCGATCTCCGTGCGCTTCTTGCGGTTGCTGGAGATGATCTCCGCCAGCTTGCGCATCCCGACGGCGTTGAACGCGTTGTTCTCGTCCAGCGCCGCGAACGGCGCCTGGTCCAGCCGTGTGAGGGAGACGGAGTCGAGCAGCACGCCGTTGTGCTGCAGATTCTCGCGCAGCATCTCGGCCACACGGTGCACGAACTCGCCGCGCTTCTCGTGCAGGCTGTCCATGGTCTCGGCGGCGGCCACGGACTGCAGCGCGTCCACGAAGCGGCCTTCGAGAAGGTTGCGGATGCCTTCGGGGTTGAACGAGCGCGAGCCGATCGCCTGGGCGGCGGTGGCGATGCCTTCGATGGACGGCAGTACGCGCACGTAGAACTCGAGCTCCACGTCCACGCGGATACGGTCGGTCGTGATCAGCGACTTGTCGCCGGTGCGCCGCACCTCCACACGGATGGTGCGCATGTTGATCTCGTCCACCTTGTGCAGGAACGGGAGCGCCAGGCAGCCGCCCGAGATCACGATGCGCTGACCGCCGAAACCGGTGCGGACCAGCGCGACGTCGCGCGAGGATTTCCGGTAGAAGCGGTTCAGGAAAACGACGACGATCGCGATCGCGACGATCGCGATGACGATACCGAGAAGCCAACCGAGCACGACCATCGCGACGCTCTCCCTCTCACCGTAGACCAGCGCGGGGAGTATGAGCGCGGGATATTTTCCATGTCAAGGAACGAACCGGCATGGTGCACGCGGGTCGCGAACGGTGCACCGGCGCCCGAAAAAAAAGGGGTGCCGCTCGCGCGGCACCCCTCGGACATTCCCGCCCGGCATTTAGCCGAGCGGCACGGGAATGAAGATCCGGGCGTCGTCCCGCTGC
Organism: Burkholderiales bacterium; assembly: GCA_019745565.1. Taxonomy (GTDB): domain Bacteria; phylum Pseudomonadota; class Gammaproteobacteria; order Burkholderiales. The sequence goes on from JAIESW010000029.1 coordinate 31,828, forward strand.
ACCAGCAGCGCCACGTGCTTGCCGGCCTTCGCCACGATGTCGCGCAGTTGCTCGACCGACTTCACCAGGGTGCCGTTGACCGAGACGATGACGTCGCCCTGCTGGATGCCGGCCTTCGCCGCGGCGCCGTCGACGTCTTCGACCACCAGGCCGTTGGTGAGACCCACCTGGGCACGTTCCGCCGGCGACAGCGGCCGGACGCCGAGGCCCAGCTTGCCGCCGGCAGCGGACTCGGTCTTGTTCAAGGCAACGCGGTCCGTCGGCAGCGACCCCAGCGTCACGTCGACCGAGCGCACGTCACCCTTGCGCCAGACCTTGAGCGTGGTGTGCGAACCCGGCTGCATGCGTGCGATCTGTGCCGGCAGTTCGGTCGACGTGTTCACGGGGTCGTCGCCGACCTGCACGATCACGTCCCCCGGCTGCAGGCCCGCCTTCTGGGCCGGACTCCCCGCCGTCACGTCGCTCACCAGCGCGCCTTCCGGATGCTTCATGCCGAAGGAGTCGGCGAGGCCCTGGTTGACGTCCTGTACCGTGACACCGAGGAAGCCGCGGGTCACCTTGCCATGGGCCAGGATCTGGTCCTTGACCTGGTTCGCCACCTCGATCGGGATCGCGAACGACAGGCCCTGGTAGCCGCCGGTGCGGCTGAAGATCTGCGAGTTGATCCCGATCACTTCGCCGGCCGTGTTGAACAGCGGGCCGCCGGAGTTGCCGGGGTTCACCGCCACGTCGGTCTGCAGGAACGGGACGTAGGTCTCGTTCGGCAGCGCGCGGCTCTTGGCGCTGACGATGCCGGCGGTCACGGTGTTGGCGAGGCCGTAGGGCGAACCGATCGCGAGCACCCAGTCGCCGACGCGCGCATTGCGTGCGTCCCCCAGCTTGACGACCGGCAGGTCGCGCGCGTCGATGCGCAGCACCGCCACATCGGTCTGCTTGTCGACCCCGATCACCTTGGCGGTGAACTCGCGGCGGTCGGTCAGGCGCACGGTCACTTCCTGCGCACCGTCCACCACGTGGGCGTTGGTGAGAATCACGCCGTCGGTGCTCACGATGAAGCCGGAACCGAGGCCCTGCCGCGGTTGCTGCGGGCCGGGCGCGAAGCGGCGGAAGAGGGGCGGCAGCCCATTGTCGTCATCGTCGTCATTGCTCGCGGCACTGGCCTTGCCGACGACGCTCACGTTGACGACGGCGTTACCGTACTGGGCGACGATGCTCGCGAAATCCGGCAGCGCCACGGGGTTGGAGGCCGTGGTCGTGGCCGCGGCGCGGGCCGGCTCGACGAGCTGGACGTTGTGCGTCTCGGACGCGACGAGCTGATAGCCGCCCCCGATCACGCCGGCGAGGGCGAGGACGGTGACGATGCGCTTCAGGTTGGTTCTCATGGGTTAGGGCTCCGTTCGTTGGGATGCGGATATCCGCACGGAAGCCAATATGAAGACGCAAGCTTAGGGGTTGCTTAAGGCGCTGCCCCACCCTGACCCTCCCCCGGCAAAGCCGGGGAAGGTCGGGATGGGGGCGGCCTCTTAAGCAACTCCTAAGGTCTCGCAAGCACAGTGGGGCGCTATCATCGTTCGTCGTGCGCAGGGGAGGAGCATTTGAGACTGCTGCTGGTGGAAGACGATCCGATGATCGGCAAGAGCGTGCAGGCCTGGCTCAAGGGTCAGGGCTATGCCGTCGACTGGGTCCGTGACGGCGTGGCAGCCGATCTCTCGGTGCGCGACACCGAATACGATCTCGTGTTGCTCGATCTCGGCCTGCCGCGCAAGGACGGACAGGACGTACTCGCCGGCCTGCGCGCGAATCATCGCGACATGCCGGTGCTCGTGCTGACCGCGCGCGACGCCGTGCGCGACCGCGTGCGCAGCCTCGATGCCGGAGCGGACGACTATCTGGTGAAGCCCTTCGATCTGGATGAGCTGTCGGCGCGCGTGCGCGCGCTGCTGCGACGGCGATCGGGTCGGGCCGAACCCGTCATCGAGTACGGCGACCTCAAGGTCGATCCGGCGAGCCGCGAGGTGACGGTCGACGGCAAGGCGGTGCAGCTCTCGGCTCGTGAATACGCCTTGCTGCTGGCTTTGCTGGAATCCATCGGTGTACCGCTGTCGCGCACGCAGCTCGAGGAGAAGGTGTACGGCTGGGGTGAGGAAGTGGAAAGCAACGCGATCGAGGTGCACGTGCACGCGTTGCGTCGCAAGCTCGGCGTCGACCTCATACGCACCGTTCGAGGTGTCGGCTACATGATTCCGCGGCGGGCCGCATCGTGACCTCGCTCCGGCGCACCCTGCTCCTCTTGCTGCTCGGGGCCGTGACCGCTGCCGTCGCCATGGGTGCCGTGGCCACCTATCGCGTCGCCTTGTCCGAGGCCGATGCGATGTTCGACTATCACCTTCGGCAACTGGCGCTGTCGCTGCGCGACCAGGCGTTCGCGAACGCCTTCCAGCCGAACCCGGCGCTCGATCCTGACGAATTCGACTTCATCGTGCAGGTGCGCGACGCATCCGGGGTCCGGTTGTATCTGTCCCATCCGCACAAGGTGTTGCCGCTCGACGTACAGCTCGGTTTCTCCACCGTCGATACGCGGGAAGGGCGCTTCCGTGTCTACGCGCAGATCGTTCGTGACCAGGTGGTGGAGGTCGCGCAACCATTGGCTGTCCGCAGCCGGATGGCGCTCGCGGCAGCGCTGAAATCCGTCTGGCCCTTCGCGGCGGTGTTGCCGCTGCTCGGGTTGGCGATCTGGTGGGTGGTCGGTCGCGGGCTGGCACCGCTCGATCGTCTTGCGCGCGGCGTCGCGGCCCGGTCGCCGAGCGCGCTCGAGCCGTTGTCCGAGGCGAACGTTCCGGTGGAAACGCAGCCGCTGGTGCATTCGCTCAACGATCTGCTGGAGCGGCTGCGCGGCGCGCTCGATGCACAACGTGCGTTCGTCGCGGATGCCGCGCACGAACTGCGCACGCCGATCGCCGCGCTCAAGCTCCAGGCGCAGCTCGCGTCGCGAGCGCCGGATGAGGCAACCCGGAGGGCGGCGGCGGCCGATCTCGAAGCCGGCGTCGAACGCGCCGCCCACGTCGTGGAGCAGCTCCTTGCACTCGCTCGCGTGGAGCCGGGTGCAGCGGAACGGCCGTTCGTGCGCGTGTCTCTCGACGAGCTCGCGGCCAGCGTCGTTGCGGATCAATCGCAGTTCGCGCTGGCCAAGAGCATCGATCTTGGTGTCGCGGAGACGCGAACGACGCACGTCGACGGCGATCCCGACGGTTTGCGGACGATGCTCGTCAATCTGATCGGCAATGCGATCCGGTACACGCCTTCCGGTGGCGAGGTGAATGTACGCATCGGTGAGAGCGACGGGAGGCCCTGGGTGGAAGTGACCGACACCGGTCCCGGCATTCCCATGGAGGAACGCGAGCGCGTGTTCGACCGCTTCTATCGCGGCCAAGGCGCCGCGGACACCGGCAGCGGCCTCGGCCTCGCGATCGTCGCGGCGATCGCGAAACGGCACCAGGCCGAGATCGCTCTCGGCGATGCTCCGGGCGGGGGCCTCTCGGCGCGGGTCACGTTTCGGCCGGGAACGCGCTAGGCGAGCCCCGGGGGCTCGCGAGGTATCTCCCCTGCCGACTCCGGGAATGCCACAATCACATACTTGTCCGTAGATGGGGGAAGTGTCGTGATCAGGGTTCTCAAGCAGGGCATCAGCGCCGCCGACGACGCGGCCGAACAGGCCAAGGTCCGCTCGACCGTCGAGTCGGTCATCGCCGACGTGGAGCGCCGCGGCGACGCCGCAGTGCGTGAATATTCCGAGCGCTTCGACAAATGGTCGCCGGCGAGCTTCCGGCTCACGCCCGGCGAGATCGAGGCCTGCGTGGCGCAGTTGTCGCCGCGTGACGTGGACGACATCAAGTTCGCGCAGACGCAGATCCGCAACTTCGCGCAGATCCAGCGCGATGCGCTGCGCGACGTGGAGGTGGAAACGCTGCCGGGCGTGATTCTCGGCCATCGCAACATCCCGGTGAATTCGGTCGGTTGCTACGTGCCGGGCGGCAAGTATCCGCTGGTCGCTTCGGCGCACATGACCATCCTCACGGCCAAGGTGGCCGGCGTGCCGCGCGTCATCGCCTGCGCGCCGCCGTTCCAGGGCAAGCCGGCGCCGGCCATCGTCACGGCGATGCATCTCGCGGGGGCGGACGAGATCTACGTGCTGGGCGGCGTGCAGGCGATCGCCGCCATGGCCGTGGGTACCGAGACGATCAAGGCCAACGACATGGTGGCCGGTCCCGGGAACGCCTATGTCGCCGAAGCGAAGCGCCAGCTCGCCGGGCGCGTCGGCATCGATCTGTTCGCCGGCCCGACCGAGACGCTGGTCATCGCCGACGAGACGGTGGACGGCGAGGTGTGCGCGACCGATCTGCTCGGCCAGGCGGAGCACGGCCCGAACTCGCCCGCGATCCTGCTCACCAATTCCGAGCAGCTCGCCCGGGACACCGTGGCGCAGATCGAGATCCAGTTGAAGACGCTGCCGACGGCCGCGGTGGCAGGCCAGGCCTGGCGCGACTACGGCCAGGTGATCGTCTGCGACACCTACGACGAAATGGTGTCGGAAGCCGACCGCATCGCCTCCGAGCACGTGCAGGTGATGACGCGCGATCCGGACTATTTCCTGAAGAACATGACCAACTACGGTGCGCTGTTCCTCGGGCCCGAGACCAACGTGAGCTACGGTGACAAGGTGATCGGCACCAACCATACGCTGCCGACGCGGAAGGCGGCGCGCTACACGGGCGGGCTGTGGGTCGGCAAGTTCATCAAGACCTGCACCTACCAGAAGGTGAAGCCGGAGGCCTCGGCGATGATCGGGGAGTACTGCTCGCGGTTGTGTGCCATCGAGGGGTTCGCGGGGCACAAGGCGCAGGCGGACATCCGCGTCGCGCGCTACGGTCATCTCAAGGCAGGGACGCATCGCTGAGCGCGGCCGCGCACGCCGACGGAACAACACTTATGCGATGGCCGGCCGGGTTGCCGTGCAGGCGACCTTAGAATCCGGCCACGTTCGAAGACACGACGACCCCGCGCGGGGTCGTCCTTGAAGAGGAGATGGCAGCACCATGGCAAAAATCACATTCCTGGGTCTCGGTGTCATGGGCTACCCCATGGCGGGTCACCTGCTCAAGAAGGGCGGTCACGATGTGACCGTCTACAACCGCTCGGCCGCCAAGGCGCAGCAATGGGTGGCCGAATTCGGCGGCAAGTCTGCAAGCACGCCGCGCGAGGCAGCGCAGGGCGCCGAACTGGTCGCCATGTGTCTCGGCAACGACGACGACGTGCGCTCGGTGGTGTACGGCAACGACGGTGCGCTCGCGGGCATGGCCAAGGGAACGATCCTGGTGGATCACACCACCGCTTCCGCCAACCTGGCGCGTGAGCTGCATGCCAAGTGCCAGGAAGCCGGCGTGGGCTTCGTCGATGCCCCCGTGTCGGGCGGACAGGCTGGCGCCGTCAACGGCCAGCTCGGCATCATGTGCGGCGGTGAGGACCCGGTGTTCGCGAAAGCGAAGCCGGTGCTCGACATCTACGCCAAGAGCTGCGTGCAGATCGGTGGTCCCGGTGCGGGTCAGCTCTGCAAAATGGTGAACCAGATCGCCATCGCCGGTCTGTTGCAAGGTCTGTCGGAGGCGATCAACTTCGGCAAGCGCTCCGGCCTCGACATCGAGAAGGTGATCTCGGTCATCTCGAAGGGGGCCGCGCAATCGTGGCAGATGGAGAACCGCTGGAAGACCATGAACGAGGTCAAGTTCGACGGCTTCGGGTTCGCGGTGGACTGGATGCGCAAGGACCTCGGCATCTGCCTCGACGAGGCGAATCGCAACGGAGCACGCCTGCCCGGCACGGCGCTGATCGACCAGTTCTACGCCCAGGTGCAGGCGCGGGGCGGCGGACGCTGGGATACGTCGTCGCTGCTGCATCTCCTCGCGAAGGATTGATCGGATCGCCTGGGGCGGAGGCGCGGGGGTGAGCTCGATGCGGGACAAGGTGGTGGTCGTGACCGGCGGATCCGGCGGCATCGGCGCCGCCATCTGCCGCGAGTTCGCGCAGGCCGGCGCGCAGGTGCAGTTCAGCTGGCGTTCCGACGAGGCCGGCGCGAAGGAACTGCTGGCCGGGTTGCCGGGCAGCGGACACGGATCGCGCCGGCTCACGGTGGAGGACACCCCTGCGCTGGCGGCCTGGGCGGCGGAAGTCGCCCGCGATCGCGGGCGTTGCGACGTGCTGGTGAACTGCGCGGGCATCACGCGGTTCGTCCCGCATGCCGATCTGGATGCGCTCGACGACGCGCTGATCGACGAGATCTTCCGCACCAACTGGCGCGGTGCGTTCGCTGCCGTACGCGCCTTCCGGCCGCTGCTCGCGGCATCGGGCGATGGCCTGGTGGTCAACATCTCCTCCGTCGCCGGCGTGACCGGCATGGGGAGCAACGTGGCCTATTGCGCCTCCAAGGCGGCGCTCGATTCCATGACGAAGTCATTGGCCCGTGCGCTTGCGCCCGAGATCCGCGTGCTCTCGGTCTCGCCCGGCCTGGTCGACACCGATTTCGTGAAGGGTCTCGATCGGCACTGGCGCGACGAACAGGCCATGCGAACGCCATTGCGGCGGCTGGCGAGCCCGGAGGAGATCGCCGCTGCCGTCCTGAGCGTGGCCACCGTGCTGCGCTACTCGAACGGCTGCATCATTCCGGTCGACGGCGGGCGCCCGCTCACGTAGTCTCGGCGCCGTACCGATACCGGCCCGTCCCGACCCATGAGCGCCTCCTACGAGATCACCCTGAGCGACGGTTCCCGGATCACGGTGCCGGGGGAGTTGCGCGTGCTGACCACGTTCGTGCTGCTGGAGCAGGAGCAGTGGTTCGAGCCGGACCTGGAGTTCGTGCTGCGCTTTCTCGAACCCGGGATGAGCGTCATCGACGTGGGAGCCAGCTACGGCGCCTATGCGCTGCCGATGGCACGGCGCATCGGTGCAGCGGGCAAGCTGCGCGCCTTCGAACCGACGCCGGACGTTGCCGCGTTTCTCGAGCGCAATCTCGCCGCGAGCGGCGCGGACGCGCAGGTGGTCCGCGTCGCGCTGTCCGATCACGCTGGGGAGGGGCGCCTCGCCCGCGGCAAGTTCGATGAGGTCAACCGCATCGTGCCGGCCCATGCCGCGCGCGCCGACGCGATCCCGGTTCCCATGGACACGCTGGACGCGAGCGCGGCCGCAGTCGGCGTGCCGTCGCCGGATTTCGTGAAGATCGACGTCGAAGGCCATTCCGCTCAGGTGGTGCGCGGCGGCGACAAACTCTTCCGCGAGGCCACACCGCTCGTCATGTTCGAGATTCGCGACGGTGCCGGCGTCGTGGACCGGTCCAGCGCCAGAAGCCTGATTGCGGCAGGCTATGCCACCTATCGCCTGCTGCCCGGCCCCGGTGTTCTGGTGCCGTTCGACGCCGAAGGACCGGCCGATCCGTTTCTGCTCAACCTCTATGCGGGCAAGCCGGCCACCCTGGCGAAGCTGCGCAGCCGCGGACTGCTGGTGGATCCGGAATCCGGCGCCAAGGCATCGCCCCGTTCCTGGCGCCAATGGGCTGCGCCGCTGGCATACGCCCGGCAAGCGCTGCGGCATTGGAAAGGTTCGCCGGGATTGTTCGCGCGCGCCGGTCGCAAGGCTCTTTACGCAGCGCTCGACGATTTCGCGGCGTCACGGGCCGACGGCGGCAAGGTGACGTGGGCGCACGTCAACGCGCTGTTGGATGCCCGCGACCATGCCATTGCCGCAGCGGAGGCCGAGCCGACCCTCGGAACCCTGCTTACGCTGGCCCGCATCGAGCAGGAACTGGGCAACCGCGGTTTTGCCGTTCAGGCGCTGGAGCGCGCGGCGGGTTTGCTCGGCAATGCTCCCCCGACCGTGCCGGACGCACCGTTTCTTCCGCCGCTCGCGCGCTACGACCACGTGGCCTGGGACGGACGCGATCCCGGCTGGCTCGATGCCGCGTTGCACGAGGCGCTGATCCGGCTGGAGGCGTTCTCGAGCTATTACGACTACGCCAACCGTGGCCCCATCCTCGAGCGGATCGCCAGGCTGCCGTTTGCATCGCCCGAAACAGAGCGGCGCCGACAACTCATGCGCATCCATGCTGCGCTGCAGCCAGCATCTGAAGCGACCGCCTCGGTGGCCACGGCGGGCTCCGAGAATCTGAACGCCGCGCTCTGGAGCAGGGCGGGCGCGATTCGCTGAACTTTGTTGCATTGCAAAAGCCGCGTCGGCGCGACGATTCCGATGCTGCATCGCAAGCGATTCGATCGCGGCCTCGGAGTACAGTGGCTTCATACGACCGCCATGAATTTCATACCACAACGCGTGGAATCTTTTGCAGAAAAGTTCCTATGCGCACCTTTACAAGCCCGGCACCGATCTCCTATTCTCCTGAGCGCTGTTCATTTCCAAGCTTCGCCGCGGTCTTCAGCACGGGTCCGGCAAGAAAACAACATCCGCCAAAGAGGAGAGAGCAATGAGAAAGACAGGATTGGTCGCCGGTGTCCTCGGCGCACTGTGTATTGCTGCGTCGTCGGCTGCGTTCGCCCAGGCGAAGGTGTACTGGACCACCAGCGGCATGTTCGGCCCGTTCGACATCCGTGGCCTGATTCCCGCGCTGCCCGCGGACAAGTCGCGCCAGATCACGATCCCGGTCAGCATGTGGGTCATCGATCATCCGAAGGGCCTGGTCGTGTTCGACACCGGCAACAACGTTGCGGTCGGTGAGGATTGCAAGGCCTACTGGGCTCCGGGCAACTGCGACTTCCTGAAGCCGAGCCAGAAGCGCGGCGACGTGATCGACGAGCAGCTGAAGAAGCTCGGCTACTCCGCCGACAAGGTGAAGGTCGTCGTGACCTCGCACTCGCATCTGGACCACATCGGCAACATCGAGATGTTCCCGAAGGCGATCCACGTGCTGCAGAAGAAGGAACTGTATCAGGCCTGGTGGCCGGAAAAGTTCCAGGGCCGCACCAGCCCCGGCAGCTTCGTGATGGCCGATATCGACAACGCCCGTGAGTTCAACTACCTCGAACTGAACGGCGACTACGATCTGTTCGGCGACGGTTCCATCCTGATCCTCTCGACCCCCGGCCACACCATCGGCCACCAGTCGATGAAGGTGAAGCTCGCCAGCGGCCAGTCGATCATCATTTCGCAGGACGCGATCTGGATGCAGGAAAACCTCGACGGTTACCCTGCCGGCCTGAACTACAGCGTGAAGGACTACACGGATTCCGTGAACCGCCTCAAGTTCATGCGCGATCTGGAAGGTGCCGAGCTGTTCATGGCCCACGACGGCGACCAGTACAAGGCCAAGGGCGCTCGCTGGTACAAGTAAGCTCCCGAGCAACACTTCTGTCGTTCCGGAAGGCCCCCATCAGTGGGGGCCTTCTGTTTGTGAAGGGCACGTTCCGCACCGATCGCGGTCTGACCGGACACAACGGCAAGGCTCAAGATTCTCCCCGCGTCCTTCGCGTCCTCCGCGTCGAGCGCTTTTCAACCTGACTGAAGTAGCTCGACCCGTGTCTGCAGCAATAGCCCTCGAGTCCGTATCCAAGCGCTACGGGCCGAAGACCATCATCCACGACGTTTCCTTCACGGTGGAGAAGGGCGAGATCGTCGGCTTCCTTGGCCCCAACGGCGCCGGCAAGACGACCACCATGCGGATGATCGCGGGCTTCACCACCGCGAGTGCCGGCACCGTGCGCGTGGCCGGTTTCGACATGGCCACGCAGAACGAAGAAGCGGCGCGCCGCATCGGCTATCTGCCCGAGACTCCGCCGCTGTACGACACGCTGGATGTGTCCGACTACCTGCGCTTCGTGGCGAAGGTGAAGGGCGTGACCCGCGCCGCGATGAAGAGCGAACTGGATCGCGTCATCACCGCCTGCCGGCTCGAAGCCGTCGTCACGCGCGAGGTGTACAAGCTCTCGAAGGGCTACCGGCAGCGCGTGGGCCTGGCCCAGGCGCTGCTGGGCAAGCCCGAGGTCCTGCTGCTCGATGAACCCACCGCGGGGCTCGACCCGGGACAGATCCAGGAAACCCGTGAAGTGATCCGTGCATTCGGTGCCGAGCATGCCGTGCTGCTCAGCACCCACATCCTCCCCGAGGTCACGTTGATCTGCCGGCGCGTCGCGATCATCAACCACGGCCGCCTGCTCGCCATCGACTCGCCGGCCGGTCTGCAGCGTGCGTCGGAGCAGACCAACCGCGTCTCGCTCGTCGTGACCGGTCCGGCGGACGCCGTGCGCGCGGCGATCGCCGGTGTCGATGGGGTCGACGAGGTGAACGTGCACGCCATCGGCGGCAGCGATGCGCAGATCGCGATCGAATGCCGTACCGATACCCGCGAGGGCATCGAGGCCGACATCGCGCGCGTGGTGGCGGCCCGCTGGTCGCTGCATCGCCTGCAGCGCGAGCAGCCCACGCTCGAGAACGTCTTCCTCCGCTACGTCGGGGGTGAAGCGACTTACCCCCAGAAGGGCTGACGCCGTGACCGGAACGCTCGCCGTATATCGCAAGGAACTGCTGACCTACTTCCGTTCACCCATCGCCTATTTCGTCGTGGCGGTCTACCTGATCGGCACGGGCTACTTCTTTACTTACAACGTGTTCCTGACGGGTACGGCGACCATGACCGAGACCTTCCGGAACATGAGCATCCTGCTGGTCACGCTGCTGCCCATCGTCTCCATGCGCCTGTTCTCGGCCGAGTACAACGCACGCACCATCGAGCTGCTGATGACGCTGCCGCTCAAGGCCTGGGAGATCGTGGTCGGCAAGTATCTCGGTGCCGTCACCATCCTGCTGCTGATGACGGCAGGGTCGATGATCAACCTGATCCCGCTCTATCTGTACGGCAATCCCGAAACCACGACCATCGTCGCCGGCTACATCGGCTTCGTGCTGCTCGGCATGGCCTGCCTCGCGGTGGGGCAGTTCTTTTCGGCGCTTACCCAGAACCAGATCGTGGCGGCGCTCATCACCGTGTCCGTGCTGCTGGGGTTCTGGTTCGTCGGGCACCTGCAGGGACTCCAGAACTCCGAGGCGTTGCGCAGCCTGTTCGGCTATCTCTCGTTCGCCCTGCACTTCGCCGACTTCGTCCGCGGGCTGATCCGCAGTGAAGGCGTGGTGTTCTTCCTGATGGTGTGCGGCATCGCGCTGACGCTCAACACCTCCTATCTGCGTTGGAAGCGCTGAGATGGCTTCCTCGGCACGTTCCGGAATGATCCTGTTCGTCGGCATCGCGCTGCTTGCGGCTGCGCTGGTCATCCATCTGATCCTGCTCGATCCCGGCGTGTGGACCTGGATACCCCTGATCGCGGGGCTCGCGCTCACGGCGTACGGGGCCTATGCCATCCGCACCGAACTGGCGGAACTGCTGCGGCTGCGCCGCGGCGAGATCGCCTTGTACACCGTGGGCGTCATCGGCATCCTGGTCGCGCTCGGTTGGTTGTCCACGCGCTTCCCGGTGCGCTACGACATGACCACGCACGGCATGTACTCGCTGTCGGATGCGACCATCAAGATGCTTGACCGGCTCGAGCAGCCGGTGCGCATCACCTTCTTCCACGATCCGATGATGCGCGAGACCGTCGAGCTCTACGAGCTGATGGCTGCGCGGACACCCAAGATCTCCGTGCAGTTCTTCGATCCCATGGCCAACCCGGCCCAGGCCCGGATGATGGGCGTGCAGTTTCCGGGCACGGCGGTGATGGAAAGCGGAGGGCGCAGACTGCAGGTGAACGGCCCCACCGAGACCGACATCGCCAACGGTATCCTGCGCGTGTCACGGGCATCGACTCAACGCATCTGCTTCCTGGACGGTCATGGCGAGCCCGATCCGTTCAGCATCGAGTCCCACGACCACACCGAAGGCGATGCCGGTCACTCCCACGGTCTGGGCGGCAAGTTCGTCGTGCACGAACGCCACGGCATGGCCAAGGCGCGCAACTCGCTGGAGTCGATGAACTACAGCGTCGAGAAGGTCGCCCTGTCCCAGACCAGCGTGAGCCTGGACAAGTGCGCGGTGCTCGTCGTGGCCGGTCCCCAGAACCCGCTGCTGCCCCCGGAGGCGGAGGCGGTCCGCAAGTACATCGAAGGCGGCGGCAATGCGCTCTTCATGCTCGATCCGTTCGTGACCACCGGTCTGGAACCGATCGTGCGCAGCCTCGGCATCGTGCTCGACGACGACATGGTGATCGACGACGCGAGCCACTTCTGGTCCGATCCGTCGGCGCCGGCCGTGACCGACTACAACCGGCACCAGATCACGCGGGAGCTGCCGCTCTCGTTCTTCCCCGGCGCGCGGTCGCTTTCGCCGACCCCGCAGCGGGTGCCGAACACCTATGTGATGCCGCTCGCGAATACGTCCAAGCGCAGCTACGGCGAGACGACGCGCGACCGCGCCGAGTTCACCGCCGGCAAGGATATGGAAGGCCCGCTCACCATCATGGCAGTGGTGTCGCGACGGCTCGACGTGCACGACATCGGCGACGACAGTGCGCCCAAGGAAGGCGAAGATGGTTCCAGGCGCCGGTCGCGTATCGTCGTGGTGGGCGATTCGGACTTCGCCACTAACTCGTTCTTCCACATCATGGGCAACGGCAAGCTGTTCCTGAACGCGATCAACTACCTCGCGGCCCAGGAGAACCTGATCGGCATCGAGCCGCGCACGTTCGACATGCCGCGCGTCAACCTCACCAACCGGCAGATGAAGGGCACGTTCTTCCTGTCGGTGATCCTGATTCCCGCACTGCTTGCGCTGATCGGCACCATCGTATGGTGGAGGCAGCGGTGACCGCAGCGCGCGCCCGGCGCAAGCTCGTCGTCGTCTGGGTGGTACTGCTGGTGCTGGTCGGAGTGATCGTCGCCGTCGAATGGGCGGATCGTGCGGCGGAGCACGCCGATGCGCAGTTCGAGGCCAGAGGGGGCGACCGCTCGCGCATGGTGGTGCCGATACCGATGGACGAGATCGGGGCGATCGAGATCGCCCACGCCGGTGCCCTGCATCGCTTCGAACGGGACACGGCAGGCCTGTGGTTCTATCACGGCGCCCACGCCCCCGCCGCAGAACCGGCGCAGGGTCACCGGGCCGATCCGGCACTGGCCGAGAAGATTGCCAAAGCCTTCGGAGGTTTGGGCCGGGCCAAGTTCGAGCGTGACTTTCCCTTCGACCCGAAGTCCCAGGACTACGGCGTGCTCAATCCGGGGACACTCGTCCTGCTCTATCGGAAGGGCGAAATGCAGCCGCTGGTGCAGTACGCGGTCGGCGACATGGCGCCGGATGGTGTAAGCCGCTATGTGCTGAAGATCGGAGCCAGTCAGGTCGATACGCTGCCCGAGTATCACGTCCAGAATCTCGTGGGCCTGGTGCAGGCGGTGAGCACCCCCACGGCGGGGCTCGACGCCACCTTGGGCGGCGTGCGTACCTTGACCGGCACGCCCGGTTCGACCGGACCATCGAAGTAGTTCGAGTAACATTCTCCGGATGCTGAACCGCCGCAGCCGAATTCAGGGAGTCTCCGAGTGAAGCGGCCCGTCAAACCCGAGAGCGAAGCCGAACGGATCGCGGCCTTGCGGGCGCTGCTGGTGCTCGACACCGAACCGGAAGAGCAGTTCGACGCGATGACGGCCTACTGCGCCTCGCGCTTCGACGTCGAGATTGCCCTGGTGACGTTGGTGGACACCGACCGGCAGTGGTTCAAGTCCGCCTGTGGTCTCGCGTCCCGCGAGACTTCCCGCGACGTGAGCTTCTGCGGTCATGCCATTCTGGAGGACGGCGTGATGATCATTCCGGATGCGCGATCCGACGAGCGCTTCTGGGACAACCCGCTGGTCACCGGGCCGCCCAACATCCGCTTCTACGCCGGCGCGCCGCTCAAGCTCTCCAGTGGGCATCGGGTCGGAACCCTGTGCCTGATCCACGACGAGCCCAAGCGGCTCGAAGGCGAGGATCTCGCCCACTTGCGCGAACTGGCCGCGGTCGTGGCGCGGGAGTTGGAGAAGAGGGTTGCCTTGCTGACGGGCAGACCGCCGGAAGCCTGAGGACCGCCGGTGCGACATGCAGGACGGCCTCAAGGTCATCCTGTCGAGCGAAGCTGCGGGACCGTGAGCGCGCGCCGCCGGTCGGCGCGGTGCGCGAGACTTCAGTAGACCATCGACTGCACGTAGACGTGCAGCACCCAGTCGCGCGGCGCCGGTCCACGCTCGGCCAGCGGCAGGCCCAGCATGACCCGGCCGCTGAAGTACTTGGTGAAGTTGTACAGCACGCCGCCGCCGGTGCTGGTGAGCGTGTCGCCCCAGTCGAAGCTCTGGCCGGTGGCCCCGCCGGGGACGACGCCGCCGTGATCGAAGAACAGCACGGCGCGCAACCGGTCTCCGGTGGGGATGCCCGCACCTGCCAGTTGCGTCGAGAGAATCGGCATCTGCAGTTCGCCGCTCACGAAATAGCCACGCGCGCCGATGAGCAGACCTTCCGGATATCCGCGCACCGTCGCCATGCCGCCGATGAAGAACTGCTCGAAGGAGGGCAGGCGCGGTTCGTTGGCGAGTTGGAACGAGCCGCGCACGATGGTAGTCAGGCCGTTGCGGTAGGTGTTGGTCCAGAGACCGTCGGCGTTGTACTTGTAGAAGTCGAGGTCGCCGCCGAAGTTGCTGCTGCCGCGGGTCAGGAACTGGCGCGTGTACCAGAAGCCGTTCGCGGTGAAGCGCTGGGCGTCGAAGCCGAGCGTGAAGGTGCGCGTGTCGGCGCGAGTCAGCGGCACGTCGGAGAACTTGGTGATCGAGTCCTTGGTGTTGAACCCGGCGAACACGTTCACGCGCTGCTGGTTCTCCGCGATCACCGGCTGGGTGATGTTGAAACCAGCGTTGGAAGCGCTGCCGGTAACGTCGAGAGGTTCGAATGGACCGGACTTGATCTCGATTGCGCTGGCGTCGTACTGGAAGCCGGCACGCGTGCCCCACCGGGTGAACGGCACGCTGTAGGCGATGGACCCGGCTTTGGTCCCGTCGGCGCCGCTCGCCGTCACCGTCAGCGGATCGCTCAGGCCGAACACGCTCCTTGAATTGAAGATGAGGCCCAGCCGATTGCGGCCGATCTCGTCACGGCCCGCGTTGTCGCCGAAGATCGTCACGCCGTAGCGCTGGGGTTCCTGGGCGCGGATGACGGCGTCGACGGTACCGAAGGCGCTGCCCGGTTTCAGGCTGGCCGCCGTCTTCACGTCGTTGGTGTTGTTGATGAAGGCGAGATCCTTCTCCAGCTGCTGGACGTTCAGCGTCTCGCCCGGTTTGGCGCTGATCCGGTCGAGGAAAAAGCGGTCGCGGATGTAGGTCGCCCCTTCGATCTTCACCTCGCCCAGCTTGCCTTCCACCAGGCGAACCTCCACGGTGCCGGCATCCACTTTCTGCGGCGGCAGGAAAGCCTGGCAGGTGACGCAACCCTTCGCCTTGTACAGCGCGTTGAACGCGGCGACCACGTCGAACAGTTCCTGGATCGTGACCTCGCGCCCCGTCACCTTGGAGGTGATCGCCTCGATCTCGGCCGGTTGCAGAATCTCCGACGGATTGGTCACGATGCGATTGACCTGCACGCGTGCCGTGGTTTCCGGCGCCTTGGGGGCGGGCTTCTGCGTCTGGTCCTCGATCAGGTCACCCTCGGGCGGGCGTTCCTGCAGGCGCTTCTGGAGCTGGTAGTACTCGAGCGTGCGCTGCTGCTCCTGCTGGATGCCGCCGGCATCCGTAGGCGTCTGCCCCAGGACCACCGACGGCAGCGTGGCGAGAACGACGAAAGCGAGCAGGCAGGAGCGATTCGTACGCATGGTCATCCGCTGGGCCGAGAGAGAACGAGTGCCTGGCGGCAGGTGAGCGCGGGCACCCAAACCGCAAAGCTTACTGTGCATTGATCTGGGTGTCTGCGGGACCGTTGATCGCATCCGGGTTCGGCCCGAGCAGATCGGAGGACTGTTCCACCAGGCCTTTCGGCTCGTCGAGGCGACCGTTGCCTCCGGGCGAGTAGGCCACTTCGCCCGGCGGCACCAGCGACGGGTGCGTCAGCGTGAGCAGCTTGGGTCCGAAGGTGGCGAGGCTCGTCTCGCTGCCGCCGCCGTTTACTTCGAAGCCGTCGGCGAAGTAGACCACGATGGCGTTGGTCTCGAACTTCCGGTCGGCCTGGAAGTAAAGGTAGAACGGCGGGGTCGAGTAGATCTGCATGTCGTAGCCGGGGATCATGCCGCTCGGCGTGTTGTCGAGCACGACGCGGTAGAAGCGGTTGGCGAACGTCGCTTCCTGGCCGATCAGTGTCTCCATGAAGCGGAGGTTGGCCACCTCGCCGCGGAACGTCGCGCTCTCGGCCCGCAGCAGATCGACGCGGATGGCATCCGAAGCGAAGGCATGCACGTCGACGTTCTGCGCCAGACCGCCGTTGCGCCCGGCCAGGTCGAGCACCAGGGTGGAGGCGCCGAAGGGCCGCACGTCGTCGATCTCGATGCGATCGGAACGCACGTTCAGTGCGTCGGCGATGATCGTGGTCGTGCCACCCGAGGAGAGGTCGCTCAGGTACAGCGTGCCGAACGGGTTGCGCAGATGGATGTCGCCGGCGGCGACTGCGTCGAGCGAGCCGCCCTCGTCCATGCGAACGTCGAGCGGGGTCCCGGCGGCGCCGATCGACCCGCCGGCCGTCAGGCTGCCGTCGCGGGCTCGCAGGTTGATGCCCTCGTCGCCGATGCCGTCGGTGATGCTGCCGGCCGTCGCCTTGAGGTGCACTGACCCGGGCGAGTAGACCGTGTCGAGGTTCATGTCGCCGGTCTCGGCTTCGAGCCAGATGCCGTCCTGGGCGCGGGCCGTGAGCTTCGCGGCGTTCCTCAACTGCAGGCGCAGCGGGTTGCCGTCCGCACCGAGGGCCCCGCGGGCTGCTTCGAGAATCATATCGCCGCCGCGGATGAACGCACCGGCGAGCGGGTCGCCGTCGGCATCCACGTGACCGATGAAGCCCTTGGCTTTGATGCGCACGGCGTCTTCGGTCGCCACGTTGGCGATGCGCAAGTCGCCACGCGATCCGAGGAAGATCTCGGACGGCGTGGTGGGCGCAGCCGCCTGGGCCGACAGCGACACGACACCGGTCGCGTCGATGTTGAAGTCCTCGGGGTTGGCGATGATGATGCGGTTGCCCACGATGCGGATATCGCGTCGTTCGGCTGCGGCCAGTGCCAGGATCTGGTCCTGGTTCAGGTTGAGAGGCTGGCCCGCCGCCGGGATGATGATCTCCACTTCGCGGCCGGCGCCGGGGCTGCCGATGCCGCCGTTGCCGGTGACCACCATCACGTTGCGGCCGGCGATGTTCGGATCCTCCAGGCGCACGTTGGTGTCGGTGGTCTCCTTGAGCGCGCCGGCGCTGATCGAGTAGCGCAGCTCGGCTTCGGTCCAGGCCGCACCGGTGGTGAGCTTGGCCGGATCGTTCGCCACGTCGTACACGTAGTTGAAGTTGGGGTTGTATGCGGCGCTGCCGTACTCGTGCGCACGATTCAGCTCGAGCTGCGTGATCTGCGCGTCGCTCCAGCCGAGATTGACGCGGTAGTAGTCGCGTTCGGTCGCGGTCAGCGCGAAGCCCTGGTTGGGATTGAACGCGCTCGCCGTGTAGGTCTTGTTGCCGTTTGCATCGGTGCGTTCCTGCAGGTTGCGCACGGTGCGCCAGTAGGTCTGGTACTCGCGCTCCTTCAGCGCCTCGTAGGCCTTGATGGTGGAATCGGCGAGCGTCTTCTGGTCGCCGATCAGGCGCATGTCGCTCCACAGGCTCTGCAGCTGGGCCACGGTACGTTCGTCGCGCGTCTCGACCGGGTTCACGTCGCGGATACCGCCGTTCGGGACTTCGATGCGGACATCACCGGTGAGCGACCGGACCTTCTCGACCCACAGGTCGCCGGCTAGCTGGCGCAGGCCGATGTCGCCTGCCGCGGTCGCTTTGAGGCCGTCGCCGTCCGTCGCGCTGCCCACCTGGATGCCGAGCGGGTTGACCAGGCTGCCGATGGCGCCGGCGTTCGCGACGAGTTCGACGTGATTGCCCTGCACCAGCGAGTTGGCGTTGAGGGCCGTGATGCCGCCGTCGCTTACCAGCCGGGCATTGCCTGATTGCGAAGTGAACTTGTCGACCCGCGCCTGCCCCTCGATCTGGGTGAGATACACCCCGCCGGCGCGCGTCTCGAGCTTGAGCGTCGTGGCGCCCGCGAGGGTGCCGGTCACGTCGACACCGCTGTCCGCCTGGTAGCCCGAGCGGATCGCGCGATCGGCGGTGCCGATGCCCTGATCCGCCTTGAGGTTGAGCGCCGAGGTGTACGCGATCGCCGTGGGCGAGAGCTGCTGGATCGAACCCTGGGTGCTGGTGATCGACGTGGCGCCGTCGCGGTTGATGATGCTGTCGCCGAGGTGGACGCTCTTCACCGAGTTCACGTTGATGGCGCCCGCGTCGTAGCCGAAGAACTCGATGCCGATCGGCATGTCCGCCTTGATGCTGTGACGATAGGTCTGGGTCACGGCGGTGTGGTAGGTCTCCGTGCTCTGGTAGATGCGCGAGAAGCACAGGTCTCCCAGGCAGTCGGTACCCCACGAGGTCTGCTCCGGCTCGCCGATCCGCACGCGTGCGTTGCGATTCTGGAAGCGGTTGTACTCGAACTCGTACTGTTGCATCGACGCGGCGGCCGTGGGGCCCACATCCTCGAGGAACTCGCCCTTCATCAACGCGATCGGGTCGACCACCTCGACGTCGCGACGGGTCGGCTGCTGGCCCGGGTCCTTGCCAAGGCCGTCGATGCCGATGGTGGACTTGCTCTGGTAGATCTCCTTCTCCACCAGAGTGGAGCGGCGGCCTGTGACCCAAACGTAGCGGCGGTACTCGTCGGGCTGGTACGTGGTCGAACGCACGCGTTGACCGTTGCCGTCGATCGTGCCGGTCGTGGTGACCACGGCGGCGACGTTGGTCGGATTGCCGGCGCCATCGACCGTATGGTTGTCGGTCTGGACGATGGTGTCGCCCACCCGCGTGTAGATGGTGGTTAGCGGCGTGTCGGCGTCGATGCGCTTGTCGGGTGCCGTGTCGGTGATCTTGATTGTGCCCGCGATACCGGGACCCACGTCGAGACGGTTCAGCGTCATCTCGTAGCCGGTCTGGTTGTCGATCGAGATGCGGCCGTAGCCGTCGATGGTGCGCAGCTTGCCGGAGCCGGTGCTGAAGATGTTGCCGTAGATCTCGAGATAGCCGCCCTGCACCTTGACCGGATTCACCTCGATCTTCTGGGTGTCCGGGTTCCAGAACGCCGCGATCTCGCCGGTGCCGGGGTTCACGGTGTTGAGCGCGAGCTTGCCCGTGCCGGTGTAGCCGGCGATGGTGGCGTTGAGGCCCGCCGCCAGCGTCAGCGTGCGCATCGGCAGGCCGCTCTGGATCGTGCCGTTGATGTTGAGCTTCTCGGCCGCGATGAACACGTTGTTGCCGGCGATGATGGCCGGGTTCGGCAGGTCGGGATCGACCTCGCGCGTCGCCGGCAGGTTGCCGTCGGCCGTCGCCGTCGGGAAGATGTTGAACGGATCGGTACGGATACGGTTGGTGCCGTACTGGTCTTCGTAGCTGCGAGCAAAGGTGTTGTAGTGCGCGCGCGGCGCGCCGCCCTGGTGGCTGAAGCCCCAGATGAACTGCTGGATGAAGTCGCCGTCGGTGCGGATGTCGACCGTCTGCGCCTCGATGCGGGCACCGACCACGATACTGCCCGTGCTCGCCACGGCCACCGTGCCGCGGATGTTGTTGATCTCGCCGTTCAGGTAGATCTCGGGGTCTGGCCGCGGATCTCCGGCCGGCGCGGTGAACGTGTTCTTGACCGAGATCAGCGGCCGCTCGGGCGCGAACGTCGTTTCCAGCGTCTGGAGATTGACCGCGTTGCCCGGGGCCTGGCGCACGTTGATGTCGTTGTTGTTCGCGACCGCCACGCCGTTGAACGTCACGAAGCCGCCGGCATCCTCGGGGATGGTCAGCTTGCCCATCCGCAGGAAGCGATCGGAGGCGTTGTTGACGATGATCTTCACGTCGCCCGGCGCACGGACCACGCCGTTGCCGACGAAGCTGTCGGCGGTGACGTTGACGTTGCCGGAGCGCGCCAGGATGTCGGCGACATCGATGAAGCTCACGGAGATGTTCTCGCCGCCGAGCTTCGCGAGCTTGCCTTCCAGGAACGCCTTCTCGGCGAGGAAGGCGCCGGCCACGTCGGTGTCGGAGGCGTACTGCGTGGCGAGCTGTTGCAGAAGGACGATCCGCTTCTGGATTTCGCGTTGCAGCGACTGGTTGCCCACCACGCTCGCGTTGACGCCTTCGCTCTGCAGCACGATGTTGCCGAGCGCGTCGACGGTCAAGTACTGCTCGTGGTAGATGCCGGAATCGACGGTGCCGTTGACGATGACGCGGTTCTGGGCGTTGACGGTGGTGGAACCGCCGTGGATGTCCAGGTTCACGTCACCGCCGCCGAACGCGTTGCTGATCGCGCTGCCGACCGCCGCCAGGGCTTCGCGATAGAGATCCTTGCCGATGCCGTAGCCGACCGCCTTGGTGAGGCCGTCGTCCGCGACCAGGTTCACGTCCTTGACGCTGCGGACCGTTGCGCCCGTGCGCACGTCGACCGTGTTGTGCTGGATGATCTCGCCATCGGCCTCGGGCGAAGTCTCGATCGGGAACACGGTCTTGTTCCAGAGATCGGTGCGGGCCGAGACGTAGATGTCGTTCTCGGCACCGCCGGTGCTGCGGCCCGCGGTGAGGTTGACGTCGTTCTGCGATTCGAGCGTGGCGCCGCTGCCGATGATGACGGTGTCGGCGATGTTGGCGCGGGCGATCGAATGACCCTGCGCGGCCCCCGCCAGACCGTAGGTCTTGGCATTGGCGTTGGCATCGATGCCCGCGGTGCGGTCGCCGTTGCCGTCGGTCCCGCGGATCAACGTGCGGGCGCCGAGGTTGATGTCGCCTACGCTGATCAGCGTGGCGCCGTCGCCGACCACGACCCGCGCCTGGTTGGCCTGGGGCGAGTTCGGGTTCTCGACGTTCTCGTAGCGGATGATCGACTGGGCGCTGGCGATCGCGATGGCGCCGCCCGCATCCAGCTTCGCGCGGTCGCGCGCCTCCACGTCGTTGAGTGCGTTCAAGTCGAAGCGGCCGGGCGCATCGCGCGTGCCGGACACCGTGATGTCCACGTTGAGACCGAGGGTGGCGGCGGTATCGTTCGCGATGTTGGTCTCGCTCTTGGCCGCGGCCCCGTTGAGGAAGCCACCCGAGCCCGACTCGACGTTGTAGTCCGACAGCAGCGGCTTGCGCGTGCGGTTGTTGGCGTTGACCGTGAGGTCCTTGGTATCCACCAGGGCGTTGTTGCCGATGGCCGACTCGACCTGGGAATTGACCCGGTTGGTCGCCCAAGCACCGCTCAGACCCAGCGCTGCCGCGTTGGTGCTGCTCGCGCGGCTGTTCACCGTGGCCGTGTGGTCGGCGAGGATGGAGAGGCTCTGGACGTCGATCAGTTTCCGGTTGCCGGCGTCGTTGCCCTCGAGCCAGGCGCGGGTGGTGGTGCGACTCACCACGTCGGCGCTGGCGGCGGAGCCCGAGATCAGACCGCCGCTGCCGGACTCGGCCTGCGCGTAATCATTGTCGAGACCGACCGCTTCGACCCGCAGCGATCCGCCGGTCACCGTGACGCCCTTGCCGACGTGTGCTTCGGTGCGGGTCGTGGCCGTGGCGGTGGATTCATTGGACCCGACCGCGAGCAGCAGCGAGACGCTGATGCCCGAAACCGATGCCGACTGCTTCGAATCGCTGGCTGCCCCGATCCGTGTGCCGGCACTTGGGTCGTGCAGGGTGTAGTCCGGCGAGCCCGGATCGGTGCCGGCCAGGGAGATCGGCACGATGTTCGGGGTGTTGGCGGTGCGGACGGCATCGTCGCGCGTCGCAGCGAGCTGGATCGTCTTCGCGTCGCGAACCACGACGTAGTAGACCTGATCGTTCTGCAGGTTCTGGATGCCGCTCCCGTTGAACGTGACCGCGGCACCGGTGGTGAGTCCGTGGTTGTTGCCGAACACGAGCGAGTTGTTCGCACCCAGGTTCACGCTGCTGTAGCCGGCGGCCGTCGAGTCGATCGCGTTGGAGACCGACGGTCCGGTACCCGAGTTGTCGGTCAGGGTCACCACGATCGGCTGCGTACCGGCCGGGGTCGGCGCCAACGTCACGTCGGTCCGCGTCAGGCTCGAGGCGATCTTGAGCGTCTTCGAGTCGACCACCAGTGCGTAGTAGTTGGTGTTGTTCGCAAGCCCGGTGATGCCGGAGCCCTTGAACTGGATCTGCTGGCCGAACGAGAAGCCATGGTCGCTGGCGAACGCGATGGTGTCGCCGGTGCCGTTGACGGTCGCGGTCGCACCGATCACGGCGGGATGGAAGGCGTCCACCAGGCTGATGCCGCCCACCACGGCGGCACCCGTCGGGGCGATCGGGACATCGTTGCGGACGATGCTGGTGGTCAACTGGACGGTGCGTCCGTCGACCACGCGAACGAAGTAGTCCGTGCCGCTTACCAGACCCGGGATGCCGGTTGCCCCGGTGGGCTGGGTGTAACGGATGTGCTGGCCGTCGGTGAACGCGTGGTCCACGTTGAAGCCGAGCAGCTGGGCGCTGTTGCCGGTACCGCCGGCGATCACACCGACCTGCGAGAGCAGTGCTCCGCCGGCGGTGGTCGTGAAGGTCGCCGTGGTGGAGGCCGGCGTCCCGCCGTAGTTCACGTAGGTACTGGCGTCCGCCTGCAACTGGATCGCCGTCGCGCTGATGCGCTCGACGTAGTAGGTGGTGCCGGTGGTGAGGCCGGTGATGCCGGTGCCGTTGTAGACCACGCGGTCGCCGGTCTGGAACGGATGATTCGAACTGAACGTCAGCGTATCGGCGGCGTTGTCGACGGTGACGATGCCGTTCACCACCGACTTGGCCACGGCGCCGACGTCGAGGAAGCTGATGTTGTTGACGGTGGTGCCGCTGGGCAGGCTGATGTCGAGGGCCGTGCTGTTGTCGGTCTGCAGCTTGATGCGGTTCGCGTCCACCACCTTCACGTAGTAGGTGGCGTTCTGCGTGAGACCGCTGACCCCCGCCCCGGTTGAAGAGTACTCGATCGCATCCCCGTCCTTGAACGCGTGCGGGTTGGTGAACACCAGCGCGCCCGTGCTGTCGACCGAGGTCGAGCCGCGCAGCAGAATGTCGTCGGTGACCGGATTGGCGAGCGTGATGCCGGCCACGACGCCGGCGCCCGGCACCGAGGCGATGCTCACCGCGACCGGATCGGGCGAGGTGAGCGAAGTGGCGAGTCGGATGGTCTTGGCATCCACCACCTGCACGAAGTAGGTGGCACCGGTGGTAAGGCCGTCGATGCCGACTCCACGATAGACGATCCGCTGACCGTTGGTGAGGTTGTGGTTGCTGGCGAACGTCAGCGTTTCGGCCGAGCCGTCCACAACCACGTTCACGTTGGCGAGCGAGCGGCCGGTGCCGGTGGCGTCGGTCAGGTTCACGCCCGGCACGGTCACCGAATTCAGGTTGCGCGAGATGTCGATCGCGTTGCCGGCCAGCGCGTTGTTGCGAGTCGAGGCGAGCTTGATCGTCTTCGCGTCCACGACGATCACGTAGTACTGCTGCTGGTCGTCGAGACCGTTGATCAACGCGCCGCCCTGACTGTCGAAGAAGACCACGTCACCGGTCTTGAAGCGGTGCTTCGCGGCGAAGGTGATGGTGTTGGCGCCGTCGTTGATGGCGCTCTGGCCGAAGGTCTTGCGATCCATCACCGACAGGCTGGAACCGTCGCCGACCCATGCACGGACGTCGCCGTCGCTGCGGGTGTCGCTGCCCGTGGCCACCGCTCCGAAGAGCGCACCGCCGGCGCTCGCTTGTGCGGTCGACGTGGCGGAGTTGCGCCCGCCCGGCCGCACCTGCGAAGCGCTGACTGCGATGTTCCGCGCGTCGACCACGTTATCGGTACCGATATTGGCCGTTACGGTCGGGGCCGCGCTGGCGCTCGAGATCGAGGCACCGATACCGGCACCAGCACTGACGCTGACACCGACGGCCGAAGCGGCGGCCGACGCCGCGCCCGTGGCGCTGGTGATCATGGCTTCGTTCACGTCGATAGCCACACCCGAACCGGTCCGTGCGGTGACGGTCGGATCGGAGATGGCGTCGGCGAGCGCACCGCTGCCGGAGAAGAACAGGCCGGCCGCACCGGCGCGTGCCTTCGCTTCGGTCTGGTCGTCGCTGTCGGCCAGGATCGTCAGGCTGCCTACGGTCGTGGTCGCCGCCTTGCCGATCTGCGTATTGGCGCCCACTTCGGCAGTGGTTGAGCCATTCGACTTCGCGCGGGCGTAGGAGCCGCCCACGGCAACCGCGCCGACGGCACCGCCCCACGCTTCGGAGGCGATATCGGTGTTGGTCTCCGCCTTGACCGTCACGGCGTCGGCCTGCTCGATGCGAGTCGGCGCGGTCGAGTTGCTGAGGATGCGAGCCGTCGCGTTGTTCTGCGTATCCAGGTAGGCGACCGCAGCGCCGAGGCCGACCGCACCGGCCGCACCAGCGTAGGCTTCGATGTCGCTGCTGTTCACGTTGCCGGTCGCGGAGACGGTGATGTCGTCGCCGGCCTTGAGCACGGTGCCGGCTCCCACTTCGGCGATGGCGTTGTTGCGCACGTTGGCGAAGCCCACCGCACCACCGATGCCGACCACGCCTCCGGCGGCGGCGCCGGCGATGATGTCGATCTCGGCGGTATCGGTTGCGCTCACGACGATGTCGCCAGTCACCGCGGTGACCGTGGCGTTGGCGCCGATCGAGGCCTCGGTGGCACTGTCGACGGCTGCCGTGGTGCTGAACTCGTCGGAGACCGAAAGCGTGTTGGTCTTGGCATCGCTCGCGGTCTTGGCACGCGAAGCCTGCGATGAGTTGCCCAGCACATGCTTCAGCTTGCTGCCCGAGATCTGGCTGGTGACCGCGGAGCTGGTGTTCTTCGATTCGGAAGCCGCGTCGCCGGAGATGGTGGCGCCGAGGTTGATCACCGACACGGCACCCTGCACGCCGACGATACCGCCGCCGACAGCGGCGACGATCGAGTCGGCCGACTTGCTCGCCGTGGCCGTGACGCTCACGTCGCGGCCGGCGCTCACCGTCACGCCATCGCCGATGGCGGCGTCGGTGGTGTTGCGCACCGTGGTGACGTCGATCGATGCACCGACACCGGCGAGCGCTCCGGCCGAGACGGCACCGAGCTTCGCCTCCGTCGTGACGGCGTCGTTGGCGTTCACCTGGACATCCTGCGCCGTCGTGGTGAACGCGGCGTCCTGGTTGATCGCGGTCGAGCCGCCGTTGCGCTCTTCGATCAGCGCCTGGGTCGTGTTCTTCACCGTGTTGACGGTGACCGCGCCGCCGGCGCCGAGATAGCCGCCGAGGTTGCCGCTGGCGGCGTAGGTGATGAGATCGGTCATGCCATCGGCGCTGACGCGGGTCGTGCCGCGGGCTGCGGCGTCGACGTTGCTCATGCGCGCGGTGGTCTCGTTCGAGACGGACGTCACCACCACGGAGCCGCCGACGCCGGCAACGCCGCCCACGGAGACGTTGCCTGCGAGCACGCCGGTCCGCGTGCCGTCGTCCTGGGTTCCCAGGCGCACTTCATCATCGGCAATGACGCGCAGGTTGCCTTCGGAGCGCACGGTCGAGCTCTCGATGTAGGCCTCGTTCTCGCCGTCGACCACCACCACGCCGACGGAACCGGCCACGCTGACCGTACCGGCAGCCGCGCCGCTGATCACGATGGAGTTCACGCGCTCGCGCGTCAGCGATTCGACGGCGATGGCGTTGCGTGCCTTCACGTCCGAGGAATCGAGGATGTATGCCTTGGTCGTGTTGGTGAGGATGGTGGTGTCGAGCGTCGCCCCGACGCCGGCTGCACCGCCGAAGGCAAGGCCGCCGGCCTTCACGTCCACGTTTGTGCTGTTGTACGCCTTCACCTGGACCGTCTGCAGGGCGTCGGCACCTGTGTTGTTGGCGTTGATCGTGGCGCCGTCGATGTACGCCAGCGTTTCGGATTCGGTGGTCGTAACCGACACCGTGGCGGCAAGCCCCACGGCGCCGCCGCCCGAGGCGTTGGCGGTGATGACTTCTACGTCGTCGGACGAACGGGCGATCACGCCGACGCCGCGCAACGTCGTGGTGCCGGTGCCCGTGGCGTTCGGCACGAGGATCGCGTCCTTGCCCAGTCCGGTGACGATGGCGCCGTCGGCGATGTAGGCACGCGTGGTGCCGGTCAGCACGTTGACCGCGGCCGAGCCGCCCAGACCCACGGCCCCGCCGCCGGAGATGGTGCCGCCGTAGATGTCGGTATGGTTGTTCGAGTCGGCCGTCACGGCGACGCTGTCGTCCGCCGTTGCCGAGCCGCCCGAGATGAACGACTCCACCGTGTTGTCGATCAGGTTGATTGCGGCGGAACCTGCGATGCCCGCCACACCGCCGCCCGAACCGCCGGCAGCGATGGTGGAGATGGTGGACGCCGATTCCGAGGCGAGCTTCACGCTGCCCAGGGACGAGGTGAGCGTCGAGTTCGTGCTGGAGGCACGGATGGTGTTGGCGATATCGTTGTAGGCGGCCGACGCGCCGACGCCCACGTCGCCGGCGACGGACACCTGTCCCGCAGCCGATTCGATGGTGGACGTGTCGTCTCCGGTCAGGGAGACGCCGTCGCGGCCGGACACCTGGGCGCCGCCGCTCACCACCGCTTCGGTGGTATTGCGGATGAAGTTGACTGAGGCGCCACCGGCGATGGCGGTACTGCCCGAGGCCGCGATGCCTGCGGCGAGACTCTGGATCGATGCCGTGGAGAGCGCTGACAGGTCGACCAGACCGGCACTCGAAGTGGCATTCGCGCCCGCGATGGTCGCCCGAGTGAGGTTGCCGATCTCGTTGGTGGCGACTGCTGCACCGAACGCACCGCTGCCGGAGGCAGCGACCGAACCGGCGATCGACTTGATCGTGGAGGTGTCGGTGGCGGCGAGGTTGATCGCGCCGCTCGCGGTGGCCTGTGCGCCGTTGCCGATGCGCGCTTCGGTCACGGTGTCGATGTCGTTCAACGTGATGGAGCCGCCCAGCGCGAAGGTGCCCGCACCGGCCCCGGCTGCAGCGATTGACTCGATCGTCGAGGTCGAGGTGGCGGACAAGGCGACGCCACCGCCCGTGGCGGTGGCGCCCGATCCGGTGCCGTCCAGGTAGGCAGCCACGCCCTTGGTACCGTCGCCGATATCGTTCTTCGCCACCGAGGCACCGGCCGAGGCCGTGCCGGCGCCGGAAACTGCGCCGGCGAGTGACTTGATCGTCGAAGTATCGCTCGCTGTGAGGCCGACGCCGGTGCTGGCCTTTAGCGTGCCGGCGCGCGTGTTGTCGATGCTGCGCGCGGCGTAGGCTTCCACCGTGTTGTCGATCGTGTTGACCGACGCTGCGCCGGCGAGGGCCGCATTGCCTGCGCCGGCACCGGCTGCCGACGCCGAGCGCACGGTGCCTTTGGATTCCGCCTTGAGATCGACCCGGTTGCCGGTCGATTCGACCGACGCGCCGCGCACGTACGCGCTGATGGTGTTGGAAATGGTATTGACTGCAGCCGCGGCCCCGGCGGAGACCTTGCCGCCGCCGGCGACCGCACCGGCCAGCGAGTCGATGGCGGACGTATCGGATGCGGCGATCTTGATCGCACCGTCGGCGGTAACCGTGGCACCTTCGTCGACACGGGCCGACGTGGTGTTGTCGATCTCGTTCAGCGTGCCGGTGGCGGCGACGCCGACCTTGGCCGCACCGGCGCCGCCCACGGCGATGGCCTGGATGGTGGCGCTGGAGGTGGCGGTGATGTCGAGCGTCGAGTCGCCGTCGAGCGGGGCGCCGCTCACGTAGGCGAGCACCCGGTTGTCGGTGGTGTTCCATGCGAACGAGGCACCGAAGCCGGCGTTGCCGGTGGCGATGCCGACGCCGCCGGTGATGGACTGGATGAGCGAAGTGTCGGCGGCGGAGATGGTGATCGCGCCGTCGGCTGTGCTGCCGGCCGCGGTCTTCTTGCCGCTCAGATAGGCCTGCGTGTCGGCACCGATGTCGTTCTTCGAGAATGCGGCCGCGGCGGCCATGTTGCCGCTGCTGGCACCGATGGCGGCAGTGACCGCGAAGATGTCGTTGTCGCTGGTGGCGCTGAGACCCAGCGCCCCGGTCAGTTCGAGGTCGGAATTGGTGATGCGTGCCGTGGTCTTGTTGTCGATGGTGTTGATGCCCACCGACGCGCCGAAACCGGCTTTGCCGCCGAAGCTCAACGCGCCGGCCACGGCGGTGATTGAGCGGCTGTTCGTCGCGGAGACCCCGAGGCTCGCGCCTTCGATGTCCGAATTGTTCACGTAGGCTTCGGTCTCGTCGTCGATCGTGTTGAGCGAGACCGAACCCGCCACGGCGAGTCGGCCGGCACCGGAACCGCCGGCGGTGATCGCGAGGATGCTGCCGTCGGACTTCGCTTCGATGATGGTGGTGACCGTGCCACCGCTGGGGCGCACCACGGTGACGCCGTCAAGGTATGCGCGCGTGTTGTTCGCGAAGTCGTTCATGCCGAACGAACCCGCGATGCCGTTCGACTGCTGGCTGGTGGAGATGGCGACGGCACCCGAGACGGCACGCAGGGTGGCCGTATTGTCCGCGGTGATCGTCAGCAGGGTGCCCGGCTCGAGCCGCACGCCGCCGTCCGCATAGGCCAGCGTGTTGCCCTGGATGCGGTTCACCGAGGCGTCGCCGGCGAACTGGATGCCGGATTTGCTCTGCTGGCCGGTATCTTCGCCGGCGGCTTTCGGCTCTTCCTTGCCCTTGAGTGCGGCGGCGAGGGAGTAGGCGCCGATCTCGTTCTCGGACTTGGCCCTGATCAGGATGCCGCCCGCGCCGCCCGCGGTACCGGTCGCGGCGTCCGTCGTGGTCGGCGAATTTCCGATGAAGGCCTTGGTATCGGCGTCCACCGTGTTGAGCGAGACGGTGAAGCCGACGCCGATGTTGGCGCCCTTCACCACGCCGCCCGCGACGTTGAGATCGCGCACCTTGCCCGTGGATTTGACCGTGAGCACCCCGCCGGCCTTGACGGTCGCTCCTTCGTCGATGAACGAGACCGTGTCGCTCTCGAGCGTGGTCATGGAGAACGCGCCCGAAACGCCGAACTTCTCCGCGGAGCCGCCGGAGACGGTCATGTTGAACATCTTCTGGGTGCTATCGGCTTCGACCGTGATGTTGCCGGCGGCCTCGGCATCGGCACCGTCGGCGATCCACGCTGCCGCGTCCGAGATCGACTTGATGCCGCTGTAGGAGCCGCCGAGGCCGGCCTTGCCACCGCCGGTGCCGCCGCTTACCGGCGTGGTGGACAGGATGTCGAGCGAGAGCACGCCGACGATGTTGATGGTCTCGAGGACGTTCTCCGCCTTCACGGTGAGCGCCTGGCCGGCGTTGCGGTATGCAGCGTCCTTGTTGATGCGCGCGGTGCCGCCGATCCATGCGTGCGGGCTGTTGTCGACCGTCAGGATGTTGACGCTGCCGGCGATGGCGAGCTTGCCGCCTTCCTCCGCGGCGCTCGAGGCGGAACGCACGTAGGACGTGAACA
This sequence comes from Burkholderiales bacterium, assembly GCA_019745565.1. Lineage (GTDB taxonomy): Bacteria > Pseudomonadota > Gammaproteobacteria > Burkholderiales. The sequence continues at coordinate 61,566 of JAIESW010000029.1, forward strand.
GCTCCTGCACGATGCCTTCGAAGTCGGTCGCGTAGTTCTTGATGCCTTCCCACACCGAATCGGGGACGAAGGCATCGAGGTCGAAGGGGTTCGGGATCTCGGTCTTCGCGTGCACGTCCACCAGGTTGCCGGCGGACACGTCGCCGTCGATCCACGCATTGGCTCGGTTGCGGAAATCGCCCACGGAGACGGCACCGGCGATGGTCGCCTTCGCATCCTCGGCCTCGGCGCCGGCGCGCACGCGGAAGTCGTCCTCGATGGTGGCGTGAACCTTTACGCTGTCGCCGGCACGGACGACCGCGCCAGGTGCGATGGACGCGTTGACCGTGTTGGTGGCGTCGGCGTAGACGACGGCCGCGGAGACGTCGATCGACGAGGACTCCGATTCCTGGCTCTTGTCCTTGCTGTTGAGCGCGTTCTTGATGGGGTCGATCAGTCCGGAGATCGCGCTTTTCGGTTCGGCGGCGGCCGAGGTCTGGTTGTCGGTCTTGGTGTCGGCCAGCACCGAGATGCTGCCGGGGATGGTCGTCGATGCCGCCAGCGTGGCGGTCGCCGTCGAGGTAAGCCAGGAGAGCGAGATGGCCGCTCCCTTCGACTCGCCCACCAGTTCCAGCGGTTCGGCGGCGGTCTCGATGGTGTTCGTGTTGGTCGCGCCCACCTTGAGGTTGGCGCCGTTGACGATCGCGCCGGAGGCGATCTTCGCCTCCGAGGTGGTGGTGGTCTGGCTGATCGCGATGTTGGCACCCGGCAGGGATTGCCCCAGGCCGACGGCCTTCGCCTCGACGGTGCTTTCGGCGTTCGCCAGGACCGAAAGCGTGCCGCCGGCGGTGATCGACGCGCCGCTTTCCACCACCGCCTTCGCGTTCGCGTCGGTCTTCGCGTAGGTGATGGTGGCGATGACGCCGGCCGACATGATCTTGTTTTCCGACTTCGCGGTGGCGTTGATGGTGACGTCGCCGCTGCCGTTGATGTTCGTGCCGTTGGCGACCTTGATCTCGGCCTTGGTATCCACGAACGAGAAGCCCGCCAGCCCGGACAGCTTCAGCACGCCCATGTCCGACAGCGTCTCGGTGAACGGTGTGTCGTTGAGCGTCGTGGCCTTCGTGGTGTCGGCGGTGGCGGTAATGTCGATCTTGCCGCCCTTGATCGTGGTGTTGAACAGCTCGATCTTCGCGGCTGCGTTGTTGTCGCGATAGATGAGCAGATCGATGGGCGTGAACGACGCGCTCGAGGTCGCCGTCAGCGTGACGTCACCCGCGAGGAAGCTCGTGCCGCCGGCATTCACGGCGTGTGCGAGCAGCATCGAGCCGTTCTGCAGGGTGATGGTGGGTGCTTCGAGCGTGAGCGAGCCGGAGTTGCCGGTGGACGCTGCGCCGAGGTGGTTGGCCCCCGTGTCAGGGCCGGCCACCGCCCGCGTCGACAGCACGACGCCGGCGCCGATGGTGATCGAGCCAGTCGCCAGGATCTTGAGGTTGCCGCCCTGGGTGAAAACGTTGAGCGTCTGGTTCTTGTCGGCCGGCGTGGTGCCGATGTCGAGGTATTCCGGATCGATGAGGATGCTGCCCGCGGCACCATGGGCGGCGGTGACCAGGAAACTGCCGCCGTCGATCGCCACGCGGCTGCGGCCGCTGAAATCGATGAAGCCGCCGTCGCCCGAGATCTCGCCGCCGCGAGCGTCGAGCTTCGCGTTGCCGCGAAGCAGGGCCTCCTGATCGGCCCAAGTCAGGATCTCGCCGCCGCGCGAGTTGCTGCCGCGACCGCGCGCGGAGAGCGCCGCATCGTCGGAGATGTCGAGGCGGTTGCCGGCGCGCATGATCACCTTGCCGCCGGCCAGGCCGTTGGCGCCTTCCGAGGCGACGGTGCCGGTGTTGGTGATGTCGCTGGAGGCGAGGATCTCGATCACGCCGTTCTCGACACGGATGGTGTCGGCGTTCCGGAGCCCCGCGACGTTCACGACGTCGCTGAAGTCCACCTTCGTGTGCTCGTACACCGCGCCGGAGAGAATCGCTCCGGCGTTGATGACGTTGCCGGCATGGATGCGCACGTCGGTGCTCGCGTTGATCTTGCCCTGCACCCACACGAGCCCGTTCGCATTGATCGGCACCTGACCCGCCAACACCTGGGCGGTGGCGGCGCTGTTCGGCAGACCGTTCGCGTCGAAGAAGGAATCGGTGAACCCCTTGGTCGGCGTGATGAGCGTCAGCGCACCGGCGTTGATGACGCCTTCGCGTCCGACGATGATGCCGTGCGGATTCAGGAAGAAGACGTTGCCGCCGATGTTGCCGCCCTGGACGGCGTTCAGGATGCCGTCGATGCGGGTGGTTTCGCCGTGAACCAGGTTGATCAGGTTCGAGGCGGCCTGCGGCACGTGCAGGTTGACGGTGTTGCCGCTCCAGACGTCGAAGCGCTGGAAGGAATTGAAAGCGTTCGGTCCGATGACCGAGGCGGTCGTAACGTCGGTGACATGGCCCTGGACCGAGATGCTGGTCGCCGTGTGACCGTCGGGGACGATCTGCTGGCCGGCTGCGCCGAAGGGTTGAAGGGCGAAAGCGGTTGCGATCGCTGCGGCACAAGGGTTGAGACGCAGCCCGCTGAAGCTCAAGGTTTCCATGTCTGGCTCCGACCGCGCCAGCCACCCGGTTACCATCGACCGGAAGTACCGAACCGCGGTTTGTTGTTGTTAGCGCCGGTTCGGGGTGTCGGCGCCTGCCGGGCGAACGACGTTCACCCGGTAAGGCTTCCCCCGAAACCGTGGGCGGACCGCGCTGCGATCCGCAGTGGGCCCCGATGCATGCCGAAGCCCTTATGGACATCGACTATAGCTGCCGTGTCGCCCTCGGGCAACATTAAATTTTTATGATGCGGAGGGCGCGTACAAAAATCATTAGAATATTGTTTTATATGCTTTATATGGTCTGTTTCGGCAACTCTGAAAATGTTAGAAGTGTTAGGTTTTCTGACGTTCCGGCAAAGCGGGCGGCCCTGGGTCGCGAAAGCCTCGCAGCAGCTCCCGGTGCAGGCATCATGGCCTTAGATGCTTCGTCCTTCGCTGATCGTCGTCAAAATGAGGAGATCCCGAATGCGCGTTTCCGGATGGGCAACCTGGCTTTTGATCGGATTGAGCGTCGCCGACGTACATGCCGAAGACTGGGACCACGACGCCAACATCGAAGCTGCGGTGAGCGTCGTGGTGTCCGCCTACCGGCAGGATGGGATGGCTGCCATCGAGAATCTGGTGTCGAGCTGCTACGGCGTCATCGAACGCGCCGGCGACTCGGATGCCCAGCTGCGCCAACTCGAGACCTGCGCCAGCATGGATCTCGCCGCATGGCGCGTCGACCGGGCGAAGGCTCCGGTCGAGGGGCGTGATTTCACGCCTTACTTCAAGGCCGAGCTCGTGATCGGCCGCCTGGAGCGGCTATCCAGCTTCGTGACCACCCCGCCCGTCGAGGAACAGGTGCTGCGGGCCTGGTCGAATGCCGTGGCGAACGCGCTCGAGAAGTCGGGGCTCTAGGGTTCGCTCCCGGCGTCGTCGGTTCTAGACGCAGGGCGCGTCGCCGGGGGAGGGCGGCGGTGCGAGGGCGGCCTTGAGGGCGGCACGGCGCAGGCTGTCGCAGCGCTGGCACCAGCGGCCTTCGATGGCCGAGTCGATACCGTAGAAATTCGGCGGGATCTGGGTGGAAGTCACTTCGGCGCCGCACAGAGCACTTTCCGGCCGGGTCGTTGCCGCAAAGTGGAACTCGAAACCCTGCGGCAGCGACTTCACGCCGACGATCATTTCCGGAGCGATCATGGAGGCACAGTGAGAACGGAGATCCCAGTTAGTCTACCGGGCTTCGCGTTCGTTTCCGTGCGTAGTGTCGCGACGTGAGCGGACCGCGCATCGTCATCCTCGGCGCGGGCATGTCCGGTCTGTGCATGGGCGTTCAGCTCGCGCGGGCCGGTATCCGTTCGTTCACCATCCTCGAGCGATCCAGTCATCTCGGCGGAACGTGGTGGGACAACACCTACCCGGGCGCGCAATGCGACGTGCGTTCCCATCTTTACGCCTTTTCGTTCGCACCCAATCCCGACTGGTCGCGCGTCTTCGCTCCGCAGCGCGAGATCCTCGCGTACATGGAACGGGTGGCCGAGCGCTGGTCGCTGCTCGATCACATGCGGTTCGACACCGAACTCGCCGCCGCGCATTTCGATGCAACGCGCGGCTGCTGGAATCTGCGTACCGCGGGCGGCGACGAGCTCGAAGCCGATGTGCTCGTCTGCAGTACCGGGCCGCTGAGCGAGCCGCGCTGGCCCGACATTTCGGGCCTCGAATCCTTCGGCGGCAAACTCATGCATACCGCACGCTGGGATCGGACGTTCGACGTCGTCGGGAAATCCGTCGCCGTGATCGGCACGGCGGCGAGCGCGGTTCAGATCATTCCGGAAATCGCTCCGCGCGTCCGCCGATTGCACGTCTTCCAGCGCACGCCGAACTGGATCGTGCCACGCCCGGACCGTGCCTACCGTGCATGGGAACGGGCGCTGTCCCGCGTTCCGCCATTCGGACGCCTGCGCCGCTGGTATCACTATTGGCTGCACGAGCGCAATCGCCTCGGATTCAACCGGGGTACGCGGATGGCGCAACTGGTCGAAGCGTTCGCGCAGCGCCACCTGCGCAGCCAGGTCGCCGATCCCGCGCTGGCGGCGCAGCTGATGCCGGCGTATCCGTTGGGCTGCAAGCGGGTCCTGCTGTCCAACGACTACTACCCGGCGCTCACGCGGTCCAATGTCGAGCTCGTCGTCGACCCGATCGCGGCGATCGATCGCGACGGAGTCGTGACGTCCGACGGGCGAATGCGCCCGGTAGACGCGATCGTCTGCGCGACCGGTTTCGACACCTTGCATCCGTTGGGCTCAGTCGACGTGCGCGGTCTGAGCGGTACCGCACTGGCGAGCGTGTGGCGCGCTGCACCCCATGCGTATCACGGCGTTGCCGTCGCCGGGTTTCCGAACCTGTTTCTGCTGCTCGGCCCCAATACCGGTACCGGCCACACGTCGACGCTGCTCTACATCGAACCTCAGGTCCGGTACGTGATCCGCGCACTGCGTGAACTGCAGAGCAGGAAGTGCTCATGGCTTGCCGTGCGGCAGGAAGTCATGGACAACCACAATCGCGCGCTGCAGGCGCGGCTGTCGACGACCGTCTGGGCCGGACCCTGCACCAGCTGGTACAAGAACGCGACCGGAACCGTCGCGGCGATCTTTCCGGGCTATTCGTTCGAGTACACGCGAGCGTTGCGGCGCCTGGGCTTCGAGGGCTACGACTTCGGCTGAACACGCAGGTACCGGGCAACGTCGGTTTCAAGATGTGAAGGCCCTGCCCGGAGGCAAGCTCCGGGTGTCGACGACGAACCGAAGAATGTCCGGGATCGAGCCGGCGACGGTGAGTTCGACCGGTGCATGTGAGCGACTGCGTGGACGAGTACCCAGCTCCGCCGCTTCCGAGGCCCAGCCGGAGGCGGCCCAGACCCGATAGGGAACGAAGGTTGCCGCGCTGCGGATCGCCGGTTTGCGCCGCGCATTGCCCGTGTTGAAGGGCGTCAGCGCAACGCGATCGGCGTATGCCTCGACGAGACGTGGGGCATCCACGGTCAGTACGACCTGGGGACGCGACGAACACGCGGCGCGCTGCCGGTTGAGCCTTTCGCAATCCACCCAGAAGAATACCCGGCTGTTGATGAGCGCATACCACTCACCTGGCGTCAGCCCGACCAGGCAACGGGCGAGTGCGTCCGGCGGCATCGGGCGCTGGTCGCGTATCCAGGCTCCGGTGGGCAGCGCAGCGTGCTCTGGCCGCTGTTCCCGTTCCCAACGCCGGCGCTCCTCGCCTGCGAGGCCCGCTCGATCCAGCAACGCGCTGGCGCAGTGCAACCCCTCCCGCTGGATCGCGGGCCAGTTCGACGCTTCGGCGAGGTGGTACACCCTTTCGGGTGGCCTGCCGGACGCCAACCTCATTTGCTGCCGCGGGAGCCGGAGATCGCCGTGAAGATGCCCAGACCGATGAAAGCGCCGCCGGTCAGATAGCGCCCCAGTGCGCGGAAGCCTTGCGCGCGCCTCAAGACCGGCGCGACCGCGCCCGCGGCCAGTGCATACCCGGTGTCGGTGATGGCCGCGATCGCCACGAAGATCGACCCGAGCGTCATGCTCTGTCCGATGCTCACCGATTCGAGATGCATGAACTGGGGCAGGAAGGCGGCGAAGAAGACGGCCGTCTTCGGGTTCAGCAGCGCCACCACGAATCCGTCGCGGAAGATCCGTCCGAGCGGAGCGGGCTCGAGCCGCGCGGTCGGTCCGGACTGTGGCGCGGCCCGCAGAGCCTGCACGCCGAGATGGATCAGGTACAGGGCGCCCGCGAACTTGACCACGGTGAAGGCCAACGCCGAAACGGCGAACAACGCGGCGAGCCCGATCGCCGCACCGAACGCGTTGCCGAGATTGCCGAGGGCCACACCGGCCACCGACGCGAGGCCGTGGCGCCGCCCCTGCAGCAGGCTGCGCGTGACGATGTAGAAGACGCCCGGCCCGGGGGTGATGGCGAGCACGAAGCTGGCGATCAGGAAGGCGGACAGCAGGGGCCACGCAGGCAGAAGTCCGGGCATTTGAAGGGTCTCCGATGCCTAGGATGCCAGATGCCAATTCGGCGCGTGAACCGGTCTGACCGGAGACCTTCAACTTGCTTGTCTGCGGCAGGTGTCATGGCGAAACACCAATCGGTATGGGACAGGTAAGTCGGTCCCTTCTAGACTCTGCACCGATCGACATCTTCACCCGGCGCGCGCTCCCAGTGCTGCCGAAGGAGGGCACCGTGAAGCGGACTCGTTTTTCACCTGCAATCGTCGCAGCAGTCCTTGCCGGTCTTGCACTGTTGGGTTGCGCGCGCAGTACGCCGTACCGCTACCTCGCGCCGGCACAGACGCATGCCTGTCAGGGTAAGGAGAAGTGGGATCCCAAGATCGACGAGTGCGCCGCCGTCACGCCGGAATCGACCCCGGCGTACGAATTGCATTTCGTGGAATTCGACGATCAGGGCTGGCTGGCTCCGCAATCGGCGCCGGGCCAGGAGGCAATGCCGCCTTACGGCAGTGCGTCAGGCCAGATCAAAGCGGTCCTCGCGGCGTTGAAAGCGGCAACCGACGCCGGTGAAGGTGTGAACCTCGTCGTCTACGTGCACGGGTGGAAGCACAACGCCGCCTTCAACGACACGGACGTCTTGAAGTTTCGCCGGATTCTCAGCGGCGTTCGGGCCCAGGAGCTCGCACATCGGAGCGGCAAGTCTGCCGAGCCGCGGAAAGTGATCGGCGTCTATGTGGGATGGCGCGGCAAGTCCCTGACGCTGGGCAGCATCGCCGACAACCTGACCTTCTGGGACAGGAAAGCAACTGCGCTCCGGGTCGCTCAGGGATCGGTGCGCGAACTGTTTGCGCGCTTGATCGCATTTCAGCGCTCGTTCAACGAGGCTGAAGATGGTTGCATCCCTTCCCCCGACGGCACGAGCCAGGAATGCCGCGTCCGAATGCTCCTGATCGGCCACAGTTTCGGAGCGTGGGTCCTGTACTCCGCGATCTCCGAATCGCTGATTCAGGCCGTCACGCGCTACTACGGCACCGAGAACGGCACCAACGGGGCCATGCGGTATGGCGACATGGTGGTGCTCCTCAACCCGGCGTTCGAGGCTTCGCGCTACGTGCCTCTGCGCAACGCGGCACGCCCCCCCGCGGGCGCCGCTGCCCCGAGGTACCAGGCGCCGATCCTCGTCGTCGTCACATCCAAGGCAGATTGGGCGACGCGTTACGCCTTTCCCACCGGCAGGCTGATATCCACCGTTCTGCAACGCCCCACGTCTTCCGGCGAGCAGGGCAAATCGATCGGCCACACGCCGGGTCACATGGAAGCGCTGATCACCCACGATCTCAAGGCCGCCAACAAGGCCGACGCGCCGTTGTGCGAGGGATGGCAGCTTCCGGATGTGGAAACGGATACCGCCAAGCAGATAGCCATCATCAGAACGAACTATGTGATCGAGGAACGCAACGAGCGCGCGTTCTTTGCCAAGTACCAGAACGGAAACAAGGTCCCGGTGTTGAAGCCGGGTTGGCAGCGGGATTTCTGCGGAGGTACGAGACTCACGCACCTGGCCGACAGCGGTGCAAGATCGGAGCCGAACGCGCCCATCTGGAACGTGCGAACCGACAAGCTCGTGAGTAGCGGCCACAACGACATCACCGGCCCGCTTCTAAGCAGTTTCGTGAGCCAGCTGTATCACGACGTGACTGCAATTCAGCCGATGGAGACGTCGTCGTCGGGCGCCTCGGCCGAAACGGCAAGCCGCTAGTCGGGCGAGATGCTCGGCGCCGGCGGCAGTCGTTGTCGTCAGAGCGTTCGAAATCGCGGTCGTGCTGCAACCGGCGGGTCCCGCCACTGCCGGAATGGACCTCCTCGACAGCGGACCCACCCGGCTCACGTTGCGGCAGCGGCGACCGACGGTCGTGCGCGTCCGGTCAACCGGCGAAGCAGTAGGTACACCCCATCCGCTGTGCACCGTTGATCGCCAGCACGCCGGAGGGCACCACCTGGATACCGGGCAGCACCGCCGACAGGAAGTCGCCCTTCACGACTTCGTGCGCGACGTCGGCCTGCTGTGCGATGCGCATGCTCTGGAAGTGGATCGCCGTGTTGCACACGGCGACGCGTACGCCGCGTTCGATCAGTTTGTCGAGTGCAGCTTCCGCGAACGGCAGGTCGCCGGGTTTCGTGAAGGCGAACGGATTGCGCAGCGCCGGCGCCTTGGTGGCCGGGTCGTTGATCTTGTAGAACTCGCCCAGCTTGTACTTGGCCCAGACGTCGTCGCGCATCGCGAGCGGAATCGCGGCGAGCCGCAGCACGATGACCACGCCGAGTTCGCTTTCGGGCACGGCATAGCCCTCGACGCCGGTGGTGAGGTAAACGTGCGACCAAGCGAGCGCGTAGCCGTTGTTGGCCGCCGTCGCGTCATAGACCTGGCGATACTTGCCGGGGATGCTCTCCAGCCAGGCCTGGAAGCTGGTGCTGCCGCCCCCCGACTCGGCGGCTGCAACCGGTGCCGACCGGCCCAACCCGACGGCGGCGGCCGCTGCAGCGAAGCTGGCGATGAAGCTGCGGCGGCGGATGGGAACGTCGATGTCCGGCATGTCGGTCTCCTCGGAGAGTGATGCGTCGGTTCACTGCACGGACGCATCTTATGCTCGCCGAGGGGACCGTGCCGGCAGCGCCGGCCGGGCGGGGCGTCAGGCCGCCTGCGTCACGATCCTCTGGAGCCGTTGCAGCTTTGGCGTGACCACCGGCACCGTGAGCATCGTGCTGGCCACCGCCATCAGGAGCAGCGCCGTGAACGTTTCGCTGGTGATGATGCCCTTGTCCATGAGGATGTTGGCGAAGATGATCATGATGAGCGCCTTGGTCTGAAGCAGCCAGCCGATGATGGAAGCCTCGCCCGGTTCCCAGCGCAGGATCCGGCCCGCGATGCGCACGCCGAGCAGCTTGCCCGCGATGGACGCCACCAGTAACAGGGCGGCGGTCATGAACACCGCTTCGCCGCCCACCTGCCAGTTGGTGCGCAATCCCGTGCTCAGGAAGAACACCGGCATCACGATCAGCAGCACGTTGTGGCGCAGCCCGTCCATCTGCTTCTGGTCGAACCAGTCGCCGTCCATCACGGCGCCGGCGAGGAATGCACCCACCATGAAGTGCAGGCCCGACCAATCGGCTCCGAACGCGCACAGCGCCAGCCAGATGAGGCCCACGTACCAGCGGTCCCTCTCGGGCAGGCGCGCCATCAGCTTGCGGAAGCCGTAGCTGCAGACCGCGAAGGCGACGAGGAACGCCGCCTGCATGCCCACGCGCTGCCAATCCATCAGGATCAATGCGAGCACGCCCCAGATGGCGACGTCGTCGAGGCTCGCATAGCGGAGGATGCGTTGTCCCACCGGCTGCCGCAGGATCCCGAGCTTCTCCATCAGCAGGATGAGGATGGGCAGTGCCGTCACTGCGCAGGCCATGCCGACGCCGAGCACGAACTGCCACGACCGCGCACCCGATCCGACCCAGCCCTGCTGCATCGTCAAGCCCACGGCCACGAGGCTGCCGAACAGCAGCGGCGTGACCAGCGCGAAGCCGGCCGTGATGGTGCTCTCGCGCCGATGGGTCCACGCCTTGCGCAGATCCAGTTCGATCCCCGCGATCCAAACGAAGATCATCACGGCCCACCAGGCCACGCCGTTGAGCGACTGGATGACCGGTTGCGTGAACACGAACGCGTAGTAGTCCGGAAACACGCGGCCGAGGATGCCGGGGCCCAGCAGAATGCCGGTGACGATCTGCACTACTACCAGAGGCGCAAAGTAGTCGGTCCTGCCGATGCGCCAGATCAGGTACGGCACGGTGAAGATGATGCCCAGCGCGATCAGGTAGACCTCGGTGGTGGTCAGGCTGGCGGGCATGGTCGGTGCGGCAAGGATACGAGGCGACCGTGGTCAACGGCCGCATCTTAACCAGAGCTTGCGTCCAACTGCGAGAAGCGAAGCCCACGACCCTGGAAGACGGGCAGCCGGAGTGATCCCTCCGTTCACCAGGATGGTTCCCATGGAGGCCGACGCACGGCACGGATGCCCTGAATCGCATCTCCGCCGTGATTCGATCTCACGAAGACCTTCCTGGAGACGGCCCTCGCATTGCATCGCTGTTGTGTCCGTCGGTGGCGGCGTTACCTTGTCGGCGAGCACGTGCCCCGGCGTTTGTTCAGACGGACGCCACTCCGATCGTGCCCGACTTGGCGATCCGTTACGGTTGCGATACGCGGTCGATCCGCTCGCGCACGCCACTCGAACGCGGCGGATTTCCGATGCCTGTCAGCGTTCTTCGAGAGGAGTACTCGAAGCCATTGCGCGTGCGAGAGTTTCGCGATCGATGCTCTGGAGCGCGCCGATCGCGGCTTCCCATCGCCCCTCTGCACACAACCCCTGGACGCCGGCCTCCTCATAGGCACGCAGCGCCACCTCGATGCAGTGATCGCGGATGCGTGCTGCTAGGTCCTCAAGGGGTGGGTCGGTTTGATCCATGGAGGTCGGGTTCTGCGCCAAGCCTGGCCTGAGGCCTGTTGCGGTGCGATCCGGGAATCCTTCCGTCGGAAGGATCTGCTGCGGGATGGTAGTCATTGCCCGCCGCTTCGTCGACCGTCGAGGAACTCGCGCACGATCGGATTGATGAGATCCGGCCGGGTCAGCGGTGCCATGTGGCCGCCTTCGGCAATGGTGCGAAAGGACCAGTGCGGGCACGCTGCAGCGAAGAGGTCGACGATTTCCCGGATGGGATGACGCGTACCCGGATCGCTCACCACCAGGGTCTCGGCAGGTGATCGGCTCCATGCGTCGATGGTGGCGTGTTCGCCCATCACGGCATCCCATTCGTGAAAGTTGGGTGGCAGTGACTCGGCGAACGCGGTACGCCGCTTCTCCGGCATCGCCGTCCACGAGCCGTCGCCCAGCCAGTAGTCCGCGAACCGCTCGGCCACCTTGTCCCAATCGCCCAGAGCGCCGTAGCACTTCACGTGATCGCGTAGTGCGCGCGCTTCCGCGTACGCATCGGCGCGTCCGGCGTGCAGCAGCAGATGGAACGGATTCGGTTCCAGCAGGACCATCCGGTCCACACCGGTCCCGAGGAGTTCGGCAACTTTCAGGGCGACCGAACCGCCGAAGGAATGCCCGACAAGGTGTACCGGGCCCTGCAATTGATCGCACAACGCGAGAACCAGCTGCGCCTGGGCATACAGGGATTGCAGCGTCGCGGCAGGCCAGGTCGTGGTTTCACCGTAGCCGAAGAGATTGATCGCCAGGACGCGGTAGGAGTCCTTCAAGGCCTCGGTGAGCGACCGCCATTGACGATTGCCGCTGACCGAGCTGTGGATCAGGACGACGGGCGGACCCGCGCCGTCGTCGGTGTGGTCGATCCTGAGATTTCCCTGGATGAGCGTGGGCATGGATGGCCTTAGGGTGAGGCTGTCGCGGGTCGATCAACCACGGCACGTCTTCGTGCGCTGATCGTGTCCGGGCGATTCTGGACGTCTCGGTCGGGCGCGAACAGACGGCCCGTAGCGCATCCGGACAGACGAGCAAGAATTGCGGACGAAGCGCAAGCTGCCGCGGGTGGATCGCCGCCTGTGGCGCCGCGTTGCCCCCATCCCAACCCTTCCCTGCCGTTGGCGGGGGAGGGGCGGGATGCGGGCAAGGAACGGCGACTACTGCTTGCCCGTGATCGCCTTCACGATCTCGCCGAGCTGCTTCAGGGCTTCCTTGTCCTCGGCGGACATGGGGGGTTGGTTCTTGCAGCGCGGGTCGGCCCGTTGCAGCGCACCGAACATGGCCCGGGTCACCGGAATCGGGTCACAGCCGTGGCCGGTTTCACAGACGAAGTCGTACTTCGGTTCCGCCTTCACATGACAGGTGAAACAGTTCAGGTTGAGGCGGTTGTTCACGTCCGTGTAGCCGCGCTTGTAGATCTTCGAGCCCTCGGGCGACACGTCGATGAAGAAGAACTCCCAGTCGCGCGTAGCCGGGCTGGTCCCCTTGGCCTGCTTGATCATCACCTCGTTCGGCATGAGTTGCAGCACCGAACCTTCCGGATAGTCGCCCTGGCCGGCTTCCGCCACTTCGACCGTCTCCCGAACCCTGCCGAGCAGATTGTCGACGTAGAAATGTCGAACCTGCGTCATCTCCAGCATGCACTTGAACGACGAATCGTCCACGGTGAACTTCGAGTCCGCGCCGGCGCCGCCGCTCAACGGCCCCACGATCGCCGCCAGGCTGACTCCCACCAGCATCTTCAGTGCTTTTCGAACCCGGAAGCGCCGAACGCGGCCACCTCCGGATGATTCCAATGCAGGCCTCTCCATGATTCCTCCCCGCTACGTTCACCAGGCTCGAGGTTTGCTGCAGGCCGCGTTGAGCCGGACACGCCTGCCCGATCGATACGACACACTTCATTCCACTGCGATAGTACGCACAACGCAACCCCTCGGATGGCAGGGGTGTCGGCGGGTTGGACGGGTGAGGTCTGTCGAACGCGAAGCACGTCGACGCCGAGCCGGAAGCGACCGGCGTTGAAAGCCTGCACTCCTTCCCCCGGCGCAAGCCGGGGGAAGGCTGGGATGGGGGCGGACCGCCGCCGAAGTACTGCACTGCGCGGCAATCTGGCGACCGCCGTCACGGATGGGAGTCTGGCCCTTTTCGTGTGACGTCCACTGCACCGCCGTCGATGGCGCGCGAGATGTGGGGCCAGTAGGACTGCATCACGTAGGCGAGACGCAGCAGGGGAAGCACCGCCAGAACGATGATTGCTGCCCACGCGAGGTAACGCCATACCTTACGAGTTGTATTGCGGGCACAACGCCAAGCGCATATGGCCCCGACCAGTTGGATGACCATGCAGGCGGAGTACGCCATCGATGTCAGGATGGAGTCCGGTATCGATGCCGCGCGAGTGATTCCGGCGTTCCTCAGAAGGTTGAGGGGAGCCTGCAGCACCAGCAGCGCACCCAGGCTTGCGCCGACATACCGGCCCCAAAAGGCCTTTCGGAGCTCCCACCGGCCGGAGAGGGCCCGATCGAACCACGTGGGAGGAGGTGCGGTACCTCCCGCATGCACGCCGATATGTCGATACAGCAAGACGCAACCGGTTGCCAGAATGACCGCCCACGTGGCGGCGGAGCGGATTCCGCCGGTGCATCAGTCCACCAAAGAGCAGGTGACGAAGGTCAGCTTCCTCTCTATCGCGTCGGTTTCCTGCCGGAACCGTGCGACGGAAGCGCCATTGCGATGCGCCTCGAACGCCGCCTCGCTCTCGTACACCTCGTACAGCATGAGGTTCTTCTCCGGTCGCAGGATGTCGAACTGGAGCGTGCCCGGCTCGTCTCTCAGGCACCGATCGCGATGGGCCTGCAGGTGCGGCAGGAACGCATCGATCTTGTCCGGTGCGATCTCGTAGGTCGCCACCACTGCAAACCTGGCCATGCTGCTGTCTCTCTTCTTGGGTCACGGACTGCGGGATGCCGCGCGATGTCGGCGGCACCTCGCCGCGTCGTGATCAGGGCTTCGCCTTGCCCCCGGCCGAGGCCAGCTGGAACGATTCCACGACCTTCTGGAACGTCGGCAGATCGCGCTCGAAGTAGAGCAGGGAAGGTGCGAAGTAGTCGAGAGCATAGCTCGAGTTCTTGTCGACGACGCCGTAGATCATCCGCTCGTACCGTAGTCCCCGCTGACTCTTGTAGGCGACCTTGAGGCGATAGCCTTCCTTGCCCGCGACGATCGCCGGTTCGTTCTCGATCACCTGCAGCGCGGCGAGCTGCTCGTTGGTGGCCTTCAGTTCGGCGATGCGCATCTCGCCAGCTCTGCCGGCAACGCGGTCTCGGTGGCCGCCTTCTTGGTGTTGGGGAAGGCTTGCTTGAGCGGGGCCTTGGACACCATGATGGTCTGGAGCAGCGGGCCATCGTGGCTCACGATCAGCACGCCGCCCTGGGTCCATTGCTTGATCCACCCGACCGGGAGGTCCACCTTGTAGGACTTTCCGCTGTCTTCCGTGAGCGGCGTATCGACCCGTGCGGGCTGCGGCACGCAGGCGGACAAAGCCAGGGCAAGCAGGAGGAGAGAAATCTTTTTCACGGCGTGGTTCCCTTCTTGTCGATCATTCGCAGATAGGATTCGACGTACTTGCGATCGCCCGCTTCGGGCGCCATCTCGAGGTAGCGATTGAAGAACTGGCGCGCTTCGTCGAACTGGTTGCGCTTCATGCTGACGAAACCGAGGGCCCGATAGGTCTGCGCATAGTCGGGTGCGGCGGTGAGGGCCTTGCGGTAGGCGGCATCGGCCCGATCCAGGTCACCGGGGTCGCCGCGAAGACGATAGGCCTCGCCCAGGATGTAAGGGGCTTCCGGCGGCAGCATCGTCAGGTTGTCCTGGTTCTCCAGGACGATGAGCGCGCTCTTCGAGCGGCCCATCGAGAGCTCGTTCTGCAGCGTCGCCATGCGGATCTTCTGCATCTGCCTGGAGTAGTCCATCCGCGAGTTGCCGTCCTGACCCGCACCGGGCTTCACAGCCAATCGCGACAGATTGTCGAAACGATCCTTGAGCTTCGGGTGGGTCGCGAAGAAGAACGGCTCCTTCGTGTCGAGCGTCTTCACTTCGATCATCAGGTGCTCGAACGCGCGGGGTGCCTCGCGCACGTCGTAGCCGGCGCGGCTCAATCGCTGGAACCCGGCCAGGTCCGCCTCGGTCTCGAGCTCGCGCGAATAGCCGTACACGGACGAGGTCGCCAGCAACGCGGGAATCAGACCCACGACACCCATCATGGAGCCGATCGTCGCCATCGCCGCGTTGCTCTTCAGGCTGTTCTGGCTCCTATAGCCGTGCCTGTGCGTGAAGTGCGAGCCCTCGTGCGCGAGCACGGTCGCGAGCTGGGCTTCGTTCTGGAAGCGAGCGATCAGACCCGCGTTCACGTAGACGTGGCCGTCGGCCACCGCAAATGCGTTGAGGTGCGGCGACTTCAACAGCGTGACCTTGATCCGCTCGGGGAACTCCGGAAAGAGCCGCAGCATGACCCCCTGCACGTAGGCGGTCAGTTCCGCGTCCTCGTAGATGACTCCGCTCTTGCGGATCATCTCGTCGAGTTCCTTCGACTGGCTCCAGACGCGCTGCTCCTCTTCCGAGCCCGGCTTGGCAGCATCGTCGCTGACGTAGGGCGCGATGACGCTTTGTGCAGCGACCGTCGCCGTGAAGCTCACGAGGACCGCGAACGTCGTGGCGCGGGCCGCCAGATCACGACGCGCGTTCCACCCCGTGTTGTCCTGAGGCTGACAGGACACTGGCGCATCGCGCAGCGACAGGAGATCCATCGCGGACGATCAGTTCGCCTTGGCGGTCTTCGCCGGTTTGGCGGGCTGCGGTGCGGGACCGATGCCGGGATAGTCGTTGAACAATTTCTCGATCATGCCGCGCAGATCGGCCTCGGATCGGAAGTCGGTATTCCCCGCTTGGTCGGTGCCGTACCAGATCAGATTCCCGGTGCGCAGATCCACCACCCCCACCGAAACGAACGAGATACCGCCACCGGGCACGATGACCACGCCGGTGAACGCTCCGAGCACGGCGCCCATCAGCATCGCGGCCTTGCGTCCGCCGGAGGAGATGTAGTCGCTGCCGCTCACGATCAACGCAGCGTCGACATTGGTGCGATCGGCCAGCGCCTTGAGGCCGGGACCGAGCGTGTAGTCGAAGGTCTTGCTCCGCTCGCGCCATGCCTCGAACATCGACGACCGGGCGAGGTGAGCACTGCCGGCGACGCTGTCGTAGAGCGCGATGTGCTCGTCGAGAATGGCCTTCTCCTCCGGCGAGAGCGTGGGGCTCTCGGTGAGCTCGAAGGGCTTGCGGCTGGTCGAGATGTCGTTGACGACACGGGTCGCGGTGGCCGATGCCTCGGTGGTCCAGGCGTCCACCTTCTCGGCGACACCGCCCGCGGACAGTTCGTGCAGCCGGATGTCGGCCGGCAGGAACAGCACCCGCTTGGGCATGCTCTGGCCGTTCTTCGTGACGCTCTCGTGAACGACGGTCTTGCTGGGTTGCGTTGCGCAGCCGGCCAGCATGGCCACCGCAAAGCACACAGCCATCCACCTCTTGCCTGATCGCATCCCGGCTCCCCCTACCTGAATGTCATGGGCCCTGCTGTCCGCGCCTGCCGGTGTTTTACCCGGCTTCGTTGCGCGAGAGCTTGCCACCTTGCTGCGGGCGCAGGCAAGCCCCGTTCGATCGCCTTATCGGTGCATGCGGCGCTTCCGCATTCGCCAGCCCGCCAGGCCTGCGAGCCCCGCAACCATGAGCGCCCACGTCCCTGGCTCCGGCACGGGCTTGATCGACAGCGTTCCCGCGTAGTTGAAGAAGAGCGGATCCCGGAAGCAGAGTCCGATTCGTGGACCCGAGCCCCTTTGCACCAGCGTGGACCGTCAAGAAACTTGACGATTCGCATGGCGACGGATTGCGCCTTGCGGGCTTGTCGCACCAAATCCGCCGCATGCTAATGTTCTGGAGTGAGTTCCGCCCGAAGCCACTCGACGATCTACAACCTGGCGCGCCGCGAGTGGTTTCTCGGCGTGAGCGCTGCCACCTGCCTCGTCTTTCTCCTGGTCGGCAAGGGGCTTGCGGCGCGGCTGGAAAGCCCGGTCCATCTTCCGCTCGTCCTGACGGTGCTCTTCGTCGTAGTGCTGGGATCCGCGCTCAACGTCGTGCGCCATGCCGAGCATCTGGCGAAGCAACTGGGCGAACCTTACGGCACGCTGATCCTGACGTTGGCGGTCACGGTCATCGAAGTGACGAGCATCTCCGGGGTCATGCTGCACGGCGACCACAATCCGACCATGCCGCGCGACACCCTCCTGGCGGTGGTCATGATCATCCTGAACGGCATGGTCGGCATGTCGCTCCTCATCGGCGGCTGGCGCTACCGCGAGCAGCAGCACAACCTGCAGGGCGCGAGCATCTACCTGGGGGCAGTGATCCCCCTGGTCGTGCTGAGTCTCGTGTTGCCCAATTTCACTCAGACCACCAAAGGGCCGACGCTGTCGTTCGCGCAGCAGGTCTTCCTCATCGTCGTCTCCGTGGGGTTGTACGTGACCTTCCTGCTGGTTCAGACCGGGCGCCACAGTAACTACTTTTCCATCGGCGAGGAGCAGGGAGTGCACCGGCGGAAGGAGTCGATGCCCAGGCGGGCGATCGCGGCCTCCACCATATGCCTGGTGGCGTACCTGGTACCGGCCCTGTACCTGGCCGAACGGCTCGCGCATCCTATCGACTACGTGGTCGAGACGCTGCAGGCGCCGACCGCGGTGGGCGGTGTGATCGTCGCCGCGCTGGTGGCAACGCCGGAAGCGATCGGCGCCATGCGCGCCGCCTGCTCCAATCAGCTGCAGCGGTCGATCAACATCTTCCTCGGATCGGTGCTGTCGACCATCGGCCTCACCGTGCCGGCCATGGTGCTGATCAGCGAACTGGCGGGCCAGCAGATCATCCTCGGGGTCCAGCATGCGGAACTCGTGCTGCTCATACTAACGCTCATCGTGAGCATCGTGACCTTCTCCAGCGGACGCACGAACGTCTTCCAGGGTCTGGTGCACCTGGTGCTGTTCGCGGCTTACATGATGCTGATATTCCAGGGCTAGGCGCAGGTCCGGTTCTGCGGGACGCGCGGGTCAGATGTCGAGATCCAGAAAGACCGCCGCATGGTCGGAAGCCTGTTCGCTGGAATCGGTCATCTCCTCGTAGGTCTCCCAGGCCGTCGGACGGTTGACGCGGCTGCCCCAGAGACCCTTGCGAAACAGTCCTCCCCGCTTGAACGAGGGCTGCAGGTTCTTCGAGATGAGGATGTAGTCCAAGCGGTTGCGCAGACCGCAGGAGTCGTAGGTGCCGGGCTTGCCCCCGTCGTCAAATCCGCCGAGCGAATAGCAATCGACCAACGGGCTGTCGTTGTCGAAAAGCGGGGCGAGGTTGGGAGCCTGGCTGCCCTCGGCGGGCGGCCCTTCGTTGAGATCCCCCAGTACGACCACATGCTTTCCCCGTTGAACGAGACCGTCGACGATTTCCCTCACCCGGCTGGCCTGACGTTGACGCTTGTCGCCGCCACCGCCGGATTGCGACTTGAAGTGATTCACCAGAACGTGAACCTCGTTGCCGGCCGGCGTCCTGATCTCGTACTGGGGACAATCGCGGCTGAAGATCGTGCCGTGATCGTCCGTCGCATCCACGTTGGATCGGATGGTCTCGATACCGAACCCGGCGCGGGTCATGATGGCCACGTCGATACCGCGATCGTCGTTGCCGTCGATGAGCATGACGTGACCATAGCGGTTCTGGAGAAGCTCTTCGTTGAAACGGACGAGCGACGGACGGTCTTCCGCTTCGACGACTGCCAGGATGTCGGCGCCGACGTCCTCGATGACCCTGGCCGTCATCCGCGTTCCGGTTTCGTCGGTCGGTTCCTTCGCCAGTTCGACCCAGCCGATCCAGTCGTCGCGCCCGTTGGCGATGATCTCGATGCTCTTGGTGGCGTCCTGCGGCTCCCGGTCGAACGAACCGCGGTTCTTGCGCAGCCAAGCCCAGCGGGGATCGAGCGAGTTCCTGCGGCGGACGGCACCGTTGCCGTTGACAAAGTAGATGTCGAGCGTCACCAGCAACTCGACGATCTTGGCCTTGTCGGCGTCGGTGTAGGTGCTCTTCTTGAAGATCTGATTCACGCTGCGATAGGCGTCCAGCACGGGCTTGCCGACGGTGAGATCGGTGGACCGGAAAGCCTTGGGACGCGCGAACAGGTTCTCGACGTTGAAGGACGCGATTCGGAGCATGGACGCCTCGGGTTTGGAAGCAACGAGAGATGCCCGCGGCCTTTCTGAACGTCGCGCGGGCCGACACCGAAAACGATAAGGCCTTCGACGTTACGGATCGCCTACCGATCTCGATCGTGCTTCACGGGCGCTGCGATCGAAACGAAGTCGCCAGGGGAGGCGACGAGGGTCACCCTGGCGATGACACGCGCCTTGCTCAGTTGTCCGAGGGCCGGTCTTGTCCTCCGCGACCGGCCCCTGTCTTGCGTGCGGCCGGGGTTAGTTGGCAGCCACCGGCACGGCAGGCGGCAGCGGTTCCGGCACCCGGTTCCTGATCGGCGGGATGGATTGCAGGTAGGTGAAGAGCGCTTCCGTGTCCGCCTCGGTGAGGTTGCGGTACACCGGCACCGGCATCGGCGGCAGCACCGGTCGGCCCTGACCCATGTGACGGCCGGTCCGCAGCATGTCGCGGAAGTTGCGCAGCGTCCATTTGCCGATGCCGGTTTCCTTGTCCGGCGTGATGTTGGCCGTGAAGCTCACGCCCCAGGGGCCTGACCACGCGGTGTTGGTCGCGGCCACGCTCACCAGCCAGGGACCGTCGGGCTTCGGCGCGGGCGGCACCGCCATGCCTTCCGGATGACCCGAGAGCATGCGGTCCATGTCCGGGCCGGGACCGTCGGGACCCATCTTCCACGGCGTGTGGCAGTCGTTGCAACCGGACGTGGCGACGATGTACTTGCCGCGCGCGATCTTGTCGGCGAGGTTCTTGTCGTCGCCCGCGTGAGCGACCGACGTTGCGAGAGTGAGTGCGGTGAGGGAAGAAGACAACAGCAGGACGGCGTACGTACTACGGCTGCGGAGCGGGTTCGTGTTCATGGCGTGACCTCCTTCGTTGGGGTTGGCAGTTCGTGGCGGATCCAGCGGTCGATCAGGGCGAGGCCCTCATCGTCCGCAAGCTGGGTGCCGAGCGGCGGCATCTGGGTCATCGGATTGCGTGAGCGCGCACGCAGCATGAGGACGCTCGAGTCCGGACGACCCGGCACGACGCGCTGCGTGACGGGTTGCGCTTCGCGCGGTCGGAAGCTGCTCGAATGCCCGAGCGTGGAGTACAGGACCTTGGCGGCGGTGTCCGACAGGGCCGTCTCCTGCGTCAGCGAGAGCTCGAGCGAGGCGAGCGGCCCGACGTCGTTGTGGCAGTGCCCACAGTTGCCGTGCATGTAGCCGAGCGCGGCGCGGGCGACCGGAGAACTTGCCGTCACGCGAGGCGGGTGATCGATCAGGGTGCGGGGCAGGTTGCGCAGGATGCCGCGGGCGACTAATCCCGGCAGGTCCACCTGCGCTGCGGACTTCGGTTCCGCGTGCGGCGCGAGCGGATCGCGATCCGGCGACAGCTGCAAGGCGCTGACACCCAGCACAGGGGCCGCGCCACCTTCGTGGCACGTGCGGCAATCGTCTCGCGACGGCACCGCGTAGGTGCCGCGTGGAGCGCCCTTGGCGGCGAGTTTCGCGATGCCTTTGGCGGGGGCGAGTTCGGCGTCGGTGCCCTCGGCATTCCACACGTACGCGGCGAATCGCCAGGAGCCATCGGCGAGCCGTTCGACGAAGCGGGTCTCGATGGGACGATCGTGACCGAACTCCTTCCACAGACGGGTGCCCGGCGGAAACACCCAGGCGTCTGGATTCGACGCGTCGATCGTGGCGCCGGGAGGCACGTGCAGCCAGCGACGCTTGATCGCGCCGTCGGACCACAGCGGGTACTGCGGCGAGAAGGAGAGATGCTTCGGGTCGACCTGCGTCGTGCCTGGAGAGAACAGTCCGGTCTCGCTCAGCCGTTGAGGCAACGGCGGGCTGTCTTCAGCCCCGGCGTGCGCTATGTCCACGCACACGCCGATGGCGCAGGCGGCGACGATTCCGTGCAGCGCGATCCATCCTCCCGGCAGAGCCGCCGATTGCGGCGCGCAGTCGGCGTCAGTGATATCGCTGCGGTGGGCGCTACGAGATGGAACGAGCATGCCGGGTCTCCCGCGAAGTCCGCCGGGTTCGGGCGGTTTCGGATGACGGCATTCTCGAAAAAGATCCGGAAGTCGTTGCTTAAGACTTTCGGTAGGAAATCGTAGAAATTTCTTAAGGGGCTCTGGCCGGCCCCGTTGCGGTGCGTGATACGGCCCGGGTCGGTCGGTGGCCGGAGGCGTCCAGCCGTGCCTCTACTTGAGGGACAACTCCTCGGTGCCGGAGCCGGTACTGGCGGCACAACGCCACTGTGTCTTCCATTGCGTCATCCCCGATTCGCAGTTGTCGGGGGTGCTTGCGCGGCGGTAACAGAGTCGGCCGGGCTTGGTGACCGACCAGCCCTTCGATACGTCGGTATGGAACTCGACCGGGGTGTCGTTCGGCGCATCCGGACCCCAGGTGACTTCCACGCCACACACGTTGTCCCAATGGTCCGAGATGAGCTTCACGTCGCCACCGAAGGCATGCGTCATGGCGCCTGCAACCAGAACGCTCGCGAGCAGCGCGCGAGTCACGATGGTCTTCGAACACATGGAGCTTTCCTTCCCGCGCCGGATGGTGACGGGGCAATGGTAATACTGCGTCCGGCCGTCGATTCTGACATCCATCAGCCGGGAAGCAGGCGTGCTTTCCCGGGATCTGCGCTTCGTCTTATCCGTTCCGCCCACTTGCGTCGTGGTGACGAGAGCAAGACTCCAGTCTTGCCCCTGATTCTCGCAGGCGCGATGGATCACTCTCTCCATGAGTTCGGGTTTCGGAGGCGCGCCCGCTTCGGAGGCGGCGTCGGCCTTGAGGGTTCCCAGGATGCGCATCGTCTGTTCTCCTATCGAGGTTGGGTCGAAAGCCGGCCAAATGGCTGCGGCTCAACCTGAACGACGATCGACGGCCTGGAAAATCGACAACTCATGCCGGTGCCACGTCAGGTGGAGATCGTGGTTTGTGGTGCAGGCAGCTCGTAGCGAAGCTCGGCCAAACCCGAGTTGACGTGACGAACGGAGACCAGCTTCCAGGGCGGACTCGTCACGCGGCGGGGGAACAGCGGCTTGCCCTTGCCCAGCGTGACGGAAGCCACGGTGATGATCGCTTCCGTCAGGAGGCCGGCATCGTGGAACTGGGCTGCGAGATCGCCGCCGCCCACTATCCACACATTCTTCGATCCTGCGGCGCGAACCATGTCCGCATGAACCGGACGTACATCACCCCGGACGAAGCGCACATCGGCGTTGGGCACGGACGGCAGGCTGCGGTGCGTGAACACCCACGCAGGTTGAGAGTACGGCCAGGGCGAACCCGTTTCCGCGGCCACCTGCTCCGCATGATTCAACAACCACAAATACGTGGAGGACCCCATGGCCAGCGCGCCGACGTCGGCGATGAACTCCGAATAGCCCGTATCGTTCAGCTCGCCGAGCGGGAACAGCCACTCGATGGAGTCATCCTCCGTGGCCAGGAAGCCGTCAAGGCTGGTGGCGGTGTAGTACTGGGTTTTCATGGTAGCTGCTCGAGTGTGTGAACTCTCTTCTTACGAAGGGCGAAGGGGCGGGGATGAGGGAAACGACGCGGCCATGTTGGGCGGATGCAAGTGCCACCGCAGGCCCCCTCCCTGACCCTCCCCCAGCCAAGCTGGGGGAGGGGATGTACGTTCCTTTCCCCGGCTTGGCTGAAGAAGGAGGTGTACGCCCCTTCCCCCAGCTTGCCTGAAGCAGGAGGTGTACGCCCCTTCCCCCGGCTTGCCGGGGGAAGGCTGGGATGGGGGCACGCGATGCGCCTCGCTACCCCACCCCAAATAGCATCCAGAAACGCCAACAACGCTTCCCGCTCACCCGCCGTCATCTTGGCAAACGCCTCCCGCGACCCCGCCGCCTCGCCGCCATGCCAGAGGATGGCCTCAGTCGCGTTCCGCGCACGCCCATCATGCAGCATCGTCGTATTGCCATTCACCACCCGCGACAACCCCAACCCCCAAAGCGGCGGAGTACGCCAGTCACGTCCGCCCGCGGCGAACTCAGGCCGGTGATCGGCCAGCCCCTCTCCCATGTCATACAGCAGGAGATCCGTGTAGGGATGGATCGTCTGCGGGCTGTCGATTCGAGCGACAGCGACGGACTAGAATTTCGCGTCGCTGCATGAATGCAATCCCCCATCCGATGCGCGCGGATGGCCGATAGAGAAACAATCCAACTCTCTCATGTTCAACATCCTCGCACCGATCTTCGCCTTGATCGCGCTGGCCTACGCGAGCCGCAAGGTGAACATCCTCGGACCCAACGCCTACCTCGAGCTCAATCGCTTCGTAGCGAGCCTGGCACTGCCCGCGTTGATATTCGACAACGTTGCCCACGTCACACCGGCGCAGCTAGACCAGCCGGGATTCGTCGCCGCCTTCGGTATCGGCGCGTTCGCCGTGATGATCGTGCCTATATTCTTTGCTCGCGGCACGCGCTCGTTCGGCGATCGCGCACTCGATGGACTGAGCGCCTCGTATCCGAACACGGGTTACATCGGCTTCCCGTTGGCGTTTCTCGCCTACGGTGCACCCAGTGCACCGGGTGCGACCATTGCTGCCGTGTTCACCACGTTCGTATTGTTCGGGTCCGCGATCGCGCTGCTGGAGTGGGATCTGCATCGCGGCCACGCTTTCGGCGCCACCGTCATGAAAGTGGGCTCGTCATTGCTGCGCAATCCCATCGTGCTGGCACCCGTCGCTGCACTCAGCGTGACGTTCGGGTGGGTCGAAGTCCCCGCGGCCGCCGATCGCGTGGTGAAGCTGCTTGCCGGTTCCGCGGGACCGTGTGCGCTAGTGGCCCATGGCCTATTCCTCGCCCGCGACGATGCAAGCAACGCACGGCCCTGGGCAGCGGCAATGCGGCTGCGGCCACTGGCTTTGGTGACGCTGAAGGTGCTGGTTCAACCGGCGATCACCGCGCTGATCGCAGTCTACGTTTTTGGCTTGAAGGGGATGGATGCCCAACTGGTCGTCATCTTGAGTGCGCTGCCAACCGGCACCGGCGCCTTCATGCTCGCGGACGTGTACAAGCGCGACCTCGAAGTGACCTCAATCACGATCATGGTCTCGACGATTCTGTCCGCGATTACTCTATCGATCTGCCTCGTAGTGTTGCCGAGATTGCTTTGAATGATCCATTCTTGACGGTCGAGTTAGGCATTCGGAACTGGTCGTTCACGCTTCCTTGCTTGACTGCAAGACCTCATCGCGTGCACAGGATCTGCCCGCTTCGCTCTTGTAAACGATTCATTGATCTCTCGGGCCGAGATCGCGAATTCATTCGACGATCTTCCAATAGGAGTCCTTGCGTATCACCTTTCCGCCTTGGAACTCGTAGTGATCACTCCCACGAACCTCGACCTTGCGGCCATCCATCGTCGTTCCAGTCAGCAACCATTCCGAAACGCCCATGCGACCCGATACCCAATGTCGATCGTCGCCGTAGTGCACGTCGGGAGTGGTCTCGAATCTCATCGACAACCCCTTACGCACGGCGTCCTTTCCGACATGGCGCGTACCCCATGGCCTGTTGCCCCTCGGCATATCCAGCGACGAGTCGTCGGCAAAGTGCGCCATGATCCTGTCCAGGTCGTGTGCATTGAATGCCGCAATCAGTTCGAGCAGCAACTCATAGTTGGCCTTCTCCTCGTCGGTCATGATCGTCCTCCCAGTGCATTCCGCAGAATAGGGACCAAACCTGAAAGCAGAGAAGTACTATAAATGCACCGAGAAATCACCGCGAGCAAAGTTGTGATGCCAAGCATTTTGCAGGCGCACTCATGCCACGTTGCAAGGCTTGATCCCAGTCAGCCCTGACACCCGGTGCTTGATTGCAAGACCCGACCCCGTGCCCTCGTGCCCTTTTGCGACGGAAGGGTTAGACAGCGCCGATTGCGGCAGGATGCTACTCGGCTGCATTGGGTCGCCAAGTGAGATTGGGACGAGCGGAAAGCGCATAGCTGGCCTATGTTAGACGCAGAAGAAGCATTACGATCGGCGTGAATGCATAGAAGGCGAAGATGAATAGAACCGCTCGCGATACAGCACGAGGATCAAGCGAGGTACGGGTCTCGCCGGCTAAGTGAAGCAATTCACGCAGCGAGTCCGCGTTGATTTGCTCTCCAGACGACCGCCTGAGCGCTTGATCAATAAGAAGGTTGTATGCCTGGACGACGCGGAGTTGTCGAATTCGAAACGCGAGATCCATGGCGTACGCCAGGGCGCTGAACCCGCAAACGAGTAAGACTATGTGGTTGCCCAGGCTCTTTGGGCTGATTGCGTCTTTGAAGAGAAGGCCGAGTGCCCCATAAAGAACGATGACGTACCCCGACCGAACCTGCCAGAGAATCGAATCGTAGCGACCGAGGGCTACGTTCTTCCCTTCGAGTTCAAGACGTATCAATTCGGCTGTACTTAGCCCGGTTGTCTGTGAAGGCTCAGTCATCGTTGGCCCCAGCGCCGTCTAACTAAAAATAGGCACTCCAATAGGTGCCTTAGAAAGTGCCTTGGAGGTCTGGTGGTGCACTTATTTTTACTTCGACGGAACCATTTACGCCAATTTAGTACGACCCAAACGAAGAAAGCAAACACACCTTGATGTTTGGTCGTCGCATGTAGAGAGAACCAGGCACTGGAAAAAAGAAGGCCCGCAGCGGCGGGCCTCTTTTCGACCAGTCGACGTCAACTGCCGCTAAGCAAGATCCCCCGACTGAATCCTCTTCACCCCCTTCTTCCCCATCTCCTTCCAAGCCGCCTCGAGCCCCGTGCCTCCGAGATTGATCCCCCTGCACGCATCCTCGATCACCGCCGCCTGAAACCCTGCCGTCGTCGCATCCATCGCACTCCACCCCACGCAGAAGTCGGTGGCCAGCCCGGCGAGGAAGCAGCGCTTCACGCCACGCTGCTTCAAGTAGCCGCTCAATCCCGTCGGCGTCTTCTTGTCCGCTTCCATGAACGTGGAGTAGCTGTCCACGTCGCGGTGGTAGCCCTTGCGGATCACGAGCATGGCGTGGGGGATGTCCAGGCCGGGCGCGAACTCGGCCCCCTCGGTGCCTTGCACGCAGTGGTCGGGCCACAGCACCTGTTTGCCGTAGGGCACGTCGATCATCTCGAACGGCTTCTTCCCTTCGTGCTGTGAGGCGAACGAGATGTGGTCGGCCGTGTGCCAGTCCTGCGTCATCACGACGTACTGGAACTTCTTGGCGATGGTGTTGATGAGCGGGACGATCTCGTCGCCGTTGTTCACCGCCAACGAGCCGCCGGGGATGAAGCACTTCTGCACGTCCACGACGATGAAGACATCCGTCGGGCCGGGTTTGATCTTGTCGTGGGCAAGGGCCTGAGCGAACCAGCCGGCGGACGTGCCGGCGACGGCCGCACCGGCGGCCAGTTTCATGAAGCTGCGACGATCGATTGCACTCATTTCGTTTTCCCCTCGGGTTGCTGCGTTGGTCAGTGGGCGTACCGCGCGGTCAGGCGCCGCCGTGCGCTTCGATTCTGGAACTTTCGGCCACCCCCTGCAATGTGGCGCGCAGTCGTTGCGTGGCCGGCAGATCCGGTTGGCCGTTGCTGTCGAGCACCACGCCGAAGCGCTGCCGTGCGTTGGCGGCGGAGTAGTAGCCGCGCAGCACGTCGCGGGCCACGTGGAACGGGTCGCGGGCCAAAGGTTCGCCGTAACCACCGCCGCCCGGCGTGGAGACGGTGACGGTGTCGCCTTCGGCGAGCGGGATGTCCTGATCCTTGGAGAGGTGCGGCGGCACGTATTCGGTGCCGCGCACTTTGGCGTGCACGGCGTTGGTGCCGCCGTCTTCGCCGCCGAGCGCCCCGCGGGGGCCGAAACGACCGTGGTCCATCACCATGGAGGCGCGCGCCTCGCCGCGCCGCAGCTTCACCGAGTAGGTGACGCCAAAGCCGCCGCGCTGCTCGCCGGCACCGCCCGAACCTTCGTGGATCGCGTAGCGTTCGAAGACCACCGGGTAGCGCTGCTCCATCACTTCGATGGGCGTGGTCTTGGAAATGCCGATGGTGGAGCAGCCGTTCGAGATGCCGTCGCCGGCGCGCGAGCCGCCGTAGCCGCCGCCGGAGATGACGTACATCACGTACTGACGGCCGGTCTTCGGGTCCATGCCGCCGAGGGCGAAGTTGCCGGAAGTACCGGCGGGCGCCGCGAACAATCGGTCGGGGATGGCTTTCACCAGTGCGTCGAACACGGCTTCCGCGATGCGCTGGCTCACCTCGGCCGCGCAGCCCGACACCGGCCGTGGATACTTCGCATAGAGGAACGTGCCTTCGGGTTCGACGATCTTCAGCGGCTCGAACGTGCCGGCGTTGATGGGCACTTCGGGGAAGACGTGCTTCACCGCGAGGTAGATCGACGACTTGGTCGTGGCGATCACGCTGTTCATGGGGCCGGAGCAGGGCGGCGACGAACCGGTCATGTCGAAGGTGAGCGTGTCGCCCGACTTGGTGATGGCCATGGCGATCCGGAGCGGGTCGTCGACCACGCCGTCGGAGTCGACCCAGGCTTCGCCGCGATACGTGCCGTCGGGAATCGTGGCGATCTTTGCGCGCATCTGCTGCGCGGCGCGGCGCTTGAGCTCGGTGATGGCGGCTTCCACCTCGTCGGCGCCGTAGCGGTCGAGGAGGGCCGTGAGTCGCTTCTCGCCGACAGCCAGCGCCGCGGCCTGGGCCTGGATGTCGCCGATGCGCTGGTCGCCCAGGCGGATGTTGGACAGGATGATGGACAGGATCTCTTCGTCCAACACGCCGCGCTTGAAGAGCTTCACGGGCGGCAGGCGCAGGCCTTCCTGCTCCACTTCGGTCGCGTTGGCCGAGAAGCCGCCGGGCACCATGCCGCCGGTGTCGGGCCAGTGGCCGGTGTTGGCGAGCCAGCACCACAGCCGTTCGCGATAGAAGAACGGCTTCACGAACTTCACGTCCATCAGGTGCGTGCCGCCCAGGTACGGGTCGTTGACGATGTAGACGTCGCCCGGCGACAGATCGCGTGCGCGTTCGATCACGGCCTGGGTGGAGAATTGCATGGTGCCGACGAAGACCGGCAGGCCCAGATCGCCCTGGGCGATCAGCTCGCCGGTGTCGCGGTGATAGATGCCGTCGGAGCGGTCGAGCGCCTCGGAGATCACCGGGCTGAAGGCGGATCGCACGAACGCGAGATCCATCTCGTTGCAGACCTGCTGGAGCCCGTTCTGGATGACGGAGAGGGTGATCGGATCCATGGGCGGCGCGCGCTGGCGGGGAACGCGAAGTGTAGCGCTTGTGTCACACCCGGGGCAGTTCCCTGATCCGTCCGGATCGGGTTAGAGTGCGCGGCAACATCGTTCCTGGAGGCCCGATGAAGGCAGCGGTGGCGCTGGACTGGCTGATGGCCGGTTTCATGGGGTTGTTCGTTCCGGTGGGGCCCTTCGTGGCCACCGCCATTTCACGCGATCCGGCCTACCTGCGCGATTACCGGCACACGGTGCTCAAGGGGGCCCGCCACCTCCGCGGCCAGGTGCGCTCGCGAGCGTTCTCGCGCTACGTGCTATACCAGCGCAATCGGCTGTTCCGGCGCGAGGCCGTGGTGGGCGAATGCACCCATTGCGGCAACTGCTGCATGCACCGCAGCTGCATCTTCCTCGATTGGAGCGCGGAGGGCGAATCGCGCTGCCGCATCTACAACACCGCCTTCTGGAAGAAGCTCGCCTGCGGCCGCTATCCGGAGAGCGGGATGGACATCGCGCTGTACCAGTGCCCGAGCTTCACGGCCGTCCCCGGGATGGAACAGGTGCCGCGCCGCCGGGTGATTCCGCTGGTGCCCGTGCCGACCCCGCCCACCGAGGCGCTGCAGCGCCAGAGCATGCAATAGAACTGGCATGGCGGGGTAATACCCCTGTCACGGGAGCTGCCTAGGCTGCGGCGGGTTTTCATGGTGCCGCGCCGGCGGCAAGGGATCCCTCCTGAAGCCCGACGATCTGACGTTCCTCGACCGCATCGACCAGCGGGTCTTCGATGCGATCTACTCCCGCTCCCTGGTCTACAACACCTGCTGGGAAGACCCGGCGGTGGACCGGCAGGCTCTGCAGCTCAACCCGGATGACGTTGTCCTGGTCATCACCAGCGCTGGCTGCAACTCCCTGGATTACGCCCTGTGCGGGCCGCGGCGGGTTCATGCGGTGGACGCCAACCCACGCCAGACCGCCCTGCTGGAGCTCAAGCTGGCCGGCATCCGGCGGCTCGCATACGAAGACTTCTTCAAGGTCTTCGGGCACGGCCGGCATCCGCAGTTTCGCGAGATCTACGGAGATGCGCTGCGGGCCGACCTGTCACCGTTCGCCCAGGCCTTCTGGGATCGCAACGGCAACTGGTTCACCCATCCCGAGGAGCGTGGGAGTTTCTACTACCACGGGCTCGCCGGCATCGTCGCGCGCGGGATGCGCGGCTACCTCAAGCTGCGGCCCAAGCTCGAGCGCGCTATCCGCGACCTCACCGACGCGCCCAGCGTCGACGAGCAGCGCCACATCTACGACAGCCGCATCAAGCCGCTGCTGTGGAACAAGCCGATGAACTGGATGCTGGGGCGGCAGCTCACGCTGTCGCTGCTGGGTGTGCCGCACCCGCAACGGAAGGAAGTGCAGGCGCAGCATCATGGCGGCGTGGCGGGCTACGTGCGGCACGCCATCGAGTACGTCTTCCGGTATCTGCCGGTGGCGGACAACTATTTCTGGCGCGTTTACCTGCGCGGACATTACACGCAGCACTGTTGCCCGGAATACCTCAAGCGCCAGGGGTTCGAGCGGCTGAAGGGTGGGCTGGTGGATCGCGTGGTGCCGCATACGTCGACGGTCACGGAGTTCCTGCACTCGACGCCGGACCGGATCTCGAAGTTCGTGCTGCTCGACCACATGGACTGGATGAGTTCGTACTATCCCGAGGCACTCGCAGCCGAGTGGGAGGCCATCTTCGATCGCGCCGCGCCGGGCGCAAGGGCCATCTTCCGCTCCGCGCACGCCAAGCCGCGGTATCTCGATCGCGTGTCGGTCGTCGCCGCCGGTGGCCGGCGGCCGGTCAAGGAGCGGCTGCGCTTCCACGACGAATGGGCGCGCGAGCTCACGCGGCAGGATCGCGTGCACACCTACGCCGGGTTCCACATTGCCGATGTCCTCGTCCCCTAGCGCTATGCTGCTTGCCGATGCGCGGGTGCTGTTCCGCCTGTTGTGCGGACAGCCGCGCAAGGGGACGCATGCGGAGCGTCTCGCGGCGTTCTACGGTCCGCAGGCCGAACACTACGACCGGTCGCGCGAGCGGTTGCTGCACGGCCGGCGCGAACTGATCGAGCTGCTGGACGTACCGCCGGGCGGCACGGTGGTGGAACTGGGCGGCGGTACGGGGCGCAACGTGGCGTACTTCCGGCAACGGCTCGCGTTCCTCAACCGGGTCGAGATCGTCGACCTGTGCCGGCCGTTGCTGGAGCAGGCGCGGCAGCGCGTGAAGGATTGGCCGAACGTCCACGTGATCGAGGCCGATGCGACTGCCTACGTGCCGGCGCAGCCGGTCGACGCGGTGTACTTTTCGTATTCACTGTCGATGATCCCGGACTGGTTCCGCGCCATCGACAACGCGTTGGCCATGTTGAAGCCGGGTGGGCTGCTCGGGGTGGTGGACTTCTACGTGTCGCGGCGCGATCCGACGCCGGGGTTCGCGCGGCACAGTGCCTTCGCCCGCAGTTTCTGGCGGGCGTGGTTCGATCGCGATGGTGTGTTCCCCAATCCGGATCATCTGCCGTACCTGACTTCCCATTGCCGCACCGACGTGCTGCTGGAGCGGGACGGCACCGTGCCCGGCATCCCGTTCGTGCGCGTGCCGCATTATCTTTTCATCGGTCGGAAGCGCCGACCGGTGCGCGGGGTGCTGGCCTAGCCGGTCGAGCGGCGGCTGCTGCGCCTCGAGACGAAGCCTGCGAGGCCGATGCCGAGGGCGTAGAGCACCGCGGCGTTCAGCAGGTGCCACATGAAGTGCGTGCCTGCTTGGAAGATGTGGCACACGGCCAGGTCGATGGTCCGCAGCGCCAGCGACAGCCCGAAGAGGATGGTGGCGATGATGAACGGTGCCCCGAGCGCGCCCTTGGTCGCCACGAGGGAAACCGATATGCCGCCGAGCACGGCGAGCGGCGGCACGTAGGCGATGGAACCGTTCAGCCACTCGGCGGTGAAATAGCGCTCGACCATGTACGCCGTGACGGCGTAGCTCATGACCATCAGCGCGGCGTTGATGTTGCCGAACCCCACGGCACGCACGAGCAGCCGTTGCAGAAAGAACCAGGTGAAGAGGGCGATCGCCGCCGTGTCGAGCGCCGCGGCCCACCGCGTGGCGAAAGTGTGGAAGGCGAGGCTGCAGATGCCGACGAGCGCGATCAGGTAGGCGAGCACGCGGAAATCCCACGTACGCCCCCGGCCCTTGCGCCAGACCAGCCAGGCCGCCAATACGAAACCCAGGTTCGAGGCAGCGTTGAACGGTTCCTCGAAGAAACCGGGGCCGGTGCGTTCGCAGTACAGGTCGATCTCGTGAAACCAGTTCATGGCACTCCCGTGGGTAGTCGTGGCCAGCCCGGACCATACACGTCAGACCCCTGTCATGTGCAAGAGGCAGTAGCGCGATCCGAGACTTCCAGGCGCGCGATCTGCGGCGAGGTCTCAGCGCGGAGAACTTTTCGGGCGAGGCTCCTACGATCCGTCCCGGGTCGCACCACACGATCCGAAGTCCCACCACCGCCGACTACCGACACCTCAAAAAGGGGAACACCATGAAACTCGTCATCACCGCCGTCGCGCTGTGTCTCGCCGTTTCCGCCCCCGCCTTCGCCCAGACGCAGAAGGAGAAGATGAAGGGCTGCAATGCCGAGGCCAAGACCAAGGCCCTGAAGGGCGACGAGCGCCGCGCCTTCATGAGCCAGTGCCTGTCCCTCACCGCTGCCGAGAAGGTGGAGCGGCAAGCCCAGGTCGACAAAGCCAAGGCGTGCATCGCCGAGGCGAAAGGCAAGGCCCTCAAGGGCGATGCGCGCAAGAAGTTCGTGAGCGAGTGCAGCGCCGCCTGAAGCACCGCTTCACCGCAGTCTCCTGACGTAGCTCCTCCCCCCTTGGCCGGGACACGAAAGTGTCTCGGCCTTTTCTTTGGGTTCGGGGTTTCGTCGGGGAGGCCCGGCCACCAGCCACATGCACGCCTTCCCCCAGCTTTGCTGGGGGAAGGTTGGGATGGGGGCAAGGGTTTAGCGGGGATGCTGGCGTCATCGAGGCTTCTTCGCCGGCAGGCCCCCACCCTAACCCTCCCCCACCTGCGGTGGGGGAGGGGATGTACCCCCTACCTTCGCCGGACGACGCAGTGCCCCTTCCCCCAGCTTTGCTGGGGGAAGGTTGGGATGGGGGCAAGCGGCGTATCCCTGCTAGTCCGCAATCACCGCCACCGCTTCGATCTCGATCAACAGTTCCTCCAGCACCAACCCCGGCACCCCCACCATGGTGCTGGCCGGCGCCTTCTCCGGGTTGATGTACTTCGCCCGCTCCTCGCCGACGATCTTCCACTTCGCGCGGTCGAGGTTGACCACATAGATGTTGAACTTGAGCACGTTGTCGATCGTGGCGCCCGCCGCGGCCAATGCGACCTTCATGTTCTCGAACGTCTGCCGGGTCTGGGCGCGCAGGTCACCCGGAAACATGACCTGGCCCTTGTCGTCCCACGAGACCTGGCCGCTCACGAAGATCAGCTTGCCTTCGACCACAGTGGTCACCTGCGAGAACATGGGCGAGGCGAACAATCCCTGCGGGCGCAGATGCTCGACCGCGAAGTCGTCCGCCCGAGCGGTCGTGGCAAGGGCGCACAGAGCGAGTGCGAACAGGATGAGGCGTTGCGGCATTCTGGTCTCCCGGGAGTCGTTGTCTACGTGACCTGCACCAGCAGGTTGCCCAGCGCATCGCGGGTCACGCGATTGCCGGGCTCCACGACGATGGTCGTGTCGAGCTGTTCGATGATCGCCGGGCCCTGGAAGTTCGCGCCTTCGGGCAGCCATTCACGCCGATAGACCGGCGTGTCGACCCGGCCGCCGTCGAACCAGACCGGCCGCCGCGCCACGCAGGCCTTCTCGAGCGAGGTCGCCGGGGCGCCGCGCCCGAGCGCCTCGAACGACAGCGGATTGCGCCGCCCGATCACGGCGGTGTGGAGGTTGACGAGCACCGGCCGGATCTCGGGCAGCCGCACCTGGAACCGCTGCCAGTACGCCGCTTCGAAGGCGGCCCGCAGTTCGTCGCGCGTGATCTCCGGCCGATCGATCGGAATCGAGAGCAGGTGGCTCTGGCCGAGGAACTGCATGTCGGCCTCGAACACGCAGTCGATCCGCTCCACGGTGACGCCTTCGCGTGCGATCATCGCGCGGCCTTCCTTCATCTGCGCTTCCAGGACCGTCCGCACCAGCGTGTCGGGCAGGTCGGCCAGCGTCACGTTCACGGTGCGCACGTAGTCGTGCCGCAGATCAGCAACGGCGCAGCCGAGGGCATTAGTGAGACCTGGTCGTGCCGGAATCAGTACGCGCGGAATACCCAGCTCGCGCGCCAGCGCGCAGGCGTGCAATGGCCCTGCACCGCCAAACGCGAACAGCGCGAAATCGCGCGGGTCGTGTCCGCGCGCGAGACTGACCATGCGGATCGCGCCGGCCATGCGGTCGTTGGCGATGCGGATGATCGCGGCCGCGGCGCCATCGATGTCGAGGCCGAGCGGCTTGCCGATGCGCTCCAGGATGATCGAGCGGACCTCGTCCACCGTGACGGCAGCGTCCACGGCGAGCAATTTCTCGCCGTCGAGTCGACCGAGCACTAAGTTCGCGTCGGTGATGGTGGGCTCCGTGCCGCCGCGGCCGTAGCAGATCGGGCCCGGCCGGGCGCCGGCGCTTTCCGGTCCGACCTGCAGCATGCCTGCGTCGTCGATGCGCGCGATCGAACCGCCGCCGGCGCCGATGGAATGCACGTCCACCATGGGAACGTGGATCGGCATCGCATACTCGAGCTCGAGCTCGGAAGAGAGGCGGGGCAGACCGCCTTCCACGAGTGCGACGTCGGTGGAAGTGCCGCCCATGTCGTAGGTGATGAGCCGCGGAATGCCCGCCGCGCGTCCGGTTGCCGCAGCGGCGATCACGCCCGAGGCCGGCCCCGACATCACCGAACTCACCGCATGCTCGTGCGCGATCTGTGCGGCGACCGTACCACCGTTGCCCTGCATGACCAGCAACTCGCGACCGAAGCCGCCGTCGGTCAGTCCAAGCCGCAAGCGGCGCAGATAGCGTTGCAGGACCGGTTGCACCGAAGCGTTCACGGCGGCAGCGACACCGCGCTCGTACTCGCGATACTCGGCGAGGATCGCGTGACCTGCGGTGATGTAGCCGTTCGGCCAGAGCTCGCGGGCGATGGCGACGGCGCGCAGCTCGTGCTTCGGTTCGCGATAGCTGTGCAGGAAGTGGATGACCAGCGATTCGCAGTCGGCCGCGAGCAACCGCCGCACGGCGGTGCGCACCGCGTCTTCATCGAGCGGCATCAGCACTTCGCCTTCGGCGCTGATGCGCTCCGGCACTTCCAGGCGCAGCTCGCGCGGAATCAGCGGGGCGAAGGTGCCGGTGAGGCCATAGGGTGTCGGCCGCGTGCGGCGCCCCAGTTCGAGCACGTCGCGGAAGCCCTGGGTCGTGATGAGTCCGACGCGGGCGATCTTCCGCTCTAGCAGAGCGTTGGTCGTGGTGGTCGTGCCGTGGATGATGACCTCGAGCCGTGTGAGGTCGGTGTCGGCCTCTTCGAGCGCCTCTAGCACGCCCACCGCCTGGTTGGGTACCGTCGTCGGCACCTTGGCCACGCGGATGTCGCCGGACTCCGGATCCCACAGCACCAGATCGGTGAAAGTGCCGCCGACGTCGATTCCTGCGAGGGTGGGCATGGGCGATCCCGGGGTGGGTGCTGGTGGTCGAAAAACCGAAGGCTACACTGCGGAAAGGCAGAAGCGGGTCGCCCCTGCCCCGCGCATGCCGGTGCTAGACTCCGGGCACGTCGATCGTACATATCCGTCCCGCCAGGAGAACCGATCATGCGTACCTCGGATGCACCAGCCCGCTACAAGCTGACGGTCGAGGACTACCACAAGCTCGGAGACCTCGGCGTCTTCGCGCCCGACAGCCGCATCGAGTTGATCGACGGCGACCTGATGGTCATGACCCCCATCGGTGGGCCACATATCGGGACCGTCAACCGGCTCAACAAACTGCTGGTACTCGGGCTGGGCGACAGAGCCGTGGTGTCGTGCCAGAACTCCGTGACCCTGCCGCCCCATTCGGAGCCGGCGCCCGACTTCGCCCTGTTGAAGCCCGGGGCCGATACCAGGCTCGCCCATGTTCCGCGGGCCGATGAAGTGTTCTGGGTCATCGAGGTCTCGGATACGACCGTTCACTACGATCGCGGCGTGAAGCTCGGCGTCTATGCGCGCGCCGGCATCCGCGAAGTCTGGATCGCCAACGTCGATCGCCAGGTGATCGAGGTCTATCGCGATCCGCTGGAAGGCCGATACCGCACGGCGTTCGAAGCCGCACGGCCGGATACCGTTTCGCCAGCGGCGTTTCCCGATCTCTCGTTCGAGATCGCGGAGATCTATCGGTAGGGCAGTCACGCCGTTTTCAAACGGCGAGGTATCGATCGCGCACTTCGGTGTTCGCGAACAGTTCGGCCATGGTACCGGTGAAGCGGATGACGCCGCTTTCGATGATCGCCGCCCGGTCGGCGATGGCGGTGGCGAAGCGGAGGTTCTGCTCCGAGAGCAGGATGCTCAGGCCCTCGCGCTTCAATTCGGCAATGCCCTTGGCCATCTCGTCCACGATGACGGGAGCCAGCCCCTCCGACGGTTCATCGAGCAGCACGGCGAGCGGATTGCCCATGAGCGTGCGTGCGATGGTCAGCATCTGCTGTTCGCCACCCGACATCTCGCCGCCGCGCCGCTCGCGCATGCGGCCCAGGTTCGGGAAGAGTTCGAACAGCCGCTCCGGCGTCCATGAACGAATGCCGTCGCGTGAGGGGCGTCGCGCGACCTCGAGGTTCTCCATAACCGTGAGCCCGGCGAATACGCGCCGCTCTTCGGGCACGTAGCCGAGTCCCATGCGGCAGACGCGATACGGTGGAAGCGTATCGATGCGCTCGCCGAATAACGTGATCTGCCCCCTCTTCGCTCGCACCAGACCCATCAACGTCTTGAGCGTCGTCGACTTGCCCGCGCCGTTGCGGCCGAGGAGGGCGACCACCTCGCCGCGACGCAGTTCGAGGCCGACGCCATAGAGGATCTGCGCGCGGCCGTAGCCGCTGTCGAGATCGCTCGCTCGCAGCAGCGTCTCGGACGTCATGCGGCGTCTCCCAGATAGATGCGCTTCACCTCGGGGTCGACACGCACTTCCTCCTGCGTACCCTGCGCCACCAGCCGCCCGCAATCCAGCACGACGATGCGGTCGGCGTGACCGAAGACGACGTCCATATCGTGCTCGGTGAACAGCACCGAGAGGTCGCGCTGCGCGGAGATTCTCGAGACCAGCGCCATCAGCTCGTGGCGTTCGCGCGGCGCCATGCCGGCGGTGGGCTCGTCCATCAACAGCAGGCGTGGCGCGTTGGCGAGTGCCATGGCGAGTTCGAGGCGCTTCACGTCGCCGTAGGCGAGTTGGTCGCAAGGGCGATCGCTTTGCGATTCGAGGCCTACGGCTGCGAGCAACTCGTGCGCTTCGTCCTTGGCAGCAGAGGTTGCTTCACCGAGGAGGCGCAATGCCTTGCGTTCGTGGGAGAGCAGGGCGAGTTGGACGTTCTCCAGCACGGTCATCGAACCAAAAGTGGCGGCGATCTGAAAAGTGCGGCCGACGCCCTTGCGGAAGAGCTTGCGCGATGGGAGTCCCGTAACGTCTTCGCCGTTCAATCCGACGCGGCCGGCATCCGGGCGGATCTGGCCGCCGATCATGTTGAAGCAGGTGGTCTTGCCGGCACCGTTGGGGCCGATGAGCGCGACCCTCTCGCCGGCGGCAACGGAGAACGAGACGCCCGCGACAGCGTGGACGCCGCCGTAGCGTTTCTCGATGTTGTCGATGGTGAGGAGGGTCATGCGCGGGTGCCCCCATCCCGGCCTTCCCCCACGCTGATCGCGTGGAGGAAGGAGAGGAGTGCGACGATCGGTGAGGCCGATCGTCGCAGGTCAGGACGGCCCCCATCCCAACCTTCCCCCACCGTTGGTGGTGGAAGGGGTCTACGTCCCCTCCCCCAGCTTCGCTGGGGGAGGGCTAGGGTGGGGGCAGCGAGGTGCCGCCACGGCGAATGGAACCTCACGTCTCGCCCCCACGAACAATCCGTCGCAAGCTGCCCACGACGCCCCGAGGAAACACCAACACCAGCACCAGAATCGCCAACCCCAGGATCAACCGCCAGTACTCCGTCCGCCGCAGAATCTCGTCCTGCAACCACGTGAACAAGGCCGCACCGAACACCGGCCCCGTCAAAGTCTGCACGCCGCCCAACAGCACCATCACCAGGCCATCGACCGACCGCGAGATCGCCATCACATCCGGCGCGAGGCTGCCTTTCGAGTACACGTACAGCGCCCCTGCCAGACCGGCAGCCGCACCGGCCACGGGGAACGATAGCCATTGCACACGCTTCACGTCGATGCCGATCGCATCGGCCCGCAGATTCGCATCGCGTCCGGCCCGCAGCGCGTAGCCGAACGGCGCATGGATCACGCGCCAGAGGGCCGCGATGGCCATGGCGCACAGCGCGATGGTCAGCCAATAGAAGTGCGTCTTGTCGGCGGCCCAGGTCGCCGGCCAGACGCCCACCAACCCGTTGCTGCCGCCGGTCACGTCGTCCCATTGCCACGCGACCGACCAGACGATCTGCGCGAAGGCGAGCGTCAGCATTGCGAGGTACACGCCGGTCAGCCGCACGCAGAACCAGCCGAACCCGAGAGCGAAGATCGCCCCTGCCAAAGGCGCAGCCGCCAATGCCACCAGCATCGGCGCCCCCGCTTGCTTGGCAAGCAGGCCGGCCGCGTACGCCCCGATGCCGAAGTACGCCGCATGGCCGAAGGAAGCCATGCCGCCCGGCCCCATCAGGAAATGCAGGCTCGCGGCGAACAGCGCGAAGATTGCGCAGTCGGTGGCGAGCACCAGGGTGTAGTCGTCTACGAAGGCCGGCAGCACCGCGAGCACGATTGCTGCGGCAAGGGCGATCGCCCAGAACTTCCGCGATGGCGTGTGCACGTGCTCGACGGAGCCGGCCGGCTCGCGCGCACCGCGCAGCGGTCGGCCGGCGAAGCCCCACGGTCGGAACGCGAGGGTCAACGCCATCAGCACGAACTCCACCACCAGGGTGAGCTTCGAGAAGTTGAGCGTCAGGCCGAGCACCTCGATCGTGCCGAACGCGAAACACAGTGCCTTCACGATGCCGATCACGCCGGCCGCGAGGAACGCGCCGCCGAGACTGCCCAGGCCTCCCACCACCACGACTACGAACGCATCGGTTATTGCGATCAGATCGAGGCCCAGACTCGCCGGTTCCCGCGGCATCTGCAGAGCGCCCGCGAGGCCCGCGAGCCCGCTGCCGAGGGCAAACACACCGGTGAAGAGCCACACCTGATTCACGCCCAGCGCGCCGACCATTTCGCGGTCTTCGGTGGCCGCGCGGATCAGCACGCCCCAGCGCGTGCGTTCCAGCAGCAGCTTGAGGGCCAACAGTACGACCGGCCCCAGGACGATCAGCAGCACGTCGTACTGGGGAATCGGCTGGCCAGCCAGCTCGATCGCGCCGCTCAAGCCCGGCGCCCTGGGCCCCAGGATGTCTTCCGGACCCCAGAGCAGCAGCGCGGCGTCCTTGACGATCAGCACCACCGCAAAGGTCGCGAGCAACTGGAAGAGCTCCGGCGCGCCGTAGATCCGCTTCAGCACCGCAAGCTCCATCAATGCGCCGAGCACGGCGACCCCGATCGCCGCGATCAGCACTGCACTCCAGAAGCCGAGCGCGCCGCCGCCCAGGTGCTCCGCCAGCCAGATCGCGCCGTAGGTCCCGAGCATGTACAGCGAGCCGTGGGCGAAGTTCACCACCCGGGTGACGCCGAAGATCAGCGACAGGCCCGAGGCGAGCAGGAACAACGTGGAAGCATTGGCGAGCCCGTTGACGAGCTGCGCCAGAAGGTCGGCGAACGTCATGACGGCGAGCGGGCCCCGGTGCGCACCCCATCGTCATCGGCGGCTCGCGGCCCGGTCCCATCCAGCGGGCACGGCATCCGTTCGGTCCCGGGCGTCCCCTCGACCCGGAACAATTCCTTCTTCCCCATCGGGCGATGGTACGAACTTTCCAGCCGCCTTGCATCCGTGGTTCGGTCAGTGTCGCCGGGCCGCCCCAAGACACTGACGCGCCCCTTGGGGGCAGCGACCATAGGGAGCGTGGGGGGGAGTTCAATTCATTGTGCGCTGGCGAACGGAAGGGGCGGGGGCATGCTCCGAGAATGAACTTCATCGCCCCGTCCCGGAATGGAGTTCGCCATGAAGAACCTCACCTCCCTCACCGACGTGAAGACCCTGCGCACCCGTACCCGCCAGCACCTGGCCGGAGGCGCCGTGACGGCCGGCTACGGTGCCGACCGCGAGGTGGTGCTCAAGCTCCTGAACGACGCGCTGGCCACCGAGATCGTCTGTGTCCTGCGCTATCGCCGGCACCACTTCATGGCGAAGGGCATCCAGTCGAAGAGCATCCCCGACGAGTTCATGGCGCATTCGAACGAGGAGCAGTACCACGCCGACCAGATCGCCGACCGCATCGTCCAGTTGGGCGGCGAGCCCGACTTTGCTCCCCACGGACTGGTCAATCGGAGCCACGCCGAGTACGTCGAGGGCATGTCGCTGGTGGACATGATCACCGAGAACGTGGTCGCCGAGCGCATCACCATCGACAGCTATCGCGACATCATCCAGTACATCGGTGACCGCGACCCCGCCACCCGGCGCATGCTGAAAGGCATCCTGGCGGCGGAAAAGCAGCATGCCGACGAACTGGCCGATCTGCTCGTGGGCCTGCCCGAGGCGTCGAGATGGAAGGCTCCCGCTGCCCTGCTCCTGCGATCGGAGTAGTCGCCCGGTTGCGTCCATTCGAGCCGGTCGAACGCCATGGCCCGCTTCGCTTGGCTGCTGGTCATCTGCCTGGTCGGGTGTTCGCCGATCCCGACCATGGTGCCGGACATGGATCGCTACTCGGCGAAGCGGGTATCCATGGAGGGGGCGAACGGTCCGCTGTCGCCGGCCCGCACCCAGGCGATCCTGCAACGCCTGCAGCAGCAGGGGGGCGGCACCGGCATCTTCGAACGGCACCTGGCAGTCGAGGAGGCGATCGCCGGAAATCCGCTCCTGGTCGGCAACAAGGTCACGCTGCTGCGCGATGGCCCGGCCACGTTCAAGGCGATGTTCACTTCCATCAAGGAG
The DNA here is from genome assembly GCA_019745565.1 of Burkholderiales bacterium. GTDB lineage: Bacteria > Pseudomonadota > Gammaproteobacteria > Burkholderiales. Next base: position 102,528 of record JAIESW010000029.1, read on the forward strand.
GCACGCGACCACATCAACGTCGAGTTCTACATCATCGAGGACGATGAGGTCGGCAACCGTTTCGCCGATGCGCTGCTCGCCAAGCGCGCCGAGGGCGTCGACGTCAACCTGATCTACGACAGCGTCGGCGCGATCAACACGCCGTCGGCGTTCTTCGAGCGGCTGAAGGCCGGCGGCGTGCGCGTGATCGAGTTCAACCCGATCAATCCCCTGACGGCGCACCGCGGCTGGGAGGTGAACTGGCGCGATCACCGCAAGGTGCTGATCGTCGATGGGCGCACCGCTTTCGTCGGCGGTATCAACATCAGCAGCGTGTACTCGAGGGGCTCGTACTCGAAGCGGCAGCGGCCTGCGAACGAGTCCAAGCTGCCCTGGCGCGACACTCACGTGCAACTGGAAGGGCCCGTGGTGGCGGAATTCCAGCGCATGTTCATCGACACCTGGCAGAAGCAGGGTGGCGAACTGCTCACCGACAAACGCTACTTCCCCGCACCGGTCACGAAGGGCACGGACGTGGCGCGGGCGGTGGCCGGCACACCCGAGGATTCGCCGAATTCCATCTACGTGACCATGCTTTCGGCGATCCGCAGCGCCGAAACCAGTGTGCACCTCACCAACGCCTACTTCGTGCCGGACAAGCAGATGGTTGCCGCGCTGACCGAAGCGGCCGCCCGCGGTGTCGACGTGAAGATCATCCTGCCCAGTACGACCGATTCGGGACTGGTGTTCCACGCCGGCCGCTCGTACTACACCGTCCTGCTCCGCGGCGGCGTGAAGATCTACGAGCAGAAGGATGCGGTGCTGCACGCCAAGACCGCCGTGGTCGATGGCGTGTGGTCGACCATCGGTTCCACCAATCTCGACTGGCGCAGCTTCGTGCACAACAACGAGATCAACGCCGTGATCCTGGGCGGCGGGTTCGGCGCGCAGATGGAGGCGATGTTCGAAGCCGACCTCGAGCGGTCGGACCGGATCACGCTCGACCGCTGGCAGCAGCGGTCGCTCGCGACGCGGATGAAGGAGACCGGCGCCCGGTTGTGGGAATATTGGCTGTGATTCCCAGCGCCTAGTCGAAGTGTCTACCTTCCCGGGGCGGCCCGATGAGGGCTGAAAGCACACGATGAGCGACACCCGAACCGAATCCGACAGCTTCGGCCCGATCGAGGTCCCGGCCGATGCCCTCTGGGGCGCGCAGACGGCGCGCAGCCTTCGCTACTTCGCCATCGGCGAGCAGCGGATGCCGCTCGCGGTGATACATGCGCTTGCGTGGATCAAGTGGGCAGCGGCGCTGGTCAACCGCGATCTCGGTCGTCTCGATGCTGCGAAAGCCGAAGCGATCGCCGCGGCCGCCGAGCGCGTGGCCGCCGGCGAGTTCGACCGCGAGTTCCCGCTGTCGGTCTGGCAGACCGGATCGGGGACGCAGAGCAACATGAACGTCAACGAGGTGGTCGCCAATCTCGCATCACGCGAGCTCGGTGGGCCGGTGGGCGCGAAGCGGCTCGTGCACGCCAACGATGAAGTGAATCTCGGACAATCGTCGAACGACGTGTTTCCCACGGCGATGCACGTGGCCGTGGCCGGCCAGGTGGAAGCGCGTCTGTTGCCGTCCCTGGGCGAGCTGCGCGCCGCCCTGGCCGCAAAGGCGGCTGCGTTCGCCGATGTGGTCAAGATCGGTCGCACGCATCTGCAGGACGCCACTCCGGTGACGCTGGGTCAGGAGTTCGGCGGCTACGTCGCGCAGCTTACTCTGTGCGAGACGGCGGTGATCACGGCGCTGCGACCGGTGTGCACCCTGGCCATCGGCGGCACCGCGGTGGGCACGGGCCTCAATACACATCCCGAGTTCGGACCGCGGGTGGCAACCCGGATTGCGGAGCGGCTCGGGCTGCCGCTGCGTCCCGCGGACAATCTGTTCGCAGCCATGGCCGGCCACGAAGCGCTCGTGGGATTGCACGGTGCGCTGAAGATGCTGGCCGTTGCGCTCACCAAGATCGCGAACGACATCCGCCTGATGGGCAGCGGTCCCCGCGCCGGGCTGGGCGAACTGCAACTCCCGGCGAACGAACCCGGCAGCTCCATCATGCCGGGCAAAGTGAACCCCACCCAGGTGGAGGCGCTCACCATGGTGTGCGCGCAGGTGATAGGCCACGATACGGCGATCGCCTTCGCCGCCAGTCAGGGACATTTCGAACTCAACGTGTACAAGCCGTTGATCGCCCTCGACGTGCTCGACAGTCTGCAATTACTGGCCGATGCGATGGAAAGCTTCTCCCGTCATTGCGTGGCCGGGATCGCGGTGAACGAAGCGCGAGTCGACGAGTTGCTGCAGCGCTCGCTCATGCTGGTGACGGTACTGACGCCGCACATCGGCTACGACCGCGCGGCTGAGATCGCGAAGCATGCGCACCGCGAAGGGCTGTCGCTGCGCGAAGCGGCGTTGATGCTGGGGGCAGTCACCGCAGAGCAGTTCGACACGTGGGTCGATCCGCAGCGGATGCTCGGTCCGAGCGAAGGCTGAGACGAACTTCCACCTCCGACACGAAGAGCTCGAAGGACACGAAGTAGCACGAAGGAAGACCCAACCTGCAGTTCTTCGTGTTCCTTCTTGTCCTTCGCGTCCTTCGTGTTGAAGGCGGTTGCTTTTCCTCGCCGACTAGAAGAGGTACTGCACCCCGGCAGAAAGCATGTCGACCTTGCCGTCACGTCCCTTGAAGTTGAGGTCGTAGCGGTCCCAGTCGACCCGCAGCATCACCTGCGGGGCCAATGCCATCGTCGCGCCGGCGCCGTAGCTCAGACCGAAGTCGCGCTCCTTGCCGGCGAGATTCCCGGGCACGTTGCCCGTCGTGTTGGTCCACGCGTACATCGTGCCCACCTTGGCGTTGACGCCGAAGCGGTCGCCGATCGGCACGCCCGCGATCAGACTCAGGTTGGCACCCTGGGCCGTCTGGTGACCGCCGTTCGTGTCCGGCCGTCCGAGATTCACGTAGCCGATCTCCGCGCCGAGGTAGTCGTTGAACTTGGTACCGGTGTAGAGCTTGAATCCGAGCGTGCTGTCGTCGCATCCGGAACCGGAGGGGCAGTCGGTCCGCCAGTCGGTGGGGCCGAGACTGCCGCCCACGTAGGCCCCGCGAGTCCAGCGATGCGTGTCGTAGGACGTGGTGCTGGCCGGTTGCGACGGAGCGGGCTTCGGCTCGGTGGTCGTCTGCGCGAATGTGCTCGCGCCCGCGAGCGTCAGCGTCGCGCCGAAGCCGAGGGTCTGGATCAGTCGTCGAGTGTGCATCGAGTTTCCTTTCTTTCTTGATGGGTGTGCCGGCGCGGGCGAATGCGGAGGTCTCCTGTTCGCGCTGCGCGCATCGGCGACGTGAGATCGCCGTCGACGGCCGCATTCTTCCGATCACGTGGATCGTGGCCTGTCGGACCCGGGATGCAATTCCTGTAGGACGCAGCACGACGCGTGCTGCGGCGATGCGGGGCCGTGTCAGAGCATTCCCACGCGAGTTCCGGTGCCGCACCGACGGATCGATTGCGAGCACCTCACCTAATCTGCGGTCGTCCCATCTCGCAACCGAGGAGCCAGCCATGCTCTATTACGCCGCCGTGTTTTTCGTGATTGCCATCATCGCCGCCGTGTTCGGCTTTACCGGCATCGCCGCCGGCGCCGCCGGCGTCGCGAAGATCCTGTTCTTCGTCTTCCTGGTGCTGTTCATCGTGAGCCTGATCGTGGGCCGCAGACCAGGTGCCTGACGCGCTCCGTCAGGACCCCCTTCGCGAGGAGAAGACGATGAAGAAAACCACCACAACGAGCCGCACGCCCCGATCTCAAACTCAACCGCGCGGTGCCAAGCGCCGGTCGCCGGCCCCGAGCCAGACATCAGGCAAGGAATTCGGCGAGGGCAACTACAAGGCCACGCAGAACTATGACCGCGCGGCCACTGCCTTCGCGAAGTCTGGCGCTGTCGCACCGGCGGCGCGGGCTGCTGCACCGCGCACGAAACAGGAAGCCGCCGAGATGGCGCAAGCCGAAGCCGAGGGTCGCGCGCGAAGCAAGGGTGAAGACCCGGCACTGCATCTCGAGAATTTCTTCGTGGACCTGACCAAGCCGTGACCTCGACCCACATCTACCCAAAGGGAATGCCATGACCGCGCTTGCTGCCAGCTTCGTACCTGCCGTCGGACCGTCGCTGCGGGCGATTCCGCCATCCCGACCGCGCCTCGCGCTGGTCGATCCACGCCTGCGGCGCAACCGCATCCTGCAGGCTCTGACCGACGAGACCTGGGCGCGGGTGTCGCCGCAGCTCCAGCTGATCGAATGCCGTACCGGCACGATCCTGGAGGAACCCGGCGTACCGTCGTCCTACATCTACTTTCCCGTGGATGCGGTGGTCTCGCTGTTGTGCGTCACCCATGATGGTGCATCGTCGGAAGTGGCGCGCGTGGGACCCGAGGGTGTGGTGGGCATTTCGCAGGTTCTCGGCGGTCCGTCCGCGTCGAACCGGGCGGTCGTGCAGAGCGGCGGTCATGCGTTCCGTGCCCACGCCGAAGGCATCCGCGTGGAATTCGAGAGCGGCGGCTGCATGCAGCGGCTCCTGCTGCGCTATACGCAGTCGCTGCTCACGCAGATGGGACAGACTGCGGTGTGCAATCGGCGGCACTCCTTGCAACAGCAGTTCTGCCGCTACCTCCTGACGAGCATCGATCGCGCGGTGAGCAACACGCTCGCGATCACCCACGAGCGGATCGCCGGCATGTTGGGCGTGCGGCGCGAGGGGGTGACCGAATGCGCAGGACAGCTGCAGCGGCTGGGCGCGATCCATTGCAGTCGCGGACACATCGCCGTGCTGGACCGGACAGTGCTCGAGGCGAACGCGTGCGAGTGCTACGGCGTGCTGCGCGACGAATCGCGCTGCCTGCAGGTGGCCGTCTGACGATACCCGGCATCACGCGTAGGTCGGGACCTACAGGCTAACCAGCCGTGCCCCGACCGATCGCAGGCCGCTGCGTCGATACAGTGAATCCGTGTTCGACGCGCGGTGGCGGTCACCGGGCGGAACGCGAACCTCACCCATCGATTCACTGCGAACAGGAGAGTTGGAGATGAAGAAGATCGTGGCGTTGCTGATGTTGCTGTCGTTCGCGGCCCTGTCCGGCTGCAACACCATCGAAGGTGCCGGCAAGGATCTGGAGCGCGGCGGCGAGAAGCTGCAGAACTCCGCGAAGGATACGAAGGAGAAGATGTAACGGCAGACGCCCGACCGGGCGACACGCCGGTTTTCCACCACACGAAGGAGATGAACATGAACTGGGATCGAATCGAAGGCAACTGGAAGCAGATCAAGGGCAAGATCAAGGAGCAGTGGGGCAAGATCACCGACGACAACCTCGACGTGATCGCCGGCAAGCGCGATCAACTGGTGGGGCGCATCCAGGAGTCCTACGGTATCGGCAAGGACGAAGCGGAGCGCCAGGTGGGCGAATGGGAGCGTCGCAACGAGCGCCTGTTCAAGGGTGACCAGCACGAGAAGACGTACTAGTCATCCGCACCACTATCATCCCCTAGACCAAGGAGAGAGATCCATGACGTTCCAACGACGACTCATGACGGTGGCCGTGGTGAGCACGCTCGCCCTGTCGGCCGGCGCGATGGCTGCCAAGGGCACCGTGACCGAAGCCGACGAAGCCCGCATCGAAGCGGACTACAAGGCGGCCAAGCAGCGCTGCGAAGACACCAAGGCCAATGCGAAGGACGTGTGCCTGCTCGAAGCCAAGGGCGCACGCAAGGTGGCAGAGGCGGAGCTCAAGGTCCGCGAGGAGGACACGCCCAAGAATCGCTACAAGCTGGGGCTCGCCAAGGCCGAGGCCGACTATGACGTCGCCAAGGAGAAGTGCGACGACCTGGCCGGCAACGCCAAGGACGTCTGCGTGAAGGACGCGAAGGCGGCCTTCGCCTCGGCCAAGGCGGATGCGAAGGCCTCGTTCAAGACGAGCAAGGCCAGAAGCGAAGCCGCCGAGGAAGTGAAGGAGTCGCGCGAGGACGCAGCCGAAACGAAGCGCGATGCCAACTATGCGGCGGCGAAGGAGCGTTGCGACACCTACGCAGGCGAGGCCAAGGATCGCTGCGTCGCGGACGCGAAGGCGAGGTTCGGAATCAACTAAGGTAGCCGCAGCTTGCAGTTCACGGAATCGGCTGTCGGGAACCGGATGGTTGCCGACAGCCGTTCCGGCGTCGCATGGCGACGACGAATCTGTCGAGGCTCACGTGGAGAATACAACAGCCGGTTCGAGTGACGAGGCAACGCCGCCATCCAGTGGGTCAGTCGCGAACCGCCTGCTCGGTGCTTCGGCGCTCGGATTGCTGGGTGCGGGGGCAGGCGGTTTGATCGCCTACGAACAGGCCGACCCGTTCGTCGAGTTCGTTGCTCTCACGCTGGCATTCGCCAGCGTTCTCACGTCCATCACGCTGGCCGCGCTGGCACTGGGCAGTGTCGAATTGGCGCCCGATTCATCGGGTCGCGCGCCATCCCGCGACACGGAGGCTGCTCCGGCGGAACCGGAGCGTCGTTGGAACGGCACGGGCTCGCCGCGATCGTCCGGCGGACACCTGCGCACGTAGTCGGTCGTCATGCTACGTTCTCGGGGATCACTTGACCGGCAGCGTGGGTCTTGTCGCGCGCTGTCTCCGACGGGTCCGCCGGTTCGTCGAGGGGCAAAGTCGCCGAGATGCGCGTCCCACGCCCCGGCACGCTGTCGACCACCAGCAAGCCGCCACGCGCTGCCAATCGTTCGCGCATGCCGAGGATGCCATGGGCCTTGGGGCGTATCTCCTCAAGGCGAAAACCGGTACCGTAGTCCTCGATCTCGAGGACGCAGCACTGCCCCGGGCGCACGACCAGGCTCACCCGGATGCGCTTGGTCTTCGAGTACTTGGTGGCGTTGTTGAGTGATTCCTGCAGGATCCGATAGAGCGCGATGGCGGCTTCCTCCGACAGATCGGGGTCGGCGTCGGGCAGGTCGAGCTGGAGTTCCCAGTGCGCCTGGTCGGCGGCCTGGCTCACCAGCTCGCGTGCGGCGGTCACGAGGCCGAATGATGTGAGTGTGGTAGGACGCAGGCCCTCGATGATGCGGCGTTTGGCCTGCACGCCCTGATCGATGTGCCTCAACGCGCGGGCCAGCTTGTCGGCGAGGACGGTCTGCTCCGGCGTCAGCTTGCTGCGTACCCAGGAGATGTCCATGCGTGACGCGGTCAGGATGGAGCCGAGTTCGTCGTGCAGTTCACGCGCCAGGCGGGACTTCTCGGCCTCGTCGATCTCCTGCAGGTGCGATGCGAGCATCGCGAGCTGGGCGGTACGCGCCTTGACCTGCGCGTCCAGCTCGAGCCCCTGCTCGCGCGCCTGTCGCCAATGGCGCTTCAGCCAGCGCACGAGCATGACCAGCAGCAGCACGTTGAGTGCGGTGACGGCCGCGATGCTGAGACGTGCGATCTGGGCGTGGGAACGCCAGGCCATCACGCGGTCGCCGACCCGGTCGTTCTCGGCAACCTGCAGTTCCTCCACGAGCTGGCGGATGGCATCCATGCGGTACTTGCCGACGTCCGTCGCGACCAGTCCGATCGCACCTTCCCAGTCGCCCTGGCGCGCGGCGAACAGTGTCTTCTCCATCTCGGCCACCTTGCGCGCCGCCTCGTTCTTGATGAGCCGCATGCGTTCGGCGTCGAGGCTGGAGCCGGTGTTCGTGAAGTACGTCTCGAGCTGCTCCAGCAGCGTGGTGATCTCCGGCAGCGCCTCGCGGTAGGGGGCCAGATAGGCCTCCGAACGGGTGAGGAGATAGCCGCGCTGCGCGGTTTCCGCATCGGCCAGGAGGCGAGCGAGACGCCCGAGCTTGGCGTACACGCGCACGCCTTCCATCGCCTTGCTGTGCTCCTGCTCGAGCTTCGAATGCCCGGTTTCCGAAACGACCAGGATGCCGAGGGTGACGACGCTGCAGACGAACAGGGTGAGGTCCCACCGCCAGCCTGCCAGGGTGCGGCGCAGAACTTCCTGTAGGTCGCGCAGGGAACTCATCGGGTCTCCCGGGGAATCGACGGGCGCCGGCGACTATACGCGACGCGCTTGCCCCGACCAACAGATCGGGGGAGGCCCGTTGCGGATTCAGCGGGCGCTGCCCGCCCTCCACTCTTGGGTACGCCGTTTGCCGGAGATCGAGACAACATCCCCTGTCAGCGCATTCCCGCATTCATATAAGACGGCATCCCATCGGATCCGGCCTTGCCGAAGCGCACATTTTTGCCGTAAGGAAAGTCATGAGAATCGCCATGTCGCAACGAGACGACGTCATGTACGACGAGGCGCTGCGCCGCTACGCCGAATCCGCGACCGCGGTGGCTGCGCTCTTCGAGAACTTGCCGGCACCCTACGATGAAGGAATGCTGCTGCTGATCGAGGAAGACATCGATCTCCTCAGCGCGGCCGTGATGGAGTTGAACGTCCTGCAGAAACACGTCGGGCGCGTCCCGTCGTCAGTGACCCTGCTGATCGCAGGGGTTCGCAATCGCCTGGCGCACGCGATCCGCGCCAAGGTGGCATTGCAGGTCGCACTGTCTGTAAGTACGGTGGACTGAGGCCCCGGGCGGCTGCAGGTCCCGGCTCCATTCCATCCGCGTAGGACGCATCTGACATCCATCCTCCGGACGCTTTGCTAGCATCGATCCGGAGAACGACAGCGCCAAGCGACAGGCGCGTGAAAGGGGACGTCATGCCGCCTTTGATCCGGATACTCATTGCCGATGATCACGAGATCGTGCGGGCAGGGTTCGCCCAGTTCATCGAGGACCAGGACGACATGGAGATCACCGCCGAAGCCGCCACCGGCGACGAGGTGATCGCGCTGATCCGCAAGGATGCCTTCGACGTCGTCCTGCTCGACATCTCGATGCCCCACAAGAACGGTATCGACTGCCTGCGGGTCATCCGCCAGATCGACGAGGCGCTGCCGGTGCTGGTGCTGAGCGGCTTTCCCGAGGAGCACTACGCGGTCAACATGCTGCGTTCCGGGGCGAACGGCTACATCGCGAAGAACGCCCCGCCCGAGGAGTTGCTGAAGGCGATCCGGGTGGTGGCGCGCGGCAAGCGGTATCTCAGCGAAACGGCGGCCGAACTGGTGTCGGCCGAACTGGCCCACCCCACCGAGCGCAAACTGCACGAGATGTTGTCGGCGCGGGAGTTCCAGATCTTCCGCAAGCTGGCCGCCGGCCAGAGCCCCACGGAGATCGGCGACGAGCTGCATCTGAGCGTCAAGACGGTCAGCACCTACCGCGCCCGGGTGCTCGAGAAGATGGGCCTCAAGACCAACGCCGACCTGACCTACTACGCCATCAAGCATGCCCTGGTGGACTGAGCCGCGCGGTCGTCCGGAGCGCGCTCCCGCATGATGCCGTCGTTGTAGGACAAACACCGACAGCCGCCGGCGCCGGATTGCGCCAGACTCCCCGTGGGATGCCGTATGGTCGGTGATCCCCAGGGGATTTGCAGTCACATGGATCAGCAGTACAAAGTGTTTCTCGTGGAAGACTCGCCGGCCATTCGGGAAACGCTGGTGAGTTCGGTCGAGTCCTCGGATCGGATCCGGGTCGTCGGCTTTGCGGAAGGCGCAGACGACGCCTGGGCGCGCCTGCAGGAATCCCCGGTGGACGCAGTGCTCATCGACCTGCGCCTCGCTTCCGGAACCGGCTTCGACCTGCTCGCCAAGCTGCGCGGGCGGGAGGAGATGAAGAACCTGGTGAAGATCGTTCTCACCAACTACGGTTCCAACGCCTTCCGGCAGCGTTGCATAGCGCTGGGAGCCGACTACTTCTTCGACAAGTCGCTGGAGTTCGACGGCGTCGTGGATCTTCTCAATAAGCTGGCGGCCGAGTCGCCGTCGGCGCAGGCGTGAGGTCAGGGGGAGGCGCGCGTAGTCCGATTCCGACAGCCCTTTGGTCGGGCACCGACAGTCGCGATGGCGGTGCCCACGGAATATGCAAACCGGATGTCCGATCGAAAGGAGAAAACCATGACGACGACTGGTTTGCAGGTGATCGCGTTCACGACCATCGTGAGTGTGGTCTACGGGGCTTATCAGTGGTGGCAGAGCCGTGGCACGAAGCGGCCGACGCCGGAAGAACGCACGGCGATGCAGACCTGGGAAGGCGAGGGCGGTAACATCGCGGGTGAGACGCGGCCTGCCGAAGCCGGCGGTGCGACCGCACACCCGATCTGACCGGGTGGGCGACCGAGGCGGAAGGGGCGGACGCGACGGGCAGTGCACCGAATTGGGCCCGTTGCGTTTTTGCAAGCAGACTTGAGAAGGGAGACAGACATGCGCGGATATGAATCGAAGTATCGTCTGGCGGGACTTGCCGCCGTCGGCCTGTGCGCCGTCCTGCTCGTGCCGTTCGGATCCCATGCAGCCATGCAGTCCTGCCCGGCTGACGCGAAATCGACCGCCGTCGAGCAGGATCGGGACGTGCAGGCCGCGCCGGAAGCGGACTACATCCGCCTGCACTGGCAGGTGGTGGCACCGCCGCTGTATCGGGAACTGCCGCTGGACGCGGAACAACAGCGCAGCCACGGCGCGCATCACCGCGACAGCGTCCGCCCGGCCTCCCGCGATTCGAGCTGGAACGCACCGGCCGACACCGGAACGCAGGAGCATCTCCAGGTCGCCTGCGCTCAGCTGGAGACGGTCTCCGTCTACTGACGTCGCGCGCCCCGCATAGCGGGGCGCCGCTTCATTTCTTCCTGTCCGGGTCCGGCGCCGGGTCGGGCCTGCGCTCGACTGCACCCATGGACGCGTCGGTCGGCGGTTTCACCGTCCGTTCCTGTTCCTTGGAATAGTCGGTGTGATCGGCGCTGGACGGCGGGGTGGTTGCGGGCGGCTGCTCCTTGGCGGGTGCCGGGGTTGTCGGCGGCTGGCGGTCGCTGTCCGCGGCCCAGGCCGCGAGCGACCACGCGAGGCTGGCGGCAGCCAGCAGGCCCACGATTCGAGCGGTTCGCATGGTTGTCTCCTTGCGTTTGAATGGCGCGGGCTGATGCGCCCGACGCATGGTTCGATGATGAACTTTCCGGTGCTGCCGGTCCGTTCGGACCCACACCGAACGCGGCAAACGGCGCTCCCTCGAGCGGGCGACGGGTGGTGCCTCCGCAGCTGCCGGTTCATACTCCCGGTCTGGCCCGGTCGCGAGGGGATTCGCGGCCATGGCTCTGCGATGTCGCATGGGAATCAGCCTCGGGAGGAAAGAGAAAGAGAATGGCCAAGAAGTCCATCAAGAAGGATCCGACAAAGCTCCGTTCGCGCCAGTGGTTCGCCAATCCGGACAACCCGGACATGACCGCGCTGTACCTCGAGCGCTACATGAACTTCGGCCTCAAGCGCGAAGAACTGCAGGCCGGCAAGCCGATCATCGCGATCGCGCAATCCGGCTCCGACCTGTCGCCCTGTAACCGCCACCACCTCGAGCTCGCGCATCGCGTGCGCGAAGGTGTCCGCGAGGCGGGCGGCATCGCCTTCGAGATCCCGTTGCATCCGATCCAGGAAACCGGCAAGCGACCGACCGCCGCCCTGGACCGCAACCTGTGCTACCTGGGCCTGGTCGAGCTTCTGTACGGCTACTTCATCGACGGCGTGGTGCTCACCACGGGCTGCGACAAGACCACGCCCGCCCAGCTCATGGCGGCGGCGACCGTGGACATCCCCGCCATCGTCCTGTCGGGCGGACCGATGCTGAACGGCTGGTTCCGCGGCGAGCGCACCGGCTCCGGCACCATCGTGTGGAAGGCGCGGCAGTTGCTGGCCGCCGGCGAAATCAACCACGAGCAGTTCATCGACCTGGTGGCGTCGTCCGCGCCCTCCGCAGGACACTGCAACACCATGGGCACCGCGTCCACCATGAATTCGCTGGCCGAAGCGCTCGGCATGTCGCTGCCCGGGAGCGCCGCGATCCCCGCGCCGCACCGTGACCGCTACGCCAACGCGTACGAGACCGGCAAGCGCATCGTCGAGATGGTGTGGGAAGACCTGCGGCCGTCCAAGATCATGACGCGCGAAGCCTTCGAGAACGTGATCGTGGTGAACTCGGCCATCGGCGGTTCCACCAACGCGCCGATCCACTTCAACGCGATCGCCCGTCATATCGGCGTGAAGCTCGACAACAGCGACTGGGAGAAGGTGGGCTACGACGTCCCGCTGCTAGTGAACCTGCAGCCGGCCGGCGAGTACCTCGGCGAGGACTACTACCGCGCCGGCGGTGTGCCGGGCGTGGTCAACGAGCTGCTGAAGGCCGGCAAGATCCGCAAGAACGTGGTCACTGTGAACGGCAAGTCACTCGCGGACAACTGCAAGAACACGCCGGTGCAGGACCCGCTGGTGATCTGGCCCTACAAGAAGCCGATGAAGACGAAGGCCGGCTTCCTGAACATCAAGGGCAACCTGTTCGACAGTGCGATCATGAAGACGAGCGTCATCTCGGACTCGTTCCGTGAACGCTACCTGTCCGATCCGAAGGACCCGAACGCATTCGAAGGTCGCGCCATCGTGTTCGAGGGACCCGAGGACTACCACAAGCGCATCGACGATCCGAAGCTGAAGATCGACGACACCTGCCTGTTGTTCGTACGCGGCACCGGCCCGAAGGGCTATCCGGGTGCGGCCGAGGTGGTGAACATGCAGCCGCCGGCCAAGCTGATCAAGTCCGGCGTGACGGAGCTGCCGTGCATCGGCGACGGCCGCCAGTCCGGTACGTCGGGTTCGCCTTCCATCCTCAATGCCTCACCGGAAGCGGCGAGCAATGGCGGACTGGCGATCATCCAGACCAACGATATGGTGCGCATCGACCTCAACAAGCGTACCGCCGACATCCTGATCAGCAAGGCCGAGTACGCCAAGCGTCTCGCGGCTCTCAAGAAGAAGGGCGGCTTCAAGGTCCCCGAGAGCCAGACGCCGTGGCAGGAGATCCAGCGCAGCATGGTGGGCGAACTGTCCGACGGCATGACGTTGAAGCCGGCGGAGAAGTATCAGCGGATCTCCACGAGCAAGGGCGTGCCCCGGGACAATCACTGAGTCGACTCGGATGTTGCTCTCCCCCACTCCCCATCCCTTCTCCTTTCGGCGAGAGGGATGGGGAGAAGGGGAAATTCGCGAGGTGTCGCTTCCTCAATCCGCCGGCCGCAGCTTCTGCACCTCTTCGTCGGGCGGCAGATACGCGACACCTTCGCGATAGACCCAATCCACCATCACGCCTTTGCCGTCCTTCTGCGCGAGGCGACCCACGTAGGCGCCCATCGTGGATTGGTGATCGATCGCGCGGTAACGGATGCGGCCGAACGGTGTTTCCACCGGCAGGTCCCGCATCGCCGCGATCAGCTTTTCGGTGTCGGTGCCGCCCGCCTTCCTGACGGCTGCTGCGACGCTCAGCGCGGCGGAGTAGCCGACGACGGAACCCAGGCGTGGATAGTCGTTCCAGCGCTTCTGATACGCAGCGAGGAAGCGCTTGTGTTCCGGTGAACCGATCTCGCTCCACGGATAGCCGGTGACGATCCAGCCGGCGGGCGTCTCGTCCTTGAGCGGATCGAGATACTCGGGTTCGCCGGCGAGCAGGTTGACCACCGTGCGATCGCGGAACAGGCCGCGCGTGTTGCCCTCGCGCACGAACTTGGCGAGGTCCGGACCGAACAGGGCGCTGAAGATCGCATCCGGCTTCGCGGCGGACAATGCCTGGACGATCGCACCGGCATCCACCTTGCCGAGCGGCGGTGTCTGCTCCACGACGAACTCGACGTCCGGCTGGCGTTTCTTGAGCAGGGTCTTGAAGGCGTTCGCCGCCGACTGTCCGTACTCGTAGTTGGGGTACACGAGCGCCCAGCGCTTCTTCTTGAGCTGCGCCGCCTCGGGTATCAGCATCGCGGTCTGCATGTAGGTGGAAGCGCGCAGACGGAACGTGTAGCGGTTGCCGCCTTCCCACACGAGCTTGTCCGACAGCGGCTCGGCGGCGAGGAACAGCAGCTTGCGCTGCTTCGCGAAGTCGCTCACGGCGAGTCCGACGTTGGAGGCGAAGCCGCCCATCAGCAGTGCCACCTGCTCGCGGCTCACCAGTTCTTCGGCCACACGGACGGCATCGCCCGGATTGCCGTTGTCGTCGCGCGAGACGATCTCGAGCTTGGCGCCGTTGATGCCGCCGGCTGCGTTGATCTCCTCGACCGCGAGCATCCAGCCCTTCTTGTACGGTTCGAGAAAGGCCGGGAACGCCTTGTAGGAATTGAGTTCGCCGACGCGGATGGTGCCATCGGCGTGGCCGGCCGCAGCGGCGGCGCACAGCGACAGGACTGCGAGGATGCGTTTCATCGTGATGTTTCGTTGGGATGGGATCGACGGAAGGCGGCGACGGTGGCGTCGACTTCCTTCTGCAGGACGGCATTGAGACGCTGCGCGGGACCGCCGTCGGCGGCCAGCATTTTCTGGAGCCGGTCGCGATTGGCTGCCGCGACGCGGGCGAAGGCTGGCTGCTTGAACAGCGTGGCGAGTTCGGCCTGGTCATCGGGGCTCAGCCGCACGTCGGCACGATGCGCCTCGAGTTCCGCGACGAGCGCGGCGCGCTGGTCGATGAGCTCCGCGGGGACCGGACCTTTGACGACGCTCAGCATCAGCACGGCCGAGAGTCCGTAGTCGGCCGCCTTGATCATGCGTTGCGCCAGCGGCGATTGCTGAAAGGTGAGCAGGGCACCAAGGTCCTCGTCGGACACGCCATCGAGGATCTCGCGCCCTTCGTCGACGGAGAGCGCCGGCGCCAGGCTTTCCACGGCGCGGGCGGAAATCTCCTCGGCCCGCTCTTCGAGCTGGTGCCATTCGAGCGCCTCGGGCGTCCATTGCGCGCCGAGCGAGCCGTCGGCACCGGCTTCCTCCAGCTTGCGCGCGAGCGCGACCCGCACCAGGAAGGGCAGCACCTGGTCCTTCAGAAAAGGGGTCGCGGCGGACTGTGCCGCCACGTAGCGCTCGATCATCGCCGTGCGCGCGGGGTCTTCGGCGAATGCCGGCGCGCCGGCGAGGAGGGCGATCCAGGCCGAACCTGCGACCAGGGCGTTGCGCATATTCACCGCGGTATGGAACATCGCTCTAGCGCTGTCCATCCCCAACGCTGATGTCCGAGGCCTTGAGCCCACCCATGCGGGCATGGATTCGCGGGCCATCCGTCATCGCGAGCACCAGCACCAGTTCGTCGGGCTTGGGGGCGTCCTGCACGCGAACTTCGATTGCATCGAAGTGGCTGCGCACGTAGGCGGCGTTGATGTGGTGGACCGGGATATCGATGGCGGTACCGATGTGGCCCACCTTCGTGGTCGAGGGCACGATGGCCTTGGCGCCACCCAGGACTTCGCGCATCGCGTATCCGCCCGGCACATGCCAGAACGCCCCGTGCTCCAACTCACCGGCTGTGCCCACGATGGTGCCCTTGCCGTAGGCCTCCACCTTGGCGGGGTCACCGCCGAGGGCATCGAGGAGCTTGCGCGCCATCTCGAGGCCGAGTGGCTTCAGCGCCTCCATGAACGGCTCGATGGTCTCGAAATAGTGACCCGCGTAGGGATTGCGGATGATGGCCGCCACGGCGGCCTTGCGATGCGGGACCGCGGCGCGCGGACCGCTGTCGTGGAAGGTCTCCTCCACGATGGTTACGATCTTGCGGATTTCCACGGGCGGCAGATGCTCGACCCCGTGGACCTGCTGCATGACGTTGGTGGCGGTGAGGTCGGTCATGGCATGGTGCCCTTAAGTGAAGCGCACCGCGGGTTTCCTGCGATCCTGAGGCGGCGCTGCGATGCTGACACGGCCCTGCAGGCGCAGACATGCGGCAAGAATCAACCCGGCTGCCTGCATGCGCCGGGCGACCTGCAGCCCCGAATCGAGCGCGCTTGCGATCGCTTCTTCAGGGAGAGCATCCACTCCGACTGTCACGGGCAGGTCACCGAGATCGGTATCGTCGCGCACGGCGCGCGCGGGCAGTCGCTGCACGCCCGGATGATCCACGTTCACGGCATTGGCGACAAGCGTGGCCGCGGCATCGGCGGCGGCGGCATTGTGCGCGACGATGGTCACGGCATCCGCGATGCCCAGCGAAAGCGACCGTCCGCGCCAGCCCGAGGTAGCCACGCCACCCATCGCGTCCTCCGCGGTGAGATCGAGAGCGCCGTGCAGGGCCGCGTCCTCGATCCCGGCCAGTCCAACCCGGAAACGCTCACCGGCGGCGAGATGGACGGCGATGTCGCCGCCGTTGTTCACGTATGCGCGCCGCAATCGAGCGCGCGCCAGCATCGCCTCGAGGATCTCGTCGGCTACCGAGCCAGCGACCGCTGCCATGGGGGTGATGAAGACGGTCCGGTGGGGCCAGCAGGCCTTCAGCATGCGTAGAGCGACGGGGCCCCTGAGAGGCGGACGAGTCGGACCGAGCGGTGTCCGCAGCAGCGGCAGTTCGTCCACGAGCGCCTTCAGGATGCCGGTGAAACGGCCGGCGGCGGCTTCATAGGCTCGAACGACCTCCGAGGGATCGTCGGCGAACGCCTCGATGACGAGGTCGATCGGTCCCTCCTGGAGATGCAGCAGGGGGTCGCCGGGCGGCCCGCAGGGGCTCGACGTGGCGTGCCGGGGAAGGACGGCTGGTGACGGCAGGGGGGCGGTCATCGAGTGGGCGCGGGGCAGGAAGGGAAGGTAACAGCCGGCGCCCCGCCCGGCGAGCCGTCTCGGAGGCAAAACGGTGCTTGCATCCTGAATTCAGAATGCTGTAGACTTGCTGCACCGCAACAGTCGAATGGGTCTCCCACATGTCCCTCCGCTCGCTGTCTCCCCAGCCGACGCTCGTGGAACAGGTCTACGAGGCGCTGCTTTCCGAAATCACCGAGGGCAAGTTCGGCCCCGAAGAGCGCCTGATCCAGGAAGAACTGGCGGAGGCGCTTGGCGTCTCGCGTCAGCCGGTACAGCAGGCGTTGCTGCTGCTGCGCACCCATGGCGTCCTGTGCGACGCGCCCGGCCGCGGGCTGATGGTTGCTCCGCTCGACCCGGGCCACGTCCGCGACTTGTACGAGATCCGATCGGCGCTCGATGGTGTCGCGAGCGCCGGTGCGGCGGAGCGCGCACGTGAGACTGCCGCCAGCGATGGGCCTGCATTCATCGAGCGAGGGCGAGCCGCTGTGAAGAGCAAGTCCATCGCACGGCTGATCGCGGCCGACATGGACTTCCATTTCTTCCTGTACCGGCTCTCCGGCAACCCGTTGATCGCCGAAGTGAGCGAACCGCACTGGACCTACCTGCGCCGCGCCATGGGAGAGGTCCTGGTGCAGGAGACCCCGCCGACCGACATCTGGGACGAGCACGAAGCCATCCTCGCGGCAGTGATCGCCGGTCAACCGCTCGTTGCCGAGCGGCTATCGCGCGAACACATTTTGCACGCGTCGACCGCGCTGGTTTCACAGATGCGGCCCGTGGACTCGACCGACCGGCGAACCGCATCGAGGGGGAGGAGGGCCGCGCGTACAGACTCGCCGGGCAGTGATGCCACGGTGGGCGAGCGCGGATTCAGTTAGGGCGCCGCAGCAAGCCGCGACGAAAGCGAGCGGTGTCGACAGGAGGCGATGACTCTGGTCGCCAACCTTTCGATATCGACTCACCCCACGGGCGATTCCCCTGTCGCCCGCCTCACGGGCCTCCCCGGAAGCGATCGGAGAGGCCCGCTTCTTTCTTTCGAGCGGAAGTCCGAGATGTGACCGCAGCGGTACCTCGCTCAGCAAGGGGAAACGCGGCAATCTTCGTGAAGATGCCGCGCCTCGTCAGGACCCTTGCGGGCGAACGATCATTTCTTCAGCTTGAACACCATGACGGTGCCGCCCTGCGGGACGTTGGTCTTGGTATTGGTCGCCGCGTCGAGGCCGCCCTGCATGCGCTGAGCGTCCACGCCCCAGCCTGACTGCACCGCGACATACTGAACGCCGTCCACCTCGTAGGACGTCGGGATTCCGGTCACGCCTGAGGGCGTGGGATGCTCCCAGAGCACGGCGCCGGTGGTGGCGTTGAAGGCACGGAACATCCGGTCGGTGGTGCCGCCACCGAACACCAGGTTGCCGCCGGTGGTCAGCAGCGGGCCCCAGTTGATGCTCTTGTACGCGTGGTTCCAGACCTGCTTGCCGGTCTTGAGATTCCACGCCTGCACTTCGCCGATGTTTCTGCTCGCGTTCTTGCCCACTCGCAGGCTGCCGAGCACGTCCGGTATCGGATAGCCGATGAAGAGTCCGCCCGGCGTGTAGCTCAGATCTTCCTCGGCCGCCGGCAGTTCGGCGCACAGGTTGTTGGTCGCCGGGATATAGAACAGCCCGGTGTCGGGGTTGTACGCCTCCGGAATCCAGTCCTTGCCGCCCCACAGCGAGGGGCAGAAGGTGGTCGGACCCTTGCCGGGAATCTTCGCGGGATCGTAGGTGGGCCGGCCGGTCTTCGGATCGATGGCAGTGAACACATCCTGTTCGACGTACTTGTGCGCCGTCAGGAAGTTCATCTTGTCCTTCGTCCGCTCGAGCACCCACAGATACCCGTTGCGACCGGCATGCACGGCTGTCTTGACCTTCTTGCCGCCGATCTCGGTGTCGATGAGGAGCGGCGCGGAGACTTCATCCCAGTCCCAGGCGTCTCTCCAGTGATACTGGTGATGCCCCTTCAACTTGCCGCTGTCCACATCGATGGCGACGACCGAGGTCGTGTAGAGATTGTCGCCGGTACGCCCGTCAATGGGCCAGGGACCAGGATTGCCGGTGCCCCAGAAGGTGAGATTGGTCTCCGGATCGTACGTGCCCGTCACCCATGTGCCGCCGCCGCCATTCTTGGAAGTGTCGGCGGGCCACGTATCGCCGCCAGGTTCGCCGGGTGAGGCGACCGTGCTGAATGCCCATGCCTCATTGCCGGACTGTGCGTCGAAGGCTTTTACGAACCCCTTGATGCCCATTTCACCGCCCGAGATGCCGACGATGATCTTGCCCTTGACCGCGAGCGGCGCCACGGTGGTGTAGTACCCGTTCTTCCATTCGGCGATCTTCGATTCCCAGACCTTCTTGCCGGTCTTCGCATCCAGCGCCACCAGGAACGTATCGAGCGTCGTGTAGTAGACCTTGTCGCCATACAACGCGACGCCGCGATTGGTCGGATGCAGCTGCAGCAGTTCCTTGGGGAGTTCCTTCTTGAAGCGCCAGATCTCTTCGCCGGTCTTCGCGTTCAGTGCGATGACCTGACTGCCGGGCGTGGTCACGAACATGTAGCCGTTGTTCACGATGGGCGGGGACTGGTGACCCTCCTGCAGGCCGGTCGTGAACGACCAGGCGACCGCAAGGTCCTTCGCGTTGCTCGATGTGACCTGCTTCAGCGGACTGTAACCCCAGCCCGCATAGTTGCCGCGATACATGAGCCAGTTGCCGGGCTCGGGATTCTTCAGGCGGGCATCGGTGACCGGCGCGTAGTCCGCGGCCATCGTCGTCATGGGCGCAAGCAAGAGCGCCCCAAGCAGATACTTGAAGTTGCGATTCGTGCTCATGTCTCCTCCCGTTGCTTCATCGTTGCAGGAACAGCGATGCGAAGGAGCCGCCAGGCGGCCCCATCTAAAAAAATCACGCAGGCGCACCTGGCGGCGCGCTCAACGGTCCGGCAACGACCAGCTCCTCGCCTTCCAGCTTGATCGCCAGCCACGGCAGAGGACGAGGCGCCGGTCCGTCGGCGACCTTGCCGGAGTCATACGGATCGAACTGCGAGGAATGGCAATAGCAGAGCAGTTTGCTGGTCTTGGCCATCCACGCATTCACGTCACACCCTGCATGCGTGCAGACGCTCGAGAACGCGAGCACGCCGCCGGCAGCGCGCTTTTTCGTCTCTTCGTCCATTTTCGCTTCGTCGCCCCGAACCAGCAGGATCTTGCTCAGGCGGGACTCGTTCCGGATCTTCCTGGTCGCCGGGTCGAACGGAAATGCCAACACCACCTTGTTGGGTCTGACGTCTGCCGGCCGCAACGCCACCGGTGCGCCTTCGGTGGTGTGCAGCACGAGGCGGTCACCGACGAGGATCTGGGCTTCGTCGTCCGCCAATGCGATGCGTGTGGTCATGCCGGCGGCGATGCCGGCGACCAGTCGGAAGACTCGACGCCTGTTCTCCACAGAAGCCTGCGACGTTGCCTGACAGCCTCGATGCTTGTCGTCCATGGTCTCCTCCGAACGAAGTGGCGCGCACCGCGCGCGTTGGGTAAACGTCAAGCCAAGTGGAGCACCTTCTGCGGCAGCGGCCGCGGGTAGTCGATGTCAAGGGAACGGAGTGCCGCGTGACGAAAAGCGCGGCTTCGTCGTTTGTGCATCCTGGTTCCAGCGGGAAAGATCTCGTTGCTCGAAGCGGTCCTCGTGAAGCGCGGGTCGGTCGGATTCGTCGCGTCAGCGGTGCTGGGTGCCGGCCCGCCAACTGCGCTCCGCCTCGTCCCAGGCGGTCAACGGTTGCAGGTCCGGCACCCACGCGAGCCCCGACTTGCCGTCGGACGAGCGCGCTTCTCCCGAGACCACGACGTCGAGCAGCGCGGGGCGGTTCGCCAATGCGCGCGCGATCGCGCCCGGCAGATCCTCCGTGCGCTCGACACGCTCGGCGTGCATGCCGAATGCGCGCGCCATCTGCGCGTAGTCGGAGGACTGGAGCCGCGTGCCGACCACCTTGCCGTGCGTGTCGGTCTGGTCGTGCACCTCGATCTGCCAGGCACCGTTGTTGGCGACGACGATCAGCACCGGCGCCTGATGGCGCACGGCGGTGTCGATCTCCATCGCGTTGAAGCCGAAGGAGCCGTCGCCGGTTGCGACGACCACTTGCCGGCCGGGCAGGGCGAGGGCGGCGGCCACGCCGAACGGCGTGCCGATACCGATGCAGCCGAGCGATCCCGGATCGAGGTAGGTCGTGCTCGACAGCGCCACCCGCGCGAAACTGAGGAAGTCCCCGCCATCGGCGATGACCACCGCATCGGGCGCGAGCTGCGCCTGCAGCTCGGCGAGCAATCGATTGGGATGTATGCGGCCCGCTGCGTCTGCGGCCGCCGTCTTGAGCGAGTTCTGCAGCTTCTGCGCGCGTTCCTCGTGTTTGCGACGCACCTCCCCGGTCCAGGTACGATCGACCGAGGATTGGCGATCGCCCGCTTTGCGCAGGATCGCGGCGAGGGCGGCCGCAGGCTGCGCGAACAACTCGACCGCGCCGCGCCGGTTGTCGCGGATTTCGGAAGCCGCGTCGCCGATGCGCAGAAAGCGCGCCGGGCCGAAGACGGCGGGCGAGCCGTAGGCGAGCTGGAAGTCGAGGCGGCGGCCGACGGTCACGACCAGGTCGGCCTGGCCCATCACCGAGCCGCGCATCGCCATGACGACGCTCGGATGCGAATCGGGTATCAGCCCCTTGCTCTCGCCGGTGTCGAGATACAGCGCGCCCGTGCGATCCAGCAGCGTCTTGAGCTCGGCACCGGCGCCGCGTGCGCCGCGCCCGCTGATCACGAGCGGTCGTTTAGCCGACCACAAGAGTTCCACCGCCGCTGCGACGTCGTCTTCGCCGGGCAGAAGCACCGAACGCGGTTTGGGGCGGAAGTGCTCCTCGAGTTGCAGCACCTTGGGCACCTCGCCACGCAGGGTGTCGGTCGGGAAGTCGAGGTACACGGGGCCCGGCTCGCCACCCTGGCCGAAGGCGCGCGACACGGCCTCGTCCAGCTCCTGCAGGACCAGGGACGGCTGGCGCACGGTCCGCGCATAGCGCGTGATGGGTCGCGCGATGTCGGGATGGGGCAGGTCCTGCAGTCCGCCGCGATTTTCCTGTGCGCCCGGAGGCCCTCCGGACAGGACCAGCACCGGTACGCGCGAGACGTGCGCGTTGGCCATGCCCGTCATGGCGTTGGTCATGCCGGGGCCGGCGGTTACCAGCGCTACGCCCAGCCCGCCGGTCAGTTCCGCGTGCGCATGCGCCATGTACACTGCGGCGCGCTCGTCGCGCACGTCGACGATCTGGATACCCTCGGCATCGCAGCACATCCACATCGGCATGATGTGCCCGCCGCACAGGCCGAACACACGGGTCACGCCACGCGCTTTCAGGAATCGCGCGATGACGTACGCGGCGCTGTCCACGGTCAATGCAGCATGCATGTTTGTCGCTCCCTCAGTGCCCGGTCGTCTTCTTCTGTTTCTTCTGCGCGCGCAGGTCGATCGCACCCGGCTGCTGGCGCGGGTCCGTGCCCGGCGCGAAGATGTGGATCTTCTGCACCTTGGCCGAGGTGCCGGTGGGCAGGCTGTCGACGAACAGCACCCACCCCGGCGCCTTGAAGTAGGCCATGCGCTCGTAGCACCAGTCGAACAGTGCCTGCGCGAATGCCTGTCGCTTCGCCGCGTCGGCGACGTCGTCTGCCGATTTGGCGATGACGCATGCCATCACCTCTTCCTCGCGCACTTCGTCGGGTGCGGCCAGCACCGCGACCTGCTTGACCTTGTCGTGCGAGGTGATGCAGGCCTCGATTTCCGCGGCGGCGATGTTCTCGCCGGAGCGGCGGATGATGTTCTTCTTGCGATCGACGAAGAAGCACATGCCGCTTTCGTCGCGCACGACCGCGTCACCGGTGTGGAACCAGCCGCCGCGCCACGCCTCCTCGGTGGCCTCGGCGTTCTTCAGGTAGCCGGAGAAGAAGCCCTTGCGCGGGTGCGCGGCACTGTGGCGGATCACCATCTCGCCCGGCTGGTTGGGCGGTGCTTCGTTGCCCTGTTCGTCGATGATGCGGATCTCGATCCATGGATTGGCGCGCCCGAAGGAGCGGGTGTGGATCGAGCGCGGCTCGATGCTGTCGCTGATCAGCCGGCCGGTTTCCGTCATCGCCCACATCTCCACGACCGGGAAACCGTAGCGTTGCTCGAACACCTCGTGCTGGCTCGGCTCGATGCCCGCGCAGAGGGAGAAGCGCACCTTGTGCTCGCGCTCTTCCGGGCACGGCGGCAGCTTGAGCAGGATGTTGGGGATGATCCCCTGAAACTGCGCGGCGGTGGCTCCGGTGGCCACCAGATCCTTCCACCACGTGCTCGCGTGGAAGCGATCGGGGAAGATCAGGCATCCGCCGCACAGCAGCAGCGCTGACGAGGACACCGAAAGACAGTTGGCGTGATGCAGCGGCAGCGGGTTGTACAGCCGTTCCTGCCCTTCGCGGAAGTCGAGGCGGCCGCCCAGCGACAGGTAACAGGCACCGAAGCTGTGGAAGTACTCGTTGGTCAGGATGCAGCCCTTGGGCCGACCCGTGGTGCCGGAGGTGTAGAGCAGCGCCGCCTCGGTATCGAAGCTCGGCGTGCCCGATCGCGGCGCGCTCCGCGCGCTGGGTAGACTTTCGAACGAACGCTCGAAGGACACGACCGGCACGTCGCTCCCGACCTCCTTGACCGCGGCCTGCATGTCCGCAAGCCGGCTCTCGATGGCGATCGCCAGGTTGGCCTCGGAGTGCTCGACCAGGTAACGGATCTCGTCGACCCGGTAGTCGGGGTTGACCGGCACCACGCTGGCGCCGAGCGCACTGAGCGCGTAGTAGTGGTAGAAAAACTCGGGCCGCTGGTCGAACAGCAGCGCGACCCGATGGCCGTAGCCGTAGCCCGCCCGCTCGTACAGGCGTTTCATCTCCTCCACCCCGTCCAGCGTCTGCTTCCACGTGATCTCCCAGCCGCCCGGGTGATAGGCGCGCTTGGGGCTGGGCGGGACAGCGTAGGCCGGCCGATCGCCGTATTTCGCCGCGGCGCGTTGCAGTGATTGATAGAGCGTTCCGTAGGTGGAGGCGTCCATGGGTGACCGAGTGCTGCTACTTGTTGACCAGTTTCGCGGGAACCAGCAGTACGAGGGTGCCGCCGATGAGCACCACCGTGCCGAACAGATAGAGTCCCGGAGCCGTGCTGCCGAACGCATCGCTCATCTTGCCGATCACCGACGTGCTCGCGAACCCGGCGAGGTTGCCGAGCGAATTGATCAGCGCGATGCCCGCCGCGGCCGCGGCACCGGTGAGGAACGCCGCCGGCAGGCTCCAGAAGGCGGAGAGGGCGGTGCATGCGCCGGCGGTCGCCAGCGTCAACGCCAGCATGCCAAACACCAACGGTGTGCCGGGCAGCGCGCTCAGCAGCAGACCGGCGCCGGCGAGCACGCACGGAATCGCTGCGTGCCAGCGGCGTTCGCGCGTGCGGTCCGCGTGCGCATTGGTCCAGTACATCGCCACCATCCCGACGACGTAGGGTATCGCGGTGAGCAGGCCGATGTGCAGCGGGTCGGCGACCCCGCGACCCTTGATCAGCGTCGGCAACCAGAAACTCGTGACGTAGATCGAGCAGGCATAGCAGAAGTAGGCCACCCCGAGCAGCCAGACGCGGCCGCTGCGGAATGCGTCACCCAGCGCGGACAGTTCGTCGTGGCCCCCGGTTTCCTGGGCGAGTCGCGTGGTGATGATGCGTTTCTCGTCGTCGGTGAGCCACTTCGCATCGGCTACCTTGTTGTCGAGATAGAACAGGATGATCACGCCCAGCACCAGCGAGGGAATGGTCTCGATCAGGAACAGCCACTGCCAGCCGCGCAACTCCCAGAGTCCCGAGAACGCGCCCAGGATCCACCCCGACAGCGGCGCACCGATGATGCTGGACACGGGGATCGCCGCCAGAAACATCGCGACGATGCGCCCCCGGCGTGCGGCGGGAAACCAATAGGTCAGATACAGGAGGACGCCGGGGATGAAGCCGGCCTCGGAGAAGCCCAGGAGGAAACGCAGCACGTAGAAGTGCGTGGGCGTCTTGACGAACATCATCAACCCCGAGATGACGCCCCAGGTGAGCATGATCCGGGCGATCCACAGCCGCGCGCCCACGCGGTGCAGGATGATGTTGCTGGGCACTTCGAACAGCACGTAGCCGATGAAGAAGATACCGGCGCCCAGTCCGTACACCGTGCTGCTGAACTGCAGGTCGTCCAGCATCTGCAGCTTGGCGAAGCCGACATTGACACGGTCCAGGTACGCGGCGACGTAGCACAGGAACAGAAAAGGCACGAGCCGCCAGGCAACCTTGCGGAACGTCTGCTCTTCGGCCTCCATCGATAGCGGCAGGGGTGCCGTATCGGCAAGCTGGGTCATGGTTTCCTCCTCCTCCTCGCGCCGCTTTTTTTCCGAAGCGATGGCTTGCAAAAAATGCCACGCAATAGCTAGCAGGCTGCTGATGAACCACCACGCCGGTCCGGTGCCGGTTGCGCCGGCCCGAAACTCTCATGCACTTCCGGTGCCGCTGCGATGTCCGTGTCTCCGGCGCTTTTGCCATGACTCGACTGGCAGCACCATCGATGCACGGTTCGCACCGGACACGGTTGTGGAGGATACCTGGGCTCAAGACAACTGCAAGCCGTCGCGTCGATTTTATGATTTGAATTTAAGCAGTGCCCATGTATTGGTCCTTCCGGAAAACCGACGACCGACGCCGGCCGGATACGCAATCGCGATCTGCATGCCGAATGCGGATTTCCGGGTGTGACGCTCCTCAGTGGAGGAGGCGGTCAAGCGAAGCAGGGGCAGGCGTTGCATGGCGCATCGATCGCGATTCGAGGCCTGTCGGAACGAGCACTTAGCGATCGAAAAGTGAATGCAAACTGCGAAACGTGGGCTTTGCATTCAAACTTCAGAATGCAAACTGCAGTATGCGGTTCGCCGACCGCGATCGATCGGCACTGCACCGCCGCCATCGCAGGCGGCACATAACGCGGACCCGAGGGGGTGGAGTGTCGCGGCGATCAGCCGGAGGCCAGTCTTGCCTCGGCGCGGGTGTCGTCACGCACGAGGAATTCCTCGATCACGCGGATCTGCTCCGGGTCCATCAGCGACGGCGCATGACCGCAATCGGCAATCTCCACCGACTCGACCAGACCGTGAGCGGCCGCGATGCCTCGTTCCATCATCTGATCCACGGTGTGCGCCAGCAGCAGATCGGAGGTCTCGCCACGGAGAATCAGCGCGGGACACTCCACGCGTTCCCACACATGCCATAGCGCGATATCCAGCATTGCCGGCCACAGCATGAAAGTCGTGCTGATGGCCGGGTCGTAGTTCTGGCAGTAGCGTCCTTGCTCGTCACGGGTCGCGCTGTGCTCGGTCATGTGCCGCCATTGCTCGTCGGTCAGCCTGCCGAACGGCTGATAGATGGTGCGCAGGTGCCGTTCGAGTTCGTCGATGCTGTCGAATTGCTTGCGCATCCGGGAATACTGGCCGAGACGATTCAGCGCGGCGCCCTGGAGGCGGGCGCCGAAATCGTTCAGCACGAGCCGGCGGACGGGCGCGTTGCGGCGAGCAGCGAACTCCATGCCGATGTGGCCGCCCAGGGAGGTCCCGACCCAGTCCACCTCCGTCACGTCGAGCCGGGCGAGCAGCGCCGCCATCGCCGCGAGGTAGGTTTCCGTCACGTAGTGATGGGCACCCGGCAGTCGTTCGCTGCGTCCCCGCCCGGGCAGATCGGGAGCGACGACCCGCATGCCCCGGCTTGCCAGATGGCGCGCGAGGAAATCGAAGTCGCGACCGTTGCGGGTGAGGCCGTGCAGGCAGATCACGGTTCGCTCGGATTCGCGCGGTCCCCATTCCGTGTAGTGCAGCCGCACGAATCCGAAGGGGCCTAGCAACGGGTACGTATGGAAACGCGGTCCCAAGTCTTCCTTCTTCAGCAGCTTGATCATGAACCCGTGTCCCCGAAACCGTGATCGGGCGCATGCGAGATGAATCGGATGGTACCGTAAGCCGGCAGTGCCCCGGGGCTGCTTGCCCGTGGGCGCGTGACGTCCCGGCCGCCCCATTCGAGGCGGCAGGAATATCATCGGCGCTCGCCCGTGCCGCCTTTAGGCCGCGTATGGGGCCGGACTGCTTCAACCACGCGCGCCGAACCACTCCGCGAGCGTGGGCGCGAGGATCTTCTGCGCCTTGCCGCCGACGAAGGTGCCGATGTGACCGCCGGGCACCGGCACCTCGGTGTAGTCGTCGGTGCCGAAGTGATTGCCGACGCCGCGTGAGCACGAGACCGGGACGATGGTGTCGCCGGTTGCATAGATGTTCAGCACCGGCATGGTGATGTTGCGCAGATCGACGGTTCGTCCGCCGAGCACCAGCCGGCTGCGGATCAGCTTGTTCTCCTGATAGAGGTCTTTCAACCACTGGCGCAGGACTTCGCCCGGATGATCGGGTCGGTCCGCGATCCACCGCTCCATGCGCAGGAAGCCGAGCAGCTTCGCATCATCGTCGAGGACGTCGATGAGATCGGTGGAGTACTTGGTGAGATGGCTGACCGGATTCATCATCAGGAATGCGAAGCCCACCAGCGCGCCGGGTGCCGAACCGTAGACATCGACGAAGTCGTCCACGTCCTGGGTGGTCATGGAACGTGCCCAGCCGTTCATGTATCCGGCGCCGACCTGCGGTTCCTTGCGATCGCCGTGGAAGTCGAGCGGCGTCACGGTGAGTGCGAGGTTGCGCACTTTCTGCGGGAACAATGCCGCGTAGCACGTGGAGAAGACACCGCCCTGGCAGATGCCCATGAGGTTGATGCCATCCCTTCCTGAGCGACGGCGGATCACGTCGACGCAACGGTCCAGGTAACCCGACACATAGTCGTCGATCCCGAGCCAGCGTTGAGCGCGCCCCGGCAGTCCCCAGTCGATGAAATACACATCGAAGCCGCTGGCCAGCAGCTTGCGCACCAGCGAGCGGTCCGCCTCGAGGTCGATCATCTGGAAGCGACCCACCAGTGCGTAGGCGATCAGGATCGGCACCGGATGCGGCTTGTCGACGACGGGACGACAGCGGTACAGGCGCACCATGTCTTCGCGCCAGACCTCATCGCGCGGGACGGTTGCTATGGCCAACTCGTCCTCCGAAAGCTCGGCGAGCTTCTTGAGTCCGCGCGCGAGCTTGCCGCGGGCTGCCTCCAGTTCTTTCGCTGCCGATTCCGCGGTGATCGACAGCGCTGCGGCCGCGCGGCTCAGCAACTGCGCCTGATCGAGTGGGGGGCTCATCTGGGGACCTCCTTCATGCGTCGTCACGCCCTGCGTCGATGGCGGGGTCGGGACGTCTTCGACGCTTCGCGGACGTGCTCTTTCGCAGCGGTGCGCGACCTCCCGCGGGAGCGTCGTCGGAGTTCGCAGCGTCGCTCGCACGCAGTTCACGCTTGAGCGCCTGGATCTCCCGGAACGCTTCGTCGAGTTCACGACGCGAGGCCATGTCGAACTGATCCGCCAGGATCGTTGCCATCTGCTGGGTCTTCTTCCGATGGGCGAGATCCGACCGGATGAGCGCTGCGGTGGCGGCCAGGCCGCGTTCGGACTGCAGCGTTTCGTGCACGGCATGCTCGGTGTTGGCTGCCCACATCCGGATGAGTGCGAGCACGCTGTCGACCCGCTCACCCGCGTCGGCCTTGGCAGCCAGGGCAGTGAGGAGGCGCTGAAATCCCTGGACGAACGCGTCTTGCACGAGGATCGCGTACTGTGCACGTGCATCCTGCTGCGCGACGGCGGCGTTCATCACGTCGCGCCATGCCGCCTGGAGCTTGCGCGCAGGACCCAATCCGACGCCGTCGCTCAGGGCTCCATAGGTCCGGTCGAACGCGGTGTCCATCTGGGCGGTGTTGGCCCCGGTAACGCGACTCGCCATGTCGGCCCAGGCCCGGCTCATCGCCTGCAGTGGTGCTTGCGGCAGCGCGCCACCCGTGCCGGTCGAGTTCGACATCAACGCAAGCCAGGGGGCGAGCATCGTCTGCGGCGTGGCAGTATCGGCGTCACCGAATCTGGTGAACGCGAATGCGGGCGAGGCCTTCGCCCATTGCGCGAGCATGTCGGGCACCCCGGTCTTGAGCGCCGGTGCGAGCGCTTGAGCGAGACCCTCCAGCGACTGCTGAGTCATCGCTGCGGCCTTCGCGATCTGGTCCACCGGGAATGGCAGGTCCTCCGGGACGGCCGTACCCGGGCCGCCCGCCGGCGCGAACCCGCCGAACTGGCCGAGAAACTGCGGGATCAGCCCGAGCCAGAAGTCGTAGGTCGCCCGGGATCCTTCGTTCGACTCGGATGCGCTCATAGCGTGCTGACCAGGTGGCCGCCGTCGATCGCCAGTACCGCACCGGTTGTGTACGAGCCGGCGTCGGACGCGAACAACAACAGCGCCGCGTCGAGTTCCTCAGGGTTGCCGATGCGTCGTTGCGGGATGCGCTTGATCAGGGCCTGTCCTGCATCGGAGCCGAAGAAGTCGCGGTTGATGGAGGTTTCGACGTAACCGGGCGCGAGCGCGTTGACGCGGATCTTGTGTCGAGCGAGTTCGAGCGCCATGGCCTTCGTGAGATGGATGACGGCCGCCTTGGAGGCGGCGTAGCTCGGAACCTGCGCGGACACGCGCAAGCCGAGGACCGAAGCGATGTTGACGATGCTGCCGCCCTGCTGATGGGCGACCATGTGCCTTGCGGCCTCCTGCGCAACGCGCCACGCCCCCGTCAGATTCACGCCGATGACTTCCTTCCAGTCGTCCTCGGTGTGGTCGAGCAGCGGTCTGGTGATGGCAATGCCGGCGTTGTTCACCACCACGGTCACCGGTCCGAGCGTCTCGGCGGCCCGGTCGAACGCCCTAACGACGCTGTCGCGCTGACTGACATCGAGGGCGATCGGTTGCACCTGCCCGCCCGTCGCTCGAATCTGCTGCTCCAGATCGCGCAGCGTTTCCAGGCGGCGTGCACCGATCGCCACCTTCGCGCCGGCGTTCGCGAGCGTTCGCGCAAAGTGAGCGCCAAGCCCGCCGTTCGCACCGGTAACCAGCGCGGTGCGCCCGTTCAAGGTGAGATTCACGTCGATCTTCTCCTCCGGCCACCGCATGGGGTGAGAGCGATCCTGGCATCTCGCGTGCGCTCGGAACGCCTTGAGGCCGATTGTAGCGTTATCGATGCGGTTGGAAAGAGCGGATCGCGCGAACGTATTCCAAGTGACTATGTGTTCGCTGACCTCATGTCATCGCGACGACGGTCGCAACAATCTCGCGCGTGCATCTCGTAACGCCGATTCGTGGGCGCATCGCAGTGCTGAACCAACAAGCCCGCAGACAGAATTCAGAGTGCGGTTCTTGTTCGGATCCGGGAGCTAGGATCGACCGCCGAATGGCCAGGGATTGCCCGGCTTCCAATCGGTGCCGGCGCGACGACTCAGCGCCAGAACTTCCGGCAGTGTCACGATGCTGCCGACATGTCCGCCGAGCACTGCGTAATCGTCACGTCGCATGGTGAACTCGATGGGTACGACGAGCGCGGGTGTGGGTACCGATCCGAACGACTGCTTCGGCATTTTCGCGACGTCCACCATCAGCGTGATGCCGCCGCCGGGCCAGATGTAGACCGGTGCGCCACCGCAGGTGACGCGCGTGAGCGCGTTGCGGACCGAGCGCGTGAGCTGCACCGGATTCTCGGTGACGCCGGCGCGCAGACTGCCGCCGGCGCCGCCCATGAAGAGCACGGTGCAAAGCGCGGGTTCGCAATTCTCGGCGATGCGCGCGACGGCGTTTTCGATCTCGGCCGGCAGCGGTGCCGGTTGCGGGCGCAACTGATCGTCGAGCACGAACCAGGCAGCCTGTTCGCCCGTGGTCGATACCATCAGCAGGCGCAGGCCGGGCCAGGCCTTCTTCGGTTCGATGTGCTCGATGATCTCGAGCGGATTGGTGATGTTGGTGCCGCCCCAGCCCGAACCGGGCTCCGCGACGCGGAAATAGCGGCCCGGTGTGGATTTGCGGCCACGCACCTGAATGCCGGCGGGGCGCATCGTGAGGAAGCGCCCGGCCTGGTGCTCCGACAGCACGCCGGTGATGTGATCGTCCACCACGATGACCTCGTCGGCGTGGCCATACCACTGCTGCGCGAACATGCCGATGGCAGCGGAGCCGCAACCCACGCGCATGCGTTCCTCGCGCTGACCATCCACGATCGGCGCCGCGTTCGTCTGGATCGTGAGCTTCGAACCGTCGTCGACGATCACCTCCACCGGGAAGCCGTTGCAGAGGTTCTCCAGCGCTTCGCAGGTGACGCGTCCTTCGCGCTTGCTGCCGCCGGTCAGGTGGCGCACGCCGCCCAGTGCCAGCATCTGCGAGCCGTACTCCGCAGTCGTGACGTGCCCGATCTGTTCGCCGTCCACTCGCACCGCAGCCTGCTCCGGCCCGATGAATCGATCGGTGTCGATCTTCACCTTGACGCCGCAGTAGCTGAAGATGCCCTCGGTCACCACCGTCACCATGTCCACGCCCTCGTGCCGGCTCGACACGATGAAGGGCGCGGGCTTGTAGTCGGGATAGGTGGTGCCGGCACCGATGCCGGTGACGAAGAGCGGCGCATCGGCGAGCACTTCGCCCTTCCACTCGCGATCGAGGAAGCGCACGACCTGACCGTCCTGCTCGATCACCTTCTGCGCGATCACCAGCGGATCGACGCGGGCGAGCTGTCCGCCGACGTTGGCGTAGCGGTCGCACGCGCCGGTCTTGCCGGGGCGGATGATGCACAGCACCGGACAGGCGTCGCAGCGGACGTTGCCGGGCGCTACGGGTTCGTCGAGGGCTTCGGCGGAATCGGAAGTGGTGTCGCTACGCATGAGCCTGGCTGTTGTTCTGGAGTTGAAGAGCCGCCCGCAACCGATGCGGCAGCACCGGCACGAACGTCACGCGCACACCGGTGGCATGCCGGATCGCACCGAGAATCGCCGGTGGCGTCGGAATGAGCGCCGGCTCGCCGACACCCTTGGCGCCGCCCGGACCGAGGGGCTCGCGCTCTTCGATCAGGATGGTCTCGATCGGCGGGATGTCGCCGATGGACGGGATCAGATAGTCGTGCAGGTTCTCGGTCTTCCCGGCGAGGTACTCCTCCATCAGCGCGAGACCGAGCCCCTGCGCGATGCCGCCGTGGATCTGGCCTTCCACCTGTTGCGGATTGAGTGCGCGGCCGACGTCGTGGGCCGCGACGATGCGCAGCACCCTGGTGGTCCCGAGTTGGAGATCCACTTCCACTTCGGCGATCTGCGCCGCGAAGCCGTAGGTGGCGTAGGGGACGCCCTGACCGTCGGCATCGAGCTTCGTCGTGGGCGGGTCGAAACGGCCGATGCCCACGAGCACGTCGCCGCGTT
The DNA here is from genome assembly GCA_019745565.1 of Burkholderiales bacterium. Lineage (GTDB taxonomy): Bacteria > Pseudomonadota > Gammaproteobacteria > Burkholderiales. The sequence goes on from JAIESW010000029.1 coordinate 134,745, forward strand.
CATCCGGCGTGAGCGATGCGAGATCGATCGAGTGCGTTCCGCGCGCATCCTCGACCGACAATTGAGCGTTAGCGATGACGATCTTCGCCGGCTCGGTCGCGCCGGCAGCTTCGAGCACACGCGCGCGCAGCGCTTTGCCGGCGAGCTCCGCCGCCTTGCCGGAGACGAACGCCTGACGCGAAGCGGACGACTTGCCGGCATCGAGCGTGAGGTCGGTATCGCCCATGATGGTGCGGAACCGGTCCATCGGCAGACCGACTGCGTCGGACAGCACCTGCAGCATGGTCGTGTTGGTACCCTGGCCGATGTCGGCGCAGCCGTTGTAGAACGTGATCGTGGCATCGCGCGCGATGCCGACGCGCATGTTCGACGGGTTCGACATGGCCGTATTGCCGATGCCGTACCACATGCAGCCGATGCCGACGCCGCGGCGCGAGCGGCCGTCCGCCGCGTTGAAGCGTTCGGCGGCTGCATGAGCGTCACGCCAATGGGGTTCGAGCGCGTCGAGGCACGCGACCAGACCGCAGCTCGCTTCGAGCTTCTGTCCCGTGGCGGTGACATGTCCCACACGCAACGCATTGCGCCGGCGGAACTCGAGGCGATCGATCCGCAACTGCTCCGCGAGATCGTCCATCATCGCCTCGTGCGCGATCGCGGCCTGCGGCACACCGAAGCCGCGGAACGCGCCGGCCACGGGCTCGTTGGTGAGGATCGCGCGGCCGCGGGCGTGGACGTGCGGTACGAAGTACGGTCCCATGGCGTGCACGGGGACGCGGTTCGCCACCGTCGGGCCCCAGCTTGCATACGCGCCGGTGTTGACGAGCGCATCGACCTCGACCGCCTGCAGCAGGCCGCTCGTGTCGGCACCGAACCGTGCCGCAATGCGCGCCGGATGCCGCTTGGTCGTGGCCATCATGCTTTCGGGGCGGGTGTAGACGCAGGCGACGGGCCGATCGAGCAGCCAGGCCGCGAGTGCCACCAGCGGTTGCACCGAGAGATCGAGCTTGCCGCCGAAGCCACCCCCGCAGGCGGTGGGCACGATGCGGATCTGATCGGGCCGCAGTTGCATGACGATCGCGACTTCGTCGCGATCCATGTACGGCGTCTGCGTGGTGACGTGGATCTCGATGCGTTCTCCGGCGCGGCGCGCATAGCCGGCCTCGGGTTCGATGTACGCGTGCTCGACGAAGCTGGTTTCGAAAGTCCCTTCGGCGACGGCGGCGCAGCTGGCCAAGGCAGCGGCCGTGTCGCCGGTACGCACGCGGCCTTCGATCAGGAGATTGCCGGGCTTCGCGCTCTGCACCAGAGGTGCCCCGGGCTGCATCGCGGCATCGAGCCCCACGACCGGGGCTTCCGGCGTGTAGCGGATCGGCAGCGTGTCGTCCGTGATCGCTTCGACGGTCGCGCGCTCGCCCACGAGGGCGAGCACCGCCTCGCCGCGATAGCGCACGACGCCGTCGGCGAGCACCGGTTGATCCTTCACGTCGGGGTAGATGCCGTAGCCGTTGGACGGCACATCGCGTGCAGTGAGGATGCGGGCAAGGCCTGGATGCGCGCGCCTCACCGCATCGAGATCGCCGGTCGTGAACGTGGCGCGCGCATGCGGGGAGCGCACCACCCGCAGCCACAGCGCGTCCGCGGGAATGTCGTCCGCACCGAACCGATCGCGACCGGTGAGTTTGGCGATGCCGTCCCATTTCGGCGCGCGTGCCCCCAGCGCTCCGCCCATGGCCGGCAGCGGTTGCAATGGCACGTCGTTCGCGGCGTCCAGCACGGCCTCGACGATCTTGCGATAGCCGGTGCAGCGACACAGCACGCCGCCGAGCGCGTCGAGCACCTGCGCTTCATCGGGCCGGGGCGTCCGCGCCAGCAGGTCGGCCGCCGCCATCAGCATCCCCGGAGTACAGATGCCGCATTGCGCGCCCATGTGCTTGTGGAAGGCGCGCTGGATGGGCGCGAGGACGCCCTCGCGCTCCAGGCCTTCCACGGTCGTGACGATCCGCCCGGCGACCTGACCCACCGGCGTGAGACACGCGCAGACCTGGCGGCCGTCGATCAGGACCGTGCATGCGCCGCAGTCGCCCGCGTTGCAGCCGATCTTGGTGCCGGTCAGATGCAGTTCGTCCCGCAACACGTCGGCCAGCCGGGCGATGGCCGGTGACGTCACGGCCACTTCCTTGCCGTTGACGGTGAACGAGACGATGGCGGCAAGATCGTTCACAGGCGCGATCCGAGTTCGTCCAGCAAACGCCGGACCACGACCAGAGCGGCATCGACGCGGTATTCGGCGTTGCCGCGCACGTCGTCGATCGGCGCAAGGACGTCGAGATGGGCCGCGGTCGCAACGCTCCCGAGCGTGCCGTCGGCCTTCGCGCCTCGAAGCGCGGCTTCGAGCGCGGGGAGACGCCGCGCCACCGGCGAACACGCACCGACCGCGACGCGCGCCTGCACGATGCCGCCCGACGCATCCACTTCGATCGTCGCGGCCGCCATCACGATGGAGATCACCAGGTAGCGGCGCGCCCCCAGCTTGAGGAAATGCCCGGCGGTCCGGCCCGTCGGCTTGGGCACGATCACGGCGGTGACCAGTTGATGGGGCTGCCGTCGCGTGCGCCGGTTGCCCAGGACGAACTCGGCGAGCGGCACGATCTCCATGCCGGCGGCGGAACAGAGTTCCACGGCGGCATCGAGCGCCAGCAGCGCGGGTACGCCGTCGGCGGCCGGCGAAGCGTTGCAGATGTTGCCGCAGATCGTGCCGGCATTCTGGATCTGGACACCGCCGATCTCGCGCGCGGCGAGCTTGAGCCCGTCGAACAGCGGCGGCAACGCACCGTCGACGATGTCGGTCCAGGTCGTCGTGGCACCGATGCGGAAATCGGTCGCACGCTCCCGGATGCCCCGCAGGCCCTCGATGCCCCGGATGTCGAGCACGTCGTCGGTGAGCGGCTTGCCGACGCGGGCCGGATAGAAATCGGTGCCGCCCGCCACGATCGTCAGCGCGCGGGCGTGCAGGGCATCGAGCGCGACCTCGAGCGTGGCGGGGCGGAGATAGAGACCCACGGCGGCAATCGTCGGCGTCGAACCTCAGCCGCAGTCCTTGCGCACCCGCGCTTCGGCGCTGCGGGTGGCGGCTCGCATGCCGTCGAGACTGTCGATCGAGCCGCCCCGGCGCTCCGCATTCTTCGCCATCTCGAACGACTGCCGGGCCGATTCGCAGCGTTCCTTCCTGCGTTCCTCGTCGTACTTGGCCTGGCGTGCGGCGTTGTCGGCTGCCTGGGCCTCGCGCGCGGCCGCTTCTTCCTTCGCCTTGGCTGCGGCCGCCTGCTCCGCAGCCGCCTTCTTTTCGGCCGCTTCGCGGGCAGCATCGGCCTTCTTCTCCATGCACTCGGCCTCCACGGTCGCCTTCACCTCCGTCGGTCCGCCTTTCATCTGCAGCACCTCGGCGGCGAACTTCTTGCGCGCCACGCGCTCCTCGTAAGGCATCATCTCCTTGTCGACACGCGCGAGGATGTCCTCGGGGCTGGTGCCACCGGCCTTGTCGCGCGCGAACTTTTCGGCGAGCTTGGCCCGCGCGAGGCACTGGGTATCCTGACCCTTTTCGGGCGGGGCTTCGCGGCTCGTCTTGGTGACGAGCTTGCCGCCATCGCCGCAGGGCTTGTCCTGATAAGACCCGTCCGGGCAGCGAAATACGCCGGCGGCATGGGCATCGGCAGCGACCGCGACCGCGCCGAGCAGTACGATCGCGAACCGAACGACGGCTGGAAAAGTCGACATGGATTGACTACCCTAGGTCTGACGATCCGGATACTCTAGCGCATGCGGCGCCGCCCGAGGGCAGGGTGATCGTCACCCATCGTTCATCGGCGGCCCGAGCGGCCGGACCCAGGCCCGGTCGGTTCCGTCCTCCCGCCGTGCCTCGAGAGGAGCTGCCCCATGGATATCGACATCATTTCCGACGTGGTCTGCCCCTGGTGCTTCATCGGCAAGCGGCGTCTCGAGCAGGCGCTGGTGCTCTGGCGCGACGCTCATCCGGGCGAGGAACCGCAGGTGCGCTGGCACCCCTTCGAACTGAATCCGCACATTCCCGCGGCCGGGCTGGACCGGCGCCGCTACCTCGAGGAGAAGTTCGGCGGCCCGGAGCGCGCACGCGAGATCTACGCGCGCGTCGAGGCTGCCGGCCGCGAGGTGGACATCGCCTTCGATTTCGACCGCATCCAGGTGCAACCGAACACCAGCAGCGCCCACCGGCTCATTGCCTGGGCCGGTGTGCTGGGACGCCAGGGCGCCATGGTGGATGCGCTGTTCGACGGGTATTTCCTCGAGGCGAGGAATTTCGCGTCGAACGACGAACTGGTCGAAGTGGCCGGCGCCGCCGGGTTCGATCGCGAGGCGGCGGCCGACGTGCTCGAATCGGACGAACTGCTGGACCACGTCCGCAAGGAAGAGGACACCGCTCGTCGCATCGGCGTGCAGGGTGTGCCCTTCTTCATCTTCAACCAGCGGGTCGCTCTGTCCGGCGCGCAGCCGCCCGACGTGCTGGCGGATGCGATGGAGCAGTCGCTGCTGGCACTGGCCGAGGAGTGATCGGCAGGCCCGAGATCGAGGCGGCCGCGGCACGCATCGCGCCGCACGTGCGGCGCACCCCGACGATCGAGGTGGACGCCGCGACGTTCGGCACGCCTGCAGCCGTCGTGCTCAAGCTCGAGTGCTTGCAACACGTCGGATCGTTCAAGCCGCGCGGTGCGTTCAACCGCATCCTGTCCGCGGCGGTGCCGCCCGCGGGCGTGATCGCCGCGTCGGGCGGGAACCATGGATTGGCGGTGGCCCACGCTGCGCGCGCGCTGGGCCACCGCGCCGAGATCTTCGTACCGTCGATCGCGGCACCGGTGAAGATCGAAGGTCTGCGCGCCTTGGGTGCCGAAGTACGGATCATCGGCGCGGACTACGCGGAAGCCTTCGGTGCCAGCGTCGAGCGGCAACGCGCCACCGGTGCACTCGTCGTTCACGCCTACGATCAGCCCGAGGTGCTTGCCGGGCAGGGAACTACGGCCCGGGAGTTCGAGGAGCAGGCGGGACATCTCGACACGCTGATGGTGGCGGTTGGCGGCGGCGGATTCGTCGGCGGCATTGCCGCGTGGTTCGCCGGGCGGACGCGCGTGATCGGTGTCGAACCGGAAACTTCCTGTGCGTTGCACGCGGCGCTCACGGCCGGCACGCCGGTCGACGTGGAAGTGTCGGGCATCGCCGCCGACTCCCTCGGCGCGCGGCGCGTCGGTTCCCTGATGTTCCCGCTGGCCCGCAACCATGTGGAGCGTGTGGTGCTGGTAAGCGACCGGGAGATCCGTGCAGCGCAGATCGCTCTCTGGCGGAAGTTGCGGATCATCGCCGAGCCGGGTGGCGCGGCAGCCACGGCGGCGCTGATCGCGGAACGCTATCGTCCGTCGCCCGGCGAGCGGGTCGGCGTGCTGGTGTGCGGGGCCAACGCCGATCCCGCGGCGATCAGCCAGGCGAGTTTGCAATGACGTTTTCCGGCACGGTGCTCGAGGGCGTATCGTGCCGGCCGGGAGATCGATCGAACATGACGCGAATCGCCGTGCGGCTGCTCGCGACGGCGCCGATTGGCGGCCTCATCACCTCGACGCTGCTGACCGGGTCATGGTGCCGATGTTGTATCGGTGGTTCGACGAGGTGAGGGTGGAGGCGTGAGCATGTCCAACCCGGTCTCGAAGACCGCTTGGTACTGCACCGGCGTGCGTATGCAGGATGCGCGTTCGGCCGATCCCCTGATCGGCGATGTCTGGGCCGAGCGCTTCCTGGACGAGGAAGGGCGCCGCGTGTTCGAGCGGTTCGCCGACCTCAGGGAACCCAACGGCGCCAACATCGTTCGCCACTGGCTGATCGATCAATGGCTGAACGCCCGTCTCGCGACCGATCCGGCGCATCGGATCGTGCTCGTCGGCGCCGGGTTCGATTCGCGGGCGCTGCGTCTCACCGGCGGCCACTGGATCGAAGTGGACGAAGCGGCTGTGATCGAGCGCAAGGAGGCGATCGCTCCGTCTCACGGGAGCCCGAACCGGCTCGTCCGCATTCCCATCGACTTCGCGCGCGAATCGCTTGCGGACAAGCTCGCGCCCCATGCAACCGATGCACCCGTCACTGTCGTGATGGAGGGTGTCACGTACTACCTGGAAGCCGCAGCCATCGCTGCGAACGCAAGGACCTTCGCCGATCTTTTTCCCCGGCATGAGCTGATCTGCGACCTGCAGTCGAACGCCTTCGTGGAGCGCTGGGGACGGCGCATCATCGAGCGCATCGCGGCGCTCGGCGCGCACTGGCGGTTCCACCCCGAAGATCCCGTGGCCGCCATCGAGGCACTCGGCTACGAGCGGCGCGCGTGCCTGTCCATCGCGTTGCGGGCGGCCGAGCTGAAGCGCCTGCGCGTTCCGGCGGTGCTCATCCGCTACCTGTTGCCATCGCTGCGCGACGGTTACCGGGTGTGCGCGTTCGCGCGGCACCCGGAGTTCAACCGCGCAGTGCCCGGGACCCTTCCACCGTCGGTATCCGCGTGACCGCGGCGAGTTGCCGTGGATGCTCGTGCTGCATCCACTGCAGCAATTCGGCTGCGGGCATCGGTCGCGCGAACAGGAACCCCTGGAGTTGTTCGCACTGCAGCTGTACCAGGACGTCGCGCTGATTCTCGGTCTCGACGCCCTCGGCAACCACTTCGAGACCGAGGGCGTGGGCGAGGCTGACGACGGCCTTCACCACCGCCAGCGCGTCCACGCTCTGGTCCAGGTCGTGCACGAAGCTGCGATCGATCTTGAGCTGCGTGGCGGGCAGCCGCCGCAGGTAAGCAAGGCTCGAATAGCCCGTGCCGAAGTCGTCGATCGCCAGCGACACGCCGAGGGCCGACAACTCCGAGAACGAGCGCATCGTCGTCTGGGTGTCCTCCATCGCCGCCGACTCGGTGATCTCGAACGTGAGCAGCTTGGGGTCGATGCGGTGCTCCTCCAGCGCATTGCGAATGCGCGGGACCAGATCGTCGCGGCGCAGTTGATGCACCGACAGATTGACCGCGACCGGCAGGGTGGTGCCGGCATCCTGCCATTGACGGATCTGGCGGCAGGCACGGTCGAGCACCCACTGCCCCAACGATCCGATCAGGCCGAACCGCTCGGCGAGCGGCACGAAGATGGCGGGGCTCACCATGCCGCGTTCCGGATGCCGCCAGCGCAGCAGCGCTTCGGCGCCGGTGACGCGCCCCGAGCGTCCGCCGAGCTTGGGTTGGAAATGCAGTTCGAGTTCGCCGCGTTCGATCGCCTGCCGCAGTTCGGTCTGCAGGTCCACCTGGCCGCGGACGTCGACGTCCATGCGCGGCGTCCATGCCACGTAGTTCGCGCCGCCGGTACGCTTCGCCATGTACATCGCCGCATCGGCGCGGCCGATCAGCTTGTCCGCCGAACCGTGGTCCGGCGCGATCGAGACACCGATGGAACACGACAGCTGGACCTCGCGACCTTCCAGGGGGAACGGTTGCCCCAGCACGGTCAGGATCCGGCGCGCGATCACTTCGGCAAAGGCTTCGTCTGGCACGTCCTCGAGCACCAGCACGAACTCGTCGCCGCCGATGCGCGCGACGGTGTCGCCTTCGCGGGTCAGTGATCGCAGGCGCGCGGCCACTTCCTGCAGCACGGTGTCGCCGGCGGTATGGCCGAACGAGTCGTTGATCGGCTTGAATGCGTCGAGATCGACGAACAGCAACGCGATCCTGCCGCCGTGGCGCTCGGCGCGGGCGGCAGCCTGCCCGAGGCGGTCCTCCAGCACCAGGCGATTGCAGAGTCCCGTGAGCGGATCGCGGAACGCCGAGTGCTTCAGTTCGTCGTTGGCCACCTGGAGGGAGCGGGCCAGGCGCGCCGTCTGGCTCTGCATGCGCGCGTCCAGCGCCGACGTGAACATCGTCATCAGCATCAACGCGCCGGCACCCACCAGCACCAGCATGCCGAGGCTGTCGCCGCGCAGGCCGTTCCACGCCAGGCACACGGAACCGGTGGGAAAGTGCGCGGCAGCCATGCCCGTGTAATGCATGCCGCAGATCGCGATGCCCATGACGACTGCGGCTGCAATCTGCCAGGCGATGGCCTGCATGCCGGTCACGCGGCGCAGCCAGAAGAAGATCGTGAGCGCGACGGCGGAGGCCGCCGCCGCGATCACGGCGGACAGGGCGACCATCCACGGATCCCAAACGATCGCCGGCGACATCACCATCGCCAGCATGCCGATGTAGTGCATCGCGCAGATGCCCATCGCCATGGCGAGGGCAGCGAAGCTGAGATGGCGCAGGCTCAGGGTCTCGCGGCTCGCCACGCGCAGTGCCATGCCCGACACGGCGACCGCTGCCAGCCACGACACGAACGTGAGGATGCGGTCGTAGCCGACCAGGATCGGCAGCTGGAACGCGAACATGCCGACGAAGTGCATGGCCCAGATGCCGGTGCCCAGGGCCATGGACCCGCCCGTCCACCAGCCGAGGACGATCGCGCGATCCGGCGTGCGGACCCGCTTGGCGAGATCGAGGGCGACGTAGGACGCAAAGATCGCCAGTGCGATCGAGGCGCAGACGACCCACGGATCGTAGGTGGGGTTCAGGTAGGATGAGTCGGTAAGCATGTTGTGCTGCAGCACACCCGACGGGTGTTCGGGCGGGTGGCGTACTCGGTGAGTAACGGCCGCGTCATAGCCGGCTTGAGACGGAGTGCGATGCGGCCCCGGCGGGCGAATACCTTTGCGTCCCCTGGGGCGATAGCTGGGCCCTCGGTGCCCGGATTCCGTAGAATCTTGCCCTTCGTCCGCCATTCGTACCCGATGTCCGCCCTGATTCGCCCTTTCGCGGCACTTCGTCCCACCTCCCGGTTTGCAGCCGAGGTGGCCGCACCGCCCTACGATGTCCTCACTTCGGACGAAGCCCGTGCCCGTGCGGCGGGCAAGCCCGCCAGCTTCCTGCACATCTCCAAGCCCGAGATCGACCTGCCCGAGGGCACCGACCCCCATTCGGCCGAGGTCTATGCGAAGGCTGCGGAGAACCTCGTCCGAATGCGCGACCAGGGCGTGCTGACGCGCGACGCGAAGCCCTCGTACTACGCGTGGCGCATGACCATGGGCGCCCATGCGCAGACCGGCATCGCGCTGACGGCCTCCGTCGCTGCCTACGATGTGAACCGCGTCCGCAAGCACGAGTTCACGCGGCCCGACAAGGAGGACGATCGGGTGCGCCAGATCGAGGTGCTGAACGCGCAGACCGGGCCGGTGCTGCTGGCCTATCCGGCCAGCGCCGAGATCGATGCCTTGCTGGCCGCCGTGACCGGTGCACCGCCGGCGGTCGACATCGTCGCCGATACCGGGGTGCGCCATGAGCTGTGGAACATCGCCGACGCGGCCAGCATCGAGGTGATCACGAACGCGTTCGAACGCCTGCCGGCGCTCTACATCGCCGACGGCCATCATCGGTCCGCCGCGGCGTCGCGGGTGGCCGCGGCGCGTCGCACGCGCGATGGGGAAGCGGGGCACGAGTACTTCCTCGCCGTGGCCTTTCCGCATCATCGGATGCAGATCCTGCCGTACCACCGCGTGGTGAAGGACCTGAACGGGCTGACCCCGGAGGCGTTTCTCGCAGCCGTGGGGCAGCGCTTCGTCGTCGAGCGCAGCGCGGTCGCGGTGCAACCCGCACGACCGCACGAGTACGGGTTGTACCTCGCGGGGCAGTGGCATCGGCTGACGATCAAGCCCGAGCTCGTTCCCGGCGATCCGGTGGCCCGCCTCGACGTGAGCCTCCTCGCCGATCGGCTGCTGGCGCCGATTCTCGGCATCACCGACCCGCGGCGCGACCCGCGCATCGACTTCGTCGGCGGTATCCGCGGGTTGCCCGAACTCGAGCGGCGCGTGAACAGCGGGGAGATGCGCTGCGCGATCGCACTGCATCCCACGCGCATGGAAGACCTCATGGCGGTGGCCGACTCGGGACAAGTGATGCCGCCCAAATCCACCTGGTTCGAGCCGAAGCTGGCCGACGGGCTGCTCTCGCACGTGCTCGATTGATCCGACCCACGACACCGGAACGATGCCTGCCGATACCTTCGACGTCCTGCCGCTGCTGCGCCCGGACCTGCCCCCGCCCGCCATCCGCTGGAACGGATCGCCCGAGTTCAATCTGGTCGGCGGACACAACGATGCCGACAGCGTTCCGGTCGATGGCCTGATCGAGGCTGCGACCCGCGCCCTCAAGCGCGAAGGGCGAACGCTGTCCATGTATGGTCTTCACAGCGGCCCGTTGGGATACCGGCCGCTGCGCGAGTTCATTGCCCGCAAGCTGGAGCGCGACGCCGGGATCCGCTGTACGCCCGACGAAGTGTTGATCACGTCCGGGTCTCTGCAGGGACTCGACCTGGTGAACGGCGTGTTCCTGTCGCCCGGCGATACGGTGATCGTGGAGGACATGAACTACGCCGGTACGCTGTCGCGGCTGAAGCGGTGTGGTGCCGACATCGTCGGCATCCCGCTCGATCAGGATGGTATGCGCATGGATGCGCTCGAGGCCGCCCTCGCCGATCTGGCGCGACGTGGCGTCCGCCCCAAGTTCATCTACACCATCCCCACGGTGCAGAATCCCACCGCGACCGTGATGAGCATGGAGCGGCGCGCACGCCTGCTCGAGCTCGCGCAGCACCATGGCGTGCCGATCTTCGAGGACGAGTGCTACGCGGACCTCACGTGGGATGGCGTACGCCCGCAGGCGTTGCGCGGCATGGCGGGGGACGACCGGGTCGTTCACATCGGATCGTTCTCGAAGACCATTGCTCCGGCGCTGCGGGTCGGCTATCTGGTCGCGAGCTGGCCGCTGATGAGCCGCATCCTCGCGCTCAAGACCGATGGCGGCACCGGTGCCCTGGAGCAGATGGTGCTGGCCGAGTACTGCTCGACGCACTTCGATACGCACGTGCGCGCGTTGCGAAAGACCCTGCGGCACAAGGTCGACATCCTGATGGATGCGCTGCGCCACAGCTTCGGCGCGTCGGCGACGTTCGAAGATCCGGCGGGGGGCATCTTTCTCTGGGTCCGGGTGCCGAAGCAGGTGGATACCTCGAAGCTCGCGCAGGTGGCGCTGCAGGCGGGTGTGGCGATCAACCCCGGCGCGGAATGGATGACCGATGCCGAAGTCGGTCGCCGTTGGCTGCGCGTGTGCTTCGCGCATCCGGAGGAGGCCGTACTGCGGAACGGCGTGGCACGGCTGGCGGAGGTGTGCCGGCGCGAGTTTGATGTGCCGGCGGCGGCGGGGGGCGTGCATCGCTGAGCGGCCGGGGTGTCCTGGCTGTCATCGGAGAACGCTTTGCGTTGTTCCGGCCCCCATCCCAACCTTCCCCCACCTTCGGTGGGGGAAGGGGCGTACGTCCCCTCCCCCAGCTTTGCTGGGGGAGGGCGGAGGGTGGGGGAGCGAAGCGCCAGCGTTGCTGGGGGAGGGCGGAGGGTGGCGGTAGCGACGAGCCTCGCCGCGACAGCCATACCTAGAACGACTCCTTGAACGGCCGCAGGTCCACTTCCTGCGCCCAGGCGGAGCGATGCTGCCCGTGCAGATGCCAGTAGGTCTCGGCGATGGCGTCGATACCGAGCAGGCCGTCGTCACCCCGTTCGGCAACGATCGCGGGCCGCAGGCGGCGCAGCCTGTCGCCGTCGATGCCGCCGTCGATCACGACGTGAGCGACATGGATGCCCTGCGGGCCGTATTCACGCGCCATGCTCTGCGAGAGCATGCGCAGACCCGCCTTGGCGGCGGCGAAATGCGCATAGCCCGGTTTGCCGCGCAGGCTGCCCGAGGCTCCGGTGAAGAGCACCGTGCCGCGTCCGAGCGGCACCATGCGGCGCGCCGCTTCACGGCCGACCAGGAATCCGCCATAGCAGCCGACGCGCCAGAAGTGCTCGAACTGCTCGGCGCTCAGTTCGCGGAAATCGATGTGCTGGTTGTTGCCGGCGTTGTGGGCGACGAGGTCGACCGGATCGAGGCCGGGACCGGCGGCCATCGCGCGATCGAAGGCCGCGATGACGTCGGCCTCCTTCGTGATATCGGCCGGCAGCGCTGCCGCGCTGCCGCCGGCCGCTTCGATGGTGGCAACCACCTGTTCCAGTTTCGCGGCGGTGCGCCCCGAGACCAGCACGTGGTGACCGCCCGCGGCGAAGCGGCGACACAGCGCAGCGCCGAGTCCGCGCTCGGCACCGACGCCGAAGACGATGGCGACCGGTTTACCCATGCATGATCTCCACGAGGTTGTGAGCGCTCCTCACGCGGCGGCGGGACGAGGTGCTGCCAGCGGCGCTTCCTTGATCGGCAGGTTCACCACCGCAGCCATCAGCGCGAGCGCCATGTCGGCGTACCACATCCAGGTATAGCTGCCGGTATTGGCGAGCGCGAGGCCCCCCAGCCACGCGCCGAAGAAGCCGCCGATCTGATGCGAGAGCAGCGTGAGGCCGAACAGCGTCGCCAGATAGCGCATGCCGAAGAGCTTGCCCACCAGCCCCGCCGTGGGCGGCACGGTGGAGAGCCATGTGACACCCAGCACCGCGGCGAAGACATAGAACGTGAGCGGCGTCTTCGGTGCGGCGAGGTACAGGACGATCGCAACAGCGCGCGACGCGTAGAGCCACACCAGCAGCCATTTCATGCGGAACACGTTGCCCAGCGCTCCGGCGCCGAGGCTGCCGGCGATGTTCGACAGTCCGATGATCGCGAGCGAAGTCGCTGCCACGCCCGCCGACAGGCCGCACAGACCGACTTCGCCCGGCAGGTGGGTCACGAGGAAGGCGATGTGGAACCCGCACGTGAAGAACCCCGCGTGCAGGCACCAGTAGCTGGGGTCGCGAGCGGCAATGCGCAGTTGGGCGCGCAAGCCGATGTCGTCCTTGGCGGCGGCTTTCGCGGTCTGCGGCGCCGGCTTGCGGCGCATGATCCACGCGAGCGGCAGGGTGAGCAGCGCGCTGAAGGCCATGCCGAACATGGCCACCGCCCAGCCGAAGGCCGCGATCAGCGCCTGCACCAGCGGCGCGAACAGGAATTGACCGAAACTGCCGCCGGCGTTGATGAAGCCGGCGGTGAATGCGCGGCGCTCGGGCGGCAGGCGTCCGGCCGTCGCGCCGATCAGGATGGAGAAGCTCCCTGCGCCGGCCCCGGCGGCGGCGATCACGCCCATGGTGAGGATCAGCATCCACTGGTTCGTCGCGAACGGGGTCAGGACCCAGCCGAGAGCCAGCAGCAGCCCACCGATGACAATGACGCGCGCCGGGCCGTAACGGTCGGCGATCGCACCGAAGACCGGCTGCGCCGCCCCCCAGACGAACTGGCCGATGGCGAACGCGAAGCTGATGGAGACCACACCCATGCCGGTGGACGTATTGAGGGGGGAGATGAAGAGCCCCAGCGTCTGACGGCTGCCCATGGTGATCATGAGGATCACCGCAGCGGTGACGACCAGGAGCCAGGTGCCTTGGGATTTCGTGGTGTGAGCGTTCATCGCGGGTAGGTCCGGACAGGGGTCAGCGGCGGATGAACCATACGCCGGAGCGGATGGCCGTGGTCAGCGAGACCCCGTAGACGACCAGGGCCAGCGCGAGCGCCGCGAAGAGAGCGTTGAGGGAACCGGTCAAGCACAGCACCAGCCAGCCGCCGCCGATCGCGATCACGAGGCGCAGGAAGCCGCTCAGCAGCGGCCACGCGAGGCGTCCTGCACCCTGCGAAGCGAAGTAGAGCGAGAGGCCCAACCCGAAGAAACCGAAGGTCGGACCCACGAGGCGCAGGTAGGCGGTGCCGGTTTCGATCATCCTCGGATCGTGGCCGTACAACTCCAGCCAGGCCTGCGGCCAGAGCGCGGCTGCGAGGCCGATCGCTTCGGTGAGGGCGAACGCGATCGCGCCGCCGGTCAACGCGATGCGCAGAGCCCGCTCGCGCTGCCCCGCACCGATGTTGGTGCCGACCAGAGCGACCATCGGCGCGCCGAGCCCGAAGACCAGGGGAATCAGGAGGTACTCCAGTCGCGATGCGGTACCGTACCCGGCGACGGCTTCGGGGCCGATGGCGGAGCCCACGAGCGCTGTCGTGAGCACGAACACGAGTGTGGTCTGGAGCGTGCTGATCGAACCGACCGCGCCGACGCGCAGGATGTCGACGAAGAATGCCCCGCGCAGGGCGGCGAGGCGCGGGCGCACCACGGCCCGCCCGGTCCAGAGGTACCACGCCATGACGAGCGTGCTCACCAGCAGCGTCGTCACGACCGCGATCCCGCCGCCCGCAATACCCAATGCCGGCACCGGACCCCAACCGAAGATGAGCAGCGGCGACAGCGGCACCAGCAGCACGAAGCCCACGCAGATGGCCACAGACGGCACCAGCATGTTGCCGGTGCCGCGCAGCACGCTCGCGAGCGCGTTCATGAGCCACACGAGCCAGGCGCCGGCGAACACGATGTTCGAGTACTCGAGGGCCGCGTCGAGCGAACCGTCACTGCCGCCCATGGCTGCGTACAGCGGTCGGCCGAATGCCAGCACGAGCACCGAGAACAGCAACCCGAGCACCATGTTGATGACGATCGCGTGCAGCACCAGCGCGTCGGCATCGTCGCGGCGACCGGCGCCGAGAGCACGCGCGATCGCCGAGGAAATGCCGCCTCCGACCGCGCCGCCCGACAGCATCTGCATCATCATGTAGCCGGGAAACACCAGCGCCATGCCGGCCAGCGCATCCGTGCCGAGCCGCGACACGAACCAGGTTTCGACCAGCCCCGTCGCGGCCTGCGCCAGCATGACCAGGATGTTGGGCCAGGCGAGTAGCAGCAGCGTGGGCACGATCCGGCCTTCGAGCAGCAGGCGCGTGCGCGGATTCATCCCGCCACGATCGGGTGCCGCGGCGCTTGCAATGGCGGCAAGCGTGCTCACGATCAGGCAGTGCTCTTTCGGATGCCGCGCGCCGCGGGAAGGCGTCGGGATGCACCCCAGTCGCTCGCGGCCAGCTTGGCGGCGGTGCGGTCCGATGCGGCAGGTCCGGGCGCGACCAGGAACTCGGTGTCCGCCAACGGCCGCTTGCTGTTGCGATCGACGAAGACCGGATCGGCGGGCTTGCCGGTACGCGCGTTGAGCAGCAGCACACTGGCACCCTCGGGTGCGAAATGCCGGTTGCCCCACGCCGTCATCGCGATGATCACCGAGCGGAAATCGCGCCCGCGCTCGGTCAATACGTATTCGTAGCGCGGCGGCCGGTCGCTGTAGCGCCGCCGCTCGAGCATGCCGGCCTTCACCAGAGCAGCGAGGCGCCGCGTCAGCATGTTCGGCGCGATGCCCAGGCTTTCCTGGAACTGGTCGAAGCGCGTCAACCCGTGCAGGGCGTCGCGGATGATGAGGATGCTCCACCACTCGCCCACCCGCTCGAGGCTGCGGGCGATGGGGCATTGCATCTTGCCGAGGTTCTTGTGGCGCATCGTCGCACCATAATCCAGTAACTTGCATAATGCAAGTTACTGGTCGTGACCCGATCCGATCCCGGCAGCGGGTGCCGTCAGGGCCTGGCCGCGTGCCGCTGCAGGAAGCCGACGAGCAGTCGGGCCGTGGCCTCGGGCTGCTCCTGTTGCACCCAGTGCCCCGCACCGTCGAGCAGATGGCATTCCTGCATGCGGGTGCACGAGGTGCCCTGCATGCGTTCGAATTCGCCCGGAATCTGAAACACGCCCCAGTCGCCCTTCCCGGAGATGAACATGGCAGGCACGTCGATGGTGCGGCCGCTGAATAGCTGCAGCTCGGCGATGTACTTCGGTGAGGTCATGCAGCGATACCACTGCAGGCCGCCCTGGAATCCGTTGCGGCGGTACTCGCTGCTGTAGACGTCCAGTTCCGCGTCGGGCAGCCAGCGGCATGCTGCGATCTCGGCCGGGGAGGGCATTTCGGAGGCCACGGTCTCAGCCATGTTCTGCTCGAGATCCATGACGTAATAGGTCGGCAGCTTGGCGAGTTCGGTGGCGCTCCAGGACTCGAGGCGATAGGGCTGGTTCTGCTTCCAGTCCGCACTCTTGTGGTGGTAGTAGGCACGCAGGAAGTCGTGTACCCCTTGCGGGCAACGCCACATGTCGTCGTTGGCCTCGCGCGTCGAGTAGTACCACTGGTAATGCTTGCGCGGGCGGGGTAGTGCGGCCAGGTCGTCGTGGATGGTCCGTGTCGGTGCCGGAGGCGGTGACCCGAGCGGCAGTTGCGGAGTCCCCCCGAACGGTTTGCTCATGAGGACTACGGCCGGAAACACGTCCGGACGGACCACTGCAGCCCAGGCCGACACGATCGATCCGAAATCGTGGCCGATCACAGCAGCCACCGAGCGGTATCCAAGCGCGGCCACCAGCCCCACCGTATCGCGCAGCAGGTTCAGCATGCGAAACGATCCGAGGTCGCCGTCGTAGTCGGCGTCCCAGCCGGTCGTGCGGCCGTAGCCGCGTTGGTCCGGAGCGACCACGTGGTAACCCTCGGCCGCCAACGCCGGCATGACCTTGCGCCAGCTGAAGGCGAGTTCGGGAAAGCCGTGCAGCAGCAGGACGAGCGGAAGTCCGGGTGTCTCGAAGCCTGCTTCGAGGATGTGCATCGTGAGCCCGTTGACGTCGGGCACGAAGCGGGAGCGGACGGCGGAAGGGAGCAGAGCAGGGTCGAGCGGCAGCGGGGTCGTCACGATCGTTCGGGTGTGGGGGACTTGTCTGTCACCTCATGGTAACGGACGAGGGCAGCGCATGGCGCTGCCCTCGTTGGGGTCGCCCCGTTCACACGGGGCGAGGTGCTGTCGCGGAAGGGTTACTTCAGGACGCCCTTCACGGCGTCGAGGCCGGCTTGCGCGCAGACTTCGTCCTGGTCGGCGGAACCGCCCGACACGCCGATGCCGCCGATGTGCGCACCGCCTGCGGTGAAGATCGGCAGGCCGCCCGCGAAAGTCACCACGCCGGGCACCAGGTCCAGCCCCTTCACGGATTGCGAGATCTCGCCGAACTTGCGGGTCGATACCGGCACGCGCGCGGAAGTCTCGGCCTTGCTCTGCGCGATCTTCACGCTGATCAGGAACGAACCGTCCATGCGCGACAGATACTTCAGGTTGCCGCCGTCATCGACGACGGCGATGACCATCTTCCAGCCTTCGGCCTTGGACTTCGCTTCGCATGCATCGGCCATCGCCTTGGCGGTGGCGAGCGTCACCACGGTCTTGGTGTCCTGGGCGGCGGCGGTGCCGGCGAAGGCGGCAGCGGCGCAGACTGTGGCGATCGACAGGGTGGTCTTGAACGACATGGTGGTTTCCTCTCGTGTTGTTGGGGAGTCGTCGGAGTGACGACGCGGTTAGGAACCGGCATCGCCGAAAAGGTTTCAGCGATGACGCACGGCTCGGACGCCGGATCGAAGTCGACGGGGCGGATGCGCATCTTCGCTCAACGGACCAGCGTCGAACAGCACCCCTTGTCCCTGAATCGATCAGGGATTTGTGTTCGCGACCATCCTTCCGGGGCGCGTGGGGCCGCGCCGGAACCGGTCGTCATCGCTAGGCCTTGAGGAACGCGAGCAGGTCCGCGTTCAGCTGGTCCTTCGAAGTGTCGCCCAGGCTGTGCGTGCCGCCCGGGTAGATCTTGAGGGTCGAGTTCTTCACCAGCTTCGCCGACAGCGGCGCGGAGTTCTTGATCGGCACGATCTGATCGTCATCGCCGTGAATGATGAGCGTGGGCACGTCGAACTTCTTGAGATCCTCGGTGAAGTCCGTTTCCGAGAACGCCTTGATGCAGTCGTAGCCGTTCTTGTGGCCGCACTGCATCCCCTGGCGCCACCAGGAACTGATGAGGCCCTGGGATACCTTGGCCCCCGGACGATTGAAACCGAAGAACGGTCCGCTCGCGACATCCAGGAAGAACTGCGAGCGGTCGGCCAGGTAGGCGGCACGGAACCCGTCGAACACCTCCAGCGGCAGGCCCTCGGGGTAGGCCGCAGTCTTCAGCATGATCGGCGGCACCGCGCCCATGAGCACGGCCTTCGCGACACGCTTGGTGCCGTGACGTCCGATGTAGCTCGTCACCTCGCCTCCGCCGGTGGAGTGACCGATCATCGTCGCACCCTTCAGGTCGAGCGCGTTCACCAACTCGGCCAGATCGTCGGCATAGTTGTCCATGTCGTTGCCGTTCCACGGCTGGCTTGAACGACCGTGGCCGCGACGGTCGTGCGCGATGCAGCGATAGCCGTGCGAGGCCAGGAAGAACATCTGCGACTCCCAGGCGTCGGAACTCAGGGGCCAGCCGTGGCTGAACACGCATGCGCGCTCCCTCTATGATGGATGGCGACACACGGAAACGGCTTCCCCAGCCTGTATCCAGTCACGCGCGGCGCCGGATACGGCTCAATCGAAACTGAATCCCGGCGTCCGCGTGTAGAAGTGCAGTCCTTCGTCCTGAATCACGAGCGAGCGCATGCGCTTGTCTCCGCGCGCATAGTGCGAGTGCATCAGCGTCGCCGGCGTGATCTGTGCGGCACCGGTGGACCAGTCGACCCGTTGCCCGTCGATGATCGAATGCACGCCTTCACCCTGGATGGCGAGGGTCACCGCAACACCGTTGTGCCGATGGGGGCGTTGATCCGCTCCGGCAGCCAGCGTGTTGATGGATACATTGATCGACGGGATGGTGTTGATGCTGGGCGCCAGCGCATGGCTGGTGAACTGCACCGAGTAGCCGGTCGTGTCGGCGGTCATGGGCCGGCGCCACACGGCTTCGAAGTGACCGTCGATTACCGTGGCGGGCCAGTGGGTGGTTTCGACGCGCGCCGCACCCGGTTCGGGAGCCCGCAGGCGCTCGAAGGCGAGCAGCGGTTCGTTGGTGACACAGAAGAGCAGCGCGTCCTGGCAGAGCGCGCGGTGCGCGCTTTCTTCGCCGCCGGGAAAGCAGAACACGTCGCCGGCCGTCCAGGCGATCCGGTCGTCGCCGTTGCGGCTCTCGCCGCTGCCGGACATCACGTAGAAGATCTCGCCCGAGGCGACGTAGTGGGTGCGTAGCGTTTCGCCCGCGCGAACCTTGAGGTAGCGGCACAGGATCGTCGGCGTGGTCGCGGGATAGTCCGTGCCGAGAGCGTCCGACGAGTCCAGTGCGATCGAGCGTGTGGGCGTGTTCGGATCGAACGCCGCGTCGCGTTCCTGCAGGAACTGCCGGATGGGCACCGGCGGAAACTGGAAGGCGAACCCGTTCTCGGCGATGTGATAGCGCGCCCGGCGGGCGTAGCGCGACTCGGCTTCGGGTTGCAGACGGGACGCAACGGCGGTGTCGTTCATCGTTCTTCCTTGTTGTCGGACACGAGCCGACACTATAGAGCAATCGCCGCCGTCGTCCCGCCGATCAGGTCGCCGAGAAGCCCCCATCGGCCGAGTACACTCCTCCGGTGCAGAGGCTGGCTTCGTCGGAGGCCAGGAACAGCATGACGTTCGCGATCTCCTCCGGCGCGCCGTAGCGTCGGAGCGGTGCGGCGTTGACCAGTGCGGCGCGTGCCTTGGCCGGGTCACCCGGCGAACGGCTTTCCTCGAGGCTGCGCATCATGCGCGTCTCGGTCGGGCCGGGCAGCACGGCGTTGACGCGGATGTTGTGAGGAGCGCACTCCATGGTTGCGGTGCGCATCAGGCCGATCTCGGCGTGTTTGCTCGCGATGTAGGCGGAGTTGCCTTGTCCGCGGCCGCGGATCCCACCGATGGAGGAGGTGATGACGATGCTGCCGCCGCCGCGTTGCCGCAGCGCGGGGATCGCGTACTTCAGCCCGAGGAACACGCCGCGCACGTTGATGGCCATCACTTCGTCGAAGGTCTCGATGGGGTAGGTCTCGATGGACGTCGTCGCGCCTTCGATCCCGGCGTTGGCGATGAAGATGTCGAGGCCGCCGAAACGGTCGATGGCTGTCTGCACCATGCGCGCGTTGTCCTCGGGTCGGGAAACGTCAGCGACCACAGGAACCGCCAGTTCCTTGCCGATGCGCGTGGTGGCGTCCGCGAGCGCTGCTTCGTTGCGGCCGACCAGGACCACCTTTGCGCCCTCGCGGGCGAAGAGCTCCGCGGTTGCCAAGCCGATGCCGCTGCCGGCACCGGTGATGAGAGCGATTCTGCCGGGGAGTCTTGCCATAAGGATTCCAGAAAGGTGTGTGAACGTTCAGCCGGATGCGGGGATGCTGGAATTCAGGGCAGCGAGCGTAGGGCAGAAGCGTTTTGCCCCCACCCCAGCCCTCCCCCGGCAGAGCCGGGGGAGGGAGTGTTGTTCCCGCGTTGTGCACGCCGTTCATGCGGCGTAGCGTGCCTATCCCGAGTTTCACATGAGGAAGTCGCCATGGCCAAACTCTTCTCCGTCGCGTCCTGGAACGTGGAGCACTTCAAGGACGATGCCAACCGTGTGAAGCGCGTGGTCGAATACATGGACCGGCAGAAGCCCGACGTCTTCGGGTTGTTCGAGGTCGAGGGTGCCACCGTGTTCGACCAACTGGTCAAGCAGATGCCCGGCTACACGTTCCAGATCACCGAGGGCCCGCAGACCCAGGAGATCCTGGTGGGTGTGCGCAAGACGTTGACCGCCTTCATCACCCAGAAGGTGGAGTTCCGCTCCGGCACCACACACATGCGACCGGGACAGCTGGTGACCGTGGTCAAGAACAAGATGAACTACGGGCTATTGTTCCTGCACCTCGCCAGCGGCACCGATCCGCGCGGCATGGGCCTGCGCGACGACATGCTGCAGCGCGCCTTCGATTTTCGCACCACGCTCGACAAGGCCGAGGGTGGCGACGGCAAGGCCCGCTATCTGTTCGTGGGTGATCTCAACACCATGGGCATGAAGTATCCGTTCGATCGTTCCATCGAGCCGACGCTCGAACTCGGCAAATGGGACAAGTATGCGGCCCGGGCGAAGGTCGGCATGCGTCGTCTTGCGAAGACCCATGAACTCACGTGGTTCAACGGCAGCAAGTCGTCGCTGAAGCCGTCCAACCTGGACCACGTGTTCGCGTCGAGCAATCTCAAGTTCAAGACCTTCAAGCGCCCCGACGGTACCGATTCGAGCGTGGCGGTGCGCGGTTGGGTGCAGGAGGCGACCGATGCAGGCAAGGATGCGTGGATCGGCAGCTTCTCGGATCACTCGCTCATCTACTTCGAGATCCATTCATAGCGCCGGTTTGCGGGCAAACCAGGGGCGCGCGGCTTCGAGCTGGGCGCCGAGCCGCAGCAGCGTGGCCTCGTCGCCGTAGCGTCCGACACACTGGACCGCGAGCGGGAGTCCGGCCTTGCTCTGCGCGATGGGCAGCATCAAGGCGGGCTGCCCCGTGAGGTTGAACCACACGGTGAACGGCGAAAAGTGGAAGACGCGTCGCCAGTACTCGTCGAAGTCGTCCAGCATCATGTCGATCCAGCCGAGCTTCACCGCCGGTGACGCGAGGCCCGGGGTGAGGAGCACGTCCCAGTCGGCGTGGAACGAAGCCATCTGGCGTCCGAGACGATGCGCGATCTGAGTGGCGCGCACGTAGTCCGGCGCACTGATCTTCTCGCCGCGCTGGGCCGTCAGCCAGGTGATGCGTTCCACTTCTCCTTCGCGGGCGGGGCGGCCTGCGGCCGGATGGCTCGCGAGATTCACCACGGTGTTGGCGGCTGCGAGGGTGAGAAAGGTCGGCACGACGGCGGCACCGTCGATGGCGGGATCGCGTTCCTCCACGTCGTGACCGAGGTCGATGCAGAGCTGCACGGTGTCGGCGAGCGTCGCCAGGCATTCCGGTTCCACGCGGGCGCCGTTCGGCGTTTTCGCGGTCCATGCGATCTTGAGGCGGCCCGGTGGCGTGTTCGCTTCGTCCCGATAGGCCCGGGGCGGCGGTGGTGCAGTGTAGGGATCGCCGGGTCCGGCCCCGCGCGTCGCATCGAGCAGCGCAGCGCTGTCGCGCACTGACAAGGTCACGGCGTGCTCGGTGGACACGCCCCCCAGTCCTTCTCCGGCGTATGGCGCGAACGTGTTGCGATTGCGCGTGGGCTTGAGACCCACGAGACCGCAGCACGCGGCCGGTGCGCGGATCGAGCCGAAGCCGTCGGACGCGTGCGCTGCCGGCAGGATGCGCGCGGCCACGGCGGCCGCTGCGCCACCGCTCGAGCCGCCGGAGATGCGTGTCGTGTCCCACGGATTGCGTGTGGGTCCGTGGAGCTGCGGTTCGCAGGTGAGGGACAAGCCCAACTCGCATGTGTTGGTGCGACCGAAGATCACAAGACCTGCACGGCGCAGGCGCCTCACATGCTCGCTGTCCGCTTCCGCCGGCGGCGTGTCCGCGAAGAACCGCGAGCCTCGCGTCATCCGCACGCCTGCGATCGGTGAAGTGAGATCCTTCATCAGGAACGGCACGCCGCGAAACGGGCCATCCGGCAGTCCCGCCGCGATGGCCTGACGGCCGTGGTCGTACAGCTTCATGGTGACCGCGTTGATCGCAGGATTGCGGGCTTCCACCCGCGCGATTGCCGCTTCGAGCAATTCGGTGGGCGTCACTTCCTTTCGCCTCACCAGTTCGGCGAGGCCCAGCGCATCGTAGTCCTCGTAGTCGGCGAAGGCGCTCATGCCGCTTCCTTCGCGGCGGTGGCGGGCTCCTGGGTCGCACGGGTTGCGACGTAGGTGATCAGCGCCGAGGCGAACGCGCAGGCCGCGAGGAAGTAGAGACCCATCTCGAAACTCTTCGTGCTCTCCTTGATCCAGCCGACGATGAACGGGCCCACGTAGCCGCCGAGGTTGCCGATCGAGTTGATCAACGCGATGCCCGCCGCCGCCGCCGCGCCGCTCAGGAACATCGAGGGCATCGGCCAGAAGCAGGGGCGCGAGCCGTACAGTCCGATGGTGGCGACGGACATGGCGGCGATGGCCCAATAGGACGCACCGAACCAGGCGGCACCGGTGAGGCCGATGCCCGCCACGATCGCGGCTGCGATCAGATGCCAGCGCCGTTCGTGTCGGCGATCGGACGACCAGCCCCAGGCGAGCAGGCCGAGCACGCCGATGGTGTAGGGGATCGCGGTGACCGCGCCGGTCATGACGTTCGACAAGCCGAAGCCCTTCACGATCTGCGGCAGGAAGAACACGATGCCGTAGCTCGCGGTCACGCTGGTCATGTAGATGAGCGACAGCGCGATCACGCGCGGATCGGTGAGCGACTTCAGCAAGCTGAGGCGGCCCGCCCGCTCCACCTGCGTTCGCTCGGCCTGCAGTTCGCCGTCGAGCCAGTTGCGTTCCTCGTCGGTGAGCCACTTTGCCTCCGAGGGGCGATCGGTCATCTGCTTCCACACGACGAAGGCCAGCACGATCGCGGGCATGGCTTCGAGCATGAACACCCATTGCCAGCCATGGAAGCCCAGCATGCCATCCATGTCCAGGATGGCGCCGGAGATGGCGGAGGCGAGCGCGTTGGAGACGGGCACCGCGAGAAACAGCGCGGAGATGACGCGCGCGCGGAATCTGGCCGGATACCACGTGGTCAGGTAGTAGATGATCCCGGGAAAGAAGCCCGCCTCCGCCACACCCAGCAGAAAGCGCAACGTGAGAAAGCTGGCCGGCCCGGTGGCGAACGCCATCGACGCGGAGATGATGCCCCACGTGATCATGATCCGCGCGATCCAGCGGCGCGCGCCAACCTTCGCCAGCACCATGTTGCTGGGCACCTCGAAGATGGCGTAGCCGAGGAAGAAGATGCCCGCGCCCCAGCCGTACACGTACGAACTGATGCCGAGATCCTTGTTCATCGTCAGCGCCGCGAACGCGACGTTGGTGCGGTCGATGTAGGCGACCAGGTACGAGGCCACGATCAGCGGTAACAACCGCCATGAAATCTTCAGTATCGTTCGGCGTTGGAACTCGGGCTGCATCGGCGCGTACCAAGAAGGCGATCGGCAGAGAATGGCAGCGGTTCCGAACAACAGCAAGGAGACCAGAATGAAATTCGCCAACGATCCTGGCGGGACGCGGCTGCCCATCAAGCTCGATACGACCACCAACGGCGAGTTCGAGCCGATCCCGCTCGACGCGGTGCACCATGAGGCGAACCATCTCGCGCTACAAGCAGCGGCGGAGCATGCGAAGAAGCTCGCGGTCAGTCGACGAGGTTTTCTGGTGTCCGCGTGCGGCGCTGCAACGACGCTGATCGCGATGAACCAGGCCTACGCGCGCCACGGCAACGCCGGTGGTTTTTTCGAGGTGCCGAGCGACGCGCAGCGCGACCTCCAGCTTGCCCGGGCTACGGTCGAGGGCGAGGAGTTCATCTTCGACGTGCAGGGCCATTTCGTGAATCCGACCGGGGCGTGGACCAAACGCCTGCCGGAGAACGCCACGCCGCTGCGCCAGATGCCCAAGACCAACGCCTGTGTGGCGGGGCAGGGGCCGGGGCGGCTCGACTATCTCAAGTGCCTGGATGCCGACGAGTTCGTGAAGGACGTCTTCATGGACTCGGACACGGACCTGATGGTGCTGTCGTTCGTGCCTTCCACCCGCGAGGGCGAGCCGCTCACCATCGAGGAGGCGCATGCGACCGCGCGCATCGTCGAGCGCCTCGAGGGCACGCACCGGCTGTACATCCACGGCCGTGTGAATCCCAATCAGCCGGGTGACCTGGAAGGCATGGACGAGCTTGCGTCGCGTCACAAGATCGCCGCCTGGAAGACCTATACGCAATGGGGCCCGGACGGGAAACCCGGCTTCTTCCTCGACGACGACCCCGGTCTCGCCATGATCGAAAAGGCGCGCCGGCTCGGCATCAAGACGATCGCGGTGCACAAGGGTCTGCCGTTCGGTCCGAAGTCGTACGAGCACTCCACCTGTGCGGATATCGGCCGCGTGGCGAAGCGCTTCCCCGACGTGAACTTCCTCATCTACCACTCGGGGTTCGTGACTACCGCGAAGGAAGGGCCGCACGATCCGTCGCGTCCGGACGGCGTCGATCAACTGGTGACGAGCCTGCAGGTGAACGGGGTCAAACCAGGGTCCAACGTATACGCGGAAATGGGATCCACCTGGCGCTTCGCGCTGCGCGATCCCGACACCGCTGCCCACACCGTCGGCAAGCTGCTGAAGGCGTGCGGCGAGGACAACGTGCTGTGGGGCACGGACTCCATCTGGTACGGCTCGCCGCAGGACCAGATCCAGGCGTTCCGCACCTTCCAGATCTCGCCCGAGTACCGCGACAAGTACGGTTATCCGGAAATCACGCCGGCGATGCGCGCGAAGATCTTCGGACTCAACGCGCTCAAGATCTACCCGGTTCCGGCGAACGTGCTGAAACAGCACATGAAGAGCGACAAGGTCGCCACTGCGCGTACCGAGTACCGCGCCGAGCGCCACGATCCTTCGTACCTGACCTACGGTCCGAAGACCCGCCGCGAATTCCTCAATCTCAAGATGTGGGGAGGGTAGTCAAGCCCCTCTCCTTCAGGAGAAGGGATCATAGGTGCGCGCTGATGCTGGGCGGGCTTGCATTGATCGGCTGGGTGGGGAAGCGCCGCCTCGATTGAGTCGCTGCCAGCCCCCACCCTGGCCCTCCCCCAGCAAAGCTGGGGGAGGGGACGTACACCCCTTCCCCCACTGTGGTGGGAGAAGGTTGGGATGGGGGCATCGTTGCCTGTCTTCGGACTACGTCTCGCGTCCATGCGCGGCATTCCCGGTACAGTGCCATCTCACGGGCCGTGATGAGCCCGTCGAGGAGGTACGTATGGTCGAAGGGTGGGATGGCGGCGACGCGAGGGCATTGCGATCGTTGGCGAGCGTGATGGGCCGCTGCACGGTCTCGATCCTCGCATCGATTGCGATCCTGTTGCCGGCGCAATCGACCGCCAACGCGCAAGCGCTGCCCGATCCCATTCGTGTGATCGTTCCCGTGGCCGCGGGCAGCAGTCTCGACGCCCGAGCGCGAGTCGTCGCCGATGCGCTGGGCAAGCGATTGCAGCACCGCGTGATCGTCGAGAACAAGACCGGTGCCGGTGGCGTCGTGGGGACGCTGTTCGTCGCGCGCGCGAAGCCGGACGGCGCCACGCTGCTTTTCACCAACAGCGCCCACGCCATCAGCGCGCACCTGCAGCGCGACCCCGGCTATGACCCGGTCCGCGATTTCACCCCGATCGCCTCGGTCTACGAGAGCGGCATGGTCCTGGTGGTGCATCCCGACCTGCATGTGTCGTCGGTGAAGGAACTCGTGGCACTCGGCAAGGCCAAGGGCGACGCGCTCAACTACGGGTCTAGCGGCACCGGCAGTCTCCCGCACCTCGGCATGGAAGTGTTCAAGCGCGCCGCCGGGCTCTCGTTCGCCCACGTGCCGTACAAGGGCGACAGCCAGGCCCTGGCCGATGTCCTGCCGGGACGCGTGCCGATGATGATCGCCGGCTATCCGGCATCCGCGCCGTCGGTCCAGGCCGGTACGCTGAAGGCGCTCGCCGTCACGAGCCCCAGCCGCGCGTCGGTCTTTCCGGACGTTCCCACCATGGCGGAGGCCGGCTATCCGGATGCTACCGTGAACGTCTGGACCGGCTTCTTCGCCCCCGCGAGAATGCCGCAGGCGCTGGTGGATCTTCTGCATCGGGAGGTCAATGCCGCAGTGGCGACCGCGCCCGTGCAGGAGCATTTCGCCGCGACCGGCGCGCGCTCCATGGTCATGACGCCAGCCGCGTTCGGCGCCTTCGTCGCTCAGGAGAACGCGCGTTACGCGAAGCTCGTGACCGAACTCAAGCTGAAGGAAGAATGATGGACGTCGCAACGCCGGATCTGCCGCGGTGGTGAAGGCGAACGTATTGCGGAGCGGCGCCTTGTCGGTGGTCGACTATCGCTGTGACGCCGGTCCCGCCGATCGTCCATTCGTCGAGTGTCATCGCGCGCATTCGCTTTCGTATGTGCGCCGGGGCAGCTTCGGCTACCGCACTCGCGGCAAGGATTTCGAGCTGGTTGCCGGTTCGATCCTCGTCGGCCATGCCGGTGACGAGTACGTGTGTACCCATCAGCACCACAGGTGCGGAGACGAGTGCCTTTCGTTCCAGCCGACCCCCGCATTTGTCGAGTCCGTCGGCGGAGGTCCGGAAGTCTGGCGTGTGGCCTGCGTGCCGCCGTTGCCGGAGCTGATGGTGCTGGGCGAGCTCGCACAGAGCGCTGCGGCGGGCGACTCCACTGTCGGTCTCGACGAGGCCGCTTTGTGGTTCACCCATCGCTTCGTGGAATGCGTCTCCGGGCGCGCAGCGAAGCCGCTGCGGGCGCAGGCGGCCGATCGACGCAGGGCCGTCGAAACTGCGCTGTGGCTCGACGAGAGCGCGGGTGAGGCGGTGGATCTGGACGCCATGGCGGGCCGCGCGGGGTTGAGTCCGTTCCATTTCCTACGCGTGTTCTCGAAGGTGCTCGGCGTGACGCCGCACCAGTATCTGGTGCGCGCCCGCTTGCGCCGGGCCGCACGGCTGCTGGCGGACGAGACGTTGCCGGTGACCGATGTGGCACTCGACGCGGGGTTCGCCGATCTCTCCAATTTCGTGCGGACGTTTCGTCGCGCGGCCGGCGTGTCGCCGCGGGAGTTCCGCCGGGCCTCCCGCGGGGAGCGCAAGATTCTCCAAGAAAGGGTCACGCACGCCGGTGCAAGATGATCTCCCCTGAATGAGGAGATCGTCATGTACGACCATATCGGCTTGAAGGTGAAGGACCTGGATGTGGCGGTGCGCTTCTACGAGGCGGCGCTGAGTGCGCTCGGACACGTCGTCGGTTCGCGCGAGGGGTCCTACGCGGGGATAGGGCCCAAGGATGAACCGGGCCTGTGGCTCTATCGCGCGCAAGGCGCGACCGGACCCGGCGTGCACGTGGCGTTCCGGGCGAAGGATCGCGCGGCCGTGGATCTGTTCCACCGTAGCGGTCTCGCTGCCGGCGGCAAGGACAACGGCGAACCCGGCCTGCGCGCGGACTACAGCCCGACGTACTACGCGGCATTCCTGATCGACCCGGACGGCAACAACGTGGAGGCCGTCTGCATGGCGGCGAAGTAGCCGGACTGCTGCCCCCATCCCGGCCTTCCCCCACCGATGGTGGGGGAAGGAGAGGAGTGCGACGATCGATGAGGCCGATCGTCGGAGATTAGGACGGCCCCCATCCCAACCTTCCCCCAGCGAAGCTGGGGGAAGGGGTGTACGTCCCCTCCCCCGGCTGCGCCGGGGGAGGGCCAGGGAGGGGGCAGCACGCGCGCGTTGCTTCAAGTCGGGACTACCCGATCGCTCCGCACCCGGTGAGAATGACGGCACCATGGTGCCGTCCACGGCTCGATCGAGATGAAACGCGTCGCCTTCTGGGTGTTGAAGCGCGGTCTCCTGCTGATCGCGGTATTCATTGCCGGTGGCCTTGCCCTGCGCGCCTGGAATTCCCTCGGCGGCCCGCAGCTCGAACCGTGGCACACGTATGTCCCTGAGGAGCTGAGCGAGGCCGAACTCGATCGCTCGACCTGGGCTGACTACATCGAAGCGGAAAACCGCCTGTACGAGCTCATGAAGCAGGCCGTCACCCGTCGCCTCAAGCCGGAAGACCGCGTCCCGCACAACCGCTACTACGAGGGCAGCGCCGTGTATCCGGCGCACTTTGCGCAGGACTGGAACCGGTCGTTCGTGCTCGAACCGAAGGGCGAGCCGGCCGGTGTCGTGCTGCTGCTGCACGGGCTCACCGATTCGCCCTACACCGTGCGGCACCTCGCCGCGCACTATCGCGACCGGGGCTACGTCGCGCTGGCCATGCGCCTGCCGGCCCACGGCACGGTGCCGGCAGCGCTGACGCGCGTTCAGTGGGAAGACGGACTTGCCGCCACGCGCATGGCGGTGCGCGAGGCGCGGCGTCGCGTCGGCGCGCCCAAGCCGTTCCACATGGTGGGTTACTCGACCGGCGGCGCGCTGACGCTCAAGTACACGCTGGATGCGCTTAAGGACGAACGGCTCGCCCGGCCGGACCGGATCGTCCTGCTATCGCCGATGATCGGTGTCTCCGCCTTCGCGCGGTTCGCGGGTTTCGCCGGGTGGCCTGCCGTGCTCCCGGCGTTCGCGAAAACCGCGTGGCTCGATCTGCTGCCGGAGTACAACCCGTTCAAGTACAACTCGTTCCCGGTCAACGCGGCGGTGCAGTCGCATCGGCTGAGCACCACGCTGCAGGCGGAGCTGGCGCAGGCATCGCGCGAGAACCGGCTGAGCAAGCTGCCCCCGATCCTGACGTTCCAGTCGGCCGTGGACGATACGGTCAGCGTCGCGGCGGTGATCAGCGCTTTGTACGGCATGGTGCCCGCGAACGGCAGCGAGCTGGTGCTGTTCGACCTCAACCGGTCCGTGGATTTCGGACTCCTGGTGAAGCCCGGGATCACCGACCCCCTGGTTCGACTGCTGCCGCCTGCGCCGCGCCGGTACGGCATCTCCGTCGTGACCAATGCCGATGCGAACACCGACGCCGTCATCGAGCGTCGCATGGCGGCCGGTACGGCCGAGGAGACGCGCCGGCCGCTGCCGCTCGCTTTCCCCAGGGAGGTCTATTCGCTCTCGCACATCGCGGTGCCGTTTCCGACGACCGACGCGCTCTACGGCCTGCAGCCCGACCTCGCGGAGAACTACGGCATCCGGCTGGGCGTCCGCGGTCTGCGCGGCGAGCGGGGCGTGCTGGTGGTGGATGCGGCCTCGCTGCTGCGCCTCGGCTGCAATCCGTTCTATCCGTACCTGATCGAACGCATCGCCGCGGCGATCGACGGTCGCTGACCGGTGCGCCACGCTTGAGACGGGAGGGACGGCGAGAGTAATCTCACGGAGCCGTCGCGACCCGGTGAAATGCTCATCGCATGAACGTCCGCGGCGATGACGCCAAGGGGGGATGGCCATGAGATTCCGGAAACTGTTCCTGCTCGCCTGCTGCCTTGTGTTGCCGTTCGCAGTCCACGCCGAAGCCCCGAAGATGACCGTCATCGAGATCAACGACCACCTGACCGCGTTCTACACCGGGCGCGACGAGAGCATTCCGCGCTACAGCCCCGACTACAACTGGGTGGATGATGGTGCGATGAAACTCGGCATCGCCACCTATGCGATCCATCGCGGCGACGAAGCCATCGTCTACGACACCTTCACGTCGACCGAGCAGGCCCAGTGGGTGCGCGACTACCTCGCGCAGAAGGGGATCCGGCGCTTCACCGTGGTGCTGAGCCACTGGCATCCGGATCATGTGGGCGGCAACGCCGCCTACACCGACAGCCATATCCTCGCGCCGGACGTCGGCCGGCAGCTGATGGAGAAGCTCAAGGACAAGATCGAGCAGGGTGAGGCCTTCGGTCCGCCGGGGATCAAGCCGCTGGTCCTGCCCGATCTCGCGTTCCGCAAGCGGGCCGACCTCTACCTGGGCGACCTCAAGATCGAGCTGCACAACGTCAACATCCACAGCCCCGACAGCCTGGTGATCCTGATCCCCTCCGACCGCCTGCTGCTTGCCGGCGACACCCTGGAGGACACGGTGACCTTCATGGTGGAGTTCGGCGATCTCGCCGAGCACGTGAAGAACCTGAAGAAGATGCGGACCATGGAGTTCGACCGCATCTATCCCAACCATGGCGACCCGGACGTGATCGCGGCTGGCGGGTACGACAAGACGCTGATCGACGCCACCGTCGACTACATCACCAAGATGCTGCAGCGGGCCAAGAGCAAGAGCTACCTGGAAGGCACCCTGGAGGAGTACATCGGCGGCTCCATGAAGAAGCGCTGGGTCACGCTGTACGAACCCTATCGGGACGTGCACCGCGACAACCTGAAGGGCGTGTACGAGTACTACAAGAAGCGGAAGCTTCCGGTCGTCGAGTAGCCGGTTTGGCCGGCGAAGGCTGGAAAGCCATCAACGCGGCGGACGCCCAACGGCAAACGCCTTTGTTTTTGCCTTACGCCGCGTCCGCCGCGTTGAGCGCTTTTCCTTTCACTCCCCGTTACGCCTGACGCAGATGCCAGGCCTTCGGCCGCGTGAAGGTCTCGATGCCGTAGGTGGACAGGGTCAGTCCGACGCCCGAATGACCGACGCCCGACCACGGCAGGCGCGGGCTCACGCGATCGCAGCAGTTCCAGTACACCGAGCCCGCATTGACTTGCGCGAGCAGGCGCTGCGCGCGCGCTTCGTCCTTCGTGTACACGCCGGCCGTCAGGCCGTAGGCCGTGTCGTTCATCAGCTTCACCGCCTCGTCGTCCCCGGAGACCTTCTGGATGCCGATGATCGGACCGAAGCTCTCCTCACGCATCACTTCCATCGAGTGGTTCACGTTCGAGAACACCGTCGGCTCGAACCAGTTGCCGGCACCGGGAATGCGCTTGCCGCCGGCCAGCAGCTTCGCGCCCTTCGCCTGGGCATCGGCCACCTGCCGCTCCAGCACGGCGAGCTGCGGTGCGCGCGTGAGCGGGCCGATGTAGCTGCCGGGCTCCGTGGGCTTGCCGATCTTGAAGCCCTTCACTTCCTTCACGAATGCATCGACGAAGGCGTCGTGGATCTTCTCGTGCACGTAGATGCGTTCCACCGAGCAGCAGCTCTGGCCGGTGTTGTACATGGCACCGTCGGCGAGCGAGCCGACCGCGGCCTGGATGTCCACGTCCTCGCAGACGTAGCTCGGGTCCTTGCCGCCCAGTTCCAGTTGCAGCTTGATCAAGCGTCCGGCCACGGCTTCGGCGATCTTCTTCCCCGTGGCGTAGGAGCCGGTGAAGAACACGCCGTCGATGGGTTGGGCCAGCAGCGCGGCGCCCACGGCACCGCCGCCGACCAGGACAGTGAAGATGTCCTTCGGCACGCCGGCTTCGTGCAGCAGGCGCGCGATCTCGAGGCCGGTCAACGTGGCGAATTCGGAGGGCTTGTACAACACCGCATTGCCGGTGAGCAGGGCAGGCACGAACACGTTCGCGCCGACGAACCACGGGTAGTTCCACGCCGAGATGTTGGCGATGACGCCGAGCGGCGTGTGCGAAATGCGCTCGCGCATCCCGGCGTCGTCGAACACGGTGCGCGGCGCAAGCGTTTGCTCGGTCTCGGCCAGGAAGAAATCGATGCGACCCAACAGGCCGTTCAGTTCGTTCTTGGATTGCTGCAGCGGCTTGCCCACTTCGGAGGTCTCGACGGCTGCCAGTTTGTCCAGATCGCGCACGACACCCTCACGGAACCTGCGCATGATCGCGAGTTTGTCCGAGAGCGCCACCGCGGCCCAGGCCGGTTGCGCGGCACGGGCGGCGCGGTACTTGGCCGCGACGGAATCGGCGGTGTCCTCCGGCAACTGGGTGATGGTGCTGCCGTCGGCGGGATTGGTGATGGTCAACATCCGGAACAGCCTTTCGTGAAGATCAGGAAGTGGAAACGGGGGCGCCCTGCTGCTTGCGTGCGCGGGCGGCCTCGAGGAAATCGTGGAGGATCGGCTTGCCCGACAGTTCCGCTTGCTGGCCGGAACTGTGGATCATGAATTCGGGATGCCATTGGATGCCGAAGACGTAACTCGGACCCCGCCAGCGGATCGCCTCGACGATGCCGTCGGGCACGCCGACAGCTTCCACGACGAGGTCCTTGCCGACGTCCTTCACCGCCTGGTGGTGGATCGAATTGATGGTGGCCTGCGTCACGCCGGGGTAGAGCTCGGCGAGATGGGTGCCGCGCACCAGGCTGATCGTGTGGAACTGCTGGTCGTACTTCACCGCGTTGCGATGCTCGATGGCTTCGGGCACCTGGGTTTCGATGTCCTGGTACAGCGAGCCACCCAAGGCGACGTTGATGAGTTGGCAGCCGCGGCAGATGCCGATCACTGGCTTGCCGTGGTCCACGAAGGCCTTGAAAAGATCCATCTCGTAGCGGTCGCGCACCGGGTCGCCCGACCATTCGGGCTTGAGCGGCGTCTCGCCGTAGGTCTGCGGCGAGAGATCGTTGCCGCCCTGCAGCACCAACCCGTCGAGGTGCTCGGCGTAGGCGTGCAGGCTCATCTCGCTGCGCTCGATCATGCCGGCGCTCTCGATGGCGGGGATCATCACCACCAGCACCTTGCGCGACATGACCCAGTGGGCCACGGACTGCTCCAGATAGTGCAGCGTCTTGGTGAAGACGCCACCCATGTCGAGTACCGGACTGATCGGGTGGTAGATCCGGGCGGATATGCCGATCAGCAAGCGGTCCTTCATCACATCGCCTGTTCGTAGAACCGTATGAAGTCCGCGCGCGTGCAGGGCCGCGGATTGGTCTGGCCTGCGATGTCCTTCTCCGCCACGGCCACCAGCGCCGGAATCTGCTCGCGCGTCACCTTCACTGCCGAAAGCGACGCCGGAATGCCGATGGATGCCTTGAACCGCTTCAGCCAGGGTACGAAATCGTCCGCGCCGGCCGCGCCGACGGCATGCGCCATTTCGGCGAACTTGTCGCGCGCGACTTCCAGGTTGAACTGCATCACCGGTTCGATCATCAGTGCGTTGGCAAGACCGTGGTGCAGGTCGGCAACGGTGGAGAGTGCGTGGGCACAGGCGTGCACGGCGCCGAGGTCCTTCTGGAATGCCACTGCACCCATGAGCGACGACATCATCATGTCGCCGCGCGCCTGAATGTTGCCGGGCTCACGCACCGCAACCGGCAGGGCGCGGGCGCCGATGCGCATGCCTTCCAGAGCGATGCCGTCGCACATCGGGTGATAGGTGGGGCAGAGATAGGACTCGATGTTGTGCGTCATCGCATCCATGCCGGTCGCGGCGGTCACGTGGGCGGGCAGGGCGAGCGTGAGTTCGGGATCGGCGAATACCGCCTTGGCCAGCAGACGCGGCGAGAACACGATCCGCTTGATGTGCGTGTCGTCCTCCGACACCACGCTCGAGCGGCCCACTTCGGAACCGGTGCCGCTGGTGGTCGGCAGCGCGACGAAGTAAGGCAGATCGCCGTCGATCGGTCGCACCTTCGGGTGATCCCACACGTATTCCATGACGTCGCCTGCGTGCGTGGTCATCACGGCGACCACCTTCGCGACGTCCAGGCCGGCACCACCGCCGAAGCCGATGACGCAGTCGGCCCGGTGTGCGCGCGCAGCCGCGGCGCCTTCCATGACCTGAGCCCGCGTGGGGTTGCCGTAAACGTCGGAGAACACGGCGACATCGAGCCCGGCGCCGAGACCGCTGCGGAAGTCGGCCATGACGGGCAAGGCGGCGAGCCCCTTGTCCGTGACGATGATCGGGCGTTTGACGCCGGCTTCGCGCAGATGATCGCCGACCAGCTTGCGCGCGCCGGGGCCGAATTGGATGGTGGTGGGGAAACCGAACTTGGTGATGGCCATGAGGGAAAGTTAACGAGATTGAGTGTGCTTGTACTGCGCCCCCATCCCAACCTTCCCCCACCGAAGGTGGGGGAAGGGGTGTACATCCCCTCCCCCGGCTATGCCGGGGGAGGGTTAGGGTGGGGGCATCGATGAAGACTGATAGCGAATCGACCAGCATAACGCACCGCCGTTCACACACCGCCGAACATGTACCGAAGGGCCCTGCACCCCACCAACCAGAGGTGACATCTCAGACGATCTCGAAGTAGCGCTTCAACTCCCAGTCGGTCACGGCGTCCTGCCACTGGCGGTACTCCCAGTCGCGCGTCAGCGCGAAGTGGTCGACGAAGTCGTCGCCCAGCCAGTCGCGCGCCACTTTCGAGCGGCGGAAGATCTCGGTGGTGGCCGCCAGCGAGCGCGGGGCGCGCGGAATCTTCTCCGCTCCCTCGTTGGTGCCGCGGATCGCAGGTGTCGTGAGTTTGAGACCCTTCTCCACGCCATGCAGGCCGGCGGCAATCAGAGCGGCCACCGCGAGATAGGGGTTGATGTCCGCACCGGGGCAGCGCGTTTCCAGCCGGGTTGCCTTGGGCGACCCGGAGATCACGCGGAAGCTCGCCGTGCGGTTGTCCACGCCCCAGGTGGGTTTCACCGGGGCCCAGAAGCCGTCCACCAGCCGCTTGTAGCTGTTCACGGTGGGCCAGAACATCGGCGCGAACTCCATGGCCACCGCGACCTGCCCCGCGAGATAGCTCTCGAACAGCTTGCTCATCGAATGGCGGCCCTTCGCATCGAAGAAGACGTTCTTCTTGCCGTCCGACAGGCTCTGGTGCACGTGGCCGCTGCAGCCGGGATAGGCCTGACTCCACTTGGCCATGAAGCTCGGCATGATGCCGAAGCGCGAGGCGATCTCCTTGGTGCCGGTCTTGAACAGCAGTGCGCGGTCGGCCGCTTCGAGCGCTTCGGAGAACGCGATCGCGGCCTCATACACGCCGGGACCCGTTTCGGTGTGCAACCCTTCGATGGGTACGCGGAACGCCGCCATCTCGTCCTGCAGCGCGTTGAAGTACTCGCGCGAATGGTTGGCCCGCAGCAGCGAGTAGCCGAACATGCCCGGCGTGACCGGCGTGGGCTCCACGCCCTTCTTGGCGGCCCAGCTCTGCGGCGTCTCGGTGAAGTTGAACCATTCGAACTCGAGGCCGCACATGGGCTGGAAACCCAGTTTGGCAGCGCGCTTCAGCACCCGCTTCAAGGTCTGCCGCGGGCAGATCGGATGCGGGCTGCCGTCCGCACTCACGAAGTCCCCGAGGAAGAACGGCACGTTGTTGTCCCAAGGCACCTGCCGGACCGTGTTGAGATCGAGGCGCACCTGGGCGTCGGGGTAGCCCTTGTGCCAGCCCGTGAGCAGCGTGTTGTCGTAGCAGACGTCGTGCATGTCCCAGCCCAGCACCACGTCGCAGAAGCCGAAACCGCCTTCCACGGCCGAGGCGAACTTGTCGCGGTGGAGGTACTTGCCGCGCAGGATGCCGTCGATATCGCTGACCGCGACCTTGACCTTGCCACTGCCGGAGCGGGCGACCAGGTCGAGGGCGGGATGATGCGTCCGGGCGGCGGCCTGGACTTTCTTGCTGGCGCGGGCCATGGGGGTCTCCGGGTGTGTTCTGGTTCGAGTGGGGAAAAAGTTTGCCTTAAGACGAGGATGCCGGCCAACTCGGGGAGCGGGTCGACGTCGTCACGATTGCCGACCGGTCGTGGAGTACGCGCGGATGAACCGGTCGATCTCCTGCAGGACTGCATACTGATCGCGTACCGGCGCACCGATCGCGCCGATCGCCACCTTGTGGTCCAGGCCGGGGAAATGGCGCTCGACCACTTCTCCACCCATGGCCCGCACGCGCCGCCATCATCTCCGTGTTGCGCCGGGGCACCCACCAGTCGTCGTCGCCCGAGAGCAGCAGCATCGGCGGTTTGTTGCCCGTGACGTAGGAGATCGGCATCGCGCGCGTCAGCACGTTGCCGGTGGCTTCGAACACCGGCCCCCAGCGCGTGAGCGGGAACGTGTCGAGGCTGTACGGACCCGATACGCCGATCAGCGCTGCGCCTTGTGGCACACGGCCTCGATGTTGTGGCCTTCCGGATCGATCACGAAGGCGCCGTAGTAGTCCTTGTGATACTGCTCGCGGATCCCGGGCGCGCCGTTGTCGGTGCCGCCGGCCGCCAGCGCTGCCGCGTGGAACGCGCGTACCTGCTCGCGATTCTCGGCTGCGAACGCGAGGTGCAACCGCGTCTCCGGTGGTTTGCCGTAAGCGCCGAACCAGAACTCCGGTTTACCGTCCTTTCCGAGCATGGCCCAGGCGTCGCCCTCCATTACGACGACGATGCCGAGCGGCTCCAGCGCCTTGGTGTAGAAGGCCTTGGCGCGGGCGAAGTTGGCGACGGCGTAGCCGATGTGGTCGAGGATCATCTTTGTTCCCTTCGCGGTTCAAGGTCTGGTCTTTCGATCGCTCGCGATGAGGCTCTCCAGCCGATTCCCCGCCGCCTTGTGAGCGAGGATGTCGAAGATCTTCTCCGCCACCACGCTCCCGGCTTCCACCGGCGGCAGGCCGCCGGCGTAGATGTTCGAGATGACGGAATACTCGTAGCGCACGTCCGGATTGCCGCTGAAGCGCGCCGCCTCGGCGCGGGTCTGCGGATCATCCAGGCGATACGCGAAGTACGCCGACATGCTGCGCGAGGCCAGCGCGTCGCCGCCGGGACGCTCTCCGATCAGCACCAGCGTGAGCTTCGCTTGCAGCGCATCGCCCACCGCTTCGGCCAGCTTCACGCGTCCGAAGGGGGCGAGGATCGGCGGGCCGATCTTGCAGTCGCGGCTGCGCAGTCCGTCGAGCAGCACCGGCAGCAGCGCGGGTACGTTGTGGTGGATGGCTTCGGCGGAAAGACCGTCGGACACCACGATCTGCACGTCGCTGCGTTCGGGAGACAGTTGCGTACGCAGCTCGTCGGCGAGGCGGGAACCCAGCTCGGGATCGTTCAGATGCGCTTCGCGATCCCCGGCGGCCGTCCGGAAGCGGCGGAACGTGAGGCCGTCGACGGCGTCGATCCTCAGATCGGCGTAGATCGCTTCCCGGCCTACAGCCAGGTTCGCGCGCAGCGTGCGCGACACACGATCGGCCGGGCGCGGACCGGCGCTGTCGAAGCCGTAGGCCGCGGGGACGCTCTCCAGTAGCCGCTGGTACTCCGCGTCGGAACTGCAGAAGAGCCTCGGATTACCCCAGTGGGGCCCTCGCAGCACCGTGCCGTCTTCCGCCTCTTCGAAGATGCCGCGCTCCATGGCCCAACGCAGGAACTCGGGCGCGGGCTTCAGGCCGTGCACTTCGCGCAGCGTCTGGTCGTCGTGGCCGCTGGTATCGAAGTACGCGAGCATGCGGTCGGTGTGCAGGTGCACGTCCATGTAGTAGTTGCAGCCCGCCGCGGTCAGGAGCTGTGTCGCCATCTGCTGGCCTTCCAGCGTGATCTTCGAGTGCAGTGTGTAGCAGGGCGCCATGCCCATGGGCAGGCCCATCAGCTTCGCCATGCAGTGATCCTGCAGGTTCGACACGATCATCTCGACGTTGTCGAGGTGGGTCTCGGGCCCGATGAAGCCGGTCACGTTGTTCACCATGAACGGGTCGTAACGGCGCGCAAGCCCGTAGCACAGCGCTTCGCAGACGGCCATGTCCATGCCGTTGTGCTTGCCGTAGGTGAGTTCGCTGCCCTGGCCGGTTTCGAAGTACATCCACGTCGCGGCCACGTCGCGCAGCGGTCCGCGCTCCGCCATCGTGACGCAGGCCCGGTCGAGCAGGTCGACGGTCACGTCGAATTCCTCGGTCAGCGTGCGATCGGTGCCCGCGAGGCTCTGGAACAGGATCTCCACCGGATCACCGCGCTCCAGGCACGCAAGCTGTGTCTTCACGTGGCTCAGTACGCAGATCTGGGTAGGGGCACCGGTGGTCCGTCGCAGCTTGTCGAGATGGCGCAGCAGAGCGCCGATGTTCTCGACGGTATCGATGGCCGGATTGACCCCGAGCAGCTGATCGCCGGACCCCATGGACAAACCGGCGTAGACCAGCATAGTGATGCCGTCGAGGTTGTCGCTCGGGTGATTGGGTTGCAGACGCGAAGACAGCGTTCCGGGCAGGCCCAGCAGCGTGCGGGCCTTCGCCGAGCGCTTGGCCTTGCGCGCCACCAGGACCAGCTCGTGCACGTCCATCAGCTTCACCAGCGCCGCCGCCATCACGCCGGTCAACGCACCGCCCACCCGTTTCACTTCGGCGGGCGCGCTGCGCAGCAGATGGTCCTTGAGCGCGCCCAGCGTCATCGAGGCGATCGAGCCGAATGCCTCGAGGTCGATGTCGTAGTTGACGCGCATCACGGAGTCCACGCGCCCCTTGTCGTCCGTGAGTGGGCGATCGTAGAGGTGTTGCAGCGTGAGGCCCGCGAGGATGTGCCGTGCCGCCTCACGCGTGACTTCGTCAGGCGCCGCGAGACCCGCCACCCGGTCACCGGCCTTGCTGACGTCGGCGGCGCCGAGCAGCGCCTTGAGGCCCTTGAAGGTGAACGACCGGTCGAGGACCGTGGTCGCATAGATCTCGTCCGGTCGTGGATCGGGCACGACGATGTCGGGGAGCGGCTTCATCGCGGTTCAGTGCATCCCGTAGAACGACACCGGCACCACACCGTCGCGCGGCCGGCCGATGTTGGCGAAGTGTGCGTGCCGATCGGGCATCTCGTCCACCACGATCAGGCTGGTCCGTGCCCGGCCCCAGTCGGTCGCGTAGTTGCCGAGCGTCTTGCCGAGGTTGGGCTCCAGCAGCAGCACCAGGGGACGGTCGAGTGGTGACGCGTGCCCGAGGGCGCGCGCGATGCGTTCACCCAGCCGCTTGACTCCGTCTTGCGCCGGCATCGTTCCGAGGAACTGGATGCATGCCCCGCGCGCATGCCGCCGAGCGAGCGCAATCGCATCGCCTATGGCGGCGGCGCCGGCACCGATGGGGAGGCGGGCGACGACCGGCAGATCGCGCAGAGGCAGGACACCGGCATCCGGCAGGAACAGCGTCGTGCCGGAAACCTCGGTGCTGTGCAGCGCCAGCCCATAGACCGTGGCGCGGCCGCGCTGCTCCGGGACCATCGCATTGAGATCGCGCGCCAGCAATGGCGAGCGGGCGATGCGCAAGGCGAGATCGATCCCGAGATCGCCGAAATGCGTCGTGCCCGGCAACGGCTGACCGGCGGCATGGCGGTAGAGCAATTCACCGACCCCGCCGGAAAAGGTGATCGCGGCCCCGGTCGACCCCGGAAAGGCCACCTGCTCGTGCGTGCGCCCTACGGATGTGGCGAAGAAGGTGCTGTCGCCGCGCACGACGGCTTCCAGCGCGGCGACATACCAGTCGAGGACGGCGGCGAGGGCAGGTTCGTCCAGCACGTCGCCGACCTCGCGGCGAAGGTCCAGCGACTGCAGCAAAGCTCGGCCCTGCTGCGAGATCGACGTCAGGCGATAGGTGCCGGGTCGCACCTGGAAGTGGCGCGCGCCGATGTAGTGGCAGCCGGTCGCGGACACGTCACCGTCGAGCCCCAGGGCGGGATTGGTGGTGCCGCCGCCGATGTCGAGGTTGAGGATCGGCCGACCCGGATGCAGCCGGCTCAAGGTCGAGCAGCTCCCCATGAATGCGAGCCACGACTCGAGGCAGGGATCGTCCGCCGTGGCCACCACCGCTTCGCCGATACGGTTGCCCACGGCGCGGGCGATGATCGTCGCGTTGTCGCGGAGCGCGGCGAGTCCGGTGATGATCGTGCCGCCCGCGAAGAAGTCCTGCGGCCGAAAACCGCTCGCGGCAAACCAGCGATCGAGCAGTGCATCGATCGCATCGGCGTCGATGCCGTCGTCGCGGAACGGCGTGAACACCGGCTCGGGCCGATAGACGATCTCCGGGGATTCCAGTTCCATGCGCCCGGTGACGCCGTGATGTCCCACACGCGCCCGCGCCACGAGGGCACTGCTGGTGGTGGAGCCGAAGTCGAGGCCGATCAGGTGCACCGCGGTTCGGTCCATGGCATCAGGCCGTCCGCCAACGGCGTGCCCGTTCGACCGCATCGGCGAAGCGCGCGTGCAGCTCCGGCGTCAACGGGCCGTCGGGCTCGACGATGCGATCCGGTGGTGCCACGGGCGGCAACGTCTCCAGCGGTCCAAAACCGGCACCGATGAAGGCGAACTGGGCGCATCCCAGCCCGGTGAGATCCGGGGTGGACGGCACGACGATCGTCCGGTCCAACGCCCGCGCCAGAAAGGAGCAGAAGTACGGATTGAGCGTGAGGCCGCCATCGACCGACACGGCCGACGCGAGCGGCACCCGTTCATTCATCGCCGCCAGAGCCTGCGCGCTGCGCAGCGCGACGCCTTCGAGGACGGCTTGAACGAGATCGAGCCGGGTCGTGTCGAGCCCCATCCCGAGCCACAGGCCTGCGGCTGAGCGATCCCAGTAGGGGCAGGCCAATCCCGACAACGCCGGCACGAACGCGAGGCCGCGCTCGAGCGCGCTCGGTCTGGTGAGATCGCGCAGCTCGCGAAAGTTCGCGAACAATCCCAGGCGCTTCGCCCAATCGAGCGCCGACGCGGCGTTGAATACGCCCCCGTCGATGGCATAGGTAGTCCGCGTACCGAGACGCCACGCGACGGTCGGCAGGATCCCGGCATCCGGTGCGGCGACGGGCGTGTTGCCCGCCACGGCCAGGGCGAATGCACCGGTACCGAAGGTGATCTTCGCCTGGCCCTGCGCATGACAACCGTGTCCGAACAGGGCGGCCTGCTGGTCCACCATACTCGCCACCAGCGGTATCCGCGTGCCGGTGATCACGCCATGCTCGAACACCGTCGGGCGGATCGGCGGCAGCAGGTCCATCGGCACGTCGAACAGGCGGCAGAGCTCCGGATCCCATTGCCCGGTCGCGAGATTCATGAGGCTGGTGCGCGACGCCGTGGTCACGTCGGTGGCGTAGGTGCCGCAGAGGCGGTCCAGGAAGTACGCATCGCTCGTGGCCAGTCGCAAGCGGCCCTTGCTCGCGAGCGACTTCGCTTCGGGAACGTGGTCGAGGATCCAGCGCAGCTTCGTCGCAGAGAAGTACGCGTCGAGCGGCAGGCCGGCACGCTCCAGGGTGAGCGATTCCGCTCCGTCGGCCTTGAGGCGCTCGATGGTGGGCTGGGTGCGATTGTCCTGCCACACGATGGCGTTGCCGACCGGTTCGCCGGTTTCGGCGTCCCACGCGATCACCGTCTCGCCCTGGTTGTCGATGGCGAGTGCGTCCGCACCTTGCGCGTAGTCGAGGCACTGGCGGATGTTCGCGAGCAGTTCGCGCGGATCGTGTTCGACCCAGCCGGCCTGCGGGTAATGCTGGCGATGCTCCACCGAGAACATCGGCTGGAACGTGCCGTCCAGGAACAACTGGTGGGCCTTGGTCGCCGTGGTGCCCTGGTCGATGGCGACCACGAAGCGCGGGTGCTCTTCCTCTTCAGCCATGGCGCTTCGCAGGGGTCATGGACGCGCGGGCTCTGCGAGATCCACCGCGAGGGATTCGACGCTGCCGAGATGCTGCGTGTCGAGCGGGAGGTAGAGCCGGCGTTCCGGCAGAAAGCGACGATCCTGCCCCCACAACTCGCGCTTGCCGGCCAGCACCCGCAGTCGACCGTTTGCCGGGCGCGCCACGCGGGCGTTGAACGGCAGCGCTGCCGGCAAAGGGGCCGGTGTCGCCGCGCGTTGCGGGCACACGTAGCGTACGGGTCCGTGCGCTTCGAGGGGGATCAGCCGCGTGGCAGCGGGCAATGCGTCGTGCAGGCTCGCAGCGATGGCATGGGCCACGGCACGGCCTTCGCTCCAGACGGTCCACGAGGGTTCCACCGGACGCAGCAGATTGCCGGCGGCGAAGAAGTCCGGATCGCTGCAGCGACCGTACTGGTCCACGACGGGGCCGCCAGTGCCGGCGTCGAGTGCGAGGTGGCTCGACCTCACGATGGCGGTCTCCGGCACGAAACGGCCGGTGAAGACCACACCGTCGCAGGCGATGATCGAGCGCTCGCCCGCACGTTCGATCTCGATGCCCGTGACCGAGCGCGCGCCGTGGATCGCCACGACCTGTGTACGCGTGAGCACGCGGGTCGCGAAGGCGATGCGGGCGATCCAGGCGCCCGGTGCCGGTGCCAGGATGCGCTCGCCCGATTCGATCATCGCGACCGGCTTGATGCCGGCGTGTCGCATGGTGAGGAGGCTCGAGAACGAGACGAACTCGGTGCCGACGATCACCGCGCGCCTGCACGGCTGGATGCGGGCGAGATACACGAGCTGTTGCAGGGCGCCGGTGGTGAAGACGCCCCAGGGTCGCGTGCCGGACACGAGGCGGGTCGAACGCGGGGTCTCGCGCGTACCGAGCGCGAGCAGTATCCGCTTCCCCGTCAGAGTCTCCTGGCCCTCCGGCGAAACGACGCGGATCCGACCGCCGGGTTCGAGCGCCAGCGCGGTCGTGCCGGTGCGCACTTCGACTCCCGCCGCCGCATGCGACAGGCGCTTTGCATACGACGGGCCGGTGAGTACCCGGCGGAATTCCTTCCAACCGAATCCAAGGTGTCCGCAGTGCCTCGGAACACCGCCGGCTTGTTGTTCACGTTCGATGACCAGCACGTCGCGGACGCCGAGACGTTTCAGTTCCGCCGCCGCGGCGAGCCCCGCCGGGCCGGCACCGAGGATGATGACGTCGTTGGTGGCAGTCACGATGCTCTCAAGCGGGGGCAAACGTCTTGAAACACGAAGGACACGAAGAGCACGAAGGTCGCGAAGGCAAGGGAAGGAAAGGCAAGGGATCTCCTCGTGCTCCTTCGTGCTCTTCGTGTCCTTCGTGTTTCACGCTTTGCCTTTCATCGTTCATCGATGGCCGCCGGCACATCCACCAGCCGTCCTGCCGCCAGCTGCGCTACGCGCCAGCTGCAATAGAACCCCTGACACCGCCCCATCATGCACCGGGTGCGCCGCTTCAGTCCGCCGAGGTCGCCCGCCGGCAGCGGCCCGCCGAGAGCCGCTTCGATCTCGTGCCGGGTCACCAGTTCGCAATGACACACGATCTCGCCCGCGTCCGGCTCCTGCCAGCGCCGCGGTCGTTCCTCGCAGAGGTTCGGTACCGGCGTCCAGATCGGCTCCGCGGTCCAGTCGAGCACACCGAAGTGCTGCGCGTACAGATCGGCCACGTGCTGCGCGATCCCGAGCGCTGCCGTCAGCC
Organism: Burkholderiales bacterium; assembly: GCA_019745565.1. Taxonomy (GTDB): domain Bacteria; phylum Pseudomonadota; class Gammaproteobacteria; order Burkholderiales. The sequence goes on from JAIESW010000029.1 coordinate 178,386, forward strand.
CTGTGGACCGGATGCCGCCCACGGTGATCCAGTGGCGATCGGGCAGGGCTTCGATCTGATAGTCCTTGAACTGGGTGGCCGGACGCAGGCCCGCGTACACCGCGTTGACGGTATGGCTCGCGAGAGCGGGGACCAGCGCGCGCGCTCTGGCGACCAGGCGATCGAGCGCATTTTCGTCGACCGTTGCCACGTCGCGAGCCTCCTGGTCTTCCGCCGTCGGTCCCACCAGGAGATTGCCGTAGGCCGTGGGGCAAACCAGCACGCCCTTCGTGCGCGCGGTCGGCACCGGCAGCACGATGGAGTAGACGAGTTCGCGCGCCGGTTTGTCGAACACGACGAACTGGCCCTTCCGCGGCCGGATCTCGAACGGTGAGGTGCGGGCGATCGATTCGATCTGATCGCCGTAGAGTCCCGCCGCGTTGATGACCACCTTCGCGGTGATCTCCCCGGTGGTGGTCGCGAGCAGCCAGTGATCGTCCTCGCGTTCTCCGCCCTGCACCTCGGTGCTGCGCCGGACGATGGCACCGTGCGCCATGGCCTGGTGCACGTAGGCCAGGGGAGCCGACCACGGATCGATCACGTGCTCGCCGGGAACGAGCACGGCACCCAGCGCGCCCGGTGCCAGGTTCGGTTCGCGCGCATACAACTCGGCGGAGTCGATGAGACGGACGTCGGCGACGCCGTTGCCGTGCGCCTGCTCGACGATCGCGGGCAACTTCACCAGTTCTTCGTCGTTCCAGGCGACCACGATGCCGCCGGTCTCCACCAGGGGCAGATTGAACGCGTGGCGGACGTCCAGATACTCGCGATAGCCGGCCCGCATGCACGCCAGTTCGAGGCTTTCGGGCGGCGCGTCGAACCCGGTGTGGAGCAGGGCGCTGTTGCCCTTGCTCGCACCCGACAGGATGTCCGCACCGCGTTCCAGGAGCACGCATTCGGCGCCCCCCAGCGCCATTCTTCGGAGGATGGCGCACCCCACGACACCGCCGCCGATCACGGCGACGTCGAAGGGTTGAGTCGGGGATTCCATGGACGCGTGGACCGCCGCGGATCGGGGTAGGTTTCGTCGGGACGCACAAACGAAGAGGCGGGACCGCGAGCCCCGCCTTACCGAAGCCTACACGCAATCTCAGGCGACGCCGACCGCCTTCTCCGCGGCAGCGATCTCGGCCTGCCGTTTCGCGATCATGTCGCCGATCGGCGGGCCCTGGAAGCGCCGGGATTCCAGCGCGATCCAGAAGACCGCCATCGCGACCAGCAGGCCGACGATGAGGTAGCCCACCTTCTCGTTGGGCGGCTGCACCCCCACGAAGATCAGCAGCGCGCAGCCGATGATCGCGAGCACGCTCACGAACTTCGAGGCGGCCCCCAGCTCGAACGGTCCCTTCCTGGTCCACCTGCCGTTCATCTCCGCCCGCAAACCGGCAGCGATCGGGAGGATGTAGGAGATGTAGAGGAAGACGGCGCAGCCGGTCGACAGCACCACGAACGCATCGCCGTACAGGGTGGCGATGATCGACAGGATGGCACCCCACCAGATCGCGTTCACCGGCGTGCGGTGCTTGCGGCTCACTTGCTTCAATGCCCGCGAGAAGGGGAGACCGCCGTCACGGGAGAACGCGAACATCATGCGCGAGGTCGACGTCAGACCGGCCAGGGCGCAGATGTAGTTCGCGATCACGATGGCGATGATCAGGACGTCCTTGAAGATCTTCGGCATCGGCGACTGCTGCATCAGCCAGGGAAAGGCGTTCCAGCCCTGCTTGGCGCCTTCCTCGATGCTGGGCATCGCGAGGATGAACGCGCACAGCATCACGTAGCCGAACAGGAAGGACCAGAAGACCGAATGGATCATGCCGCGCGGCGCCGAGCGGGCGGCGTCGCGCGTTTCCTCGGCCGTGTGGGCCGAAGCATCGAAGCCCGTCACCGTGTAGACGCCCTGCAGCAGCCCGAGCAGGAAGATGAACGGGACCGAATGGATCACCGTGGGCCATACATTCCCGCCGGCTTCGCCGGAGTAGTTGCTGAACGTGAACAGGCGCGAGAAGTCGAGGCTCGGTGCGTAGAACAGCAGGGCGAGCGTCAGCAGCACCGCCGCGACGAAGATGAGATACCCGCTGAAGTCGGTGAGGATCGTGGTGGCCCGGATGCCGACGTGATTGAGCCAGGCCTGCGTGACCGTGATGGCGGCGATGAAGATGGTCTGCGTCCACCAGCCCCGATCGAGCGGCGCTTCGGTGACCCAGCCCAGGGCCTTGATGTCGAGTCCCAGCACTTCGCCGAGGAACAGGTCGCGGAACAGCAGGAACACGCCGAAGTTGACCGACGACACGACGAACAGCAGTCCCAGCAGATTGAACCATGCGGCGACCCAGCCGTAGCCGCGTCCGCCGAGCAGCGATGCCCAGTGATAGATGCCGCCCGCCGTGGGATACGCAGATGCGATCTGCCCCATGGCTGCGGCCACCAGCAACGCGAAGAGGCACGCAAGCGGCCAGCCGAAACCGACCGATGCGCCGCCCGCTGCACTCAGCGACAGCGGAAACGCGGTGATGCCACCCGCTAGGATGCAGATGATGGAAAACGAGATGGCGAAGTTCTGGAAAGCGCCCATGCGGCGCGACAGCTCCTGGGCGTAGCCCATGCTGTGCAGCGTCTTGACGTCTTCGTCGTGGGCGTCACTCTGCTCGTACGACTTGCTGGAATCGGCCATGGTCTCTCTCGCGTGGTTATGGGCGGGTCCATCACGCCGGAACCCGGCACGAGCAGCAGCGATTGCCATGCCGGGGGCATTTGAGGCGCCAGCGATCATGCCAACGGCGTATTCCGCGTGTAAAGGTGCGGTGCATCATGAACTTGGCGCACTTGTTGCGAACTTTCCCAATCGTACGCATGCACTTCTCGGTGCACGACGGTGCTGCAGATGCACGCTTATGGGGCGAAAACCTCGCGCGCGCCGACCCGGTTACCTTGCGTTATCCGTCACTTGAGGTCGGTTGACTCGAACATTCTTCACCGGGCCGTGGGCCTTGAGCCAGCGTTCGACGACGTTCCAGATCGGCTCGCCCTCAACGGCATCCGCCATGGAGGCCCAGCCGGTAACGCGATACCGTTTGTTGGCGGTGACGGGTTCGTCACCCAATCGCAGATCGGAGATGCGCCGGCCGCGCGCGGCATGGGGGTCGATCGCGTACCGAAGCCCGCCGGTGCGTACCATATCGCCTCCCTGCTGGTAGTACGGATCGGGATTGAAAAGATTGTCAGCGACGTCCTCCAGCACGGCGTGCAGGTTCGCGCCCGTCATTTCCGTCACGGTGACCGTCGGGTAGGTGATCGCGGTCTGCGCGAGCAGCGCCTCGCGCGTGATCGTCTCGCCCGGCAGCAGCGTGGTGCCCCAGCGGAAGCCCGGCGAGAAGGCGATGGGGGTGTCCTTCTCCTGCATCAGCGCATCCAGGATCACCTGATCGAAGGTGCCGTTGAAGTTGCCGCGGCGGTAGAGCAGCGTGTCGGTGTGCGCGAGCGGTTCGGCGAGCGCTTCCGCGTAGGGCGCGCGCAAGGTGTCGATGAGGGTCGTCATCGTCGGATCGGCCGGCAGCAGATTCGCGAAGACCGGCAGCAATCGGTAACGATAGTCGGCGACTCTGCCACTGCGCACGTCGAGATCCAGCACGCCGAGGAACTTGCCGTTCGAGCCGGCGTTGGTGACCAGCGTGCGACCGCCGGGGTTCTCGACCTCGATGGCGTCCGGCAGGGCGTCGTGGGTATGACCGCCGAGGATCGCATCCAGGCCACGAACGCGGCTTGCCAGCTTGAGATCGGTGTCCATGCCGTTGTGGGACAGCAGTACCACCACGGGCACACCCTGCGCACGAAGGGCATCGATGGTCTTTTGCAATTCCGGCTCGCGGATACCGAAGGTCCACTCCGGCACGAAGCGCTTCGGATGCGCCACCGGCGTGTAGGGAAACGCCTGACCGATGATCGCGACCGGAACGCCGTTGATCTCGCGCACCGCATGGGACGGAAACACGGGATCCTCGAAATCCGCGGTGCGCACGTTCTGTGCGACGAAGTCGATGCGACCGCGAAAGTCGTTCTCCACGGCCGATCGCACGCGATCCGCGCCGAGCGTGAACTCCCAGTGTGCGGTCATGACGTCGACGCCGAGCGCGAGGCTGGCGGCGACCATGTCGCGGCCCTGGGTCCACAAGGCGGTGGCGGACCCCTGCCAGGTATCGCCGCCGTCGAGCAGCAGCGCGCCGGGTCGCTGCGCCTTCAGCCTCCGGACCAGCGTCGCCAGATGAGCGAAACCGCCGACCTTGCCGTACACCCGCGCGGCCTGTTCGAAATCGACATGCGAGAACGCATGGGCTTGCTCGCTGCCCGGGGTGATACCGAACGCGCGCAGCAGCCGCTCGCCGACGAGATGGGGCGGCCGGCCCTTTGCAGCACCCACGCCGATGTTCACGTCCGGTTCGCGGTAGCGGATCGGCAGCAGCTGCGCGTGGCAGTCGGTGAAGTGCAGCAGACCGACGTTGCCGAACGGCGGCACATCATAGAGTTCTGCGCCGATCTCTCCGGCGAGACTGCTGCGCGTGGCGATGGGAAGACCCGCCGCCGAGGCGGCGGCCAGGATCTGCAGGAATTCGCGTCGATGCATCAAGGGAATCCGGAGGCCGTTGCGCTTGTCCGAGGGCAAGGTACCATGCCGCCGTGCGGAATCGGCCTGAATCCAGCCGCCGATCGACCCCGTAACACAGGGCGGCGGGCGTGGACCCGCCACCCCCCGTTCGAACCCGAGGAGAAACCATGAAACACGAGCTCGTCATCCGTTCCGCGCTTGCCGGTCTGCTGGCCGTTTCCGCCGCCGGCGGTGCCCTGGCTGGAGACGACATGAAGAAGTCCGACAAGGAGAAGTGCCTGGGTGTGGCGAAGGCCGGCACCAACGACTGCGCCAGCGCCAACGGCTCCCATTCCTGCTCCGGTCAGGCGAAGAAGGACAACGATCCGAACGAGTGGAAGTACGTGGCGGCCGGCACCTGCGAAACCATGGGTGGCAAGATTCTCACGAAGAAGTAATCCGAGCAGCCCCTGGCGCCGGCGGCCGCGAGCCGCCGGTGTCGTTTCATGAACACACTTGCACGCCGCGACTGCGGTATCGGACTGCGAGCCCGGCACTACCGGGATTTCCTCGACGGCGAGCCCGATGTCGGCTGGCTCGAGGTCCACAGCGAGAACTATTTCGGCGACGGCGGTTTCGATCTGCACGTGCTCGAGCGCGTGCGTGCCCGCTATCCGGTGAGCCTGCATGGCGTCGGTCTGTCGCTGGGGTCGGCCGACGGACTGCGTGCGCGCCATCTCGAGCGCCTCGTCCGCCTGGCCGATCGCATCGAGCCTGCGCTGGTATCCGAACATCTGTGCTGGGGCGCATGGGGGGAACGCCACTTCAACGATCTGCTGCCGATGCCGTTTACCGACGAGGCACTCACGATGATGATCGATCGGGTGGCGCAGGTGCAGGAACGCCTGCGGCGAAAGATCCTGGTGGAGAACGTCTCGAGCTACGTGACCTACCGCGATTCCACGATGAGCGAGATGGAATTCCTAGCGGCGCTCGCTCGGCGCAGCGGTTGCGGACTGTTGTTGGACGTCAACAATCTGCACGTGAATGCGGTCAATCACGGGCATGACGCGGAAGCGGAACTGGCCCGCGTGCCGGCGGGCGTCGTCGGCGAGATCCATCTGGCCGGGCACAGCGTGGTCGACGAACTGCTGGTGGACGATCACGGCTCGCGTGTGAGTGGCGCGGTGTGGCAGCTGTACGAGTCGGCGTGTCGTCGCCTGGGATCGGTGCCCACCCTGATCGAATGGGACACCGGCGTGCCCGAGCTGCCGGTGCTGCTTGATGAAGCGGCGCGCGCGACGAGGATCCGGGAGTCCGTTGATGGCTGACCTCGCGACGATCCAGTCGGTGTTCGCGGAGGTGCTGCGCAATGCCGCGGCATCCGTCGATGAACGAGCCGTGTTCAACAGCACCGGGGAATCGCTCGCGGAGCGCCTGGCGCTGTATCGAGGCAACGTCTTCGCCAACGGGCGCAAGGCGCTCGCAGCTGCCTATCCCGTCGTCGAGCAATTGGTGGGTGGTGAGTTCTTCGATGGGCTTGCGCGCGAGTACGGCCGTCGATCGCCTTCGAGCAATGGCGATCTCACGGTGTACGGTGAGCGCTTCGGTGAGTTCCTCGACGGCTTCGAGCACGTCCGCGACTTGCCGTATCTGCCGGACGTCGCACGACTCGAATGGGCCGTGCATCGGGCGCACTACGCGGCCGATGCCGAGCGGCTCGATCTGATCGCGCTGGCGGCGATTCCGGTCGAGAGCCAGGGGGCGCTGCGCCCACGGCTGCATCCGGCGTGTGCGCTGCTCGTCTCGCGTTGGCCGCTGGTCCGCATCCGGGCCGTGCATCAGCACGATCATGTGGGCGACCGGCATGTCGAGTTCGACGACGGACCTCACCGATGCATGGTGTATCGCCCCGAGTGGCGTGTCGTGGTCGGCGAAGTCGGCGTGGCGGGACACGCCTTTCTGGAATCGGCGCTGTCGGGAGCGGTGCTGGACCGATGCGTCGACGCGGCACTGGCGGCCGACGCGTCGTTCGATCTCGGTCAGGCGCTGGCGGCCTGGATCGAGGCGCGGGTGATCGTGGCGCTCGACTGACGCGTCAGCGCGCTTCGGCCGTCTTCGCCGCGTCCGGCCCTTCGTCCAGGTAGCGGAAGCGGATCCACCCGGCGTTCATCTCCTCCCAGGTCTGGTCGCCCCAACGCACGGTCTTGTCCGGGTCGGGATTCGCGGGATTCTGCGCGGAGTTGTCCCAGGTCATGTCGAAGACGATCCTGGTGCCGGCCGGGAAGACTTTGGGCTCCTCGAAGATGTACACCGTCTGCCAGTTGAAGTCGTACTTCGGTACGTTGAGCAGCACCTCCTGACGCCCGTCCGGATAGACGGCCGTGAACCGCGAAGCCTTGCCGCGCAGGTGGGCATGGGGCATCAGCGTGTACACCATCACCGGGCGGTCATAGACGTATTCCACCGTCTCGGTGTGGGCCTTGGCATGCGGCGGTATGGAGAGGTTGCCCTTGTACAGGAACGTGAGGCGCAGCGGATGCTGCGGCGGTTTGTCGGCGAAGTAGTAGCCGACACGCGTCACGTCGCGGATGCTCTTCCCGTTCGGCGTGTAGTGCATCTGGAACTGAAGCTGCGCATTCTTGCGCAGCAGCACGCCGGTGTCGTCCGGATAGAAGAACGTGTTCTTGCCGGGCGAATAGCCGCCGAAAGCCGCAAGCTGTCCCACACGCACTTCCTGGGACTGCGCATCGTCGATCCCGGTCAACACGTGATGCACCACCGATCGATCGCCGGGCAGGACTTCCACGCCGCGGACCCAGACGTCGCGCCCTACCGGATTCGGGAGACTTGGATACCGGTAGTTCACCACGCCGGTCGCGGGCACATCGAATGCAGGGACTTCGACCACCAGGTCCGGCGTGCCGAGCGTCCATTCGGAGGGGACCGGCGTCTGCGATGTCAGCGGGTCCGGACCTGCGCCGCGCGGCGCACCCGCCTCGATCCAGTGCACCAGCGTCTGCAACTCCGTCGTGCTCAACGAACGATCGCCGACGAAGTGGCCATACTGCGGATCAGCGTGCCAGGGCGGCATGCGCTTGGTGCGGAGCACCTCGCGGATCATCGGCGCGAACCCGCGCACCATGTCGTAGCTGGTCATTGCCCAGGGCGCGACACCACCGTTGCGATGACACGCGACGCAGTTCTTCTGCAGCAACGGTGCGATGGTCTCCGAATAGGAGATGGCCGCGTGAGCGCTGGTCCGACCCCGCTCGGGAAAGTTGACGAGGCAACCAGCGGTCTGCGTTCGTGTGGTCGCCACCGGTTGCCCCGCGAGCATCGCGTCCAGCGCGTCGGCCAGATAGCGCTTGGTCGGCACCGGCTTCTGCTTCTCGTAGTCGAGACGGTCGTCCAGTGCACCGCGATACGTGAGTTGCCAGGTCTTCGGATCGATCACGAAGACTTCGGCCGTGCGTTCGACGCCGAGCGCCTCCCCGACCAGTTGCGCTTCGTCCTTCAGCACCGGAATGTCGAACCCGAACTCCTTTGCTTCCGTGACGATGGCCGTGCGGTCGTCCTGGAGGTTGGAGTTGATCAGCAGGAACTCGACCCCGCGGTCGCGGTAGCTGTCACGAAGTTCGCGCAATGCGGGCAGCGCCTGACGCACGATGGGGCAGCCGTTGCCTTGCACCATCAAGACCACGGCCTTGGCGTCCGATAGATAGCGGAGCTCGTGGGAGACGCCGTTCTGGTCGAGCAGGCGGAAGTTGTCGACGCGGTCGCCGGGGGCGGCGGCGTATGTGGCATCGAGGGAGCAAATATTCGCGATAAGCAGGCTTGAGAAGAGGATGCGTTTCATCGCGGATTCCCAAAGCTCGAAGAGCGCACATTTTGCGCCACAAGATTCGGTTGGAGCAGGCGAACTTCCTTCGGCAGTTTAGAGCACGAGTTCGGTGTTACACTGAAACCGTGTCTTTTTATGGTGTGAGTCGACCATGAAGAACGTTACGATCACGCTCGACGAGGAAGTCGCGGCTTGGGCGCGGGTTCACGCTGCGCGGCAAGACATGAGCGTTTCCAGAATGATCGGGAGAATGCTCGAGCAACGTATGCGCGAATCGGCGGAGTACGAGGAATCGATGCGCCGTTTTCTCGCCCGCAAGCCGGTCAAGGTGAGCCGTGGCCGTGCCCGCTATCCGACGCGAGAGGAGTTGCATGATCGCTCCCGTCTTCGTTGACACCAACGTCATCGTCTATGCGCGGGACGCTCGGGAGCCAACCAAGCAGCGGCTGGCGGAGTCGTGGCTCGAGCACTTGTGGCGAGAGCGATTGGGGCGCACCAGTTTTCAGGTTCTATCGGAGTACTACGTCAGCGTCACCCGGAGATTGGATCCGGGACTGAGTCCGGAAGAAGCCTGGGATGATGTGAACGCTCTGCAGGCCTGGAATCCTCGCCCTGTCGATCGCGCCGTTCTCGAACGCGGCCGTGCTGTGGAGGCACGGTATCGCATTTCGTGGTGGGACAGCCTCGTGGTGGCGGCGGCCCAACTCGAAGGATGCGCGGTACTGCTCACGGAAGACCTCCAGGACGGTGCCCAGTTTGACGGCGTGACTGTGCGAAGTCCCTTCACGCTTTCGATCGCGGAGTCGAGGGCGGTCTATGCGGTCGTGCCGCCAACATCCCTCCATCCGCCGCGAGGCAGGCCACGTCGGACTGCTTGAAGGGCGGCTACCGGTTGACCGGCGACTCCGAATCGAGCAGAAAAGCGGCCGTATCGGCGATCTCCTGCGGCGTCAGCCAGCCGTTGGTACCGAAGCGTGGCATGTGGGAGCAGGGCGCGAACGCCTGCGCATTCCAGATCTTCTCGTAGACGAACTTCTGCGTCTCGGGCGTGTTGCCGAGTCGTTTGCCGTAGCCGGTGAGGCTGGGTCCGAGATTACCGGCGGCGACCTCCTTCGTGGCCATCGTGTGGCACGCGTAGCAGTTGCCGCCGCGGCGCGTATCCGGACGATCGGGCTGGATCCTGCCGGTGTGGCCGCCGGTGCCGATGGATGCGAGCTTCTCGCCTTCCTTCCAGTTGCCGAGGAGCTTGCCGTCGTCGGGATAGCGGACGTTCTCCTTGCTCAACGCGACGATACGGCTGGCAACGTCCGGGGGCGGTGCATTGTGGTGGGCGCTGCACAGCGCCTGCACTTCGTCCTGGGCGAGGCGGGTGCGCCATTCCTCTTCGGTCGCCGTCGTGAAGGAACGGCGCATCGTGTCCTCTGCACGCGTCAACACGTCCGGATCCGCCGCCAGCGCGGGTAGTGCTGCGAGAACCAGTCCACCGACCAGGCCGCTGCGCAGGCTCATCGTTTGATTCCCGGTGCTTCGAGCACGCCGCCACTAGCCTGGCGTTGCAGATACACCTGCAGCGCGATGATCGCGTCGGAGCCGTAGTCCGCATCCGGTGCGCGCATCTGCCGGATGCAGTCGATCAGCCGGCGTTCGAGTGTCCACACGGCACTCTGCGACACGCGGTAGGCGGGCCACTGGATCATGGATTCGCGCGCGCTGGCCGGATCGAGAAAGTTCGGCAGTTCCTGCAGGCGGATGCGCCGCGCGTCCTGCGAGTGGCAGGTGGCACAGGAGAAATCGAGCGGACCCGCACGGCGGAAGAACAGCGCTTCGCCGACGGCTGCCATGTCGGCTTCGCGTGGATGTGTCTGGGAAGCGCGGATGGGCAGTCCGCGCGATCTCGCCGCGACGAAGGTGACCAGCGCTTCGATATCGGAACCCGGCCGGGTCCAGTTCTGAAGCGCCTCGTCGCGAGTCAATCCCTGCAGCGTGCTCATGCAATGGATCAGCCGGGATTCCGCGTCGAGCACGCGGCCCACGTCATCGAACCAGCGCGGCAGCTGCGCGTAGGCACCTTCGAGTACGCCGGGGCCGAGCCCCAGGTCGCACTGCTCGAGAGTCGCCTGCTTCGGGCCGCGCGGCGTGGTCCAGAGACCTTCGCCCTTGAGTTCCATCAGGTCCGCGGGATTGCCGTCCTTCAGCATGTCGCGGTACTTCTGGATCTGGTCCAGCGCCCGCCGGTCGTCGGCAGCCGTGGCCCAGCCGATGCCCAGCATCAGGCCGATGCCCAGAGCTACCCATGCAGTCAGGCGATGCTTCATCCCGATCTCGTCACCCGATGACGACTTCATCGGTGCGCGTTTCACCCTTCGAATCGAACCAGGTGATGCGCACTTTCTCGCCCTTGGCCCCGCCCTTGAACTTGAACGAGAGGAACGGGTTGGCCGAGATCGCCGGGCCCCACTGGGCGGACAGCACGGTGCGGTTGCCGTAGGTCGCTTCGACACGCTGGATGAACCAGGCCGGAATGAGTTCGCCCGCCTGGTTCTTGCGTTGTCCCGTTTCCATGACGTGCGCCATCAGGACCTTCACTTCCACCAGGTCGCCGTCGGCACGGGCGCGGATCTTCATCGGGTTTGCCATGTTCTCCGCCTAATCATCCACCGCAGCCGCCGAGCGTCACCTTGATCTCCTTCACCGCGTAGAGATTCTTCCCGCCCGCGCGTACCAGCGCATAGACGTTGCAGGTTTCCGCCATCTTCACGCGCGTCTGGATCTCGGGCAGCGTGCCTTCGGGGATCGAGAACAGGCCGGCCAGCACGTTGGGATTCTTCTCGATCAGGATGGCGATCGACTCGGTGCCGGGTACCGCGCTCGCGACCGCGAGCGGCACCACCGCGCCGTTCTCGGCGATGTCGGGCGCGTTGAAGTCGATCGCATCGTTTGGGCTCGCCGCTTCGCCGCCGAGAATCTTCACCAGTTCTTCGATCGATCTCACGTCGAAGGCGGCCTTGTTCCACTCCTGGGCTTCGGCGTGCGCCGGATTCAACCACCCGGCGGCCGCGAAGGCCGTGAGGGCACCGCCGGCCTTCATGAGGAAATCTCTTCTTGGGTATTCCATCTCGCTATATGTGACCGCTCGAAACGCGCGCGGATCGGTAGCCTAACTGCCGCCGCGTCGAACGTGCAACCTCCAGCTTGCGCAGGGCGGCATCGCCCCTGCAATATCGCGTCAGCCTTCCTGCTTTTCCCACCCGAGGAGAGACGCCATGGCCAAGAAGATCGCGCTGGGCGCAAGACCATCGTTCGCCCGCCTTGCGGAGGAACACTACGGCGATCGGAAGCTCGCGAACGCGCTGGCGGGCTACAACGGCATCCGCGACACGAAGGCTACCGTGAAGGGGCAGTTGATCGAACTGCCGCCAAAGCGCGAACTGGTCGCGCCGAAGCGTTTCGCGACCTCGCGCGCGGCGTTCACGCCACCGAACGGGCTGCAGGAGATCCTCGCGACCTTCGGTGACATCTACAAATTCCTCAAGGCCGACGGCACCATCGATCCGAAGTGGGAACTGCAGCAAATCGCCACCGCACCGCTGCCGTATCCGATCCCGCTCGCGTGGGACACCACCAAGCTCGCGAAAAGCATGCGGGTGCACAAGAAACTGGTGCCGGCGATTCAAGAGGTGTTCACGAAGATCGACGCAGCGGGCTTGAAGAGCAAGGTGCGGACGTACGGCGGCGCCTACAGCTTTCGCGCCAAACGCACGAGCAGCAAGCTGTCCACGCACTGCTGGGGCATTGCGATCGACCTCGATCCGACCACAAACGCCTTGGGTTCCGTTGGAGATATGGACCCTGGCGTGGTCGAAGTGTTCCGCAGTTGCGGGTTCAAGTGGGGTGGTGATTGGGCGGGGGCGGGGAAGGACCCGATGCACTTCCAGTTCTGTACGGGGTATTGAGAGGTTGTTGCCCCCACCCTGACCCTCCCCCGGCTTTGCCGGGGGAGGGTCAGGGTGGGGGCAGCGAGGCGCCAGCTTCGCTGGGTGCAGAGGGTGGTAGACCGCTACTTGGTCGTCTTGCGCTTGCGCGGCGCCTTCTTCTTCGCAGGTGCCCTGCGAGCGACGACCACGGGCTTTTCCACGGCCACCGTCGGCGCGATGCTGTCGCACAATTCCCGCAGCGCCTGGGCGACCGCGGGCTTCTTGTCCGCCAGCTTGATCAGGATGTCGATCTGGTCCAGCGCGGAACGCAGTTCGCGCGGATTGGCGCGCTTGACTGCTTCGCGATAGCGGCTGCGGGCGCGATCGATCTCCGTTGCATCGATGCTCGGCCGGCAGAGGGCGCTCACCAAGGCGACGTCGCCCAGCATGGCCGCGGTCCAGAATCCGCGGTCGGTCGACGCCGTGGTTTCCAGTTCGACTTCCAGCCGCGCCACTTCACTCTGGATTTCCTTCTGGCGTGCCGCGGGTAGACCACCGGCGCGCTGCCACCCGATCGCCACTTCCAGCGTAAGCGCGTTCAGCAGCGGATAAGCTCCCGGCGCCTTGCGATGAGCGCGGCGATAGCAGTCGAGGCTGCGCGCCAGCCACTTGTCGCGTTCGCTGCCGGAATGCATCCAGGCCTTGCGCTTGTACGCGCTGCCGAGCAGAGCGAGCCGGTGGCCGGTTGCTCCGGCACGCTCGTTGAGCGGCGTGCCGCCGGCGAGTTCGTCCGGTGACGAGACGCGCATCAGATCTTCGAACCGCTCGATGGCCGTATCGATGAGCAGGTCGGCCTTTGCGGTGTCGCCCTGTTCGAATACCGGGATGGAATAGCGCGCCTCGAGATTGGCCAGCATCTCGATGTCGCGCGCGCGCATGGTGCTCTTCTCCACGGTCAGCGCTTGCCGCAGGTAGCCGATGGCCGTCTCGAACAACTCCGCCTCACCGCACGCCCGGCCGGCTGCAGCGATGACCTGCGGATCCGTCAGCAGGCCGCCGGCATCCAGGTCGCGGATCAGGTCTTCGAGCCGGTCGCGGTCCACCTTAGGGTCGTTTGCCGAAAGCGAAAGCCGGGAGGCGAGGTTGTCGAGCGCCGTCACCGCCTCGGCGGGGCCGGAGTAACGGACCGCCGGTCCGCTACCGCCGAAGCCGCTGCCGTCGCGCTCCAGGCGATAGTCGGGATCGCCATAGCACTGATAGGCGCCCCAGGTGTTGAGGTGTGGCGCTTCGTCGTAGGCGGCTTCTCTCGCCGAACGCACGGCGGAGCCGAACGGCGCGCCGGCCAGCATCTCCTCGTAGAAGCGCTTGGCGAAGACCGAGGCGGCGGCGTCGTCCACCGCCCAGCCCGCCGCGATCACGGCCCGCACACCCATGCGGATGAACTCGGTCGACACGTTCGCGGCGATCTTGTGGAAGTCGCGACGGAGATTCTGCCGGACGTCGTCCGGCGCCACGCCTTCGATGTGACCAAGGTGGCAGCAGTTGATGAACACCAGTTCCGGTACGCGTCGCATCTGCCGCACCTCGAGCGGGGTCAGGAACGCGTTGTCGCCGATCACCATGCCGGTGATCCGGTCGCCCTCGTCGACGCGCTGCTGGAGCTGGCCTTCGGGCAACTGCTGGCCGCAGGCATCGCAATCGAGTGCGCCCGGCAGCAGATAGCGGTATACCCCGTGACCGGCCAGATGGAGGATGCGATAGGGTTGCTTGTAGAGCGACTGGAGGACGGCGGATGCAACCGGGTTGATCAACTCCTCGACTACGGTGCCTTTGGCGCGCAGCACGCGCGCGACGGCTTCGGCTTCGTGCTGGGCACCCGGCAGCGGCGGGAAGCTGCTCACGGGATCGCCGACGACCAGCGCCGCGTTCTCCGTCACGATCCGCACGGTCTCGCGGTACTCGAACGACTCCAGCTGTCGCAAGACGCCGTGCTCCACCACCATCGGCTTGCGCGTCGGGTTCAGCGGATCGCGCAGCAGCTCCCACGGGTAGCGCGCCGATTCCTCGTCGAGCAGCAGCACCGTGTTGTCCTGGTCGGGTGCCTGATCCTTCAACTCGTTGGGAAGCAGCAGTTCGAAGAGCGTGCGTGCGACCAGTTCGTTGTCGGAGGTCTGGCGGATCGCCTGTTCGACGAACTCGTCGACCAGCTTCAACTGCGTACGCTGGAGTTGCACCTCGGCCCGCGCGCGCCGCGTGACCGACGAGAAGCGCAGCGTGCCGTCGCCCGGCTCGCCGTCCTTGCCGCCGCCCAGCACCTGAATGCGATGCCACCAGCCCGAGGGTTCGTCGAAGCTGACGCGGCGCAGTCCACCGGACGAACTCTCGATCTTGTCGGTGAAGACGAAGGCCTGTTCGATGTCGGGATTGCGGCGCAACTCCTGCATCGCCTTGATGCCCTGGATCGCGCGATCCTCGAACAGCTCCACGATCTCGAGCGTCGTGACGCGCTCCACCTGACCCGCGCCGGCGAGGGCTTCGTTCGCGGAGGCCACACCCTTCAACAGCGCGTAGACGCAGTCCGCCACCGAGATGCCGCCGGCGCCGGTGCCGATGAGGAGGGCGGAGACCGCAAACTTGGTCTGTGCCGCCGTGCTGCCCGCGGCACCGGCCGGGCGATTCTGTCCCGCTGCGAGTACGTGCTCGAGCAGGCCGTGCCGGAAGACCCGCGCGACCGTCGCCGCGGTCAACTGGCCCGCGGTGCCAAGCCCGATCACGATGGCCCCGCGCGGACTCGCGGTGGGATCCAGCGCGAGGTTCGGATTGGCGAAGATCGCGCTGGTACCGATGGGGCCCGGATACAGTCCGAGCTGTTGCCGCCGGCTGAGCGCGTTGCCGAGTGCGTTGTCGAGCGCCTTCTCCGCGCTGATGATGGTGTCGCCGGTGTAGTGACCCACCGCGACGGTGTACTTCGCGTAGGCCAGATCGGCGTGGAGCACGCTCACGCTGACCGGGGTCTCCACCGGCTTCGCTGCCTGCCGCTTGCGCGGTTTCGCGCCGAGCACGGCGGCGGTGAGCACCTCTTCGGAAGGGTACAGCGCATCGGTATCGCGCGGCATCGGGAACAGCGAAGGAACGCCGCGGCTCACCTTGGGTGCTGTGGGCAAACGCGTGGTCTTGCCGGTCTCCAGCAGTTCCTGGATCGCGGGAAACGCCGGCGCATAGGCCGAGAGATCGCCGTGCTCCGCATTCATGTACCAGGTCGGCACACCCGGCGGAATGCCCGAGTCCCAGGTGACCCTGCCGTCGCCCTGCGTGGTGGCGAGGATCTCGATGCGACCCGTGGTCTCGTCGAGGCGCATCGCCGCCGGCGTCGCATCCGAGGTGCCGGCGACGTAGACCATGTGCTCGGGGTCCACGAGCGCGCGATCCATGACGTCACGGAAACGTCGCGCATCGGCGAGACCCTTGGTCGGCGGTGCGACCCAGTCGTCACCGGCGTGCGCCGCGTACTTGGCCCACACCGTGGGATCGAAATAGTCCTCGCGGATGTCCTTGGGCAACATCGCGAGCACGCCCGGGAACTGCGTCACGATCTCGAGCAGTTCCTTGAGGTCGTGCTTGAGATCGAGGATCGCCAGCCCCTTCATCGTGGAAGACTGGCCCACGATCATCTCGGTGATCGAGTGCGAGCCGCCGTTGGGCGTGCCCAGCATGACCAGACGTCCACCGGGGCGCTTGCACAGATCCACCCACACGTTGGGATGGTTGGCGATCATGGTGCGCGCGATGAGGCCGCCCATGGAGTGGGCGAGGATGCGGACCGGCTGGCCGGCGTTCTCCGCGGCCGCGAGTTCGGCAGCGATGCTGTTGGCGAGGCGCTTCGCCTCCACATCCGGCGGCAGGCGCCAGTCGAAGGCGAAGTCGATGACCTTGTGCGAATTGCCGAGGAAGAGCGACAGGTCGCCGTAGTAGCGCACCACGGGCTGCCGGGGTTGCACGCCGCTCGCATCGATGCCGATCTTCGCGAGCGCCCCGAAGATGAGCTTCGGCATGTCGACCCACACGGTGCTCTTGTTCACCATCAGTTCGCTGCCCATGATGCCCGGCAGCAGGAACACCACCGGCCGCGGACCGGGCTTCGGTTTCAGCACCAGCGCGCGGGCGATCGGCGTGACCGTGGGCGTCAGCGGTTTGAAGCCGTTGTCGACCGAGGCCTTGCCCTCGAGCGCCAGCACGAGGCGGCCGGCGCTGTCGGCGTTCTGGAAATAGGTGAAGTGATTGACGGCGGCGCCCTGATGGAAGCTGAGGAGCGCCGGCTCGGTGCGCTTGGCACCGCCGAACATGGACGCGGTGTTCACGACGAGATCGTGTTCACCGTCATAGAAGCGATCGGTGACCCAGATCAGCAGCTTGGCCCACCACGCGTCGGGCGCGATGTCGCCCGCGATCACGGTGAGATCCCCGCCCACTTCCGCCGCGGGCCAGTTCACCAGCCGGATGAGACCCGAGTCCGGCATCATCGCTTCGAGGCCGGGCAGGGTGGCGGGGTCGGTCTTCTCGGAGATCACCGAACCGATGAAATCGCCGATGTCGGAGAGCCAGTCCGACAGCGGCGTGTCGGGCAATGCGGCGCTGCAGACGCTGCCGATGACCGACAGCCAGCGATCGAGACGGCGCGACGCGAGCGTGGTGCCGAGCGCGGGACAGGCGACGCGCACGAAGCGTTCGACCACGATCTGCTTCTGGCGCAGGAGATCGTTCAGTTCCTTCAGCGCGGCGAGATGACGCTCCTTGGCGCTGGGTTCCTTCAGCTCCTTGGCGCGGGCATCGAGGGCCGCGCCGTAGGCGTCGATCTCGGACGGATCGAACGCGATGCCGCCCACGCGGTTGGCGCGGCACAGCAGCTCGCCGACCAGACCGCCGCGGGAGTGGCTGACCACATGGAGCTTCGCACCCTTCGGCAGAGCCTTCACCAGGTCGCGTGCGTTTTCGATCGGACTTTGCGACAACGAGGCGTGCTCGAACGCAGCGACGCGGTCTTCATAGACCTTGGCGAGCTCCGTGCGCTCGGCGGCGCGCGCGGGGGACCACAGCTCTCCGAAGCTGCCCCAGGTGCTGGATGCGGTGCCGTGCAGGAACAGCAGGATCGGCTGGCCATCCTTGCCCCATGCGGGTTGCGGCGCACCGAGAAAGAACGTGTCGTACCGGATGCCGCAGGCGTACAGCCCGAGACCGGGACGCTTCGGCGTTGCCTTGTTGTCCACGCTCGAGGCGATCTTCTGGGCGGTCTTCTCACCCAGATCGATGCCGAACACCCGCAGCGCCTTGACCACCCAACCGATGGGCCCACGGCTCTGCATGCCCGAAGGCAGGACCTGCAGCGTGGCGGGCGGTGCCACCGGCCCCGGCGCGGCGACATCGCGCGCGCTGCTCTTGAGGAACTGTTCCTTGTAGTCCTCGCCCGACATCCACAGGCGCACGCCCCCGTCGAACTCGATCTCGATGATGTCGTTCGCGAGCACCGTGACCTTCTGGGTCGCTCCACCGACGGCGCGCGCCGTGCCCGGTTTGAAGTTCGCCTTGACCGTCGCCTTGACGTCGTGGAACTGGAGCGCGCTGGCACCCGCAGTCGGCGCGGGCATCCCTTCGAACTGGAAGACCGGCGAGGCGTCGCGCTTCGGGCGCGTCACGGCCGGCTGCGCGGCCGAAGCGGCAGCGGGCTTCCTGCGCCTGGTCGTGCGGGGTGTGTTGGCTTTCCGGGCGGGCTTCTTCGTTTGCGCCATGGCGTTCTCCGGTCGAGGATCGGGCGATAACTCGGTAGGTGGAAGACGAATGCGTCACCGCCCGCCGGGCTGACGGAGATCAGCGCGGCGGGCGGTCAGACGGTTCGAGGATCACTCGTGCTCAGGCGGGCGGTGCGAGGAAGCTCGTTGTGAACTTGGCGCGCATGCCTTCCAGCTGCGGCACCTGATCGAAGCCGCCGGCCTTCAGCTTCTGAGTGGTCTTCGCGTGCAGGTCGCTGTAAGTCACCTTGCCCTTCGCCTCCTTGATGCTCGCCACCAGATTCCACGTGAGCGCACCATTGAAGGAGCCGCCGATCTGGGCGTCCGCCGAAGTCTGCGTGCTGCGGCAGCCGGCGATCAGTAGTTCAGGAATCTCGGCGTTCACCACGTCGGACTTCTTGCGGGTGGCGCGCGACGAAGCCCGCAGCTCACCGCGGACCTTGCCTTTCAGCTTGCGGCCGGACTCCTCCGCCATGATGTCCCACGGATTGGGCAGATAGCGCGGAATGATCGGCGCATCGGGCGGCAGAATCGCGCGCGTGTTGGTGCCGGAGTGGCAGCAATCCATGATCACCGTGAGGCTCACCCCCTTCTTCATCTTGTCGAAGGTGGCCCGCAGCCAGTCGTCGCGCAGCGGATCTTTCCAGTCGAGATCGGTGGGGCACAGGATCTCGTCGCGGTTGTCGGCCTCGTCGCCGTTATCGTCCGGCACGTTCGCGCCGTGGCCGGAGTAGTGCAGCACCAGCGTGTCGCCCTTGGCAGCGCCCGTGATCAATGCCTTGATGCCGGCCTGCATGTTCTTCTTGGTCGCCTGGTAGTCGAGCAGCGTCTTGATGTCCGCTGCGCCGAAACCGTAGAACTCCTTGAGGACGGCGCTCATGTTCTTCACGTCGTTCACGCAACCCCGGAGGTCTGCTCCGGGAATCTTGTACTTGTTGATGCCGATCAGCAGTGCTCGCTTGGCCATGTCGGGCGCTCCTCCTTGAAGAGTGAAGTCTCTGCTTCGGTTGCGACTGTCGTCGAGCGGCGACGGACGTGGCGCGACGATGCCGGCAACCGCCAGTGTGCGCGTTGCCGTGAGGTTCGAAAACCTACCGGCGCGCGAATTCTTCGCCGGCGACCTTACAGGTCACTGACGCAACTGACGAAGCAATCCGTATTTCGGTGCGCCAGGGTTTATCCTTCCGGCATCGCCGAAGGTTTCGTGCAGACAGGAGAAAAGATGATGGCTGCGCACGCGGTGGGTCGTTGGGTGTTGATTGCGGCGGTGATCGGCCTGGCCGGTTGCTCCACGACGCGGATGAGCGGAGATCAACTCGCCCGTGTCGCAAAGGACTGGGCGCTCGGCATCCGCGCGAGCCAGGTGATCCCGGTCTATCCGTTGACGGAGGACCTGCAGCCGGGTGACGTCTTCCTGGTGGAGACCGCGCTCGAGGACCAGGTCAAGGTGTATTCGGAGAAGGGCTTTCTGCCGCTCGAGAACCTGGTGGTGCGGTTGCACCCCAAGGGTTACAGCGCGTTCTATCGGGGTTGGCCGGGAGTCGAGGACGGCAAGCTGGCGCCGCCGCGGCGTTGGCAGTTTCCGGACCCGAAAGGCGATGAAGTGCCGGCGGATTACTCCGACGCGCCGCTGGCGGCGTTCCCCACGTACAACTTCTCGGTGAGCCGGAGCGGAGGCTTGAGCCTCGCCATACCGGTACAGAGCGTGCCGGTCGGTCTCAACCTGCTCGATACCGCATCCGCCAACGGCACCATCACGCTCAAGGATGCATATACCTATGGCTTGCCTGCGAGAGCCATCGACGACTACGTGAAGCGGTGGGCCAACGAGAGCCGCGGCTATCTCGAGCAGTACGCGGTGCCGTCGCCGGAGCCGGGCGCCAAGGGACCGCCCCGGAGCTTCTATCTGCGGGTGATCAATCGCGTGTACCTGGTCAAGACGGTCGATGTTTCGCTGTTCGCAAACCGGGCCACGGCCGCCGACGCTTCGGCCGCGGTGCCGCGCCAGATCGATCTGCTCAACATCGGCGGCGACACGGAGGCGAAGAAGCGCTTCGACGAAGTGAACAAGGTCCTGGCGGGTGCGTCGGGCCCGAAGGGCGAAGCAGCCGCGGCGGAATCCGGCGCGACGGCAGCACCCATAGCGGCCGGCGGAAGTGTTCGCGTCGCAATGGCGACGAGCCGGTCGGTGTCCCTGGTGGAATCGTTCGCCCGACCCCTCGTGATCGGCTATCTGGCGACGGACTACCGCATCCTGCCGAGCGGTGAACTGGGTCCGGCGCGGGCTGCGTTGACGGCGATCGAGGGCCGGCCGCAACTGCCGGCCAAGCCGATTCCCTATACCGGGTGCGATTCGAACTGCGACCGCCTGACGGCCTGGCTGGGTGGTGCCGGCTACAAGGAAAAGGCGAACGTGCAGCGCCTTACCGAATGGCTCATGAAGCAGCCGGACGCGGTGGCCATTGCCGATCTCATGACGGGACCCTATCCGGATCTGCGCTCCCGCGCCGTCGCCGACCTCATCGCACCCTGACCGAAGAGGACATGTCCATGGCTCAAGAACTGCCGCCGCCCAGTCCCAAGACCAACGTCACGCGCGATGGCGTGTCCAACGAAGTCGCGCTGATGCTGCTGGACCCGCGCGTGAAATGGATCGCCGTCGTGTTCGAGAGAAACGATGGTGCGGCGGACCGGTTCTCGGTGACACCGTGGACGAAGGATCCAACGGGGAATTGAGCGTGCGGTGCTTGTTGTTTGCCCCCATCCCAACCTTCCCCCAGCAAAGCTGGGGGAAGGGGTCTACGTCCCCTCCCTCGGCTTGGCCGGGGGAGGGTTAGGGTGGGGGCAACAACCCTAAGCCGCCACCGGCTCCCGCAGTTCCTTCAACGCTTCCTTCACCCGCGCCACCCGCATCGCCACTTCCGACAACTTCACGTCGATCCTCAGCTTCTCCGGCCCGGCAAGCTTGTAGCTGCGTCGCTGCTGCACGAGCTGGATGATGCGCGCCGGATCGATCGGCGGATTCGGTTTGAACGTGAGCTGGATGGATTCGCCGGACGCATCGATGCGGATCACCCCAAGAGGCTCCGCGAGGATGCGCAACCGATGCGTGTCGAGCAGCGCCTTGACCGGTTCGGTCGGGCGGCCGAAGCGGTCCACCAGTTCCTCGATCATCTTCTCGAGCTGATCGAGTGTCTCGCAGTTCGCGAGCCGCTTGTAGAGTACGAGCCGCTCGTGCACGTCGGCACAGTAGTCCTCCGGCAGCAATGCGGGAGCGTGCAGGTTGATGTCGATGCCGGCGTGCAGCGGCCCTTCCAGATCCGGTTCCTTGCCGTTCTTCAACGAGCGCACGGCGTGGTTGAGGAGGTCGATGTACAGGCTGAAACCCACCTCCTGCATCTCACCGCTCTGGGATTCCCCCAGTACTTCGCCAGCACCGCGGATCTCAAGGTCGTGCATCGCGAGATAGAACCCGGAACCCAGCTCCTCCATCATCTGGATCGCTTCCAGGCGCTTCTTCGCCTGGGACGTCACGGCCTCCTCGTCGGGCGTCAGCAGGTACGCGTAGGCCTGGTGGTGTGACCGGCCGACGCGGCCGCGCAGCTGATGCAGCTGCGCCAGGCCAAAGCGATCGGCGCGGTTGATGATGATCGTGTTCGCGGTAGGAACGTCGATGCCGGTCTCGATGATGGTCGTGCACAGCAGCACGTTGAAGCGCGCGGCGTAGAAGTCGCGCATGGCCTGCTCGAGATCGCGCTCGCCCATCTGGCCGTGGGCGACGCGGATGCGCGCCTCGGGCAGCAGCGCGGTCAGCTTCGCTTCCCAGTTGCCGATGGTCTCCACTTCGTTGTGGAGGAAATAGACCTGGCCACCGCGCTTCAGCTCGCGCAGCACCGCTTCGCGGACCAGCCCCTCGGAGAAGCGCGACACGAAGGTCTTGATGGCGAGCCGCTTCTGCGGGGCGGTGGCGATCACCGAGAAGTCGCGCAGACCTTCCAGCGACATGGCGAGGGTGCGAGGAATCGGCGTCGCAGTCAGCGTGAGGACGTCCACCTCGGCGCGGAGCTGCTTCAGCAGTTCCTTCTGGCGCACGCCGAAACGATGCTCCTCGTCGATGATCACCAGGCCCAGGTTCTTGAAGCGCACTTCCTTCGACAGCAGCTTGTGCGTGCCGATGACGATGTCGATGGAACCGTCCTCGAGGCCCTTCAGCGCCACGGCCGATTCCTTGGCGGAGCGGAAGCGCGACAGCTCCGCGAGCTTCACGGGCCAGTCGGCGAAGCGGTCGGAGAAATTCTGGAAGTGCTGTTCGGCCAGCAGCGTCGTCGGCACGAGCACGGCGACCTGCTTGCCGTCGGCAACGGCCACGAACGCCGCTCGCAACGCCACCTCGGTCTTGCCGAAACCCACGTCCCCGCAGATCAGACGATCCATGGGCTTGCCGGATTCGAGATCCTTGATGACGGCTTCGATGGCGGCCGCTTGATCGGCCGTTTCCTCGAACGCGAAGCCGGCGCGGAACGCTTCGTAGTCCTGATGCTTCAGCGTGAACGCGTGGCCCTGGCGGGCCGCGCGCTGCGCGTAGAGGTGCAGGAGTTCCGCGGCGGTGTCGCGCACCTGCTTCGCTGCGCGGCGTCGGGCGCGTTGCCAGTCGCCGCTGCCGAGCTTGTGCAGCGGCGCATTCTCCGGCGCCATGCCGGCGTAACGGCTGATGACCTGGAGCTGGGATACCGGCACGTACAGCTTGTCGCTCCCCTCGTACTCCAGCGTGAGGAATTCGGCCGGCCCATCGCCCATGTCCATGGTGACGAGCCCGAGGTAGCGACCGATGCCATGGCTTTCGTGCACCACCGGGTCGCCCACTTTGACCTCGGAGAGGTCGCGCAGAACGTTCTCGGCCGAGGTGCGCCGTTCACGTTCCTTCGCGCGACTGCGGGCGCTGGCCGCATACAGTTCGGTCTCGGTGATGACTGCAAACGCAGCGTCGTTCAGGACGAAACCGGCAGCGAGCGGCGCCACCGTCAACATCAGCCGATCGGCCGCTTCCGCGAACGCGCCGAACGACTCGATCAGCTTCGGCTCCAGGCCATGCGTCCCGAGGAACTCGAGCATCGTCTCGCGCCGGCCGAGACTCTCCGCGATCAGCAGCACGCGACCGGGGTAGGTGGCGATGTAGCCCTTGAGTGCGCTGAGCGGATCGGCCGCACGGCGATCGACGGCCAGGCGCGGCAGTGCTGCGGTCGGCGACGCCGCATCGGTCGAGGGGCCCGATACCTCGATGCGCGCGTGGGGTTTCACCGCGCCGAAGAATTCGTCCTCGCGCAGATACAAGGCGTTGGGGGGCAGCAGCGGTTGGTTCGCATCGCCGCGCAGCAGGTCGTAGCGCGCCTGCGTATCGCGCCAGAACTGGGCGATGCTACCCGCCACGTCGCCATGCAGGGCGACCAGTGTCGACTCCGGCAGGTAGTCGGTCAGGATCGCCGTGTCCTCGAAGAACAGCGGCAGGTAATACTCGATGCCGGGAGGCGCTACGTTGTTGCCGATGTCCTTGTACAGCCGCCGCTTGGACGGATCGCCCTCGAAGACCTCGCGGAAGCGCTGGCGGAAGCGCGTGCGCCCGGCGTCGTCCATGGGGAACTCGCGTGCCGGCAGCAACCGCACCTCGCGCACCTTGTAAATGCTGCGTTGGGTGTCGACGTCGAACGTGCGGATCGACTCGATCTCGTCGTCGAGCAGATCGATCCGGTAGGGCAGGGTGGACCCCATCGGGAATAGGTCGATGAGCCCGCCGCGATAACTCACTTCGCCCGGCGCGACCACCTGCGACACATTGGTGTAGCCGGCCATCGCGAGCTGGCGGCGGAATTCCTCGGGACGCAGGCGCTCGCCCTGTTTCAGGAAGAACGTGTAGGCGGCGAGGAACTCGCGCGGCGGCAGCCGCAGCAGTGCGGTGGAGACGGGCACGATCACCGCGTCCACGGCCCCCTGCATCATCAGATACAACGTCTCGAGGCGTTCCGAGACCAGATCCTGGTGCGGCGAGAACGTGTCGTAGGGCAGGGTTTCCCAGTCCGGCAGCAGATGCGCCTTGCGCTCCGGCGCGAACCAGCGCATCTCCTCGAGCAGGCGCTGAGCGTCCATCGCGGTGGCGGTGACGATCGCGAGCGGGCGATGCGCAGCGGCGAGTTCGGCCAGGGCGAGCGCGTCGGAAGACCCTGCCAGGAATGGTGCCTGGAAGCGCTGACCGCGCGGCGGGATGGGAAGCGGGAGAACCATGCGGACGGGTGCGAAGAACCGTCGATTATAGACGCCGCGCTTGCCCGGCCGCTGTGGTGCCGACGATAATCCGCACGCCTTGAACGCCCCCATCCTGAAGAGACGGTTCCACGCGCTGGTCCCGGCCGCCGGCAGCGGCAGTCGATTGGGCCACGGCGTGCCGAAGCAGTATCTGCCGTTGGCGGGAGTGCCGTTGCTCCAGCACGCCCTGGCGACCCTGGCCGAGCATGCGGGCATTACGAGCGTGCATGTGGTTCTCGCACCGGACGACGACCGGTTCGATCGTGAAGTGGCGCCATCCTTGCGCGGCAAGGTTGCGCCGGTGCGATGCGGGGGCGACAGCCGGGCGGCATCGGTACTGAACGGCCTTCGCGCGATGCAACCGACGGTGCACGAGGACGATTGGGTGCTGGTGCACGATGCGGCGCGTCCGTGCCTGTCCGCGGTGTTGCTCGATCGATTGTTGCAGGCGCTCGAAACCGACGCGGTCGGCGGCATCCTGGCGCTGCCGGTGGCCGATACCCTGAAGGCGGCCGACGACGATCGCCGCATCGTGCGCACGGTCGACCGTTCCGGACTGTGGCAGGCGCAGACGCCGCAGATGTTCCGCTACCGGATACTCAGGCAGGCGCTGGAAGCGGCGGATGCCGCCAGCGTCACCGACGAAGCATCGGCCGTGGAAGCGTTGGGTCTGCAGCCACGCCTGGTGGAAGGCGACGCCACCAACCTCAAAGTCACGTATGCTCGGGACATGATTCTCGCCGAACTCATCCTGCGGCAACGCGCGCGGGCGGCCTGATCCCATGAACGTTCGTGTCGGTCAGGGTTTCGATGTCCACGCGCTGGTCGCGGGACGACCGCTCGTCATCGGCGGCGTGACCATTCCGTTCGAGAAGGGCCTGCTCGGACATTCCGACGCCGACGTGCTGCTGCATGCTATCTGCGATGCGCTGCTGGGGGCTGCGGGGCAGGGCGATATCGGGCGGCATTTCCCCGACACCGATCCGGCCTACCAGGGTGCAGACAGTCGTGTGCTGCTGCGCGAAACCGGCGCGAAGGTGCGCGCGGCGGGTTGGCGCATCGGCAACGTGGATGCGACCATCGTTGCGCAGGCACCGAAGATGTCGCCCCATGCGGCGCAGATGGTCTCGAATATCGCTGCCGATCTCGGCATCGATGCCGGCGCGGTCAACATCAAGGCGAAGACGACCGAGCGCCTCGGTTTCACCGGGCGCGGCGAAGGCATCGCGGCGGAAGCCATCGCGCTGTTGCACCGGGATGTCGAGCCCGCCCCCTTCGGCCGCACCTAGAGTCCGGCTGTACTACGCGCTCTGGCCGGAGCGCGCCGTGGCGGAGCGGATGTACGGGCATGCAGCGGCGCTGCAGGCGGCCGTGGGTGGCAGGATCACGCGAGTCGATTCGATCCATCTCACGCTCGCGTTCCTGGGCGACGTGGACGCGGCCAGGGTCGATGAACTGATGGCACCTCCGGCTGCGATCGCGGCGGGGGCCTTTCGTTTCGATGTCGATCGCATCGGTGTCTGGCATCACAACGGCATCGGATGGGTGGCCCCGTCTGCCGCTCCGCCTGCACTGATCGATCTGCAGTCCCGGCTGTCCGGTTGGGTCGAGTCGATCGGATTTGCTCTCGAAAAGCGCGCGTTCGCGCCCCACGCGACGATCCTGCGCAAGTGCACGGGCAAGCCCGCGACGGCGTCGATCGAGCCGATCCGATGGATGGTTGACGACTACGTGTTGGTGCGGTCGACGCTGGATTCGACAGGTTCGCGGTATGAAGTGATCGGGCGGTTCTTGTTGACGGAGCGGCCCCCACCCTGACCCTCCCCCAGCGCGCTGGGGGAGGGGATGCAAATTCTCGAGGTGCCGTGATTGCGAGGCACTCCTTCCCCCACCGTCGGTGGGGGAAGGTTGGGATGGGGGCAAGCGACTGTCGCAATGCGTGCCTCCGCCGCCCCCACTCCAGCGCTCCCCCGGCAAAGCCGGGGGAGGGAGTCGTACGCCACTCCCCCACTGCGGTGGGGAAGGTGGGGGAAACCTACGCCGCTCTGTCCAGTGGCGGCTCCTCGAACGGCAGATCCACACGCGCCTCCAGCCCTCCGCCGGCGCGCGGCGCGAGCCGCACCTGACCGCCATGCATCCGGGCCACACGATCGACGATGGCCAATCCCAATCCGGCACCACCGGAGTCGCTGCGCGCCGCTTCGAGCCGCGTGAACGGCTGCATCACCCGATCCACCTCCTGCTCGGGAATCCCCGGCCCGCGGTCGAGCACGCGCAGCACCGCCGCGCCGTTCTCGCGGGCGGTTTCGATCTCCACGTCTCCGGCCCCATACCGCAGCGCGTTGTCGACGAGATTGGTGATCATCCGCTGCACCGCCAGCGGTTTCAGAGGCAAGGCAGGCAGTGACGCAAGCTTGGTCTTCACCGGTTCCCCGCGCTTCTCGTAGCGGTCGGCCAGCGCGCTCACCATTCCGTTCAGGTCCGCGCGCGGGTCGGTGATTTCGTTGGCGCCCTCGCGCGCGAAATCGAGGAACTGGTTGATGATCGCATCCATGTCCTCGATGTCCTGCACCATGCCCTCGCGCGCCTGCGGGTCGAGCTGGTCGCGGCTCATCTCCAGCGCGAGCTGCAATCGCGACAGCGGCGTGCGCAGATCGTGAGACACGCCGGCCAGCAGCACCGCGCGATTGACTTCCTGCTGCTTGAGCGCATCGGTCATGCGGTTGAATGCATGGGAGAGGGTGCGGATTTCGGACGGGCCTTTTTCCGGCAGGGCCGCCGGGGTCTTGCCGGCGCCGATGTCGCGAGCCGCATTGGCCAGCGCACGCAGCGGACGGTTCACCCGCAGCATCAGTGCGAGCCCACCGATGAGCGCGAGGGCGAGGCTCACCAGACTCCAGCCGACCCACGCCGCAGCCGATGTGAAGCCGAAGGCGTTCGGCGGAAACACGACCCACCAAGCCTGCTCCTTCACCCGGATCTTGATCCACAGCGAGCGGTCGGAGTCTTCCAGCATGGCCAACGCCTGCGTGTTCCCGCCTGAGAGGCGCTGCAACCGGTCCGACACCGCGACCAGGAGCGGCGACTGCTCCACCGCGATTTCGTCGATATCCCACGTGGTGGCGGGCAGCAGGCGGATGTTCTGCATGGCCGCCGGCAGGCGTTCCATGAATTTCTTGCGTGACGCGGCCGGCATGGTGTCGAGGGCGACCGCGACCGTGTTGAGCACGCTCGCGATGTTGGAAGCGAGCTGGTCGGACTTGGTCTGCGCGCTGGTGAGGCGGAAGAACTGGATCCAGGCGAGCTGACTGGCGATGAGGATCGCCGTGATCAGCAACACGGAACGCCACAGGAGCGAGCGCGGCAGGATGCCCATGGTCAGGTCGCGCGATCCGCCACGAACACGTAGCCGTGACCCCACACCGTCTGGAGGTACAGCGGATGGGATGGATCTTCCTCGATCAGCTTGCGCAGCCGGGAGACCTGCACGTCGATGGTGCGGTCGAGCAGCCCGTACTCCCGGCCACGGGCGAGTTCCATGAGGCGCTCGCGCGTCAGCGGCGTACCGATATGGGTGACCAGGGCCTTCAGCAGAGCGAACTCGCCCGTGGTGAGCGGGATCGATTCCTCGCCGCGCGTCAGTCGCCTCGTGCCCAGGTTGAGTGCGAAAGGACCGAAGCGGACCACGGTGTCCGCTTCGGCCGGCGCACCGGGAAGACTGGTCTGACCACCGCGGCGCAGGACTGCGTTGATGCGGGCCACCAGCTCGCGCGGATTGAACGGCTTGGGCAGGTAGTCGTCGGCGCCGGTCTCGAGGCCTTCGATCCGCTCCGCGTCGTCGCCCTTCGCGGTCAGCATGATGATCGGGGTCCGGTTGCCGTTCGATCGCAGGCGGCGGCAGATGCTCATGCCGTCCTCCCCGGGCAGCATGAGATCGAGCACGATCAGGTCGGCACCGCCGGAGCCGAGCGCCCGGTCCATTCCGGGGCCGTCGGGTGCGGACAGCACGCCGAACCCCTGGGCGGAAAGGTACTGGTGCAGCAGGTCGCGCAACCGACGGTCGTCGTCCACGACGAGGATGCGGGCGTGGGGTGTGTCTGGCATCTGGAACGGTTCCTGGGGGTGGATTATGGGGCAGCCGGAGGCCCATGCGGGGCGCATCCGTCAACGGGCACCGGACGGCCAGCGTTGTGGCCGCATCCTGGTCGCCGGGCTGCAGTTCCATGAAGCGTTTGCGCGCCGCATCGGACATCGGTTGGTGGAACCGGATCGCTTGTGGTCTTGCGACCGCCGTCGTGGGGTCGGCGGCCGCAGTCGCTGCACCGGTCCTGGATTTCGACGACGCGCGCCATCTCCTGAGTCGCACCGGGTTCGGAGCGACCGAGGCCGAGGTGCAGGCCTTCGTCGGGCTGTCGCGGGAACAGGCGGCCGATCGGCTCCTGCGCGGCGCGCGCAGCGAAGCCGTGACGCCGCCCCCGGCTTCGGTCGAGCGGTTCGAATCGCCTCGAGGCCTGAAGCGCCTCGACGACGACGAGCGCAAGGACTTCATGCGCCGTCAGTTCCTGATCAGTGTGGAGCTGCGCAGCTGGTGGCTGCAGGAGATGCTGGTCACGCCTTCACCGCTCACCGAACGGATGACGCTCTTCTGGCACAACCACTTCGTCTCGGGGCAGGAGAAGGTCAAGTCGCCGGTGCTCATGTACCGGCAGAACGTGCTGCTGCGGCGCTATGCGCTGGGCAACTTCGGCAAGCTGCTGCACGAGATTGCACGTGATCCGGCCATGGTGGTCTACCTGGACAGTGCCCAGAACCGCAAGGCGCAGCCGAACGAGAACTTCGCACGTGAGGTGATGGAGCTCTTCACGCTGGGCGAGGGGGCCTACACGGAGCGCGACGTGAAGGAGGCCGCGCGTGCCTTCACCGGATGGAGCATCGAGCCCGAAGATGGCACGTTCCGCTACCGTCGCTTTCAGCACGACAGCGGGACCAAGACGGTGCTCGGCAGGAGCGGCAACCTCGACGGGGACGACGTGCTGGACATCCTGCTCGCCCAGCCGCGCTGTGCCGAGTTCATCGTGACGAAGCTGTGGCGGGAGTTCGTGTCCACGGAACCGGACCCGCGCGAGGTGAAACGCATCGCGGAGTTCTTCCGCCTCAACCGGTACGACGTCCGCACGGCATTGCGGCTCGTCCTCGTGAGCGACGCTTTCTATGCCGACGCGAATCGTGCCGTGCTGATCAAGTCGCCGGTGGAACTGGTGGTCGGGACGTTGCGCACGTTCGACGTGAAGACCGGAGACCTCGCGCCTTTCACGTTCCTCACCGCCGCGCTCGGACAGAACCTGTTCTCGCCGCCCAACGTGAAAGGGTGGCCCGGCGGTGAGGCCTGGATCAACTCGACCACGTTGCTGCAGCGGAAGCAGTTCCTGGAACGCCTGTTCCGCGGACAGGACATGCGCGGAACGGACGGGATGATGCCGCGCGGCGGACCGCGGTTGGCGAAGGGGCAGGGCAAGATGGGCGGGGAAGGTCGACAGCGCTTCCTGCAGGCGCTGTCGGACATCGACTTCGACGCGGATGCCTGGCTCGCATCGTTCGGCGCCGCCGGGGCGACGCGAATTCCGCAACTGGTTCTGGCGGCAGCACCGGTCGAGCCCCAGGCTGCGGGCATCGGCGGCCTCGAATTGATTCGGGACCTGACCCAGGATCCCGTTTACCAATTGAAGTAGCCCGATGCGTCCTCTCCCGACGATCCCTCCTAGATGCACTCCCTCCCCCACCGCAAGGTGGGGGAGGGCTGGGGTGGGGGCAACCGTGCCAGAGACAACGCCACCCCGTCGCCACTTCCTCCAATCGCTCGGCGCCGCCACCTGCTCGCTCCTGCTGGCTCCCGCGTTCGCCCAGGTCCGCCCGCGAGCCGGCTACGACAACCTTCTCATTCTCGTCGAGCTGAAGGGCGGCAACGACGGCCTCAACACCGTCGTGCCCTACACCGATCACAACTACTACCAGCTGCGTCCGCGCATCGCGATCGCACGCGACAAGGTCGTGCAGCTCGACGACCGCGCGGGCCTGCATCCCTCGCTGGCACCGCTGTTTCCCCTATGGAAGGCACGCGAGCTGGCCGTCATCCAGGGCGTGGGGTATCCCTCGCCGAATCTCTCGCATTTCCGGTCCATCGAGATCTGGGACACCGCATCGGACAGCGACGAAACGCTGACCGATGGATGGCTTGCGCGAGCGTTCGCGGAGTCGCCTCCGCCGGGCTCCTTTGCCGCCGACGGCATCGTGGTCGGCAGCGCCGAGGCGGGGCCGCTCGAAGGCGTCGGCCCGCGGGTGATCACGCTGGCCAACACCCAGCAATTCCTGCGGCAGGCCCGACTGGCAACGCCGGAGGGGCGTTCGCGCAATCCCGCTCTCGACCACATCCTCAAGGTCGAGGCCGACATCGTGCAGGCGGCCAGGGGACTCGCGGCGGATCACGAGTTCAAGACCGAATTCCCGGGCGGACCGTTCGGCAATGCGGTGAAGACCGCATGCCAGGCCATCGCGGGCAAGGACGGCGTTGCTGCGGTCAAGCTTTCGCTGAACGGATTCGACACCCACAGCAACCAGCCCGCCACGCAGGAGCGTCTGCTCAAGGAACTGGCGGAGGGTCTGGTGGCGTTGCGAGCGGCCTTGATGGAGCTCGACCGCTGGAGCTCGACGCTGGTCCTGACCTACGCGGAGTTCGGCCGGCGGCCGAAGGAGAACCAGAGCAGCGGCACCGATCACGGCACGGCGAACGTCCATTTCATGCTGGGCGGTCGAGTGCGCGGCGGGTTGATCGGCGCGGCACCGCGACTCGATCGGCTGGATGGTGCGGGGAACGTCGCCTTCGGCGTGGATTTCCGGAGTGTCTACGCGACGGTGCTGGAGCAGTGGTGGGGGCTGCCGAGCCGGAAGATCCTGCAGGCGCGGCATCCGATGCTGGACGTGCTCAAGAGCGTGTAGAGCACCGGGCGCGGTCGGGTCGGGCAGTACACTACGGCCCGGCATCCTTCCAACGTCTCGGGATACTCGCGTGCACCCAGCGATCCATCGTCACACCCTGGCCGACGTGCTGCGCCGAAGCGCAGCGCGCGATCCGAACAAGCTCGCCATCGTGTGCGGTGAGGTCCGGTGGACCTACGCGCAGTTTCACGACGTCTGCGAGCGGATTGCCGGAGGCCTGTCGGAGTTCGGTGTGGGCAAGGGCGATCGCGTCGCGATCCTGGCGCGCAATTCGCACGCGTTCATTGCGCTGCGCTTTGCGCTGGCCCGGCTCGGTGCTGTGCTCGTGCCCATCAACTTCATGTTGAAGCCCGATGAGGTCGCGTACATCCTGCGTCATGCGGGTGCCCGCCTGCTGGCTACCGACAGCGAGTTCGCGCCGGTGGCGCGGGCCGCGGCAAAGCTGGACACGCAGGTAGAGGATTTCATCGGGCTCCCGGGAGAGCACGCCGGCGAACCCGAGGATGGGACGATCCGCTTCGATGAGCTTGCCGCCAGCGCGGCCGCGACCTTCGAACTCGAGGTGGCTGGCAGCGACCTGGCGCAGATCGTCTACACCAGCGGCACCGAGTCCCTGCCCAAGGGGGCCATGCTCACGCACGATGCCGTGCTATGGCAGTACGTGAGTTGCGTCGTGGACGCATCGATCGCGCGTGAAGACCTCGCGCTGCACGCGTTGCCCCTGTACCACTGCGCACAACTCGACGTGTTCCTCGGCCCTTCGATCTACGTGGGCGCCACCAACGTGATCACCGCGAAGCCCGTGCCCGAGAATCTTCTGCCGCTCATCGAGAAGCATCGCATCACGTCGTTCTTCGCGCCGCCCACGGTGTGGATAGCGTTGCTGCGCTCACCGCTGTTCGACAAGACCGATCTTGCGTCGCTCGAGAAGGGCTACTACGGAGCCTCGATCATGCCGGTGGAAGTGATGCGCGAGATCGCCCGGCGATTGCCCAAGATGAAGCTGTGGAATCTGTACGGGCAGACCGAGATCGCGCCGCTGGCGACGATGCTCGGCCCCGATGATCAGCTGCGCAAGCCCGGCTCCTGCGGGCGAGCGGTGCTGAACGTCGAAACGCGCGTGGTGGACGACGCGATGCAGGACGTGCCGCGCGACGGTACGACCATCGGCGAGATCGTGCATCGCAGCCCGCAGCTGCTGCAAGGCTACTTCCACGACGATGAGCGAACTGCCGCTGCCTTCGAGGGAGGCTGGTTCCATTCCGGCGATCTCGCGACCATCGACGACGAAGGTTACATCTCCGTGGTCGATCGCAAGAAGGACATGATCAAGACCGGCGGCGAGAACGTGGCGAGCCGGGAGGTAGAGGAGGCCATCTACAAGCTGGAGGGGGTGTCGGAGGTTGCCGTCATCGGTCTGCCGCATCCGAAGTGGGTGGAGGCGGTGGTGGCAGTGGTCGTGGCGAAGAACGGTGTGCAGCTCGACGAAGCGGCGGTGCTGGCGCATTGCGCGCGTTCGCTGGCCTCTTTCAAGATGCCCAAGAGCGTACTGTTCGCGGAGGCTTTGCCCAAGAATCCGAGCGGCAAGCTGTTGAAGCGCGAGTTGCGAAAAGCGCATGAGTCGCTCTTCGTGACTGGCTGATCGAGAACCGCCACCCGGGCTTCGCTTGCGGGAGGTACGCGCCCGCGTGCTGCCCGGGCAGTCCTGCCGGATGACAGTGTCGAGGTGCCCGGACTCGACCCGGGTCGTCGATGCCACAGACGGACCGCTCGATTCGAGGGCACCGGTTCGGTGCGGATCCTTCCGACCCCGCGGCATGCCTTCAGCCGTTCGACCACTGATGGGTGTCGAGATTCGTTGTGGGAAGAACCGCACGCCTCAGTGATGAATGAGTAAGAGATTGGTAGGAGGGTGTGTCCGACAATGTGCGAGTCGGATGTCATCCTGGAGGAACTGCACCATGACCTACCACTCCGCAGCAATCACCGCGCTGGCGCTCACTGTGCTCAGTGGAGCCGTGAGCGCCCAAGGGACCCTGCCCAACGATGCCGACAACTACCAGGGAGACAGAGTCTCCTTTTCCTACGACCTGCACGGGATCAGTCAGCACGGGGTTGGCGCGGAGGCGAAGAAGATCTGTATTCGATCGGGCGTGTCCCTGAGAGTGATCGGCAAAGAGGATTCCAGCGAGAATCTCATCGTCACCTTCATTCAGGACCCTGCCAGCAATGCGTGCGGAGAGCCGGACAAGGGTGGTCGGCGCCTGCCTGACGAAGAGGAAGGCAAGCTGGGCGTTGCCTATCTCGTGCCGATCAAGACCGTGAAAGTCACACCACCGAACCGCTTCGGCCTGAGCTTTGGGGCGCTGGCGATTCCGTTCAAGTATCAATTGACCGGTGATCACAACATGTCCGGCAGTGCGACCCTCGGCGGCTATATCGGACGGCGATTCGACAAGTCGTCCACGGGCGGCTTCAGCATAGAGCCGATCCTGTTCGCAGGGGCGTCGACGGTGAGCGTCAGTCAACCGGGATCGGACGCGATGCAGGACGCGTCCGGCGTGAGTTGGGGCATCGGGCTGGTGGGAACCATCAAGGGGAGCTTCCAGGCCGGTGTGGTCCTGGGATGGGACCGGGTCAGCAAGTCAAGTCAGTACCAGTACAACAACAAGCCCTGGCTCGCTCTCGAGGTCGGATTCACGTTTCTGCAGTAGCTGGAAGGGTCTTCACGAGCAGGGTTCAGTCGCCGGGTCGTGGGATGAGCAGAGGC
Organism: Burkholderiales bacterium; assembly: GCA_019745565.1. GTDB lineage: Bacteria > Pseudomonadota > Gammaproteobacteria > Burkholderiales. The sequence continues at coordinate 212,608 of JAIESW010000029.1, forward strand.
CTCATCCCTCGATGGTGAAGGATCGCGTCGAGTCGTCCGCAAGTCGTGCGGCGAGGGAGCCTGTGGCCCGCAGCTTCCCGAAGTTTGCCGGCGCCGCTCGAGGTTCGCCCGGCCTGCCGAAGCGACTCGATCGTTGTGCGCAAGTGCTTGATGAATTCGCGAGCATTTCAAAGCTGATGGCCCCTTCCAAGGAGGAGCAAGAGTGAAGATCATCGCGGCATCCTGTTGCAAGCTGCAGCAGACAAATCCCCAACCGGTCTGGCGAGAGATCCAGGACGAGAGACCCGATGTTCTCCTCCTTCTCGGTGACAACATCTATCTGGATCACGATCATCACTCGGATCCTGCGACTTTGCGACAGGAACTGCGGCGGCTCTACGACGCACAGCTGGCGGAGCCCAGTTTCGCCAGTCTTCTGGCCGACGTTCGGCGCCGTGGTGGATCGATCCTGTCCATCTATGACGATCACGATTTCCTCGGCAACAACCGGTATGGCGGAGATCATCCGCCGGGTCTGAGAGAAGCGGCGCGGGCGGAACTGGTGCGCGCATTGGCCCCGCCCACGACCGGCGAAGACGTCTACTCGGTGACCAGGTCGGATCTCGTGGACATCGTCGTTCTCGACGAGCGGTTCTACCGTCGCGAACCGTCGGCTTCGAAGGGAGATCGCGACGCGATCCTCGGTAATCAGCAGTGGCGGTGGCTCGAGGATGTCGTGGCGCAGACGGGCGATAAGTATCTGCTTGTTGCATCGAGTACCACCTACCACACGTATGGTGACGAAAGCTGGGAGCAGTACCCGAGCGCCTTCAATCGCATGCGGGCGCTCCTGGGGCAACGGCGAGGGGCGATGATCGTGTCCGGCGATGTCCATCGCAATGACTTGTATGACGACAGCGGTGTCATGGAGATCGTCACGTCAGGCGTTGCCCGCAACGGCATCGGGTTCGGCGCACCGAGGAGGAACTATGGGGTGCTGACGTTCGGGAACGACTCCGTCCGGGCGCAGCTGAGAAGCCTCAAGGCGGGCTGGCGGTTCGACGTGACCATTCCGCGCAATCGCTGGAGCCTTTGAGGCAGATGCGCTATCGAGCGTGCACGGTGCGTCCTCGAACCATTGTCCGCAGTAGTCGCGAACCAAAGAGGGAGACCTGATGAAGCCCTATGTGCTTGCTCATGGTGCAGTCACGAAAGATCAGCGGTACCCGGGAAACGATCCGGATGACAAGCGGTACAAGCGACGATATCTCGCAGAGGGTGATTCGTGGTTCTCATTGGGCGGGGTGCCGTATGAGAACCTGTTGATGGAGCTGGACCTGCCGGCGCGCGCAGTCATCGTCAACATAGCGGAGTCCGGCGACGAGATCGTGCGGATGGCGAGTCCGTCCCGCGTCAAGGCGTTCACGCGACTGGTGGTGAGGAAGGCCACAGCGTACGAGTGGGACGCCATCCTGCTTTCAGGTGGAGGCAATGACCTGATCGACCGGGCCGGCGCGATTCTGCGCAGTGGATCAACCGTCGACGCGTGCATCAATCAGACGGAGCTGGCGAAATGCATGCGCGAAGTTGCCACTGCGTACCGGGCTCTTGCAGAAATCCGAGATGGTGCGAACAGCGTGAATGCCGGCGTGCCCATGATCGCGCATACCTACGACTATCCGACGCCTCGCAATGCCCCCGCGCTGTTCTTTGGCAGCAAGGTACGTGGTCCGTGGCTGTTCGATGCTTTTTCGGAAAAGCAGATCGACGAGAATCTTTGGGTTCCCGTGGCGGACCGTCTGATGGCGGCTCTGGCGGAGACCATTCTCGGCCTCGCCACCGGCCCGAGGAGGATCGCGCAGTTCAGCGTCGTGGAGACACGCAACACCCTGGACCGTGCGGAGCTGGGATCCACGAAGAAGAGCGGCGACTGGCGAAACGAGATTCATCCATGGAAGGGCGGGTACGCGAAGCTGGCGGCGAGGCTGGCAACCGCGATCCCCGCTTGATCGTGAGAGTGCTTCCGTGAGCGCGAGGTCGCGACGTTCTCCGCATAGTGAGGCTATCAGGCATGCCGGAATAGCATGCGTGGGCCCTGCAGCGGCCAGCCAGGGAGGGATACGATGAGTCTGCCGATGGTAGTCGACGTTGCCATCGGACTGAGCTTCGGATACCCGGGTACCAGCCTGTTCGTCACTATCGTGAACGAGGTCATCGCGCAGATCTTCACCATGCGAGGCAGGCAGCTCGTGAAGAATCTGCGGCAGCTGATCGACGACCCCGCAGTCGTCGAGAAACCGGGCAGATTGCCTACGCTTGCGCCCTTCTTCGCGGGCCGTGCGGGTCTGAGGCCGAGTTCGTACGTCGCTCCGACGGTTCTGGCGCAGGCGCAAGTCCCGAATGCGCGGCATTGGCCGCGCTGGTCAAGGGGATCCGGGTTCGCAGCGATTCCTTCGGGCAGCTGCCGATCGGCCTGACGTGCGACTCGATCGCATCATGTCTGCAACCGCCTTCTTCCGTGATGACGTAGGTCGGATGGGTGCTGACCGCGCTGGCA